>NZ_JADPKY010000027.1:0-85000 GCF_023074185.1 Bradyrhizobium sp. 132 | reverse complement strand
CTCGTACGGGGCTATCACCCTCTGAGGCCCAGCTTTCCTGACTGGTTCCGATTGTCTTTGATGTATCACTGGCCTGGTCCGCGTTCGCTCGCCACTACTAACGGAGTCTCTGTTGATGTCCTTTCCTCCAGGTACTTAGATGTTTCAGTTCCCTGGGTTTGCTTGAAACCTCCTATGTATTCAGAAGTCTCATACCTTCTCTTGATAACCGGAAATCCAAAACCTCTTCGATCGAAATCTAAAGGTCTAGGCATCTCACATTTCTGTTCGAACCCCACACCGATGTCTTTCGACAAAGGTCTTGGAGTTCCGGCTATCGAAGGTGGGTTTCCCCATTCGGAAATCCATGGATCAAAGCTTCTTCGCAGCTCCCCACGGCTTATCGCAGCGTAGCACGTCCTTCATCGCCTCTCAGCGCCAAGGCATCCACCGAACACCCTTAAGGCACTTGATTGCTCTCATTATCAATGTCCACACACTCGGCAGAATGTTGTCTGTACGATTGCCTTGCGGCGCGCGCCCTCGATGAACGCTACGTACAGCCGGACAATGATTAGAAAGACCAGCTTGCTTCGTAAGATCGTTCCGATAGCGAGGCGGTCAAGCTTCGCTAAAAGGATCATTTACAACTCGCTTGTCTTTCAATGCAGCCTTGTGAGCTACCCTGGAAGACGCACGAGCGCCGAAATGATCCGGAGATAATGGAGTACCGCGCAGAAATCTTCTGCACGATCCAACTCGGATCGATCTCCTCTTTACGATGTCAGAAATCACGCACGTCACTGTCCATCCGGACTAGTGGGTGCGAAGTGATGTTTCGCGGACGACGGTTGAGTTGTCGGTGATCAAACCATCTGGTGGAGCCAGACGGGATCGAACCGACGACCTCATGCTTGCAAAGCACGCGCTCTCCCAGCTGAGCTATGGCCCCGTAACCAGAAGACGAATGCTCACTCGATGAGTGTGGTGGGCCTGGGAAGACTTGAACTTCCGACCTCACGCTTATCAAGCGCGCGCTCTAACCAACTGAGCTACAAGCCCCTAACGCATATCCAGTTAAGGACCGGGATCCTGCAACCATGCAGGCCCAGCGCGTGTTCGTCCGCGAAGAAAGAGAAACGAAGACGGCGAAATCCCGCCAATGCAGCTCAACGATCCTGACGACCGTTGGCCACTGATGTTTCTAAAACGATCCGATAGTTAGCCGAAGCTAAGCTGAAGGATCATCCTTAGAAAGGAGGTGATCCAGCCGCAGGTTCCCCTACGGCTACCTTGTTACGACTTCACCCCAGTCGCTGACCCTACCGTGGCCGGCTGCCTCCATTGCTGGTTAGCGCACCGTCTTCAGGTAAAACCAACTCCCATGGTGTGACGGGCGGTGTGTACAAGGCCCGGGAACGTATTCACCGTGGCGTGCTGATCCACGATTACTAGCGATTCCAACTTCATGGGCTCGAGTTGCAGAGCCCAATCCGAACTGAGACGGCTTTTTGAGATTTGCGAAGGGTTGCCCCTTAGCGTCCCATTGTCACCGCCATTGTAGCACGTGTGTAGCCCAGCCCGTAAGGGCCATGAGGACTTGACGTCATCCCCACCTTCCTCGCGGCTTATCACCGGCAGTCTCCCTAGAGTGCTCAACTAAATGGTAGCAACTAAGGACGGGGGTTGCGCTCGTTGCGGGACTTAACCCAACATCTCACGACACGAGCTGACGACAGCCATGCAGCACCTGTGTTCCAGGCTCCGAAGAGAAGGTCACATCTCTGCGACCGGTCCTGGACATGTCAAGGGCTGGTAAGGTTCTGCGCGTTGCGTCGAATTAAACCACATGCTCCACCGCTTGTGCGGGCCCCCGTCAATTCCTTTGAGTTTTAATCTTGCGACCGTACTCCCCAGGCGGAATGCTTAAAGCGTTAGCTGCGCCACTAGTGAGTAAACCCACTAACGGCTGGCATTCATCGTTTACGGCGTGGACTACCAGGGTATCTAATCCTGTTTGCTCCCCACGCTTTCGTGCCTCAGCGTCAGTATCGGGCCAGTGAGCCGCCTTCGCCACTGGTGTTCTTGCGAATATCTACGAATTTCACCTCTACACTCGCAGTTCCACTCACCTCTCCCGAACTCAAGATCCTCAGTATCAAAGGCAGTTCTGGAGTTGAGCTCCAGGATTTCACCCCTGACTTAAAGACCCGCCTACGCACCCTTTACGCCCAGTGATTCCGAGCAACGCTAGCCCCCTTCGTATTACCGCGGCTGCTGGCACGAAGTTAGCCGGGGCTTATTCTTGCGGTACCGTCATTATCTTCCCGCACAAAAGAGCTTTACAACCCTAGGGCCTTCATCACTCACGCGGCATGGCTGGATCAGGGTTGCCCCCATTGTCCAATATTCCCCACTGCTGCCTCCCGTAGGAGTTTGGGCCGTGTCTCAGTCCCAATGTGGCTGATCATCCTCTCAGACCAGCTACTGATCGTCGCCTTGGTGAGCCATTACCTCACCAACTAGCTAATCAGACGCGGGCCAATCTTTCGGCGATAAATCTTTCCCCGTAAGGGCTTATCCGGTATTAGCACAAGTTTCCCTGTGTTGTTCCGAACCAAAAGGTATGTTCCCACGCGTTACTCACCCGTCTGCCGCTGACGTATTGCTACGCCCGCTCGACTTGCATGTGTTAAGCCTGCCGCCAGCGTTCGCTCTGAGCCAGGATCAAACTCTCAAGTTGGACTTGAACTTTGAACCGGCTGATCACAACGTTTTGACGAGGTCCCACCATTTTTCATCGACCGAAGTCGATGAGCTGCCCGCGATTCACATCGCTGGCAACGATGGTGTAACCTTAAAACGTGTACCGCCGAAGTCTTTCGTCCGGTCCCGATCCAAAAAGCCGAAGCTCTTTAAATGCGAGACCCGCAAGGACTCCGCCGTCCACGTTTCTCTTTCTTCATCTTCACTTGTCAAACAGCCCGGGACCGATGTGGCCCCAACCTTCCAGAGAGGAAGGGTTCCGACACCCTTACCGACGATGAATGAACTCCAATCGACTTACGTCGACTGTTGTGTCACTCAACAAGGTGAGGAGCATCAGTGGCGCGTTCGCTCGCCTTGGTCAGTGACCCGGCGGCGCCGCGCTCAGTGGTCGGGTTATAGGCCCCACCCATCGGAGTTGTCAACGACCATTGTCAGAAAATCGTCGCACGGTGGATTGTTCTAAAAAACTGCGTGATTCCATGCGGTTAGAGAAGCGTGGAGCGGACGGTTTGGATCGGCGCGGCGAAAAAACCCAAAAAAAGTTTGGCCTGCGGGGGCTTCTGGAGGCTGCCTGCAGCGCCCCTCCAGACAGGTCCCTCGCGCCGGGTCGTTCAGGAAACTTTTCCATATTAGGCGCCGTACTTGAGCCACATTCCCGCGGCGTTCTGGTACAGACAGAGCTTGAATCGCAGGAATGCCAGTGGGGGCTGCCGGCGGTTTGCTTGGGGTCAGAGGAAGGCGATCATAGGATGAAGCGGCCTTCTTCAGACGTTCGCGAGACATCGAGAGATCTTTTTTCCGCTTAGCTGTTCGTAGTTTCGGCCGGCCCGTCATCAGGGCCTTCTGACCGCGGACGCCTATGCGGCTTGCCCTTTTCGAGCGGTGCCCCTGAAGAGGGCGGCGTAAGAAGGGGCTCGAAACCGGCTCTTGGGTCGTTGATTGGGGGATTTGGGTTGAACCAAAGGACGTCACGCGGCGCTTACGGGCGTGAGACCGGGATCATCGATCTCGGCCACGAGCCGCCGCTGTCCGTTGATGGTTCGGAAGCCGCGGTCATCGATCGCCGCCGTGTCTCGGTGCAATGGTTCAGCGGGACGATCTTGACCGGACTCTGCGGCGCAGCCCTGATCGGCGGCGCCGTTTTCGCATCGCTCGACGGCGAAATGACCTTCGCCAAGGTGCCGGAGCGGGTCGAAGGCGCGCTGCGCGGCGCATTCGGTGCGGCTGACCGCGCCGCCACGCTGCACAAGAGCGACCGCCTGCCACCGCCCAACGAATCCACGGCCTCGCGCAACATCGTGCGCGTCTCGACCGTCGCCCGCGTCGGCAGCCGCGACGTGATGCGGGTGCGCCCCTTCATCCGGATTGCCGGCAATCTGTCGATGACGACGAGCGACCTGTCGGCGAAGATCCCGCCGTTCAACGCCCAGCGCCTTCTCACCGATGTCGGCTCCGATCCGAAGACCGCATCCGACGATCCCAACAATCCGGAAGCGGTCGAACCCGACGCCGAGGTCTCCTTCGTCACCAAGGACCTGTCGCCGGTGCTGCCGAAGGCCAAGATTTCCGCAGTGGTGGCGCTCGACGACATCCTGATGCGGGTGCGCGATGCCGCCAACTGGCGCGGCAATGGCGGGGTGCGCTACGCCACGCTCGCCACCGCCGACGTCTCCGGCGCGACCGGCCCGTCCGACATCAGAAGCGCCTACGCCACCGAAGTGTCGCCGTCCGATCCCTATGCCGGCTTCGAGACGCGCGTGGTGCCGGAAAACGTCACGCTGCTGCCGAAGACCAAGGAGCAGATCACCGGGGGCAATCCCAACGGCGAACGCGTCCACATGGTCAAGAAGGGCGACAGCGTCGCTGGCGTGCTGCGCGATCTCGGCGCCACGGCCGACGAGATCAAGGCGATTGCCGCGACGCTCGGGCCCCGCGGCCGCGACGGCGGCCTGAAGGAAGGCGAGAAGCTGCGCATCCTGATGGCGCCTGCAAGCCCTGGCGCCCGTCTGCAACCCTACCGCGTGGTCATCGCCAACGAGACCATGGTCGAGGCGATCGCGGCGCTGTCCGATCTCGGCAAATACGTCGCGGTCGACGTCTCCAGCATGAACACCGTCGCCGACGCTGGGGCCAACGCCAACAGCGACGACGATGACGACGATGACGGCACTGGCGTGCGGCTCTACCAGAGCATCTACGAGACCGCGATGCGCAACAAAGTGCCGATGCCCGTCATCGAAGACATGATCAAGATCTACTCCTACGACGTCGATTTCCAGCGCAAGGTGGCGCCAGGCGATTCATTCGACGTGTTCTACGCCGGCGAAGACGAGGGCGTGACCGCGAGCGAAAAGAACGACGTGCTGTTCGCTTCGCTCACGCTCGGTGGCGAGACCAAGAAATACTACCGCTACCAGAGCCCTGACGACGGCGTCGTCGACTACTACGACGAGACCGGCAAGAGCGCGAAGAAATTCCTGGTGCGCAAGCCCGTCAACAACGCCATCATGCGCTCCGGCTTCGGCGGCCGCCGCCACCCGATCCTCGGCTATGTGAAGATGCACACCGGCGTCGACTGGGCCACCTCTTACGGAACCCCGATCTTCGCCTCCGGCAACGGCGTGATCGAGAAGGCCGGCCCCGAGGGCGGTTACGGCAAGTACATCCGGATCAAGCATAACAACGGCTACGAGACCGCCTACGGCCACATGTCGGCCTTCGCCAAGGGCATGGAGCCCGGCAAGAAGGTGCGGCAGGGCCAGGTGATCGGCTTCGTCGGTTCGACCGGCGCGTCGACAGGCCCTCACGTCCACTACGAAATCCTCGTCAACGGCCGCTTCGTCGATCCGCTGCGCGTAAAGTTGCCGCGCGGCCGTTCGCTGGAAGGCCCGATGCTGGCCGGCTTCGAGAAGGAGCGCGACCGGCTCGACGGCATGATGAGCGGCCGCGCCGGCGCCATCGCGAGGATGTCGGACGCGACGGGCGGGCCGTTGCAGGTCACCAACCGATAGCCCACGGTCGTCGCCAATCGTCAGAGAACCCACCGGCGCCCGTCGGGCGTCGGCTCCAGAACCTTCCGTTCTGCATCCGATTTGGTTGGAACCGGCCGGGGCGCGAACCGGTTGGTTTCCCACTAGGCAGGGGCTGAATGGAGGATGTTATGGACAATTGGACGAACGCAAAGCTGTGCGACGTCGCCAACCTGATCCTCGGTGCATTCCTGTTCTTCTCGCCGTGGATCTTCGGCTTCGACGCCGGAAGGCCCTCCCAGAACGCACATATCGCGGGCATCGTGATCGCAATTTTGGCCATCGCGGCGCTTGCCGCCTTCGCAGTATGGGAAGAATGGCTGAACCTGATCGTCGGCCTGTGGGCTCTCATTGCGCCTTGGGTCCTCGGATTCGAGGGGACCAAGACGGCGATGACGATCCACGTCGTGGTCGGCATCGCAGTCGCCGTGCTTGCCGCCATCGAGCTCTGGATCATGTCACAAAACCCGCCGCGGCTGACCGCAGGCCGCTAGTAGACTGCGCCCCGCCCCACGCACGGGCGGGGCCACGATTGGAGCGGCGCTACGGCAACGCAGTTGCGCGCACGATCACGAAGACGATCCCGATCGCCGTAAGACCAAACGAGACGGCCATGAGTGGCAGCAGGACATCGATCGCGGCATCGGTGCCGTGAAGCGTTGCACCCCAAACCTTGAAGTCGCCGGCTTCCCAATCATGCAATGAGGGCTGCTGTGGATGCGGCTCATCGGACACGTGGTGCCTCCAGACCCGCGACAATATCCACGGAATGCCCGCCGCGACCAGGAACAACAGGCTGACAAACGCAAGCAACAGGCTGACATCACTGCTGCGATCGAACAGTACCCAGGCCATCAGCGCGAACCAGGCGACAAGGACGACCGCGGCACCATAGATCTTTGGATGAAGCTCGTCGAAGGCCGGTCGGTTGCGAGAGACAAGATCCTTGTTCATGGCGATACCCCACATTTGCGGGATTCGCCGGGAACCCATGGCAAGTGCCTTAGCAGCCGACAAGAACTATCGGACGCGACGTCGGTCAACTCCGACGCCGGATTGGTGCGTCCAACCGACGGATCCATGTGGGGCAACCTGGCCCGGTCGCAGCAGTTTCATTAAATATCCCCAACTCGAGCCAGAGCGGGCGAGATGCTTCTGTTAGCGGAACCAACCAATGGTCGCCACGATTGGTTTTGGTGGCGGTTTCCTGCCTGTTCAGTCAAGAGGAGGACAATCCATGCAGCGCCTCTCACGTGACGACGTGATCAAGGCCGTCAGCGGAGCTGACGACGTCACAATTGCACAGATAATCGGAACCGGCGCGACAGTCGAGGAGCTTGCCGAGGCCCAGGCATGGCTCGCCAACGACGAGCCCATGATCAACGACCTCCGTCCACTGGCGCAGGGCCGGGTGCGCGAGCTCGTGGATATCCTTTCGGAGCTTGAACAAGAAGGCGACGAGGAAGGTCCGGCCGATCCCGGCTCTGCGCCCGCAGTCAGTTAGCAAGCCGACCGAGTTGACCAAACATTTCGCCCCGGAGAGGCATCGCCTTCCGGGACGTTTTTCATTTTGCGGTGAGCGCTAGGTTCAGTTGAGCTTGCGCTTCGACACGGGCACGTCGAACTGGGCGATTTCCGCAGTCTGCGCCGCCTTGCCGTTGAAGGTCAGCACGTTGCCTGCCGATGAAATCGCAACCGCATCGCCGTCCCTGACGTCGCCGCCGAGGATCATCTCGGCGAGCGGATCCTGGACGTAGCGCTGGATCACCCGCTTCAGCGGCCTGGCGCCATAGGCGGGATCCCAGCCCTTTTCCGCGAGCCAATCGCGCGCCTTGCCATCCAGCGTCAACACGATCTTGCGATCGGTCAACAGGTTCTGGAGCCGCGCGAACTGGATCTCGACGATCCGGCCCATCTCGCTCTTCTGCAAACGATGGAACAGGATGATTTCGTCGACGCGGTTGAGGAATTCGGGGCGGAAATGTCCGCGCACCGTCGCCATCACGTGCTCACGCACGGCGGAGGTATCCTCGCCCTCCGGTTGATTCACCAGAAACTCCGAACCGAGGTTCGAGGTCATGACGATCAGCGTGTTGCGGAAATCGACGGTACGGCCCTGGCCGTCGGTCAGGCGGCCGTCGTCGAGCACCTGCAACAGGACGTTGAACACATCCGGATGCGCCTTCTCGACTTCGTCGAACAGCACCACCTGGTAAGGCCGGCGCCGCACCGCTTCGGTGAGTGCGCCGCCCTCGTCGTAGCCGACATAGCCCGGCGGCGCGCCGATCAGCCGCGACACCGAATGCTTCTCCATGTATTCGGACATGTCGAGGCGGACCATCGCGGTCTCGTCGTTGAAGAGATACTCCGCGAGCGCCTTGGTCAGCTCGGTCTTGCCGACGCCGGTCGGACCCAAGAACATGAACGAGCCCATCGGCCGGTTCGGATCCTGAAGGCCTGCGCGCGAGCGGCGCACGGCGGTCGCGACCGCACGCACGGCCTCAGCCTGCCCGACGACGCGTTGTCCGAGCTGCGCCTCCATCCTCAGGAGCTTTTCTTTTTCGCCTTCCAGCATCTTGTCGACGGGCACGCCGGTCCAGCGCGAGACCACCTGCGCGATATGATTGGCGGTAACAGCCTCCTCCATCATGTCGCCGGAGCTCTGCGTTGTATTTTCCTTGGCCTCGATATCCGCAAGCTGCCTCTCGAGCTCCGGAATCCGGCCATAGGCCAGCTCGCCGGCGCGCTGGAATTCGCCGCGCCGCTGGGCGCCGGCGAGATCGACACGCAAGCTGTCGAGTTCAGCCTTCAGCTTCTGGGCGTTGGAGAGCTTGTTCTTCTCCGCGCTCCAGCGTGCGGTCAGCGACGCAGATTTCTCCTCAAGCTCGGCCAGCTCCTTCTGGAGCGTCTCGAGACGGGACTTGGAGCCGAGGTCGCTTTCCTTCTTGAGCGCCTCCTGCTCGATCTTGAGCCGGATGATCTCGCGGTCGAGCGAGTCCAGCTCTTCCGGCTTGGAATCGACCTGCATCTTCAGCCGCGCGGCCGCCTCGTCCATGAGGTCGATGGCCTTGTCCGGGAGGAAGCGGTCGGTGATGTAGCGGTTGGACAGCGTCGTCGCCGCCACGAGTGCGGAATCGGCGATCCGCACGCCATGGTGCTGCTCGTATTTGTCCTTCAGCCCGCGCAGGATCGAGATCGTATCCTCGACCGTGGGCTCGCTGACGAAGATCGGCTGGAAGCGCCGCGCCAGTGCCGCATCCTTCTCGACATGCTTGCGATACTCGTCAAGCGTGGTCGCGCCGATGCAATGCAGCTCGCCGCGCGCAAGCGCGGGCTTGAGCAGGTTCGATGCGTCCATCGCGCCATCGCCCTTGCCCGCGCCAATCAGCGTGTGCATCTCGTCAATGAACAGGACGAAATTGCCGTCGCTCGCGGTCACCTCCTGAAGCACGGCCTTCAACCGCTCCTCGAACTCGCCGCGATATTTCGCGCCGGCGATCAGCGAACCGAGGTCCAGCGACAGCAGCTTCTTGTCCTTCAGGCTCTCCGGCACATCGCCATTGACAATGCGCAGCGCCAGGCCCTCGGCGATGGCGGTTTTGCCGACGCCGGGCTCGCCGATCAGAACGGGATTGTTCTTGGTCCGGCGCGACAGCACCTGGATCGTACGGCGGATCTCCTCGTCGCGGCCGATGACCGGATCGAGCTTGCCGTCGCGCGCCGCCTGGGTCAGGTCGCGCGCATATTTCTTCAGCGCGTCATAGGCGTTCTCGGCGGTCGCGGAATCCGCGGTCCGGCCCTTGCGCAGCGCCTCGATCGCCGCATTGAGGTTTTGCGGAGTGACGCCGCCCTTGGCGAGGATCGCGCCGGCCTCGCTGGTCTTCTCCAGCGCGAGGCCAAGCAGCAGCCGCTCGACGGTGACAAAGCTGTCGCCGGCCTTCTCGCCGGCCTTTTCGGCGGCGTCGAAGGTGCGGGCGAGCTCGGGCGCCAGATAGATCTGGCCGGCGCCGCCGCCAGAGACCTTCGGCACCTTGTTAAGAGCGTCCTCGGTCGCCCTCAGAATTGCGCGGGAATTGCCGCCGGCACGGTCGATCAGGCCGGCAGCGAGGCCTTCATTGTCGTCCAGCAGCACCTTCAGCAGGTGCAGGGTCGAAAACTGCTGGTGCCCTTCGCGCACCGCAAGCGATTGCGCGGACTGGACGAAGCCCCTGGAGCGTTCGGTATATTTGTCGATGTTCATTTATCTTCTTTCCCTCGGCCTGCCCCAGGAGCCCTCTAAGGCACTCCAAACGGCATCTTCATTGGGTTTCCGATGACCGCATTGACGTTTCTCAACCGGTAACGGTCGTTATCAGCCGGCGCTGGCGCCGGCCTGACCCAGATGTGGGAAGCGTGCCCTTGGACCGGAAGAGGCGAGTTCACAATTTCGTGCGCGGATCTGCCAGCTTGGCACCGGTGGGTCGAATCCCCTAAGTAGCGGCATGACAGCTAGCGCAATGACAGCCAACCAGATCGCCGAGATCACCGGCCTCTACCGTTATCCGATTAAAGGCCTGACGCCGGAGTCCCTGCCCCGGATCTCACTGCGATCCGGCCAGACCCTGCCCGCCGACCGCCGCTACGCCATCGAGAACGGCCCGAGCGGGTTCGACCCTGATGCGCCCCAATGGAAGCCGAAAATCCAGTTCCTGATGCTGGCGCGCAATGAGCGGCTGGCTTCCCTCGACAGCCGTTTCGAGGACGCGACCAACCGCCTGACTATCCGCAAGGACGGCCAAATCGTCGCCAGCGGCGATCTCGAGACCGCGGCCGGGCGCGCCGCCATCGAGGGCTATTTCAGCGAGAACTTTCAACCGGAGTTGAAGGGCCCGCCCAAGGTCCTGTCCGGCCGCGACCACAGCTTTTCCGACGTCGCTCGCAAGGTCGTGTCCATCATCAATCTCGACAGCGTCCGCGCGCTCGAGACTATGCTCGGCGCCGCGGTCCACCCTCTGCGTTTCCGCGCCAATCTCTACGCGAAGGGCTGGCCGGCCTGGTCCGAGCTCGACCTCGTCGGCCAGACGCTCGCGATCGGGCGGGCCCGGCTGGAAGTGGTCAAGCGCATCAAGCGCTGCCCGGCCACCAATGTCGACCCTGATACCGCAAGGCGCGATCTCGAAATCCCGGCCACGCTCTCAAGCAATCTCGGCCACATGGACTGCGGCATCTATGCCGAGGTGATCGCCGACGGCGAGATCGGCGTCGGCGATCAGATCGCGGTGGAAGAGCCGAAGCTGGTGTGACGCGGCGCCGGCTCCACGTACTCCGTCATTGCGAGCGCAGCGAAGCAATCCAAATATCTATCTGTTGAGGCAGTCTGGATTGCTTCGTCGCTTTGCTCCTCGCAATGACGGGGCAGAACCTCAGTTCGGCATCACATAGGCATAGATCCGGCCGCGCGAGATCGGCGCTTCGCGGACGCGGTTGCCGTTGTTGCCGGAGATCATGATCGGATTTCCCTGCGCATCGACGCCGGTGATGATGCCGACATGGCCGCCGCCGCGACCGCGCGACATGACCGCGATGGCGCCGACCTGCGGGCCCGAGACGCGCGTGCCATAGCGCGCAAACGAACTCGCCATGTCGGAGCCCGTGCCGCGATGGCCAGTATGCTCGAGCACCATGTTCATGAAACGCGCGCACCACAGGCTGCCGCGGCCGGTCGGATTGCCGCCGACATAGCGGCGTGCCTCGGACACGAGGCCCGACCCGCCGCTGAAGCCGCCGCTGCTCATCGCCACGCCTTCGCCGCTCGCGGCCACTCCACCGCTACGGCTCATGGCCATCCGACGGCTAACGCGCGGGGTCGTTCCACCGCCACCGCTCATGGCAATGCCGCCGCTGTTGGCGTTCGGATCATAGCTGGCGAAGGCGTTGCCGAAGCCGCTCGCCTGCAATTGCGCCGCGCCGCGCTCGAAGCGCGAACTGCGTGCATGATGCCGATAATGATGATGTCTGCTGGCGTGATGCGCGTAAGCGTGCCGCTCTGCGCTATGACGATGAGACCGTGCTGACGCCGGAGAGGAGAACGCGGCGACCGCCGCGAAGAAAACAGCCAGCGCGACGACACAACGCGACAGGCGAGACGCAAACAACTCGAACATTCTTCATCCTTTTGACACCCCCACTTCCCAATCGGCCTGTGCGGTGGCCGACATCCGCCGGCTGTATCAGTATCCCGATGTGGCGAGAACAAGACGGGGTCGCGAAGATTTTGGACGATGATTAACGAGTGTTAGGGTGCATGCGCTGACCGCAGAGCGGCATTCCAATGCCGCAGCCACCTCAGGGAGAAACCGGATGCCGTACGCCCTCACGAAGGACAACCACCGTCTCTATTTCGAAGAAGCAGGCGCGGGCACGCCGATTATTTTTCTGCACGAATTCGCGGCCGACTACACCAATTGGGAGCCGCAGATGCGCTACTTCTCGCGCGGCCATCGCTGCATCACCTATTCGGCGCGAGGCTACACGCCATCGGACGTACCTGATGGCGAAGTCTACAGCTACATGCATTTCTACACCGATGCGCTCGCGGTGCTCGATCATCTCAAGATCGAACGCGCGCACCTCGTGGGACTGTCGATGGGCGCCTATTCGTCGCTCCAGATCGGGCTGAACGCACCGCAGCGCGCGCTATCGATGACGCTCGCCGGCGTCGGCTCCGGCTCGGAGGTCGAGAACCTCGACGCCTGGCGCAAGCAGTGCCGCGCCAACGCGGAGCAATTCGAGACGCTCGGCTCCGCGGAAGTCGCAAAAGTCACGCGCGAAGCGCCGAGCCGGATTCCCTTCCTGGTGAAGGACCCGCGCGGCCACGCCGATTTCTACGCCGCACTGGCACGCCACGACGCCAAGGGATCGGCGCGCACGATGCGCGGCTTCCAGGGCGGCCGCCCCTCGATCTTTGCGATGACGGACGCGATCAGAGGCGCCGCGACTCCGGCACTCATCATCTGCGGCGACGAGGACGATCCATGCATCGCGCCGAGCCTGTTCCTGAAGAAGCATCTGCCTGCGGCAGGGCTCGCGATGTTTCCGAAGTCCGGCCACGTGCTCAATCTCGAAGAGCCGGCGCTGTTCAACGAAACGGTGGAACGGTTCCTCACGCTGGTGGAAACCGGAAGATGGCCGGCGCGCGATCCGAGGTCGTTGGCCGCGCATTAGAGCAAGGGCGTCACCACACGCTCCGTCATTGCGAGCGCAGGCGAAGCAATCCAGAATCCCTCCGCGGGAAGACCCTGGATTGCTTCGCTACGCTCGCAATGACGAAAACTACTTCCTGCCGCCCCGCGTCAGCAGAAACACGCCCTGCTCGCCGAACAGATTCCACACCCACCACGGCATCCGCAGCCGCAGTGGGCGGCCGTAGAGGTCGAGCGCCTCGGCACGTTCCATCTTGACGTCGATCGCGTCGCAGAGCTCGACGAAATCCTTGATGGTGCAGAAATGAATGTTGGCGGTGTCATACCAGCTTGCGGGCAGATTTTCCGTGCGCGGCATGTGGCCTCCAATCAGGAGCTGGAGCCGCATCTTCCAGAAGCCGAAATTCGGGAACGACACGATGGCGCGGCGGCCGATGCGCAGGAGGTTCTCCAGCACGACCTTGGGCTGCCGCGTCGCCTGCAGCGTCTGCGACAGGATCACGTAGTCGAAGGCGTCGTCGGGATAATTGATGAGGTCGGTGTCGGCATCGCCCTGCACCACCGCGAGCCCCTTGGCGACGCAGCGGTTGACGCCCTCGCGCGACAGCTCGATGCCGCGGCCGTCGATGCCGCGGGTCTCCAGCAGTTGCAGCAGGTCACCCTCGCCGCAACCGACGTCGAGCACCTTCGAGCCCGGCTTGACCATCTCCGCGACCAGCAGATGGTCGGCGCGAAACTGACCGGATTGCCCGGTGGCAAGGCCCCCCAGCGGCAACGCTTCCTGTACAGACATGGCTATCCGTCCCTGAGGGTGAGTCCGCGGGCCTTGCCTGCCGATTGCAGGAAGGCGCGGGAGATATCAAGGAATTCGGGCACGTCGAGCAAGAAGGCGTCGTGGCCGCGATCGGTCTCGATCTCGGCGAACGACACCCGCGCGCTCGATGCGTTCAGCGCATGTACCAGCGCGCGCGATTCCGAGGTCGGGAACAGCCAGTCGCTGGTGAAGGAGACCACGCAGAAGCGAGTCTGGATTGCCGCGAACGCCTTCGCCAGCACGCCGCCATGGTCGCCGGCGATGTCGAAATAATCCATCGCCCGCGTCAGATAAAGATAGGAATTGGCGTCGAAGCGCTCGACGAAGGACGAGCCCTGGTAACGCAGATAGGACTCGACCTGGAAGTCGGCATCGAACGAGAAGGTCGGCAGTTCGCGGTCCTGCATGCGCCGACCGAATTTGCGATGCAGCGCGGCGTCCGAGAGATAGGTGATGTGCGCCGCCATCCGCGCCACAGCGAGGCCGCGATGCGGATGGAGGCCGTGCTCGGCATAGCCGCCACTGTGCCAATCGGGATCGGCCATCACGGCCTGCCGGCCAAGCTCGTGGAACGCGATGTTCTGCGCCGAGTGCCGCGTCGAGCAGGCAATCGCCAGCGCGGAGAACACGCGGCTCGGATATGCCGCGGTCCATTGCAGCACTTGCATGCCACCCATCGAGCCGCCGACCACCGCGAACAACGTGTCGATGCCGAGCCGGTCAATCAGCATGGCCTGCGCGCGCACCATGTCGGGGATGGTGATGACAGGAAAATCGAGGCCCCAGACCTTGCCGGTCGCGGGATTGATCGAAGCCGGACCGGTCGAGCCCATGCAGCCGCCGATCACGTTGGAGCAGATGATGAAGTAGTGTTGAGGATCGATCGGTCGGCCGGGGCCGACCAAGGTGTCCCACCAGCCGGGTTTGCCGGTGACGGGATGCACGTTGGCAACATGCTGGTCGCCGGTCAGCGCATGGCAGAGCAGAACAGCGTTGGAGCGATCGGCATTGAGCACGCCATAGGTTTGATAGGCGATCTGGAATGGGCTGAGATCGACACCGCAATCGAGCCGCAGCGGCTGCTCCGTGCCGAACTGCGCGACCTGCGAGCTCGGATGATCCACCTCGTGCGACCGCTCGTCGGCAGTGATCGCGGGACTCGGAATTGACTGGACGCCAACCATCTGACCATCGACCTCGTTTGCGATCGTAGTGGTGACCGCATTGACATCAGGCCATAAAAAACCCGGCCTGAACGATAGGTTCGGCCGGGATCGAAAGGGTCCCCGGCCTGTTTAGCGAGTTTTTTAACGTGGCTGCAAGCCGGCCGGCTCAAATGACCACGGAACGCGTAAAAGCTACCGTCTTGGACGGTTTTCGTCAAGTCGCGGCCCGGATCAACCAAATTCGCCTGTCGCGCCATCGGCGGAACGGGTCCCATTTCCCTTTGCATTTCTCTTTGCTTTCGCGGCCCTGACTGCCTAATCAGGACAGATAGCAGCGGTGTCGGCTCGACTGATCCGCATTGGAACGCCCTCAACAACGCCTGTCAGACATGTCCCAACGTCCGCCCGCGCCACCATCTCTCCAGGAATTGCGCAAGGAGATCGACGCGATCGACGAGGGCATGCACCGTCTGTTGATGCAGCGCGGCGACATCATCGATCGCCTGATCCAGGTGAAGCAGACCCAGGAGGTCGGCTCGGCGTTCCGTCCGGCGCGCGAGGCTTCCATGATGCGTGACCTCG
The DNA here is from genome assembly GCF_023074185.1 of Bradyrhizobium sp. 132. GTDB lineage: Bacteria > Pseudomonadota > Alphaproteobacteria > Rhizobiales > Xanthobacteraceae > Bradyrhizobium. The sequence continues at coordinate 69,480 of NZ_JADPKY010000027.1, read as the reverse complement.
TCCAGCGTCATCGCGGCATCCTGCCGCTCGACACGGTCGAGAGCATCTGGCGCGTCATCATCGCGACCTTTACCTATGTCCAGGCGCCGTTCTCGGTGCACGCCGACATCTCGGCAAGCGAGCCGGCCATGCGCGATTCCGCGCGATTCCATTTCGGCTTCACCGTGCCTTACGTCGCGCATTTCAGCGCGCAGGCGGCGGTCGAGGCCGTCGCGAAGTCCAAGGGCGATCTGGGACTGGTCTCGGCGACCTCGAGCCGCACGCCATGGTGGCTGTCGCTGGAAGAAGCCGGTGCGCCAAAGATCATCGCGCGGCTGCCCTTCGTCGAGCGCGCGGACCATCCGGCGGCGTTGCCCGTGTTTGCGGTCTCGCGCGTCGCCGACAGCGCCCTGGTGACGGAGGTCGAGACCTTCAGCGTGCGCGTGTCGGGGTGGAACGCCGAGGTCGCGCGCGCCCTGTCGCCGCTCGCCGAGATCGTGGCCGTGCCCGATACCGCCTTCGACGGCGCCGCGCTGCTGGTCTCGGTCACCGCGACGAGCAGCCTCGACAAAATCAAGACTGCCCTGATCGAGGCGGGGGCCTCGGTGCGCTCCACGGCCCTCGTCGGCAGCCATGCAACGCGCTATACGGTGCCCCCGACCGGGTCGAAATCGTAAGTCGCGAACCGCCTAAGCCACTCCGGAGTTGAAGATGTCCCGCCCCGTGCCGAATCCCGGCATTCTCGATATTGCGCCCTACACGCCCGGCAAGAGCCCGGTGGCAGAGCCGGGCCGCAAGGTCTTCAAGCTCTCGGCCAACGAGACGCCGTTCGGGCCGTCGCCGAAGGCGATCGAGGCGTTCAAGAACGTTGCGGATCATCTGGAAGACTATCCGGAAGGAACCTCGCGCGTGCTGCGCGAAGCGATCGGGCGCACCTTCGGGCTCGATCCCAATCGCATCATCTGCGGCGCCGGCTCGGACGAGATCCTCAATCTGCTCGCCCACACCTATCTCAGCCAAGGCGACGAGGCGATCTCCACCACGCACGGCTTCCTGGTCTACCCGATCGCGACCATGGCGGTCGGCGCCAGGAACGTCGTTGCAGCGGAGAAGAACCTCACCTCCGACGTCGACGCCATTCTCAAGGCCGTGACGCCGCGGACAAAACTGGTCTGGCTCGCCAACCCCAACAACCCGACCGGCACCTATCTCCCGTTCGACGAGGTCAAGCGCCTGCGCGCCGGCCTGCCCTCGCACGTGCTGCTGGTGCTGGACGCAGCCTATTGCGACTACGTCTCGCGCAATGATTACGAGATGGGGATCGAGCTCGTCGCCACCACCGAGAACACGGTCGTGACGCACACCTTCTCCAAGATCCATGGTCTTGCGGCGCTGCGCATCGGCTGGATGTTCGGCCCCGAGCACATCATCGACGCGGTCAACCGCATCCGCGGACCCTTCAACGTGTCGACGCCGGCGATGTACGCTGCCGTTGCCGCGATCGAGGACACCGGCCACCAAGCCATGTCGAAGCAATTCACCGAGACCTGGCGCAACTGGCTAACCGAGGAGATCGGCAAGCTCGGGCTGAAGGTGACGCCGAGCGTCGCCAATTTCGTGCTGATCCACTTCCCGACCGAGGGCAAGACCTCGGACGCGGCCGACGCCTTCCTCACCAAGCGCGGGCTGGTGCTGCGCGGGTTAAAGAACTACGGCCTGCCGTATTCGCTGCGCATGACCATCGGCACCGAGGAGGCCAATCGTCTCGTCGTCGAGGGCCTGCGCGACTTCATGGCCGGCAGATGAGCGCGACCCCGCACTTCCAGCGCGTCGCGCTGATCGGCTTCGGCCTGATCGGCGGCTCGATCGCCCGTGCTGCGAAGCTCCAGGGCCTGGCCGGCGAAATCGTCACCACCGCGCGCTCGGAGAAGACGCGCGCACGCGTGATGGAGCTCGGCATCGTCGACCAGGTCGTCGCGACCAATGCAGAGGCGGTGAAGGACGCCGATCTGGTCATCCTTTGCATTCCCGTCGGCGCCTGCGGGCCGGTGGCGCAGGAGATCGCCGCGCATCTCAAGCCCGGCGCGATCATCTCCGACGTCGGCTCGGTCAAGGGCGCTATTGTCAGGGACATGGCGCCGCATTTGCCGAAAGGCATCCATTTCGTGCCGGCGCATCCCGTCGCAGGCACCGAGCATTCGGGCCCCGATTCAGGCTTCGCCGAGCTCTTCATCAACCGCTGGTGCATCCTGACGCCGCCGGAAGGCGTTGATGCGGCTGCCACCGATCGTCTGCGCGGGTTCTGGGCGGCGATGGGCGCCAAGGTCGAGGTCATGACGCCGGATCATCATGATCTGGTGCTCGCGATCACCAGCCATTTGCCGCATCTGATCGCCTACACCATCGTCGGCACCGCCGACGAGCTCCAGCAGGTGACGGAGTCCGAGGTCATCAAGTTCTCCGCCGGCGGCTTTCGCGATTTCACCCGCATCGCCGCGTCCGATCCGACGATGTGGCGCGACGTGTTCCTCGCCAACAAGGAAGCCGTGCTGGAGATGCTCGGCACCTTCACCGAGGACCTCGCCAAGCTGACGCGTGCAATCCGCCGCGGCGACGGCGAGGCGCTGTTCGACCATTTCACCCGCACCCGCGCCATCCGCCGCGGCATCGTCGAAATCGGCCAGGATTCGGCCGCGCCCGACTTCGGCCGGCCGCATGCGGCGCTGAAAAAGCCGTAGCCACCCTCTCACCTCCTTATTGCGAGGAGCGCAGCGACGAAGCAATCCAGACTGTTTCCGAGGAGAAAGTCTGGATTGCTTCGCTTCGCTCGCAATGACGGAGGAATCAATACAGCGGCGGGATCTGGCCGACCTTGATCGGGCCGAGCAGCACAGCGCCGTCGACGAATTTCAGCGGGAAGCTGCGGGCCTTCTTGCCTTCCAGCGTGCTCTCGGTGCCGATCGAATTGATGCCGGCGGCAACGCCGGCATTGGCATTCTGCTTGATGACCTTGCCGAGCCCGGGAACGGCACGGTCGAGTGCACCGAACAGATTGTTGAGGTCCTGCGACTTCACGCCGGGGGCGACGCGATCGAGAGTGGCCTGCGGCACACCCTCCTCCAGCATCTTCTCGATGCCGAGCGCGGGGATCACGCGCTCGAGGCCCGTCACCGTCATCTGCAATTCACCGTCGAGTCGGCCATTGGCCGAGAGCCCAAGCGTGCCGGCCGCGACCGCGATCATCTCGCCCTGCTGGATCCGCGACTGCACGATCTCGATATGGCCGCCGGCGGCCTGGATCTCGCGGAAGCGCTGCGGCCACGGCTTTGGCGTGAGGTCGGACAGACCGGTGATCTTCGCCCGCGTGTCGGCCTCGAACGGCTCGGCGAGCAGCGGATGAACGCCCTGGATGCTGCCCTGCGCGATCTGAACCACGGTCTCGATCACGGGATGATCGGACGGCGATCCGTCCGCGAGGCGTCCATGCAGCTCGACCTGTTTTGCGCGCGCGAGCGGCACCTGCACCGTGCCGTCGAGCCGGTTGACGGTGGGATCGTCGAATACGACGGAGGCGCGCTCGGGCACGGCGGGCAGGCCGACCACGCTGCTGCGACCCTTGCTCCAGTTCACCACGAAAGTGCTTTGCGTGACGCCGTCGGTGAGCGTTGCCGGCGCAGAGAACTCGGCGATGATGCGCTTGGGATCGTAGACCTGGGCGACGACCAGGATGTTGTCGAGCTTCGCCGTGAACGGCGTCTTGCTGGCGTTCTGCGATACCAGAGCGACGCTGGCGCCGGAACATTGGACCTCGAAGCGGAACGGGAAGCCTGCGATCGAGCGCTTCGCGCAATCATAGATGCGGCCGGATTTGGCCTCCTGCGCGCGCCAGGCGTCGGCGGCGATTTCGGCCTGCGACGCGGCATAGAACCAGAAGCCGCTCCACGCGACGGCGAGGATCAGGAGGATAATGGGGGCAATGAAAAGGCCCCAACGGGAGCGCCGGCCTGCGGCAACGGTCATATCGGACATGCGGCGATCCCTTTGACCCCTGATTTTGTCAAATGTAAGCGAGGTACAGCCACGACGAAAGACGGAGAATTCGCTTCGCTTGCGAGCGCGGTTCTGGTAGCCGTGCCCGAAATGTCGGAAACCACCCTTCCCTCCGTCACCGCAGCCAAAGGCGACCTCTGGGTGTTCGGCTACGGCTCGCTAATATGGCGGCCGGGCTTCGAATTCGAGGAACGCGTCCCGGCGCGGCTGGTCGGCGAGCATCGCGCGCTCTGCGTCTATTCCTTCGTGCACCGTGGTACGCCCGAAAAGCCGGGTCTGGTGCTTGGGCTCGACCGCGGCGGCGCCTGCCGCGGCATCGCCTTCCGTGTTGCCGAGAAGAGCCGCGTCGATGTGGTCGCCTATTTGCGCGCGCGCGAGCAGGTCACGTCGGTCTATCGCGAAGTCATGCGCTCGGTGTGGCTGGAGAACGACGCGCGGCAGCGCGTCTCCGCGCTCGCCTATGTCGTCGACCGCGGCCACGTGCAATATGCCGGTCGGCTGTCGCTCACCGACCAGCATCGCCACGTGCTCCAGGGCCACGGCCAGTCCGGCGCCAACCGCGACTACGTGACCGCGACGGTGAAAGCAATTGAGGCCGAAGGCTTTCGCGACACGCAGCTGCATCAGCTCGCGACCATGCTGCATGGTGATGCGCATTCCCCGCACGCGCCGGCTCCCACAGAAGATCGAGAGAGCCGCTAATTCTCCGACGGCGCGTAGCTCGGCGAATTGCCCATCAACTGCTCCTGCTCCTTGCGGCCCGCTTCGACGAGGCGGCCGGTCGCGTCTTCGATCGCCGTTTGCACGCGGGAGAGAAACTCGTCCTTCCGCAGGCCCGGCGGCAGCGGATCGAGGAACTCCACCACCAGCGTGCCGGGATAGCGCATGAAGGTGCGGCGCGGCCAGAACAGGCCTGAATTGAGCGCGATCGGCAGGCACTGCGCGCCGCAGGACGAATAGATCTGCGCAAAGCCGGTCTTGTAGTCCGGTGGCGCGCCCGGTGCGCGGCGCGTGCCTTCGGGAAAGATCACGAGCTGCGCGCCGCTGCGCACCGCCTCACGCGCCCGCCGCGTCATGTCCAGCAGCGCCTTGACGCCGGCGTTGCGGTCGATCGCGATCATCCCGGTCTTGACCAGGAACTGGCCGAACACCGGGATCTGCATGAGCTGACGCTTGAGGATGAAGATCGGGCGATCGAAGAAGCCGGGCAAGACGAACGTCTCCCAGAACGACTGGTGCTTCGCGACGATCACCAATGGCCCCGTCGGGATCTTCTCGACGCCGCGGAATTCCACCTTGATGTTGCAGACCGCCCGCATCAGGAACAGCGTCGCCTTCGCCCACCATTGCGCGACCGTGAGCATGGCGCGCGGCGGCAATGCGAAGGTCGGCAGCGCAACGATCGCGAGGCACACCAGCACGGTGTAGAACAGCACGTTGAACACGAGCGATCGCAGGAAAATCAAGAACATCGAGGATCCAATCAATTGCCGATCAATTGGCCTGTGCGGTGGCGGGACGCTTCGGCTGCAGCCCGGGAGGCTGCTCCGACATCTCGGGCGAAAGGTCAATCCCGAAATCCTCCAATCGCACCCTGAGCTCGGCCGCGATGTACTTGACATATTCGGACAGCAGCAGCCGCAAGGTGGACGCCGAGGTCCACCACGGCTCCTCGCGCCATTTTTCGCCGACCACCACGAACGGGATCAATGTAGTCTCCGGCATCGCATGCGAGAATTCCACCAGCGCGCGGGGCATGTGATAGTTCGAGGTGACCACGATCAGCGATTTGAAGCCGCGCCCCTCGGCCCAGCGCCGCGCTTCCGCGGCATTGCCGCGGGTCGAGACCGCGCTGCGGTCGAGATCGACGCAGCAACGCATGAAGGACTGGCTCTCCGGCAACGTCCGGGAGATGTCGCTCGCCGTCGAGGTCGGGTGCACGCCGGAGATCAGGAGCCTCCTGCCGTAGCCGGCAGCGAGCAGCTCCATCGCATCGGAGACCCGCGAGGAGCCGCCGGTCAGCACCACGATGCCGTCCGCCTTGCGGTCCGGCGCGATCTCGGCGCCGCGCAATTGCGACAGGAACGCGATGAAGCCCGCCGCCGCACCGACGAAGGCGAGCGCAATCGTCGACATCACGGCCGCGCGCAGCCAACCGCGCGGCAGTTTCGGCGATCGATCGTCGGTCGGCGCGGTCATGCGATGTCGGTGGTCCCTTCCCCGGATGATTTTAGGACGTTTTGAGGCGAAGTGGAGTCCGGTTTATCGGCCTCAATCGACATCGTTCAGTGTCGCGAACAGTGTCTGGCGCGAGGCGACTGCGGTGATGGCGCCGATCAGCACGGCCTGCACCGCGAGCACGATGTAGCCCGACGGTCGTAGCGAGAAGGTGCCGAGCAGCGCGGCGAACTGGTCGCCGACGGGGGTGCCGGAAAACCAGCCTGCAATCGACTCGGAGAAGCCGAACACCAGCATGGCGGCGCCGCCGCCGATGACGCCGCCCTCAAGCCCCAGCCTGAGGAAATGGCGCAGGAAGCGGTTGGCGATATAACGGTCGCCGGCACCGACGAAGTGCAGCACCTCGACGATCGGACGGTTCGCCGCCATGGCGCCGCGGGTCGCGAACGACACCGAGATGATGGTGGCGATAATGACGAGCGCGAGGATTCCGAGGCCGGCGAGCACGGTGGCGTTGGTCATCGAGCGCATGCGCTCGATCCAGGCGCGGTGATCGTCGACGCTGGCGCTTGGCGCCACCTGGGTCACGCGGGCGCGCAAGGCGCCGAGATCGAGCGGCGCGCCGGGTTGCACGCGCGCGATGATCATGCGCGGCACCGGCAGATCGTCCAGCGACAGGCCGGTGCCGAGCCAGGGCTCGAGCAGCTTGCCGCTCTCGTCCTTGGTGAACGGCTTGACCTCGACGATGCCGGCTTGCGCGCGCATGGCCTCGGTCACCGCCGCGGTGTCGCGTTCGAGATCGCGTCCCGTCTGCGGCCGGACCTGGATGGTGATTTCGCTCGCAACGTCCGACTGCCATTCGGCGGCGGAGGCGCTCACCAGCAGCACCGTGCCGGTCGTCATCGACGCCAGGAAGGTCATGATGGCGACGACGGCGACCAGCGCGCGGCCATGGATCGAGGCGCGCGGCACGATCGGCGACATGTTGCGCGCCTTGGCCGGCAGCTGCGGACGCTCCTGTCCGAGGTCGACCAGCACGCCACGCTCGTCGGGCCTACTCATAGACGTGCAGCCGTCCCTGGTGCAGCACGAAGCGGCGCGCCTCGTACTGGTCCATCAGGGCGATATCGTGGGTGGCGATGATGACGGCGGTGCCCGATTTGTTGAGCTCGATGAACAGCCGCAGCAGGCGACGGCCGAGCGTCGGATCGACGCTGCCGGTCGGCTCGTCTGCCAGCAGCAGCTGCGGCCGCGAGATCACGGCGCGCGCGATCGCCGCGCGCTGCTTCTCGCCGCCGGACAGGATCGGCGGCAGCGCGTCCATGCGCTCGCCAAGCCCGACCCATTTCAGGAGGTCGATGACCTCCTTGCGGTAGCTCGATTCGCTGCGGCCCATGACGCGGAACGGCAGCGCGACGTTCTCATATGTCGTCATGTGGTCGAGCAAGCGGAAATCCTGGAGCACGATGCCGATGCGCTTGCGCAGATCCGCGACCTCGTCCTTGCCGAGCTGCGAGATGTCGTGGCCGAACAGATTGACGAGGCCGCGCGTCGGTCGATGCGAGAGGAACAACAGGCGCAGCAGCGAGGTTTTGCCGGCGCCGGACGGGCCGGTGAGAAATTGAAAGGAATGCGCCGGGATATGGAAGCTGAGGTCGCGCAGGACCTCGGGCCCCAGGCCGTAACGCAGTCCGACATTTTCGAACCGAACCAAGTTCAGCTCCGTTCGAGAGAGGGCGCGGGCGACGCGGCTGTGCTCCGCCACACGCGATCAACGGGTTTTGCGACCGTTATGGTTTCCGGTTCGTTAACGGTCGCCCTGTAGCATAATTGGCAGCATTCCTGCCCCTCGGTTCTGCGCGACCGTGTCATCGTCAAGTCCCGTCCATGCATCAAGGCTCGTCCATGCATATCGTCTGCCCTCATTGTACGACATCCTACGCCATCAAGCTTGCGAGCCTCGGGGTGAACGGACGGACGGTCCGCTGCTCCCGTTGCAAGGAGACCTGGGTTGCCCATGCCGAGAATGCCATCGAGGAGGCGTCCATCCCGGCAATGGCCGCGGCCAGCCAGGCCGACGACCAGGCCGATCTCGCCGAGCAGTGGAACTCCTATGCCCGGGACGACGGCGCCGCCGATGCGCCCGTTGTCGACAGCCCCTCGATCGCCAGTGACTGGCCGGACGAGGAGGCGAGGGACACCGAGGACGAATGGTCGGCGGCGGCCCGGTCCGCCGAGGAGGAAGTCGTCGGCGAACAGCACCAATCCTGGTTCCGCGGCCTGTTCGGCCGCCGGCGCGGCGCGCGGGTGAGCCGTCCGGTCGCCGTCACGGCGCCGCGAAAATCCCATTTCGGCCTGCCGACAGCCTGCGCCGCCATGGGCGCGCTGGTGCTGGCGCTGATGATCTGGCGCGGCGACATGGTGCGGCTGCTGCCGCAGACGGCCGCATTCTACAAGATGGTCGGCCTCGAAGTTAATCTGCGCGCGCTGGCCTTCAAGGACGTCAAGCTTTCCAGCGAGACCGTGGACGGTAAGCAAGTGCTGGTGATCGAGGGCGTGATCGTGGGCCAGGGCAAGAAGCCGCTCGACATTCCCCGGCTGCGCTTCGCGGTGCGCGACGCGCAAGGCGCTGAGATCTACGCCTGGAACACGGTTCTGGAGCAGACCGTGCTACAGCCCGGCGAGCGCGCCTTCTTCCGCTCGCGCCTGGCCTCGCCGCCGCCGGAGGGCCGCAATATCGACGTTCGCTTCTTCAACCGGCGCGACATCACCGGCGGCAGCGTATAATCGATTTTGCAGCTCTCGCAGGAAAAGCTGGTCGCGAGGTTGGTCTCAAGGTTGGTCTCATGCCCAAAATCCTGATCGCCGACGACGAGGATTCGATGCGCCAGCTGGTGGCGCGCGCCATCGCCATGGACGGCCATGAGATCGTCACCGCGCAGGACGGCGCCGAGGCGCTTGAAATCCTGACCCGCGCGGACGGCGCATTCGACCTGCTGCTCACCGACATCCAGATGCCGGTGATGGACGGCATCGCGTTGGCGCTTTCCGTCGCACGCGATTTCCCCGATCTGACCATTCTGCTGATGACCGGCTTTGCCGACCAGCGCGAGCGCGCCTCGAATCTCAACGCGCTGGTGCATGACGTCGTGACCAAGCCGTTCTCGGTCGCCGACATCCGCACGGCGGTGGCAGATGCGCTGGCGGCGAAGAAAGCATAGCGGCGGGCAGGATTGTAGCCCACATGAGCGCGGCGACATGCGGGACCGGCGGCCCCGGATATCGCTGCGCGCATCCGGGCGACGAAAGCTGCGGCAGCCTCTAAAAATCCTTCAGCAGCCGCTCGATATAGTCGAGCTCGATCTGCGGGCGCGAGCTATCCCCTAAGCGGCGGCGGAGCTCTTCGAGGATGCGGCGGACGCGCTGGGCGTCGATCTCGCCGGGGATCTTGACCGTGTAGTCGTCGCTTAGATCGCGGCCGTGAAGGGGGCGGCCGAGCGGATCGGTCTGATTGCCGCCGCTCTGCTGACGGCCGGCACGATTGCCGGGACCATCGCCCTGCCCGTCGCCATCGCCCTGCTGCATCGCCTCGGCCATCTTCTGCGCGCCCTTGCGCAAGGCGTCGAGAGCTTTCCCTTGCGCGTCCACGGCGCCGTCGGAATTGCCCTCGCCAAGCTGCGAGCCGGCATCGCCCATGGCCCCGTCGGCAGCGTCCAGACTGCCGTCGTCATCACCCTGGTCGCCGTCCTGATCGCCATCCTGGCCCGGCTGTCCCTGCTCACCTTGCTGACCCTTCTGGCCTTTCTGATTCTGACCCTTCTGCCCCTTCTGCGTGAGGCCGCGCTTGGCGAGCTCGTCCTGCAGCTTCTTCAGGCGGTCGCGCAGCGACTGCTGATCCTGCTGGAGGTCCGACATCGACTGGTCGCCCTGCTGCTTGCCGCGCGAGCGCTCACGCCGGGAGTCCTGGCCCTGCTTGAAAGTCTTGTCGCGCAATTGCTGCTGCTTGCGGATCATGTCGCTAAGCTCGTTGAGCGCCTGCTCCATGTCGCTGTCGCCGGATTGCCCGGGCTGCGCCATCTGGAGATTTTCCATGATCTGCGCGAGCTGCTCGAGCATGCGCTGGGCCGCCTCGCGATTGCCTTCGCGCGCCGCCTTCTCGATCTGTTTCAAGAGCTCGTCCAGGTCGCGTTGCGTGATGACGGAACGATCGCGATTGGAGGATTGGCTTTTTTCCGTCGCGCGCTTGTAGTCCTCGAGCTTCTGAATCGCATCGGATTGGTTGTTCAGGCTGCGTCCGGACTCCTTTTGCCTGAGACTGTCGCCGGACTCCTGCATCGCCTTTTCCGCGCTGTCGAGCAGCGCGTCGGGATCCTGATCCTGCTGGGCCGAGACCGCAGCGGGAAAGCCTCCCAGGAGGAGGGCGAGACAGGCGATCGACATCGCCTTCAAGGCTGGCACGCGCGCTAGCTTCCGCATTTCCGGTCCCGCGTAAACTGATTGGCCCCGTCCTCGCCCCCCTTCGCCCGGCTGCCCGCCGACTTCCGATAGGCCTGCAGCTGCTGGCGCAAGACGTCCTGCTGCTGCGCCAGCTCTTCGAGCTGCTCGGGCGTGGCATGCTGGGTCTTTTGTCGCAGCTCGACCGACTTGTCGAGAATGAGCTGAACCTCTGCGGGGAACGGCTGCCGGGGTCCAAGCGGATTCTGCTCGGCGCGCCGCGCGAGATCGCGCACCTTGCCGGCCATCGCCTCGCGCAGCTTTTGCGTCAGCGCCTTGATCTCCTCCTCGCTGGCGCCGCGTTCCAGCGCCCGCTTGAGCGCATCCTGCGCGGAGCGCAGCGCGGCGTTGACGCTGCCGGCGACACCGTCGTCCTCGATGGTGACCGCAAACGCCCACATGCTTCCCACCACCTCGCGCAGCGCGTCGTCGGTGCGGGCGGCTTCCACCTGGAGCGCCAGGCTGCGCAGGCCGAGATAGCAGCCTGCATCCGGCGTGAACAATTCGGGCGCGATCATCAGCGCGTCGAGCGCGGCATAGACATCCGAGTTCTTGTTGGCGTCGAGCGCGAGGATGCGGCGCTGCTCGATCAGCGCGCGCGCGAGCGAGTTGGTGAACAACCGCTCGGGCAGGCGCATGTTGAAGGGTTCGCTTTTGGCCTCGTTGCCGGCCTCGTCCTTGGCGGTGAGGGTCAGCGTGACGTCGGCGCCGGCATAGGGGTCCTCGCTGAGGTCCTTCACCGTCTGGCCGACGCCGTTGCGGGTACGCGCATTCGGCAGTACGAGCGGGAATTGCGGCGGCTGGAACAGCGGCCGCGCGGCGACCTTGGTGTCGGCATCCTTGGTGTCGGCATCCTTGCTGCCGTCTTTGGCTTCGGCGGGGCGCAGGCCGATTTGCGCGGCGGCGCCGGTGACGCCGTAATCGTCCTCGATCTTGTAGGAGAGCTGGAGCCCACCGCGGGCCTGACGCTCGGGATCCTTCACAAGGGCGATCGTCGGCGCGCGGTCCGGCGTTGCCGCAAACGCCCATTGCGGCTGGCCGGAGGGCGCGCGGACATGCGCGGTGCCGTCACCGGTGATGGCAAAATGCTTCTCGTTGGTGCCCTTGGGCGTGGCTTCAGCGGGGGCGACCTCCTTGAGGCCGCCGGAGATCACGACATCGAGGCTGCCGCCGGAGGAGCGCACGATCAGGGTCGAGCCGGCGGGAACGGCAAGCGGGCCGCTGGCGGGCAGCGCCGCGGCCTCCTTGTTGGCGGCCGACAGGATGACCGGCGGCTTGCCGGTGTAGAGCGGCGGCGTGACCCAGGCGTCAACGCGAACGTTGGTCGGCGCCAGCACGCCGTTCCAGTCGAAGGCTGCGCCCAGCCGCATCGCACGCTCGTCGCCGGCGGCGAAGAAGGTCGCTACCAGCATCACCATGACCAGCGCGCGGAGCGCCCAGGGATCATGCAGAGCGAGCCGCGGGTTCGGCAGACCGGCGCGGATGCGCCTGATCGAAGCCAGCGTGCGCTCGCGCTGTGCCTGCCACAACGCCTGCGCAACCGGATCCCGCGAGCTCAACGTGTCCGTGAGGGTGGTGGCCGGCCGATGACGGATGCCGGAGCCGCGGTCGAGCCGGGCAAGCGCCTCCTCGCGGCTCGGCCAGCGGAAGCGACGCACCGGGAACAGGACGGCAATCGCCATTCCGGCGAAAACGACGAGACCGATAGCGCGGGCAACGAACGGCAGCACCAGCCAGAGGCCGGCCCAGGACACCACCAGGAACAGGCCGACGACGGTGAGAAGCCGTGCCAGATTCGGCCAGCCACGCTCCCACGCGATGGCATAAGTGGCCCGCTTCAGGGCCTGCGCCAGCTTCAGCCGCGACAGAGCGTCGCCATCGCGGATCGGGTCTGACGGCTCGGGGATGACGCCGTTCAATCAACTCTCCAGGTTGCCCGGTAGAGAAGCTACCACAACGGCAGCACTGAGGCATCCGTTCCTGTGCGGGAGACACCCCTTTTCCCGCATAACACGAGGACGTGACTGCCCCGCCGCAACCCCCTAATTTCCGCGCCGCCATCCAAGGAAACCGAAGGAAACGCCATGGACAAGAAGATGCACGACAAGGGCCTGGAAGTCCGCAAAGCGGTCCTGGGCGAGGCCTATGTCAACAACGCCCTGAAGAGCGTCGATGATTTCAACCGTCCGTTCCAGGAGATGCTCAACGAATATTGCTGGGGCACGGTGTGGGGCCGCGAGGAGTTGCCGCGCAAGACCCGCAGCATGCTCAACATCGCGATGATCGCGATCCTCAACCGCCAGCACGAATTCCGCGCGCATCTGAAGGGCGCACTGACCAACGGCGTCAGCCGGGACGAGATCCGCGAGATTCTGATGCAGGTCGCAATCTATGGCGGCATGCCGGCGGCGGTCGACAGTTTTCGCATCGCGCGCGAGGTGTTCGCGGAGATCGACGGGAAGGCGTGAGCTAGACTAAACCGCTCTTAACTCTATTGCTCCGTCGTTGCGAGCGAAGCAAAGCTTCGTCGCTTCGCTCCTCGCAATGACGACGGGAAGGAAAACACCATGGACATCGGATTCATCGGCCTCGGAAACATGGGTTTCCCGATGGCGCGGCGGCTGATCGAGGCGGGACACAAGCTGATCGTGTTCGACACGCGCCAAGAGGTCCTCGACAAGCTGGTGGCGCGCGGCGCCAGCGCTGCGACATCACCGAAAGACGTGGCCGACCAGGTCGAGACAGTCATGGCAAGCCTGCCCTCGCTGCAGGCTTCGCTCGCGGTTGCGACGGGGCCGAACGGCGTGATCGAGGGAAGCCGCGCAAAACGCTTCATCGATCTCTCCACCGTCGGCTCGCAGATGGCGGCGAAGATTCACGGCCTGCTCGCCAAGCATGGCATCGTGCAGATCGACTGCCCTGTCTCCGGCGGCGTCGGTGGTGCCGAGAAGGGCACGCTGGCGGTGATGGTCTCGGGGCCGAAAGCAGACTTCGAACTGCTCAAGCCCGCGCTCGACGTCATCGGGAAGGTGTTCTTCATCGGCGAGAAGCCAGGCGCGGCGCAGACCATGAAGCTCGCCAACAACTTCCTATCGGCAACCGCGATGGTGGCGACGTCGGAAGCCGTCGTGATGGGCGTGAAAGCCGGGCTCGATCCCGCCGTGATGATCGACGTCATCAATGCCGGGTCCGGCATGAACACCGCGAGCCGCGACAAATTTCCGCGCGTGGTGCTGCCGCGAACGTTCGACTTCGGTTTCGCCACCGGACTGATGGTGAAGGACGTGCGGCTGGCGCTGGAGGAGATGAAGCAGCTCGGCCTGTCGATGGAGGTCGCGGATGCGGTCGGCCGGTTGTGGGAGACCGTGATCAGCGCCGAAGGCGCCGAGTCCGATTTCACCGCGGCGATCAAGCCGATCGAGAAGAAGGCGGGTGTTGTGGTTGGCGAGACAACCGCCCGCAGCTAGCGCCGGCGCAAGCGCAGCGCTGGTGACTGGCACTGCGCTGCGCTGCTTGGCTCGGTCGATCGAGCGTGGAAGGAAGCCTATGTGTGGGCCGGGCACGGTGTGCGCCTGCGGCCGGGTCCGATATCTTACGAAGATGCGGCTCAAGCCTTGGCGAGGTAGGGAATCGTGCCGGCCAGATCGGTGTCGTCGATCAGCTGGAAGCGGCTCTCGCTGCCGCCCCGTCGCGCCGCGGCGAAGCGGCCATAGGCCGGATCGGTCACGAAGGATTCCGCTGCCTTCGCCGTGGGAAACGACATGATGGCAATCAGGGAGGTATCGAGGGGAGCACCTTCGAGGGTTTTCACGTTGCCGCTGCGGGAAAGATATTTGCCGCCGTGCTTGTGCACCAGTTCGTGGACGGACGCCGCGTAATCCGGCACCCACTTTCCGTCAGTCACTTTAATGTCCGCGATCAGATACGCTGTCATGTCGTGTCTCCTGGCTCGAGTTCAGCTCCGCCTTGATAGGGGCGGGCATGACTTGGGTGCCAGAACACGGCGGCGGCTCGCCAGTACGGGAACTGTAGCGGGGCGATATAAATACTGAATCGAGCCGCCCTGCATCAGCTCGCCAGCTTGCGTTCCTTGGCGAACGGGCTGAGGCCCAGCCAGCTTTGCATGGCTGCGGCAAGCTGCCGTTCGCCGGTAAGCAGCATCCGCCGGCTGGCGATGGCCGCGCGCACGGTATCGAGCCCCATCCAGATCGCCGTCATGGTGCGCAGATCAACCGACACGTAAAGATCGACGTCGAAACCGGGATCAATCGAGCAGAGGTCGACGCTGTCGTCGGGATCGACAATCAGCCACCACAATCGCTGCGTTGAGGGCAATTCCGGATAGGCGAACTGCAGCACGCTGCGGCGGCTCGGCATCGGAGTCGTGTTCAGATTCCGCCGCATGTCCCACATCAGCAGCTGGACATCGAGATGCTGAAGCGACAGATCCGATTCGATGCGGCGCTGCCCCCAGATGCCGAACGCCTCGACGATGGGACCGAGTTCGCGTCCGGCGGCGGTCAGCTGATACTCGATCACGCCGCGCTCGGAAGCCGACGGCTGGCGGATGACGATGCCTGCGGCTTCGAGCTCCTTCAGGCGCTGCGAAAGCAGCGCAGGCGACATGCGCGGAACGCCGCGGCGCAACTCGTTGAACCGGGTCGAGCCGGCGACGAGTTCACGTAGCAGCACGACGGTCCAGCGCGTGCATAATATCTCGGCCGCCATCGCGACCGGACAGAACTGCCTGTAGCTGCCGATGGTCATGCGGGCCTCCATGACAAGCGAGAGCGGAACCTTAGTGCCGATGCGCGCGGCTTCCTAGTTCAGATTCTGTATTGCGCTCGGTTCATTTGCTGAACTGGCCGCGGACGGCGGGCATCGTCTATCCGACCGGCATTGCAATCCAGACCGGCCGCCGTCGCGGTCCATCAGACAACGGAGATTGATATGAAGAAGCACGTTTCAGCGGCGTTCAGACCCCTTGCCTCGCTAAGCAAGGCGGCGATTTGCGTGATCGGCCTTAGCGCCGCCGTGATGCCGGCTTCCGCAGCCAACCTGACGCGCAGCATTGAGGTCAGCGGCGCAGCGGCCGAGGTGTGGTCTGTCATCGGTCCATTCTGCGCGATCAAGGACTGGCTGCCGCCGGTCGGCATGTGCATCGAGGACGGCAAATCGCCGCCGACCCGAACGCTCGTGACCAAGGACGGAAAGGCCGCGTTCGTCGAGGCGCAGACCGGGCGCGACGACAGAAGCTACAGCTATTCCTACGCATTCCTGACCAGCCCGTTGCCGGTGAGCCAGTACAAGTCGACCATCAAAGTCACCGCGAGGGGCGAGGCGGTATCGGTGGTGACCTGGACCGGAATCTATACGCCCGTTCCCGGCAAGGAGAAGGACGCGATCGACGCCCTGAGCGGGGTCTACGATTCCGGCCTCGCCTCGATCAGGGACAAGTTCAAGAAGTAGGCCGGACGCCCAGCCGGCTGGATGAGCGCGGACGGTGTCCGCGTTCATCGGGCGCAAGGCGCCGACGTGATGCTCACAGCCACGGCGCCGGCGTATCCATCGCGATCAGCTGCTCGACCTCGATGCGCGGACGCACGACGGCGAATTGATCGCCCTTCACCAGCACCTCGGGCACCAGCGGCCGCGTGTTGTAGGTGCCGGCCTGCACCGCGCCGTAGGCGCCTGCGGTCATGATGGCGAGGAGATCGCCAGGCTTCGGCGTCGGCAAAGTGCGATCGAGGGCGATGTAGTCGCCGGTCTCACAGACCGGGCCGACGACGTCAGCCGCGATCGTGGCCGCGCCCTTCGCCGGCTGTGTCACCGGCAAAATGTCGTGATGGGCTTCATACAGTGTCGGACGGATCAAATCGTTCATGGCGGCGTCGATGATGACGAAGTTCTTGCCGTCACCGTGCTTCACATAGATGACCTTGGCGACGAGGATGCCGGCATTGCCGACGATCATCCGGCCCGGCTCGAACATCAGCGTGCAGCCGAGATTGTGGCTGACGCGCTTGACCATGGCGGCATAGACGTCCGGCGCCGGCGGCGCCTCGCGATCCATGTAATAGGGAATGCCGAGACCGCCGCCGAAATCGACATGCGAGATGTTGTGGCCGTCGGCGCGCAGCGTCTGCACGAATTCGGAGAGGATGCGGAACGCGATCTCCATCTTGGAGAGGTCGGTGATCTGGCTGCCGATATGCACGTCGGTACCTGTGACCTCGATGCCCGGCAGCTTCGCGGCGCGCGCATAGACCTCGCGGGCATAGGCGATAGGGATGCCGAACTTGTTCTCGGACTTGCCGGTCGAAATCTTTGCGTGCGTGCCGGCATCGACATCAGGATTGACGCGGATCGAGATGCGCGCGGTCTTGCCCGCCTCGGTCGCGAGCCGCGACAGCAGCTCGAGCTCGGGCTCGGATTCGACGTTGAGGCAGAGGATGTCGGCGGCCAGCGCCGCTCGTAGCTCGTCTTCCGTCTTGCCGACGCCGGAGAACAGGATCTTGCTTGCCGGGATGCCGGCGGCCAGCGCGCGCTTCAATTCGCCGCCGGAGACCACGTCCGCGCCGGCCCCCAGCTTGGCCAGCGTGCGCAGCACCGACTGGTTGGAGTTCGCCTTCATGGCGTAGCAGACCAGCACCTTCTCGCCGGCGAAGGCGTCGGTGAAAACGCGATAGTGCCGCTCAAGCGTTGCGGTCGAATAGCAATAGAACGGCGTGCCGACGGTTGCAGCCAGCTCGGACAGGTTCACCGCCTCGGCGTGCAGCACGCCGTTGCGATAGTCGAAATGGTTCATGGCGTTGGCTCGGTTGCTCCAGCCTATCGGCTGGGTCTTTCGTCCAGGAGCGGGTCGAGGATGAACGGTCTCTTTTTGCCCTTGGTCGCCGCCGGCGCGGCGTCCGCACCGTAGGTGGGATTGAACACGCTCGGCGTCTTCTGGGCTTCGGTCTCGGTGTCGGTCGGCGGCGCGACGTTGGCCGTGGACGCGCTGGAGGCGGTCGGCGGCAGATCCAGCGGGCCCTTGCGGCCACAGCCGGCAAGCGCGAGCGCCGTCAGGCTCAAGACAATGATGGCCCACCCCGAGCCGGCCGGGCGAAACTTTGACGTCACGACGAAATCCCCACTATGCGGCGCACCATACAGAGATTGGCGCGCTCTGGCGAGAGCCGGATGACCATGAAACATAAGCGAAATTTTGCCCCTCAGCCCAATTTTCGCTCTTTTTCCAACCGCTTCAGCCAGGCCTTGGCCTGCGATGCCACGTTCTTCGGCGCGGTGCCGCCAAAGCTGGTCCGGCTCTTCACCGACGATTCGACCGAGAGCACGCCGAGCACGTCTTTCGTGATGTCAGGTTCGATCGCCTGCATCTCCCTCAGCGGCAGTTCGTGCAGCGCCACGCCGCCCTCGGCGGCTTTCGCGACGATGCGGCCGGTGACGTGGTGGGCCTCGCGGAACGGCATCTTCAGCGTCCGCACCAGCCAGTCGGCAAGGTCGGTCGCGGTGGCGTAGCCTTCGCCTGCAGCAAGCTTCATCTTCGCTTCATCGGGGACGAGATCGCGGACCATGCCGGTCATGGCGCGGATCGCGAGCGACAGCGCGGCGAAGCCTTCCATGGCGCCCTGCTTGTCCTCCTGCATGTCCTTTTGATAGGCGAGCGGCAGACCCTTCATCACGATCAGCAGGCCGTTGAGCGCGCCGATGACGCGGCCGGTCTTGGCGCGCACCAGCTCGGCGGCGTCAGGATTCCGCTTCTGCGGCATGATCGAAGATCCGGTGGTGAACTTGTCGCTGAGGCGGATCATGCCCACCAGCGGCGAGGTCCAGATCACGATCTCCTCGGCAAAGCGCGACATGTGCACGGCGCAGATCGAGGCCGCCGACAGCGTCTCCAGCACGAAGTCGCGATCGGAAACCGCATCGAGCGAATTCGCCATCGGACGATCAAAACCGAGCGCCTTCGCCGTGGCGTGCCGATCGATCGGGAATGAGGTGCCGGCGAGCGCGGCAGCTCCGAGCGGAGATTCGTTGAGCCGCTTGCGCGCATCCTGGAAACGGCCGCGATCGCGCGCGGCCATCTCGACATAAGCGAGCAGATGATGACCGAAGGTCACGGGCTGCGCGGTCTGCAGATGAGTGAAGCCGGGCATGACCGTTCCGGCATGCTCCAGCGCGCGCTCCACCAGCGCCTGTTGGAACGCGGCGAGCGCGGCGTCGGTCGCATCGAGAACATCGCGGACATAGAGACGGAAATCAGTCGCGACCTGATCGTTGCGCGAGCGCGCGGTGTGGAGACGGCCGGCGGCCGGGCCAATCAGCTCGGACAGGCGGCTCTCGACATTCATGTGAATGTCCTCGAGCGCACGCTTGAATTCGAAGCTGCCCTTGCCGATCTCTGACAAAATCGTGTCTAGACCCTTGCCGATATTTTTCGCATCAGAGGCCGTGATGATGCCCTGTGCGGCAAGCATCGCGGCGTGGGCCTTGGACGCGGCAATGTCCTGGGCAAAGAGGTGACGATCGACGTCTATGGAGACGTTGATCTCTTCCATGATCTCGTCGGGACGTTCCGAGAACCGGCCGCCCCACATCTTGTTGCTCATGATCGCCTGCTCACGCCTTGCCTGTCGCCGCCGCACGTTTGCTGACTGCTGCCAGCCGTATTAAGAGGCCTCTGATAGCCATATCTGCGACCGGATGACAAACGATATGCTCGACCCCAACGACATGCTCGACTCAAGGAAAGCGCGGTTAGCCACGCGCCGGATCCCCGTCGTCATCGCCACCGTGGTGGTCGGGGGCCTGGCAGGCTTTGCTGCGCTGTACGGGCTGGGCCTGAGCCGGGCTCCATCCGGCGATCCGGCCTGTCGGGCGGCCGTGGCGACGGCCTCGAGGATCGCCCCCCTCGCCCATGGCGAGCTGGCGGCCCTGACCATGGCGAGCGCGCCGTTGAAACTGCCGGACCTCGCCTTCGAAGACGCCGACGGCAAGCCGAAGAAGCTGTCCGACTTCCGCGGCAAGACGCTTCTGGTAAATCTCTGGGCCACCTGGTGTGTGCCCTGCCGCAAGGAGATGCCGGCGCTGGACGAGCTTCAGGGCAAGCTTTCGGGCCCCAATTTCGAGGTGGTGGCGATCAATATCGACACCCGCGACTCCGAGAAGCCCAAGACCTTCCTGAAGGAGGCCAGCCTGACCCGGCTCGGCTATTTCAACGATCAGAAAGCCAAGGTTTTTCAGGATCTTAAGGCGATAGGCCGGGCGCTGGGCATGCCAACCTCGGTGTTGGTCGACCCGCAAGGTTGCGAGATCGCGACGATCGCGGGACCGGCGGAATGGGCAAGCGAGGACGCGCTCAAGCTGATCCGGGCAGCGACGGGCAAGGCGGCCGCGGCATTCTAGGCGGAAATATTGAGATTGCCGCCGACGCCGGCACCGACATTGGCGAGCGAAGGTTGTCCGGCGCCGAGCAGCGTCAGGACGGTGGATTTCTCTGCATCCGCGCTCTGCTTCATCAGCGTCGCCGAGATATTCGACTGCAGCGCGCCTTGCTGAGCGGCCAGCATGCTGCTGACCATTGCCATCATGTCCATTACGCGAACCCTCGTACTGGGCGTAACCTAGAGGCGAGCGGTTAACGCGACATGAATTGTCACGAAGCGGATGCAGGCAGGATGGGCGGTGCCCGTGTCCCGGACGCGGCGCGGCATGCTATGACGCGACGCAGAGCCGGGATCCATGCTTCAGCCTGCACGCGGCCTCTGGGCTCCCGGCCTGCAGCGCTTCGCGCTGCGTCCAGGGCACAAGACCCCTCTACCTTGTCGGAACCGGCTTAGCGCCGCGGTAGTCGTAGAAGCCGCGCTGGGTCTTGCGGCCGAGCCAGCCCGCCTCGACGTATTTCACCAGCAGCGGGCACGGACGATATTTGGAGTCGGCGAGACCCTCGTGCAGCACCTGCATGATGGACAGACAGGTATCGAGGCCGATGAAATCGGCGAGCTCCAGCGGGCCCATCGGATGATGCGCCCCGAGCTTCATCGCCGCGTCGATCGCCTCGACGTTACCCACGCCTTCGTACAGCGTGTAAATCGCCTCGTTGATCATCGGCAGCAGGATGCGGTTGACGATGAAGGCCGGGAAATCCTCGGAGACCGCGACCTGCTTGCCGAGCTTGGCGACGAATTCCTTGGACGCCTCGAAGGTGTGGTCGTCGGTGGCGATGCCGCGGATCAGCTCCACCAGCTCCATCAGCGGCACCGGATTCATGAAGTGAATGCCGATGAAGCGCTCGGGCCGGTCGGTGGCGGCGGCAAGCCGCGTGATCGAGATCGAGGAGGTATCGGAGGCGACGATCGCCTCCGGCTTCAACACCGCACAGAGCTCGTGGAAAATCTTGCGCTTGACCTCTTCCTTCTCGACCGCGGTCTCGATCACGAGATCGCAGTCCGCGAGATCGTCCAGCTTCTCGCCGGCCACGATACGCGCCATCGCCGTGGCTTTGTCGTCCTCGCTGACGGCCTTCTTGGAGACCTGGCGCGCCAAATTGCCGTTGATCGTGGCCATGCCTGACTTGAGGCGGTCGGCCGAAATGTCGTTGAGCACGACGTCGAAACCGGCCAGCGCAGCGACATGCGCGATGCCACTGCCCATCTGCCCAGCGCCGATCACGCCGACCTTCTTGATTACTGCCGCCATAATATCATCCACCGGAACGGCGCGCTGCTAACCGCGCCTGCCTATCCCCTGAGCCGGGAAGTCTGATTTAATCAGAAACTCGATTAGATCAGAATCCTGCCTCGAAACCTAGATTGGATCGCTTCGAAGGCGTGCCCCACGCCAAAGAAAACGCCTCAAAAAGCAACACCGGCCGGAGTTTATACCTCCGGCCGGTGTTTTTACGCGTTTTACTTGCCGAGCTTGCCGAGTTCGGCCGTCAGCTCCGGAACCGCCTGGTAGAGGTCAGCGACCAGGCCGTAATCGGCAACCTGGAAGATTGGCGCGTCCTCGTCCTTGTTGATCGCGACGATCACCTTGGAGTCTTTCATACCGGCCAGATGCTGGATCGCGCCTGAAATGCCGATCGCGACATAAAGCTCGGGGGCCACGACCTTGCCGGTCTGGCCGACCTGCCAGTCGTTGGGCGCATAGCCGGCATCCACCGCCGCCCGCGAAGCGCCGACGCCGGCGCCGAGCTTGTCGGCGAGCGGCTCGATGTACTTTGCGAAGTTCTCACGGCTCTGCATGGCACGACCACCGGAAACGATGATCTTGGCCGAGGTCAGCTCCGGACGGTCGCTCTTGGCGACTTCCTCGCCGACGAAGGACGACAGGCCCGGATCGGCGGCCGCTGCGACGCTTTCGACCGACGCGTTGCCGCCTTCACCCGCCGCAGCGAAGGTGGAGGTGCGCACCGTGATGACCTTCTTGGCGTCCTTCGACTTCACCGTCTGGATGGCGTTGCCGGCATAGATCGGGCGCTCATAGGTGTCGGGGGCGACCACCTTGGTGATCTCCGAGACCTGCATGACGTCGAGCAGCGCGGCGACGCGCGGCATCACGTTCTTGAAGCGCGAAGTCGCGGGAGCGACGAACGCGTCATAGGACGGGGCCAGCGAGACGATCAGGGCGGCCAGCGGCTCGGCAAGATCGTGCGCGTAGAGGTCGCCCTCGGCGACGAGCACCTTGGCGACTCCGGCAAGCTTCGCGGCAGTATCCGCCGCAGCCTTGGTGCCCTGCCCGCCGCCGGCAACCAGCACGTGGACGTCACCGCCGAGCTGGGAAGCTGCGGTCAGCGCCTTGTTGGTGGAGTCCTTGAGGACCTCCTGTTCGTTTTCGGCAATCAGCAACGTCGTCATCAGAGCACCCCGGCTTCGTTCTTGAGCTTCGACACCAGCTCGGCGACGTCCTTGACCTTGACGCCGGCCTTGCGGCCCGCGGGCTCCGTCGTCTTGAGAACTTCGAGGCGTGCGGTGACGTCGACGCCGTAGTCGGCAACGCTCTTGTCCGCGATCGGCTTCTTCTTGGCCTTCATAATGTTGGGCAGCGAGGCGTAGCGCGGCTCGTTGAGACGGAGATCGGTGGTGACGATCGCCGGTCCCTTCAGCTTCACTGTCTGCAAGCCGCCGTCGACTTCGCGGGTGACCTTGAAGTCAGAACCATCGACCTCGAGCTTCGATGCAAAGGTCGCCTGTGACCAGCCGAGCAGCGCGGCCAGCATCTGGCCGGTCTGGTTGCTGTCGTCGTCGATCGCCTGCTTGCCGAGAATGATCAGGCCCGGCTGCTCTTCGTCTGCGATCTTCTT
Organism: Bradyrhizobium sp. 132; assembly: GCF_023074185.1. GTDB lineage: Bacteria > Pseudomonadota > Alphaproteobacteria > Rhizobiales > Xanthobacteraceae > Bradyrhizobium. The sequence continues at coordinate 46,472 of NZ_JADPKY010000027.1, read as the reverse complement.
CAGTATCTTGGCGACCGCGAGCGGCTCGACCGCGCCGTCGGCCTTCACCAGGATGCCGCGATCGGCGCCCATGGCGAGACCGGTGCGGATCGTTTCCGACGCCTGCGCCGGTCCGATGGAGACCACCACGACTTCGGTCGCCTTGCCGGCTTCCTTCAGGCGCAGCGCTTCCTCGACTGCGATTTCGTCGAACGGGTTCATCGACATTTTGACGTTGGCGAGTTCAACGCCCGATCCATCGCTCTTGACGCGAACCTTGACGTTGTAATCGACCACCCGCTTTACCGGCACCAAGACCTTCATCGATCCTCTTTCACTCAATTCAGGAGGGGGTTATCAACTGGCGCGGAACCTAAAGGCCTGATCAGGCCCGGTCAACGCGCGAAGGGGGCTAATTTTGCCCCCAGAAGTATGCCCCTCAATGGGTCAGCGATTCTGCCCGGGAACCCAGAGCACGTCGCCGGCGCCGTCATGGTTGGCAGCACGGCTGGCCACGAACAGAAAGTCGGACAAACGGTTCATATACTGGATGCCAGCCGCGCCGACGGGCTCGCCGGGCCGGGCTGCCAGTTCCACCATCACGCGTTCCGCCCTGCGGCAAATCGTACGGGCGACGTGTAGGTAGGCGGCGACCGGCGTCCCGCCCGGCAGCACGAAGGAAGTCAGCGGCATCAGCTTGTCGTTGAGCGCGTCGATGTCGCGCTCCAGCCGCTCAACCTGGCTCGCCACCACCCGCAGCCGCTCGGCTTTGCCTTCACGCTCCGGGACCGCAAGGTCGGCGCCGAGATCGAACAAATCGTTCTGGATCCGCCCGAGCATCGCGTCGAGCTCGGACGCGTCCTTTGTGTACAGACGAACGACGCCGATCGCAGCATTGGTCTCGTCGACCGTGCCATAGGCCTCGATGCGCAGATCGTATTTCGGCCGGCGCTCGCCCGAGCCGAGCGCTGTCGTGCCGTCGTCACCGGTTTTCGTATAGATGCGGTTGAGCACGACCATGTTAACGCCCCATCGCCCACACGGCGAGCATCGCGATGACGATCGCCACGAACTGAAGCAGCACGCGCCAGCGCATCAGCTTCTGCGAGGTGTTGGGCGAGCCGCCGCGCATCATGTTGATGAGACCGAGCAGCAGCACCAACGCCACGGCGCCGACCGCGATCGGCAGGATGAAAGTACTCAGGAGGGATGCCATCCGAGGGTAGATAACACCCTGCGCGCCGGTCCGCCATGGCGTTCCCGATCTGGCTTTTAAGCCAATAATATCAGAAGCTAGCTGGATGAATCTGGATTTGCGCGAATTGCCCATCCTCCTCGCCGATCCCCGCTTGCGGGGCGAGGCCGGAATGCGCTCCCCGCGCGCGGCAAGAAGAAGTGGCAACAGCAGTGTAGGTGGCGCGTGAAGGCGATCCGCACCATCTACGTCGTCGTGATGGACGCGTTCTACACGTTCCTGGCCGACGATGGCTGGGCGATCGCGAGCCACATCGCACTGTCGACGCTGATGGCGCTGTTCCCGTTCCTGATCGTGCTGACCTCGCTGGCCGGCTTCTTCGGCTCCAAGGAACTCGCGGACCAGGCCGCAAGCCTGATGCTTCAGGTCTGGCCCAAGCAAGTCTCCGATTCGATCTCGGGCGAGGTGCACGACGTTCTCACCACGACCCGCTCCGGCGTACTGACCGTCGGCGCAGTGCTGTCGGTCTACTTCGCGTCGAACGGCGTCGAGGCACTCAGGGTCGCGTTGAACCGCGCCTATGCGGTGGTCGAGATGCGGCGCTGGTACTGGCTACGTCTGGAGTCGATCGGCTACACGCTGGTCGCCGCCTTCACAGCACTTGCCATGGCGTTCCTGATCGTGCTCGGCCCGCTCCTCATCGAGGCGGCGCGGCGCCACATTCCGCTGTTCGTCGAGTCCAACGAGAGCATCCTCACCTGGCTGCGCTACGGCATCACCGTGGGCGCGCTGGTGGTGGCGCTGCTCATCCTGCACGCCTGGCTGCCGGCGGGGCGGCGCGGCTTCCTCCAGATCCTGCCCGGCATCGTGTTCACCATCGTGGCGTCGCTGATATCAGGCATCGTGTTCGGGCAATATCTGGCGCGCTTCGCCAACAATTACGTGACGATGTATGCGGGGCTCGCCTCGGTGATCATCGCGCTGGTGTTCCTGTACTTCATCGCCGCGATCTTCGTTTTCGGCGGCGAGCTCAACGCCGCGATCATCAAGTCGCGGCTTCCTCACGGCGTGTCGCTTCAAGCAGCGCAGTCGCTAAAGCCCGCGGAGACACAGGCTTGACCAGAAAAGCGTCGGCGCCGGCCTCGCGTGAGGCGACTTCGTCCTCGCCGCGACCGGACACCCCGATGATGGGGATCTGAGCCAGCGGCGTTGCCATGGTGCGGATCCGTCTGATCGCCTCGACGCCATTGATGCCAGGCAACACCATATCCATCAGCACCGCGTCGAACGCACCCTGCGCGAGCCGGTTCACCGCGTCTTCGCCGCGCCCGATGAATTCGGCATGATGGCCGAGCTCTGTCAAAATGGTGTTGAGCACGACGCGGCCGAACGGATTGTCCTCGACGCTGAGCACGCGCAGCGCCGCGACCGCATCCGCCTCGGCTTCGCCCTTCGATTTGCGGGGCTTGCCCGATCCCGTCGCGTCCAGTGACATCGTCAGCGTGAAGGTGGCGCCGCCACCACGACGTGGGGCGACGGTGATGTCGCCGCCCATCGCGCGCGCCAGTTGCTTCACCGAGGACAGGCCCAAGCCCGCGCCGCCGAAGCGCGAGGCGATGGTGACATTGGCCTGGGTGAACGGGCGGAACAGCCGCTTGATCTCGGCCATGGTGAGGCCGATGCCGCTGTCGGACACCGCGAAGGCGACACCGACCCTGCCTTTGCCCTTTGTTTTGCCCTTGCTCTTGTCCTTGCTCTTGGCGGAACGCCAAGGCGCGACCGCGAGCGCCACGCCGCCGTGCTCGGTGAATTTCACGGCATTGTCGATCAGATTCTCGAGTGCTGCCCGAAGGCGGACGGGATCACCGACCACCAGCCCCGGCAGCTTCTCGGAGATGTCGACCTCGGCCTGGAGGCCCTTGGCCGCAGCGCGACCGGCCAGCGAATCGCCGGCGTTGCGGGCCAGCGTCCGCAGGTCGAACAAATCCTGCCGCAGCGTGCTTCCACCCCCGACCCCCTTGCCGGCCCCCTTGCTGGATCTGGCCGCATCCACGAACAGAGTGGCAAGGCTGGCCAGATGCTCGGCACCGGCCTTGATCGTGTCGGCCCAGCGCCGTTCCCGCTCGCCGAGATCGGAGGTCGCGAGCAGGTCGCTGATCGCGAGAATACCGGTCAGGGGGGTGCGGACTTCATGGGCAAAGGCGGCAAGCGCGGCCTGGACTACGTCCGGCTTGGCCGCCTTGGTGCTGCGCTTAGGCAGCCGGGCGGCCGGCCCTGACCGCTTCCGAGCCACTCGCTTGGACGTCCGCGTAGTGCGCGCTGCGCGCGTTTTCGCCGCCATAACTCCCCTTCGAAGTATCCCCTTCGAACCCCGGGCCGTCGCGCGAGCATGGCATGGCGGCACGCCCGGAGTCACGGCGGCGTTTGGCTAACCCCCAGAGAAACTTAACCTAATCCCACCAACCGGCGGATACCGGCCGGCGTGACGTCTGCCGCGCGCAACTCGCGCAGACCGGTCGCCCGGGTCGATTTCGACAGCTTCCGCCCCATCTCGTCGCAAATCAGCCGGTGATGGTGGTAGGCGGGCTCCGGCAGGCTGAGCAGTATCTGAAGCAGGCGGTGCACCGAGGTGGCGTGAAACAGGTCCTGGCCCCGTACGATCTCGCTGACGCCCTGGAGCGCGTCGTCGACGACCACCGACAGATGGTAGCTGGTCGGGGTCTCCTTGCGGGCCAGAATGACGTCGCCCCAGGCTTCTGGCCGCGCCGGGACGATGCCGCGCTCACCATCGGGCCCCGCGCCCAGCTCGTTCCAGGTCAGGCCGGCGGCGCGGCGGCAGGCGGCCGCCATGTCGAGCCGAAGCGCATAAGGCGCACCGATGTCGATGAGCCGCTCGCGCTCGCCGGCGGACAGCGATTTTCCGTCGCCGGGATAAAGCGGCGCGCCGTCGGGATCGCGCGGCCATGGCCCATCCGCTTCGCGGGCCGCAACCCGCCTTGCGATCTCGGCGCGGCTTTCGAAGGCGGGATAGACCACGCCGAGCGCCGAGAGCCTGTCCAGCGCCGCGCGATACTCGCCGAGATGCTCCGACTGCCGCCGCACCGGCGTCTCCCAGGCAATGTCGAGCCAGGCGAGGTCCTCGTAGATCGCCGTCTCGAACTCCGGCCGGCAGCGCGTCGCATCGATATCCTCGATCCGCAGCAACAGCCGCCCGCCGGCGTCGCGCGCGCGGTCGGAATTCAACAGCGCCGAATAGGCGTGGCCGAGGTGCAGGTAGCCGTTCGGACTGGGGGCAAATCGGAAAACGGGTGGCGACATATGCACAGATCTCGTCATGGCCGGGCTTACCCGATCATCCATCTTCCAAGACTCTGTTACGATAGGAGATGGATGCGCGGGTCAAGCCCGCGCATGACGAGTTGAGCAAGCAATGACCATCCACCTCGAAACCCAGTCCGATCTCGAAGAGGCCGTCCACGCGCTGATCAAGCGCGATCCGCGGCTCAAGCCGGTGCTCGCGACGGCCGGCATGCCGGCATTGCGGCGGCGCGAGCCGGGTTTTGCCGGGATCGCGCATATCATCTGCGGGCAGCAGCTCTCGACCGCGAGCGCCGGGGCGATCTGGGGGCGGCTGTCCACAGCGTTTGATCCGTTCGATCATGAGGCGGTGCGCCGCGCCCGCACCGACCGGCTAGGGCGGCTCGGTCTGTCCGCCGCCAAGATCAAGACGCTGAAACATCTTGCGCGCGAGATCATCGCGGAGCGCGTGAACCTCGACGTGCTGGCGGAGGAAGATGCCGACGCCGCGCATCACACGCTGATTTCGCTGCCCGGCATCGGCCCCTGGACCGCAGACGTGTATCTGCTGTTCTGCCTCGGCCATGGCGACGCCTGGCCGGCCGGCGACCTCGCCGTGCAGGAAGGCATCCGCATCGGGCTGGGTTTGCCGGCGCGGCCGACGGAGAAGCAGATGGTGCCGCTCGCCGAACCCTGGCGTCCCCTGCGCGGCGCCGCCGCGCATCTGTGGTGGAGCTACTACCGCGCGGTGAAAAAGCGCGAGGGCGTGCTGACGGCCTGAGCAGCCGAACGGCGTTTTAAACTATGTTGCTGTTGCAAAAGCATCATCGGTGAATGATGAGATGCCGACGAACAGAGCCGGGATCAAAGCCATGACATCGATCGACTTCGTCGTTGCGAAAGATGACCTCGACCAGTGCAAGGTGATCGCGACCGAGCTTCCCGGCGCGGATGCGCTGCCGCCTGACGCCCTGCTCGTGAAGGTCGAGCGCTTCGCCTTCACCGCCAACAACATTACTTATGCGGTGATGGGCGACGAGTTGAAATACTGGCAGCTCTTTCCCGCGCCGAACGGTTTTGGCAACATTCCGGTGTGGGGCTTTGGCGAGGTGATTGCCTCCAGGCATCCGAACGTCGCCGTGGGCGAGCGGCTGTTCGGCTATTTCCCGATGGCGACGCATCTCGTCATTGAGGCCGCGGACGTCAATAAGCGCGCTCTTCGTGACGGCGCCGAGCATCGCAAGCAGGTGTCGCCGGTCTACAATCTCTATTCCCGCGTTACGGGCGATCCTGCCTTTGCCGGCCATCAGGGCGACCTTCAGGCGCTGCTGCGGCCGCTATTCATGCTGTCGTTCCTGGTCGACGATTTTCTCGCCGAGAACGACGATTTCGGCGCGCGGACCGTGCTGCTGTCGAGCGCTTCAAGCAAGACCGCGTTCGGGCTCGCACATCTCCTGCACACGCGCGGCCGTAGGGTGATCGGACTGACCTCGGCCGGGAACACGGACTTTGTCACGTCGCTCGGCCGCTATGACCAGATCGTCACCTATGACCGCGTGACGTCGCTGCCGCCGGACGTTCCCGTCGCCTTTGTCGACATGGCCGGCAACAGTGCGTTGCGCGCCGGACTGCACGGACATTTCGGTGAGCGGATGAAATGCTCGGTGCGCGTCGGATTGACGCATCGCGCCACTGACGCCGACGAAGGCGAATTACCCGGTGCCAAACCGCGCTGGTTCTTCGCGCCCGACCAGATCCGCAAGCGCGCCAAGGAATGGGGCCCGGGCGGCATCGAGCAACGTTTTGGTACGGCATGGTCCGGCTTTGCGTCGCTCCTGGAGAGAAGCCTGACCGTGGTCGATAGCCACGGCCCCGAGGCGGTGCGACAAATCTACCTCGACACGCTGAAGGGCCGTATTCCGCCTGAGCAGGGCCACATGCTCTCGCTGCTCGGGTAAAGCGCTTTTGGCGTAGGCTTATCCAGTATAGCGTCGACCTCAGAGGAAACGCCGCGAAGACGGCAAGAGGTCGCGCATGCTCGACAAGACCAAGGATATTTATGCATCTGCGCAAGCCTGGCTTGATCAGTTCGAGCGCACGCTGGGTGAGGCCGGCACGCTGGATGGGCTGTTCCTGGTCGAAAGCTATTGGCGCGACGTGCTGGCACTGAGCTGGAACCTGCAAACTATCGCAGGTGGCGACTCGATCAAGCGGGAGCTGACAACGCTTGCGGCAAAGGTCGCGCCGGGCAGCTTCAAGATCGCACCGAACCGTGCGCCGCCGCGCTGGGTGACGCGCGCCGGCACCAACAATATCGAAGCAATCTTCAATTTCGAAACCGTACTGGGACGCGGCAGCGGCATCGTCAGGCTTATGCCCGACGCTGCCGACGGCGACCCGTTGAAAGCGTGGACGCTACTCACCGCGCTCGACGAGCTCAAAGGGTTCGAGGAACAGATCGGCACCTCGCGGCCGCGCGGCCAGGCCTATTCGCGCGACTTCCGTGGACCGAACTGGCTCGACCTGCGCAACGCCTCGCGCGACTACACTAATCGCGATCCCGTCGTGCTGGTGGTCGGCGGCGGCCAGGCCGGCCTTGCGATTGCGGCAAGGTTGAAGCAGTTGGGAGTCGACACCCTGATCGTCGATCGCGAGGCGCGGATCGGGGACAATTGGCGCAAGCGCTATCACGCGCTGACCCTGCATAACCAGGTGCAGGTCAATCATTTGCCCTACATGCCGTTTCCGCCGAGCTGGCCGACCTATATCCCCAAGGACAAACTCGCCAACTGGTTCGAAGCTTACGTCGATGCGATGGAGCTGAACTTCTGGACCGGCACCGAATTCGAGGGCGGCGCCTACGACGATGCAAAAGGCCACTGGACGGTCACACTGCGGCACGCCAACGGCAGCAAGCGCATCATGCATCCGCGCCATGTGGTGATGGCGACCGGCGTCAGCGGCATCGCAAATGTGCCTGTTATTCCGACCCTCGATAACTTCAAGGGCACGCTGCTGCATTCGAGCCGCTACGAGGACGGCGAGAACTGGACAGGCAGGCGCGCCATCGTCATCGGCACCGGCAACAGCGGCCACGACATCGCGCAGGATCTCCACTCCAGTGGCGCGGAAGTGACGCTGGTGCAGCGTTCACCCACGCTCGTCACCAATATCGAGCCGTCGGCCCAACTTGCTTATGCCACCTACAACGAAGGCACGCTCGAGGACAATGATCTGATCGCGACCTCGATGCCGACGCCGCTCGCGAAGAAGACCCATGTGATGCTGACGGAGCAGTCGAAGGAGCTCGACAAGGAGCTGCTCGACGGACTCTCCCGCGTCGGCTTCAGGCTCGATTTCGGCGAGGCCGGCACCGGCTGGCAGTTCAAATACCTCACCCGCGGCGGCGGCTATTACTTCAACGTCGGATGCTCCAACCTGATCGCCGAAGGCGCGATCAAGCTCAGGCAGTTTTCCGATATCGAGGGTTTCGTCACCGAGGGCGCGCGAATGAAGGATGGCACGACCCTTCCGGCCGACCTGATCGTGCTCTCGACCGGTTACAAGACGCAGGAATATATGGTGCGGAAACTGTTCGGCGACCACGTCGCCGACCGGGTCGGCCCGGTCTGGGGCTTTGGCGACGGCCTCGAGCTGCGCAACATGTATGCGCGCACCAGGCAGCCCGGCCTCTGGTTCATCGCCGGCAGCCTCGCACAATGCCGGATCAACTCGAAATATCTCGCACTCCAGATCAAGGCGATCGAGGAAGGGATTTTGGCGCGTGAGGCGGGCGCAACTTGAGCCTCTCGTCATTGCGGATGCAAACGAGCACGACAGAAATAGCTATAGGAAGGGACCACCCATGCCAGCCATTCTCGGCACCGGCGAACATCGCTACCGCGTCGTCGAAAACTTCGCGAAACTTCCCGACGGATGGCAGCTCACCGACGTCGCTTCGGTCGCGGTCGACAGCAAGGACCGCGCCTACGTCTTCAATCGCGGGGCCCATCCGATGGTCGTACTGGACCGCGAGGGCAGTTTTCTCGGCAGTTGGGGCGAAGGTCTGTTCTCGCGCGCCCATGGCCTGCACATCGATGCCGACGACAATCTCTATTGCACCGACGACGGCGACCACACCGTGCGCAAATGCACCACCGACGGCAAGGTGCTCCTGACGATCGGCATTCCCGAAAAACCATCACCGTTCATGAGCGGCGATCCCTTCCACCGCTGCACCCACACCGCGCTGTCGCCGAAGGGCGAAATCTATGTCTCCGACGGCTATGGCAATGCGCGCGTGCACAAGTTCACGCCCGATGGCAAGCTGATGAAGAGCTGGGGTGAGCCCGGCACCGATCCCGGCCAGTTCAACATCGTGCACAACATCGCCACCGACTCCGACGGTTTTGTCTATGTCGCCGACCGTGAGAACCACCGCGTGCAGGTGTTCGACGGCAACGGCAGGTACGAGACGCAGTGGAACAATCTGCACCGCCCCTGCGCGCTGTGCTGTTGCGGCGGCGGCAAAACCCCGACCTTCGTCATCGGGGAACTCGGCCCCGGCCTCGCCGTCAACCGCAAGGTGCCCAATCTCGGCCCGCGGCTGTCGATCGTGGATGCGAAGGGCAACCGCATCGCGCGGCTCGGCGGCGAGGAAGGCCCCGGCGTTGCGAGCGGAAAGTTCTTGGCCCCGCACGGCATCGCGCTGGATTCTAGAGGCGACATCTATGTCGGCGAGGTCGGCGTCACCGACTGGAAGACCAGCTTTCCGGACGAGGAGATGCCGGCGGCGGTGCGCGGGACGCGATGTTTGCAGAAGCTGGAGCGGGTGCGGGAGTAGCTGCCCCAGCAACGCCGCGACGCGCTGTCAGGAAGACGCCGGCTCCCCCGACGTCGTCCTCATTCCCGCAAATCACGGCGTTTTTGAGCGCTTTGCCACTCCCCGGCCGCATTGCTTTGCGCCGGAATAACTCGCTCAACGGGCTTCACAATCCCGTCACGCTGCATGTAGTATGTCAGTACATGCTGCTTCGCAGCGTACATTTGGAGGCCAGGAGCGTTACTTGAACGCACATGTCTCGCATGGTCATTGGCCGGTGTTGGTGCTGAATGCGGACTTCCGGCCGCTGAGTTACTATCCACTGTCTTTGTGGTCGTGGCAGGACGCGATCAAGGCGGTGTTCCTCGACCGCGTCAACATCGTCGCGCATTACGATCAGGCGGTGCATAGTCCCACGCTGCAAATGCAGCTGCCGAGCGTCGTCTCGCTCAAATCCTTCGTCAAGCCGACCACCCACCCCGCCTTCACCCGGTTCAACGTCTTCCTGCGCGATCGCTTCAACTGCCAATATTGCGGCTCGCCCGAAGACCTCACCTTCGACCACATCATCCCGCGCAGCAAAGGCGGCCAGACCACTTGGGAGAACGTGGTCGCGGCCTGCTCGCCTTGTAATTTGCGCAAAGGCAATCTCACGCCGGTCCAGGCAAAAATGTTTCCGCGCCAGCACGCCTTCGCGCCGACCGTGCACCAGCTCCACCGCAACGGCCGGCTGTTTCCGCCAAACTATCTGCATGATAGCTGGCTGGATTATCTCTACTGGGACACGGAGCTGGATCCGTAGGGTTCAGAGGCAGCGCCTCACACCCCGATCGCATTCCTTGCCACCACGTCGCGATAGAACGCCGCACTGAGTTTCGGTACGCGCCGCTCGCTCGCATCGGAACGGGCAAGAGCAGCCCCGCGACCGTGCGCCAATTCGGGAGCGCAGTGCGCAGGCGCGACCCACATTTCCGTGCGCTTAAAAAAAGAAGCCACGGCCATGGACAGGGCCTAGCGGGGCGAGCGCCGGGGGACGGAACCCGAAGCGCCGGCATCCGTTCAGAGTCGAGGCCGGATGTCTTGCGAGCGCCGACTGTCCGCGACAGACATATACGGCCTCGCCACAGCAAAAGGGGAGAATGGTTATGCCTACAAGCGAGACGGATCACGTCTACAAAATCCTGGAACTGGTCGGATCGTCGGAGACCTCGATCGAGGATGCGATCAAGAACGCGATCAGCCGTGCCGCCAAGACTCTTCGCGAGATGAAATGGTTCGAGGTGGTGCAGACGCGCGGCCACATCGAGAACGGTGCCGTGCGCCACTACCAGGTCACGCTGCGCGTCGGCTTCACGCTGGATGGATGATACACGGCAACGCCAGGCGTCGTGCACCCTGTCCTGACCGCCGCAGCTGCGGATGACGTTCGCGACGCACGCGGCGGCCATAAAGACGGAACTCTGGGCGCTCAGCAATCCGGCGCTGTCTCGCATTTGTCTCCTGGGTTCGGGCAAGATATGACTAAGGATCACGGCCGGATGTTCGGCCAATCCGAGCGTGCTGCTGTGACTGGTGGGATCAAACTCGTCCTCTTCGACATGGACAATGTCCTCTGCGACTACGACAGGGGAAAGCGTGTCGCATGGCTGGCGAAGCTTGCGGGGGCCACGAGCGAATTCGTCCACAAGGCGATCTGGGACAGCGGCTTCGAACTGCTCGGAGATTCCGGCACTCTCGATGCCGGGGACTATTTGCGGGGTTTCGGCGAGCGCATCGGCTATCCGCTGTCACTGGACGAGTGGATCGAGGCGCGACGCCGTTCAATGCAAGCCGATCCTGAGATGCTGGAGATTGCCGGCAGCTTATGTAAAGCCGTCGACATTGCCGTCCTGACCAACAACACCACGCTGGTCGCCGACCATATCAATATGCTGCTGCCGGAATTGCCGCCGCTGTTCGGCGCGCGAATCTACACGTCGGCCCGGTTCAAGACGGCGAAGCCGGACCCGCGCTGCTACCGCCTCTGTCTGTCGGAGCTCGACGTGAGGCCGGAGAACGTTCTGTTCGTCGACGATCTCGTGGCCAATGTCGCCGGCGCGCGCGAAGCGGGTCTGTTCGCGCATCACCACACCTCGGTGGAGACTTTCAGGCTGGCCCTTTCGGAGTACGGCCTGCTTCATGCATGAATGCGCGCTTCGCTTTCCTCGGCCTCACGCCAGATGGCACGCCACAAAATGCCCCCCTGCGCCTTCCCTCAGCTCAGGGGCGCTCTCCGAACAGCGCGGCTGGGCGATCGGACAGCGGGTGTGGAAGTGGCAGCCTGACGGCGGCTTCATCGGGCTCGGGACGTCGCCCTTGAGACGGATGCGCTCGCGCTTGAGCCTGGGATCGGGCACTGGCACGGCGGACAACAGCGCCCTGGTGTAGGGATGCTGCGGGTTACGATAGAGATCGCTGGCCTTGGCAAGCTCGACGATGCGGCCGAGATACATCACCGCGACGCGGTCGGAGATGTGCTCGACCACCGACAAATCATGCGCGACGAAGAGATAGGTGAGGTTCAACTCGGCCTGAAGATCTTCCAGCAGGTTGATGACCTGGGCCTGAATCGACACGTCGAGCGCCGACACCGGTTCGTCGCAGACGATCAGCTTCGGCTCGACCGCGAGCGCACGCGCGATCACGATGCGCTGGCGCTGGCCGCCGGAGAATTCGTGCGGATAGCGGCGCATATGCTCGGCTTTGAGCCCGACCTTCACCAGCAGGCTCGCGACGCGATCCTCACGCTCCTTGGCCGATGAGCCAAGCTTATGGATGATCAGCGCCTCGCCGAGGATCGCGCCGATCGTCATGCGCGGGTTGAGTGAGGCGAAGGGATCCTGGAACACGAGCTGCATGTTCCGCCGCATCGCGCGCAAATCGGTGCCGCCGAGCTGGCGGACGTCCTGGCCGTCGAACACCACCTCGCCGTCGGTCGGCTCGATCAGGCGCAGCACGCAGCGTCCCGTCGTCGACTTGCCGCAGCCGGATTCGCCGACGAGGCCGAGCGTCTCGCCGCGATTGACCGAGAACGAGACGCCGTCGACCGCGTAGACGCTGCCGACCTGGCGCGACAACAGCCCGCCGTGTACGGGGAAATATTTCTTCAGGCCGCTGACGCGCAGCAGGGGTTCGCTCATGCCGCACCTTCCAACTGCGTATCGCCGAGATGACAGGCCATGCGGTGGCCGGGCGCGATCTGGCGCAGCAGCGGCTCCTTCTCGGTGCAGACGTTCATGGCGTGGCGGCAGCGCGGGGCGAAGCGGCAGCCGACCGGCGGATTGATCAGGATCGGCACCGAGCCGCCAATCGCCTCCAGGCGCGTCTTGTGCTCGCTGTCGAGATCGATGCGCGGGATCGAGCGGATGAGTCCTTGCGTATAGGGATGGCCGGGATTGCTGAAGAGGTCGTCGACAGGCGCCTCCTCCACCACCTTGCCGGCATACATCACGACGACCCGCTGCGCGGTCTCGGCGACGACGCCCATCGCATGGGTGATCAGCATCACCGCCATGCCGAAGCGTTCCTTCATATCCTGGAGCAGGTCGAGGATCTGCGCCTGGATGGTGACGTCGAGGGCCGTGGTGGGCTCGTCGGCGATGATCAGCTTCGGCTTGCAGGCGAGCGCCATCGCGATCATCACGCGCTGGCGCATGCCGCCGGAGAACTGGTGCGGATAGTTGTGCACGCGGCCTTCGGCGTTGGGAATCTGCACCAGCTTCAACATCTCGATGGTGCGCTCGAGCGCCTGCTTCCTGGTCACCGCTTCGTGGCGGCGCAGGCTCTCGGCGATCTGCTCGCCGATGGTGAGCACCGGATTGAGCGAAGTCATCGGCTCCTGAAAGATGAAGCCGATTTCCTTGGCGCGGATCTCGTCGAGCTGACGGCTCGTCAGCGGCACCAGATCGCGGCCCTCGAAGATGATCTCGCCCGCAGCGATGCGGCCCGGCGGCATTGCGATCAGCTTCAGGATCGACATCGCGGTGACGGTCTTGCCGCAGCCGGATTCGCCGACGACACAAAGCGTCTCGCCCCTGTTGATGGAGATGTCGACGCCGTCGACGGCCTGGAGAATGCCGTCGTCGGTGGAGAAGTGGGTCTTCAGTCCCTTGATCTCGAGCAGCGGCGCCATCAGATCACCCGCCGCGCATCGAGCGCGTCACGCAGGCCATCGCCGATGAAGTTGATGGCGACCACCGCGATGAAGATCGCGCCGCCCGGAAACAGAGCCCAGTGCGGCCCGATGTCGAGGAAGTCCTTGGCGTCATAGAGCAGCCGACCCCAGGTCGGTGTATCCGGAGGGAAGCCGAGGCCGAGGAAGGACAGCGTCGATTCCGCGATGATGGCGGCGGCGACGTCGATGGTGCCGGCGATGATCACCGGACCGAGCGCATTGGGCAGGATGTGGCGGACCACTTGCCGCACCGGGCTCGCCCCGAGCGCGCGCGCGGCTTCGACGAATTCCTTCTCACGGATCGACAGGAACTGCGCGCGAACGAGCCGGGCGACCGGCATCCAGCGCAAGCCACCGATCACGAGCACGATCAGGATGAAAATGCCGCCCTCCGGGCCGAACGCGGCCTTCAGCCCGTCGCGGAACAGATAGATCAGCAACAACAGCAGGGGCAATTGCGGCAGCGACAAAAAGAGATCGGTGAGCCACATCAGCCCATGCCCGAGCGCACCGCGCGACATGCCGGCAAGCGAGCCGATCAGCACACCGACAAAGACCGAGACCAGCATCGCGGCGAGTCCGACCGCGAGCGAGATGCGCCCGCCATAGATCATGCGGGCGAGGATGTCCTGTCCGAGATCGTCGGTGCCGAAGGGATGGGCCAGCGACGGCCCCTGCATGCCCGCCACGATATCGATGTCGTCGATCTTGACCCGCCAGACAAAGGGGCCGGCCACCACCGCCAGGATCAGAATGAGGAGCAGGAACGCACTGACCACGGCAAGCTTGTGGCGGCTATAGCGCCGCCACGTCTCGCGCCAGGGCGAGTAGACCCGCCGCTCAGCGGAGGGAGATGCGAGGGTCAAGCCAGCCATAAAGAACGTCCGCGATGAGATTGAACAGCACGACGAGGCACGCAAAGACGAAGGTGACGGCCATCACCACCGGCGTGTCGTTTGAAAGGATGGAGGAGATCAGCAGCGAGCCGATGCCGGGGATGCGGAAAATCTGCTCGGTGACGATGGCGCCGCCGAACACCGCCGGGATTTGCAACGCGATGAGCGTGACGACCGGGATCATCGCGTTGCGCATCACGTGCTTGACGATCACCCGTCGCTGGCCGATGCCCTTGGCGCGCGCGGTGGTGACGTAATCCAGCCGAATGACGTCGAGCATCGCCGAGCGCACGAAGCGCGTCATCGACGCAGCCTGGAACAGGCCGAGCACCGCTACCGGCATGATCGCCTGACGGATCATCTCCAGCACCCAGTGAACCCCCGTGCCCTTGATGTCGGTCGTGTAGACGAAAGGCAGCCAGTCCAGCGTGACCGAGAAGATCAGGATGAACAGGATGCCGGTGAAGAAGGTCGGCAGCGAGAAGCCGACAAAGGCGAGCGTGTTGGCAACCTGGTCGAACAGCGAATAAGGTTTCGTCGCGGCATAGACCCCGACCGGGATCGCGATCAGGAGCGCCAGAATCTGCGCCGATCCGATCACGTAGAGCGTCGTAGGCAGTCGCTGGAGAATGAGCGTGTCGACGTTCATCCGGCTGACGAAGGAGAAACCCCAGTCGCCGTGCAGCATGGCGTTGAGCCAGTGCAGGTAACGAAGGTAGATCGGATCGTCGAGGCCGAACCTCGCCCGAAGCGCGGCCTGCACTTCGGGCGGCACGTTCGGATTGGTCGCCAGTTCCGAGAACGGATCGCCCGGCGCTAATGCGAGCACGACGAAGAGCACGAGCGAAATTCCGAGCAGGCTCGGAATCGCGATCAGGAGGCGACGCAGGACATACTGACTCATGAGGGAAGGAACCGCTCTAGGCGCGCGTGATCATTCCTCGCGATACCAGTCGAACAAATTATCGGTCTCGTTGGCCCAGCCGGAAATGACCGGGCGCAGATTGGTGGCGGCCGCCTCGACCTTCAGGCGGTGCTGCACCGGGATGAACACGGTGTCCTGGTACATGAGGTCATTGGCCTTGATGTAGAGCGCCGCGCGCTTGACCGGATCCATCTCGCCGTCGGCGGCCTGGATGGTCGCGTCGTAGTCCTTGTTGACCCAGCGCGGGAAGTTGGTGCCCTGCCACTTGTTCTCCTTGGTGGCGACAAGGTTCGAAAGGTAGCGACGCATGTGTTGCGACGGATCGGGCTGGCTCAGCGGGATCTGGAACATCTCCATGTCGGCGTAGAACTTGGAATAGGTATCGGGATTGCCGACGTCGGAGGAGAAGAACACGGAGGCCACGACCGATTTCAGCTCGACGTCGATGCCCGCCTTCTGGCAGGCCTGCTTGACGATCGCCTGGGTCTTCTGGCGCGGGCCGTTGATCGAGGTCTGGTAGACGAGCTTCAGCTTCTTGCCGTCCTTCTCGCGGATGCCGTCGACGCCCGGCTTCCAGCCGGCATCGTCGAGGATCTTCGAGGCCTTCTCCACGCTGAACTCCCACGAGGTGTTCTTGGAGACGAATTTTTCCGGCCCGTTGAGGAAGTTGGCGGAGGTCCGGCCGGCGCGGCCGTAGATCGCCTTCTTGACCGACTCGCGATCGATCAGCAACGAGAGTGCCTTGCGCACCGCCGGATCGGAAAACAGCGGGTGCTTGGTCTTCATCGAAGAGCGTTCGCCATCGACCTCGGTGTTGGGATCGGTGAAGTTCAGTGCGATGAACTCCGTGTCGCCGCCGACTGCGTAGACGGTCTTTCCCTTGCCGCCCTTCTCCAGGCGCAGCAGCACGTCGTCCTCGACCTGAATGTTCCAGCCGAAATCATACTCGCCGGTCTGGATCACCGCGCGCGCGGCAGAGACGGCATCGCCGCCGCCCTTCATCTCGATCGAATCGAAATAGGGGCGGTTCGCCATGTGATAATCGGGATTGATCACGCCGCGGACAAGATCGCCCGGCTTGAACTCGACGAACTTGTAGGGGCCGGTGCCGACCGGCGAGAGGTTGCTCGGCGCCTCCCGCGATTTGGACCCCATATAGTCCTTGAACAGATGTTTCGGGATGAGGGTATTGGGAGCCCCGACAAAGGCATCGGCCCAGAACGGCGTCGGCTTGTTGAAGACGATGCGGACCGTGAGGTCGTCCACCTTCTCGACCGTGATGTCGCGGAGCGTCCCGATCGTCAGCGCGGAGGTCGCCGGATCCTTGCCATATTCCCAGTTGAACACGACGTCGTCGGCTGTGAACGGCGTGCCGTCATGCCATTTGACGCCGGGTTTAAGCTTCCAGGTCACCGACTTGCCGTCGGCGGCGAGGCCGCCGTTCTGGATCGAGGGAATTTCGGCGGCCAGAACCAGCTTCATGTTGCCGTCGGGATCCCAACAGGCGAGCGGCTCGTAGAACAGGCGCGCGCCGTCCTGGTCCTTGGTGCCGGTGGCAAAATGCGGATTGAGCAGGGTCGGCCCCTGCCACCACAGCAGCTTGAGCGCACCACCGCCGCCGCGCTTGGTCGGCTTGTAGGTCGAGACGCCCTCAGCCATCGCGACACCGCCAAGCGCGAGGATCTGGTTGGCCAGCGGCGCGGTGAGACCCACGGCAGCCAGGCGCTGAATGAAGCCGCGGCGATCCATCCGCCCGTCCTTCACGTCACCGATCATCGAACGTAGTTCTTTATCCAGCATGGTTGTCCCCCGTCTGGTTCCCGTATGGATGCAGGCGGTCGCGCGAGGCGACCACCGGGCTTGGCTGGCGGTAGATGGCACACCGAATGGGGTGCGCGTCAACAGCGAGCGTGTGTATGCAAACGGTCTTCTGACTGTCTGTTGGGCAAAACCATATTCCGCAGCCCATCCGTTCGGCAATCCAGCATCAAAACAAGCTGGATTCCGCGCTGCACTGCAGAAAATTTGTTCGCCGGATCAGACGAAGTATCGAGGCGAAATTCTACGCCACGGACATGTCGAGCGGTGGCGCGATGTGGTCCGGCAGCGGACAGACGTAAGGCGTCCTGGCCGTCCGCTTCTCGAGGTCAGCCTTGGCGGCCTTGATCAGCTCCGGCTCCGTCAACGCCTTGATGCCGATGCCGGCCATCGCCTTGGCGGCCTGCACCATGGCCTTGTGCGCATGCGCGCTCTTGCCCTGCGCAACCACCTGCCAGGTATGGAAAGGCGTGCCGATTGCAACCGTGGGTGAATGGACCTGCACGGTCGGCACCACCCAGCTCACATCACCCACATCGGTCGAGCCGACCTGCGGGTTACGCTTGGCATCGAGCGGCACCAGGAAGTCGGCCAGCGGCCGATCGGTCGGCTCCATGCCGATCGCATAATAGACCGCGGCGATGTCCTTGTCGCTCAGCGTCGCGCGGATTTGGGTCGCGAAGGTCTTGTCGGCGTCGTCGAAATGCGGCGGGCCGAGCTCTTCCATGACCCGGTGCAGCGCCTGCTCCAAGGGAGCATTGGGCAGGATGTTGGAGACCGCGGAAATGACCTTCATCTCCATCTTGGTCTCTGTCATCAGGGCTGCGCCCTGCGCGATCTTGTTCACGCGCCCGACCAGCTCGTTCATGCCGGACAGGTCGCGGGCGCGGATCGAATAGCGCACACGCGCGTGGGCCTGCACCACGTTCGGCGCGATCCCGCCGGTATCGAGCACCGCGTAGTGGACGCGAGCATCGCTCGGCATGTGCTCGCGCATATAGTTCACGCCGACATTCATCAGCTCCACCGCGTCGAGCGCGGAGCGGCCGAGATGCGGCGAGGCTGCCGCATGCGAGGTACGGCCGGTGAAGATGAAATCGGCGCGCGTGTTAGCGAGGGACGGCGTCACCGCCACCTCCCATAAGCTGCTCGGGTGCCAGGTGATGGCGACATCAGCGTCCTCGAACGCGCCGGAGCGGACCATGAATGCTTTTGCTGCGCCGCCTTCTTCCGCCGGGCAGCCGTAATAACGCACGCGGCCCGGCAACTTGTTCTCGGCGAGCCAGTCCTTCACCGCGGTCGCGGCCAGCAGCGCCGCCGAGCCGAGCAGATTATGACCGCAGCCATGGCCATGGCCACCGGTCTCAATTGGCCGATGTTCCGCGACGCCCGCCTCCTGGCTCAGGCCCGGCAGCGCGTCATATTCCCCCATGAAGGCAATGACCGGTCCGCCCTCACCCCACTCGCCCAACACCGCGGTCGGAATGTCCGCGACGTTCTCGGTGATGCGAAAGCCCTGATGACGCAACTCGGCGAGATGCTCTGCGGCTGACCGCGCCTCGGTGTAGCACACCTCGGGCATGCCCCAGACTTTGTCGCTGAGGTCGATGAAACGCGCCTTGATCGTGTCGATGCCACGCCAGATGTCGCTGCGGTTGTCCATGCTTCGGTCCGTGATCCCTGCGTCAAACGAAACGGCAATGGTTAGCAGCTTCATTGTACCGCGCCTAGCACCTCGCCGAACAGCAGCCATGCGGCCAATGCCGGAGGCCGCCCTGCCGACCGAGCATGAACCGTTCCATTGCCGTTCAAAGATTTCACACGGCGTTCTCCGGAATTGTTGGGGAACGAGGCTTTCAAGACCGCCCCCTCCAGCCTAAATTATGCGTGCTTCGCGCGCCGTTCCGCTAGCCACGGCGGAGCAATACTCTCAGCCAGGAGAACTCGATGCCCGCCCTGACCGAATGGAGAGTACCGCTGGCCAATCAGCCGCGTGCGAGCGATTATGGTTTCGATCTCGACCGCGCGCTCGCGTCCGTGGTCGGCCTGCATGCCATCATCCCGCCGGACGCCTTCAGCGCCGAGACACTGGGCACCGAACGCGCCGGCAACGGCGTCGTGATCGACGACGGGCTGGTGCTCACCATCGGTTATCTGATCACCGAAGCAGAGTCCGTGTGGCTGCATGTCGGAGACGGGCGCGTGGTGGAGGGACATGTGCTCGGCTTCGATGCTGTCACTGGCTTTGGCCTGGTGCAGGCGCTCGGCCAGCTCGACGTCGAACCCTTGCCGCTGGGTATCTCGGCCGAGACCCGGCTCGGCGACCGCGTCGTGGTCGGCGGCGCCGGCGGACGCACGCGTTCGGTTGCGAGCCAGATCGTGGCCAAGCAGGAGTTCGCCGGCTATTGGGAATATCTGCTGGACGAGGCCATCTTCACCCTTCCCGCACACCCGAACTGGGGCGGCACGGCGCTTCTCAACGAGCGCGGCGAGCTGATCGGCATCGGCTCGCTCCAGCTCGAACGCGAGCGCGACGGCAAAGCCGAGCACGTCAACATGATCGTACCGATCGACCTGTTGAAACCGATCCTGGATGATTTGCGCAAGTTCGGCCGCGTCAACAAGCCGGCACGGCCATGGCTCGGACTCTATTCGACAGAGATCGACAACCGCGTGGTGGTGATCGGGATCTCCGCCAACGGCCCGGCCGCCCGTGCCGAGCTCAAGACCGGCGACGTCATCCTCGCCGTGGACGGCGAGAAGGTCACAAGCCAGACCGGCTTCTACAACAAGCTGTGGGGGCTCGGCGCAGCCGGCGTCGACGTGCCGCTGACTGTCCATCATGAAGGCGTCACCTTCGACGTCACGGTGACCTCGACCGATCGCTTCAAGCTCTTGAAGGCGCCGAAGCTGCACTGACAAACCGAACTCAAGCAAGGAAGCGACGATGACCGAGGCCGTCGTTGACGACATCGTGGCCGTGTTGCCGCCGCTGCTCAACGCGCTGGAAGCACTCGGCTTCTTCCAGCGACATTTGCACCCGCCGGCCTTTGCCACCGTGATGAATGCGATCGGCGCGCCGGATGAGGCGCTGCAATCAGCCCGCGCGGCGATCAACGCCTGGCCGGAACAGTTCACAGGACTGCGCGAGCGGCTCGATCGTGCCTGCGACGAGACGCTCGCCGCCTTTGCCGGAATACGCGAGGTCGAGCGCGGCAATGGCGATTTCGTCGCGGTCTTCCGCGCGCTACGCCATGTGCCGCGCGCGCAGGAGGCACTTTATCCGCTGACGGCGCAGTTTCCGCCGGTGAGCGGCTTCTTCCTCAACGCCGCCAATCGCGAGAATGCGGACCTGTTGTCGCGGCTGGAAGCCGGCGCGGGCGAGCACACCGGCATCATCCACGACCACAACGAGCCCGGCAGCCGCGGCGGCTTTTCGGTCTACGTGCCCGAATATTACACGCCCGACCGCGCCATGCCGCTGGTGATGGCGCTGCACGGCGGCAGCGGCAACGGCCGCGGCTTTCTATGGAGCTGGCTGCGCGACGCCCGCAGTCTTGGTGCGATCCTGGTGGCGCCGACCGCGACGGGCCCGACCTGGGCGCTGATGGGTGACGATTCCGACACGCCCAACCTCATGCGCATTCTCGAAACCGTGCGCAACCGCTGGACCATCGACGCCTCGCGCATGCTGCTCACCGGCATGAGCGACGGCGGCACCTTCTGCTACGTCACCGGGCTAGAGGCCGCCTCGCCCTTCACACATCTCGCGCCGGTGTCGGCGACCTTTCATCCGCTGATGGCGGAGATGGCCGACGCCAAGCGCCTGCAGCGTCTGCCGATCTTCATCACCCACGGCAAGCTCGACTGGATGTTTCCGGTGCAGACCGCGCGGCAGACCCAGGCAACGCTCTCCGCCGCCGGTGCCGTCATCACCTATCGCGAGATCGACGACCTCAGCCACACCTATCCGCGCGAGATGAACGCGGAAGTGGTGCAGTGGCTGAACGCATGGCCGACGCCATCATAGCAAGCCCTGCCGCAGAGACACATCGGGCAACACGCCGACACGATCCCGAGCCTCACGCAGGATTCGGCGATCGGCAGCACCCAAGCTGCGAAGATCTCCATCCTCGAAGAAGCCTAACGCGCGCAGCACTTGCGCTGGCTCACCGCCAAACATTCCCCTGAATGCTGCGAGCCCGCGTGGCAGCGACACTCCGGCAGAAACCATTTCAGCAATGTCCCGATAGTCCTTGGCCTCAGCACGATCGAGCGTGGCCTTGAGCTTGGTCGCCAGCAAGTCTTCCAACGACGCCACGAGTATCATGCCGTCGGCCGTCTGCATCGGGTCGTTGACGCGACCAAATCCGATATGTCCGAAAAAGGAAATTTTCACCGAGCCCGAGGGCATATCGGCCAAGATGACCATCGTATTGGGCGCATCCTGAAGGATGGCAGCGCCGTTGAGGAAGCCGAACTGCGCGCGGACGTCCCCCTTGTCCAGTGGAGCGGAGCAAAAGAAGTCGAAATCGAGCGACTCTCGATGTCCGAGTTGGAGCGCCACGGCGGTACCGCCATAGAGGACGAGTCGCAGACGCAGCGCCGGAGCAAGTAAGGGCCAAACTTCGCGCTGAGCGGCAGGCAGGATCGATAATTTTGGCTCAAAACGTCGCGGCATCGAACGCCCTTCGTGGCGCATGCTCCGGCAGCGCTGCACCTGTCGCAAAGGACAGGCGCCCGCGCCAGAATTCCCAGGAACGATCGCTGAACCAACCGGGCTCGGCGTGCAGCATGACATCGACGAGATGCGCGCTCCCCAGCGCTGCCTCCAACTGGAGAATGTCGTCGTACGTTCCGAGGTTCATGATTTGCGAAACGATGCGCCGCTCGGCAAATGGCTCCCCGTCGACCGGTCGCCACCAGAGATATTTGCGGCCGAGCTCGCGGATCAGGCTTTGTGCAGTGTCGCTTGTCATTGGTAGGAGTATAGCGTTTCCAGCCACCTTAATCCACGACCATACGGCCGATCCGGTCCGAACTTGCCTCCCGGTTGCCGACGGAACCGTCCTTGGCGATCCACGTTATCGCCCGTCACCGGAGGTTCGCCATGCAGACTTTTCTCGGAATGATCTTGGGCGCGCTGCTGCTCGGCTGCGGCGTATACGCCTATGACTCCATGCAGACGTCGTCGGTCGCCAATGGCGAGGTCGCGACCACCAATCGCACCATCGTAAACTGGGATGTCGCCAAGGCCGACTGGGACGCGTTGCGCGATCGCGCGCACAAGGACTGGGTCCGCATCTCCTCGAAGTAACAACGCCGTATCATGAACAAGGCGCCGTCGCGGGTCCGCGGCGGCGCCTTTGTGTTGCGCGGTGAATATCACGCGCGTCAGTTCATCTTGGCCTTGCGGGCGTCGGCGATGATCTGCTCGAAGTCGTTGATGCTGAGCACGCCCGGCACGCGGTACTTGCCGACGATAAAGGATGGCGTGCCGCGGAAGCCGAAGGCCTCAGCCTGTTCGTTATTGCGCTTGAGCACGGCATCGATGTCCTTGCCATGGTCGGTGAGGTCGCGCTTCAGGCGGTTCATGTCGACGCTGGCGGCCGCGAGCAGCTCGTCGATGCGCGGCTCGGTCAGGCGCGAGCTGACACCCATCATGGCGTCGTGGGCCGGATGGTATTTGTCCTGGTATTTTGCCGCGAGAGCGATCCGGGCGGCCGTGACCGAAACGGGCCCGAGAATCGGCCAGTCCTTCATCACCAGCCTGACCTTGCCGTCGTCCTGGACGACCTGACGTAGCTCCGGCTCGAGCTTGCGGCAATAGGGGCAATTGTAGTCCGACCATTCGATAATGCTGATATTGCCGTCGGGATTACCGGCGACGGGAACGTCGGGGTCGCGCAGCACCTTGGATTCGGTCAGCACCTCGTCATTGTCGGTGGCCGCCAACGCCGAGGCGATCGCGCCCGTCGCGAGCGCGCCGGCTCCGATCAGCGTCAATGCCGCGCGCCGCGTCGGCACAAGGCTCTTATTCCTGAATCCGGCCATATCTCGCCCCGTTTCGGTCCCATCGCCGCAAATACGGCTCGGGACCGGGAATTGTTACGCGTCATATAGAGCGTTGCGGGCGCGATGTCATCGCCACGCTATGCGGGGATCGCGGCCGGCGCTTGCGAAGCGGCAACGCGCGGCACCATCGCCATCAACGTTCCGGTCATTGTGGCGATCATCGTGACCCTGCCCTCGTGCTCGGCAAACGCCTCGGCCTCGCAAAAGGTCAGCGTGCGGCCGGGCTTGACCACCTCTGCTTTGAAGACGAAACGCTCGCCCCGGGCCGGTGCGAGCAGCGTCGTCTTAAACTCGACGGTGAGGATGTCCGCCTCGCGCGGCATCAGGGTGAAGGCGGCGACGCCGCAGGCATTATCGAGCCCAGCTGTAATAATGCCGGCGTGGATAAAACCGTTCTGCTGCGTGAGGGCCGGCGAGTGCAGCATGGCCAGCTCAACCTCGCCCGGCGCCAGGCGGACGATCACGATGCCGAGCGTGTGCATCGCCGGCTGGCCGTCGAACATGGCGACGGCAGCCGCGCGATAACCCGGGTTCTTCGGCTCGTATGCGGCCATGGCTCAGGCCTCCGCCGGCTCGGCGAGATGCCTCATGGCGATCTCGCGGATGGCATCCGTGAACGGCCCCGATTTGCGCTGGCTACGGTCCATGTGCACGACCGTGATCTCGCAGAATGCGGCGATCTCGTCGGTCTCGGCATTGGCCATGTCGTGCCGGAAGCGGATCGATTTGTCCCGGATCTCGAGCAGATGACTGCGGATCCCGACAATGTCGCCGGCGAGCCGCTCGCGCTTGTAGGTGACGTTCTGCTGCACGGCGGCCATGCCGCGGCCGGAGCCGCGCAGATAGCTCGGCGTCAGCCCGAGACGGGCGAACAGATTCCAGTTGGCCTCATCGAATTTGCCGACATACCACATGATGTTCATGTGGCCGACGTGATCGCACTGCCACGGATAGACCGTGCCGCGATAGGTCGCCTCCTGCTCCATCGCAATTTCTCCCTGCCCTTTTCCGGCCTTTGATTGCTGATACGGTAGCGTATCAGCCTCCTCCCGCGCTAGCAATACGGCACCGTATCAAGCACCGGTGAGGCTTCCTTCATGAGCGACGGCAAGGGCGATGTCTGGGTCGAGGCGGGGTTCACCGAGCTCGCCCGATCGGGGGTCGAGGGGGTGCGGGTCGAGGTGCTCGCCAAGAACCTGGGCGTTACCAAGGGCGGCTTCTACCGCCGCTTCGCCGACCGTGCCGCGCTGCTCGGTGTCATGCTGGAACGCTGGCGCGAGGGGCGCTCGACGGCGATCGCGCAGCAGACGAGTCTCGGTGGCCAAGAGCCCCGCGAGCGGCTGAAGGCGGTGATCCAGCTCTATTCCGAGCGGCTCAATCCGGACGGGATGGCCATCGAGCTCGCGATCCGGCAATGGGCCCGCTCGGACGAGGGCGCAGCGGCAGCGGTGGCGAGCGTGGACGCGGCGCGGCTGAAGCACGTCGCCGAACTCTATCGCGCGACCGGCGTCGAGGCCGAGGCGGCCGAAGCGCAGGCCTTCCTGTTCTACTGCTTCATCTTCGGCCAGAGCCTGCTGTTCGTCGAGCGCGGCCCGCGCAAGCGATCGCAGCTCGTGGCGAAATCGGCCGAGAAGCTACTGGATTAAAGCAAGAGGCCGGAGCTTGGCTCCGGCCTCTGCATCGTCTTGAAGCTTCAGGCGGCGCCCTTCAGCTTCTTGTTGCATTCGCTGTAATAGCCGCCGCCCTTCTCGATCCACTTCATGCCGCCATTGCCGTTGGTGGCCTTGTTGGCGTTGTACTGGTCGACGCAGGTGTGGAGGCGCGCCTTGCCCGCGGTCTCCTTGGCGTATTTCGGATCGACTGCGTTCGGATAGATCGCAGGGCCGGCCGGCAGGGTCGGGGCGGCAGCGGGGGCTGCCTCCTTCTTCGCCTGCTTCGGCTCGGCGGGAGCCCCGGGCGCGGCAGGAGCAGCCGCGGTCGGAGCGGCGGCAGGCGCTGCGTCGGCACCGCACTGAGCCTTGCGGAAGTCATTCCACTTCGTGGTGCCGAGCGACCCGTCCTTCTTGGCGGCCTGATATTTCGCGCTGCACTCCTGGGAAGTCAGCGCCTGCGCCGGCGCACTCGCCACCAGCGCGGCAAAGCCCGACAGCGCAACTGCACACAGCATTTTTGATTGAATGGTCATCCGTGGTCCTCCTCCTTGATCTTCCCCCGAGGGAAGTGAAACGAGGATTGCTATCCTAACGTGCCGCCGGCTTGCGACAAGGAAGCGATGGCTCCTGCCGCCAAAATATAGTGGTCCCTCCCGTTCAGATCGTTCATGTTGCGTTCAGCAATGCGAGCCGACGTTCCCAACCCTTCGCAATTCTCGCAAAGAAGAGTGCAACACCATGACCTTCACCTCTCGCCTCGCCGTCGTCGCCCTCGCCTCCCTGTTCGCCACCGGCACCGCCTTCGCGCAGACTGCCGCGCCGGCGGCCAAGACCGACACCAAGACCACTGCCGCCCCCGCCGACAAAAAGGCGCCGAAGGAGCACTCGGCCGAGTCACTCGAATGCTCCAAGCAGGCGGATGCCAAGGCATTGAAGGGCAAGGAGCGCAAGAAATTCCGCCGCGAATGCATGAAGGAAGCCAAGGCCGGCACGACCGCCGCCCCCGCTGACAAGAAGTAAACCCATCACGGTCTTTGCCGGCTCTCGGCGAGAGGCGCGCGCATTGCGGCATGACGTGGCCGCAATTGTGCGCCTCTTGCTGATTTGCGATAAGGCGGTGTGAAGCAAATCACCGCCTCTCTGCCGTTCGAATTGCCAAGCCGTGCCAAGATCTTGAGCACAGTGGAAACGCTCGTCATCGGCACCGCGGGAGGCCTCGCGTTTCTGCTCGCGGGCCTTCCCGGCGGATTGATCTCGGGCTCGATGATCGCGGTCGGGATCGCTGCGATCGCCGGACGCCAATTGTCGCTGCCGCCGATCCTGACTCAGACCGTGCTGGTGCTGCTCGGCATTTCGTTAGGGTCAGTCGTCTCGCGCCATCTGCTTCAACAGGTCGGTGCCTATCCGCTCACCATCGGCCTGCTTGCGCTCGCGACCTTCTGTTCGACCTTCGGCTCGAGCTATTATCTTCAGTGCGTCCACGGCTGGGACCGCACCTCGGCCTTCCTCGCCGGCAGCCCCGGCGCGCTGTCGCAGATCACGATTTTGGCGGTCGAGCGCGGCGCCGATTTGCCGGGCATCGCGGTGGTGCAGACCATGCGCGTCATCATCCTCACCGCGGCGCTGCCGATGGTGCTGGCGTTCGCCGGCGTCGCGCCCTCCGTCGCGCCTTCCTTGACGACGACGATCGCCTCGCCGCTCGACCTCGTCGAGTTGGTCGCGGCCTCGCTGGCCGCGGCGCTCCTGCTGCGGCTGATCAGGTTTCCGGCGAGCTGGATGTTCGGCGCGATGATCGGCTCAAGCGTGCTGCATGGCGCCGGCTGGGTCGAGGGCGGTCTGCCGGACTGGGTACGCGGCGTGGCGCTGGTCGGCATCGGCGCCCTGATCGGCAGCCGCTTCGCGCGGATGCGGATCAAGACGCTCGCCGGCCACATCAATGCGGCACTGGGTTCGTTTACTGTCGCCATCGCCGTCTCCGCGATCTTCGTCGGCATCGTGGCGCTCACCACACAGGTAAAATTCTCCGACGTGGTGGTCGCCTACGCACCGGGCGCGATGGACGCCATGCTGGCGCTGGCCCTGACGCTGCACATCGACCCGATCTTTGTCGGCGCACATCACCTCTCGCGTTTCGTCTTCGTGACGATCGCGACGCCGGGCATCGTGCACCTGTTCGGCCGCACGCAGGACGATGTGGATGATTAGCTAGCGCTTCGCCGTCCGCACAAATCCCCACGCGGCGATCGCCGCCATCAACAACGAGATCAGCAAATTGTAGCCGGCGAGCGAGAGGCCGAGGAAGCGCCACTGCACCTCATCGCAGCGGACCACCTTCACGGTGTCGAGCCGCGACAGCAGATCGGTGGCGCTGCCGAGATTGACGACCGGACCGGAGCAGTCGGTCGGTCCTTTCCAGAAGCCCCATTCGACGCCGGAATGATAGGCGCCGAGCCAGGCATTGGCGAGGCTCGCCAGCGCAAGGATCGCAAGGCCCGCAAGCAACAGCGGTCTCGGCGCACCGCCCCGCACCGCGAGTGCGATGAGCAGGCCCAGCGGGATCGCAAGGTAATAGGCGTAGCGCTGCTCCAGGCAGAGCGGACAGGGCACGATCCCGAGCACCAGCTGGAAGAACCAGGCGCCCGCGATGGTCGCGGCTGCAATCAGCGTGATCGCGAGCGAAGCGGCCAGCGCCGGGTTCGTGGCCGCCGGTTTGAACGCAGATATTGCGGCACTCTGGGTCGTCACGGCAGCCTCTTTCGGATGGACGCTGACTTTAAGCCTCTAACCCCGCCCCATGCGGCTGTCGAGAACGGCGGGATCACTTTGGCGCGGGTTGACCCCGTCCGGTCCATGGCTATAGTCCGCCGGCTTCGCGACGCCCTGTTTGGGGCTGACCGAGGGCCCCTGTGGCGGAACTGGTAGACGCGCTCGACTCAAAATCGAGTTCCGCAAGGAGTGCTGGTTCGATTCCGGCCAGGGGCACCAGCCTTCGCGGCTACGGCTTGGCAAGCCAGGCTAAATCCTATCCATGCGAAGCAGCGAAGGCTGTCCCGCCGAAGCCTTGGCGGAGGCGGACTGGGTCAACGAGTCCAGTCACTCCCCCTCCACTAGCCATCGTCACATCCCCACTGTATAAGCCGGTAGCTTCTTCACTTGACCGAAGAGGCTCACATGAACGACCTGCACGCGTGGCTTTCGCAACAGCACCACGGCCTGCGAACCTTCCGTATCTTTCAGCAAAAGCTCGAAACGCTCGGCCGGGACGATCCTTCCCAGCGCGGGCTGTGCCGCATGTTGAGCGGCCTTGTCGACAATTATGTCGAGGCCTTTGACGAGGCCCCGCTGCCGGTCGAAATCGCCGATGGCGCGTATCACCGCCTGCTCACACTGGTTGAGGGCATCGACCTTCAGGGCGATGCCGACCGCCGGCTCGCCGACATCAACCGCGTGGCGGAGACTCGGATCTGGCAGTAAGGCGGAAATGCCGCTCCCCGCAGGCGTTCGACTTCGTCCGGCCAGTGCCTATATCGTGTGGCAACGCGTACTGATGCAGCGAGCAGCTTCAATGGCCAGGAGACGCACGACGGAAGCGGACGCCGACGACCTCCCCCGCTTCTTCGTCTGGGTCCGGGGCCTCGAAGGCCCCGAGCCGCAAAAATGGATGGCGATGGATTTCGGCGTCCGCGACTGGAAGCGGCCGCTGGTGCTGGCGTATCTGGAGCTGCCGGAGGGCGAGCGACACTTGCCGTTGTCGGCGCTGGCCCGGCGATATCCGGCGCCGCGGGGAGAGGCTTCGTAGAGATGCCTTTCGGGATACGCTCAGGAGAGATTTCGAGGGTGTCCTCCCGTAAGTCAACCCATCTGTGGCCTACCTCACTTCCCCCGTGCCGCCGTCGGCGTCAGGCCGAACCTCCGGCGGAAGCAGCGGTTGAAATAAGACAGGTCGTTGAAGCCACAGGCGAAGGCGATGTCGCTGATGCGGTCTTCGCGATGGGCGAGAAGATCGGCGGCGTTGCGCAGGCGCAGCTCGTTGAGGCGCGTGGTGAAGCTGGCGCCGGCCTCGAACAGCAGCTCGTTGACGTAGCGTTCGGAGAGGCCGGCAGCGGCGGCGAGTCTTTGCGCGGAAAAGTCCGGCTCGTGGAAGCGCGCCTCGAGGATCGACAACACGGCTTTCAGCCGCACGGCGCGCAGGCCCCCGCGTCGCGCGGCGACGGCGACATCGCTGCGGGCGCCGAGACCGATCGCGGCGAGATCGAGCAGATGGGCGGCGATCGCCATGTCGGCTTCGTCGACGGCTGCGGGATAGCGAAGCAGCAGATCGCTGTAGTCCATCGCCAGCGTCAGCGCGCCGCCGGGTTCGAGTTCACAGCCGACGAGATCGTCCACGTTGGCGACCATCGCGCGCAGCGTGTCGACCGGCAGATGCACGTTGGTGAAGCGCTTGTGGCTCGCGCCGTCGGCGGCGAAGAACGGCTCGTCCAGCTTGAGCAGCACCATCGATCCCGGCCGCATGGTGAATTCGCGGCCGCGATGGACCACCCGCGAAGGACGATCGCCGGTGTTGCGGGCGAGGCAAAAGCGGTCGTCGCCGGTCTCAAGCACCTGGCGCTTTTCGCGCCGGACCGTGACGAAGCTGCCGTCGCAGCGTCCGAGCATGGTGGTGCCGATATGAATCGAGTTCATCGTGGCGCGAAACGGCACGTCGGACGCCGGATCGAGCTCGCCGGTGTTGGAGAAATGCTCGAACAACTCGGCGAAGCGGATGAAGCGCTGCCGGTCGGACAGGTCCCGCGGCAACATGTCGGTCGAAAGCGTCTTCCGGATGACGGACATCGAAAGACCTTCCAAAAGGACGTTTGGGAAAAGCTCATGCACGGAAGCGTGCCGAAGCCTGGCAGGTCTAAAATGAACGCCTGCCAAACACCGGTAAGCGCAGGCTATCAGCACGCCAACGTGAAGCAAGCTGCGCCGGTCAGTCCAAGCCGCGCCGCCGTCGGCGCCGGACAGTCCAAGACGGCTCGCACAAGCGGGCCCTATTCAGGCGGCGGGTACGACTTCCCGGCACATAAGGGACCGCATCCGGGCAAACGGGCGGCCCCAGCCTGACGCCCGCTGGAGGAGACGACGACATGCGAATCTCTCTACCCCGCAGCCTCGTGCTCGGCGGCGCCATCGCGACCAGCCTCTGCATCGGTTACGCGCTGGGCGCGCAGCCGCACATGGACGAAGCCATCGCGATCCTGCAATCGGCGCGCGTCGAGCTCGGCAAGGCCGAGCCGAACAAGGGCGGCCATCGCGAGAAGGCGATCGGGCTGATCGACCAGGCCATCGCCGAAGTGCGTGCCGGCAGTGCGTTCGCCGCCGGCCATTGAAGCAGCGTCATTCGGGAGGACAAGACATGATGCGAACAATGTTTGCCGCAGCTCTCGCGCTCGGCGCGATCACAGGCTCTGCTCAGGCCATGCCGCTCGCCCCGCTCGGTGCGAGCGCGAATGGCGACGTCATCGCAGTCGCCGGCGGCTGCGGCGCCGGCTGGCACCGCGGTCCCAATGGCGGCTGCCTCAGGAACTATGCCAACCCGGCCGCGCATGCTTGCCCGCGCGGCTACCATATCGGCCCCGGCGGCGCGTGCCGTGGCAATGGCCGGTAAAGGCTGAACACTCCGCCTCTCCCCGTTCGCCGGGGCCCCTGCCGCGACGGCGCGTTCCTGCTTGCTACCTCAGCGGGATCGTGTGCAGAATGCACCTGCATTTTCACGACGCAATTATTGCATCCGTTAATTGACTCCGGGGAGTGCTGCCCGGCTCGGGCCTGAAGCGCGTCCCCGTCGAATTGCCGGAGGGGCTCATGCCACACCATGATGGTGCGCCGAACGCCGATTCTGCCGGACCGGAACACGCGCATATCGAGATGCATGTCGGCGGAACCACCACCGCCATCCCGCCGAAGCGCAAGCTGGTGCTGTTCGCCGACGGCACCGGCAATGCGTTCACCACCCAGGAATCCAGCGTCTGGCGTCTCTACGAAGCGCTCGACCACACCCAGCCGGACCAGATTGCCTACTACATCAAGGGCGTCGGCACAGCCGGCTGGGCGCCGCTCGCCGCGCTCGACGGCGCCACGGGCATCGGCGTGCCCGGCAACGTCCGCAAGCTGTACCGCTTCCTGTGCTGGAATTGGCGAGAGGGCGACGAGATCTACATCTTCGGCTTCAGCCGCGGCGCCTTCACCGCGCGCACCCTGGCATCGCTGATCGCGAGCCAGGGCCTGGTGCCGGCGGAAATCGGCGGCACGCCGGTGTCGCATGAGGAGATGGAGCGCAACGCCATGGCCGCGTGGCGGGAATACCGTCGCGATACCGTGCCGTTGAAGAAGAGCCTGCCGACGATCTGGATCGCGCGCTTCATCCGCGATGTCCTGCTCTATCTCTATCATGCGATCTGCCGGCACCGCTCCTACGCCGATGTCCGCTCGGCGATGAACGGCCGCAAAGAGATCGACATCGAATTTCTCGGGCTGTTCGACACGGTCGAGGCTTTCGGCGTCCCGATCGAGGAGCTACGGGTCGCGATCGACTGGGCGATCTGGCCGATCTCGTTCCGCAATCACCGGCCTTCGCGCAAGGTGAAGCACATCTCGCATGCGCTGGCGCTGGACGACGAGCGAACCACCTTCCATCCGCTGCGGATCGACCAGAGCCATTTGGCGCCCGACCAGACGGTCGAGGAGGTGTGGTTCACCGGCGTGCATTCCGACATCGGCGGCGGCTATCCGGAATCCACGCTATCCTTCGTGCCGCTGGTCTGGATGGCCGATCAGCTCGACGGACGGCTCCGCTTCCAGGACGGCGAGATCGAACACTTTAGGAAATACCAATCGGCGACCGGACCGAAGCACGATTCGCGCAGCGGCGCTGCCGTGCTCTACCGCTACGGGCCGCGCCCGATCCTCGCTGGTCAGGTCAATGGCGGGCTGCCGGTGGTGCACTTCGCCGTCATCGAACGCATGCTGTTCGGCTGCGACGACTACGCGCCGATCATGCTGCCGGCGGACGCGCTGGTGCTGACGCCCGATAGCAGCAAGCTGAACCTCGTCGAGGACGGCACGCGCGAGGCCATGAAACAGGCCTATCTGGCGAAGGCCCAAGACCCGCGGCGCGAGACGGAGGCCGAAGCCTTCACCCGCATGAACACGCCCAGTGCCGAAATGGCCAGGCTCACCCGCGACACCGTGTGGTGGCGGCGCGTCGCCTATTTCTCGCTGCTGTTCATGGTCGGTGTAATCGCGGTCTGGCCGTGGATCGCCCGCAGCCTGATCGGGGTGTCGAAGGACAATGGTCTGCAAGGCACAATGTTGCTGCACGCCATCGCCACCATCGATTGGCTCGTTGGCGCCGTGCTGGGGCCGCTGGCCAATCTTGTCAGGAATGTCCTGCCATCCTATGCGGCGCCGTGGCTCGACATCACGCTGTACTATCCGTTCGCGACCTCGATCGTCCTCGTCATCACCTACCTGATCTGGCGCAGGAACACGGTGCTCCGCGACACCATCCAGGAACGCGCGCGGCTGGCCTGGAGCAGGCCACACCGCATGGCAAGCCAGCGGCATCTCGACGAGCCCGGCTTGCTGCTCCGCTTCGCCCGATGGATGCGGCTGAATGCGGGACCGGCGCGCCTTCTCTTCACCAAGCTCGTGCTGCCCGGCATCTTTCTGTTCATCATCTTCTACTCGGCCCTGCTCATTGGGGCGACCAGCGTCTTCACCGCCCGCACCGCGACCGGAAATATCTGCACGACTCCGGGGTCAGAGGCCGGCACGCCGGTGCTCGACGAACCGATCCATGCGCGCGGCCGCTTCGCGACGAAGGAGTTTTGCTGGTGGAGCGGCCTTTCGGTCGAGAAAGGCCGCTCATACCGCGTCTGGGTCGAGATCGAGGATCCCTGGTTCGACCGGACCATCTTGAGCGGCACAAATGGCTTCAAGACCTATTTCACGGCTCACTACCTCGCCCTGCCGACGCTCCGTCAGTTCGGCGCCGCCTGGTTCCAGCCCGTCGTGCGCGTCGGTACGAAGGGAATGAGCGACGTTCCGCTGAAGGCCGTCTACGTCATGCCGGCCGACGAATTGCCGCGCCGGATGAATCCGACCATTCCGGTCGAGGACGATGCGGATCAGACCAAAGGCAGGTATCCGACCCAGCTCGACAAGACGAAAGGGTTCGCGGCACTTCCCGACGACGATCCGTTCAAGCTCTCAGTGCGCAAGCTCGGGCCCTTCGAGCCGGTGCCGAATGATCCGACCGCGCGCGCGATCTGGGACGAACAGAAGCTGTCGGGACGGCTGGTCGCGGAATTCGTCGCGCCCGATGCCGGCGATCTGTTCTTCTACGTCAACGACGCCGTCCAGATTTATCCGACGCTGCTCCCGGCCGCATTGCGCCCGGCGAAGCTCGACGTTGTCCTGGGGCCCTATGAGCAGTTCTACAAGAACAATGCCGGCACCGCGCGCATTGTCGTGCAGCGACTGCCGAGTCCGCCCATGCCGCAGGATAAACCGGCCGCGACGAAGCCGTAGACACCGCGTCGCGGATGCCAAGTGGTCGCCGTGCGCCCCCATGATTATGGGTGTCGCGGTGTCCGCGCCGCGGCTAGGCTTGGGCTCTCGCCGCGGGGGACACGCGGTGCAGGACGATAATCATGACCGAACAGGGCGAGACGGGTGAAGCCATCACCATCCTCCTCGTCGAGGACGACGCGCCGACTTGCTGGCAGCTCCAGCACTCGGCTCCTGGCGCGAGCGCGCGACCGCGCAATTGCGCTCGCACGAGATCGCGCTCGACTGGCAGGTGGGACGCCGCGCGCTGCGGGGCGACACTCAATCTCAGTCCGGATTCCTCAGGCACGCGCGTGCGGCTGCAATTGCCGCAGATTTTTCCCGACAGCGATGCTGCCAACGGCTGAAATGCCCCCCTCCGAACGTGTGGGACGCGCGGAGAGAGGGACGGGCCGGATAATTTGCCTGCGGAGGACGGGGGGTTCGTCCGCAAGGCTCCTTCGCCCGAACTCTTTCGTCGTTCTCAGCGCACGCCGACGCGATTGACCGGACCACCGCGATTCATCGGCGTGCCCGCGCGCACGCCGACACCGGGCGCACCGACACCCGGCGTCGCCACCACGACCGCGGCGGCCGGCGCAACCACCACCGCTGCTGTCGGCCGCACCACGCAGCCCTTGGGTATGCCGACCGTCTTGCAATAGACCACGGCTTGCGCCGGGCTCGTGCCCAGCGACACCATCGCCGCACCTGTCAGCGCCAAAATCGTCAGCCCGGCGCTCAGCGCTCCCGCTCTTTCCGACATCTTGCTCTCCTGCTTCCCGTTCGGCGTCCCGATGCAATCACCGGGTCTCGCAGCCAACGTGCAGCCTGAATGGCAAAAGACAGCGCGCGGATACATGCCATGAAAATGGGGGTACGGCGTGCGGGCGGGCGGGCCGATGCCATGAACATGGCATGGACCAGCGCGCGGCCTTCGCGAGATGGTCCGGCTCGCTTGATCCCAGGCGAGACCAACGACATTCTCAAAGAGGTGTTTTATGAAATTTTCGATTCTTACCGCGCTGCTGCTCGCCACCACCGCCCTGCCCGCCGCTGCGCAATCCGGTCCGACCCCGCAGGAGCAGATGGCCTGCCGCAGCGATGCCGGCAAATTCTGCGCCGAACACATCGGCAAGCCGCCGCAGATGAATGCCTGCCTGCGCGAGAACAAGTCGAAGCTTTCGGATGGCTGCCGCAAGGTCGTGGATTCCCACGGCGGGTGAGCACTTGCGTCCACCGCACAAATCTCGCCGGCGCTATTGGGTCAGGCCGTAGACGTCGATGCGCCCGTCATAGGTCGGGCGATAGATGCGGCCTTTCCAGACGATCGGACGATTGAACTTGGGATGCGTGAAGGCGTGCTCGGGTCCCCAGTTCTCGCTGTCCCAGATCACCTGGAGCCGCCTGGAGCCGTCGGGATTGGTGGCGAAATTCTGCGCGTCGTAGATCAGGAAGCGGCCCGGACTGAGCAACATGTTGCTGTCCTGATAGGGCACCATCGCCACGATGATGCCATCAGCGCCGTTGTTGGCGGCAAGCGTGATGCTCCAGCCGGGCATGCCGCCCGGCGGACGCGGCGATTGCGGCGAGGCGATCTCATTGCCACCGGCGAGATAGGCCGTGGTCCCGTCGGCTGCGATCGACCACGCCCGCAAGGCGCTGTTCTCGCCGCCGACAAAATGCATCGTGCCGTGGACGGCGGACTGAAACAACAACGGCGTGCCATGCAGGTGCCGCGTCGCGCCGCCCGGAAACAGGTTCAGCTCCATCGGTGACGCCGGCGCCGGCGGCACGCCAGGATCGAAATACGTGTACAGGATCGGCGGCATATGAAGCTTGTCGTAGTTCGCCGCAAAATGGCCGGCCGCAAGATCGCCCGGTTGCGTGTCGCCAAGCGCATTGGCATTGCCGGGTAGAGGACTCCATCCTTGCCCGCTGCCAGCACGGCATGGGCGGAAGCGACATAGACCGGACCGCCGGAACCGAAATCCTGGTCGCTCCACATCGACTCGTTCATCGCCTCCATGTGATGCGCCACGATCGGCGCGATCTGCGCATCGGTTGCACTGCGACCTGACGTGACCGCGGCATGCGGCATCTCGCGCGCATGAAGAGGCTTGAGCGGCATTCCCATGCGCCTGGCATGCGCAATCACGGAAGGCAGGGATACGTTGGACGGCAACGCCGCCTCGTCATCGTCGTCCGCGGCCGCTGCGACCGCGGCGGCGCCGACCCGGTTAGCGTCGGTCCATGGCGCCCACCACGACGTGACCTCGAAATGCGCGTGGTGTCCCGTGCGCAAGGCGAGCCGCACGATGCTCTCGCCGAAATCACCATGTTGCGGCGAGAACGCCCCGTTGCCGGTGATGACATAGATCGAACCGTCGGGAGCAACGGCAGGTCCCGCCCCGCTCTGCCACAATCCGCCGCCGGCGCCGGTGACGGTGGAGCACCATGTGGCAGCGAGCCGCCAGGCATGGACGTCCACCGCAATCAACCAACCACGCGCCGTCTTCGACGTCTCCGCGATCGTGCCGAAGGGAATCAACACGTGGTTCTGCGTCAGCGTCAAGGCGCTGCGCTGCTTGCGTTGCGCCGAGACGAATTTCTGCACCGGCAAGCCGCTCGGCGGCGTGTAGACCGCGCCCTCGAGATTCAAGAGCCCGTGCACCTTCGAGCCGTCGCGAATCCGCAGCGCTGCGAGAAAGTGCTGCCCCTTGGCGACGCTGCCGTCGTTGCTGATCCAAACGCAGGCATAGAGAATACCTGCGCCTTCATCGATCACGGGCGTCGAGAGAATGCCCCAACGGACGTTGGTCATGTGGCCGTCGATCGCCCTCGTTCCGACGATCGGACGTCCGAGATTCGTCGCCCAGATCTGGTGGCCGGTCACAGCGTCGAATGCATAGACCCAGTTGCCCATGCTGGCCTGGAAGATCAAATCGCGGGTCTTGCCATCGGCCATGCGCACGCCGCCGACCGCCAGCGGCTGCGCCTCGAGCCTTGGATCGTCGGGAATCCGAAGGCTGAAGAGTTTGACGATGCCCTTCGTGCGGACGGCGGTCGCCGTCAGCACCGTTTCCGAATTGTTCGCACCGGTACGGGCGTGATCGTAGCTGCGGGTCGTGACGGAAGTGGGCATGGTTAGCCCCCGAATGCCAAAACGCTTCCAGCGACAAGCAGACAGGCCCCGGCGAACGACCGTCCGCTTTCGGGACTCGCGTTGAACCAACCGGACGCCACGGCTCCGCACGAAAATCCGAGGCCAGCCATCGCGGCGCTCGACAGCGCCACAAGGCCGACATGGTCCGGCGCGTGCGACACGATATTGTCGATCGCAAGCAGGGGCGGCAGGACGTAGACCCAGCCCGCCGCCTGTATCAGGCGATGTGCGATCGGAAGACGCAGGACCAACAACGCGCCACACGAGATCAGCGCGACCGCGGCAAGACCGCCTTCGGCGGGCACACCGACACCGAGCGCAGAGCCTAGTGCGTCACAAACGCCGAACATCAGAATCAGAGGCAGCACATGCCATCGCGGAACGATGAATGCGAGCGCGAAGGCCACGATGAGGCTATCGGCGGACGTCCACAACAGATGCACTGACATGGAAACCATGACGCGGCCTCTGGCTGGCTACGTCAATCATGCATTGAACGGAGATCGTCTGGAAGTTGAAAGTGGAGGCAAGCGCCTCCCCAGAACGAACCGCCGCTCACGATCGCGTGCGCGGCGGCGAACAGGGCGGTGTCAGGCGCTAATCGTCGTCGGCGCCGAACATCCTGATCTGCGGGAAGCCACTGCCCGGACGGATCACGACGTCCCGAGTGCTGGAATCTTCACGAACGTTGCGCGCGACATCGTCCCAATCGGTCTGATCGCGCATGCCGCGTTGCTCGCGGGGGTCGTAACGACGGCGCTCGGCCCAACGCTCGCGGCGATCCATCCGGCGCCGTTCGGACGTGGCACGCTTCACGTCAGAATCCCTGGCCTTGGCATTGGCATTGTCCTTGGCGTTGTCAGATGAAGAGGACGGCACCGTCGAAGTCTGCTGCTCGGCGGGTTTTACGACTTGCGGAGGCGAAGCGGCTGCCGGCTTGAATTGCTCCTTGGGCGGCTCGACTGCGGCTGCTTGCGAGGGATGCGGCGCGGGCGATTCAGCGTTTGCCTGGGTAGTCTGCGTCTCGGATTTGACCTCAGGCTTTGCTTCGTCCTGCGCCTGCGCAGGCACGACGACTATCGCGCCGAAAGTTTTTGAGCCGGTGAGATATTGGACGCGCTCCGAGGGCGCACTCGTCGTTGTCGGTGCGGCGACTGGTTCAGCACGCTGCGCCATCTTGCCGGTATCCGGCCCCTGCTTGGGCGCGATTGGGTGCATGATATTGCCGGCGACGATGCCGCCGCCGAGACCAATCGCCATGGCGGCGACGATCGTTCCGGCACCGACGAAATAAGCTATCGAGGCGCGCATCGATCCACTCCCTCTTTGGACCGGGTAACGCCTTGGGATTGCCCGATGTTCCAGAAGCGAGCGCGCGGTTCCCTAACCCATGCGTCAGATTTGCTGCGCGACCTTCTCGAGCCCGATGATGCGGGCGAGCTTGCGCACTTCCTCTTTCTGGTCGTCACGCAGCTGGAACAGCAGCGGCATCGCGGCCGACTTCAACTGCTGGACCTCGTCGCAATTGGGATCGATCGGCACGCCCTGCACGTTCGGATTGGACAGCTTGTTTGCCGAGATCTTGCGGACAACGTTGCGCAGCGCTGTCTCGACCGAAGGCCAGTAATATTCCTGCGACGACGACAATTTCAGACGGTCCCGGATGCCCGAGATCTGCACGTCGGAAAGCAGCGAATAGGATTTCTGCGGCTGCGGCTTGGCCACGACCTTCGGCTTGGCCGGGACTTCGACGGCCGGAACCTCTGAAGCGGCCGGAGCCTCGTTCACGTTCGCCTTGGGCATCGGGAAATCGGACGGCGTGGCGGCAGCGAACGCCTGGCGCAGCGGCTCGGCCAGCACGGGCATTTGCGAGAGCTTGTCGGCTGGAACCTGAACCGGGTCGATTGCGGCCGAAGCCAGCGCCAGCGTCGGAACCAGACGGTCGGCCTTGGCAGCCCGGTTGGTTGCAAGCGGCTTAGGCGGCGTTTGCGAGATCATCTCAGCGCTGACGCTTGGCACGCTGTCACGGCCAAGAATGGCAGTGGTGGCGGCGCCGAGGACGAGGAAGCAGGTCAGCACGACGATGGTGATGGCTTTCGACAAACGTCTCTCCGCGTCCGACTTCAAGTCCACGTGATCACTGCTTGGAAACTGGGCGATAATTAAGGCTTAACCGAGCCATTGCGGCGGCAATCGCGCAGACTGCGGCGACATCGCCCGAAAAACTCAAGAAGATCAGGCAGCTAGCGCCAGATCGTAAGCGTCCTGGATGTCGGCCACGATCTCCGAGGCCTCCCAGACGCCGCGCGGCTCGACCGATTGCAACGTCACCGTCCAATTGCCGCCCCGGCGGGTGCGGGGGACACTGACAATGTCGAAGCGCACACTGCGGCACAGCGGATGGCGGGCCAGCGCATGGGCTACGCGAACGCGAATTTCGTCCAGCGAAGCCGCCGTCTTGGCGTTGAGATAGTCGAAGTCCATCGCCTGTCCCTCTCGGTCCTGATTGGCGCCGTGAGAGGGATTCTTGCCGGGCGTTGGTTAATCTGCCGTTAAGTGAGGGGCTTCGAAGGAGCGCTCGATTAACTGTGATGGGGACAACGGGCCCTGCCGGCCTCCGCAGTTTTACGGGGAGAGGCGGTCACCCCGCCTCTCGATACTCGGCGACCGTCCGCGCGACGAGATCGTCGACCGCCATCACGTCGGTCACGCCCGATATCGAATGCCCGCCGCTCCAGATATCGCGCCAGCGCTTTGGGCGGCTCTCGCGTGCGTTGACGTCGATGTCCTTGCCGATGTCGATCGCGCCCCGCGCCGGCAGATCGTCGGGGTCGAGACCGGCTGCCACGATCGACGGCTTGAGCATGCTGGTCTGCAGGCCCGTGAACGCGGTGGTCAGCAGAATGTCGTCCGCGCTGCCGTCGACCAGCATTCGCTTGTGACGCTCGTCCGCCATGCTCTCGCGCGTCGCTATGAATTTTGTGCCCATGTAGCCAAGATCGCAGCCGAGCACTTCGGCCGCATGCAGCGCGCGGCCGTCGCTGATGCCGCCCGCGAGAACGACGATGCCATCGTAGAATGCGCGCACTGCCCGGACGAAGGCAAACGGGTTGAGCCAGCCGGTCTGCCCGCCGGCGCCCGCGGCGAGCAGTACGAGCCCGTCGGCGCCGGCCTCCGCCGCGCGCTGGGCGTGGCGGATCGAGGCCACGTCCGCCAGCACCAGCGCGCCAGCTTCATGCAGCGGCTTCAACACCGGCTCGGGCGATCCAACGGAGGTAATGACGATCTCCGGCTTGTGGCGCAGCAGCACAGTGAGATCCTGCTCCAGCCGAGCGTTGGAGCGATGCACGATCGGGTTCGGGCAGAGTGGCGCGGCCCTGCGGCCGGTTTGATCCTCGTGATGGCGCAGCCGCGTCTCAATTTCGGTGAGCCACGCCTCAAGCTGTTCCGCGCTACGGCAGTTCACAGTAGGGAAGCTGCCGATCACACCGTTACGGCAGGCCGCGACCATGAGCTCGACGCCCGACACCAGAAACATCGGCGCCGCGATCAAAGGCAGACTGAGACGATCGCGAAAGCGTTGCAGTCGATCGGACGTCACAAACCTCCCTGTCACTCTTGCCTCCTTGCGCGGGCTTTGTCGTTCCATCCCGCATTCCCTGTGCTAGCCTTGCGCGCAACATTGGCACGTCAAACGCCGATGACAAAGCAATGAGGAAACATATGTCCGATCCGCTCCACGCATCGTCTCCGGCTTGTGCGCAGACGCTACGGGCACTGTCGCGCTATCCTGGCCGCACCGCTTTCGCCTGGCCCGGCGGATCGCTGACCTATCAGGGCACAATCGACCTGATCGGACGGATCCAGAGCGTATTCATGCGCCTTGGATTGCAGCCCGGCGCGCGTGTCGCTCTCCTCACCGCCAATCGCGCCGACACCTGGTGCGCCGGTGTCGCCGCGCAATTGTCCAGGCTCTGCATCACCTGGCTGCATCCTCTGGGGTCGCGAGGAGACCAGCTCTTCCAGCTCGAGGATTCCGGGGCCGAGATGCTGGTGGTCGATGCGGCCTCCTTCCGCGAGCGCGGCGGCGAGCTCGCCACACAGGCGGGGCAGCTCAAGGCGGTCTTCACCATGGGACCGGCCGACTATGGCGTCGACCTGTTGCAGGCGATCGAGATCGAAGGCCACGCCA
Organism: Bradyrhizobium sp. 132; assembly: GCF_023074185.1. Lineage (GTDB taxonomy): Bacteria > Pseudomonadota > Alphaproteobacteria > Rhizobiales > Xanthobacteraceae > Bradyrhizobium. The sequence goes on along the minus strand of NZ_JADPKY010000027.1, from coordinate 5,650 downwards.
CCGCGCTGTGCCTCGCCGGCGCCGACGATCTCGCGACGCTGAACTACACCGGCGGGACGACCGGAAAATCCAAGGGCGCGCTGCGCTATCATCGCGAGAACAGCGGGGCGGCAGGTGCGATCCTCGCCGACTTCGAAATTCCAGAGGCGGCGCGCTATCTGACGGTCGCTCCGATCAGCCATGTCGCGGGCACAAAGGTGCTGCCGACCCTGATGCGCGGCGGCACCGTCCACATGCTGAAGGGTTTTGATCCCGAGGCGGTACTGGCCACCATCGCGCGCGAGCGGATCAATTTCACATTGTTCGTGCCCACCATGATCTACGTGCTGCTCGATCATCCCGCGCTGGGCAAGACCGACCTCTCCTCGCTCGAGCTTGTGCTCTATGGCGCCTCCGCGATGTCGCCGAGCCGGCTGATCGAAGGGATCGAGCGCATCGGGCCGGTGTTTTCGCAGCTCTACGGCCAGACCGAATGCTATCCCGTCTCGGTGCTGCGCAAGGCAGATCACAATCCCAAGACGCCGGAGCTGTTCCTGTCCTGCGGTTTCCCGATCGCGGCTTGCGAGGTCGAGATCCTCGACGACAACGACCAGGAGGTGAAGACGGGCGAAGCCGGCGAGATCTGCGTGCGCGCTCCACATGTCATGGCGGAGTACTGGAAGCGGCCGGACATCACCGCCGAAACGCTGAAGAACGGCTGGGTGCATACCGGCGACATCGCGCGCAAGGACGATCGCGGCTACATGTTCATCCTCGACCGCAAGAAGGACATGATCGTCTCTGGCGGTTTCAACATCTTTCCACGCGAGGTCGAGGACGTCCTGTCGCAGCATGCGGACGTGGCGATGGTCGCGGTCGTCGGTATTCCCGACGAGAAATGGGGCGAAGCCGTCACCGCCGTCGTCGTCCTGCGCGAGGGCGCAAAACCTGATGCCGATGAGCTGATCAATCTGGTGAAGACGCGAAAGGGCTCGGCGCATGCGCCGAAGCAGATCCAGTTCGTGAAGCAACTGCCGATGACCGGAGTCGGCAAGGTCGACAAGAAAGTACTGCGCGCGAGCTTTTGGGGCGGACGGGACCGGATGGTGGGATAGACACCCCGGAATTCTACGGTGTCGTTGTGGCCCCGGCACCACAACGCGCAACGGAGTGAGTGCCGGCGATGCCCACGCAATTGCGCGCGAATCAGGGAATCAACTAGACCGCTAGCGGGGCTGGGAAGCGGAGTGTGAAATGAGAGTCGCTTCCCTGGAAAGTGCGTTGGCCGCGGTCACGTTGATCACGGCCATCATCGTGGTGCTGTGGGAGATCAAGATCTTCTACGGCGTGTGAACAGGCAGGATGCCGCGCCGAACAAGAGACCTTCGAACAGGAGGCTCGCGGCCAGGCATCCCTTCCGCGGCGGCGGAAGCCTGCCGTTCAACCGGCCAAGGGAGCGATCGCGGCGCTCGCCGTCAAGCTCACCGCTTCTCGATCACCAGGCTTTGCACCGCGCGGCCGAAATAGCCCTGCCGGTCGGCGAGCCGCGACATCGCAAGCCCGGCGCCGTCAGGACCGATCCAGGAGTCGCCGTCGAGCAGGATCCATTCGCCGATCGGCTGGCGCGAAAAGCTGACGGTGAGGTCGGCGTTGATGTAGGTCCAGGCGCGGAAGTCGAGCGTCGAGGCGGTGCCGTTGGAGAAATCGGCGGCGACCACGGCGCGCATCGCCTGCGAGAGCGCTTCGCCTGCGATCAGGGGATGGTCGACCCGAAACCAGATCGCGCCCGCGCCGGCTTGGCCGAAGCGGCCGCGCGCGGCGCGCATCGAGACCGAACGTACGAACGGGCTGGTGGCGGCATGACCGTCCTCGACCAGCGAGTCCTCGGGCGACGGCAATTCGACCGGCAGCGCCTTGACGTCGTCGGGGAGCGCCAGCGCCTGGCGCTTGATCTTGAGCACGGTCGCGCCGACGACCTGCACGCCGTCGGCGAGCAGCTTGACCCCGCAGAGCTGGATCTTGCGGCCCTCGCGCAAGATCTCGGTCGCAATCGTGAGCGGCGCCACCGGCACGGGGCGCATCAGATCGATGGTGACGCGCGCGATGTCCATCGTTACAGGCGTCGGAATGCGCTCAGCCGCCCATGTCACCAGCGAGGCCGGCGCCGAACCGTGCTGCATACGCTGGTCCCACGGGCCCGCGGCGTCCGGGCTGGTGACGACGCTGTTGCCGTCGACGCGGTAAATGGGGGTCATGTCGTACTCGATCTCGGGTGGCGTTCCCCGGACGCAGCGTAGCGCTCTTGCGGTGCGCTGCTGATCCGGGGGCCAGTTGTCGTGGCGATGGGTCCCGGCTCTGCGGCGCGGCACCATAGCGCGTCGAAGACGCGCGTGAACGCGCTTATGACGCCGCACCGGGACCGGGACACCACAGCGATCACAACGGCGGATCGACCGCTTCGTCGTATTCCTTCTTGAATCGCGCGATCATTTCGGCGGCGGGCACGATGCCGTCGATGCTGCCGACACCCTGGCCCGAACCCCAGATTTCCTTCCAGGCTTTTGGCTTGGCGCGCTCGCCGGAGGCGTCGGTGCCGAAGTTCATCTTGGAGGGATCGGAGGTCGGCAGGTTTTCCGGATCCATGCCGGCGGCGAGAATCGACGGCTTCAGATAGTTGCCGTGCACGCCGGTGAAGAGGTTGGAATAGACGATGTCGTCGGCGTTCGCGCCCGCGATCATCTCCTTGTACGTCTCGACCGCATTGGCTTCCTTGGTGGCAATGAAGGCCGAGCCGATATAGGCAAAGTCGGCGCCCAGGATGCGCGCAGCGCGGATCGCCTTGCCGTTGCCGATGGCGCCTGACAGCGCGATCGGGCCGTCGAACCATTTTCGCGTCTCGGCAACGAAAGCCAACGGCGAGATCGTGCCGGCATGGCCGCCGGCGCCGGCCGCGACCAGGATCAGGCCGTCGGCGCCCTTCTCGATCGCCTTGTGCGCGAATTTCTGGTTGATCACGTCGTGGAAGACGATGCCGCCCCAGCCGTGCACGGCCTGATTGAGCTCTTCGCGAGCACCGAGCGACGAAATGACCATCGGCACCTTGTACTTGGCGCAGAGCTGCATGTCGTGATCGAGCCGGTTGTTCGATTTGTGCACGATCTGGTTGACCGCGAACGGCGCCGACGGCTTGTCGGGATGGGCGCGGTCATAGGCCGCGAGCTCTTCGGTGATCCGCGCCAGCCACTCGTCGAGCAGTTCCGGCGGCCGCGCGTTCAGCGACGGAAACGATCCGACCACACCCGCCTTGCACTGCGCGATCACAAGATCGGGCACCGAGATGATGAAGAGCGGCGAACCGATCACGGGGATCGACAGGCGTCCCTTGAACAAGGCAGGCATGGACATTGCGAGAAGGTCCTCTGTTGGCGGTCAAATGGAAGTTGGGGGCCATACCAACAAGGCAATCTTTCCACTGTCAAGTATTGCGTTCTGACGCCGTGGCGGACGCCGTTACCGCAATTCCAAGCTACGGAATTCGCTGCGGGACGACGACATCACGCAATCAGATCCGGATTGATCAGCCGCTCGAATGAGAACATCTCGTCCCATGTCTCCTGCGTCAGCAGCTTGCGCTCGACCACGACGATCTGGTGCAGCGATTTGCCGCTCTTGTAGCCCTCGCGCGCGATCTCGGCGCATTGCTTGTAGCCGAGCAGCGGCTTCAGCACGGTGACGATGCCGAGCGAATTGAGCACCATGTTGCGGGTGTGCTCTTCGTTGGCAGTGATGCCCACGACGCAATTCTCGCGCAGGCTGTTGACCGCGCGCTCCATGGTACGGATCGAGAAGAACAGCGCGAACGAGATCACCGGCTCCATCACGTTGAGCTGGAGCTGGCCGGCGGACGCTGCGAGCGTCACCGTGGTGTCGAGCCCGATGACGAGGAAGCTGGTCTGGTTGACGACCTCGGGGATCACCGGATTGACCTTGCCGGGCATGATCGAGGAGCCCGGCTGAAGCTGCGGCAGGTTGATCTCGTTGAAGCCCGCACGCGGCCCCGAGGCGAGCAAGCGGATGTCGTTGCAGATTTTTGTCAGTTTGCTCGCGGTGCGTTTGAGCACACCGGAGAGCTGCACATAGGCGCCGGTATCCGACGTCGCCTCGACGAGGTCGCCGGCGAGGATGAAGTCGATGCCGGTGAGCGCGCTCAGGTGCCGGACCGCAAGTTTTGGATAGCCATGCGCCGCGGTGACGGAGGTGCCGATCGCAGTGGCGCCGAGATTGACCTCGCGCAGCAACGCGCGCGCCTCCGAGATGCGATCGACCTCCTCGCCCATCGTGGTGCCCCATCCGCGGAATTCGGCGCCGAGCGACATCGGCACCGCGTCCTGCAAATGTGTGCGGCCCATCTTCAGCACGCGCTCGAACTCCCGGCCCTTGGCGAAGAACGCCTCCTGGAGCTGGCGTAACGCGGTCATGTAGCTCTCGAGGCGCAAGATCAGCGCCAGCCGAAAGGCAGTCGGATAGGTGTCGTTGGTCGACTGGCCGTAATTGACGTGATCGTTGGGGCTGACATGCTGATAGTCGCCCTTGGCAAAGCCGAGCGATTCCAGCGCGAGATTGGCGATCACCTCGTTGGCGTTCATGTTGGTGGAGGTGCCGGCGCCGCCCTGGATGAAGTCGGTGACGAACTGGTCCATCATGTCGCCGGCGATGACGCGGTCGCAGCCCACGATGATGGCTTCCGCGACTTTGGTGTCCACCGCGCCGAGATCGCGATTGGCCATAGCCGCAGCCTTCTTCACGTAACCGAGCGCCTTCACGAAGTAAGGCTCCTGGTTCATCGGAATGCCGGTGATGTGGAAGTTCTCCTTCCCGCGGATGGTCTGGACGCCGTAATAGATGTCGTCGGCGATCTCACGCTGTCCGAGGAAGTCCTGCTCCGTACGGCTCATGGGCGCTCCTTGCTTGCTCGCGCGACGTCCTCAGTTCCGGCACAGCGCGCTGGTGACGAAGGTATCAGTGCGGCAGTCGTCCGGCTTGCGTTGCCTGCCCGGGATCAGAACCTTGGCCGAGCATTTCTCCGCGGAATCGGCATTCAGGCTCTTGCCTTCCGTGTAGCCCTTGCTCTGGCAGAGTTTGTCGGCGGCGAGCTTGCAGTCGGGCGCGCCGTTCGACGAGGCCGGACAGGCCACGCGTCCCGACACCATGCTCGACGGCTTCGCCAGGCGCGACAAATCGTTGATGGTCTCGCTCGGGCTTTTGATCGGCGGCAGGATCGAGGGCAGCTTGTCGAACAGCTTGCCCATTTCGTTGATCAGCCCGGGATTGTCCTCACGCGCCGGCGGTGACGAAGGAGCTGATGTCGAGGGCGGCGGCGCGGCCTGCGGTCCTTGCTCCTGCAAGCCGAGCGCTGGCGGCGCGGATTGCGGCCATCCGGTACCGCCAGCAGCCAGCAGGAGCGAAAGCACCGCAAATATCAGCGTCCCCGGTCGCAGGACCGGAATGCCGGATCGAAGCATCATGACGGCAACCGTAGCCGAACCTGGCGCGGCCGCAAAGCGCCTCGGGCTAGGGTCTGTTGGGATTCAGGATTCTCATCGGGGCTTGGTTGTGATTCAAGCTTGGGATGGACCGATTCGTTTTGACTGACGCCCAATGGGCGAAGATG
>NZ_JADPKY010000184.1 GCF_023074185.1 Bradyrhizobium sp. 132 | reverse complement strand
GACCAGCTCCGCCGATCGCACGTTGCTCACCCCGCGCCAAACGGCGTAACATCCGCTGAGGCTCTAATCGCCACTGGATGAAACTTCGGAGGCAGGTCATGGCCGCATGATTCCGGCGCGTGGTTCATTGCCTTCTGTGCTTTTGCGATTGACGGGTTCAATCTCTATTCAATGTTGTCGGAATAAACTTCTCTTCTTCGTTCCGGTCGAATCGAAGCCTTCGACATGGCGGGTCTCGGGCGACCCGCAACGGCTCGAAGATTGTGATTGCAGAATAAGACTTCTCCCGGTGCTGAGATGACTTCGCTCGACCAACGACGAGAGGATGGCGGTCATGGAATTTTGCGCCCCTCTGGAGGTTCAGTGACTTGAAGGGAGTGAAGGCAACCGTCGAGAAGGCGACCTACGAACGCCATTACGGGGCTATGACCCGAATCGGGAAGAATAGCGCCACAATCACGAGACAAACGCCAAGTCCAGAGATCGCAAGGTTCATCGCAATCCAAAACTGATTCAGACGTAGAACACTCAGTTTCGGAAATTCTCGCGTGTTGTCATCATCCGCGATCCGTCTGATGCTTCTCAGAGGTGACCCTGGAAGCAGCGCATCATAGGCATCACGATAGCCCCGTGCGCGCCGCGTGTGTAGCTGTATCCGCTCGTATTGCTTCGCGGAAAACACTGCTCCGAACATGCCGAGCAGAACGAGTAGCAGTGCAGGCGGCAGGTCCAAAGGACTCAGCGTCTTGTCCGAAGTCATGAAGGCGATGACTGCGCCCGAAATGCCTATGAATGTAGATGCTACCGCCGCTCGTTGCGTCTCGTGATGACGCGCTTGGATCGAATTCTCTGAGTACATTTTCCAATGCGCATCGCGCAAAGTGGTGTCGTGTTCATCAGGCACTGGACCCTCCCGGCGTAGGAGCGAGTTTCCCAACAAATGAACGGCAATTAATGCTTTAGACCACAACATTAGCAGAAATGCCACAGGTTGATAGGCAGTCCCTATGTGCTCACCCCTGAAGGGAGTCTAGCCGAAAATCTGCGCCGGAATAGCGCCGCTGTTATTGGGGTCCGCCCGTATACTTGTCAACCGTCGACATGAGCGGCTTCGAGGTCGACAGATTGAACATCAGCCCGAACCGACCATCGGGACCAGTCTTGTCCGGCTCGTCGATCAGCTCGTAGAGATCGATCCACTCGATGAACGAATACTGAGAGAACTTCGCCAGCATCGCATCCAGGTTT
>NZ_JADPKY010000114.1 GCF_023074185.1 Bradyrhizobium sp. 132 | reverse complement strand
TGCGCCGACCTCACCACTGAACGGATCGGCCAAGAACCGCTCCGCCGTCAGTTCGGGCCGGTTCAGATAGCCACGCGCGACCCCCGCCCCGCCAATGTAAAGCTCTCCGATCGCCCCAAACGGAACAAGTTCGCCATGACCGTCCAGCAGATAAATCCGCGTGTTCGCAATCGGTCGGCCGATCGGGACAACTGACCTATTAAATCCAGCGGAATAATGCCAAGCAGCCGCGTCAATCGTCGCCTCAGTTGGTCCATAGAGATTGACAAGCGGCTGAGATGTCAATTGCAACCATCTGCTCGCTAATTCTTTTCTAAGAAGCTCTCCACCACAGAATGTGAAACGCAAAGAACCGATATACTTTTGCTCAACGTCGGTAAGCGCAAGCAATGCTGCAAGAAGCGACGGGACCAATTGCAGAACAGTGACACCATACTTATCCAGTAGCTCTAAAAGTTTTCGAACATCTAATTGCAGGTCGCGAGGAAGAAGAATTGAACGCGCCCCAATCGACAAGGCTGTCCATAGCTCCCATACGGCGGCATCAAACGCGGGGGAGGTTCGCTGCAAGAAAACGTCGTGGGTAGTGAAATGGAATTTATCCGCCTGCCAAATCGTGTGGTTGACCAAGCTTCGATGCTCGACCATGACGCCCTTTGGAGTGCCGGTAGATCCCGAGGTGTAGATCACATAGGCGAGATGGCGCGAAGTCAGGCCAAGCGCACGCGGGTCGGGATCCGAGGCCGGCAGCTTCGCCCAGGCCGATGTCGCCGTCTCGAGATCGACCACCGTCAGATCGGCCAGCGCATCGGCGCCCAGCGCGGATCGTCCCGCAGCATCGGCCAGCAACAGTTGCGGCTGCGCATCCTCAAGAACCTGCTTGAGCCGTGCGCACGGATAGGCCGGATCCAACGGCAGATAGGCGCCACCCGCCTTGAGGATTGCAAGCAGCCCCACCACCATCGCCACGCCGCGCTCAAGGCAGATCGCCACAGGCTGGTCCGGCTTCACCCCGAGCCCGATCAGATGATGCGCCAGCCGGTTCGCCCGCGCATTGAGCTCGCCATAGCTCAAGCGCTCGTCCTCATGGACCACCGCCACCGCGTCCGGCGCCTTGGCGACCTGTGCCTCGAACAGCTCGTGGATGCACCGATCCGACGGATAGGCCGTCGCCGTCCGGTTCAGCTCCTCTAGCAAGTACACCCGTTCGTCGAACGGCAACAGTCCAATCCGTTGCACCGGCCGATGCGCATCGGCAGCCACCTCAAACAAAAGGCTTTGCAGATGCTGCGTGATGCGGTCGATCTGGTCGGCCACCAAGCGACTTGCATCAAAGTGCAATCGAAAGCGCCCGTCTAGAGCACAAACCTCAAACGTCAATAATTCACCGGATAGGATTGCCTCTGAACTCAGGCTAACACCGGTAGCAGAACAGCTATTTGCCACAACCGTGATGCCAATCGGCCATGGTCTGCGCGATCGTAGCAGCTCAATACCCCCCAACGACGGACAACGTGCGATAAGATCCCGCGCAAAGCTATCGTACTCCCTCAGCTGAGCGCACTCGGCCGCCACCACTTTGCGCACCGCAGCAAAACCATGACCGAGGTCAATGGTAATTTCCATTGGCACGACAGAAGCGACAAGCGCGTCTATGATCTTCAACCCGGCTCGCGAACTTTTCGGTGCGGGAGTCCATCCCAACTGAAGCTCTGATTGGCCGGTGACGCGGGCGAGATAGATGAGCCACGCGCTTATCAGGTATTCCGCACGATCGGTCGGCGACAGCTCGGCCAAACCACTTGGAACGAACCACGAGCTCGACTGCCATTTGTAGCGAGCTCCAGCTTCTCGAGACGACAAAAAAGGAAACTGCAATGCCTTGAACCGCTCAAACCGCTGTCGCCAAAAACGCTCTTGAGGCGCCAACATTTCGTGGGCGACAGTTATGCTCCGCGCCTGATCATCGCCTAAAACTGGCAGACAATCCCCCACATCCAGATCGAAATCCCTCGCAAGCACACGCGCGTCCAACGCGTTACCATCCGCGCTGCCAAACGAGACATCAACATCCTCCGTATCTGTTGCCACACGCCAGTGGCTGGGGTGGATTTCGACTAACGTACCTGCCGGACAACCCGTGCGTCGAGCCGACACCTCCAAGCTCCTAACTACGACAACGTCGTCGCCTACCAGAGCCTTGGACAGACATAGCGGATTTGAATGATACGGCCCAAAGTCTAAGGCTCGCATCATCGCTGACAAATTTTCCGCAGCACGATTCCACCGCATGCAGCCTGCCGCATCTGGTGGTCGAGACCTCGGAAAATCGCTTCTCGCCACTACCGCCTGAGGACGAACACTGAGCTCTCCGTTCGCCAAGCCAGTTAAGAGCTCGCGGAAGCCCACGATGGCGGCTTGATCACATTTACGGTTGAGAGTTAGCGCAGTATCGTTGGGCGCGATCGATACCTGACGTTCAATCACCAGGTCATCGGTATTCACACCATGATCGATCCGATGCCAGCTAATTGCGTATTCGACCTCTTGCGCCAGCAGCGCCCAGGACGTGGCATGAGTTCCTGCATATCGTGGCAGCGGGCCGTCGTGGTAGTTGAAGGCGCCTTTGTGGACACGACGAAACACATCCGCTGGCAATTTGAATGGATTGCCGACAAGAAAAATCAACTCGACCGATTGGGCATTCAGTAAGGCGGAGAGCTCTTCAACACTCGCTGCGCGCAAGATATTGGCGCGTGCAGCCCAATCGCCGAATATGACATCGGCACACAGCACCCCTCGGATGACATGGCCCATCTCCATTGCTAGCTGAGCGCACCTGATAGCTAGCGTCCCACTGCCAACAAAGACGCTAGACGAGGTTGATGGGGCTGCAGATTGCTGTCTATCACAATCGCCTATTTCGCAACTCGATGAGACTGGCACAGATCCCTCCTAACGTGCGCCGTGCCCATAACAAGCAATCCGCGAGCCGCGAACGAGGCACACTTGTCTTCAACGGTCACGCGGTCGATCACTTCAGAACAATCCCCCCGGGACTCAGGATCTCGCGCCAATTGACTATTTACGTACTGTGGCGCGTAACCCGATCGAGCGTCTGGTGCTGCGTCTGAATACCGCCATAGGTGCGCGGCTGGCGTCCACCAAAGGAAAGCGATCGACTATCTTCACCCCCGGGCCCCTCCGTCGCGCAGCCTCAGCAATTTCTGCTCCAGGCGCCGCGCTACATAGTGACCTAAACCTGTCACACTGGTTCGGATTTGCTCGGGAGTAACCGCGCTAAAAGCTAATCGTATCCTGCAGTCTTGAGAGTTATCCAACGCGAAGAAGCTCAACGGCGTAACGATGACATGGTCACGCCTTGCACACTCGTCTGCGCAGTCCGCGCCAAATCTGAAAGGAAGATCAAGAGTTAGAAAGAAGCCACCGGAGGGACGGCTCCATCGAATTTGATCAGAGAAAGGCGAAAATACAGTGTCCAGCTCACACAACATAATGTCGCGATTTTCACGGTACCAATCCAGAGCCGGTCGTATCCAATCGCCTAAACGTCCTCCGTTTTGAATCAAGAGCCCCGCGACGATCGCTTGGGCAATTTGGCTCGTATTGACGGTAACGAAGCTCTTGCGCTGGACCAGATCTTCCCAAAGCGACCGACGAGCAGCAACGTCTCCAAACATCGTGTCGGGCAGGCTTGCAGCTCCGACGCGAAGAGCTGGGCTTATTGTCTTCGAGAATGTGGAAAGGTAAATAACACTTCCGACCTCATCCAAAGCGGCCATCGGGGGTACCGGATCGCCGTCATACCGAAACAGCCCATATGCGTTGTCCTCTAAAACGACGAGCCGGTGTCTGGCGCACACTTGGAGGATGTTGCGTCGCTCGTCTGCATCGAGAACACGTCCGGTCGGATTGTCAAAATCGGGGATAAGATATATTGCCCGGGCCTGTTGACTTTTCTGGCGCAATTGCAGCACGGCGAGCTCGATCGCGTCAGCAAGGCAAGGTTCTGAATTGGACAACGCCGCGACAGCGACTCCTGTAGCCTTGGCTGCACCGATCGCACCGATATAGGTGGGATTGCAGACCAGCAGCACATCCGACGGCTCCGGACAGAGCGCCGGCAGGCAGAGGGCGACTGCTTCCTGGCATCCTGAGGTGATCAGTACGCGGTCCGCGCTCGCCGGAACCCCCTCATCGCATTGCACCTGTTGCGCAACGAGCTCGTTGATGATGCCGGCCGTTCGTCCATACTGCAGCAAGTGAGCCCATCCGTGGGCGCCCCCGTGACCACCAACTGAATCGTTTTGATACACGTTCACCGCGTTCAACAAAACCTGGGGATTGAGCCTATCGAAGAACCGGTCACTCGGTCTGCCTGACGCTAGCGAGACAGCTGACGGAAACAGACTGGAGACTTCGTTCAGGAAGTTCATTACTGATTTTTGCGACCTGACATTCATCCTGGACTCTTGGAAAAGCGTGGAAGGATAAAATCACACCGGTGTCCGACATGACTCATCGAGGTGTACACGTCCTATTGCTCAATATTTTCCAGACTGCTCAAGTTGGTCGAAAAGCTGCTGGACATTCGATTCGAGAAAGCCAGTCTCTCCGCCTCGATGAATGATTTCGAAGCTAAGCCCCGTTTCAATGGACCGACTTGAGAAGGCCTGCGTCAATCCAGGACCTCGAATCACACTCGTATCGAATCCCAAGCCACGAGATTTTAGAGCCTCTACAGCAGCATCGACGTCATCGACCTCAAGAGCGATATGAGCAACTCCAACGCCGTGATGGCGCACGAGCTCTGAGACCTGAGACGTCGGTTCAGTGCCCTGGCACAGAACAAACCTGATTCCTCGGGTCTCAAGCTCGGCAGATAGCATGCCGGTCGCTCGACCCTTGATGTGAAACCGGCATTTCAATTCAAAGCCCAGCACGTCCCGAAAGAACTCAATAGAGGCTTCAAGGTCGAGCACAGCAATCGCAATATGATCGATCCCGCGAAATTGTGACAGCGAACTCGCGCTTGTTCGGTTGCCATCTATAACGGCACCCTGTTTGGCCTTACCACCGGTGGTCTTGGGCATAACATCCTCGCTCTCACTCGCAGAATTTGAACAGCGAAGCGACCCATCGCGAACGACGCTGCTACCAACAGATCAGTTCCGTTCTAAGATCAAGATCCCTCACCATCCTTTGCTCGAGTTCCGACAACTCAGCCTTATACCTGGCCACATCCAATTGAGCGCGAAGGAGCTTCGCTTTGAGCTCTTCTCGTAGCCTTAGGGCTTCTCGGAATTCCGGCGACTCCAGCATAAGTAAAGAGCACATGTACTAACCAGTGAAATGAAGGCAGCCGACCAGCGCGGTCTTTCGAGACCGCGCGGGGCAGAAGGTCGACTGTCGGACCGCCTCATCCGGCTCATCGCAAAACCTACATTATATCCGGACTTGGCGGGCGTCGCTGCCGCCCTCCAAAATCCGCAGCAACCAACGGCTCTGCCCCGCGTCCCTAGCAATCAGTGTGCCGCAAAAGGGGTGGTGCGAGTGTTGCTTAAAGAATGGCAAAAACCTCGTGCTTCGCACTGAGGCGGCGGGCTACGCGCCAGCCTTACTGTCGGACGTCCTACATGCACGTCTTCAACCGGACACGGCTCATCACAACGACACGGACCGTCAGTGAAGAGATCACCTCTGGTGCCGTTGGAACGTGTTCCCGCAACCATGATTGAAATGGACCCCGATTTTAGGACCAGAGGCTTAGTTGGAAAAGGGCCGCTCCGTTTGATAGACGGAGGGCATGATGACGAAAAGACACGACGGAAGATCGACGCGGCGTTGAAGGCAAAGATCGCGCTGGAAGCCGTGCGGGAGCAGGCGACGGTGGCCGATCTGGCCAGCGCCATGAGGTTCACGCGAACCAGATCTATGCCTGGAAGAAGCAACTGCTGGACCAGGCGGCCCGAGCTTTTGACGCGGGTGTCCGGCGGGAGAGCGAGGACGTGCGCGAACGCGAGGCCACAAGATCTATCCCAATCTGCTGCGCAACATGACGATGGTGTTGAAAATCTCCGGCGTGCCGTACGTCGCCAGCGCCTCTTCCAGAGCCGCCACGCAGAACGAGACGTCCATCGTGTTCGACAACCGCCACGCCAGAACCGCACGGCTCGCCCAGTCGATGACGGCGACGAGATAGAGAAAGCCACGGCCGATGGGCAAATACGTGATGTCGGCCGCCCACACCTGGTTTGGCCGGTCCCGGCGCCGGCTTCGTCGTGTTCGGCTTCGGTCCCAGCGCCGCGATGCCCATCTTGCGCATCAGGCGCTGCACGCGTTTGCGATTGACCTGAAGCCCCTCAGCCTTCAGCATAGTGGTCATTCGCCGCGAGCCCAGGAACGGCCAGGCGGTGAACAGCTCGTCGATCCGCTGCATCAGGGCAAGGCCGTTGTCGTTGGCCGGCCGTGGCGGCCGGTAGACCCCAGAGCGCGCGATGCCAAGCAACATGCATTGCCGGCGGATCGACAGCGCCTGGGTCGGCGCGATCGAGCATTCCTCGACGGTCCGGCGTGCTCATCTTCCGGACCTCCGTGCTAAAAAATCGCGCTCGACTGTCAGTTGTCCGATCTTGGCGTGCAGCTTCTCGATCTCCGACCAGGGCAGTCAGTTCACCAGTGCGCCTTCACCCGGCGCGTTGGCGGGCGCAGGGATCAAGATCTCCATGGATGGCCGCGGTCGTTGGATGGACAACGTCTTCATCGAGCGGCTGTGGCGGTCGCTCAAGCAATGAGGACATCGTGTGCTGTGGAAGTCAGGCTTCGGCATGAAGCCTTGCGAAGCTTTGTCAGAGATGGAGGAGGGCCCTCCGAGGTCGGCCTGCAGGGGAAGACTTCAAACCAGTCCGAGCTGCGAGGGTAAAGAGCCCTGGTGGTGAGCGTTGGAAGAAAAGGCGGAGGAAACTCCGTCAGGTGAGGTCCGAGGAGACGAACGTAAGTAAACCGCTGATGACGTGTCGTAACATGTTCTATCGACGTCGAAACCGGGATCAGGATGTCTATCCCGCGAGCAAGGGTTGGGGGGAGCCTGCTGACTGCCCAACCGGCGTCCGGCATGAAGGCGGCGTGACCTCGGATCAGGCTTTGACAAGGAACACAGGAACCTGTCGCTCCGATGTGAAGGGAGGACTCCAAGCGGCCCGTCGCCGCAAGGAGCAGAGTACCGATGCGGAGCACAGGGGCGGCATCGAACCCTCGCCTATCCAGCTGAAACTACATCAATTTTTGATCGAAGGCGTTCCAGTGTACCTGCCAGTGGACCCAGCGCTCTTGGCGTCGCTGCCGCGGTGCGACACTGTGCCGCCGTACCCAAGTCGCGTGCGTATCACGCTCTGCGAAAGAGATCATCAGCACCGTGCTGTGCGCTATCCCACGCGAAGAGGGTCGCCCGCTTCTGGCCTTCGCCGGCCTCTGGACAAATTGGACGGGCGTCCGAAAGGCAAGGGCAGGCAAAGATACCATCGATGTGTTCGGCTTCTTGACGTGCGATCCGAACGCCGAGGTCAAGCGCGTTCATCCCGAGGCAATGCCCGTCATTCTGATGACGGAAGAGGAACGCGACATCTGGATGCGGGAACCGTGGGACGAGGCGTAGCGTCCCATAAGATCGTCGCGACCGGCGAGAAGGAAGATCCCGGTCCGGAGACTTGAAGCGGAACGATCTACGACGTCGCTTCCTGGATCTGGACCGACGGCTGGCGAGAAGCGGAGTTTCCAAAGATTAGCCGCAAATAGGACACGGCATAGATCAAAGCTCCAATGCCGAAAAGCAACCACAATATGGGCTGCCAAACCGGCACGTAGGTGAGATTTCCGTCGTAACGATAGGCCGTCTTGGAAACGTCGGGGAGGCCATTCGCCGGCCAGAAATGTGCCAATACACCGACCTCCTCCTTGCAGTTTTGAGGACAGCTAAAGTTGCCGTCGATCGCAAAGTACAAACTTCTGCGCAAAAATGTTCCCTCGAGGATAGCCAAACCGAGAAGGGGCAGCGCGACGAACAGGATCAACGACCAGATCGCGACAGTGCGGGCCTTATCCGATATCAGTCGAAGATCGGATTTGGTGGCCACCTATCGAACCAGGCCCCGTCCGTATGTCGCCTCGCAAAAGCCTTCGCCCACCACAGCGACCAGACACAAAGCGTGGCGACAACGGGAACACCGAGAAGGGCAACAGCATGAGCGTTGAGCGAAGACCAGTCTAGTCCGAGGATTTCGAGAATCTTGCCCGCTCCGGACTTCGCGCCGCGCGTCAGAAGAAATAGCGCAACGGTGCCTGAAAGCGTAAGCCGACGCCTTGCCCCACTGTTCGCGGAGCATGTCGTCTGGGCTTTTTTTATCGGCCATGTATTCGCGCCCTTCTTGCTACAAACCCAGACGTCTGCCGAGCTTCCTTATTTCATTGTTCGGGCCTGGCCCGTGCTCGAGATCGTGTTTTGCGTTATCAAGGTTTCTTACAATGTCATTGTTCGGCCCGAGCCCATGCTCGAGATCGTGGAGCGCATTCGTAAAGGCCTTCACGATCTCGTTGTTCTTCCCGAACTCCGCGCCTCCGAACAGAACTTTCAATATCCGAGTCGACCGATGGGCACGCCGCAGCGGCGCGTGATGCCGCCTTGACGCTGTCGGTCAGCGCGTGACGCTGAGCGATGATTTCCGGCGGCAGCTCTGCGGCGTCGGCTGAATTCATCTCGAGCTTGGCACTCACGATGTAACCGTTTTGCGTCGCCTTTAGGAGCGCGCCTTCGACAATCGTTGTCGTCTGACGGTGAAAACAACGTGTTCGCGACCTATTTCAAGAAGTACAGGCCCAGCCTCGGAGATCATCTGTCGGCGTTGCTGCTGCAGGTCTATCTTCACTACGACCCCGCCATCGTCAAATTGCTACGCCACCGCCTACCTCTACCACGACAACGCATGGACTTTCTGTTGCTGCTCCCGGACCGCCAGCGGATCGTCATCGAGGTCGACAGCAAGCATCATTTCTCAGAGGACGGCAAACCCTCGCTGAAGGTCTACGCCGACATGGTGTCGGCCGACCGGGAATTGCGGCTTGCCGGATATGAGGTATACCGCCTCGGTGCGAACGAAGTTGTCGGCGACGGCTCCGAGGCGAGAATTGCGGATTTCTTCGACAAGCTCTTCCGACTCCATCGAGTCGGCAGTGAGAACTGATAGTGCGAGGTTGAATTGAAGCGCCACACGCTCGCACGGGCGCTTCGTTCGTAATTCTGCGGGATCTGCGATCATGAGCGAAGGGCGGGAATTTCAGGAGATCGCTCATTGCGGTGGGCAGGTGATCTTCACCGTCGACAGAGGCGACGAGGCGGCGCGTCAGTGACGAGAAACCCCTCCCTTAGATGCACCAGAAACGCATCCTGGCAGGTCTCATCATCCGGGCCCGCTGCGTTGCAGTTAATGATGCTCAGCGAGCTCGCCTACCTGGCCCAGCAATCAAACCGCACAATGCATGCGACAGCCACGCAGCCAACCCGATCAGCGTCCAAGAGCCCCAACCCTGCACTCGTTCTATAGCGACATGCCAAGCTTTGCGCGCCGGTCAACTACCAACGCTGGTGATTGATCGAGATGAACGATACATGGCAATTCTTGGTTAATGAACGTTAGGCTGGTTAATGAACGTTAGGCTGAGCGTCGCGTGCCAAAAGTTGGCGCTAACGGACCTGATCGATTCCACTCGCTCATCGCCGGTAGGAATTCTGCGCACTAAGGCCGCTCCAGCCATGATGACTGTGCAAGGGATTAGGCCACTCGCGGCGGGAAAGAAATATGGCAGCAAACGGGGCAGGCTCCGAGAGATCGGTGATCCTAATCGACAACTTCGACTCATTTACATTCAACATTGCCCAGATGATCGGTGAGGTGAATGGTAGAGACCCCATCGTCCTCGATAACACCGTGCCATGGAGAGAAATCCGCAAGATCCCCCATGATCGCATTATCCTCTCGCCGGGGCCGGGAAATCCTCATACTCCAAAAGATGTCGGCGCTACGATGGATGTTTTGGCCGGCAGCGCCGTTCCGGTCTTGGGAGTATGCCTGGGGCATCAATCCATCGCCCATTTTCATGGCGCATCCGTCTCCCGCGCGCCGGAGCCCCTCCACGGCCGGATCCGCACCATCACAACCTCCGGGACGGACCTGTTCCTGGGGCTGCCCCGCTCCTTCGATGTGACAAGATACCATTCGCTGGCAGTGACCGGTGAGCTTCCGGAATGTCTTAAATGCACTGCCATGAGCGAGGATGGCGTCATTATGGGACTCCGGCATCGGCACCTGCCGCACTACGGCATACAGTTTCACCCGGAATCCATCTGCTCACAATACGGACGAGAGATGTTTGCTAACTTCCTCTCCGATGTATGCGCCCCATCGGTAGCGCGGTCCCCACTTGTGCGCCTGGAGGTGGCCTGATCATGCTGGGCATGCCCCGCCTTAGCGACTTTCCCTTCGAAACGACCAAGTATGACGCGAGAAGTTCGACGATCTCATGCAGAGCCAGCGCTGAGGATGTATTCGTGCACCTCTTCCGGGGTACACAGCCTGCTTTCTGGCTGGACAGCAGTATGCTGGTGCCCGGGCTGTCGCGTTGGTCGTTCATAGAAGGGCTTGGCGGACCGGGCAGCTATCTTGCATCCTACGATGCGTCTCGACAGGAAATCGAGATTACTCGCGACGGCCAGGCGCCCCAGCTGACCATCTCCGGATCGATTTTCAAGTTCCTCGCCGATAACCATGCCACCTGCAAGCTGCAGGATGAGGGCGACGTGCCAGATATTCCCTTTAAAGGGGGCCACGTGGGCTATTTCGGTTACGAACTGAAATCTCTCACCTGCGGCGTCAGCTCCCCACCCTCTAAATGTCCAGATGCAACCTTCATCTTCTGCACAAGATTCCTCGCCTTCGATCATGAGAATGGCAGCATCCATATCGTCGCACTCTACCCCAAAGCCGAGGCCGCATTGGCTGACGAGGTCGCCCCTTGGATCAGCAAGAACGAACGTGACATTCGGCGCATCGAAGCAGCCCCCAGCACTACCCCATCGTCACCAAACGCAAAAAGCGCTCCGCTTCAGTTTAAGCTTCGTCAGGGGCGAGCCCGGTACCTAGAACAAATCGAAAGATGCCTTTCCGAGATCCGCGCCGGCGAGACTTACGAGGTCTGCCTGACAAACGAGATTACTGTTGCGGCAGAGATCGACCCGCTTGATCTGTATCGGGTCCTAAGGCGGAGAAACCCGGCCCCTTACTCGGCTTTCCTCAGACTTGGAGATCTCTGTGTTGCCTGCTCGTCCCCGGAGCGATTCCTCAAGATCGATCGCAACCTCATTGTCGAGACCAAGCCCATTAAGGGCACTGCGGCTCGACATGAGGTCCCAGCCGAAGATGAGCGGATCGCAGAAGAATTGCGTCTGGACGAAAAGAGCCGGGCCGAAAATCTCATGATCGTGGACCTGATGCGGAATGATCTCGGCCGCATCTGCCGCACCGGAAGCGTTCATGTGCCAAGCCTCATGCACATCGAAAGCTACAAGACCGTACACCAGCTGGTCAGCACCATTCGTGGCGAACTGGTGTCGCCTGACGATATCATCCCCTGCATTTCTGCGTGTTTTCCAGGCGGGTCGATGACGGGCGCACCTAAGATTCGAACCCTAAAACTCCTCGATGAACTGGAACAAGCGCCGAGAGGTATCTATTCGGGGGCGATCGGTTATCTGTCTCTGTGCGGCCAGCTTGATCTGAATATCGTCATCCGAACGATCGTCTGCCGGGGACGCCAACTGAGTATCGGTTGCGGCGGGGCCATCGTCGCGTTGTCTGACCCCAAGGCGGAGTTCGAAGAGATTCTCCTCAAGGCGCGCCAACCGATCCGTGCGATTGCCGAGGCCATGACAGGCAACCCAGATCATGACGTGGCGATCGATGGCGCAGACGATGATGCAGGCGCGGAAACAGTACCCGATTCTGCACATCGTGTCCGTCTGGCGACATTCCAGGACAGGGACACGATTGCACAATGCGTGGGAAGGCTTCTCACGGAGCTCGGAGGACCGGGGCCGCAATTCGACCGGCAGACGGCGGTCAGCGCTGCTGGGCAAATCGCGATGGATTCGCGGCTCGGCTTCGCCCTGATAATGGAGGATGTGCCGGCAGCCGAAGTGATCGGCATTGCTGTCGTCTCCCAGGTCACCGCAGTAAGGGCTTCAGGCCACTATGGCATCCTGCAGGAGCTCTGGGTCGATCCCCGCTATCGCTCGGCTCAAAATGGGAGACGGCTTCTGGCCGCCCTGGATGGCGAGGCGCGGGTGCGGGGCTGGCCCATGGTCGAAGTGTCTCTTCCCTCGACCGACCGTTCCGGCGCCGAGAGGCTCGTCGCATTCTATGAAAGCATGGGCTTCGTATCGGCGGGAGAACGGCGACGAAGGAGGCTTCTGTGAACTGGCTAACCGTACACACGACGCCGGTCTCACCTAGCCCTGGGGGCCTTATCGCCGATGCGACGGGGACGAGTAAGCCTTCAAGGGAAGTGGGGGATCGAATCAACGAGATCCGAAGCGGATTGGAAAGCTCGCCTGGTGTCCAATTTATCTCGACCCCTGAGACCGTCACGGACGAGGTCGTATCGATCCTGGGCAGCCTTCATGATCCGGGCTACCTTGAGGCACTCCGCTTCGGGCCACATCCACAAGAGCCAGAGATCACCGAGCTTGCTAGAAGATATACCGCGCCCGGTGTGCCGCAAAACACATCCGTCGACGCGGGGATATATCAGCGCGCCCTTTTGTCCGCCGCTACCGGCTTCGCAGCCGCGACCACAATCGCCTCGAAGCGAACTCTAGTAAGTTACGCACTATGTCGGCCGCCAGGGCACCATGCTGGGCGCAGCTTCATGGGTGGGTATTGTTTGCTGAACAACGTCGGAGTCGCGGCGCTGAGCCTGCGCGCATCGGGCTTCCGCAAGCTGGCGATCCTCGACCTCGATTTCCACCCTGGCAATGGAACAAGCGATGTGCTGAGCACACACCCGGATATCGGTTTCGCCAGCCTGCACGCCCGGACTGACGTCAATTTCCCCTGGATCCCGCAACTTCAACCAGCACTCGGCAGCCACAGGTATCTTGAATTTCCGACCGATCCGAGCCCGGCAGCATACACATCGGCGCTTCGCGGGCTCTTGGAATCCGACTGGGCCGCCACGCTGGACGTTCTGGTTGTCAGCTTGGGGTTCGATATCGTCGTCGGAGATCCGCATGGTGGTTGGACACTTCCGCCAGAAATCTACCGAGAGATCGGCCTGGCATTGGCCTCGATCGGCAAGCCGATCTGCTTCGTACAGGAGGGCGGCTACCGGCTGGACACGTTGTCGGCCTGCGCCAAGCATCTAGCCGCCGGCCTGCGACTTGGAATGCAGGAAATGGGCAGGAGCCATGCATGACTGATACCTTCACCCCCGACGCGGGCCTTCTTCCATTTCGGGAGATCATCAACAAGCTGGACAAACAACTGGTGGACATCCTCAGCCGGAGGCTTTCCGTCTGCGCTGAGGTTGCACGCTACAAGAAGGAACGCGGGATCGCGATGATGCAACCCGATCGCGTTACAGAGGTAAAGGCGCGTTGCGCCGAGATTGGGGCGGAACGCGGCCTGCGCAGGGAATTCACTGAAGATCTTTATTCGCTGATCATAGGAGAAGCCTGCGAGCTCGAAGCCATGATCATAGACGAGCAGATGGACGTCTCCTGATGGTCCGCATCTACACGCTCGGCCCAGCGAGAAGCTGTCACCATCATGCGACCTTGAAATATCTCGAGTTCCAAGGGATCGAGCCGCAAGACATCATACTCGTCGACGATCTCGTGGCTGCCGCGGCCGAGGCCGCAGATCGCGGCGACAGCTATGTCCTCCAATGCAGCGCGCACCTGAATGTCCATCTCGTGACCGAGAAATTCCGCGACCGTCTGCAGGTCGTCGACACCTTCATATTGCCCACCCAGAGCATCGCGGTCGTCAAACGCAAGGACGTAAAGGAGCCTCGGTCGCTGGGTCTCCCCGAGCCAACGATGGGGTATATCGACAAGAATGCTTGGAATGAGCTGATTTTCGAAACGACAAAGCCGGTTGTAGAGAAAAAACTCCTCGAAGGCGTGTATGATGCGGGCGTTGCTTACAGCAGATCGGCGCTCGAACATCCCGAAAAGCTCGAGATCATGCAGGAGATTGGCGAGGTGGTGACGACCTGGCTATTGTACGGTCCCCGCCCTCGCTACTCCGACACGATCATCGCCAGCCCCTATCCTGAGTTGCATGACGTGCTGCCTTGAACACACGAACCTGAACGAGCACCGTCATGACCTCCTCCCCTCCTGACGCGCGAACGAAACTCGTCATTGCCGCTCTGACCATCGCCGCCTTCGCTATCGGCCTGGACACATTTGTCATCATTGGGGCGCTCGATGTGATCTCTCGTGACCTCGGGATTTCAACCGGCGCGGCGGGCTGGATCATTTCGATCTACGCACTCTGCTACGCTGTCTTCGCGCCGCTGAATGCCTGGATGTTCAAGGCCATGAGCCGTCGCAATGTCCAAATCCTGTCCGTTTCGATCTTCATCATCGGTAACCTGATCTGCGCGGTCGCGCCGAACTTCCTAATTCTTGCTGCTGGTCGCGTCATTTCGGCCTACGGCGCGGCGATGTTCACCCCGGCGGCTACCGCACTAACCGCCGAGCTCCTGCCGCCTACCCGCAAAGGTTTCGCGTTGTCCCTCATCTTCGGCGGCATGACCGTTTCACAGGTTGCTGGCGTCCCGGCCACCAGCTGGATCGCAGGTGCTATCGGCTGGCGCTTCGCATTCGGTTTCGTCGTCATTGCCGGGCTTCTCGCATTGATGATCTTCGCCCCGATGATGTCTGGAATCCCTGCCAAGATGCCGGAGCGCGGAAACGGACCGACCTCCAAAGAATTCTCCAAAATCATCTACGGTATCCTTTCCGTGACACTATTCGTCGTTGTTTCCGAGTTCATCGTTTATTCCTATGTGAGCGTCTTCATCACCGGTTTTCTGCTTGCCGGGGTTCCTCTGCTCTCGGCCGCGCTCTTTGCCTACGGTTTCGGAGCCGTGACGGGAAACGCAGCGTGTGGCGTTCTGACTGACCGTTTCGGCCCCTATAAAGTCCTCATCGCAGCCATAGGCGCACAGCTAATCCTGCTCGTAGGTTTGGTTGCATTTGGACACCATGGTGCCCTCACCGTGCTCTTCGCCTTCCTTTGGGGCAACGTCAGCTACATGTATCTGGTGCCGATCCAGCACCGGCTCCTCGGCCTAGCCGGGGATAGGTCGAAGCTGGTCCTGGCAATGAACAGCTCGACTACCTTCGCAGGGATCGCCATCGGCGCTTTTCTCGGCGGCATCCTCGTCGAGATCAGCGGAGTCACATCGCTGGCCGTGGCGTCCATCCTGATTGGTCTCATCGGCGTCGGGCTGGCTGTTGCCTTCATGCGTGATGCAGCGCCTGCGGAAGCTGCGAATGCGGCATGAACGGGGTGAAATCGAGCACGATCGACCACCAGGATGCTTGTCGGGTCTGCTTGGTCAAGCGCGGAGCAAGCCGCATACGCCCTTCGTCAGTCTAGACTATGGACATCACCATGCAGCACGTGGTCGATAGCGCTTGTCAGCCATCCATCTGGCTCGTGCCAGATGACTCTCGTGCGCCCGCTTCGCTCGCCCTGATTCGCTCTTGCTCACGCGGCATTGCGCTCAGCTTTACCTCACCTGCTAAGTGCAGTTGACCTCTCCCGCCAAATGAGGCCAGTCTGAACTGGAATTTCCAATTATGATCCCGTGTCGGGACGAGGAGAGCTCCATGAAGCATCGAAGTTCAGCGAGGCCCAAATCGCATTTGTTTTGAAGCAGGCGGAAGACGGTGCGCCGGTGGCCGAAGTCTGCCGCAAGGCCGGGATCAGCGACGCCACCTTCTATGATTGGCGCAAGAAATATGCAGGACTCATGCCGTCCGAGATGAGGCGGCTGCGTCAGCTCGAGGAAGAGAACGCCAAGCTGAAGCGGATCGTCGCCGACCTGTCTTTGGACAAGGCCATGCTGCAGGACGTGCTCTCAAAAAAGCTCTGAGGCCTGGCCGCAAGCGCGAACTTGTCGACAAGTTGCGCAGCGACTGGAAGGTATCGATCGTGCACTGTACGTCTACAAGTCGAAACGCGGCGACCAGGCCGACCTCAAGCATAGGATCAAAAAGCATCTGCGAGATCCGCGTGCGCTACGGATATCGTCGCATCCATATCCTGTTGCGCCGGCGGCGGGGCGAGATCACGGTCGCGATGATAAGCGGCCTCGCCTCGAATCTCGTTCCCAGCAACGTGAAGGAGTTTGGCGCCGCCAATCCTAGGGTCAAGCTCAACCTGGCGCTGTTCAATACCGGAGCGGAGATCTAGCTCGCCGTTGCCAGTGGCGAAGCCGATCTCAGCCCGAAATCTGAAATACATGCGCGCTTTCGCCGAAGCCTGGCCCGACGGCGAATTCGTGCAACAGGTTGTTGCACTATTGCCCTGGGGCCATAACGTCCGCCTCCTCGACGCCCTCAAGGCACCCGAGGAACGCAGCTGGTACGCCCGCCAAGCGATCGAGCACGGCTGGAGCCGGAACGTTCTCGTCCATCAGATCGACAGCAATCTATTCGCCCGTCAAGGCAGTGCGCTGACCAACTTCTCACGGATCCTCCCGTCCGAGCAATCCGAGCTTGCCCAGCAGATACTCAAAGACCCCTATACGTTCGACTTCCTCTCGCTTGGCCCAGAACTGTTGGAGCGCGATCTCGAACGCGGTCTCATCGAGCACCTACGCTCGCTCATCCTGGAACTCGGCAAGGGGTTCGCCTTCGTTGGCAGCCAATACCACCTCGAAGTCGGCAGACAGGACTATTATCTCGACCTACTCTTCTATCATCTCCGACTGCGCTGCTTCGTGGTGATCGAGTTGAAGATCGAGGACTTCAAACCCGAATTCGCGGGCAAGATGAACTTCCACCTGTCAGCCGTGGACGAGAAATTGCGCCATCCGGATGACAAGCCGACGATCGGCATCATTTTGTGCACGGGGCGCAACGAGGTGATCGTGGAATACGCCCTGCGAGATTCCAGCAAGCCGATGGGCGTCGCTCAGTATCAACTCTCCCATGCGCTCCCACCCCAGTTCGAGGAGGATCTCCCAACTGCGGCGGAATTCGCCCGGGAGTTTCCGCTGATGTCCGTGGTCAAACTTCGCATCGAAATCGAGCGCGCGGTTCGCGACCTCGCCTCGGAACGAGGCCTCGTCTTCGATCGGCCCGTTGGCATCATAAACATGCTGCGCGATCTACGACGGCAGGGACCGGTGCCCGCCAGCACCGAGCAGATGCTCGGCGCGCTGCGGGTCATGAACGAAGCCTCGCATGGCGTAGACGTCGACTCGGACGCGGCGAAGCGGGGCCGTGGAGATTGGGACGGTCTTCCTCGCCGATCTCAAGGCATTGAACGCCGATGATTGAGACGCTCAACGACGAACCTATCGAGCGTCACAAGCAGGCGCTGATCGAACCGGCCGCCACGCTCTATGCCGTTCAGCAGGTGTACGGAGATCAGGCGAAGGCCAAAGCCATGGTCGCCTTTGGACGACTAATCGACGCCCACATGCTCGTGACTGGCGTGCTTGCCAGCGGTCTGCTGCGCATCAATGGGGCCATTGTGGAAGGTGATCAGACCTCCTTCGAACGCGATGCCCTGTTCGCGGCCTTCGTGATCGGCCTGGAACCATGTGAGAGAGCGATCGCAGAGGCGCGCTATCTGCAGGCGCACGCCATGCTGCGCCAAGAACTTGAAATCCTCGCTCAGCTCAAGGCTGCGCGCGCGCTGGATCAGCGCTTCAAGCTGGTCGCGAGTAATCTTGAACGTGTCGTTTCCCATCCAGCTCGTGATCTGTGCGGAACGAGCAACTAAGAGCGGTCGGTATTTGCCCTCATCTTCGATCGCTCGAAGTGCGCAGCCGTGAAATTTGTACAATTTGGCCGCCGCGGCCGCACCGCGCAGATCGTCGCCTGTAACAGTGACGCGGTAGAAGGTATCGGAATGGCCCAGAGCCTTCATCGCCCCCTCGAGCAGGCCGTCCCAGTTTGCGGTGGCGAGTTCGGTGACAGTGCCTTCGAGCGCAAGCATCCCGATTGCCAAATGCTCCGCATCGGATTCTGATTTGAGAATGTATTCCTAAAATCGACGCCAACCCATAGAAGATAGTCAAGACTTTCCGCGGGTATCTCGACTGATAGAACCTTTGAGTATTGGTTCCAGAGTCGGCCCAATAAAGCTTTGCGGCAGGCCCAAGTTGCCACGGGCTTAGCCAAATCAATTTCCTTGCGCTCATCGGCGGAAGGCGATGCCATTCCAAGGATTTTCTCTAGCGCCTTACCGTAAGGGCACGCGGGATCAGCGGTGGTATGTGTCCTTAGAAAATCAATCAGCTTCTCCAGAACCCCATCGAGCCCAACAACTCGCTCACGGGAGATCCCCGACCCAAGCCAGAAAGCATAGCCGCCTTGGGCAATGCTATCGCTCAACCCCTGGAAAGCCCCGTCCAGCGGATCTAGAGTTTCTTTGACCGTGATGGTCCCAGCCGTCGGCAATCGGTGTCTCCCCCCTTATTCACGCCGATGCCAACGGCTTCAACGCACGCAGAGATACACAGTCTGCGAATCCCTCTCAACCTTGGCAGAACGGCGTCGAAACATAAAGCCCGCTCGACAAAGCAGCGATAAATACAGCTGCTTCCACAAGTAGTATTCGAGCGCTCTCCGTGAGATGACAGGCTGTCATTGCAGGCAGCGCAGCCAAAACAAAAGTAGGCGAATGACGTGTCACTAATGCACGACGTCGATTTGACCGACGAAGAAGTTGCCTTGGCGCATCGCCAGGGCTCGGCCGCCCGCGACGAATTCAGTGAGACACTCGAGACCCTTACCGAGGAGGTCAGCTCGGTCGACGCTTTGGAAATCCTTGCGCGGGCCGGCTTCTCCTTAATTATGCGGGGTCCGGATCGGATCAAGCAGATCGGTACAAAGGCTCTCGAACTGTTCCATATCGAGCTCGTTCAGGCACTAGCCCTTGCACGTCCCCGTGGTGTGCCCAATGATGAAGACGACTATCCCGCAGTCACACAGCGCGTGATCGACCTGATCGAACGCAATGGGCAGGCCTACCGCGGTAAGGCACAGTGCAAAACAACCAACGATTTCCGCGCAAACCAACAGCGTGAAATGCTCGCCCTGATCCAGAGCTGGACGCTGGCAGTTCGGGGAACACGGCGCGGCTATCAGACCCAGGACTATGCGGAAGGCCTTGCCAGCGCGGTAAACGCATCGTTTCGCCACCATTTTGGATGCGATGCTAGCGCCGTGGTCGCGATGCTGTCATCGATCATGGAAAGATCGGAGTTTCGTCTCCAGGCGCATATCGGCCACCTTCGCTCGTGGGCTCAGAAGAAGTCTGGGACTGCTATGATCGAGGCCTACGTGAAAAGCTTGGAGCCCGAAGCCGCGGCAAGGGTCACAGCGGAAACTGTGCCGTGGCACCGTGACAAACGCCGCCTGCATGCTCACTTCTGGAATTTGAGTGAGCAAAGACTTCGAGAGGCCTTCACTTTCCCCCTAGACGAACTGGTCGCCGACGCACCGGCTGAGCAGCGTTCCGCATTGAAAGAGGTTGTGACATCCGCGCTTATGCTCCGCTTCGGAGATGTCACAGAAGGCGTTCTGCAACACCTCCACCTCAGCAACCCGGTCCGCCTGAAGCCGTTCATTGAGATCAATGCACACAAGGTATTCTGCAGCGGTCCGCAGATTGTCGGGACGCATCTTGCTGAAATCCTTGAAGCGCTCTGCGCTACAAAGCCCAACCTAAAAAAGCTTGCGGAGAAGGCAAGAGCGGATTGGCTCGAGGCGCGCCTAAGTGCCGTGATCCGAGAGTTTCTGCCGAGTGCGGAGGTACGTGACGCCGTTAAATGGAGCGAAGACGGGGGTCAAAATTGGTGGGAGTCGGATATCGTTGCGGTGATCGATAAGACGATGCTTATTTTCGAGGCAAAGTCCGCAAAGATCAGCGCGCCGGCAAGCCGCGGCGCAATCGGGAGTCTAAAGGAGGTTCTTCAAGCACTCGTCGTAGCGCCCTCCGAGCAATCACTCCGGTTGAAGAAACACGTAAATAATGCAAGCGGACCGATCGAGTTTGAAACCAAACAAGGGTCATGGGTTGTAAACGCCGGTGAGGTGCGGGAAGTGATCCGCATCAACATTCTTCAGGATGCGGTTGGTCCCCTTTCTTCGCATTGGCTGCAGCTAAAAAAGGTCGGTCTTATTCCGGTCGACAAGGACATCGCTCCGTCAATGTCCGTGTTCGACTTGGAGAGTGTGTTCGAAACCTTGTCTCTTGAGATCGAACGTTGTCACTATCTGAGCCGCAGGGTGGAACTCGAGCAGAATGCGAATTATCGCGCCGACGAATTGGATTTGCTCGCGATCTACGTAGAGACGCAATTCAATCTCGGGGAAGATGAGTTCGATGGCGCGCGCCAAGAATGGTACGGACGATCGCTTCGCCTCACGCCACTGTACTCCGACAAACGGATGCAGCAGCTTTCAAAGCCCCCAATCAAACGCACACCTTTCTGGGAAGAGCTTCTCCGCTCGCTGGAGAGACGGCGCCCATCAGGCTGGACCAGATTTGGCCATCGTCTCCTCAACGTGAACGGCAAAGGTCAGCGGATGATCGAGCGGTTCATGCAAAAAGGGCTGCGGGAAGTGAAACGCCGCCCCGACTTTTTCTTCACTATGGGACTCACGCAGGGGGCATCTGCGCGACTGCAAACTATCTCTGTCATGGTGGGTGCGCCAAATTCGTCAGAGCAATTCGAGGCTAATCTCCGATACGCAGCGAACAGCGCCTTCGAGCAAGGCGGCCGGGATGACATGCTCGCGCTTTATTGGTTCGTACCACGAACAGATGAACCATATGACTTCATAGGAATCTTGCGGCGTGAGGGACGGGCTACCTTTCCGCGGAGGTAGCCTTGGTGTTCTTCCCGATCTACCCCAACGACGCATCGATAATCTCATGCCCAGGACGGCATTGCCAGATAGAGGAATGTCGATAGATTGGAAATTCCTGAAACTTCTTAGGTTTAACTTACCTAGACGTATTTCTCCCTCAGGAATCGTAGGCCTTTATTATCGTGGTATTTCCGAAGATCGAGACCTTGGGCAATCATCGAGACTCGGTCGAACAATAGCTAAAGTATCCAGATGATTACTCGCGCCACCCACATCGTCGACGGTCTGCTAGCTTTCGGCCGCGATCACGGCCTGATTGTTCATGACCTCGGTGTTGTAGTCGTTGGCGGAGCGATGTGAGATGAATAGTTTATCGAACGCCGTAGTGTCGATATCGGTGTTCGCGAGATGGCCGGCAACGGCGTCACAATAGGAACCCGCAGCCTTCTTCTTGATCTTTGTCGCTGAGAAGTTGATCGAGCGCGCTCATTGCGTTCTGCAGGGAACCGAGACTGGCCGCAGCTGTGGCATTGCCGCCCTTGGCGATCGCCCACCAGTCTTTCAACACGGGTTCCTGTGTCTGTTCCGCCGCGCTCAGCCATGCACAGATCTCCTCCGCGTTCAGGAACCAGAGCGGGAGGCCGAACTCTTTGCCATTGAGATAGATGCGATCCGGCAAGCGTACCGCTGCTTTTGCGGCAGGAAAGGCTTTGGCGTATTCGCCATTAATGTCGAGAATGAAGACATGCGGGTCCTCCGCTGCGCCGTCGAGCGCTTTCATGGCCTTCTGAATGAGGTTCGACACCGAGAATGACTTGCCCGACCCGGTGTTACCGACGATGGCCAAGGGCCTCGAGAACAGGTCATTGTAGGACGCCCGGACGACGTTACGCGCCTGGCCCGTCGGAAATCCGATCTTCAAGTCGCAGTCAAAGTCCCTCGCATCATAACCCTCCGGCCTGTTGCGACGGGGCGGGATTTCAAACACGGCGCGCAAGATGTCAGGTGATCCGATTTCTGCCGGTGTATCGAGTGTTGGCAGGATGGATATACCCGGACTGAAGGACGGCTCATCGTCGGCATGCTCGATGGTACCCAGCAACTGCACGCTGGCGGTCCGGCGCGGTTTCATGAGTTCCAGGTTCAGTTCGTCGCCGCTGGTGGGATCGAAGCTCTCACGTGCCTCAAGATCAGTAATGATGCCAATGACGGTTTCGCCGGCCCCCAATGAAAAGGTCAGATAGGCGTTGATCGCGATCGCAACCTGAACCCCATCGAGGGTCGCGCGCAGGGCCGATCTTGTTTAGGGCAGCAATTCCACCTTCACCCGGAAGTGTTTAGTCCCGGCATTTGCTGGAGCGGATTGAGATTGAATCGTTGTGGCTGGGAGGTCCAGCATTTGCAGATGTATTCGTAAGGCGTGAGGCCCTTCAGGGTTTTCAGCCGCCGAGCGTAGTTGTAGGCGGTGATGAAGTCGGCAAGGTGTGCCTTGAGCTGATCGTGTCGGTCGTAATGATAGCGTTGGACAGTCGCTTCCTTGATCGTTCGGTTCATGCGCTCGACCTGGCCATTGGTCCAAGGATGCTTGATCTTGGTCAGCCGATGTTCGATGCCATTTTCCCTGCAGCGCATATCGAACATATGGATCGCGTATCTTTGCCGTCGGGCCGTCCGCGTAGCGCGGCGGGAAGGTGAACTGGATCCCATTGTCGGTGAGAATCGTGTGGATCTTGTAGCGGACCGCCGCGATCAGAGCTCCGAGGAAGGCCGAGGCGGAGGTCCTTTCCGCCTTCTTGACCAGTTGCACGAAGGCGAACTTACTGGTGCGATCGATGGCGACGTAGAGGTAGAGCTTGCCTTCAGCGGTCTGGAGCTCAGCAATGTCGATGTGGAAATAGCCGATCGGATAAGCCTTGAACAGTTTCTTCGAAGGCTTGCTGCCTTCGACCTCCGGCAATCGGCTGATCCCATGACGCTGGAGGCAGCGATGCAGAGATGACCTCGTCAGATGCGGGATGGTTGGCTGCAGCGCATAGAGGCAATCGTCCAGTGGCAGCAGCGTATGCCGCCGGAAGGCGACGATGATCGCCTCCTCCTTGATGGAAAGGACAGTCGACTTGGCTTCTTTGGGGCCTGTCGAGCGATCGGCGACAGTCTCGCGCTGCTTCCACTGCGCGACAGTCTTCTGGTTGATACCGTAGCGCTTGGCGAGCGCTCTCAAGCTCTCTTGACTATTTTGTATTGCTCGACGGACTGCCTCCGTCGTGGTGGCGCAGCCGTGTAAAACTTGACCCATAGCGCATCCTTCGAATCATGCGATAAGAATGCACCATCAAAGCTTGGGACCAAACACCTAAGCTCAAGCTGGTCAAACGGCAGATGTACGGGCGCGCTAAGCTCGATCTCCTTCAGGCAAGGCTGATTGGCGCGCCATAAAAACAATCACGATCATCGAATATGCGTCAGAGCCCAATATTGACCCCGCGTATTGCCGCATCAGCGAATGTTACCCTGATGGTGCCATTGCCGATGGCGATCCGATATCGATTGGTTGACTGCGCCAGGTGGGCTTTGGGCTTGCTCGATGAGAGGGGCTGTGGGCGGGTCGGGCCCTACATAGCCCGAGCCGTCCACAACCCCGGGCAATGGGGCAGCGGTGGTGGCCTGGTCGAGCGGCTCCTCCGCGACCAGCTGCTCGGCCGTCTTCCGTCTAAGCGCCCTCAGCAGACGCTGCACGATCGAATGCTGTCTTGTCCCGAACTCCTCGGGGTCTTTCTCGCTCAGCCGGCCGACGATGGCGAGTGCAGTTAACTGCGGTTGCTTAGCGAGCCAGCCCTCCATCGCAGCAATATGCGGATCGAGCTTGGACGGCATGCGGACCCTTATAGGGCCGACGGCTGCGCCGGTGCGTGGCACGCGGCTCGCCGGATGTCGTCGTCTTGCCGAGCGTCTTCGCAAAAGTGGCTGCGGTCGCTGGCGCGGTGCTCGTGCTGGCGGGTTGCAGGCCGCGCGCCTGTTCGAGGCAGCGACCGTCCTCTCTATCGGACCCAAAATGGTGTTCCCTCAAGGCCTGGGGAATGAAGCTGGCGAGCGGATCGGTATGAAAAAGGCAAAGGTGTCATTCGGCCTGCAATATTTGCAAGCCGATTGACAGCGATAGGCCGAACGCATCTGGCCGACGCGGTCGCTAAACAGGGCGCGACGCATCGTTTTAGGACGAGTGTCATAGGCAAGCGGGATGTTCTCGAGTGGGCCTGCGGGCGCCAGTTCCCGCAAGCCTCGTAGAACTGAAACCGGCCAATTCAAGCGAGCCGTCCTGCGACGGATGGCACTCCGGACGGCTCGCTTCAAGCCAAGTCTGCCGCTCGAAGATCCCTCGCCCGGCAGCTGTGGGCGGCGTCCACCAGGGCCGGCAGAAAGATACCTGGGCATTCCGGTGAGCATTGCTGCGCTAGGGTGCGGCCGACGGTCGTATGAAAACTCTTTCAGAAATCCCACCAGCTTACTACCATAACCTGTCCCCTCTCGTTTCCCGATGTGGAGGTTGCGATGGCGATCAGAAGGCGCGAGGTGCTTTTGGGGGGCCTGGCTTTGGCGCAATTGGCAGCGCCGCTCCCACTGAGAGGCCAAACCAGTGGGGTATCGACGCGAGCCGCCGTCGTCGTCGGCGTCAACAAGACGGGCGACTTGCCGGTCCTGCGCGCGGCTGCCTCCGGTGCAAAGTCGGTTGCTAGCTGGCTGAGCGCCGAAGGCTTCGAAGTTAAATTGATCGATGATGATGATGGTCGAGTCGTCACGGCAGACAGTATTAAACGTGCCGTCACGGAGCTGGTCAATCGAGGCACGCTCACTCAGCTTCTTATCTACTTTTCGGGGCATGGCGTCGCATTTGGGACGAGTGAATTTTGGCTGTTGACAGGCGCGCCCGACGACTTAGCCGAGGCAGTCAGCGTCACTGAGTGTATAGATCAAGCCAACCGAAGTGCCATTCCAAACGTCGTCATCATTTGCGACGCATGCCGGTCAATCCCAGACTTTGACACGACCCTTCTTCATGGAACGGTGCTTTTTCCCAGAGGGAGCTTTGTACCCGGCGTCCAATCGCCCGACGTCGATCGTTTCTTTGGGACTCGGCAGGGTGCTCCCGCATACGAATTGAAGATCGCAGCCGATGACTATGCGGGGGTCTACACGTCGACCCTCTTGGACGCATTCAAAAGCCCGCGGGCCGGGATGGTGACTAAAGTCAGGGACGTGGACGTGATATCCAATCGCGCCCTTAAGACCTTTCTGCTGGAAGAAGTGCCGACGCGCTTAAAGGCTGCAAATTCGAAGGTCATTCAGTACCCGGATTCGAAGATCGAATCTCCCGAAAGCGTATACATTGGCCGAGCAACAGCTCAACCGAGACCCACTCCGACTCCGACTCCGACGCCGACTCCCGGGCCGACGACAGGCAATATAACCGTCTCGGACATAGCCAATCACCAGTTTAGCCTCACGCGCGTTGGCCCCTTGGCTTCCCTTCGCGATCTAAACGTCCAGGCTCTCGATCGAGCTTTCGCAGACAGCGAACTCCGTCGAGTACAACGCGAACTTCTCGATACCAAGAAAGCCGATTCCTTTGACACGGAGACCGGTCTTTTCGTGGTTGGCGCTGGCGTGCGCGCGGTGTGGGTCGCAGGCGATCAAGGGGGAGACATCGTCGACGCAGGGGACGGGAGAGAGCGCCCCGCCATGATAAGCATTCCCGGCGCATATCCCCAACCGGTCACCACAGCTTTGATGTTTGAGGACGGTTCGGGCACTGTCGTCGCCGCGCTACCTGGATTTATAGGCTCTCTAACCGTGAGGAACGGACAGGTGACAAGCGTCGCGTATGCACCGTCCCCGCGAGGCTCCCGTCGAGGCGAGTACGCAGGCGAAAATGCTCGGCTTGAAGAGCTCCGGGCCTTGGCAGCTGCGTCAAGCAAATTCGGTGTTTTTCGCATCGAGGGAGATAAACAAGCGAGAACTGATGCTGGTGGACGCCTGGCAAATCAAATTCGTGTTCTCAAAAGCGTCGACCCGACATTGGGACTTTACGCGGCGTATGCCTACGCAGACGCCAATCTTCCTGATCAAGTACGATCGGTTCAATCCTACATGAGGGGAGATCTTGGAGCTGATTTATTTGACGTTGCACTGCTTGCTGACAAATTGACAGGCCAACGGATCGAGGGACTGCGAAACTCAGTCGTGCCCTTTTGCCCTATGTTGACCCAAGGATGGCAATTGCTCCGCGTTAGAGAAGTTACCCTGGCCGAGAATGTTCAGCGCGCGCGAGATAGCTTGCGGCCGGGCTTGTGGACGACGTTTGGACCGCCCGGCGTGGAGTTTATCGGCAGAGCTATCCAAGCCGCGCGATAGTGGTTTTATTCACTTTGGGGGAAAGACGATGGTGACTCGTCGTGATTTGCTTTCAGCAGCCGGAGTTGGCCTGGCAGCCTCGATTCTTCCGCTCCCACGCGCGCGGGCCGCTAATCTTGCCCCTGTACGACTAGTGTTGGTGCATGGCCGATCGCAGCAAGGGCGCGATCCCGGTGAATTAAAGTCAATTTGGATGGATACGCTCCAGCGCGGCGCCGCGAAAATCAAACGCAGCCTTCCGGATAGTCTCGAGGTGGTGTTTCCCTATTATGGGGACAAGTTGGATGAACTCGCCCGGCAGTCCGAGCTACCCTTGACTAATGACGTTCAGGCCAAGGGGAATCCTGTAGATGACGATTTCCTGAAATTCCAAGCATCGGTCGCCGAGTCCATGCGCCGTGGTGCAGGCGTAACGGATGCTCAGGTTCAACAGGAGTTCGGGAACAACACAACCGAGCGGGGCCCGCAGAATTGGGCGTGGGTTCAGGCACTCATTCGTGCGATTGATCGACATGGCGGTGGAGCTAGCCAGACCACAATCGAGACGATCATGCGAGACGTATACCTTTATACAACACGTGCCGGCGTCAGGGACGAGGTCGACCGTATCGTCGGACCTGCGTTAAATGAAAAACCCTGTGTCGTGATTGCCCATTCGCTAGGAACTGTAGTTGCCTACAACGTACTACGCACGGACCGCCGTAGCTTAAACGTGAGGGCGTTCATAACCGTCGGCTCACCACTCGCTATTAGAGCTATACGAGATCAACTGCGCCCAATCGGCTTTCCACCGCCAGCGAAAGCTTGGTACAACGCGTTTGAGCCGAGGGACGTGGTCGCTCTGTACCCACTCGACGCAGCCAATTTCCCGGTAAACCCAGCCATCGAAAACTACGGCAGCGTCAGGAATGGTACCGATAACCGGCACGGAATAATCGGGTACTTGGACGACCCGGACGTCGCCAAGCATGTCTTGGATGCCTTGACCGTATGATCATTATCTTTCGAGATAATGCGCCGGCGGATACTCTCGAGAAAAGGCCCGACCGGACAAAAATTTCTTTGGATCGTAGGTCCAAAACTGGCTTACGAACGGATATGTCTTGATTGGCTCGTTTCCGAGTAGCGCCGTGTTGCTTCGGGATATTCGCGAAGCTTTCGCGATGAAGATGATTCCAACAACGTTCCCACGTTCGTCGAATTTGACGGGACCGCGGATCGTGTCAAACACCTCAGATCCACGCAGCGTCTCGGTAAACCTCTGTCGGTCCTCGATATCACCTCCGAGTTTTTGCAAGGCTTGCTCTAGCACCGCGCCAAACGTGTACGCCGCAGCAGCATTGAGGCCAGGCGCCGAGTTAAATTCGCGCCGCATTGAGGTCGCAAACATCCGGTTCGCCGAAAACTCGAAATCAGGCAAATACCAACTGGACGATATAGTTCCAACTAGGTCGTCGCCGAACTGGCTCTGGGCTGCGTCCAAAAGGGAAGCATCCAGAGGGGAAGTTGGCAAGGATCGGAAGCCTAACACTGAACCGCCCCGGGTTTGCCGGAGGCTCCAACTCCTGAGAGGATGGAGCCATGACGAGCAAGACGACAAACAAGTTTTCACCCGAGGTCCGGACCCGAGCGGTTCGGATGGTTCTGGATCACGCCAGTGAGCACCCGTCACGCTGGGCGGCAGTGATGTCGATCGCGGCCAAGATCGGCTGCACGCCGCAGACGCTGCATGACTGGGTCAAGAAGGCCGAGATCGATAGCGGGCAGCGGGCCGGCGTTCCGACCGACACGGCCGAGAGGCTGAAGGCGCTCGAACGAGAGAACCGCGAGCTTCGGCAGGCCAATGAGATCCTGCGCAAGGCAAGCGCCTATTTTGCGATGGCGGAGCTCGACCGCCGGTCCAAGCCATGATCGCCTTTATCGAGGATCATCGTGGGGCGCATGGGGTCGAGCCGATCTGCAAGGTGCTGCCGATCGCCCCCTCGACCTATCAAGCCCATGTGGCCAAGCGGCGAGATCCCGCCAGGCTGTCGGCGCGCGCCCGGCAGGATGCTGCGCTGAAGACCGAGGTCCGGCGCGTCTTCTATCAGAACTTCGGCGTGTACGGCGTGCGCAAGGTCTGGCGGCAGCTCAAGCGTGAAGGGTTCGATGTTGCCCGTTGTACCGTGACGCGACTGATGCGGGACATGGGCCTACAAGGGGTCATCCGCGGCAAGCCCGTCAAGACCACGATCAGCGACAAGGCCGCGCCATGCCCGCTGGATCACGTCAACCGCCAGTTCAAGGCGCCGAGGCCGAACGTCCTCTGGCTCTCCGACTTCACCTATGTCGCGACCTGGACCGGCTTCGTCTACGTCGCCTTCGTCATCGACGCCTATGCCCGCAGGATCGTGGGCTGGCGAGCCTCGCGCACGGCGCATGCAGGCTTCGTGCTCGATGCGCTGGAGCAGGCATTGCATGATCGACGGCCGGTCCATCGTGGCGGGCTCGTGCATCATAGCGATAGGGGCAGCCAATACGTATCCATTAAGTACACCGAGCGCCTGGCCGAAGCCGGCGTGGAGCCCTCCGTCGGCAGCGTCGGAGACTCCTATGACAATGCTCTCGCCGAAACGATCAATGGACTTTACAAGGCGGAGGTGATCCATCGGCGCGGACCATGGCGCAGCTTCGAGGCCGTCGAGTTCGCGACGCTGGAATGGGTGGACTGGTTCAACAACCGAAGGCTCCTCAAGCCCATCGGCAACATCCCGCCGGCCGAAGCCGAGCAACGCTACTACGCCATGATGGAACACCCCGCCATGGCGGCATAACTTAAACCAAGTGGCCTCCGGCAAACCCGGGACGGTTCAGACCCCTTGTAGGCCCATGTCCCGCAAGCCTCATTGCCTCGTTCGCGAATGGGATCGCCAACGATAAGGGCGCGGTGCACGCTGCTATTACGCAACCATGGTCCAATGGCCAAGTGAAAGCTCACATCGCCAAGCTCAAGCTGGTCGAACGGCAGATGTACGGGCGCGCTAAGCTCGATCTTCTTCAGGCTAGGCTGATTGGCGCGCCATAAAAACAATCACGATCATCGAATATGCGTCAGAGCCCCGATTGGATGCCGATTACCCCGAACACTGGTTTGACTAGGTCGCAACAGAAGCTTAATGTCTTGATTTCAGTGGGGCGCTGGAAGCCAAAAGCTTGAACTAAGCGGCAGATCTATCGAAGCCCTTCCATAGCGAGCCGCAGCGACTTCGGGATGCGCTGCGCCTTTCCGGCTGAAATAAACGCCACGCGTACACGCGCCGTGACTAGGAGATCGTCTCCGCGCCTGCATTCCTGCAGCAACGCAATCGACGCTCCCCTCACCTCTTGCGGGATTGTGACGACGTCAAGCAGGTCATCCAAGACCGCCGGTTTTAGAAAATCGATCGTCATGGAGCGGACAACGAAGGCAAAGCCGGGCGCATCTTTCTTGGCTTCTCTGAGTAGCGCTTGCTGAGTGGTTCCGAGCAGGCGCAAGTAGTTCGTTCTACCGCGTTCCATGAAGCGCAAAAAATTTGCGTGATAAACAATCTGACCGGAGTCAGTATCTTCGAAATAGACGCGGACCTGCATATGATGGCCGCCGTCGCGAATTTCGCCATCAAGAGAAGCTGTCACAGTGCGGTTTCCCTACTGCCGTTCTGGGACGAATTGTCTTGCACAGAGGCGCGTTCCGCAGCAAGTGCCAATGGGCTTGGTGCGTGCAGGTTGAGGCTGCCCGGCGCAAGGCCGGTCGGAGACCGGTTGCTTTGCGAGAAGCCGGCATCCCCCTATCCAGGTTTCGGGCAAGTCCCGCACGCACGGCTGGTTTGCAGAGCTCTTATCGCTGCTCAGCAATCCCCGAGGACCGAGGTCGCCCCACTGGCAAGCGCCTTGATCTCCGCGTACATCTCCGCTTCGCAGGCCAAAGTCGGGATTGCCCGGCAGTGCGGATTGTTCAGCAAGCAGTCCTATTCCGCGAATCCTACCATTCATAGCAGTTGTTAAACTCCGACCGGTCAGCCATCGCGGCTGGATATTCCAGGTGAGATGGTCATGGAGATCGATGAAACCGGGCAGAATGATCCACGGTACCTTGACCGAAGAGTCGGCCGCGCCGATGCTCTGCGCCCGAGTTCGTCGCTCGGTACGACACGCACCGCGCCTGGCAAGTCCGCGCCGAGCGCTGCCAATAGATCGAAGTCGCTCCGTGGCCACCGCGCCGCAAGAAAGCGACGAGTTCATTTGCATATCCGTCACGTGCCGGGACGCTGCCTTCATGAGCCGAGCGATTCGGTCGTAAGGTGGCCGTTGGAGCAGATGTTCGAGTTCGGCATGAGAGGCCGCCAACGTCATTCAACATTCCGCGTTGTCGTGTTCAGCCGTGTCCGGCTGAAGACGTTAATGTCCGGGACCAGACACTGAGGCGCGAGTATTCCGTCAGTGGACACGAAGCACATGGTTTTGCCCTCTTCAAGCCAGGCTCGCAAATGTCTTTAGTGGCACGTGTATTGCTGGGACACCGTAAATGGATCCGCACGACCGTGACGATCTCGCATTCGCCGGCCCAGGAGTTCATATGAAACTTGCTCGACTCAATGCCTTGGACCTGCGCTATTGAGTGCGGTCCCGCCTAAAGCTTTGCCGCGTCCCTCGCGGATGCCGCTGTCGTTCTTCGCGTCGGGTAACTGTCAAGACCACCAGACACGACTAGCATTGAGCGCGCTTACTCCCGAGCAAATCCGAACCAGTGTGACACGTTTGGGCGGCTCTGTGTCGAATGCATGCAGCGGCATGCGAATGTTGGCGTCGGACCGGGAGGAAACCAAATCAAGCTTGGTCTCGAGCAATGGCCGCTTCCTGTCGAAGAGGGGAGCGGACAGTAGTTGTTCAATGGCACGCTGGAGCAGATCGAGCTCGGCGCCCGACCCGGCCCGGCGCGGGTCACACTCGAAGGTGGAGCACCATTTTCTCCAGCAGTATTCGCACTCCTCAGCGCCTGAAGTCTTTCCTCGGTGCCGTTTCGCACCGCCCGAAGGACATTCGGCCTCGGCCACGGCATTTGTCTTCCTCGCCGAACCATAATCATCCCGCGTGTCCCCGAGCGGATGGCGACACTCGGCCTGCTCTACGGTGGTTGCCTCGAGTAGGAGCCGACAAATCCGCGTCTGATCGAAATGCACGACTTCAGTAACGAGCCCGAGCTTAAGAGCGCGATGTGACACGAGCAACGAAGCTGCCATCGGGCCTTGCCTTCACAAGAAAGCTAGAGGAGTTTAAAAAAATGCGTGCGCCGTCCTATTCCGAGGCCTTGGAATTCGCGATCGACCGCTCGTACGACATTAACCTTGACATGTTGAGGTCACGGAATTTGCACCTTGACATGCACAACGATTATCTTGTCGGCACATATCCGCCTCTCAAGGCAATGGGCGACCTGAATGCCGAAAAGTTGTTGCTTCAGGTTTCGTCGTCAATTGATCTCTATTTTCACATGCCCTTCTGTGATCAGTATTGTACCTTTTGCCACTTCGCCAAGGAAATCAATCCATCTTCCGGGCGAGTGGAGCGCTATCTGGCGGCTTTAGATAAAGAGATGAGTTGGTCGGACGCAGCGCTGGGTGGCAGAGCTGTTGAGACTGCTTTTTTTGGAGGCGGCACTCCCTCGTTCTTAACCAACCGTCAACTCGAAACGCTATTTGGCATGATTAGCCGGCGCTTTGACTTGTCTAAGTCGGAAGTGAGTTTCGAATTGCATCCCTCTCTTGCAAAGCAAGTGGACGCTGCAGATCGCATATCCACACTGCTTAGAGCCGGCGTAAACCGCTTCGTATTGGGCGTTCAGAGTTTAGATCCGAGCATTTTACGCATATTGAACCGCGGGCACCACGTGGACGAGGTAGTACAACTCGTAAAGTTACTGAATGAGATGGGCGTTCAGAATCTGTCGCTTGATCTCATGTATGGGTTGCCGCAGCAAACGCTCCGGAGCTGGTACGACTCACTTATCGGCTTACTGGATATGGGAATAGAGAAGTTCAATGTATTCCCATTGATGTTTAAATCTACAGACCCCGTAGCCCGCCATTTGGCTAGCGGACGATATCAATTTGCCGGGGCTAAGGAGCGCATTATCATGCATTTTATGGCCGAGCACATCCTCACGAAACTCGGCTATCGCCATGGGCCGATTTTCTATTGGAGTAAGCAGTCGCAGCCGCACTCAATTCAACAGAGCCGCAAATACGATTCCTGGAACGACAATAATCTGGTCCCGTTTGGGGTTGCCGGGTTTGGTTACATGAGCCAGTGCCAGTTCTATAACGAGGCAGATTTAGATCGCTACCTATATAGGGTTGAGGCGGGCGAGAAGCCTGTGTGGAAGGGTGTTGTCCTGTCGCAAGATGATCTCATGCGCAGAACGGTAATGTTTGCCCTGCGAAGCAGTGGGGTGTTGCTCTCCCGCTTCGAGCGGGAGTTTGGGGTGTCGATCGAGAAATGCTTTGGCCGCGAGCTTGAACTCTTGAACGCGGCAGGACTCATCTGCATTTCAAACGGCCTGCTTTCGCTAACTGCCGCCGGCACTATCAATTCGGGCGCCGTATCGCTCCTATTTTTCTCGAACAATATACTCGAGCGGGTCGCGTACAACGACAGTAGGATAAGAGACAAACGAACTGATCTGCTCGAAAAGCACGATTACTCACCGGCCGCACGATACGGGTCAAGTGCCGAAATGCAAGTTGCGTTTCGATGAAGTCGCGTGCGCGCTCATTTATGGTCGCTCCTTTTTCCGTTTCCACCCCGCAAGGCTCGCCCTGCCAGGCGGAGGAGATATTTTCGCATCTGTCCGATAGCATTGATCGCCGGCAGCGAGAACGCCCGCTTGGGCTTGTCAGCAATTTTGTCGCCGATCAACTGCCGCACTGCATTGCGGAGATCAAATGCAGTGAACGACCAGATGAAGCGGTTAAGGCTCTTGGGCGTAATATCAACGCGCTGATTGCGGAGGCGGACTATGAAGCGCAGCTGCTAAGTCTGCCGCAGTCGGACTTCGAGATCGCTAAGACAGACATCCAATATCTCGTAAATTGTGCTTATCAGATGTCTGCGTTTGCCGGCCTTCATCCCGTGGACGCCGAGCTGACGGTGGGAGAGGTACTGATCCGCCTTGCGCGCTCGACTTGTCAACGGCGGCCTGGCATTGAGGTCCTCTCCTATGAAGATATGATCCTTACGAATCCGCTGCAGAACGATCCACGCGTATACTGCCTCGGCGCGGCCGGCGTCGAGGAGCGAGATTTTTGCTTGGGCCACCAGATCATCGAGAGCGAATTGCAGTCAGCAATGGACGCTCTGCTCAAGTTGCGTGATGTGGCCGACGTGGATGCGGGGCAATGTCTTGCGACATGCCTGGAGCGCCTTGAGTCAGCAAACAATGTTCTGACGCGCTTTTATGAACATATGTCGCCGGACTTATTTGGCCAATTTCGTGTGTTTTACGGAAAGAATCCTTATAAGAATACGCTTGGTCCAAGCGGCCGCTTCTCGGCCCGTATCGTGGCGGTCTCGGTGCTACTGGTCGGTGAAGAACTCTTCCACCAGAAACCGCAATTTTATAGGGATCTGTACCGGCTGTCCGAATATTATCCGCAGAGATGCATTCACGAGGTATTCCGCTGGCTGTCGTCAGGTAAAGGGAGTGCACCGCTCAAGCCAGGTTGGCTAAAGGGGAAAGCGGACTTTCCCAGGGTTGCGACCATTTCGCCAGTCGTGGAGCATCACGGCGGCGAAATCGGAACGCTGCGCACGTCCTGTGTTTGTGCACTGGATCGGTTTACCCGGATGCATCGTAGTACGGCCTTAAAATATACGGTTGAGCCGGGTCGTCCAGTTGTCGGAGTTGAGGTATCGGAAAGTGTTGAGGCTGTCCTTTCTCAGCGGCTGTTGACAGAGGCGCGCCCGTAAGCCGACGGTGGTCTCTGCGTGGCTAAAAACAAAGGCGCAGGCGTCCGCCACCGGTCGAGAGGTAATAGTCGATGTCTCAAGACGAACTGATCCTTCGTCGGTTCGAGTCCGGGGATAGCGATGATGCATGGCATCTGCACAGAAGCGCATCGCAGGATGTTGGTGTGTGTGGCCCGGAAGGGGCTTGGGAGGATGATTTACGCAATATCGGGGAAGTATACATCGCCTCGGGCGGTGACTTCGTAGTTGCGCATATTGGTCCCCGGTTCGCTGCCATGGGTGGGCTGAAACCTTTTGATGATGATATCGCAGAACTA
Source organism: Bradyrhizobium sp. 132 (assembly GCF_023074185.1). GTDB lineage: Bacteria > Pseudomonadota > Alphaproteobacteria > Rhizobiales > Xanthobacteraceae > Bradyrhizobium. Next base: position 62,290 of record NZ_JADPKY010000114.1, on the reverse strand, counting down.
AAACGTATGCGGGTCGACCCCGTCTTTCAGCGACGAGGGTTTGGAAGGAGGGTTCTTCGTGAATTGGAGTCGCGAGCTGTTGCTCTCGGTTTCAAGTGGATAATGCTCGATACAACAACGATCCAAGTAGGGGCCCAAAGACTTTATGAGAGCGCTGGCTATGTTCGCCGCAGGGAAGGGATGTTGCACGGATATGCAGTGATCTTCTACGAGAAGCGGCTCATTTGGCCAGGAATGCCCCCCGCTGAGCAAATGAGGTTGTGAGACCGGACAATCCAGTGAAGCTCTACGGACGCGCAACGAGCACAAATTCAATCACTTGCCCCCTGACTAGCCGAAATGCCCAATCTCGCTCCTTGGGAATGACGTGGAATGCGCTCAGATACAACCGTATCATCCGCGAGGACTTTCTCATTGAGCTTCGCGAGATCTGCGATCGGAATGAATCGTGTCACTGTAGCTGACAAGGACGTGAAGGTTTCGCGACCGATAGGCCTCGAACGCACGCACAAACTCACGTCTGGCCGAGCCAGCGTTGCATTCAAAACGAGAGCTGATACGGTGCGCCAGCGGCGGATAGGCGAAGACGCTCTGGAGTGTCGTGGGCTCGCGACGTGAGCCTTGCCAGCCGGCATACAAATCCACCTCGATTCAACCGCAACATTCTGTTGCGTATGGAATCCAAAAGTCCGCTCTTGGCGATGCGGGTGGTGGATGCACGGGCGCGTCCAATCGCCCCCTACCAGCTTGTGGTGGTCGCCCTTCCAGATCGTGATGCTACTCGGGCGTATCGACCGGTTGCGTGCCGTAGCGCTCGCAGGCTCTCGACCAAGGACCCAGCTCGCACCCTTCTGGATCACGATCGAGTACCAAACCTGCATCAAGCAGCTGCGGATCGTGTCTCACCAGCTTCGTGGTGCTCACGCCCGTATTCGGGTCAACTACCATTCGGTAGTCTCGTTCAAGCAGCTCTCGCAGGCGCTCGATGCGAGCGAACCGGAATGGATGGACCGGTTTAATCATCGGGCCAGGCTCGATCGGGCCAGGCTCCTCGGGTCGAATGCGAACAATTGGATGATGAAAATGACGGCGGGCGACGGGTTACGTTCATGAGTCGAGCTGTCGGTTCTCCGCCGAATGCCAGTCCGCGCCGTAGAGGCGGATCATCTCCCGACGGGACCGCTCGATGAAGATGCGCTCAACGCAAAAGCCTGCTGTCACTGAAGCCGCCAGCGCAAGGCCGCAGACCATATAGTCATTCATGAAATTCCAAAACATGTTGCAGCCGGCAACTCCCATAAAAGTAAGTGCCATGACCGTATTGCGAAATGCCTTAACCATGTTGCCCCCAGTCAGTGGGAACTTTACCATTGCAACCATGGCGATTAGCAGCGTTTGTCCTTGTTAGGCGCCGTCTTTCTGCTCGATCGGCCTCGGTGCGCCCGCGCTGTCGATGGCCGTGGGTTCCCCATTGCCCGGCGCAGCTCATTCGATCGCGTCGGAGTCCTGGCGCGGATTGCCCGATCCGATACAGCTCGTGGACAATGACCTCTACTCTCCGCATCTCCTCCGACGACCACAGGCGTGGCACATCAAAATAACCGAGCACCGGTTCGGCGCTCGGCCGCCCAGGCGAACCGATTCGAGGATGAGAAGCGCCGAGGGCTCGACAGGGTCGGCTACGCCGCGATCCAGCGCGATTTCGAGTATATGCGCCGCATTCCTATGCCGAACGCGAGATAATGGCAGTGAATATGACCTCAAGTTGTATCACGCTAGATGATCCACGTTGCGACCTTTAAGTGACCTCTTTTGGGGCTTCAATATGAAGAGACTTCTGGGACTCTTGCTGCTCGCCCATTCCTTCTTCCTTTCCGCCGAGGCCATCGCACAGGGGCTTCCTGCCCCCTCGTACTGGAAGAATGAACGAGGTTCAGAACTTTTTGTTTGGTCCGCCAATAGCGGGGCAATACAAGGGACTTTCACAAACCATGCTCAAGGGTTTGCGTGCCAGGGCATTCCATATCCTGCATCGGGAGCCGTTAGCCCTGCTGGCTTGTATTTTGTTGTTACCTTTGCCCAGTGCAATTCCTTCACCCGGTGGGTTGGAAAGCTCAACGGGTCTCAAATGCCGACCTCATGGACGCTGTTCTACGTTGACAAGAACGGCAAGCCCGGCAAGTTGAAGGGTGCCGATACATTCACGCGCGTATGGTAGTTTTCAATCTTCTTGCTCTGTCGTGACCTTAGATTGGAAACTCACTCTCGCGAGTTTTTGGCTGCGTCTCTTCGGGAAATGTGGGCTCGCCTTCGTGGAGCACTGGCCTGTCCAGGATCAGCTTCGATGCTGGACAGCCGGCAAGTCGTGCCGAACGGCCCGGAAAAAACATCAAAGGGCCTCTCCCGAAATCCGAAAGGACATTCTGAATTTGCGTCCGAATCGCGGGCAGATCCGTGCACTACCGTTACTTTTCAGGTCCTTGTTTTGAAGCCGAGCGCGGGCTCCGGCAGATGCCGCTAATATCTGCGGCGGTCGCGTTGCCTGAGTTTGGTTGACGACGTGAATTTTCAGCTCTCGATACCCAGAATTCTCACACAGCGCGATTCGCAGGCTTCGCCGCCGGAAGTAGCCAAGGGCGCGCTCAGTCTAACCGTTCCGCGAAGCTGCTTGCTATTGCCGGTTCATGTTGCGCGGCGACAAGATCGCACGTTCGCAACGAGTACGGACTTGATCCCTCTCTAGCCATTAGGTAGATCCCGTCATTTGGAATTGGAGATACTTAGTGACAACTGGCATCGTAAAGTGGTTAAACGCGACCCAGGCTATGGATTTATCAAGCTGGATGATGGCGGAGCCGACGTTTTCGTGCACATAGGGCGGTCGAGAAGGCCGGCTATACCGTCTTGCAGAGGGGGCCTTGATCAGGTTCGAGATCAAGACTGGCAGCTCAGGCGAGGTATCGGCAGAAAATCTGCGTACAGGATGATTCGCGCTATCAGCTACATGATGCGTCAACAGTGATTCGCCTAGGGCGTCAGCATTCTTCGCGCTTACATGCCTCGATCTGACTTCGGCGAAACACTTCAGAGTCGGCAACCTCGCATGAAGGCGCACATCAGTGTTAATACGCGATCTCGTGTTTTTTCAAAACCATTATTTCTCATGTAAGAAGATTCGCAGCCGCAAGATCTTCGATTGCGGCCCCAACAGACTTGAAGAGAGTGATCTCTTGCTGCGAAAGGCGGCCAGACTTCAAACCATTGGTTAACTCATGAAGATCCCCCACAAATCATTGAGGCGTCCCACCGGCCTGGGGGCACCCGCATAGTATCTACGAACACGCGGCTGCGGCAAACAGCATCGTCGTCGGTCCACGCATTTCTGGCGTGAATGCGCCGACGAGATCGAGATGTGTTCCTGGCCTGAGGTGCTGGCCTACGATCAGCGGCTCACGTGACGTGGTGGCGCAGCTAACGATGTCCGCCACCGAGAGAGCGTCCGTCAGATCAGCAGCCGGTTTCGCCTTGAGACCCTGATGCTCAAGCGTGTCCGCGAGAGCTTGGACACGTTGCGCATTGCATCCCCAGACCAGCACGGCTTCAATCGGCCTAACTGCGCGATGGGCAACGGCCAAATAGGAGGCGAGCAGGCCGGTTACAATCAGCAGCAGCGTGCGGCTGTCGGGGCGTGAGAGATGTCGTGATGCGAGCGCGGAGGCGGCGGCTGTACGCCGATTAGTGAGTGTTTCGCCATCGATCATTGCGCGCGGCCGGCCGGTTGCCGTCGAACAGCATGTAGAGCGAGGAAAGGCAGGGAGACCGCATGCCCCGCTCTTCGGAAACACGGTCACCAGCTTCACGCCGAGTGCCTTGCCCCGCTCTCAAGCCGGCATTGTCAGGAGACGACCTGGGCTTGCAGCGGTACCAACATTATAGCTCTGCCGCACTGGCATCGCTTCTCCGCCGCGCCGGACGGCTTCGCTTAAGGCATCGATCAACCTGGGATAGTCGAGGCCGGCATCTACCTCTGGGCGGAGAAATAACGCGACATGATTTCCTCGTTTTCATTCGAAGTTCGGACGAGTTTAGCACCCGTCGCTCGATGACAGCACGGTCTATACCGCCGCCAAAGAGGCCGTCGCCAGCGTTTAAATTCCGTGTGAAGCTCGACTGAACGTACAGAACACAAAATCTCTCGCCTCGTAGCAACAGATCGAGGTCAATGGCCGTCGGAGCGCGAAGTTGAGTCATGAGCATGCCGATGACAGTCCCATACTTGGCGAACTCGTTTGAGTAATCAGAACCGGGTATCCATTAGGTGAACAAGTTGGGACCCCGCGATGTAGAAGGCTTCCCGCGCGGCACGAAAGCGTCGCCGTTCAACGGCAGTGACCGGCAGCGGAAGATCGTTCTCCGCGATCTGACCCAGAACGTACGAAGCCAACACACTGCCAAAGACTGTGCCAGGTGCGATGCCGCGACCGTTGTAACCGCTGAAAGCAACGACGTTGCGGTCGAGCTCGTGAAAGCGCGGCAGGTTGTTCGAGGTCATTCCAATCATGCCGAACCAGCCGGTTTCAAACTCGACATGCTGAAGTCCCGGAAACAGCTTGCGCAACGATCTCTGAGCCCATGCCCGGTGAACGGATGCGCCAATACCCTCAAGGGCACCAACACTGCCAAACACGAGGCGCCCGGAGCGATCCAAGCGAAATGAAGAGAGGACCTCTCGAGTGTCCCACGCTCCCTGCCGTTCAGGCAGGATCGACTTCCTCAGACCATCCGGCAGAGAACCTGTAGCAAAGTTGAAGTAGGGCAGATGGATCTGCTCCTGCCGTACCTGCGACCAAAGTCCTTTAGCATAGGCATCCGTCGCAACGATCACCCATTCCGCATCTACCGATCCGCTTTCTGTGCTAATCCTCCAGCGCAGGCCGTTGTGTTGCGCAGTAACAGCCTCGCTCTGTGTGAATATCCTAGCCCCCGCTGCAAGCGCGGCTCTCGCTAGACCGTGCACATAGGCCAGCGGCTGTATCGTCCCGGCGCGCTTATCGAGCAGCGCCCCGCTGTATTCGCCACCGCCGACTTTCCTGCGTGTCTCATCTGCATTTAGCACTACGACAGGGGCGCCACGCTTCTGCCACTGTTCGGCGCGGGCCTCGATCTCTTGCAAGCCCTTACGTCCGACGGCACAATGCAGGGTACCGGCACGTTCCACTTCACATTCGATGCCATGCTTTTGGATGAGGTCGAACACCTTTTGCGGTCCACGGCCGAGTTGTTCAATCAACCGTTCGCCGAACGGGACGCCGAGCGTATCCGGAAGGGTGTCAGGCATCACCCACATGCCCGCGTTAACCAGACCGACGTTCCGGCCCGAACCGCCGAACCCAATTTCGGACGCCTCCAACAGCGCGACGCGCGCCCCTCCTTCGGCGAGATGAAGTGCAGACGACAGCCCGGTATATCCAGCGCCAATCACGATCACATCCGCTGCGGTGTCACTGGCGAGGGAAACAGTGTCTGGCGCCGGTGGCGCGGTGAGAGCCCACAATCCATGTGATGCTGAATTGTTTCGCATCCAGCAATCCTCATACTATTCTTGGTTCTTGATCAGCCCAGGTCGTGCTGCAATCAGTGCCGCGCCTAAGGGTCAAGGATGGGTACCATTTCGTCGATATGTGCATCGATCCGTTCGAGAACCTGCCCAGGCACGACGTCGCGTTCTGGAAGAACTGACCACCTGTCGCGCACGGCCGCCGCGGTCTCAGCTACAGCCGTCACCACTGCCCCCTCTGGAAGACGGCTGCGGTTCGCGAAATTGCGCCAGCGCTCTGGAGTCAGGGCCTTGAATGACTTTTCGCCCGCAAGGCTCAATGCTAGACCATCTTTCGGGATATACGAAATTGTTGAGAGCACGTCGTAGATTGGCGCCAACGTAGGCCTCCGTCCGTCTCCAGGATACAGTAACGACCAATTCTTGAGATGCATGTCGCCATTGCCGGTGATCGCGGTGAGCGCAAGACGACGGACAAATTCGATCGCGGAATCGAACGAGACACCGCTGTTCAGCGCGGCCGCGATATTGTGATACGCCGCACCGGTATATTTCTCGGACGGATAGCGGCCGAAGACCTGTGCAAAGTCCTCCATATGCACGCGCGCTGCATCGGCACCGCGATCGAAGCGACGGACAAGAAGCACTTTGCCCGTGGACATGGTGTTAAACTCTTCCGGAATGCCGGCGAAATCCGTCTTTTCGACGAGCTCACGTGCAGGCACTTCCATCCCTAGCGCTTCCGCTAAGGCTAGGATCGCGAATTCGTTTTCCGAAAGCCCAATGTGGGTGAGGGAGGGAAATTTCGCGATGTACTGCCCTTGCTCATCGTCGACGGCCAGCGTGATCCCCCCTTCTTTTCCGGTATTTTTGATGACGGAGAGCTTCATCTGGACACCGGCGAGCGAAAAGCGCGCCTTCTTCTTGCCTTCTGATTCTGGCCCGGCCAGAACGGGAACGCCGTCGCTCGGCAACGCTCGTACCGCTCCCGGTAGATTTGTCCCCAGTGCTGCCAAGAGATCGAAGTCGTTTCCAGGTCTTACTGACGCTGCGTGGTGCTTTTCCATTGCTTCGCGCAGTTTCTCTTCGGGCAGCAAGTTCGCGAAGAACGGCGGCAGCGCGCCGCGTATGGGTTTGGGATCCCGGCGGAGGCTGCCATCCGCCGAGCGAAGCGACAGGCTGAAAATCGGAGGGTCGTTCAAGCTCCGATACGCGGGCAAGAGATTGAATGCGCTGTAGTCGCCCGGCGTTCGCACGAGCGTGCCGACGGCAAGATCGTTTAATGAGATGTCGAGCGATTGGATACGTTCAGCCGCGAGGACAGGCTTATTCATGCTCCTCCTCAACATCTGACGTGAACGCAGGATGGTCATCATCGCCCGTAGCTGGCTGCAGCATTGATTGAATAGCCGGTACCATCGCTTGCGGAATCAGCATCATTTCCATGCCAAGGGCGCGAGCAACGTTGACGAGTGTCGTTGCGCGCGCTGCAGCGGCACCCGTTTCAATGTCGCGATAGCGGGGCCTGCTAATGTTCGCCCGGAGGGCGACTTGCTCCTGGGACAGGCCAGCAGCCCTTCGCGCTCTGCGAAAGTGCAGGCCAAGTTCCTCGAGCAGCGGGCTTGGAGCCGAAGCCATGATATGTTCCCGGATCATTAACCCCGAAATGATATGTAAACAGATCGCAGATCGCAGTCAAGCGAAACGTGAACAGATCTTCTTATCGATAATGATCCTTAAACATATCTTGTTCCAGCGGCATTGTCGTCTAAACTGTTGACTCTGCTGCCAGAATGGCCCTTGGGGCTAATGCGCCTGACGCGATGAAGGAGCCAGATCTTATCGCCAGGTTGACACAGATTCCCATGGCGCTCGCGTGCATTGGGCGCATAGGAATGGCAGCCAGGGAACGAACCCGATCCTGGACCGCGGTGCGTCGCTTTTATGGAACGCCAGTTGAAAGCGGTCGGTAGATGGATCATCGAAGTTCTTCCATGACGCGCCGTCCTAGTGGCGTCGTGCCGAGTCGTTTCCGTGAGGCGCCTTTGGCGCCAAGCAAGTCCGTATTGCCAAATCAATTCCGATGTCCGCCGGCCCGCCTCGATGTAGCTACGAAGCGTCGAACTACCTATCAATTCGTTTTTCATTCTTCGACATGCTTCCCATGACGGCCAATAGCCTGCGGGCGTGACCGGGCCGCTGACGTGGCCACTCGCAGGGCCGCAATGCGAGCGGAGTGGTCTCGGCTAGCTACCAGCAACTTTTCTTCTATTCGCGTTGATATCCAATCCTACGACGCGCAATTAACGTGTTCCTATGCAACATCAACCGGAGCATGATGGTCAAATCGGCGGCACTCGACAGGGAAAGTTCGACGACTGCGTTGATTCTCTTGACGTCCCCGCCCAAGAAGCGACCAGGCGAATACACAAGAGCCTCGCTCGCTTCAATCGTGAGAGTTGACGATGGGCCACTTGAAGGAGACGCTCCGCACCATGAAGCGACCTCGGAAGAATCGCGGCATGCCGCCGCCCGCGACGTTCGATATCGATTCGCTGCCGGGCAGCTCAAACTTAACGGCATTAGAAACGGCCGCCGTGATCCGGCGCACGCCTGGAGCCCTGGAGCTATGGCGGCGCAATCCGAACCACCCGCTGAAATGGCGCTACGTCGATGGCCGCCCGCTTTACCGAGTTGATGCGGTGCGCGACTATCTGGCCGGACGCGATGAGACAACTAAGTCGTTGCAGCCGCATAATGCTCGCGAAGACGGCCAAGCAATTCGGCCTTGATGGGATCGAGCGGATTCGTCCGCTGCAGGCGCACGACCTTGCCTCCCCGTTTAGCGCCGACCAACTCCGCGATGTAGTCATGAGCAGCTTCGAACGCCATCTTGCGGATGATCCACTGTTCGTCGTGATTGTAGACCTGATCGATCCCGCGCGGCTTTTGCCCGACACACAACCGCTGGATTTCGTTGTCATAGCCGCAGCGTGACATGATGGTTCGCAAGCTGCGCCTTAAGTCATGCATTGTGAACTTGGCGACACCCGCTTCCTTGACCAGGCGGTCGACCAAGTTTGTGAAGCCCGACATCTGGCCGCCGGTCTTCGGTGACGGGAAGACATAGTCCGACGTCGCACGCTGGAAATGTTTTGCGGCCGTAAGCACCTCCTCAACGAGGTGGGTACGCGGCACGTCGTGGTAAACGCCCATCTTGGTCCATGCTGCCTCGAAAGTGATGCGGTCATCCATGACGTGATTTTGCCACTCGATCATGGCTGGCTCGCTGCGGCGCGGGCCGCCAAGTAGGCACATTCGTGTCAATAGCCCAAACGTCCCAAGCTTGCCGGATGCGTGCCAGACTTTGATGATCTCCTCGTCGAGCAGCGCCCGGCCCTTCGTTCGGCGCCCGACCCGCTGCGCGCGCGTCTCCTTGGGCACGCGATAGCCGGCGAGCACGTTGTGCTCGACGTAGCCTTCGCCGACGCACCATTCGAGGAACGTGTGCGTGTGCTTGCGCAAGTCCTTTGCTGCGCCGCGCTTGCCGGTCTTGCCGATCCTGTCCACCGCCGCCATGATTTGCCGTCGCGTGAGCTCGGCGATGGCGAGGTCGAAATGATCTTTCAGACCGCGTCGGAGTGCCGACATAGCCGGTTTCCAGTTGACGACCTGGCGCCCGGTCAGGGACATTTCGTAGGGGCCATCTTCAACGATCAAGGTCGCCAGTGTCGTGCACTGCCGCTCGGCCAGCGCTTGCCGCTTCGCCTCGCGCTTGCCCTCATTGGGATCGATCCCAATGACCACCTCCCCAGCGACGACGGTGGCGGCCCTGCGCGCGGCCTTCTCATTGAATTTGGGCCATGCACCCAGCGTCTTGCGTTGGGTGCCTTTCGTCCCAGGCTTCGTGAACATGAAGACCCAGGTCCTGCCACCCGTCGCGCGCATCCTGATCGCGAGCCCCGGCTGCTCTGTGTCGTGCAGATAGTGCTGCGATTTGCCCGGCGGCAGCGTCGCCGCACGGATGGCCGCGTCAGTGAGTCTCAGGTAGTTCGTCGTTCCTTCAGCTCTGAGAGATTCTTTACTCTTTTCCATCGTTTGTGCTCTCGCTCCTTGCGCCCTGAGACGGGTCGCGGCGATCCTAGAAGAAATGGACCACAAGCCATTGCCTTCGCGTTCCCAGTTAATGTGCCCTAAGGGAAATCCTCCGAAGGGCACAGCAGGGACATACAACATGTGGTAAGGCCAACCCAGGCCACGGATGGTCCAATATGGCAACAAGTCCTTACCTTACAAGGACTTTTGCAATAAAACTATGGCTGGATTAGGTTGGCTACAGTCCACCAGTTGTGGTTCACACGGGAGAGGTCCAAGGTTCGATCCCTTGTGCGCCCACCATCCACCTTCCTGAACCTTCCAGGTTCGAACAATCCGGACACCTGACTGCTCACTGCGGCTGTCTGACCCGTCCGATTCAGAAATTCGAAAAACAACCCCATGCACAGTAGCCGACGTGAGCGAAAACAATAGGTTACGCATTTTCCGAATTCAAATTTGACTCGTCGGGCAAAACACGGGCAGGATGTGACCATCCGCTGCGATCGAAGGCTGCTCGCCCTTGCTTGAAGCAGCGAGCCGACCTGTCTTACTTGGGTCTTACCAGCGATACCTCATGGCTGCCGCCAAGCTGACAACGGCCGTCTCGACCAAGGGCCAAGTCGTCCTGCCGAAGGCGATCCGTGATGAGCTCAGCTGGCGGGCGGGTACGCAGCTCACGATCGAGAACACGCCGGACGGAGTGCTTCCAAAACCGTCCTCGCTGTTCCCCGCGGCCAGGTCGGCGGACGTCTTCGCGTCGCTCCCCTATCGGGGCAAGCCAAAGAGCGTGGCAGAGATGGAGGCGGGTATCGCCGCGGAGGCGCGACGACGTCATGCTCGCGATTGATACTGATCTCGTCGTTCGCTACCTGACGGGCAATCATCCCCAGCAATCGAAGAAAGCGAAAGCCGTGCCTTCCTGACGTTTGATCAACGCTTCGTCAGATCAGCGAAGGCGATGGGCTTCGCAAAGGTCTGGTTGCCGTAGCCGCATTCGAACGGAAGCTCAGCCACAGATCTCCATCATCGCTTTCGATCTACCGTCTCCGGAAGCGAGACCGGAGCCACCCGGGACTAGCTTACAACCTGATCGAACCGGCCTGCATCCCGCACCGTTGCAAAACATCTGGCCGGTAGCTTGCGGCTTGGCCGGCGCCGACTCGACCTGCTTCCGTTGCTCGTCCCGTTTCTTGGAGTCCTCACGCGCGGTGGCGGGCTTCCTGTCAGGGACCTTTTCACATTCGTTGTCGTCGTTGACGCGGGACCCTGCCCTGCATGTGATCCTAGAACATTGATCGCCGTCAGCTCTGAAGCCGCGATCGCACACCAGCGGACAGACGCGGCCGGGCTTGGTCTTGATCGCGTCCAGCGCGTCGAAGCTCGCAAGCTTGGCGTCAAACTTCGTCCCGGCGTGCTTGTTGAACAAGATCAGCGAGCGCTGCGACGAAGCGTTCCAGTCGCCGTCGGCTGCTGTTGCCAGACAACCGACCCGGCGCAATTCTGACTGCAGCAGCTTTGCCGTCTCCTGAGGAGACCGGCTGGGCTGTGATGAAGCGGGAGCGACGGCTGCGACTTTCTGTTCGCCCTCCACCTCCGCCTTCTTCTCCGCCGCCTGTCGGGCCGCCAGCTCGGCAGCCGCCTTGTCATTCGTAATTCTGTCGGCGAGCGCCTTCTCGGCGGCTTGCTTTTCGGCCAACGCCTTTGCGACAGCGCCTTCGGCCTCCTTGCGCCGCTGCTCGGCAGCAGCTGCTTTCGCCGCCTCGGCCCGATTGGCCTTTTCTGCCGCAAGCTTGGCGTCCTCGGCAGCCCTGGCTGCGGCGGCCGCCTTGTCCTGTTCGGCCTTCTGGGCGCGCTCGGCCACGAGCCGGGCCTTCTCATCTTCAGCCCGCCGGGCCTTGTCGGCAGCAGCAGCGCGGGTGTCCTCGACCGCTATCCGGTTCAACTGCCCCTTGGCGAGGCTCGCGTAAAAACCATCGGGATATTGCCGAGAAAAGCGGTCCAGACCTCTCGGGTGGCGATCTGGAGCGCGAGTTCGTAATCTCGGCGGATCGCGTCCTGCGGGCTCGCCTGCGGCCCTTCCGCGACCGGCTTGGCCGGGACCAGTGACACGTCATCGCCGCCGAGCGAGCCATAGACGTAAGGCTCCTGCTTGTAGCCGGTGTTCTTGGGAACATCGTCGCGGACGAAGCCGAAGGCCTTGCGCAGATCGAGTCCCGGCGTAGGGAGGCGTTCGACCAGCGCAGCCGCAAACGGACTGTTCTTGGAGTCGCCGTCCGAGGCCGTCGACCCCGCCTTCGCGGCAAACGCGATCATCGTGTTCGGGCTCGTAGGCTCGATCTTGGCGAGGCCGCGACCGATGGCGCGCGCGGCGACGGTCCGCTTCATGGTCTTGGCGAACGGGTTGTCGCGGCAGGCATCGAGAATGACGAGGCGAAGCTGCTTTGCAGGCTCGACTGCGAACAGCGCCCGGTCAAGCGCCACCGTCTCGTCAAGAACGTCACTGTCAGTCTCCAGCGCTGCGTCGGTCGGAATCAGGTAATTGGTGCCGTCCAGCTCGATGCCGTGCCCCGCATAGTAGATGACGGCCACCTCGGCATCGCGCGCTCGACCGCCAAACTCGCGCAGAGCTTTTCGTATCTCGACGGCATTCAGATCCAACTTGATGTCGACGCTGTCGAAGCCCGCCTTCTTGAACATGCCGCCGACCAGCGTCGCATCGTTCACGGGGTTGGCGAGCCGGGGAACGCTCTTGTAGGCAGAATTGCCGATGACGAGCGCAACCCGACGTTCGGCCTGCGCCGCTCCGCAGGTCAGCCAGATCAAAAGGAACACTGAAAACCAGCGAAAAGCGCCCATCGTAGCCCCAAACAGCAAGCGCGCAGCCTATGCGGAGCCTGCCGAAAGGCAAGCATCCAATCCGTGAGGCTAATCACACTCCGGGCGCAAAGAACGAAAGCCTCTTCGCACTCATCAAGCTGTTACGCGGCCCGCGCCGGTCGCCAGGCCGCGTAGAGACCGACTAGTGTCCCGATGACGACCAGCGCTGCCGCCAGCAGGACCTGCAATTCCCCATCGTCGGTCGTGCCTACGGACGACACAAGTCTGGTCACGACGACGAACAGAACGCCCACGGAGGCCGCTGCACCCACGCCGAGATAGGCGAGCTCCCGCGTCAGGTCGCGGCCGAGAAGTCCGAGTGCGGTGAAATACATCGCGCAAGCGTTGGGATGAACGAACAGGGCAACGCGCGCGTAAGGACCGTAGGCGTCGAGGAGGGACCCGCACCGTCTCAGTGCCGCTTTCGAGGCCACCCGCTGCAGGAGCGGTCTGAAAAAACGAGCCTGTCCGTAACTCAGAACGGCGCCCACGATGATGGCCAGCCACGCCACGATAAAAACCGAGACATCAGCGGGCTTCGGATTGAGCGCCACGGACATCAGGATGAGGGCGGTTCCGGGAAAATAGCCAAAATACGGGAAGACCGACTCCAGGAGCACGCAGACGAACACGAAGACCGGAAACCATGACGAAGCCGTTGCATCGTGGACGATGGCGTTCAAGTCGAAGAGGTCAGTCTTGTACAGGACGAGGTACATGCACATGGCCAATCCGGCCAGCGCGTAGAACGGCAACGCCCCCGAGAGAAATCGTCTCATCCAGCCGCCATGCTTTGCTTCGCGGACACGGCGGAGACCTTTGATATCAGCACAAGACAACGGAAACGCATGGTTTATGTTTAGGCGAATGAGATTGCCCCTGTCGATAGCAATCCTCGCCTCAGCTGCGCGGGCCATTCGCCGCATTGAAATGCCCGCCGATCGGGAAGGCGCAGTCAATCACAGACCCAGTGTGACTTCGGCCCAGTGCATCGCAGTGCTGCCGCCCAGAAACTCGATCACGCGGGGTTCGATGGTCTCCGGCCGATCGTGGCCAATGACCGCGGCCGCTGCGATCATGTCGCAACGCTCGTTGTAGACGACCGACACCAGCGTTTTGCCGGGAGCGCCACGTGAGTTGAGCGTGTAGGCGCGGCTGCGACCTTTCATCCACCCAATCGTGATGGGATGGCCGGAACCGAGTGGAGAGACTTCGCCCAGGAGAACGGTATCGCCCATACGATCGAGGTCATCATCATCGGCGACGCCCGTCGTGCAATTGCAGAAACCTATCTTGGCACGCAGGTACAGCGTCACCTCGACACCGCAGTCGGCCGCCTTGCAGCGGAACGACTTTCCTTTGCCCCATTGGTCAATCGAGAAGGGCCACGTCACCTCCTGCCACACCGGCGTGGCGGAATTTGCGGCGGCATGCCGTGGCACATAGAGCCACAACAGCGATGCCGCCAGCGTGCTTCCCAGCGCGATTGCGGCGACGGCGACGGCGGCTGCCCTTCTCATCACTCCACCGTTCTCGTTCCGGCTCAGTTGCTGGCGAGATATCTCTTCGCCGCCGCAACCTCGGGGCGCTCCGAATCGGCACTGGCCGTCAGCGTTACGAGCTGTTGACAGTTCTGTCGTGCCGCTTCCTTGTCACCAAGGGCTTCGGCCGCTTTGGCCGCTCCCGCGAAAGCGTGCAGGCGGTTCGGCTCCTTCGCCTTGGTTGCCTCGAATGCAGCAAGCGCCTCCCTGGCCATGCCGCGATCGAGCAGCATGAAGCCGTAAAGCTCGCGCGCCGGCGCCAGTGGTCCGGGCGTGATCACGTGCTTTTCCGTCTTGTCCTCGGCATCCGCCGCGGCACTCATCGCATTGAGGGCCTCGTCATACTTGGCCTCGGCGTAAAGCACCCAGGCGACGGCGACCTGACGCTGGACGTCGACGATTCCGGACCAATAATTGTCTTTGGCGTCCTGCAGCTTGTCGCGCAATTCCGCCAGCTTCTGGATGTCGGCCTTGGCGGCTTCCGGCTTGCCGGACCGTGCCGCGCCGAGGGCGCGCGCGAAATGCGATACTGCCATCGCGAAGTTGAGGCCGCTCGGCCTGACCGGCAGCTGCGATGCATCATCCCAATCGCTACGATCGATCGCATAACGCGCCGGCGAAGCCGCCAGCGCGTAATCTGCCGCTGCGACTGTCGCCTTGAAGCCGGTCTCCTTGATCATGTCGTCGATGACGGCGCGCGCCTGCTTGTCCTGGCCGAGCTGCAGGTGAGCATAAACCATGTAGTCTTGCGCGTGCAGGTAGTTGCCGACCGACTTTTCGGCCATCGCGGCTTTCACGGAAGCGGTGTTGGACTCGATCGATTCCTTCCAATAGCCGACGCGTGTGTAGATGTGGGAGGGCATGTGCTGGGCGTGCGGCGCGGCCGGTGCGATCTTGGCGTAACGATTGGCTGCATCGAGCCCTTTCTGCGCCAGCGCCGGGTAGTCGTAGAGGTGGATCAGATAATGCGTCACGCCCGGATGCTGCGGCAGCCGCCTGGAAATCGGCTCGAGGATCGCCGCGCCCTTGGTCTGCTGCGCGTAAGTCTTGTCGTTCAGATCCGCCGACGTATTGAGCGTAATGGCGTAGGCGATCTGGGCTTCCTCGTCGTCTGGAAATTTTGCCGCGACGCGCGCCTGCGCGTCACGCAGCATGCGCATCCGCTGGGCGTGAGGGATGTTGTCGTAATCGGCATACATCACCATCAACGCATCGATGTAATCGCGTTCGCGCTCGGTCGCGGCTCCGATCTCCTTGGCCTTCATGATCGCGGCGAGGCCCGGCGCCAGGTTCGGCTTTGGAATCGCATTGTGCGGATTGTCCATGTAGGTGAGCGCAATGCCCCAATAGGCCATGCCGCATGTCGGGTCAGCCTTGATGGCATCCCCGAAGATCTCCTTGGCGTTGAGATACCAGTAGGAATGCTGATAGCGCATCCCGCGATCGAAGCGGCGCTGGGCCACATCGTTGCAAGAGGTCTGGAAATGAACGCTGCCGAGCTGCTGATCTACATCGTCTTGCGCGGCCAGAGCCTGCGGTCCTGATAGGCCGAGACCGGCTACGATGACGAAGAACAGGGACTTTCGCATGGATCCCTCCCTTTGCCTGACACGCAATGTATTGGTCTTGATAGCCCTCACTATATGACGTTCGCGGCTTTTGAACAGCGAAGTAAATCGCGGCAGCGCGACTGACCCAGTGGCGCCTCGGAGTTGGCGAGACCGGTCCGAAGCCAGAGCTGTCGGGGTTCGATCCTTATACGCCCACCATTAGGCCTCAGATCGCATCCCTACCCGATCGACAGAATCTCGATCTCCTGCGCGCCCGCCCCCACGACGTCACCAACGGCCTTTCCCATCAGCGACCTCGCGACAGGCGCGACGAACGAGATCGAGCCGGCCTTGGGATCGGCTTCGTCCTCGCCGACGATGCGATAGGTTTGCACGCGGCCATCGGTGCGGCTGAAGGTCACGGTGCTGCCGAAGGCGACGATATCGGTCGACACCGGGGCGGGAATGACATGCGCCGTGCGCAGCCGTTCGGTGAGATAGCGGGCGTCACGCAAGGGCACCGCCGATTGCCTGCGCTTTTCGTTGACGTCCTCGATGCGCTGCGCGGCTTCATAGGCCTCGCGCGCATCCTGAAGCTGCGTCTGCAATGCCTGCAAGCCTGCTTCCGTCACGAGATTTGGATGCGGCGAGATCGGCCGATCCGGCAATAGCGTCTCGGCGGCGGTTTCCGCGCTCTCTTCTTTGGTAAAGGCGACGCTCAAGTCGAAAATCCTGTCGAACTGTTGGGGCTCACCGCTTGCGCTTTCCCGCCGCGAGGAATCGCCCCGGACGGCCGCTGGCGATTATCCCGGACTATATCTCAAGTTCGACGAACCGGCGCAGCTTGAAGACGAGGTCCGGCATGGCCTGGCGGAACCGCGTTGCATTCCGGAACGTGGTCGAGAACGGCGCGAAGGTGATCATCGCGTTCCAGTGCCTGTAACCGTAGACCGTCACGGAGGCGCCGGTCGCCGGAAAATTCTCCATCTTGCGCAGCTCGCCGAGCACGAGATCGGCGATCGCTTCGGCAGGGAGCAACTGCTTGCCATCCGGCGTGGTGGCGATCTTCGCCGGCGGCTCGGCCGGCTTGGTGACAGCCGGCACCGCATCGGGCTCGTTCTCGGGTTTGGCCGGCGCAAGATCGGGAGTTGACGGCTCGGCCAGTTCAAACCCGTTCGTCGGCGCTGTCGGCGGAACCTCAATGAGCGGCGGCGGTGCAATACTGTCTGCTGCGCGCTTGTTGCCTCCCAGGATGCTGCTGATCATGGCCACAAGGCCAGCATCCTTCACGTCGTCACTCATTACTCCCCCCGGGCTTCGGCCTACTCTAGCACCGCTCGCGCGGACCGCCACTGGGGACGTATGACCGGATTCCGCCCGGCCAAGGTCCTGGTTTCAAGACTGTCACGCGGATGGCAGCGGCGGCGCAACGGCTGATCCCCTCGCGCGGCCGTGCGATCCGTCACCGTTTATCGAACGGAACGTATTGCTGGTACTGCTTGGGCACCGAACTGCGGTAGCGCGCGGGCACCGTGCCGCTGTCGACCGAGTGATCGATCTCCTGCTGCCGCGTCATCTTCTTCTTCGCCGGCTTCTTCGACGCACTCTTCTTGGAGTCTGTCGGCTGGCTGGAAGCGTCATTGGTTGCGCCCGGCGCTGTCGTCGTCGCTGCCGGCGCGGCGGCTGTCGCCGCGGGTGTCGCGGTTCCGCCGGCGGCCGGTGCGCCCTGCGCCAGCGCGAGCGGTGTTTGCATGAGAAGCGCCAGCGCTGCTGTCGCAGCCAGCAAGTATGACCTCTGCATCATAATCTCCAAAATTCCTGATCCAAATGAGGCAAGCGTAGTTCGCCGGGATCGACGCGTGCAAGTCTGCTCACAATAGGCCGGAACCCCATCGTGAACTGTGGCCGAGATCACATTGCCGGCGGCCGGCTGCGTCATGATGTACCTTGTCGCGAACGCAAGGCGTTCCGCCGACACCAACACAGGCATGATCCTGCATCAGACGAGCTCATAGTCCTATCCACTCGCTCTCGAAGGAGACTGAAATGCGTCGCACCATCCTCACTCTCGCATCGCTCGCGGCCCTGATCGCCGTGGCATCCCCGGCCGCCCAGGCACATCCTGCAAACGATCGATATTGCCTGCAGGGGCGCATGTGGGGCTATCCCGGCAACTGCCAGTTCACGAGCTATCAGCAGTGCCAGGCCACCGCCTCCGGGACGTCCGCTTATTGCGGCGTCAATCCGCGCTACGCGTTCTCGCAGCAGCGCGACTACTGACAGGTTCGCGGCGTGCGCGCACCACGCGCGCGCCGCTACAATTTTTACGTGAAGCCGATCCGCTTCGCCAACGCCCCGGCGAATTGAAACTGTGCGAAGCCGCCTGCGTCCGTCGATGACGAGAATGTTATCCGTCGCCGCGACGGAGAAATTCACGATGCGCGGCCGTGGCTTGCGGGCAAGGCGGCTCCTGCGAAGATTCCGATGCCCGGCAATTGTGATCCATCTCGCTCGTGGCACGCGTGATCGCGCTTAGGCTGCAAACTCCAGCGCAAGAAACTAGCCCGTTTCATTCGATTTTCAGGGAGGTGTTTCAATGAGCAGCCGCCACGCAATTGTCCCGCGCGGTCTGAACGCAACGCGTTCGCCGCTTTCGCAAGGCCGCTTCGGCCGCATGTTCCGCAAGATCAAACCGGCGACATTCGGCCCGAACGATTCCGACAATGTCGCGAACCTGTCGGCGCTGGCCGACAAGATGGTCGCGGGCTTCGATGGACCGAAGGACGGCTCGGACGCCGAAGAGAGCGGCATTCCCGCGCTCTACACTTATTTCGGCCAGTTCATCGACCACGACATCACCTTCGACCCGGTAAGCTCGCTGACCAAACAGCAGGATCCCGACGGGCTCGTCGACTTCCGCACGCCGTCGCTCGATCTGGATAATCTCTACGGCCGCGGTCCGAACGACCAGCCCTACATGTATGACGGCATCAAATTCCGCCTCGGCGAGAAGGTGACCGGCGCGGGCGTGCCCGATGCCAGCGACCTGCCGCGCTTCAAGGGCCGCGCGCTGATCGGCGATCCCCGCAACGACGAGAACAGCATCGTCTCGCAGTTCCAGGCCTTGATGCTGCGCTTTCACAACCGCATGGTCGACGACAATGACGGCCTGTCGTTCGAGGACGTGCAGCAGCGTGTCCGCTTCCACTATCAGTACGTCGTACTGAACGACTTCCTGCCGCGCATCGTCCATGCCAGCGTGCTGGACGAATTGAAGACCGCGGGCAGCTACGACCGCGGCAAGCTCGCCCATTACCACTGGAAGACTTATCCGTTCATGCCGGTCGAGTTCTCGGTCGCGGCCTACCGGCTCGGGCACTCCATGATCCGCCCCGGCTACCGGATGAACGATGCGGCCAACATGCTGTTGCAGATCTTCCCCGACCCCAACAATCCCGACCACAACGCGCTGACCGGTTTCCGTGCCATGGGCCCGGGACGCGCCATGGACTGGGGCCGCTTCATCGATCTCGACACGCGCGCCTATGGCGTCGAGGACGACGACACCAATGCCGACAACAAGCGGCGGCTTCAGTTCGCCTATCGCATCGATGCCTCGCTGGTGGACCCGCTGCGCAAGCTGCCGCCGGAAGTCGCGTCCAATCCGGCGTCCCTCGCGCTGCGCAATCTCGAGCGTAGCTGGCGGCTCGGATTGCCATCCGGCCAGGACGTCGCCAAGGCGATGAATCTGATCCCGCTGACAGACGACGAGATCATCATCGGCAAGGCCGTTGACGAGCCCGGCACGGGCGATCCGCAAGTCAAGATCGCGACCATCGCGAACGGCGTGTTTGCCGGCAATTGTCCGCTCTGGGCCTACATCCTGGCCGAGGCACGGCAGTTCCAGACCGCCGTCACGATCCCCGTCACCGGCGCGCCCGGCCCCATCAACACGCCGCAGCTCGGCCCCGTCGGCGGTCGCATCGTCGCCGAGGTCTTCCTCGGTATGATGTTCGGTGCAAACTCCTCTATGCTGTCGCTCGACCCGCAATGGACGCCGGTGACCGGCTCCAGCTTCGCGCTGAAGGATATCGTCGCCTACGCGCTCGGCCAGGGCGATCCGCTGCATTGAGCTTGCGATCCGTCGAAGACATAAGGCCGTCCGCGTTCCCGGGCGGCCTGTTTCCGAGGTCTGCTCAATGAGCCGTCCCGAGGCCGCTCTCCTCGAGCCGCGTCGCGAACCAGCGCGACAGCGGTTGATCGACGACGCCGCTGACATAGACCTCCGAGATCGTCACATGGTGCCTGTCCAGCACCAGCAACACGCCGATCCAGTAGGCGAACCAGACATGCACATCCGTCAGCGCCATCAGCTTGTGCTGGTCGTGCTCGAGCGAGGTGTGATTGCTCGCCTTGCGGATCTCCACGGCGAGCAAATTGTTCGGAATCACGCGCTGATGCACGACGACGTCAGGATAGATCGACTTGCCCAAATGATCGTCGGTCGAGATGATGGTGCCGTGCGGCAGGTGCAGCGTGCGCTCGCCGAGCCGGTCGTAGTTGCAGTCGACCGACCAGCCGGAGAATTGCTTCTCCAGATGCACGGCGAAGCGGTGCGTGATCGCACGCTCGCCGATATCCTTCTCGAACAGGAATCCTTCGTGCGCGTAAAAGTCCCGGAGCGCCGCGATCACCTTGTTCAGCTCGGTCTGCATCGTGCTCCCCGGCCCATCACGCGCATTCCGATGCGCCGTCACCAGACCCTCATGGTGAGGAGCGCGGAACGCGCGTCTCGAACCATGAAGGCCCGTATCCCGCCTGTCACCATCCTTCGAGACGCCCGCGCAGCGCGGGCTCCTCAGGATGAGGCCGGAATTCGCGGCGCGATCGACCAGATCCTACATCTGGACTTCGATCAGCCGCGGTCCGGGCTCGGCGACGGCTTCGGCCAGCGCCTTGTTGAACTCGTCCGCGTTGGTGACGGCGCGGCCGGGGACGCCCATGCCCTTGGCCAGCGCCACGAAATCCAGCGTCGGCCGGTCGAGGCGGAGCATGTCGTTGGCGCGCTGGCCGGGCTCGCCGGCGCCGACATTGTCGAACTCGCCGCGCAGGATCTGGTAGATGCGATTGGCGAATACGATGGTGACGATGTTGAGATTCTCGCGGGCCTGCGTCCACAGCGACTGGATCGTGTACATCGCGCTGCCGTCGCCGACCATGCAGATCACCTTGCGGTCCGGGCAGGCGATCGCGGCACCAATCGAGAGCGGCGTCGAGAAACCGATCGAGCCGCCCATGTTCTGGAGCCAGTCGTGCGGAGCGGCGGCCGCCGTCGGCGGGAAGAAGGCGCGGCCGGTGGTCAGCGATTCGTCGATCAGGATCGCATTCTCGGGGATCGCGTAGGCGATCGACTGGGCGATCGAGGCGTGGGTGAGCGCGCCGGTCGGCTTGAGCAGCTCCTGCGCGGCCTGCGGCTTGACGTCCTTCGCACTGGCCTTCACCGCGCCCGCAAGTGCTTCCAGCGCTGCGACCGAATTCTCGCCCCAGGAGGTCATGCGATGCACGTCGCAGCCCTCGGGCTTAAGTATGCTCGGCTTGTTCGGATAGGCGAAGAACGCCACGGGATCGTCGGACTCGACCAGCACGATGTGACGGAACTTCGCCAGCATCTGCAGCGCGTTGTCGATCACGTAATGGATGCGATCAATCGAAAAGCGGCCGCGGCCGCGCGCCATCCTGGGACGGAAGGTCGGGCCCATCACGGTGCAGCCGGTCTTGGCGGCGATGCGCTCGGCCAGCGCCAGCCCCTGCTCGCTCAGCGCACTGCCGGTCATCAGCAGCAGCGTGCCCTCGCCGTCGCCGTGCAGGATCTTTGCGGCTTGCTCGACCGCCTGCGGCGAATAGCTCGCGCGCTGCTGCTCGGCCGGAACCTCGGCGATGCCGTCGGCTTCGTTCCAGGCGGTGTCCGCGGGCAGGATCAGGGTCGCGATCTGCGGCGGCGCGCTTCTGGCGGCAGCGATCGCCGCGGCACCATCGGCGGCGACCGATTTGGAGTTCGGCGAGGTCCGCACCCAGGACGACATCGGCCGGGCCAAACCCTCGATGTCGGAGGTCAGCGGCGCGTTGTAGGCGATGTGGTAGACGGCGTGCTGGCCGACGATGTTGACGATGCCGGAATTCGCCTTCTTGGCGTTGTGCAGATTGGCAAGGCCGTTGGCGAGACCGGGACCGAGATGCAGCAGCGTCGAGGCCGGCGTGCCCTTCATGCGGAAATAGCCGTCGGCAGCGCCGGTCACCACGCCCTCGAACAGGCCGAGCACGCAACGCATCCCCGGCACGCGGTCGAGCGCTGCGACAAAATGCATCTCGGAGGTGCCGGGGTTGGAGAAGCAGACGTCAACCCCGCCCTTGACCATCGTCCGCACCAGACTTTCCGCACCGTTCATCCGTCAGCTCCCGTAACCGGCAATTTTCCAACAATCCGTCCGATCAATCATTGTTCGCTCGTCTCGTCAAAGCAATAGCCGGCATCGCCGCCCTGCCCCGCGCGGCGATGCGCCGGTTTGGCTAATGCTTTTCGCCAAATTGGCGTGGTTGCCGATTTGGTAACTTCCTTCATTAAGGATGGCCTGCCTCACGGGGCCGTGGCTTGCGGAAAGCCCGCAAATATGGCCTGTGACTTCAGTTGAATCGATTTTTGCTGGGGGAAACAATGATCCGGTTTTTTGCCGCACCGATCGTCGCCATCGCACTGCTGTCGGCCACCGCCGGCGGCGCCTTCGCCGAAGAGTTCGACACGCGCGACATCATGGGCGGCGGCCCGAACTTCTTCCGCGGCGGCTCGAGCCCGGTCCCCCGGACCACCGTCGTGTATAACGGCAAATACGCCCCCGGCACGATCGTCGTGAACACCAGCGAGCGCCGGCTCTACCTGGTGCTCCAGAACGGCCAAGCACTGCGCTACGGCATCGGCGTCGGCCGCGACGGCTTCCGCTGGGGCGGAGTGCACAGGATCACCGCCAAGAAGGAATGGCCGGATTGGACGCCGCCGTCGCAGATGCTGGCCCGCCGGCCGGACCTGCCGCGTCACATGAGAGGCGGCATAGAGAATCCTCTCGGGGCACGCGCGATGTATCTGGGCTCGACGCTCTACCGCATCCACGGCTCCAACGAGCCGGAGACGATCGGCCAGGCGGTGTCCTCAGGCTGCTTCCGCATGACCAATGACGACGTCAGCGACCTCTACGGCCGCGTCGGGGTCGGCACCACCGTGGTCGTGCTCAACAACTAGCGGGCGACGAATCGCGCGAAACCGCGAGCGCGTGAATATGCGGTCTTGTGCGTCGCTTGCGAATACGGCAGCGTCGCCCGGCAATGAGCGCATTGGCCCCGTCTTCGTCCGGCTTTCGCATCGCCCTGCTGGCGCTCGCCACCGTCGCGTTCGTCCCTGACACCGCTACCATCGCCGTCGCGGGCGAATTGCCCGCGATCGCCTCGCGCCAGCGCGCCGAGAAGAAGAGCTTTACCGACGGCGAGATCGTCGATGGCTTTCTGAAGACGGCGTTCGGCGCCGAATACCACCTTGCCGGCCGTGTCGACCGCATCCGCAAGTTCGACGGGCCGGTGCGCGTGTTCGCCGAGAGCAACCGCGCCGACCGCAAGGCGCAGCTCGCAAAAGTCGTGGCCGACATCGGCAAGCGCGTGCAGCATCTCGACATCGCCATGATCGACACCAGCGAGGCGGCGAATGTGCGGGTGAAGCTCGTGCGCGACAGCGATCTGTTTCGCACCATCTCGAGCTTCTACGGCGCGGCGAAGGCCCGCGAGATCCGCACCTCGCTCGATCCGCAATGCCTGTCCGGCTTTCGCAAGAACGACAATTACGAGATCGAGCATTCCGACGTCATCCTCACCGTCGACAACGGCGATTTCACCTTCCTCGACTGCGCCTATGAGGAGCTGCTGCAATCGCTCGGCCCGATCAACGACACCGCGAGCGTGCCCTGGACCATGTTCAACGACAACGTCTCGATGGGGTATTTCGACGTCTACGACCAGTACATCCTCAACCTGCTCTACGATCCCCGCATCAAGGCCGGCATGACCATACAGGAGGTCAAGGCGGTGCTGCCCGACGTGCTCACCGATGTGCGCATTTGGGTGACGCGCGTGAATGATCTGAAAGAGTGAGGCGCCTTTCCCACAAAGGGAGAAGAGAAAGCAGTCACACTTTCCTCGCCTTCGTCATCAGGAATTGCTGGCGCATCACGTTGTTGCTTCCGTCGAAATATTCGGAGATCAGCGCCTCGAACTCGCTGCGCAAACTTCGCAGCTTGTCCGGCTCGTCCTTGTACTGGGCCACGAGCTTGATCAAAGGCCCGATCGTCGTTTCCATGGTGCGGCGGAAATGCTGCGGGCTGAGTGCGGACGGATTCATGATGTCCATCTCGAACGAAATATCCTTCACCTTCCCCGCGAGACGTTCGGCGACGATCTTCGGATCACCCCACGACACCGGTGAGGCCACGCCCTCGGGCGGCGGCAGATGGCGGCCGATCAGCGCGAACATCCGTCCGACATAGAGATGCGGCGGCCAGGTGGAGAAGGCGATGGTGCCGCCGGGCTTCAGCACGCGCAGCATCTCGCCGATGGTGACCTCGGGGCGCGGCGCGAACATGTGGCCGAACTGGCTGAGCACCACGTCGAACTCGTTGTCGCCATAGGGCAGGCTTTCGGCGTCGCCTTCGGCGAAGTCGAGATCGAGGTTCGCCAGCTGCGCGTGCTCGCGGGCGCGCTCGATCAGGACCGGAGACAGGTCGAGGCCCCTGACCTTTGCACCGCGGCGCGCCGCCGTGATCGCGGCAACGCCGGTGCCGCATCCGACATCCAGCAGCCTTTGGCCGGTAGCGACCCCGGCGAAACTCACGAGCTTGGCCGCCGCGGGCGTCGTGAACACTTCCATTGGCGTGAATAGCGACCAGGCCTCCTTCTGGACTGCCTTGAAACCAGCAAACGGGTCTTGCGCGGTCATGGAACTCTCCCTTCGCTCGACGTCAGTTTTCATGAGGCTAACCAAGGATGCCAAAGGTTCAACGCACCGCAAAGGCGGTCGCGCCAGCCCTACTGCACGAGATCGGCAACTGTGGTCGCGGCCTTCAGGCCGGTGCCGGTCAGCACCGCGACCGTGGTCTCGTTCGCCTTGATGGCGCCTGTGGCGGACAGTTTTTCCAGGGCCGCGGCCGCGCTGGCGCTGGTCGGCTCGGCGAACAGGCCCTGCCGTGCCAGGCGGCGCAGGGCGGCGACGATCTCATCCTCCGTGAGCGCAACGGTGCCGCCGCCGCTCTCGCGTAAGGCGCCGATGATCTCGCGCAGGCGCAAGGGATTCTTGATGGCGGTGCCTTCGGCGATGGTCTTGTTCACCTCGCGCGCGACAGGCGTGTCAACGCCCGCCTGAAAACTCGCATCGATCGGCGAGCAATTTTGAGGCTGCGCCGCGAACAGCCGCGGCAGTTTTGCGATCTGGCCTGCCCTCAGCAGCTCGCGGAAGCCGAAGGCGCAACCGAGCAGAGAGCTGCCGGCGCCGACGGGGACGATGACGTTGTCGGGGGCGCGAAAGCCGAAATCTTCCCATATCTCATAGGCGAGCGACTTGGTGCCTTCGAGAAAGAACGGCTGCCAGTTGTGGCTGGCGTAGAAGGTCTGGCTGGACTGGCGGATGGCCTCGGCCTCGGACTCCTCGCGCGGGCCCTCGACGAGCTGCACCGCCGCGCCATAGGCACGCACCTGCGCGATCTTGGCAGGCGACGTGGATGCCGGCGCCAAAATCTTCACGCGCATGCCGCCGGCGGCACCCAACCCCGCCATCGACGAGCCGCCATTGCCGGACGAATCCTCCAGAATGGCGTCGACACCGATCTGGCGGAGGAAGGACAGCATCACCGCCGAGCCGCGGTCCTTGAAGCTGCCGGTCGGGTTGAACCATTCGAGCTTGAAGAACGGGCGCAGGTCGCCCCAATCCTGCTGCACCAGCGGCGTGCAGCCTTCGCCGATCGTGATCGGCTTTGCGATCTCGACCGGCAACGCCGCCCGGTAGCGCCAGAGCGATCGGGTGCGGGGCTCGATGTCCTCGCGCGATATGCCCGCCCCCGGCGTCACCAGCAGAGGCGTGCGCTCGTCCGAGCACCAGCGCGGCTGGTCCAGCGGATAGAGCTTTGCGTTGCGGGGGTCTACGTAGCTGGCGGCAGGCATGGCGTTCTCCGGAGACAGAGCCGATCCGTCGATATGTCCGAATATGCGGATTCTATCCAGTGACCTGTTTGGATGGTGTGGACGCGGCCAATTTATGCAAGATGTTGACCATGCTTCGTCTTGACCACATCACCGTCGCCGCCAACGACCTTGCCGAGGGCGTTGCCTATGTCGAGCAGGCGCTCGGCATAGCGCCGCCGGTCGGCGGTGCGCATCCGCTGATGGGGACGCATAATCATCTGCTGCGGCTGAGCGAGACGGCGTTCCTCGAAGTCATCGCGCCGAACCCGTCGGCCCCGGCGCCGACCCGGCCGCGCTGGTTCGCGATGGACGATCCGCGAACGCATGCAGCGCTCGCATCCTCGCCGCGGCTGATGACCTGGGTCGTGAGCACATCCGATATCGCATCAGCGCTTGCGAAGATCCCGCAAGCCGCCCGGCCGGCGATCCCTGTGACGCGCGGCAATCTCGAATGGCTGATCTCCGTCCCGCCCGACGGCTCGATGCCGTTCGATGGCGCGTTTCCGACCGTGATCGAGTGGCCGGCCGGCCCGCATCCGGCCTCGCGCATGCCCGACCTCGGCTGCGCGCTGGTGGCGTTCGAGATACGGCACCCCGAGGCGGACACGATCCGGTCGTCGCTGACGGGCTTTCTGGACGATCCGCGTATCCGTTTCAGCCGTGAGCCCGAGCCGTCGTTTCGCGCGGTGATCCGGACGCCCGGGGGCGAGCGGCAACTGGCTTAGGCGCGCCACGGGACGCCCGCCCTTTAAAAATACAAACAATTACATAGATATAGCTCAAAGCCCGTGGCCCGTGCCGGCGTCGCGCGCCGGTCATAGCGCGCGAATACCTGGATGAACAGCATCGGCAAGGGCGAGCCTGCGCGGGCACGATTAACTTGTCTGTCGCAGCTCACAGCTACAATATGTCGGATTGATCTTGCGCCGCTGGTGTTCCGCACCGGCAACGCGACCGAGCCAGGCCCGTCCGAGCGGCGGGCCGTTGGCTTTTTGGGAGTTTGGTCATGAGCCGCGCGAACCGTACCGACCACATCCGCCTGACCTCTCATCCGGAGCCGGGCCGGAAGGCCGCCTTCCCGATCCACTGGGGCGCCGCCGACGCACGCGCTCGCGGGCCGATCATCGGCACGGTGTCGCGCGCAGGGGATCGCAACGTGATCGGCAGCCATGGCGGCTCCTATGCGATGTACCGGGCGCTCGCAGTGTCCGCCGGCGCGCTCGATCCTATCCGGCGTCCCGATCTCACCAACACCTTTCCCGCGGCGACCATCGGGCCGTTTCCGCAATGGAGCGATCCCGCAAAAATCGTCGCGCTCGATCCTTGGGGGCATCTCGTCGCCGAGAATTTCGGCAAGGACATCGCCGAGGGCATCGACATTCGACCGAGCATCGCGGTAACGCGCGCGCGGCTGGACCTGCCAGAGATCCGCGAGGCGCTCGCCGCCAAGCGCCTGCGCGCCGACGGCGATGTCGTGCACGCCAATGGCAGCGTGTCGGTGGTGAAGATCGCGATCGATCCGGTCTGGTATCTGCCCGGCCTTGCGGAACGCTTTGCGACCAACGAGACCGAGCTGCGGCGCACGCTGTTCGAGCAGACCGCCGGCATGTTCCCCGAATTGGTGACGCGGCCGGACATGAAGGTGTTTCTGCCGCCGATCGGCGGCACCACGATCTACATGTTCGGTGACGTCACCAAGCTGCCGGACCATCGCACCAAGATCACCTGCCGCGTGCATGACGAGTGCAACGGCTCCGACGTGTTCGGCTCCGATATCTGCACCTGCCGGCCCTATCTCATCCACGGCATCGAGGAATCCGCGCGCGGCGCGCAAGAGGGCGGGCTCGGGCTCGTGATCTACAACCGCAAGGAAGGCCGCGCGCTCGGCGAGGTCACGAAATTCCTGGTCTACAATGCGCGCAAGCGCCAGGAGGACGGCGATGCGGCTGCCGCTTATTTCGAGCGCACCGAATGCGTCGCCGGCGTCCAGGACGCGCGCTTCCAGCAATTGATGCCGGACACGATCCACTGGCTCGGCCTGAAGCGCATCGACCGCTTCTTGTCGATGAGCGACATGAAGCACGACGCGCTGACCTCGCAGGGAATCGACATCGTCGAGCGCGTGCCGATCCCACCAGAGCTGATCCCGGCCGACGCCTATGTCGAGATCGCCGCGAAGAAGGCCGCCGGCTATTATTCGGACGACATCGCGCCGGCGAAGGACGTCGACGACGTGGTCGGGCGTTCGCTGGAAAAATACTGATCAATTGATGGCAGACGCTTTGGAATTGCAGGCCCGTTCGCTGCTCAGCGCAGCAGCGGTTCGCGCGCGTGCCGGCGAGATGCTCGAGATCGGCCTGAACGGCGGGCTGACGCATTTCACGATCGATCTCGATCGCATGGACGGCGTTGCGGAGGCCGTGCTCGCGGTGACGCGCAAGGCCTATCCGACGCTTGAGATCCCGTTCCACGCGCGGTGGCGGCATTTCGTGTTCGGCGGCATCGACCGCTGGGCGCGGCTTGCGGACGCGGCCTCATGGCCCGATCGCGCGGCGCGAGCGCGTGCGGAGTTTGACCTTGCCATCGTCAGCGTGCTGCTCGATGCCGGCGCGGGTGCGGCGTGGCGATACCGCGACGCCGTGACGGGACAGGGCATTGGCCGATCCGAAGGGCTTGCGATCGCAAGCCTCGACATGTTCGCGAGCGGCCTCTTTTCCCGCGATGCCAGCGTACCGTTCAGGACCGATGCGGACGTGCTCGCAAAACTGCCGCTCGCCGCGCTCACAGCCGCCTTTCAGGTGAGCGATGCCAATCCGCTGCTCGGGCTCGAAGGACGCACCGATCTGCTACGGCGTCTGGGCAAGCTGGTGGCGGAGCGAGCGGACGTGTTCGGCTCGCACGACACACCGCGGCCGGGCGGCCTGTTCGATCACATCGCGGCGCAGGCGAATGGCGGCGCGCTTCCCGCAGCCGCGATCCTGTCCGCCGTGCTGAACCAGCTCGGACCGATCTGGCCTTCGCGGCTGGAACTTGCGGAAATTCCGCTCGGAGATTGCTGGCGCCATCCTGCAATCAAGACGGACGATGCGACTGCGGGCCTTGTGCCCTTGCACAAGCTATCGCAATGGCTGAGCTACTCGCTGATCGAGCCGCTCCAGCGCGCCGGATTCAATGTCACCGACATCGACGGCCTGACCGGGCTTGCCGAATACCGCAATGGCGGCCTGTTCGTCGATCACGAGGTGCTGCGCCTGCGCGATGCGGCTGACGCCGAGCGCGCGCATGCGGTGGATTCAGCTCTCGTCGTGGAGTGGCGCGCGCTGACCGTGGCGCTGCTCGACCGGCTTGCCGAACTGGTTCGCGCAAAACTCGGCCGCACCCCCGATACATTGCCGCTCGCCAGCATTCTGGAAGGCGGCACCTGGGCCGCGGGCCGCGCCATCGCGTTCTCCCGCCGGCCCGACGGTTCGCCGCCGCTCAAGGTGATCAGCGACGGCACGGTGTTCTGATAACCAGATCGTTTGAATTCGCGGAAACAGACCTCTCATCCGGCGCTTCGCGCCACCTTCTCCCACAAGGGGAGAAGGGAAAAAGCAAGAGCATCCACTATGGAAGGCGTCACGATCGTCGATCATCCGCTGGTGCAGCACAAGCTGACGCTGGTGCGGGACAAGTCCATTTCGACAAAGTCATTCCGCGAGCTGATCAAGGAGATCGGCATGCTCCTGTGCTACGAGGTGACGCGCGACCTGCCGCTCACCGACGTCGTGGTCGACACGCCGCTGGCACGGATGCACTCGGCCAAGATCGCGGGCAAGAAGCTGGTGTTCGTTCCCATGCTGCGCGCCGGCACGACTTTCGTCGACGGCATGATGGATTTGGTGCCGACCGCGCGCGTCGCGCATATCGGGCTCTACCGCGAGCCGCACAGTTTTGCCGCGGTCGAATACTTCTTCAAATCGCCGTCCGACCTCGGCGAACGCCTCGCAATCGTGGTGACGCCTGTGGTTGCGACCGCCAACACGGCCGTCGCCGCAATCGATCGGCTGAAGGAGCGTGGCGCCAAGGATATTCGGCTGGCCTGCCTGATCGCCGCGCCGGAGGGACTGGAACGGCTGCGCGGATTGCATCCAGACGTCCCGATCTGGACGGCCGGGGTGGATGAAGGTCTCGACGAGAACGGCTTTATCCTGCCGGGCCTCGGCGACGCCGGCGACCGCGCCTATGGGACGCGATAAGGCGAAGCTCAGATCTTCCCGCTGCCGCAAATCAACTTCAGCGACTGCCACTCCGTATCCGTGAGAAGCGGCGGGCCGCTGGCGGGGCGGCCTTCTTTCGTCATGCGGGCGAGGCGGTCCTCGGTCAGCGGATGGCTCGCGAGGATCGACGTGAGGCCGCCGCCTTCCTTGCCGGTGATGCGGAACATCAGTTCGGCCGCGGGCTTCGGCGAACGGCCGAGCTTGTGCATGATCTCGATGGCAAACGTATCCGCAGCGGTCTCGGCCTCGCGCGAATAGGAAGCCTCGACCACGCTGCGCGAGGCGAAGATCACGGCGCTCGAGCCGGTGACGTCGCCAAACAACAGGCCGATCAGGAACGAGGTGCCGCCGTTGTAGATCAGGCCGCGCATGTTGTCGTAATGCTTGAGATGACCGAGCTCGTGGGCGAGGATGCCGGCGAGCGCGTCCGGGCTTTCGGCTTTGTCGAGCAGGCCCTTCAACACGAAGACCTTGCCGCCCGGCAGCGCGAACGCGTTCGGCACCGGGGTCGGCAGCACGCCGGCCGTCATGGAATCGTCGTCGAGACCGGCGGCATCGCGCAGCCGATTGACGAGTTTGATGAAGGCCGCTTTCCCCGCCGCATCGTCGCACACGCTGCGGCCGAAGATGGTCTTCACCTGGACCTCTGACGCATCGCCGATGCGCCGCTCGATTGGTTTCGGCACCAGCGGCGCGAGGCGGTCGGCAGCGAGGGGCACGCCGAACAGCACGACGCAGACGATGGAGACGGCGGCAGCCATCGACCAGCCGACGATTTTTGCGACGCTGCGGCGCGAAGTCTGGTGCTCGTCGAGCCGTACGCAGCGGGCGGTCACGTCCGACGCGAGCAAAGCGTCGCGGATTTCCAGCCGCGCCAGCGTCGGCGCGGAAGCGCAGGCGAGCCGCAAAATGCCGGCCGGGCTGTCGGCGCGGCGGATGTCGGTATAGGGCCAGACAACGGGCGTCCCGCCCTCTTCGAGGATCTCCAGCGCGTCGCCGAGCACCAGCGTCACCTGCCGCCTGCGGCTCGACACGCCGTCGAAGAAGATGGTCGGCTTTGCGGACTGCGCCGGGACATCGGTGGGCAACTCACTCACAGCTCAAAATCCCGCGACATCGAGTCCATCGGCAAAACCTTCGCCGAGTGCGCTGGCGAGCTCGCCGCTCCCACGCACATCCGCCGCGGCCGCGATGTTGTGCACATCGACGGTTTCCAGCAGCTTGGCCCAGAGATCGCGCTGGAGATAGACGCGCATGACGATGTTAAGGGCAAGGGCGAGTGCGAAATAGCCGACGACCATCATCACCAGCGTCGGGATGCTCTTGGCGGCATTGCCGGGCCCCAACGCCTGCTCGACCGAAAGGCCGCTCAGCGTAACGACGAGCATGGTCGCTCCGCCGATATAGGCGCCGAAGATGGCGGAGAGCAGCGTCCACCAGCCGATCACTTTCCAGTACAGTCCGTAGAATGCGTTGTGCGGCAAATCCGAGGACAGGCTGACGCCACCGATGCGGATGCCGTCGAGCCACCAGCGCCATTCGCGCGCCTTGAACTCGGCATAGAAGAACGGCGCGAGCGGGAAGATCACCAGCGCGATCGGGCTGAGCAGCCACAGCCACCAGCCGCGCTTGAAGAACGTCCAGCCGTCGCCTGCGAATTCGCCGCGCAAATCGCCGAAATGGGTGTGCCGCATCTTGTAGCGTTCGAGCGACGCCTCGCGCCACGGCAATGCGAGACCAAGCGTCAGGAACACCAGCAGGCCCCACAGCATGGCGCGGAACGAATAGGCCCAGCCAGATCCGTCCATCCAGAACCGCACGCCGCGCCAGACCGTGCGCGTCAGGCGATAGCGCCGCGCGCGAAAGATCGCGAACTGGCCGAAGGCGTAGAAACTGATGAACAGCGGCGTCGAGGCAAAACCCTGCCAGCGCTCGAACTCGATGCCGACGAGAAAATAGGCGAGATAGATCGGCACCAGGATCGCGAGCGCGAACAGAAAGCCGACCAGCAGCTCCTTGGCCCGGCCGGTATACTCGGCGGCATCGCCATCGATCGCAGTGTTCGCCCACAGATGACGGCGGATGTCGGTGACGAGCCAGAACCGGTAGAAGCCGAAGGTGACGAGCTCCAGCAGGGCACCCTTGGTGACCAATTTGCGAAACTCGGTGCGGTTGCCGGTGAAATCGACCCGTGTGGACGGCAGCGGCGGCGGTAAGGGTTCGGAGCCGATGGGGGCCCATTGCATATCGTTCACGGCAGCAACCTCGGGGTGCGGACCTGGTTCGATCAAACTATAGATCAGAGATTAGTCGATCCCCAAGATGGCCGGGTTCGATTTGGCTCGATTCCAGTCGATTTCTTGCACGATTCCCCGCCCAACGGAGTGCGCGAGATCACGTTCGCGGGGCGGCGTGACGGCCGTCCGACGCTTTCGTGAAGGTTGGATGTGGCAAAACTCTCCCTTGCTCCGACGCAGACAACCGGCTGTAATTGCAAATCAAATACCGCAGCGCAAAATTCAACGAGAACGCGCGGTTCACGCCAGGGAGAACGGTCATGCACGGGACCATCGAGAGCGCGGCAAAGCTCGACGCATTGCGCGAGCGTGCGACGTCACTGCCGCTGGAGCAATTCGACCCGGGCGATCCTGAGTTGTTCAGGACCGATACGTTCTGGCCCTATTTCGATCGCCTGCGCCGCGAAGATCCCGTGCACTACTGCAAGGACTCGATGTTCGGGCCGTATTGGTCGGTGACGCGCTACAACGACATCATGGAGATCGAGACCAATCATTCGGTCTTCTCCTCGGCCTCCTCGCTCGGCGGCATCACCATCCGCGACATCGATCCGGAACTGCGCCGCGAGAGCTTCATCTCGATGGACCCGCCGCGCCACGCGGCGCAGCGCAAGACCGTGGCGCCGATGTTCACGCCGACGCATCTGGACAATCTGGCGCTGAGCATCCGCGAGCGCTCGGCCGAGTGCCTGGACAATCTGCCGCGCGGCGAGGTGTTCGACTGGGTGGACCATGTCTCGATCGAGCTCACCACGCAGATGCTCGCCGTACTGTTCGACTTCCCCTGGGAGGATCGCCGCAAGCTGACGCGCTGGTCCGACATCGCGACCACCATTCCCGGACCCGACGGCCTCGTCGCCACAGAGGACGAGCGTCAGGCGGAGCTGACCGAATGCGCGGGCTATTTCGCGCGGCTCTGGAAGGAGCGCATCGCACAGCCGCCGAAGAGCGACCTCCTGTCGATGATGGCGCATGGTGCCGCGACGCGCGACATGGACGCGAAAAACTTCCTCGGCAATCTCGTCCTTTTGATCGTCGGCGGTAACGACACCACTCGCAACACCATGTCGGGCTCGCTCCACGCGCTGAGCCAGCATCCGGAGCAATATCGCAAGCTGCGCGAAAACCCCGCACTGCTGGACAGCTTCGTGCCGGAAGTGATCCGCTGGCAGACGCCGCTGGCTCATATGCGCCGCACCGCGCTTGCGGACTTCGAGTTCCGGGGCAAGCAGATCAAGAAAGGTGACAAGGTCGTGATGTGGTACGTCTCGGGCAACCGCGACGCCGACGCGATCGAAAAGCCCTACGAGTTCATCATCGACCGCCCCCGTCCGCGCACCCATCTCTCGTTCGGCTTCGGCATCCACCGCTGCGTCGGCTTGCGGCTTGCCGAACTCCAGCTCAAGATTATCTGGGAAGAGATCCTCAAGCGATTCGACCATATCGACGTGGTCGGCGAACCCAAGCGGGTCTATTCGAGTTTCGTGAAGGGACTCGAGACGCTGCCGGTGAAGATTACGGCGTGAGGCGAAGGAAGAACCAACTGGAGCCACGACCATGAACATCCAAGCGCCGGTTAACGTGGACAAGGCCGAACGCATGCGCAGGGCCCGCGAGGAGGCCTATGCGACGCCGCTGGCGCAGTTCCATCCCGGCGCGCCCAGGCTGTTCCAGGACGACACGCTGTGGCCGTGGTTCGAACGGCTGCGCCAGGAAGAGCCGGTGCACTACTGCACCAATGCGCCGATCGACCCGTACTGGTCGGTGGTGAAGTACAACGACATCATGCATGTCGACACCAACCACAGCCTGTTCTCTTCCGATTCGACGCTCGGCGGCATCGGAATCCGCGACGTGCCTGAGGGTTATGATTGGCCCAGCTTCATCGCGATGGACCAGCCGCGGCATTCGTCGCAGCGCAAGACGGTGTCGCCGATGTTCACGCCGACGCATCTGGACGAACTGGCAAAATTGATCCGCCAGCGCGCGCAGACCGTGCTCGACAACCTGCCGCGCAACGAAACCTTCAATTTCGTCGAGCGCGTCTCGATCGAGCTGACGACGCAGATGCTGGCCACCTTGTTCGATTTCCCCTGGGAAGAACGGCGCAAGCTGACGCGCTGGTCGGATGTCGCGACCGCCCTGCCCAAGAGCGGCATCGTGGCCTCGGCCGAAGAGCGCCGCCGCGAGATGGACGAATGCTATGCCTACATGTCCAAGCTGTGGAACGAGCGCGTCAACTCCGCGCCGCGCAACGATTTGTTGTCGCTGATGGCACACAACGACGCCACGCGCTTCATGGACCCCGACAACCTCATGGGCAATATCATCCTGCTCATCGTCGGCGGCAACGACACCACCCGCAATACCATGACCGGCTCGGTGCTGGCGCTGAACGAGAACCCGGACCAGTACGACATGCTGCGGCAGAATCCGGCGCTGATCGATTCCATGGTGCCCGAGGTGATCCGCTGGCAGACCCCGCTCGCGCATATGCGGCGCACCGCGCTTGAGGATACCGAGATCGGCGGCAAGCACATCAAGAAAGGCGACCGCGTCGTGATGTGGTACGTCTCGGGCAACCGTGACGAGGGGATGTTCGAGAGGCCGAACGATTTCGTCATCGACCGCCCGCGGCCGCGCACCCACCTCTCCTTCGGCTTCGGCATCCACCGCTGCGTCGGCATGCGCCTGGCCGAGCTGCAGCTCAAGATCGTCTGGGAGGAGATGCTGAAGCGCTTCGACCGCATCGAGGTGGTGGGCGAGCCGAAGCGGATCTATTCGAGCTTCATCAAGGGGTACGAGTCGCTGCCGGTAAGGATTCCGGGGTAGGCGGCTACGCCGTCATTGCGGCGCGTTCAACTCTATCCCCTCACCCTGAGGAGCCTGCGAAGCGGGCGTCTCGAAGGGCGAGGCCGAGAGCGGGGCCTGCATCCTTTGAGACGCGCGCAAGAGCGCGCTCCCCAGGATGAGGATGAACACCTTTCGCGCGGATATAAAATTCCGGCATGACAGCTCGCACAATATGCGATGGGTCGCACACGGCCTTCTGTCCTAAACCGCACTGAAAGCATCTAGCTCAACTTAATGTCCCACACGCCGTCCTTGCGGCAGGCGGCGACCTCCTCGCGCAGGAGGGCGGTGACGGCGAGCGAGGCCGTCGAAACCGGACGGTCGATCGGAGAGGCGAATATGAGCTCGCGCGTCATCGGCTTCGAGACGACAGCGGTTTCCAGCCGCCCGTCCGCGACCTCGCCATGGACCGACGAGGGCGGCAACAGCGCGAAGCCGAGGCCTTCCTCGACGAGACTCGTGAGCACGCGGAACGAATCCGCCTCGAGCTGGATGTTGAGCTTGATCTTGCGCTGGGCGGCCGCGTGCTCGATCAGCGCGCGGAGGCCGTGGGAATGACTGGGCAGCACCAGGCGTTGCCGCAGCAGCCAGCCGACATCGACGCTCTTCTTGCGCGCGAGACCACAACCGCGCGGCCCGACCGCAACGATGTTGTCGCGGCCGAGGCTTTCGACGTTGAGATGCAGATCGGCGGAGCGGCCGTAGAGGATGGCGAGATCCATCTCGCCGCGATGCAGCCATTCGACCAGATGACCGCTGTAGCTCTCGACGATGCGCAGCGAAATGCCGGGAAATTTTTCGACGCAGCGCCGTGCGAAGCGCGCCGACAGCACGCAGCTCACGGTCGGAACCAGGCCGAGCACGACCTGGCCAGATGGCGGCCCCTTGGACGACTGGATGTCGTCGCGAATCTGGTCGATCTGCCGCACGATGCCGGAGGTGCGCGCCAGCAACAGGCGGCCGGCGTCCGTGAGCACCATGCCGCGGCCGTTGCGAGTGAACAATTCGATGCGCAGCTCGTGTTCCAGCAGCTTGATCTGCCGGCTGAGCGCCGGCTGCGCCACGCGCAACGTGTCGGACGCCTTGGAGAGGCTGCCGAGCTCCGCCACGCAACTGAAGGTCCTGAGCTGACGGAAATCCATGCTTGCCAATCCTGGAAGGCTACTCCATACGCTATAGCAAATGAGCATAGGGGGCTGGCATTGTTTTCACAACGCCAGAGGATCGGCCGGCGTTATCTTAACTGCCGCACCCAACGGAAAACGCCATGAGTGAAGAACACCACAGCGAAGATCATGCCGACATCCGCGAAGCCGTCGCAAAGCTCTGCGCGCAGTTTCCCGGCGAATACTGGCGCAAGCTCGACCGTGAGATGGCCTACCCCAAGGCGTTCGTCGATGCGCTGACCGAGGCCGGTTATCTCTCGGTGCTGATCCCCGAGGAATATGGCGGCGCAGGGCTCAAGCTTTCTGCGGCCGCCGCAATCCTCGAAGAAATCCAGCGCGCGGGCTGCAACGGCGGCGGCTGTCATGCCCAGATGTACACAATGGGCACCGTGCTTCGGCACGGCAATGACGAGCAGAAGGCAAAATACCTGCCGAAGGTCGCAAGCGGCGAACTGCGGCTGCAGGCGTTCGGCGTCACCGAGCCGACCAGCGGCACCGACACCAGCTCGCTGAAGACTTTTGCGCGCAAGGACGGCAATGCCGGCTACATCGTCAAGGGCCAGAAAATCTGGACCAGCCGCGCCGAGCATTCCGACCTGATGCTCCTGCTGGCGCGCACCACGCCGAAGGACCAGGTCAAGAAGCGCACCGACGGCCTTTCCGTGTTCATCGTCGACATGCGCGAAGCCAAGGACAAGGGTCTCGAGATCCGTCCGATCCGCACCATGATGAACCATGCCACCACCGAAGTGTTCTTCACCGACATGAAGGTGCCGGCGGAAAATCTGATCGGCGAGGAAGGCAAGGGCTTTCGCTACATCCTCTCCGGCATGAATGCCGAACGCATTTTGATTGCGGCCGAATGCGTCGGTGACGCCAAATGGTTCATCGCCAAGGCCACCAACTACGCCAAGGAGCGCAGCGTTTTCGGCCGGCCGATCGGCCAGAATCAAGGCGTCCAGTTTCCGATCGCCAAGGCCTACGCCGCGATGCGTGCGGCCGAGCTGATGGTGAAGGAAGCGACGCGGAAATACGAAGCCGGGCTCGACTGCGGCGCTGAAGCCAACATGGCGAAGATGCTGGCGGCCGATGCGTCCTGGGAAGCAGCGAATGCCTGCGTCCAGACCCATGGCGGCTTTGGCTTCGCCGAGGAGTACGACGTCGAGCGCAAGTTCCGCGAGACGCGGCTCTATCAGGTCGCCCCGATCTCGACCAACCTCGTGCTGTCCTTCATCGCCGAGCACGTGCTCGGCATGCCCCGCTCGTATTGAGGCCGCATCATGGGAGCTCTTGACGGGATCAGGGTGATTGCGGTCGAGCAGGCCGTGGCAGCGCCGTTCTGCTCGTCGCGCCTGGCGGACGCCGGCGCGGAAGTCATCAAGATAGAGCGGCCGGAAGGCGATTTCGCCCGCGGCTATGACGCGGCGGCCAAGGGGCAAAGCAGCTACTTTGTGTGGCTCAACCGCGGCAAGCAATCGGCGGTGGTCGATCTCGCCACCAAGGAAGGCTGCGCTGAGCTCGAGAGGCTGATCGCGAGCGCCGACGTGCTGATCCAGAACCTCAAGCCGGGCTCGATGGACAAGCTCGGCTTTTCGCGCGAGCGGCTGCTGAAGGATTATCCAAAACTGATCTCGTGCACGATCACCGGCTATGGCGACGAGGGCCCCTACGCGCACCGCAAGGCCTATGATCTCTTGATCCAGGCCGAGAGCGGACTGGCTTCGATCACGGGCAATCCCGACGGCGCCTCGCGCGTCGGCATGTCGATTGTCGACGTCGCGACTGGTGCCACGGCGCATGCGGCGATTTTGGAAGCGCTGATCGGGCGCGGGCGCACCGGCAAGGGCGCCGACATCCGTATCTCGATGTTCGACGTGATGGCGGACTGGTGCACCGTGCCGCTGCTCAACTCCGAAGCCGGCAATCCACCGAAGCGCATGGGCCTGCGTCATCCCTCGATCGCACCCTACGGCGTGTTCACCTCCAGCGACGGCAAGGACATTCTGATCTCGATCCAGAGCGAGCGCGAGTGGAAGACGCTTTGCGCAAAAGTGCTGGACCAGCCGGATTTGTCCTCCGATCCCCGTGTCGCCAACATGGTCGAGCGCGTGCGCAACCGCGACTTCACCGACCAGACGGTCGCGGATGCCTTCGGCAAGATGACGCGCGATGAGCTGTTGAAGCGGCTGTCCGATGCCGATATCGCCTTTGCCGAGGTCAACACCATGGCCGACCTCACCAACCATCCGCATCTGCGCCGCATCGAGGTCGACACGCCGCAGGGACGTGTCAGCTATCCCGCGCCGGCGCCGATCATTGTCGGCGAGACGCGCGCCTATGGCGCGGTGCCCGGCATCGGCGAAAATCCCCAATCCAGGAAATAACCAGAGCGAGGCGTCATGACCGGGAAGCTCGACATCGATCATCTCAGGCAATGGATCGGCCGCAGCGAAGAAGCGACCGACACCGTCACCGCGCAGCTCGTGAAGGGTTTGCGCGCGACGCTGTTCCAGGAGGTCGGCGCGCCCAAGGCTGGCGATGCGGCGCCGTTTACGGTGCATTGGTGCCTGGCCCAGCCGGTGTTTCCGATGTCGATGCTCGGCCCCGACGGCCACCCCACCCGCGGCGGCTTCCTGCCGCCGGTGCCGCTGCCGCGCAGGATGTGGGCCGGCGGCGAGATCAAATTTTTTCAGCCCCTGCGCGTCGGTGACGAATCGACGCGGACCTCGCGCATCGCCGATGTGCAGGTAAAGACAGGATCGACCGGCACGCTGTGCTTCGTCTCGGTCGAGCACAACATCTCCTCGCCGCGCGGCGTCGCCATCCGCGAGCGCCAGGACATCGTCTATCGCGAGATGACAACCACGCAGGCCACGACCACAAAGGCAACGCCTCCGTCGCCGCAGGCGCAGCATCGCGAGACCTATGTGTCGGATCCCGTGCTGCTGTTTCGTTATTCCGCGCTGACCTTCAACGGCCACCGCATCCATTACGACCGCGATTACGTCACTGCGGTCGAGGGCTATCCGGGCCTGATCTTCCACGGACCGTTGCAGGCCACGTTCATCATCGAGATGGCGGCGAAGCTGCGCGGCGGCAAGGCGCCGACGAAGTTCACCTATCGCGGCGTGCAGCCGCTGTTCGAAGGCAGCGAGTTTTCCATCAACGCCAACGAGACCGAGGCCGGCATGGAGCTGTGGACCGCGAACGCGGAGGGACAGTCGACCATGAAGGGCACGGCGGTGTGGTAATCCTCGTCATTGCGAGCGCAGCGAAGCAATCCAGAATCTTTCCGCGGAGATAGTCTGGATTGCTTCGTCGCAAGGGCTCCTCGCAATGACGGTGGGGCTGGGAGCGTCGATAAATAACAGGGGACGGAAACCAATGTCCAAGAGCGGCAAGACCGGCAACAAATCCGTCACCGTCAAGCAGGCCACGCTCGACCTGCTGCGATCCTTTGGCATTAAGAAAGTCTTCGGCAATCCCGGCTCGACCGAGCTGCCGTTCCTGAGCGACTGGCCCGATGACATCGACTACGTGCTGGCGCTGCAAGAAGCGAGCGCCGTCGGCATGGCCGACGGTTACGCGCAGGCAACACGCAATGCCGGCTTCGTCAATCTTCATTCGGCGGCCGGCGTCGGCAACGCGCTCGGCAACATCTACACCGCGCATCGCAACCAGACGCCGCTGGTGATCACCGCGGGCCAGCAGGCGCGCTCGATCCTTCCCTTGCAGGCGTTCCTGTTTGCGGAGCGCGCGTCCGAATTTCCGCGGCCCTACGTAAAGTACAGCGTCGAGCCGGCGCGGCCCGAGGACGTGCCGGCGGCGATCGCGCGCGCTTATTACACAGCGATGCAACCGCCATGCGGGCCGACCTTCGTGTCGATCCCGGTCGACGACTGGGCCCATGCGGCAGCTGCCGTCGAAGCGCGCAAGGTCAGCCGCGAGATCGGCCCTGAGCCTGATGCAATGAAGGCGCTGGTCGCAGCACTGGCCTCGGCCAAGCACCCCGCCCTCGTCGTCGGCCCCGGCGTCGACCGCGCCGGCGCCGTCGACCTGATGGTGCGCGTCGCCGAGAAGGCCAAGGCCAGCGTGTGGGTCAGCCCGTTCTCGGCGCGCTGCTCGTTCCCCGAGCGGCATCCGCAGTTCGCAGGTTTCCTGCATGCGTCGCCGGCGCAACTTTCCGACGCGCTGCGCGAGCACGATCTCGTCGTCGTCATCGGCGCGCCGGTTTTCACCTTCCACGTCGAAGGCCACGCCGCGATCTTCGACGGCGGCGCGACGATTTTCCAGATCACCGACGACCCGGATGCCGCGGCGGTGACGCCGGTCGGCACCAGCATCATCGCGACGATGAAGCCGGCGCTCGCAATGCTGCTCGACCTGTTGCCGGAGAGCAAACGCGCCGCGCCGACGAGCCGCACGCTGCCGCCGGCGCCACAGGCTGCCGATCCGCTGCCGGTCGAATTTCTGTTGCACTCGTTGTCGCAGGCGATGCCGGAAGGCGCGTCACTGGTCGAGGAAGCGCCCTCGCACCGGCCGGCGATGCAAAAATTCATGCCGATGCGCGGCCAGGACAGCTTTTACACCATGGCAAGCGGCGGCCTCGGCCACTCCCTGCCCGCCGCTGTCGGCATGGCGCTCGGCAAGCCGAACAGCCGCACGGTGTGCCTGATCGGCGACGGCTCGGCGATGTACTCCATCCAGGCGCTGTGGACCGCCGCGCAGCGCAAGCTGCCGCTCACGATCGTCGTCATCAACAATTCCGGCTACGGCGCGATGCGTTCGTTCAGCCAGGTGATGCAGGTGCGCAACGTGCCGGGGCTCGAGCTGCCGGGGATCGATTTCGTGCGGCTCGCCGAAGGCATGGGTTGCCATGCAGTGCGGGTAAGCAAGGCGGCGGAGCTTGGCGAGGCGCTGAAGCGCGGGCTGGCGTTTGCGGGGACGAGCCTTGTGGAGGTGGTCGTGGATTCGGCGGTGCCGGTGCTGTACGGGCAGAAGCATTAGCAGCGCGCTGCGATTTCATGTCGTCGTCCTGGCGAAAGCCAGGACCCATTACCCCAAGAGGTAGCTTGGCGAAGGCTTTTCATTTGGTATTGCGACCGCGCGCTCCAGTTAGATCACGCGGTATGGGTCCTGGCCTTCGCCAGGACGACACTGAAGTTGTCGTGCGCGCTCCCTACGTCCCGAACTCGTCCCGCATCTTCGCCTGGATCTTGGCCATGCCGCCGATCCAGCGGTCGTAATTCTCAGTCTTCTTGCGCATGTAGCCGAGCACCTGCGGGTGCGGCAGGATCAAAAAGGTCTCCTGATCGAGGCCGGCGAGCACGTCCTTCGCGACCTGCTCCGGCGTGAGATCGCCGTCGCCGGATTGCGGGCCCTTGGGGATCGCGCGCAGCATGTTGGTGTCGACGCCCTGCGGGCAGAGGATCGAGACGCGGATGTTGTGGGCCTTGTGCGAGATCGCGAGATTTTCGGCAAAGCCGACCGCCGCATGCTTGGTGGTGGAGTAAGCGGGACTGCCGACCTGCGACAGCAGGCCTGCGGCCGAGATCGTGTTGAGGAAATAGCCGCCGCCGCGCGCTTTCATGCGGGGGATCAGATGCCGCGCCGC
This sequence comes from Bradyrhizobium sp. 132, assembly GCF_023074185.1. Taxonomy (GTDB): domain Bacteria; phylum Pseudomonadota; class Alphaproteobacteria; order Rhizobiales; family Xanthobacteraceae; genus Bradyrhizobium. The sequence continues at coordinate 20,209 of NZ_JADPKY010000114.1, read as the reverse complement.
ATAGACATGCGCCATGACGTGGATAGCCCAGCTTCGCTGCCACGGCTCGTCGGACGCGCCGCCGGCATTTTCCGACATCGGATCGAAACCGCCGCCGATCCCGGCATTGGAGCAGAACAATTCGATCGGGCCGAACTGCCGCTCGGTCTCCTCGATGACGTGGGAAATATCCTTTTCCTGCGCGACGTCGCATTTGAAGGCCGCGCCATCCATTGTGGCTGCGACCGCCCTCGCGTTGGCGGCGTCCATGTCGGCGACGACGACCTTGGCCGCACCAGCCCTGTGAAACGCCTCGCACAGCGCCTTGCCGATGCCGTTGGCGCCGCCCGTGACGACCACGACCTTGCCGGTCACCTGCATGCGACGTCTCCTCTTGTCTTATACCGCTTCGCTTATTCCGCTTCGCAGATCTTGCTCAGCTCAACACGAGGTCGAGCACCGCGGTATAATGGCACGCCGCCCCGGCCAAGACAAAGCCGTGCCAGATCGCATTCTGGAAGCGCAGCCGCCGCCAGGTATGGAAGATCACGCCAAAACTGTAGAGCAGGCCGCCCGCCAGGATGAAGCTCAGCACCAGCGCAGGCAGCGCCTTGACCACGGAATCGTAGAGCATCACGCCGCTCCAGCCCATGGCGAGGTAGATGCCGACCGCCACGCGGTCGAACCGGCCGGGATAGAGAAGTTTCAGCACGATGCCGAGCATCGCCACGCACCAGACGCCGGCGAGCAGCACCAGCGCGAACCCGCTGTCCTTCACCTCCAGGATGAACGGCGTGTAGGTCGCGGCGATCAGGAGATAGATCGCGGAATGGTCGAACCGCCGCAGCAGCCATTTTGCCGGCGAGACCGGCCAGAGATTATAGGACGCCGAAAACACCAGCATCGAGAGCAGGCCGGCGACGTAGATCGAGACCCCCACGATGTCGGTCGCGTCGGCATAGAGCACCGTCAGCACCACCAGCACGGTCGCGGCGATGATGCCGCAGAGCACGCCGATCGCGTGGACGACGCCATCGGCAATCAGTTCGGCGCGATCAAAATTCCGGCCGATCGCGTCGGCGGCGGCATGGACGGAGGTGGATGCGAGCTGTTTCAACTGGAAGACGGTCATGGCAATCCGTAAGGCGAGACAATACGCTCTTGTATGGGTGTTTCGGGATCGGCGCGTCGTTCAAACGGGTGATTTGCCGACAAAGGCGGTGAAAGTATGAAACTTGATTTTCCTCAGGCAGTTGCCACTTTTGTGACTAGTCCTTTTTGCGTATTCGCCCTCGCCCGGGATTCCCGACGTTCATATGGCATTTAGTTTCCAGGATATGGTCGAGGAGGCGCGCCTGTCGGCTCGGGCGCTGATCGACTACGGCGAGCATTTCTTCAATCCGACGGTACGATTGGGGGTTACCGGCCTGTCCCGGGCCGGCAAGACGGTGTTCATCACCGCGCTGATCCACGGCCTCACCCGTGGCGGCCGGTTTCCGGTGTTCGAGGCCTATTCATCGGGCCGGATCGCGCGGGCGCATCTGGCGCCGCAGCCGGACGATGCCGTGCCGCGCTTTGCCTATGAGAGCCATTTGCGCGCGCTGATCGAGGAGCGGCGCTGGCCGAACTCGACGGTCGACATCAGCGAGCTCAGGCTCGTGATCGACTACCAGCGCCAGAACGGCGCGGATCGCACGCTGACGCTCGACATCGTCGATTATCCCGGCGAATGGTTGCTCGACCTGCCGCTGCTCCACAAGAGTTTTGAGCAATGGTCGGCCGAAAGCCTGGCGCTGTCGCGCGAGGCGCCGCGCGCGCATCTGGCCGCGGATTGGCACGCGCATCTCGCAACGCTCAAGCCCGACGCTTGCGAGGACGAGCAGGCGACGCTGACGGCCGCAAAGCTCTTCAGGGGCTATCTGCAAGGTTGCCGCGACGAGCGGTTTGCGATGAGCCTGCTGCCGCCCGGCCGCTTCCTGATGCCGGGCAATCTCGCCGACACACCGGCGCTGACCTTTGCGCCGCTCGACGTCTCGATTGGCGGCCAGGCGCCGGAGGGATCGCTGTGGGCGATGATGGTGCGCCGCTTTGAGGCCTACAAGGACGTCGTGGTGCGGCCGTTCTTCAGGGATCATTTTGCCCGGCTCGATCGCCAGATCGTGCTGGCCGATGCGCTCGCGGCATTCAACTCCGGCCCCGAAGCGCTGCACGATCTCGAAGCCGCACTCGCCGGCATTCTCGACTGCTTTCGCATCGGCCGCAGCACGTTCCTCTCCGGCCTGTTCAGGCCGCGCATCGACCGCATCCTGTTCGCGGCGACCAAGGCCGACCATCTGCATCATTCCAGCCACGACCGGCTTGAGGCGGTGCTGCGCCGCGCCGTCTCGGGTGCCGTTGCGCGCGCGGAAAATACCGGCGCGGAGATCGACGTCGTCGCGCTCGCCGCCGTCCGCGCCACGCGCGAGGCGCAGGTCGCGCATGGCCGTGATAAATTGCCGTCGATTTTGGGGACACCGGCCGCGGGCGAAAGCACCGGCGGCGAGTTCTTCGACGGCAACACCGAGGTCGCGACCTTTCCGGGCGACCTGCCGCTCGACCCCGAGCCGCTGTTCAACGGCATCGATGCGTTCCGCGGGCTCTCGACCGAGGCCGCCGCGAAGAGCGATTTCCGCTTCCTGCGCTTCCGCCCGCCAAAGCTCGACCGCGAGGGTTCCGACGCGCCGGTGCTGCCTCACATCCGCCTCGACCGTGCCTTGCAGTTCCTGATCGGAGACAAGCTGTCATGAACGACCGATCGAAGCCACGGCGGCCGGCGACGTTCCGGCTCGACGATCCCGGCGTCGTCATCACCAAAGGCGACGAGACGGCGCGCCTCGGCCGCACCACCATCCAGATCACGCCGGAGCCCGATCCGGCGAACTTGCCGGTGCCGATCGCGCCGGCGCTTCCGGCGCGACGCGGCCTGCCCTGGGGCGCATTGTTCTGGTCGGGCGTCGCCGGGTTGACGCTGCTCGGCATCGGGCTCGGCGTGGTGCATCTGATCGAGGATTTGTTTGCGCGCAGCGAGAGCCTCGGCTTTGTCGGACTGGCTCTTGCGTTTGTCACCGCGCTTGCGCTCGCGGTGGTGATCGGACGCGAGGCGTTCGGGCTGGCGCGCCTCGCAACGATCGAGAAGCTTCATGAGCGTGCAACCGCCGTGCTCGCCAGCGACGACCGCAAGGAGAGCCGCATCATCGTGCAGGATCTGCTCAAGATCGCGCATCAGAACCCGCGGCTCGCGCGCGCCCGCGCCGCGCTGGAGAGCCATGCCGGCGAGATCATCGACGGCGCCGACATGATCCGGCTCGCCGAGCGCGAATTGATGTCGCCGCTGGACATCGAGGCACGGCAGCTGGTGTCGTCGGCTGCGCAAAAAGTCTCGATCGTCACAGCGGTCTCGCCCCGCGCGCTGATCGATGTGCTGTTCGTGTTCGTGGCGTCGCTGCGCCTGATCCGCCAACTTGCCCGGCTCTATGGCGGCCGCCCCGGCGCGCTCGGCATGATCCGCCTGCTCCGCCACGTCATCGCTCATCTCGCCATCACCGGCGGCATGGCCGCTAGCGACAGCCTGGTGCAGCAGATGCTCGGCCACGGGATTGCGGCGAAGCTGTCGCAGCGGCTGGGCGAAGGCGTGCTGAATGGATTGCTGACGGCGCGGCTGGGCCTCGCTGCGATCGACGTCACACGGCCGCTGCCGTTCGCGGCACTGCCGCCGCCGAAGTTGTCGGATCTCGCGACGGATCTGTTGCGGAAGAGGGACGACGAGGAGTAGCGCATTGCTTGCGCGGCGCGCTCGCTTCCCTCGTCAGGCTAACACGCGCTTCTCGAACTCGCCCGCCAGCACGCGCCACTGGAATAGCGGCGAGTCCTTCGGCGGCGACAGCTCCGGGGTCCAGCCAGTCAGCTTCTCCACCACATAATTGTCCATCACGAGGCCGCGCCAGCGTCGTTCGACCTGGCCGAGTTGCTCGCGCTTGGCCGGGATCGAATCCCATAGCGATGAGCGATTGTCCGGCTCTCGCCCGACATAAATGCCCGCGTGGTCACTGATCCGGTCCATGCCGGGATCGCGGAAATCCTGGAAGCGGCCGCGCTCGTTGATCTCGATCACGGGCACGCGGCCCCTGAACAGCCAGCGCATCATGGCGTAGGTGCGGTAGTCCGTGGTTGCGATCCAGGTTGCGCCGGTCTCATCCAGCGCGGCCTGCGCGCGCGCTGCGACCTGCTCGTAACCGGACTCGGCACCGATCGGATCGATCTTGCCGAGCAAATTCCAGGGCGCGGCGACGTAATAGAGGAACACGACCACGACGAAAGCGATGCCCGACACCACCGCCGTGTTGACCCAGAACAGCGACGATCTGAGCATCCGCGCCGACCATTTTTCACGCGTCATCATGGTGAGGTTGACAGCGGCAGCGGCGAAGCCGACCGGCCACATGAACATCGGCCAGGTGTCGCCGACCCGAAGCGTCAGCGATTTCGCCAGGAAATAGAAGAACGGCACCAAGACCGCGGTCGACAGCAAAATCGCGACCGGCTCGCGCGTGCGATAGCCGCGCCAAGCCGTCAGCACCAGCCCCGTCAGCACCACCGGCAGCATGACGAAACCGACCAGCCCGAATTGCAGGCCGATGTAATCGCCGAAGGTGCGGAGCGAGATGCCGTAGCTGGTGGTGGCGCGCACGCCCTGAAAGCGGATAGCGGCCCAGTCGTGCTGCACGTTCCAGATCAGGACCGGAGAGAACACCGCGATTGCGATCAGGACCGCGAGGTACGGATAGGGGCTGCGCAGCCAGCGCCAGCGCCAATCCGGCACCAGCAGAAAGGCGGCAACCGCCGGCGCGAACATGATCACGGTGAATTTCGACAGCATCGCCAACCCGGCGAACAGGCCGGCCGCAAGCCACCAGCGGCCGTCGCCGCCCTGCGCAAGCCGCACCAGGGACCATATCATCGCCACCGCAAACGGGATCATGGCGACATCGGGCGCGACCTTGGCCATCAGCAGACCGTAGTAGAGCGCGGCCTCCGGCATCAGCACCGCGAGCACGACGGCGCGCACATCATGGGTGAGGCGGCGGACGATATCGGCGAGCAGGAGCTGCGTCACCAGCATCGCGACGATGCCGCCGAAGCGCACACCGAGCGTGGTGTCGCCGAAGATGGCGGTGCCGAACCGGATCAGCCAGGCGATGCCCGGGGGGTGATCGAGGAAGCTGAGCGCTGTCTCCTGCGACCAGGTCCAGTAATAGGCCTCATCCGTGCGCAGCTCGATCGCGGAGGCGTAGACGATGCGCAGCAGCGTCATCGCGGCAATGATCGCAGCGGCCATGACGAGTGGCCAGCGCGCGGCGCCATTGGGGAGCACGGTGATATCGGGAGCTGTCGTCACGGCCGCGCTTTTCGCCAACCTGGGACGGGGAGTCAATGCGGGGGTACCGTGCACCTGGTGTCGCGCCGGACAAGCGAGCGACGATCCCAGCCCCGACGAGGAGACCGGTGGGCAAAGCGAAGCGCGGCCACCCTAAGTGCCGATTAAAGGGCACGGCGCCAAGGCGCCTCGGCCCAACCTACGATTTCGTAACCGTGCCGCGTATGTGATCCCGCAAGCTGTCCAGCCCCGGAATTAAACGCGACGCTGGCTGTTCTCCTTCATGAACTGATAGAACAGAATCATGGCCGCCACCGCATCCTCACGATTTTTCGAGCTTTCCCGCGCCATCAGCTTGCGGCAGGTGCGGCTGGTCTGCGGCGTCATTTTGTTCGCCTATGTGGTCAGCCATTTCCTCAACCATGCGCTCGGCAACATCTCGGTCGATGCCATGGAGATCGGAGTCTATTACCACACGCTGTTCTGGCAGTTCCTGCCGGTTGCGATCGTGTTCTACGCGGCGGCGCTCACGCATATGGGGCTCGGCATCTACGCGCTGTATCAGCGCCGGCAGTTCCGCTGGCGGACGGTCGAGCCGCTGCAACTCGTGCTGGGCTTAAGCATCCCCGCGCTGGTCATGGCGCATGTGATCGGCGTGCGGCTCGGCCAGACGCTGTACGGACACCAAAAACTCTATCCGCAGGAACTCTATCTGTTCTTCGTCGCGTCGAACCGAATCTGGACCATGACGATCCTGCTGATCATTGCCTGGGTGCACGGCTGCATCGGCATCTTTTTCTGGCTCCGCCTCAAATCATTCTTCACGCGCGCGGCGCCCTATCTGCTCGCGGCGGCTGTGCTGATCCCGACGCTGTCGCTGCTTGGTGTCTACCAGGGTGGCCGCAGCGTCGAGGTCGAGGCCGACGACGGGGAATGGCGGACGCATAATCTCACGCACCGCCAGGTCGGCACCGCCGCCGAGGCCGCGACGCTCGACCGCATCACCGGCGGCCTCACCGCCGGCTATCTCGGACTGCTGGGGCTGGCGCTGCTGGCGCGCGGCGCACGCGCCTTGCGCGAGCGGCGCGGTGGCATGATCGCGCTGTCCTACGGCAACGGCAAGACGGTGCGCGTTCCCAAGGGCCTCTCCGTGCTGGAAGCGAGCCTGCGTCACAATCTGCCGCATGCGAGCGTCTGCGGTGGCCGCGCCCGCTGCTCGACCTGCCGCATCCGCATCATCGGCGATCATGGCGCCCTGCCCGAGCCGTCGCAGCGCGAGGCGTTCGTGCTCACCCGTGTCGGCACCAGCGATCCATCGATCAGGCTGGCCTGCCAGCTGCGGCCGACATCGGACCTCTCCTTCTTCCAGCTCTTCACCTCGCATACTCTATCGGCGAACGCGCAGGCCTCGACGCCCGCCAGAATCGGCCAGGAGCGCTATCTCGTCAGCCTGTTCGTGGACATGCGCGGCTCGACGCAGCTGGCCGAGAAGCGGCTGCCGTTCGATACCGTGTTCATCGTCAACCGCTTCCTCGGCGCCGTCTCGCAGGCCGTGATCGAGAACGGCGGCCAGCCGAACCAGTTCGTCGGCGACGGCATGCTGGCGCTGTTCGGGCTCTCCGCCGATCCGCAGAACGCCTGCCGGCAGGCGCTGAAGGCCGCCGCCGGGATCGCCACGCAAATCGACGAGCTCAACGAGCTGCTGGGCCACGATCTGCGCCAGCCGATCCGCTTCGGCATCGGCATTCACGGCGGCGAGGTCATCGTCGGCGACATCGGCTATCGGGATCACATCGTCTTCACGGCACTGGGCGATGCCGTCAACGTCGCGGCCCGCCTCCAGGACATGACCAAGACACTGGCCTGCGAAGCGATCGTCTCGGAGGAAGTCCGCCGCACCGCGGGCCTCGCCGACGACGCGCTGCCGCAGCACGAGGTCGCGATCCGTGGCCGCGACGAACCGATGGCCGTGCGCGTCGTCGCGGACGCCAGGGAGCTGTCGGCGCTCGTTGACCGGAGCGAGCGCGTGGCCGCGTAAGCCGCGCGAGAGGTGCGCTCCCTCTCCCGCTTGCGGGAGAGGGTTGGGGAGAGGGTGTCTCCGCGTAGGGACAATCCCTGAGAGGAGAAAGCCCTCACCCGCGCCTTCGGCGCGACCTCTCCCGCAAGCGGGAGAGGTGCACCGTCGCCTGCGGCTACGGCTCGGCTCAATCTCGTTACAAACGTAACACCGGCTTGCTGCAACGCAGCGGCATGGGCCTGCTGCGAAAGCACGAATTGACTTCAACTGAGTCGTTGCGACAGATGAGCGCAGGAACGCGGTGATGACCGCGATCCAACGACAAGCTCCGGGAGGAGACCACATGTTCGATCGACGCGACCTGCTCAAAGGAGCGGGCCTTGCCGCTATTACGGCCGCACTGAATTCAAGCAAGGCGCTGGCACTCGACACCGTCACCCTGCCCTTCGCCAATGGCGACCGGCCGTTGGTGAAATATCCACAGAAGCGGCCGATGATCGGCCTGACCGCCCGGCCGCCGCAGCTCGAGACGCCGTTCGCGGTGTTCAACGATGGCCCGATCACGCCGAACAACGCGTTCTTCGTGCGCTATCACCTTTCCGACCTGCCCTACAATCTCGACCCCGACAAGTTCACGCTCGAGATCAAGGGCAAGGTCGACAAGCCGCTCAAGCTGTCGCTCAAGGACATCAAGAAAATGAAGGCGAGCGAGATCGTCGCCGTCAACCAGTGCTCCGGCAACAGCCGCGGCCTCGTCGAGCCGCGCGTCGCTGGCGGCCAACTCGCCAACGGCGCGATGGGCAATGCGCGCTGGCGCGGCGTGCCGCTAAAGGCCGTGCTGGAGATGGCGGGCGTGCAGGCCGGCGCCAAGCAAGTCGTGTTCGGGGGCTTGGACGGCCCGGTCAGCGATAAGACTCCGGATTTCGCCAAGGCGCTCGACCTCGACCATGCCACCGACGGCGAGGTGATGCTGGCCTATGGCATGAACGGCGAGGATCTGCCGTTCCTCAACGGCTTCCCGCTGCGCCTGATCGTGCCCGGTTATTACGGCACCTACTGGGTCAAGCATCTCAACGAGATCACCGTCATCGACAATGTCTATGACGGCTTCTGGATGAAGTCGGCCTATCGCATTCCGGATACCCCGAACAATGCGATCGAGCCCGGCACCGCGCCGAAGGCGACGATCCCGATCAACCGCTTCACCCTTCGCTCCTTCATCACCAGCGTCAGTGACGGAGCCAAGCTGAAAGCTGGCGGCACGACGCTGCGCGGCATCGCCTTCGATGGCGGCAAGGGCATCAAGGAAGTCGCGGTCTCCACCGACGGCGGCAAGACCTGGACCAGCGCCAGGCTCGGCAAGGATATTGGCAAATACTCGTTCCGTGAATGGAAGCTGCCGGTGAAGCTCGCGGCCGGCTCCCACGAGCTCAAGGTGCGCGCCACCGGCAATGGCGGCGAAACCCAGCCGGATACACCGCGCTGGAATCCGGCGGGCTATCTACGCAACGTCGTCGAAACCGTCCGCGTCACCGTGGCCTGAGGGGAATGATCATGCAGCGCACCGTTTTCCCCGCCATCACGCTCGCCCTCGCCGCCGTAGTGGGTTCGGCAATTGCAGCACCGGTCAACTACAAGACCCCCGATGAGGTCGCGGCGTTCAAGCCCGGGCCCAATCTTGAAGTGGTTCAGGGCAATTGCACGGCCTGCCACTCCTCCGACTACATCAACACGCAGCCGCCGATGAAGGACAAGAAAGGTTTTTGGCAGGCCGAGGTCACAAAGATGATCAAGGTCTATGGCGCGCCGATCGACGATGCCGATGTCGGCAAGATCGTCGATTACCTGGCCGCGACTTATTGACGGATGGCGCGCGGCGCGCGGACCGATTGACCGCGAAACGGGCAAAACCGGCAAAAACGCCGCGAAGTTGAGCGGAATTCGGCGAAAGGCCGATGTGGTTTGAGCTACCAAGCCAACGACATTCCGCGTATCGTATTAGGACCGAACCGGCCGGTTGGCGGGGACTGGCGGTTCGATATCTCGGAGGAAGACCCGCGGAGAAGTCGTGATGGCTAAAGGTACGGTCAAGTGGTTCAACCCGACGAAGGGTTATGGATTTATCCAGCCTGCGTCGGGCGGCAAGGATGTGTTCGTGCATATCTCGGCAGTGCAGAAAGCCGGTCTGTCGTCCCTGAACGAAGGACAGACGGTGGAATACGAAGAGATCGCAAACCGAGGCAAAAGCTCCGCAGAGAACCTCAAAGTATAAGCCCGCCAGCTTTTGCTAGCTCCCGGGTCGATCCGGGAGCCGGGCCAAGAGAATTTTAGAAGACGGTCAGTGCATTCGACGACAGGCGTTGCGATTGCACACGGAGAACTATTTTCCCCGCGAACACCGCTCGTTCAACGCCGCAGCAATGACAATCGCGACAGCACTTCGTTAATCCACCGGCAACGGTGCGTCGCGCTTGATCTCTTCCATCACCGCATAGGTTCGCGTCTCGCGCACGCCCGGCATCGACAGCAAGGTCTCGCCGAGGAAACGCCGATACGCGGTCATGTCCGCCAGCCGCGCCTTCACAAGATAGTCGAAGCCGCCGGCAACCATGTGACACTCCAGCACTTCGGGCGCGAGTTTCACCGCGCGCGCAAAACGCTCGAAATTATCCGGCGTGGTCTTGTCGAGCAGCACCTCGACGAACACCAGGAGCCCGAGGCCGAGCCGGTGCGGGTTGAGCCGCGCGCCATAGCCCTCGATAAAGCCCTCGCGCTGCAACCGCTTCAGCCGTTCGCCGATCGAGGTCGGAGACAGCCCGATGCGTTCGGCGAGCTCGACATTGGCGATGCGCCCATCCTGCTGTAAAATATAGAGGATTTTCCGGTCGGTTCGATCAAGTTCCATCTTTTGTAAGGCCAAGTTGCTGGTATGCTTCATTTTCTAAGGCAAATCAGCTAATTTGTCTATCGAGCTATGGTAGCGCGGGCATTATCCTGGATTCCAGCCACAGGACACGCCATGCCGAACATTCCGCCTCCCTTCTCCGCCGCTTACGCGCCCGATGATGCTGAGATCGCCGCGCGGCTTTTGCCGGCTGCACATCTCAACCCGCCACAGGAGGCGCGGATCGATCGCACCGCGACGCGGCTGATCGAGGCCATCCGCAAGCGTGACGACCGGCTTGGTGGGGTCGAGGACATGCTGCGGGAGTTCGCGCTCTCGACCAAGGAGGGCCTCGCCTTGATGGTGTTGGCCGAGGCGCTGCTGCGCGTGCCGGACGCGCGCACCGCCGACCAGTTCATCGAGGACAAGCTGGGCGAAGGCGACTTCATCCATCACGAGACCAGGTCCACCGCCTTCCTGGTCAACGCCTCGGCCTGGGCGCTCGGCCTCTCGGCACGGGTGATCCAGCCCGGCGAGACGCCCGACGGCACCATCGGCCGACTGGTGAAGCGGCTGGGCGCGCCGGCCGTGCGCACCGCCACGCGCCAGGCGATGCGGCTGATGGGTAATCATTTCGTGCTGGGGGAGACCATCGAGCAGGCGCTGGAGCGGGGCCGGCCGCGCTCCGGCGAGACACCGCGCTATTCCTTCGACATGCTCGGCGAAGGCGCGCGCACGGCCACTGACGCCAAGCGCTATTTCGACGCCTATGCCAGTGCCATCGAGACGATCGGCAAGGCGGCCGGTAACCATCCCCTGCCCGACCGGCCCGGCATCTCCGTCAAACTCTCGGCGCTGCATCCACGCTTCGAGGCGATCAGCCGCGACCGCGTGATGCGCGAGCTGGTGCCGCAACTGCTGGACCTCGCGCAGCGCGCCAGGGCCCATGATCTCAACTTCACCGTCGATGCCGAGGAAGCCGACCGGCTGGAGCTGTCGCTCGACGTGATCGCGGCAACGCTCGCCGATCCCTCCCTTGCCGGTTGGGACGGGTTCGGGCTCGCGATCCAGGCCTATCAGAAGCGCGCAAGCGCCGTGATCGACTATGTCGATGCGCTCGCCCGCGCGCATGACCGCAAGCTGATGGTGCGGCTGGTGAAAGGCGCCTATTGGGACACCGAGATCAAGCGCGCGCAGGAGCGCGGGCTCGACGGCTATCCCGTGTTCACGCGCAAGACGATGACGGATCTGAACTACGTCGCCTGTGCTCAAAAGCTTTTGAGTCTGCGGCCGCGCATCTTCCCGCAATTCGCCACCCACAACGCGCTGAGCGTCGCGACCGTTCTGGAGCTTGCCGGCGAGAGCGGCGGCTTCGAATTCCAGCGCCTGCACGGCATGGGCGAGGCGCTCTACGAGCAGTTTGCCAAGGATCACCCCGACATTGCCTACCGCACCTATGCGCCGGTCGGCAGCCATCGCGACCTGCTTGCCTATCTGGTGCGGCGCCTGTTGGAGAACGGTGCCAATTCCTCCTTCGTAGCCCAAGCGGCCGATTATCGTGTGCCGCTCCCGGCGCTGTTGCAGCGCCCGGCCGACGCCATCGTCCGGCCGCAGCAGGCGGCCCATCCAAAAATTCCGCTTCCCTGCGATCTCTACGCGCCGGAGCGCCGCAATTCGCGCGGCGTCGAATTCGGCGCGCGCGCAGCGCTCGACCGGTTGCTGGCGGACGTCGAGGCCGAGACGGCCGACCTCAAGCCTGTCACTGAGGCAACGCCGGATCAGGCCAACGCGGCAGTGGCCGCGGCGCGCGCGGGCTTTGCCGCCTGGAGCCGGACTCCGGCAGCCGCGCGCGCGGCAGCGCTCGAGCAGGCCGCGCATCTTCTTGAGAACTGCGCGCCCCATTTCATTGCACTGCTGCAACGCGAGGGCGGCAAGACGCTCGACGATGCGCTGTCGGAGCTGCGCGAGGCCGCCGATTTCTGCCGCTATTATGCCGCGCAGGGCCGCAAGCTGTTCGGCAACGAGGTCGCGATGCGGGGCCCAACCGGCGAGAGCAACACGCTCGCCATGCGCGGCCGCGGCGTCTTCGTGGCCATCTCGCCATGGAATTTTCCGCTGGCGATTTTCCTGGGCCAGGTCACGGCCGCGCTCATCGCCGGCAACAGCGTGGTCGCAAAACCCGCCGAGCAGACCCCGCGCATCGCGGTTGAGGCGGTGCGGCTGCTGCACGAGGCCGGCATCCCCGCAAGCGCGCTGCAGCTCGTCACCGGTGACGGCCGGATCGGCGCCGCGCTGGCCGCGCACCCTGATATCGCCGGAATCGTCTTCACCGGCTCGACCGAGGTCGCGCGCAGCATCAATCGGGCGCTGGCGGCCAAGGATGGGCCCATCGTGCCGTTGATCGCGGAGACCGGCGGCATCAACACCATGATCGCGGATGCGACTGCGTTGCCCGAGCAGGTCGCAGACGACGTCGTCACCTCGGCGTTTCGTTCTGCCGGCCAGCGCTGCTCGGCGCTGCGGCTGCTGTTCGTGCAGGAGGACGTCGCCGACCGCATGATCGAGATGATCGCGGGTGCGGCGCGCGAGCTGAAGATCGGCGACGCGAGCGACGTCGCGACCCATGTCGGTCCGGTAGTCGACGTTGAGGCCAAGCAGCGCCTCGATGCGCATATCGCGCGAATGAAGACCGCGGCGCGGCTGCACTTTGCCGGCACCGCCCCGGAGGGCTGCTTCGTCGCGCCGCATATTTTCGAGCTCAGGGATGCCGGCCAGCTCACCGAGGAGGTGTTTGGCCCGATCCTGCATGTCGTGCGCTACCCAGCCGAAAATCTCGAACGCGTCCTGCAAGCCATCGAGCGCAGCGGCTACGGGCTGACGCTCGGCGTCCATTCCCGCATCGACGATACGATCGAGTCGATCATCGATCGTCTCCAGATCGGCAACATCTACGTCAACCGCAACATGATCGGCGCCGTGGTCGGCGTGCAGCCGTTCGGCGGCAACGGCCTGTCCGGAACCGGCCCGAAAGCCGGTGGCCCGCACTACCTCGCGCGTTTTGCGACCGAGCAGACCGTGACGATCAACACCGCAGCAGCCGGCGGCAACGCCGCCCTGCTCGCAGGGGATGAGTGAGGCTGCTTCTGGAGCCCTCACAACAACGCGCGACCTCAGTTCCGTCATCCTGAGGTGCGAGCCGTGGGGCGCGAAGTGCACCATGGGGAGCCTCGAAGGATGGACGGCCTAGATGCAGCCGGGCCGTCGCCCTTCGAGGGCCGCTAAAGAAGCGGCCACCTCAGGGTGACGGGACACCGCAGCAAAGCCCTGCGCCCGGCGCCGTTGCATCCCGGCAAAACATCGGTCTAATGCTGCCCATGACGTGCCCCGCGCCATTCCAGCGCGCGGAAACAACAAGAGTGAGGGAGCAACGCCGCGATGGAAAAGGGCATTTTTGCAGGGCTCAAGGTTCTGGACTGCGCGAGCTTCATCGCAGCGCCCGCGGCCGCGACCGTGCTGTCGGATTTCGGCGCCGATGTCGTCAAGATCGAGCCGCCCGGCGCCGGCGATCCCTACCGCAATCTGCCCAACATTCCGGGCTATCCGAGCAGCGAGCACAATTTCGCCTGGCTGCTGGAGGCCCGCAACAAGAAGAGCATCGCGCTCGACCTCTCCAAGCCGGAAGCGCAGGCCGTGCTCTACAAGCTCGTGGAAGAGGCCGACGTCTTCATCACCAACATGCCGCCGCCGGTGCGGACAAAGCTCGGCATCACCTATGATCACCTCGCCCATCTCAATGACCGGCTGATCTACGCCTCCTTCACCGGCTATGGCGAGAAGGGCGAGGAAGCCAACAAACCCGGCTTCGACAGCAACGCCTATTGGGCGCGCTCCGGCCTGATGGATCTCGTCCGCGCCGATACCGACACGACGCCGGCCCGTTCGGTCGCCGGCATGGGCGACCATCCCTGCGCCATGGCGTTCTATGGAGCCATCGTCACCGCGCTGTATCAGCGCGAGAAGACCGGCAAGGGCTCGCATGTCGCCTCAAACCTGATGGCGAATGGCGTGTGGGCTGCGAGCGTGCTGGCGCAGGCAAAGCTCTGCGGCGCCAAGTTCGCCGAGCGGCGGCCGCGCGAACGCGCGTTGAACGCGGTCGCCAACCACTATCAATGCAAGGATGGCCGCTGGTTGATCCTGTCGCTGCTGAGCGAGGAGAAGCAGTTTCCGACGCTGGCCAAGTGTCTGGGCCGTGAAGACCTCATCACCGATCCGCGTTTCGCCACCAAACCCGATCGTCACGCCCGCTCGGTCGAGCTGATCAAGATATTTGACGAGACCTTTGCGACCAAGGATCTCGCCGAATGGCGCAAGCTCCTCGATGGCAACGGCCTTGTATTCGGCATCGTGGGCATTTTGGACGACATTCCGAACGACAAGCAGATGCTCGACAACGAGGTTCTGGTGCCGTTCGAGAACGACACCATGCTCACCATCTCCAGCCCGATCTGGATCGACGGCGCCAAGAAAGTGCAGCCGCGCAAGCCGCCCGGCGTTGGCGAGCACAGTGACGAGATTTTGCGTGCCGCGGGATACGACGAGGCCGCGATCAAGCAGCTGCGGTCGAAGGGGGCGGTGGGGTAAGGGACGCCGGCGCCCGTCATTGCGAGCGCAGCGAAGCAATCCAGAGTCCCTCCGCGGATGCATTTCTGGATTGCTTCGCTGCGCTCGCAATGACGGCGTGGAGTGATCTCGCTATAACCTCACGGCATCATCCCCTGAGGTCCCATGCCCAGCTACCGCCTGCACTACTTCCCCGAATCCGGCAACAGCTACAAGCTGGCGCTGATGCTGACGCTTTGCGGCGAGAAATTCGAGCCGGTCTGGACCGACTTTGGCGGCGGCGTCACGCGTACGCCGGAATGGCGCAAGAGCGTGAACGAGATGGGCGAGATTCCTGTGCTCGAAGTCGACGGCGTGAAGATGACGCAGACCGCGCCGGTCCTGCTCAAGCTCGCCGAACAATACGGCCGTTTCGGCGGGGAGACGGCGGAGGAAAAATTTGATCTGCTGCGCTGGCTGTTCTGGGACAATCACAAGCTCACCGGCTACATGGCGACCTACCGCTTCATGCGCGCCTTCACGCAAAACAACGATCCGCAGGTGCTGAAGCACTTTCGCCGGCGGCTCGAGGATTTCCTCGGTATTCTCGACGGCCATCTTCAACACAATGAATTCGCGATCGGCGCCAGGCCCACGGTCGCCGATATCTCGATGATGGCCTATCTGCACTATCCGAGCGACGAGCACGGTTTTGATTTCGCGACGAGCTATCCCGCCATCCACGCCTGGCTCGACCGCATGGCCGCACTCCCCGGCTGGCAGCCGGCCTACGAGCTGCTGCCCGGCAAGCGGATGACGAATTACGCGAAGTGAAGGCGCTCGCTATCGCAGCGCCAGCCAGCCGAGCGTGAACAGAATCCCGCCGATGATGACGACGACCGCGACCGCCGAAATGCTGACGCGGACGCTGCCGGTGACCTGCTTGGCTTCCTCATTGCGCGCGATCTCGCGATTGCGCTCCTTGTTGGCTTCGCTGGAGTCCGTCATGGTCATCCAAACCGGCTGGAGATAGCGCTAACGCGTCTTGATGAAACACATGCCGATGCGGCGCGAGGCCGCGGCAGCCTGACAGGTCAAACCTTTAGCACAGCTCCATGACGTAAAACTCCTGTCGGCCGATCCCGATCCCGCATTTTCCAGGGAACAATGCGCGCCCCAGCCGTCCTGATACTCGGTCCCGGCCAACTCGCTATTGCCCCGGGTTTGCGGCCGGCTGGCAAATCCACGTGAGAAATCAGGACGTTTGCCCGCGGCAAACGCGGTCAGGATGTCGCGGCGGCGGACCTGGTCGCCGAGAAAATGCGGCGAGGCCGTCACGATGCCGGAGTTGGACGGCTTGTCCGCAAGCAAATCGACGCCCGGGAAATGGAAGCCGCCGATGCCGCGGGTCTGGTGGCAGCCGGCACAGGTGACGTCGTTGAGGCGGCGCTGGAAGCCTGCGACCGAGCGGACGTTCTGCAAGTCGATGCCGCGCGCAGCCGCCTGCTTCAGCGCACTGACCACGTCATTGTCGGTGAAAACAGGCTCGCCTTTGCCCTCTTCCTTGCGCTCCCCTTGCATCATGCCGAACTCCGGCTGCAACGAGGAAGCATCGAGGCCGGCGGGCGTCGGCACCACCGCAGCCTTGGCCAGGAATTTTTCAGGGATCATCACCGTGCCGCGGTCGAAGTCGCGAAGATGATCGGGCGCGAGCAGCCAATCCCTGAGGTCGCGCCAGAGATCGTGGTCGGCGAGGATGCGGTCACGGTCGATCTGGTTCTCCAGCGTCGATTCCTCGAACCGCTTTGTGGTCGCGTCGTATTTGAACACCTTGAGCAGATAGTCGGAGCGGAAATCATGCAGCGCCGATTTCGCTGCAACCGAGATCTGAATGTTGGTCTCGATGCGGTCGAGCATCGCATCGTAAGGATAGAAGCTGCTGCCGATCAGCCCCTGCCAGTCGCCATTGTCCAGCCACCGTCGCGCGACCTCGGCGCAGGTGACCGGCTTGCCGCTCTCGTCCGTCTGGCGCGCATCGCGCGCCTTCATCACCAGATTGAGCGTCATCGGCAGCCGCGTTGCTGCCCTGCTGCCGTCCGGTTTGGTCTCGAAACGCGCAAGACGGTAGATCAGCCTGATCTCGCCGCACGAGTCTTCTGCGACGTAGGCACGGTCCATGCGGTTGACGATGCCGGCCAGCACGAACCGGGTATCGCGGGATTTCAGATTGGCCCGATCGAACAATTGCACGTCAAAGCCTTCGCCGACCCCGATGGTCTCGGTCGGATAGGCCGCCTTTTGCCGGGCCACGTAGCGGTCGAGTTCCGCGTCGATTGCTGGGGGAATTTCCTTGAGCTGCGACAACCACGAAAACATCAGATCGGTCGTCAGCGGAAAGTTCGCGTTCCGCTCCGGCCACAGCAGGCGCGAGATCGTGAGTGCATCGTGCTGGTCGAGCTTGCGCAGGAGATCGGGATCGGTGATCGCCGTGCCGCGCGTGAGTGACGCGGTCTCTGCCGCCAAAAGCGAAACAACGCCGCCAAAAAATACGACGGCAGCAACGAGAATTCGCAACGCGCGGTTCATGCCTTAGGTAACACCGCGCGGGGACGGCTATTCAAGCAAAAAAGGCGCTTCACATCGTGGTGAAGCGCCTCTTTGGAATTCGGATATCAGTCGCTCAGCGCGCGACGATCAGCCCCTTGCTGGTGACGACCACCCAGCGGCCGTCCTGGCGGCGGATCGCATCGACGCGGCCGACCCCGGGGATGGGGTCACCGGCATAGACCTCGTAGAGGCCATTGTGGCCCTCGACCAGCGCGCCGCCGTTGGAGACGTCGCGCAGCACCCAGCCCTCAACCGTCGGCAGCCGGCCGATCTCGGTCTTGGGTGCGGCAGGAGCCGGCGCGGCTGCGGCGGTCGCAGCCTGGGTCGGCGCGATCGAGCCGGTGGTCTCCCTGGCGGGCACGGCGGCCGCGGCCTGGTTGGGCGCCGCGGGCGGGGTGGCACGGAGCTTGTCGACGGACTCGGACAGCTTTGCGATTTTGGCCATCGGCTCGGCCTGCGCTTTCTCGAGCTTCTCGAGACGGTCGTTGGTCCGGTTGAACTGACCCAGACCGGTCTTGGAGGTGTGCTCGACATTCGCCTTGAGCGCGACGACATCGGCGTCGATCCGGGCGACCGAGGATTCCAGCGCGCTGGTGTCGGCGACCTGCGCCGGCGCGGGGCTTGCGAAGTGCATCATGCCGGCGGTCGCGAGCGCGCCGCTGATCGCGCCGACGCTGGCCGCGATCGCCACCACAGCTGCCATAGCCGACAGGCGGCGCTTGCCGCCGGCCTCGCGCGGCTCGTCGGCCTTCACATGCGGGGCAAATTCTTCGCGGTCCCAGGACCGCTCCGCGGGCGCCATGACGATGAGCTTGCCGGGCTTTGGCTCGGGCTTGGTCTCTGCCCTGGGTTCGAGCTTCGGCACATCGAGCCTCGATGCCTCGATTTTTGGCAGCTCGACCCTGACCGGATCAGGCTTCACTGGATCAGGCTTCACTGGATCAGGCTTGGGCGGCGTCTCGTGGTCGGGGGCGATCGAGGGGGCCTCGATACCGGCAGCAGCCGCGACGGCCTGCGGCACGGTCGCTGCGGCTTCAACGGCGCCAGTATCCTGGACGGCCTGCTCGGGCATTGGTTCGCTCACGGCTCAAATACTCCAGTCTCGGTTGACTTTTTGGTAACTTTCATTGCTTGCGAATTCCTTACCTGCGGACCCGCTTACCAAAATTTTAGGAACTCATCCGGGGCCGAATTTGGCCGGCAAAGTGGAACCGGTGTGGCGGCGTGCAACAAATCGTCAGCGAATGCTGCCCTGCGGCAGGCCACGCTCTCTCCGAACGGGCTGTTTGCCCGCTCCTGTTACCCGGCTAACATGACTGTCCTGTCAGCCAGAACGGCTGCAGAAGGCCCTTGGGGGTGTCATGGCGATCGAGAAGTGCATCAACGAGTTTGGCGTCGATGACATCATCTTCGAGGAGGGCTCGACCGGCCGGGAGCTGTTCGTCGTGCTCGACGGCGAAGTCGAGATCGCCAAGCTGAGCGGCGCCAGCAAGACCACCATCGTCAAGCTCGGCAGGGGCGAATTCTTTGGCGAGATGGCCGTGATTGACGGCTCGGCGCGCTCGGCGACCGCAATCGCGGCAGCGCCGAGCACGAAAGTGATGAGAATCAATCACGCCCGCTTCGTCTATCTCGTCAGCCAGCAACCGGCCTTTGCGCTGATGGTGATGGATGCACTCTCCAAACGCCTGCGCGCGTCCAACGATGTCACCTACCGGGCAGCGCAGTCATGAGCGAGCGCAAGCCCACTTCGTTTCCAATCCTGATGAAGAACGACATCTGCTCGCTGATCCAGGCGGCGGACGACGTCTATCAAATTCGCTTCTCCAACCGCGCCGCCAACGTCTATCTCGTTCGCGGCTCGGCGCGCACCATCCTGATCGATGTCGGGCTGTCGTCGAATTACCCTGCGATGGTGGAATGTCTCAACTTCGCCGGCTGCCCGCCGGAGAAGATCGACATGGTGGTGCTGAGCCACGAGCATCTCGACCACATCGGTGCCGCTTGGCACTTCAACGAGCGCCGCACTTTTGTCGCCGCCCATCGGCTTGCCGCCAACAAGATCATGCTGCGCGACGACTTCTCGATGCTGCGGAAGATGTTCAACGAGCCGAACGTGCCGATCAATATCGACATCTGGCTAGAGGAAGGCAATCTGATCGACCTCGGCAATTTCCGTCTCAACGTGATGCACACGCCGGGGCACACCTCGGCCTGCATCACGCTGTACGACCAGGACAAAGGCCTGCTGTTTGCCGCCGATACGCTCATGCCCGGCGGCGTGATGGGCGGCGTGTTCGGCTCGGGCAGCATCGCCGACTACATCCAGTCACTGGAGCGGCTCAAGGGGCTGAATTCGAAGATATTGCTGTCGGGACACGGGCGGCTGTCGGACACGCCACAGGAGGACGTCCGCATTGCGATTGCGAGGTCACACGGCTTACTGGAGGACACCGCACAATTGTTCGACGCACTGGATGCGCGCTCGAACTTCGAGCCGATCATGCAGTCGGTGCGCGATTTGAACAAGCTGGATGATTAGGTGGGCGTGCGGTCACGTGTGCCTTTTCGCAAAAGAAGCACGGGGCTTCAACATCGTCATTGCGAGCGCAGCGAAGATTCCATGGGGAGTGGATAGCGACCAAGTCTGAGGCCAGACTGAGGTTGCAATACCACCCAACCTGGAGACGACGATGTTGCTCGATCATCC
>NZ_JADPKY010000144.1 GCF_023074185.1 Bradyrhizobium sp. 132 | reverse complement strand
TGACCTGCCTCCGAAGTTTCATCCAGTGGCGATTAGAGCCTCAGCGGATGTTACGCCGTTTGGCGCGGGGTGAGCAACGTGCGATCGGCGGAGCTGGTCGGGGTTGCGCAGCCGGTCGCACGTTGCGGTGAGGTTGGCGGCATAGGCCGCAGGCGTCAGGTAGCCCAGCGAAGAATGCGGGCGTTGGCTGTTGTAGTCGGCGGCCCAAGCGGCAATTCTGGCCCGGGCGTGATCGAGGCCTAAGAACAGAGTTTCGTTGAGAAGCTCGTCGCGCATCCGGCCGTTGAAGCTTTCACAGAAGCCGTTCTGCATCGGCTTTCCCGGTGCGATGAAGTGCCAGGCGATCTGGTGGTCTTCCGACCAGGTCAGCATGGCGTTGCAGGTGAACTCGGTGCCGTTGTCCGAGACGATCATGCCAGGCTTGCCGCGACGGGCGATCAGCGCCGTCAGTTCGCGCGCCACCCGCCGTCCCGGGAGCGAGGTGTCGGGGATTGCCGCCAGGCATTCCCGGGTCACGTCATCGACGATGTTCAGGATCCGGAAGCGGCGACCACTGGCGAACTGGTCATGGACAAAATCCAGCGACCAACGGGCATTCGGCCGAGCCTCGACCAGGATTGGCGCCCGAACACCCACCGCGCGGCGGCGGGTCCGGCGCTTGCGGACGCTGAGGCCTTCCTCCCGATAGAGACGGTAGATTCGGTTTAGCCCGGACGGCTCGCCATGTTGGCGCAGCAGGACGAACAGCCGGCGATAGCCGAAGCGCCTGCGAGCATTGGCAAGCTCGCGCAATTGGACGCGCAGTTCGGTATCCGGCGGCCGGCACGACCGATAGCGGATCATCTTGCGGTCGGCGCTAACGATTGAGCAGGCCCGCCGCTCTGACAGGCCCAGTTCGGCCTGCAGATGCGCGACAGCCTCGCGCTTGGCGACGGGCCCTACCATTTTTTTGACAGAAGCTCGCGCAACGCGGCGGCATCCAACATCTGCTCGGCCAGTAGCTTCTTCAGCTTGGCGTTCTCGTCCTCAAGCTGCCGCAGCCGCTTGGCCTCCGAAACGTCCATCCCGCCGAATTTGGCCTTCCAATTGTACAGCGTCCCTTCCGAGATGCCGTGCTTACGCGCCAAATCGGCCGCCTTCGCACCGGCCTCATGTTCGCGCAGCACACCGATAATCTGTTCTTCCGTAAACCTGGCTCGCTTCATCTGTCCGTCCTTCAGAAGGCCGGACTCTAACTTCAACCGGAGGAAATCGGCAGGGGCAGGTCA
>NZ_JADPKY010000150.1 GCF_023074185.1 Bradyrhizobium sp. 132 | reverse complement strand
ATTCGACGCAACGCGCAGAACCTTACCATCCCTTGACATGGCATGTTACCCTGGGAGACCGGGGATCCTCTTCGGAGGCGTGCACACAGGTGCTGCATGGCTGTCGTCAGCTCGTGTCGTGAGATGTTGGGTTAAGTCCCGCAACGAGCGCAACCCACGTCCTTAGTTGCCATCATTGAGTTGGGCACTCTAGGGAGACTGCCGGTGATAAGCCGCGAGGAAGGTGTGGATGACGTCAAGTCCTCATGGCCCTTACGGGATGGGCTACACACGTGCTACAATGGCGGTGACAGAGGGAAGCGAAGGGGCGACCTGGAGCAAATCCCGAAAAGCCGTCTCAGTTCGGATTGCACTCTGCAACTCGGGTGCATGAAGGCGGAATCGCTAGTAATCGTGGATCAGCACGCCACGGTGAATACGTTCCCGGGCCTTGTACACACCGCCCGTCACACCATGGGAGTTGGTCTTACCCGACGGCGCTGCGCCAACCGCAAGGAGGCAGGCGACCACGGTAGGGTCAGCGACTGGGGTGAAGTCGTAACAAGGTAGCCGTAGGGGAACCTGCGGCTGGATCACCTCCTTTCTAAGGATGTTTCTTTTGGACGACCGGCAGCCGTCTGGCTGACGGGCCGCCACTCGAGACGTCATTGGATACATGAAGCCCAGTCAGGGCTTCGATTGGCGGGACCTGGAGAGGCCGCCCTCGTTTCTCTTTCTCATCCGGATAAGCGGGATCACCGCTCGGGCCTGTAGCTCAGGTGGTTAGAGCGCACCCCTGATAAGGGTGAGGTCGGACGTTCGAGTCGTCCCAGGCCCACCATGATCAGGGGACGTAGCTCAGCTGGGAGAGCAGTTGCTTTGCAAGCATCAGGTCGTCGGTTCGATCCCGTCCGTCTCCACCAGCGCCTCTTCGTGAAGGCGCGGTGATCATCCGGAAGAGAAGGCAGCAAGTTTGCCCTTGCCAGCGCTGAGCGCAGCAGGCGGCATCGATATCTAAAAACTGTGAAGAGGGAATGTGACCGCGGGTCCCGCGAAAGCGGGGTGCCCGTTGGAGGTCATGTTCGGCAAGCATGTGACCGAACCGCTGAAGAGCGGTTTGGTCACTGGTCTTTATCGTGACCGTGGTCCTGTGCCTGACGTCATCCGCTGATGCGGCTGCCGGTCAGGCTCGGACATCGATCATGAGAGCGATCAAGTGCCTTAAGAGCATTCGGTGGATGCCTTGGCGCTGAGAGGCGATGAAGGACGTGCTACGCTGCGATAAGCCTTG
>NZ_JADPKY010000116.1 GCF_023074185.1 Bradyrhizobium sp. 132 | reverse complement strand
CCCCGTCAACCTCGATCCCCGCATGGCCAAGCTCGCCGGCGGCGTCCACCGCCTCGACGGACAGCTCATGGTCGTCCTCGACGTCGATCGCGTCCTCGAGCTCGCGCCCGAGATGATGGCGGCCTGATACGGCGGCACTACCGCCGACGTACCTGCAATTGGAAGTGCCCCCGCAAAGGGGGTAGAAGCAGAGGTTCACATGCGAACTTGTCTCGTCGTTGATGATTCCAGCGTCATCCGCAAGGTTGCGCGCCGGATCCTGGAGGGCCTCGACTTCCAGATCCTCGAAGCGGAAGATGGTGAGAAAGCGCTGGAAGCCTGCAAGCGCGGCCTGCCCGACGCAGTGCTGCTCGACTGGAACATGCCCGTGATGGACGGCTACGAGTTCCTCGGCCATCTCAGGCGCATGCCCGGTGGCGACCAGCCCAAGGTCGTGTTCTGCACCACCGAGAACGACGTCGCGCACATCGCGCGCGCACTGCACGCCGGCGCCAACGAGTATATCATGAAGCCGTTCGACAAAGACATCGTGACGGCGAAATTCCAGGAAGTCGGGCTTATCTGAGCGACCGCCCGGAGGCTGAACGGATCCTTCGGCGTTTGTTTTCAACTGAACCGTTTCAGTCCGAGTTGGTGAGTAATGAGCGTTGCGTTCGCAGGTAATTCAACCACGGGTTCGTCGCGCGAAGCCGGCCCGTTGCGGGTGATGATCGTCGACGACTCCGTCGTCATCCGCGGTCTGATCTCGCGCTGGATCGGTGCCGAGCACGACATGGAGGTCGCGGCCTCGCTGCGCACCGGGCTCGAGGCGGTCAACCAGATCGAACGCATCAACCCTGATGTTGCCGTGCTCGACATCGAAATGCCCGAGCTGGACGGCATCTCGGCGCTGCCGCAATTGCTGGCGAAGAAGCGCGATCTCGTCATCATCATGGCCTCGACGCTGACCCGCCGTAACGCGGAGATCAGCTTCAAGGCGCTGTCGCTCGGCGCGGCCGACTACATTCCGAAGCCGGAATCGACGCGCGAGGCGTCGGCTGCGGACATCTTCCATCACGACCTGATCCAGAAGATCCGCCACCTCGGCGCACGTCTGCGCCGGAAGCCCGCCGTTGCGAGCCCGCCGCTGGCGCCCGCAAGCCCGGCATCAGTCGCACGCGGACCGGCTGTCGCGCGGCCTGCTACGCCCGCACCGGCTCCGGCTATACATGCCGTGTCGTCGGGTCCGCTGACCACGCGTCCGTTCTCGACCCAGGCGCCGAAGGTGCTGCTGATCGGCTCGTCGACCGGCGGTCCTCAGGCGCTGATGGCGCTCGTCACCGAGCTCGGTCCGGTGATCGACCGCTTCCCGGTGCTGATCACCCAGCACATGCCGCCGACCTTCACGACCATCCTTGCCGAGCATCTGGCACGCACGAGCCGCAAGCCTGCGGCCGAGGCGGTCGATGGCGAGCCGGTAAAGCCGGGCCGCATCTATCTTGCGCCGGGCGGCAAGCACATGCGCGTCGTGCGCAGCGGCGCCGACGTGGCGATCTCGCTCGATGACGGCCCCGCCGTCAATTTCTGCAAGCCCGCAGTCGATCCGCTGTTCACCTCCGCCATCGGCATCTGGCATGGTGCCATCCTCTCCGTGATCCTGACGGGCATGGGCTCGGACGGCATGCGCGGCGGCAAGGACATCGTTGCCGCCGGCGGCAGCGTCATCGCGCAGGACGAAGCCACGAGCGTGGTCTGGGGCATGCCGGGCGCGGCGGCCCATGCCGGCATCTGCGCGGCGATCCTGCCGCTCAACCAGATCGGCGCCCGGGTCAATCGCCTGTTCGCAGGAGACCGCTCGTGACGCCGGTCGACTACGACTATCTGCGCAAGTTCCTGAAAGAGCGCTCCGGCCTCGATCTCTCCCCGGACAAGCAGTATCTGGTTGAGAGCCGTCTGCTGCCGCTGGCCCGCAAGGCTAGTCTTCCCGGCATTCCCGATCTCGTGCTGAAGATCAGGAACGGCGACGGGCGGCTTGCGACCGACGTGGTCGAAGCGATGACCACCAACGAGACTTTCTTCTACCGCGACAAGATTCCATTCGACCACTTACGCGAAACCATCCTGCCGGGTCTGCTTCGGGCGCGCGCGGCGCGCAGATCGCTGCGCATCTGGTCGGCGGCGTCGTCGACGGGGCAGGAGCCCTATTCGATCGCGATGTGCGTGAAGGAGATGGGCACAGCCTTCGCCGGCTGGCGCATCGAGATCGTCGCCACCGATCTGTCGCAGGAGGTGCTGGAGAAATCCAAGGCCGGCGTCTACAGCCAGTTCGAGGTGCAGCGCGGCCTGCCGATCCAGCACCTGATGAAATACTTCACGCAATCGGGCGACATCTGGCAGCTCAATGCCGACATTCGCGCGATGGTGCAGTTCCGCCAGCTCAATCTGTTGCAGGACTTCTCCCATCTCGGCACGTTCGACGTAATCTTCTGCCGCAACGTGCTGATCTATTTCGACCAGGACACCAAGGCGGTGATCTTCGAGCGCATGACGAAGGGACTGGAAGTCGACGGTACGCTGCTGCTTGGCGCCGCCGAATCCGTCGTCGGCATCACCGACGCGTTCCGCCCGATCGCCGACCGCCGCGGTCTCTATCAGCTCAACCCGACGCGCTCCGGCCGCCCGATGGGCGGATTGATGCCGCCGTCGTTGAAGGTCGCCGCGGCGCGGTAAACTGTCTTCCTTGTCCCCACAAGGTGAGGGGGAAGAGCGTAACTAACAAAATCGCATGCGGCAGAAACCGCGAGCCGTTGCCGGTGATCGGGCTTTCATCCTCGCGGATCGACAGGCCGCAGGGTTCGTGATTCACCAGCCAGCTTCCCACCACCGGATAGAAGCCTGAAAAATTCGGCAGCGGTGACAATGCCTGCCGCACAAATCCTTCGGCGCCGTAAGGGCCGGCCTGCTCGTCGAGCGGCATGCCGCCAGACACCAGCGTGACATTGGCGCCTTCGCGCGACAGCAGCGGCTTGCGCACACAGGAGCTGCCGAGCTCGGCCGCCCGCGGATCGTCCTCGAAGAAGGCCGGCAGCAGATGGGGATGGTTCGGAAACATCTCCCAGAGCAGCGGCAGGATGCCCTTGTTGGAGAGCACCGCCTTCCACGGCGGTTCGATCCAGCGCGTCGTTGCGTCCTTGAGCTTCGCGCCGAAGGCGTCGTGGAACATCCATTCCCAGGGATAGAGCTTGAAGGCGAGCGCTATGTCGCGGCCGTCGATATCGACGAAGCCGCCGGCCTGGTCGCGCCAGCCGATCGCCTCGATGTCGAGCAGTGTGGTTGTCAGTCCCGCCTGGCGCGCCGTGTCTTCGAGATAGGCGAGCGTGCCGGCGTCCTCGTCATTGCCTGTGGTGCCGGCGAGATGGACATGGCGGCCTGCGGCAATCTGCTTCCACGCTTCGATCAGCCGTTCGTGGATGGAGTTGAACTGGTCAGCGCGTGACGGGATGATTTGGCGATCGATCGCCTGTTCGACCCAGGTCCATTGAAACACCGCGGCTTCGAAAACCGAGGTCGGCGTATCCGCGGTGTATTCGAGCAGCTTTGCCGGCCCCTTGCCGTCGAATTTCAGATCGAGCCGGCCATAGAGGCTGCGGTCGTCTCGTGCCCAGCTTTCGGCGATCAAGCTCCAGAACGCGTCCGGTATCTTCAAGCGCTGCAGATGGCGCTCGTCGCCGATCACGCGGCCGGCAAGCTCCAGGCACATCGCGTCGATCTCGCCGGTCGGCGTCTCGATGCCGCGCTCGATCTCGTCGAGCGTGAAGGCGTAGTAGGCGCGCTCGTCCCAATAGCGCTCGCCGTCGATGGTGTGGAAGGCGAAGCCGTATTGTTCGGCAGTCTGCCGCCAGTCGTCGCGCTCGGGGCAGACGATGCGTCGCATGGATCAGCCGCCACCCGAAAAGCCGTGACCAAACGAGCCGAAGCCGCCGCGGCTCACGCCGCCGGAGCCTGAATCGGACGACATTCCCGACGAGGAATGGCTCGAGGAGTCGCTGCTGGAGAAACTCGATCGCGACGACCAGCGCGAGCCGCCGCCGCCTGACGAACCGCTTCTGCTGCTGCACGCGGCGCTTGCCTGCACCGACGCGGCTCCGTGGACTGTCGCCCCGGGAGCAGAGGGCTCGCAATTCTGCCGCGGCATCAGCGTGTAGGCGGTGGCGCCGACCGCGATTGTGCCCATCACCAGCAGCGCGACATGGCCGGAGCGCTTCACCGGCTGTTGCGGAGACGGCGGTCCCGCCGCCGGCCGGCGTTTGCCGAACTCCTTTTTGGAGGGCCTGTCGGCCATGTCAGTAGATCATGCAGGCGGCGTTGAGCAGGCCCGCGGCGAGCGACGACAGCCCGAGCCAGATCGCGGGCGCGAGCTCGCCGGCGGCGATCCGCGCCGACAGGTTCGGCACCGGCACCTTCACCAGAAAGAACACGACGATCTGAACGAGCAGCCCGATCATCGCCCATATCAGGCAGTCCAGCACATTGGCCGAATGCGCGATGGCGCTAACCAGCGGCGCCACGAAGCCCAGCAGGCTGAGGCCGAGCGCGATCGCGGCAGCCGGATCGTTGTCGCGGATCAGCTGGAATTCGTTGTGCGCCGTGATGCGGGTGTAGACGAACAGATACGCCACGATCGCGACCAGCCCGGTGCAGAAATAGACCAGGAAGGCGGGCAAGCCGGCCAGTGATTGCAGGATCATCGTTCCCCCATCGTGCAGCGACCATTCGTCGGCGGGGGAAGGATAGCGGTTCAATGGCGGGCGGACGATGAGGCCGCGTTCGTTCCCAAAAACAAAAACCCCGCCATTTGCGGCGGGGTCCAGGCTGGGAGGAGCAAACCCCTGGGGCTTGCGACGTAAACTGATCAGGCGGGAATGCGCTCTTCGACCTCGTGCGGCTCGCGCAGCACGTAGCCGCGGCCCCACACGGTCTCGATAAAGTTGCGGCCTTCCGAGGCATTCGCGAGCTTCTTGCGGAGCTTGCAGATGAAGACGTCGATGATCTTCAGCTCCGGCTCGTCCATGCCGCCGTAGAGGTGGTTGAGGAACATTTCCTTGGTGAGGGTCGTACCCTTGCGGAGCGAGAGCAGCTCCAGCATCTGGTATTCCTTACCGGTCAGATGCACGCGCTGGCCGCCGACTTCGACCGTCTTGGTGTCGAGGTTGACGACGAGGTCGCCAGTCTGGATGACCGACTGGGCATGGCCCTTGGAACGGCGCACGATCGCGTGGATGCGGGCAACCAGCTCGTCCTTGTGGAACGGCTTGGTCATGTAGTCGTCGGCGCCGACGCCGAGACCCTTGACCTTGTCCTCGATGCCGGCGAGGCCGGAGAGGATCAGAATTGGTGTCTTGATCTTGGAGACCCGGAGCTGCTTGAGCACGTCGTAGCCGGACATGTCGGGCAGGTTGAGGTCGAGAAGGATAATGTCGTAATCGTATAATTTACCGAGATCGACGCCTTCTTCCCCCAAATCGGTCGTGTAGACGTTGAAGCTCTCAGACTTCAGCATCAGCTCGATCGACTGCGCGACGGCGCTGTCATCTTCAATCAGCAAAACGCGCATGCCAGTTCCCCATAGTCGCCGCTCCTGGGCGTCAGGTCGGCCGCATTCGCGGCACACAACAAAACGCCTTTGAACAACTGATTCGGATCCTGACAACAGATGGTTAACAAATTCTGATTCTGGAACGCAAGCCCTGTAGATGCAATTTTGGTCGAATCGCCCTAAGGTCTTGTGTGCGAAGCAGCTTTCGTTATCCGGTTGCGTTCAAGTTCCACTTTAAGAGACGGGCCTAACCGACTCCCGCGACTCAACCTTCTTCTGAAGGGGAGTCACGCTCAGTCACAAAGACAGTGACGCAATGATTAACGATGCGGGTAAACACGAAGTTAAGCGCCGTTCAGAAATATGGCGAAATTTAAGGTTTTCGCCACGAACCCCCCGGGATCGCGCAGGCGATCACCCCATCAAGGCCCTCTTATGAAGGCACTCTCTTAATGAAAGCTCTTGCCGAATGAAGGCGCTGGCCGAACAGATCGGCGATATCGACGGCGTCAATATTTATGGCCGTGTGGTCGGCGTGCGCGGCCTGATGGTCGAGGTGGCCGGCCCGATCCACGCGATGTCGGTCGGCGCGCGGCTCGTGATCGAGACCGGCGGCAACCGTTCCATCCCCTGCGAGGTGATCGGCTTCTCCGGCAACAATGCCGTCGTGATGCCGTTCGCCGGCCTCGACGGCGTGCGGCGCGGCTGCAAGGCCGTTATCGCCAATTCCGCAAATCAGGTGCGGCCTTGCGCGGCCTGGCTCGGCCGCGTCGTCAATGCGCTGGGCGAGCCGATCGACGGCAAGGGGCCGCTGCCGCAGGGCCCGGCGCCAATGCCGTACCGCAATTCGCCGCCGCCGGCGCACTCGCGCAAGCGCGTCGGCGCGCCGCTCGATCTCGGCGTGCGCGCGATGAACACCTTTCTCACCTGTTGCCGCGGCCAGCGCATGGGCATCTTCGCAGGGTCCGGCGTCGGCAAATCGGTGCTGCTGTCGATGCTCGCGCGCAATGTCGATGCCGCGGTCAGCGTCATCGGGCTGATCGGCGAACGTGGCCGCGAGGTGCAGGAGTTCTTGCAGGACGACCTCGGAGAGGAGGGCCTGGCGCGCTCCGTCGTCGTGGTCGCGACCTCTGACGAGCCGGCGCTGATGCGCCGCCAGGCCGCGTATCTCACGCTCGCGGTCGCCGAATATTTTCGCGACGAGGAGCAGGACGTCCTGTGCCTGATGGATTCGGTGACGCGCTTTGCCATGGCTCAGCGCGAGATCGGTCTGTCCGCCGGCGAACCGCCGACCGCCAAGGGCTACACGCCGACCGTGTTCACCGAGCTGCCGAAGCTTCTGGAGCGCGCCGGACCGGGCCTGGGCGAGGGCGCCATCACCGCGATCTTCACCGTGCTGGTCGACGGCGACGACCATAACGAGCCGATCGCGGATGCTGTCCGCGGCATCCTCGACGGCCACATCGTGATGCAGCGCTCGATCGCCGAGCGCGGCCGCTACCCCGCCATCAACATCCTCAAATCCGTCTCCCGCACCATGCCGAAATCGGCCGACCCGCAATTCTGGCCGACCATCCAGCGGGCGCGCCAGGTGATGGCGACCTATGCCGACATGGAGGAATTGATCCGGCTCGGGGCCTACCGCGCCGGCTCCAGCCCCGAGGTCGACGAGGCGATCCGCCTGCACGAGCCGCTGGAGGCCTTCCTGCGCCAGCGCAAGGACGAAAATGCATCACTGGCGGACGGCTACCGCCAGTTGGCGCTAATCCTCGGCAATTTGGAAACGGAACGCTAACTTTGTCCCGTCATCATCCCATCCCACAGAGTAGCAGAGCCGGTCTTGGCCCCAGTCGGGCCCGTGGGGAGACCGGTGTTGTCCCACGTGCAGCCAAGGGACTTCTGGGGAGTACGAGTCGATGAAGTCACGTGATACCCTCATTCGCCTGAAGAAATTTCAGGTCGACGAGAAGCGCCGCCGGGTCACCCAGATCGAGACCATGATTGCCGACTTCCAGCGGATGTCGACCGATCTCGAACGCGAGATCTCGACCGAGCAGGAGCGTGCCGGGATCAACGATCCCTCGCACTTCGCCTATCCGACCTATGCCAAGGCGGCGATCCAGCGCCGCGAGAACCTGACCCGTTCGGCCGACGAGCTGAAGGGCCAGCTCGACGAAGCCAAGGCCGCGCTGGCCGAAGCCTTCGAGGAACTGAAGAAGGTCGAGCTCCTCGACGAGCGGGACCAGGCCCGCGAACGCGCCGAGGAAAACGCCCGCGAGCAGGCCGACCTCGACAGCATCGGCCTGATGCGTGCCCGCATGGGCGCCGTTGCCTGAGGCGCTAGCCGCCAGACCTGCGAGAATTTTGCAGAACCCGGACCCGCAAGGGCCGGGTTTTCGCATGTGCTGTCCACAGCGCGGCGACGCGCCCCCTTGGTGGTCGGCTTTGTCGCGCGCTATGGTGGCGGAGTGCCAGAGCCTGCGCGGAACGCGACGGGCCGCGCATTGGGGGGCTGAATGCTGACGCCAGCAGAGCTGGTCGGGCTGATTGGGGCGGTAGCGCAGGGCGATCAGGCCGCGTTCGAACGCCTCTACGTCGCCACGCGCGCGAAACTCTTTGGCGTCGTGCTCCGTATCTTACGCCGACAGGATATCGCAGAGGAGGTCATTCAGGAGACCTACGTCAAGATCTGGAACAGCGCCGGCCAGTTCAATCCCGCTCTTTCGTCGCCGATTACGTGGATGGCGTCGATCGCGCGCAACCGCGCCATCGACATCGTGCGCAAGAAGACGGAAGTCTCCATCGAGGAAGAGCCGCAGGCGATGGAAGTCGCAGGCGACAGCCCCGATCCGCTGGCGCGGAG
Source organism: Bradyrhizobium sp. 132 (assembly GCF_023074185.1). Lineage (GTDB taxonomy): Bacteria > Pseudomonadota > Alphaproteobacteria > Rhizobiales > Xanthobacteraceae > Bradyrhizobium. Next base: position 90,695 of record NZ_JADPKY010000116.1, on the reverse strand, counting down.
GGAGATGACCGAGGAATTGAAGCGGCTCCTGGAATGTATCGGCCGGCTCGAGCCGGACCGTCAGAGGCTCGTGCTTCTCGCCTATTACAACGGCTGGAGCCGCGAGCAATTGGCGGAGAAATTCGCGGTGCCCGTCAACACGGTGAAGACGTGGCTCCGCCGCAGCATGTTGGATATTCGCGCATGTCTTGGACTATGAGGCTTGGGCTATGAGGGCTTGGGCTATGAGAGCTCATACTGTGAGGGTGGGTCTGGACCGCAAGTGATGGCCTATACGGAGGACCATATCGCGCTCGCCGCGGAATATGCGCTCGGTACGCTCGACGCCGACGAGCGCGCGCAGGTCGAGACCATGATGGCGGTGGACAAGGCGTTCGCCGAGATCGTGCAGGCGTGGGCGTACCGGATCGGCGTGCTCAACCAGATGGTCGGCTCGATCGAGCCGCGTCCGATCGTGTGGGAGAACATCAGGTCCGAGCTCGCGCGGACGGACTTTGCGCAGGAGCCGCCGGCGTTGCAGGACGTCGCGCCGCCGCTACCGCCATCTGTGCCGGAACTTTCCTCGCTCGACACCGTGTCTCCGGAGCTGCCGTCGCAGGATATGCAACAACCGGGGCCGCAGCCTCCCGAAGCGGAGCAGGGCGAAACGGCGCGCTCCGAGCGCGATGCGATTCCCGACGTCGTGCCGATATTCATGCCGCAGGTCCATGCGCCAGACCCGCAGGTCGCGCGTGTGCCGCCGGCGCCGGTCGCCGACAACAGCAATGTGATTCGGCTCGAGGGCCGTGTGAAGCGCTGGCGCACCATCGCATCCGCCGTCGGTGCACTCGCGGCCGCGCTGCTCGTGACGCTGTCGCTTCAGATATTCCGGCCCGAGGCGCTGCCGGGCGGCTTGCGTCCGCCCGTGCGCATCCAGACGGTCGAGGTGAAGACACCGGCGTCGCTTCCGCCTTCGTCGCAATACGTCGCGCTGTTGCAGGGCCAGGGCGGCGGTCCCGCCTTCATCCTCACCATCGACGGTGCGTCCAGGAATTTTACCGTGCGCAAGGTCGGCGCGACGCCGGAGCCCGGCAAGAGTTTCGAGCTCTGGCTGATCTCCGACAGGCTGCCGGGCCCGCGCTCGCTGGGCGTGATCGGCGCAGGCGATTTCACCGCACGACCGGTGCTCGGTTCGTACGATGCCGACGTCGTCAACGGCGCGACCTACGCCGTCACTGTCGAGCAGACGGGCGGCTCGCCCAACGGGCAGCCGACCTCGGCGCCGGTATTTTCCGGCAAGCTGATCGAGACCGTGCCGCCGTCCCAGCCGCAGGCGCCCGCGAAGAAGTAGACGCGCTGTCGCCACGGTCCGTTCCGCCGTCGCATCCCGACAAGTCCCGCCGAATCCGCCCCCGATTTGAACCTCTGCGCATTTCGCCGCGTCAAATGCCCGGAATTTGCAGTCGGCGCCGCCGATCATGGTGCCGGAGAGGGGCGAGAAATCAGATGGATGCAGCGAAAACGTCGGGCATCTTCGTTCACCAATATGCAGGGCTGCCACACGGCCCGGCCTTCGAACATTGGCGCGAGCGGACCTTCGGTTGCTGCGGCCTGGATATCGGGCCGAGCCGGGGCGACAGCATCGATTGCCGGCTCCAGGTCAGCATGGTCGATAATATCGCGCTCGCCATTCCCGAAGGTGCCTCCGCGCAATATTCACGCACCCAGAGCCACCTTGCCGACGGCAGCGACGATCTCGTCCTGATCGCGGGCCATGCGGGCCTCGTCCGCGTCGGGCAGAACGGCCATGCCGTGGAGCTTGCACCCGCGCAGATGGTGCTCGTCGACATGGGCATCACCGGCACCGTCGGCCATAGCGACGAAGATCGCTTCACCACCATCCGCATGCCGCGTCGCGCCCTGCTCGAGATCAATCCGCGCGCCGAGGACAAGCTGTCGCAAGTGCTCTCGGACGGCGCGGTCGCCGAGACGATCTTCCGCTACCATTCCCTTGCCGCCCATCAGGCGCCGCATCTCGATGCCGTCGGCCAGCGCCTCACCGCGCAGCACATGGTCGATCTCGTCGGCCTCCTGCTCGGCACCGACGCCGAACATGCAAGTCTCGCGCGCGGCCGCGGGCAGGCGGCGGCCCGCCTCGATCTCATGCGCGCCGACGTGATGGCTGCGCTTGGCCGCAACGATCTCTGCCTGTCCGAGATCGCCACGCGCTCCGGCCTGAGCCCGCGCCAGGCACAGCGCCTGTTCGAGCAGGCCGGAACGACCTTTACCGAATTCGTGCTGGAGCAGCGCCTGCTGCAAGCGCGCAAGCTGCTCGGCGATCCTCGCGCCAGGGCCCGCAAGATCAGCGACATCGCGCACTCATCAGGCTTCTCCGATCTGTCCTATTTCAACCGTGCCTTCCGCAAGCGCTTTGGCGCGACGCCGTCGGAACTGCGCGAGGCCTGAGCCGCGCTGAGAATTTGTGCTGCGCGCCGGTGCCACTGCAGTTGGTCCGCCCGGCCGGATGAGCTATACCTGTCTGAATGGTCAGACGGCTTGATCGTTCGTCGCTTCGTCGGCGCTCTCTTGGGAATGCAGTCAACGGACATGGCGCGTATTGTCGTGCTCGGCGCCGGGTTTGCAGGTCTGTGGGCGGCCATCGGTGCCGCACGCAAGCGCGACGAGATCGGTGCGGCCGGTCGTGACATCGAGATCTGTGTCGTCGATCGCAATCCCTATCACAACATCCGCGTTCGCAATTACGAGGCCGACCTCAGCGAGGTCGCGCTTCCGCTATCGCAACTGCTCGATCCGATCGGCGTCCGTCACGGGATCGGCGAGGTCGAAGCCATCGATCCGGCCCGGCGCGAGATTTCGCTGGTCACGGGTAGCGGCGACGAGACGCTGGCTTATGACCGGCTGGTGCTGGCGCTCGGCAGCGAAGTGATGCGTCCCGCCATTCCTGGCCTTGTCGAGCATGCTTTCGATGTCGACACCTATCCTGCCGCGCTCCGCCTCGAGGATCATCTCACTTCGCTCGGACGCAGCGCGCCTTCGCCGGGGCGCTCGACGGTCGTCGTGGTCGGCGCCGGCTTCACCGGCATCGAGGTCGCGGCCGAGATGCCCGACAGGCTGGCGCGCGCCGGCATCACCGGCAGCCGCCGTATCGTCCTGGTCGATCCCAATCCGGCGGTAGGCGCCACCATCGGCGCGCACGCGCGTCCCGTGATCGAGACGGCGTTGGCCTCGCTCGACGTCGAGACACGGCTCGGCGTCCGCGTCGTATCCGTCGAGGCCGCCGGCCTGCGCCTGAACTCGGGCGAGTTCATTCCGACGCGGACGGTGATCTGGTGTGCCGGGATGCGCGCGAGCCCCCTGGCGGCGAGCTTTCCGGACGCACGCGATCGCCTCGGGCGCCTTCTCGTCGATCCCCTGTTGCGGGTTGCGGATGTCGGCGGTGTGTTCGCCGCCGGCGACGTCGCCTCGAGCGTGGTCGATGGCTTGCATCCGACCGTGATGTCCTGCCAGTTCGCCCGCCCCATGGGCCGCTTTGCCGGCCACAATGTCGTCGCCGATCTCGCAGGCCTGCCGATGCTGCCGCTGCGCATCGACTGGTACGTGACCGTGCTCGATCTCGGCGGCTGGGGCGCGCTCTATACGGAAGGGTGGGACCGCGAAGTCCGTGCTATCGGCGCGGCCGCGAAGGCAACCAAACAGACCATCAACCGCAAGCGCATCTATCCGCCGCTCTCGGGGCGCAAGGACGAGCTGTTCGCCGCGGCAGCGCCGACAGTGCAGGCGCCGCCGCCGACCTATGGGGCGCGGTAGGCATCTGATCGGTGGCCGGTTAGAGCACGACGGCCGGGCACCTCCGTCATGGCCACCCCGTTACTGCATCTACAAGCCCTTGCGTTGCGCGACGGGCAAAACACGCGAGCGGTGGGTCAACGCGCGGGGTCAAAAATATTCCACTTTACCGAAATTCGGAAACGGCGTATGTGTCGTCTCACTCCGGCCCAAGGAAGAGGGGCGTATCGCGATCGTCACGAACGCGGGCCGGACGGCGGTGGACGCGGATCACACCGGCGCGAACGGCTTCGCAGGGCGGGCAACCGTGAGCGAAGGCCTCGCGCACACGACCGGTGTGATCGGCGTACGGCAAAATCGTGTGGTCCTGGCGCCCGGGGTCTGTGCGCCAAGTGTTGCGGTGATGTGGCGGCCCAACCGGGTCCGCACATCAGCCATCCGCAAGGCGACGGGGGCAATAGTGCATCGCTCCCCGGGGAGAGCACGACATAAGCCGTAAAACCGCTGCGCAGGGAAGGCCGGTTGTTTGGCTTCACCTGTATGCCGCTGTGCAATTTTCTTACGACAACTTCGCACAGTGGACCGCGGGTGCCAGCCGGCACCCGGTCTTCCCTGCGCCCTCTTTCTTGAGAGGGCAAGGCGACGAAGCAAAGCTCGGGCGAAACAAGCCGCGAGAGGGCGAAGGTGTGTCTACTGAAGAGAGGTCTCGTGCCCCGGACGCTGCGCAGCACGAAGTGATGCGCTGCAGAGCCGGGGCCCATGCATCAGCGGTTTGCGTGGCCTTCTGGGTCCCGGCTCGGCGCAGCAGCGTAAGAACGCTGCAGCGTGTCCGGGACAGGAGAGATGAATTCAGTCACGCGACGGAGGTACCTCCAGACATGAGAAAGCGCCCGTGGGGGGCGGGCGCTTTCTGTAGTCGACTTGGGGTTGGGGTCGTCTACATATCCACGTGGCGACTTTGGGGGGCTGATAAAGAGCCGCGTGAATTCCTGAAACTCAAATCTCCTTAACGAACGAGCGAAACGTTCGAGCTGGTGATAGCGACCGGCTTGCCGGCCTTCATGACGCGCGCGGTCTGGGTCAGGCCTTCGTCTGAACTCGTACGCGCCGTGATGCCGAGACCCGCCACCACGATGCCGGCAACAAGCGCGACGACCACGATCTTGAGGTGGGTCGACCGATCTGCGCTGTAAATCGAGTGGTTCATGGAAGGCTCCTGCCGCCATCTACCCGAAGTAGTCGCCTGCTTGTTTGGACAGGTTCATACTCCCGGTGCCCAACAACCTAGTATTGGGCGGATTCGTTCCCAAGAGGCGATCACAAGAGCGTGACAGGACGTGAAGATCCGCGATCAAAAGCGGTCCTTGTTCGTGCGATTTGGCAATTATTTCAAAGCGGTAATGTATCTGTCAGGTGCCTTGCCAGCCGTTCGTCGACAAGGCGCCCGAAACTGAAAAACCATTTGCCTGTGGCCAAAAAACACACGGCTTCTTAAGGCAAATCAGATGCTTCCGACTGTTTTCAACCTCGCCCGGGGGTGGATTTCGGCCTGCGACAGCACCGTCGTCTGGGCACGGAACCGCTCGACCAGGGAGCGCACGAAGGGACGAATTGCCGCAGAGGTAACCAGCACCGGGGCCTCGCCTTCGCGCGCGGCCCGCTCGAAGGCCTCGCGCACGCCGGTCATGAACTCCGACAGCTTTGAGGGCTGCATCGCGAGGCTGCGCTCTTCGCCTTGGCCGATAATGGATTCGGCAAAGGCTTGCTCCCAACGGGCCGACAGCGCAATCAGCGGCAGGTAGCCGTTGTAGGAGGTGTTCTGCGCACAGATCTGCCGTGCCAGACGGGCGCGGACGTGTTCGACCATGGTGGCGGGATTGCGCGAGAAGGCGAGCGAGTCGGCGATGCCTTCGAGGATGGTCGAGAGGTCGCGGATCGAGACGCGCTCGGCGAGCAGCAGCTGCAGCACGCGCTGGATGCCGGAGACCGTGACCTGTCCCGGCACGATGTCCTTGACCAGTTCGCCCTGCTCCTTCGGCAGCTCCTTGAGCAGCTTCTGCACCTCGCCATAGGAGAGCAGGTCCGACATGTTGGCTTTGAGCAACTCGGTGAGATGGGTCGAGAGCACGGTCGCGGCGTCGACGACAGTGTAGCCCTTGAGCGAGGCCTCCTCCTTGAGGCTGGCATCGACCCAGGTCGCGGGCAGGCCGAAGGTCGGCTCGGTGGTGTGGATGCCGGGCACCTGCACCTGGCTGCCGCCGGGGTCCATGACCATGAACTGGTTCGGCCAGATCTTGCCGGTGCCCGCGTCGACCTCCTTGATCTTGATGATGTAGGTGTTGGCTTCGAGCTGGACGTTGTCGAGGATGCGCACGGCCGGCATCACAAAGCCCATCTCGATCGCGAGCGAGCGGCGCAGCGCCTTGATCTGCTCGGTGAGGCGGTCGGTGCCGTCGGGGCCGTTGACGAGCGGCAGCAGGGCATAGCCGAGCTCGATCTTGAGGTCGTCGATCTTCAACGCCGAGGAGATCGGCTCCTCCGCCGCAGCGGAGCCCGATGCGCCCGGCGTTCCCGGCGCGGGCGCAGCCTTGGCGGCTTCGTCGGCCTTGGCGGTCGCCCGCTTGCGGTTGCGCGCGTTCCAGGCAAGTGCGCCGGCGCCGGCGCCGAGCGCCAGGAAGGGGATGGTCGGAATGCCCGGCAGCGCGGCCAGCACCAGCATGACCGCCGAGGACATTGCGAGCGCCTGCGGATAGCCGGAGAACTGCTTCATCAGCGCCTTGTCGGCGGCGCCGGAAACGCCGGCCTTGGAGACAAGCAGGCCCGCCGCGGTCGAAACGATCAGCGCCGGCACCTGGGTGACGAGGCCGTCACCGACGGTCAGCAGCGTGTAGCTGCGGCCGGCGTCGGCAAAGGAGAGGCCCTGCTGCGCCACGCCGATGATCATGCCGCCGACGACGTTGATGAAGACGATCAAGAGGCCGGCGATGGCATCGCCGCGGACGAACTTGGAGGCGCCGTCCATGGCACCGAAGAAGCCGCTCTCGTCCTCCAGCTCCTTGCGCCGCTCCTTGGCGACCTTCTCGTCGATCAGGCCGGCGGAGAGATCGGCGTCGATCGCCATCTGCTTGCCGGGCATGGCGTCAAGGTGGAAGCGGGCCGCGACTTCGGCGATACGGCCCGAACCCTTGGTGATGACGACGAAGTTGACGATGATCAGGATGGCGAACACGATGATGCCGATGACGAAATTGCCGCCCATTACGAAGCTGCCGAAGGCCTCGATGACGTGACCGGCCGCGTCCGTGCCCTCATGCCCGTGCGACAGGATCAGGCGGGTCGAGGCCATGTTGAGCGACAGCCGCAACATGGTCGAGATCAGCAGGACAGTCGGGAAGGCGGAGAATTCCAGCGGCGTCTGGATGAACAGCGACGTCATCAGGATCAGGATCGAAAGCGTGATCGAGATCGCCAGGAACAGGTCCAGCACGATCGCGGGCAGCGGCAGGATCAGCACCACCAGGATGGTGAGGACGCCGAGCGCTAGCGCGATGTCGCCGCGCCTGAGGATGTTGCCGATCTCGGCAAGGGTGGGGAAGCCGGCATTCGTGCTGCCTGCGCCCTGTCCCGCGGTGACATCGACCATGGTAGCTGCCTCTCCGCGCGACTGCCGTCCGCGCGCCCCAAACGTCTGCGCGGCGGCCGAAGGGCCGCCGTTCCGAAAGTGAGGCACCGCACTGGCGTCCACAGGGAACTCCCCGTTCTACGCGGCTGACGACACTCGACTCCACTCGGCAATTCTTGCCGGGTGTATGGTTAGCAAAGTGTTAACAGAGGGTGCGGCAGGAGGCCGGACCGGGGTATTTCGCGGCAGGTCAGGGACGAAAATCGTCATGCCCCGGGCTGGTCCGGACAAGCCCGGGCAATTCATCCCTGATCTGTCTGAAGACCAGAGGTCCGCGCGCAGATGCGCGCTCGTCCTGACGTAGCCTTACCGTGGTGATGATGCGGAGCGGGCGCGTCCTGCGCGGCGGTCTGGTGATGCGCATGTGCCCCGCATGGTCGTGCGAGGAATCGCCATGCATATGGCTCGTCTGCATCTTCTGATGCCACGCGCTGATTGCAAATTAATGGCAGCCGTGCGTTCGCCAAGCTCCTTCTTACCGCAGTGCACCGTGCATGCCCAATATCGCGCCACAATGCTTGACCCTGTGGTGATCCGCGACCATGGTCCGCCCGTGCACGCACCAAATCATTCAGGACAAACGCCTGAGACATTCAGCCCTGATTCCCGTCAGGCCTGGATGCGGCTTGTGATTGCGCTTCTGATCGGCTCGATCGGCGGCGTCGGCATGTGGGCCATCGTGGTCATGATTCCCGCGGTGCAGACCGAATTCGCCGCCACGCGCGGCGCGGTGTCGCTGGCGTTCACTCTCATGATGTTCGGCTTCGGGCTTGGCGGCGTGATCGCCGGCAAGATCACGGATCGCTTCGGCATCGTGTGGGCGATGGCGATCAGCATCGCTTTCCTCGGCGTCGCCAATGTGCTCGCGGGTCTGTCGACCCAGCTCTGGCAGTTCGTGGCGGCGTATTTCCTGATCGGGCTCGGCACCTCCGCAACCTTCGCGCCGCTGATGGCGGAGGCCTCGCACTGGTTCGAGCGCTATCGCGGCCTTGCCGTGACCATCGTTGCGAGCGGCAATTACGTCGCCGGCACGATGTGGCCGCCGATGGTGAATTGGGGCATGCAGACGATCGGCTGGCGCTACACGCATATCGGCATCGGCCTCGTCTGCGTGAGCTTGATGACCATCCTGGTGCTGGTCCTGCGCACGCAGATGGGCGACGACAAGGTGCGCAATCATGCCAATGCTCCGCCGCCGCGGGTCGATCTCAAGCTTTCGACCAACACGCTGACGGTGCTGCTCTCGATCGCCAGCATCTCCTGCTGCGTGGCGATGGCGATGCCGCAGGTGCATATCGTCGCTTATTGCGGCGATCTCGGCTACGGCGTGGCACGTGGCGCCGAGATGCTGTCGTTGATGATGGCCTGCGGCATCGTCAGCCGGATCGGCTCGGGCTTCCTTGCCGACAAGATCGGCGGCATCCCCACGTTGCTGATCGGGGCATTGGCGCAAGGCTTTGCGCTGGTGTTCTATTTGTTCTTCGACAGCCTCGCCTCTCTCTACCTGATCTCCGCGATGTTCGGCCTGTTCCAGGGCGGCATCGTACCGAGCTACGCCATCATCGTGCGCGAGGCGATGCCGGCGAGCCAGGCCGCAACGCGCGTCGGCATCGTGATCTTCGCCTCGGTGTTCGGCATGTCCTTCGGCGGCTGGGTGTCCGGGATGATCTTCGATGCCACCGGCTCCTACGCCGCAGCGTTCGCGAACGGCGTGGCGTGGAACGCGCTCAATATCGGCATCGTTCTGACGCTCCTGATCCGGTCGCGAATGAACGCGGTCAGGGCGAGACCGGGTTTCGCAACCTAAACCTCTCGCCCTGCCTTCAGCAGCGAGCAGCCGGTGATCTTGTAGCTGCCGTCGCCCTGCTGTTCGAGCGTGTAGAGCGCCTCCCAGGCTTCGCCATCGGCATCGACGATGTGAACGCGCTGCGAAATCGAATTGCCTTCGCTCTTGCTGTCGCCGAACTCAAAGCTCTTGTGCCGGTAAACCGGCGCGTAGCCGTTTTGCACCATGGACATGAAGATATCGGGCGCGGGGAATAACTCCCTGACCGCCGGTGCGGCGTAGGAATAGGCGGCTGCCGCATCGCCGCGGCCGAACGCCTGCTCCTGGGCGCGAATCACGCCCTGCGCCGTTGCGACATCGTCGGCGCGTGCCGAGACAGAGCTGAAGGCGACAATGAGACAGACGAGCAAGGCGGCGATGCGCATGACAGGCTCCGCGTTGGTATCCGGCGGTGCCGATCCTAGCACATCTGCGCAGCTATCGCTTCCGTTTCGCGACCGGCTTCGCCGCTTTGGCGGCGGGCGCCTTGGCTTTCGCGACCGGCTGCACGCGCAAGCCGTCGACGAACACGTCGAGCATCCGCAGCACCGAGGATTGCCAGCCGGGCTGGTCGTGCATGTAGCACATGCCGACGAGGGCCCGCAGCAGGTCCTCCGGACTGACGTCGCTGCGCATCTGGCCCGCCGCGACCGCGCGGTCGAGCAGCGAGCCGATTGCCTTGGTCAGACGGTCCATCGAGAAGGCAGCCAGATCCGACGAACTCTGGAACGTCAGCGCCAGCGCGGCCGACATGCCCTTTTTCGTGGCAACGAATTCGACGTTGGAGCGCAGCCAGCGCCGCAGCGCATCGACCGGGTCCTTCGCATTCTTCAACTGCTCGGCAAGCTCGCTGAGGTGTTCGACCTCGCGCCGGTACACCGCCTCGAACAAATCCTCGCGCGTCGGGAAATGGCGATAGAGCGTGCCAATGCCGACGCCGGCGCGTTTTGCGACGGCCTCCAGGCTCGCCTCGGGGCCGCCCGCATTGAACACGGCTTTCGCCGCCTCGAGCACGCGCTCGCGATTGCGCAGGGCATCGGCGCGGGGCTTCCGGGTCTGGGCGGTGTGCTCGTCCATCCACGCAATGTAGATCACGAATTGGTTAGATTGAACCCTTGGCTAGCTGCATCGCGTTGATGCGCACGGGCTTTTGACGAATTCCAAATATTTCCTGCCGGCCCTTGTTAAGCGGAGGATGCCTCCGTATCTTCGCGGAAGACGTTGGCTCGGATAATGTTCGGGCGGCGCGTATCGACGGCGGCCACGGCGGTGGCGCGCCGCGCGATCACTCATGTCCATCTCTGATCGGAGCCTTGTATGAACCACTCCATCAGCCTCACCGTGAACGGTGCGCGGCGCGAATTCGTCCTGGACGATCCGCGCGTCACGCTGCTCGATCTCCTGCGTGAGCGCCTGCATCTGACCGGAACCAAGATGGGATGCGACCGCGGCCAATGCGGCGCCTGCACCATTCTCGTCGACGGCAAGCGCATCAACTCCTGCCTCGCGCTCGCCATCAGCCATGACGGCGCCGATATTCTCACCATCGAAGGCGTCGCGCGCGGCGACCAGCTTCATCCCGTGCAGGCCGCCTTCATCGCCCATGACGGTTTTCAGTGCGGCTTCTGCACGCCCGGCCAAATCATGAGCGCCATCGGCATGATGAGCGAGGCGCAGGCCGGCAACGATCCCGAGCGCATCCGTGAATGCATGAGCGGCAATCTGTGCCGCTGCGGCGCCTATGCCGGCATCGTCGATGCCGTGCTCGACGCCCAGGCGAGTATGGACGAATCCAATCAGAGGTGCTCCGTCAGAGGTGCTCCGCATGAAGCAATTTGATTACGTCAGGCCTGCCACGGTCGCCGAGGCCGTCGCTGCCGCCGCGCAGCCGGGTGCGGCCTATCTCGCTGCCGGCACCAATCTGCTCGATCTGATGAAGGGCGGCGTCAGCCGTCCGGATCGTCTGGTCGACGTTACGCATCTCGACGGGCTCGATCAAATCGAATGCCTCGCCGACGGTGGTGTGCGCATCGGAGCACTGGTGAGCAACGCCGATCTTGCGCATGACGCCCACTTTGCAAAGTCCTACCCGGCCGTCGCCGAAGCGCTGCTCTCCGGCGCGTCAGCGCAACTGCGCAATGCCGCCACCATCGGCGGCAATCTCCTGCAACGGACGCGCTGCGCTTATTTCTACGACGCGGCCAGCCGTTGCAACAAGCGCGAGGCCGGCAGCGGCTGCGACGCGCGCGATGGCGAGAATCGCACCCACGCCGTGCTTGGCTGGAGCGAAAACTGCATCGCTACGCATCCGTCCGACTTTTGCGTACCGCTGGTCGCGCTTGACGCCGTCGTCGAGATCGAGGGCAGGAACGGGCGGCGCGAGATCGCGCTCGACGAACTGCACCGTCTGCCCGGCAATACGCCCGAGCGTGAATCCGCACTCGAGCCCGGCGACCTCATCGTCGCGGTGCGTTTGCCGGCCGCGGCCCGCGGCTTTGCCGCGCATGCACGCTATCTCAAGGTTCGCGATAGAACCTCCTACGCCTTCGCCGTCGTCTCCGCTGCGGCTGCGTTGCAGATCGAGAACGGCAAGATCGTGGAGGCGCGGCTTGCGCTCGGCGGCGTCGCCGCAAAGCCCTGGCGTGCCCGCGCCGCGGAGGACGTGCTCAGGAACGTCGCGCCAACAGCCGACGCTTTCCAGGAGACCGCATGGCGTGCGCTCACCGACGCAAAGCCGTCCGGCGACAACGCCTTCAAGATCGAGCTCGCGCGCCGCATCGTCGTGCGCGCGCTGAGCCTCGCCGCCGCCGGTACGCCCGCGCGTATCGCCGCGCTGCCGGCCTCTCCCTTTGCCTCGACGTCCGGAGCCATTCATGCCCGAGCTTAATCTCACCAGCGCGCCCGCCCATCTGCGCCACGGCTCGAATATCGGCCAGCCTCTGACCCGCCGGGACGGGGTCCTCAAGGTCAGGGGCCAGGCAACCTACGCTGCCGATAATCATCCGCCCGGCATGCTGTTTGCGGTGATGGCCGTCGCCAGCATCGCGCGCGGCCGTGTGACCTCGCTCGATGTCGCCGCTGCCAGGCGCCATCCCGGCGTGGTTGATGTCATGACATCAGACCACAAGCCTGAGCTCGCGATCGACCCCGAGATCAAGACCAATCCATTCGTATTCCGGATGGAGGTGTTGCAGAGCAATGAGGTCCGCTACGCCAACCAGCCCATCGCCGTCGTGATCGCCGAGACGCTGGAAGCGGCCACGGAAGGCGCGGCGTTGCTGGCGCCGCGCTATGAGACGCTGCCCGCGCTCGTGGGACTCGACGCCGGCGAAAGTTTCGTGCCGCCGGTTGTGGGCGTGGGCAATCCGACCGAAAATCACCGCGGCGATGTCGAGGCCGGCCTTGCCGCCGCCGAGAAGCAGATCGACGCGATTTACGAGACGCCGCCGCAATATCACAACGCGATGGAGCCGCATGCGATCGTGGCAAGCTGGAATGGCGACAGTCTGCAGATCGACATGCCGACCCAGGGTCTCATGCTGTCCCTTGCGCGTGTTGCCGAGTTGTTCGGCATCGCGCACGACAAGATCCACATCCGCAGCCCGTTCCTCGGCGGCGGCTTCGGCTCGAAGGGGCTCATGGCTGGTCCTCCGGTCCTCGGCATCATGGCGGCAAAGCTCGTCGGCAAACCGGTCAAGCTGGTGCTGCGCCGCGAGCAGATGTACGGCCCGGTCGGTCATCGCGCGCCGACGCGGCAGCGGCTGCGCATCGGCGCCGACGGCGAGGGGCGCCTGACCGCGCTCGATCACCATGCGAGGACCGTGTCGAGCACGTTCGACGATTTTTACGAGCCCGCAGCGGATGCCTCGCACACGCTCTATGCAGCGCCTGCAATCCGCACCTCGCACGACGCCGTGCGCGTCAACACAGGCACGCCGCTATTCATGCGCGCGCCCGGCGAGGCGACCGGATCGATCGCGCTGGAGAGCGCGATCGACGAGATGGCTTGGGCCTGCGGCATCGATCCGCTCGCCTTCCGCCTGAAGAATTATGCCGAGGTCGAGCCGATCACCGGCAAGCCGTTCTCGTCCAAGGCGCTGCGCGCCTGTTACGAGCAGGGCGCGGCGCGGTTCGGCTGGGCGAAGCGACCGCTTCAGCCGCGGCAGATGCGCGACGACGATGGCCTTCTGGTCGGCTGGGGCATGGGCACCGCGACCTTCCCGGCGCTGATGTTCCAGGCCGAGGCACGTGCGGTTCTTCGCCGCGACGGCTCCGGCGCGATGGAGATCGGCGCGCATGATATGGGGCAGGGGGCCTGGACGGCGCTTGCGCAAATCGCGGCCGACGAACTTGGGCTTGATATCGACCGCGTCGAGTTCAAGGCGGGTTCATCCGATCTGCCCGATGCCGGCATTGCCGGTGGCTCCGCGCATACGGCGACCGCAGGTGCCGCAATCCATAGCGCGGGCGCGGCCGTGATCGCAAAGCTCGCCGATCTCGCCGCCAACGATGAGCGCTCGCCGCTGTTCGGTGCCGGCAATGCCGGCGTGATCGCGCGCGATGGCAGGCTGATCCGACGCGACGACGAAAGCCGCGGCGAGGGCTATTCCGAGATTCTCGCGCGCGCCGACGTTGCCGAGGTCGAGGCGCGCGGCACCGGCGCGCCGAATCCGGCGGCGATGGAGGAGTATGCGATGCACGCCCATGGCGCCGTGTTCGCGGAGGTGAAAGTCGATCCCGAACTCGGCCAAGTCCGCGTCACCCGCATGGTCGGCGCCTTCGCCGCGGGGCGTATCGTCAATCCGCGCATGGTGCAGAGCCAGCTGTTCGGCGGCATGATCTGGGGCATGTCGTTCGCGCTGCACGAGGAGGCCATCACCGACCGCCGCAGCGGCCGGGTCATGAATGCCAATCTCGGCGAGTACCACATCCCGGTGAATGCCGACGTGCCGCCGCTCGACGCGATCATGGTCGAGGAGCACGATCCGCATGTGAACGCGCTCGGCATCAAGGGCGTCGGCGAGATCGGCATCACGGGCAGCGCAGGCGCGGTCGCCAACGCGGTCTGGCACGCGACCGGCGTGCGTGTGCGTCGTTTCCCGATCCGGATCGAGGAGCTGCTGACGAAGCTCTGAGGCCGCGGGCGGGCGAGGCCGTCTCGTTCCGCCGCGTGCTAGTGCAGCCTCTTGCGAAGAGCCTTGAGCGCTTCTCGCTGCGACTCGATGTAGTTCGCGATGGCCTTGCGCAGCTCCTCCGAATGGAGCTTGTCGCTATCGCGCTGCACTTCATCGAGTGCAGCCTCTGCATTTGCGAGCGTGATCTTCATAGCGAGCCCTGTTACGAAGCGGCTCCGGAAAGCGGAGGCTGCTTGGCTATGGCTCGAAACATATAGAGGATCAGGCTGCGGAAATTGAGATGGCTCAAGCTCCGTAAGATACCGGTGGCTCCGTAGGATCGCGGATAGCTTCAAAACGTCGGCGGTGTGCAGGCCGAGATCACTTCGCACGGTTTGCCGCCGACGCAGCGAAAACGATGCGGACGACGGCTCTCGAAATAATAGGCATCGCCGGGGTTGAGGATGCGCCGCTCGTCCTCGACGGTGACTTCGAGCTTTCCGGAGATCACGATGCCGCCTTCCTCGCCGTCATGGACGAGATGGACGCGCCCGGTGTCGCCGCCAGGCTCGTAGCGCTCCTTCAGGATCTGAAGGCTGCGGCCGAACAGATTGTCGCCGATCTGGCGATAAGAGATCGGCTTCTTGCCGACCTCGGTCAGCTCTTCCGAGCGATAGAAGATCTTGCGCCGGCTCTCCGGCTCCAGCGCAAAGAATTCGGCGAGCCCCATCGGAATGCCGTCGAGGATGCGCTTGAGCGCCCCCACGGACGGGTTCATCTGGTTGGACTCGATCAGCGAGATCGTCGAATTGGTGACGCCCGCACGCTTGGCGAGCTCGCGCTGCGACAGCTTCTGGCGCGCCCGGATAAATCGCAGCCGTCCACCGATATCGACGCTCATGTCCTGGTCCTTGCCCTGGTCCCGTGTTGCAGGTGTTGCGGATCGCGCAAATATGGCCCGGCAGCCCCAGTCAAATCAATGGTTTACAGGTCATCAGAAAAGGACTTGTTGCGCTTTTAAAGCCGTGGCTCTGGTAGCATGTCAGCAAAGGAGCGTGGCCCGTGACCCTTCATCAGATTCCGAACACCATCAAGACCGACTCGTTCTGGATGCCGTTCACGGCCAACCGGCAGTTCAAGAAGGCGCCGCGCCTGTTTTCCTCGGCCGAGGGCATGCACTACACCACCGTCGACGGCCGCAAGGTGATCGACGCTTCCGCCGGCCTCTGGTGCGTCAATGCCGGCCATGGCCGCAAGCAGATCGCCGCCGCGGTCGAGCGGCAGCTGATGACGCTGGACTTCGCGCCGTCGTTCCAGATGGGCCACCCGCTGGCGTTCGATTTCGCCGAACGCCTCGCCGAGATCGCGCCCAAGGGCCTCGACCGCATCTTCTTCACCAATTCCGGCTCCGAGTCGGTCGACACCGCGCTGAAGATCGCGCTCGCCTATCACCGGGCTAACGGTCAGGCGAGCCGCACCCGCCTGATCGGCCGTGAGCGCGGCTATCACGGCGTCGGCTTCGGCGGCACCTCGGTCGGCGGCATGGTCGCCAACCGCCGCGCCTTCGCAACCCTGCTGCCGGGCGTCGACCACATCCGCCACACCCACGATCTCACCCGCAACGCTTTCGCCAAGGACCAGCCGGAACACGGCGCCGAGCTCGCCGACGATCTCGAACGTCTGGTGGCCTTGCACGGAGCCGAGACCATCGCCGCCGTCATCGTCGAGCCGGTCCCGGGCTCGACCGCGGTGCTGCCGCCGCCGAAGGGCTATCTCCAGCGCCTGCGCGAGATCTGCGACAAGCACGGCATCCTCCTGATCTTCGACGAGGTCATCACCGGCTTCGGCCGCCTCGGCACCCCGTTCGCAGCCAACTTCTTCGGCGTCACGCCTGATATGATGACGACCGCCAAGGGCATCACCAACGGCACCGTTCCCTGCGGCGCGGTGTTCGCAAGCCGCAAGGTGCATGACGGCCTGATGGTCGGCCCGGAGAACGCGATGGAGCTGTTCCACGGCTACACTTATTCGGCGCATCCGGTCGCCTGCGCCGCGGGTATCGCCACGCTCGACATCTACAAGGACGAAGGCCTGCTGACGCGCGGCGCGTCGATCGCCGAATACTGGCGCGATGCGCTGCATTCGCTGAAGGGCCTGCCCAACGTCGTCGACATCCGCAATTGCGGCCTGATGGGCGCGGTCGAGCTGTCGTCGCGTGACGGCACCGTCGGTGCGCGTGGCTACGATGTCATGGTCGACTGCTTCAATCGCGGGCTGTACTTCCGCATGAGCGGCGACTCCTTTGCGCTGTCGCCGCCGCTGATCGTCGAGAAGAGCCACATCGACGATATCGTCTCGATCCTTGGCGACGCCATCAAGCGGGTGGCCTGATAATTGCTCTCGCCGTTGCGGAGTGTCCTCTTGCAGCGGCGAGCGTAATGCCGCGGGAGTTTGACGAAGCGTGAAAGTTTTGATCCTCGGCAGCGGTGTCATCGGTGTCACCTCTGCCTACTACCTCGCGCGTGCCGGTCATGAGGTAACGGTCGTCGACCGTCAGCCAGAGCCGGCGCTCGAGACCTCCTTTGCCAACGCCGGCGAAGTGTCGCCCGGCTATTCGTCGCCGTGGGCCGGCCCCGGCGTACCGGTGAAGGCAGTCAAATGGCTGCTGATGAAGCACGGCCCGCTGGTGATCCGGCCGAAGCTCGACCCCGTGATGTGGGTCTGGCTGCTTAAAATGCTGCGCAATTGCACCAGCGAGCGCTATGCGATCAACAAGAGCCGGATGATCCCGATCGCGGAGTACAGCCGCGATTGCCTGCGCGACCTGCGCCGCGACATCGGCATCCAGTATGACGAGCGCTCGCAGGGCACGCTGCAGCTGTTCCGCTATCAGGCTCAGCTCGACGGCACTGGCGAGGACATCGCCGTGCTCAAGCAATATGGCGTGCCTTACGAGGTGCTGAGCCGCGAGGGCTGCGTCGCGGTTGAGCCGGCTCTGGCGGGCGTGAAGGAGAAGTTCGCCGGTGGACTTCGCTTGCCGCAGGACGAGACCGGCGACTGCCACATGTTCGCGCAGGCGCTGGCCAAGCATGCCGAAGCGCTCGGCGTGCGCTTCATGTTCAACACCGGCGTCGATCGTATCGTCACCGACGGCGCGCGCGTCAGCGGTGTCGCGACCAGCGCCGGATTGTTGCAGGCAGATAGCTATGTCCTCGCGCTCGGAAGCTGGTCGTCGCGTCTGGTCGCGCCGCTCGGCATCTCGCTGCCGGTCTATCCGGTGAAGGGCTATTCGATCACGGTGCCGATCAAGGACGCCTCCGGCGCACCGGAATCGACCGTAATGGACGAGAGCTACAAAGTGGCCATCACCCGCCTCGGCAATCGCATCCGCGTCGGCGGCACCGCCGAAATCTCCGGCTTCTCGAGCCAGCTCTATGATGCGCGGCGCGCCACGCTCGATCATTCGCTGACCGATCTGTTCCCGCGCGGCGGCGATCTCTCCAAGGCGACGTTCTGGAGCGGTCTGCGGCCGATGACACCGGACGGCCCGCCTGTGATCGGGGCAACGCAATACGCCAACCTCCATCTCAACACGGGCCACGGCACGCTCGGCTGGACCATGTCCTGCGGCTCCGGCCGCGTGCTCGCGGACATGCTGTCGGGCAAGAAGCCGGACGTCGATGTCAGCGCGTTGACGGTGGATCGATACAAATATCGGTTCGGCTAGAGCTTATCCTCTCGTCATTGCGAGGGGCGAAGCGACGAAGCAATCCAGAGTGTCTCCGCGGTGAGAGTCTGGATTGCTTCGCTTCGCTCGCAATGACGGCGTGGAAGCTCCGCGTATTCCATCCATCACCGTCACCCTGAGGTGGCCGCTTCTTCGGCGGCCCTCGAAGGGCGACGGCCCGGCTCTATCGGGGCTGTGCATCCTTCGAGGCTCGCTTTGCTCGCACCTCAGGATGACGGGACTGAGATCGTGCTCGCGGAGCGAAAAGAAACTACCCCGCCCCCGTCACGCAATTCACCCACAGCACCACGGCTTTCGCATCCTCAGCCGGATTTGAAAACCGGTGCGGCCGCCGGCTCGCGAATCTAAAACTGTCGCCCGTCTTCAGCGACCATGTCTCGCTGTCCACCGTCAGCATCATCTCGCCTTCGAGCACGAGGCCGGCTTCCTCGCCGTCATGGGCGTAGAGCTCATCACCAGTGGAGCCGCCGGGCTCCAGATGCACCAGGAACAGATTGAGCCGGTTGTCGGCACTGGCCGGACTCAGCAATTGCTTCGACACGCCGGTGCGCCAGAGTTTCAGTTCGGGTCGCTGAAGCCCGCGCGTGACGATTTGGTTGGATGCACCGTCGGCGTTCGGGCTCGCGCCGAACAGCGCCGCGATGCCGACGCCGAGCACGTCGGAAAGCGTCGCCAGCACGCGCAGCGACGGCGACGACAAGCCGCGTTCGATCTGGCTGAGGAAGCCGATCGACAGGTCCGTGCGCGAAGCGACCGTCTCGAGCGAGAATTGCCGGATGCGCCTGAGATCGCGAATACGACGCCCGACCGCAACGTCCATCGCCGGCTCGGCCGCTTTGGCGATAGCCTTGGTGTTGGCTTTGGCCTTCACCTTCTTTGCCGGCTTTGCGGCGGCCGGTCTGCGCATTCTTTTGCCACCGCTCACGTCAAACCGCTTCCTTCATATGCATGAAAACCGCTTGCATCGGTCGTGAAAGTGTGACCAAATTTTCATATTGGTGAAAATAGGCCGAAACGGCTTGGCCCGCAACGTCTGAGATTATGACACGCGCGAGCGCCGCCATCGGCCGGACCCAAAGGGGAATGCGATGAAGCGTTTTGGTCTGGCCGCGGTCGCGGCACTCGCGATTGCAGCAATGTTGCCGGCTTCGGCGCAGCAAGTGCTGAAGGTCGGCTCGACGCCGACTGGAATTCCTTTCACCTTCCTCGACACCAAGACCAATACCATCCAGGGCATCATGGTCGATCTCGTCACTGAAGTGGGCAAGGATGCCGGCTTCAACGTGCAGATCGAGCCGATGCAATTCTCGACGCTGATCCCGTCGCTGACTTCGAGCAAGATCGACATCATCGCTGCCGCGATGTTCATCACGGCGCCGCGCAAGGAAGTCGTCGACTTCTCCGACCCGATCTACGCCTATGGCGAAGGCCTCGTGGTGCCGAAGAGCGACACCAAGGCCTACGCCACGCAGGATGATCTGAAGGGCGAGACGGTCGGTGCCCAGGTCGGCACCGCCTTCGTCGACGCGCTGAAGAAGTCCGGCCTGTTCGCCGACGTCAAGGCCTACGACACCATCCCCGACATCCTGCGCGACGTGAACACCGGCCGCCTCAAGGCCGGCTACGCCGACTATCCGATCCTCGCCTACAATCTCAAGCAGGGCGGTTTCCCCGAGGTGCGTCTCGTCGACGGCTACAAGCCCGTCACTGTCGGTTCGGTCGGCATCGGCGTGCGCAAGGGCGAGACCGCATTGCTCGGCAAGATCAACGCCTCGCTCGCGAAGCTGAAGGCCAACGGCACCATCGACAAGATCCTCGATAAATGGGGCCTGAAGGCACAGGGCTGATCGACGCTGATCGACAGAGCCAATCGATGAAAGCTGATCGATGAAAGGCTTCTGGCACGACGCGGCTGAATTCTTCCCGATTCTGATGAGCGGCGTCGTGCTGACGATCGTCGTCACCATCGGCTCGCTACTGCTCTCGACGGTGCTTGGCCTCGTTTGGGCGATGATGCGGGTCTCCGGCATCCGCGTCCTGTCGATGCTCAGCGCCAGCCTGATCAATGTGATCCGCGGCATTCCGATCATCGTGCTGTTGTTCTACCTCTACTTCGTGATGCCGGATCTCGGCGTCACGCTCAGCGCGTTGCAGGCCGCGATCCTCGGGCTCGGCATCGCCTACTCGGCCTATCAGGCGGAAAATTTTCGCGCCGGCATCGAGGCGATCGACAAGGGGCAGATCGAGGCGGCGCAGTCGATCGGCATGGGCTGGTGGCTCACCATGCGCCGCGTGGTGCTGCCGCAGGCGGTGCGCATCGTGCTGCCGCCTTACGGCAACGTCATGATCATGATGCTGAAGGATTCGTCGCAGGCCTCGACCATCACGGTCGCCGAGCTCGCCCTTCAGGGCAAGCTGATCGCGTCCTCGACCTTCAAGAACACCAACGTGTTCACGCTTGTCGCCCTGATGTATCTCACCATGAGCATTCCGCTGATCCTGCTGGTCCGTCACTTCGAGAAACGGGCCGGCAAGAAATGATCGAGCTTACCGACGTCCACAAGAGTTTTGGCGAGAACGAGGTGCTCAAGGGCATCACGGCGTCGGTGCAGAAGGGCGAGGTGGTCTGCATCGTCGGTCCGTCCGGCTCCGGCAAGTCCACCATCTTGCGCTGTATCAACGGGCTCGAAAGCTACGACCGCGGCGAGATCAGCGTCGAGGGATTGAAAGTCGACCGCGACGCGCCGTCGATCGTGAAAATCCGCACCCAGGTCTCGATGGTGTTCCAGCGCTTCAATTTGTTTCCGCACCGGACGGTTCTGGAGAACGTCATCGAAGGTCCGCTCTATGTGAAGAAGGAGCCGCGTGCGCACGCACTCGAGCGCGGCCGTGCCCTGCTGGTGCAAGTGGGGCTTGCCGAGAAGGCCGACGCACATCCGCCGCAACTCTCCGGCGGCCAGCAGCAGCGCGTCGCGATTGCGCGCGCGCTGGCGATGCAGCCCAAGGCCATCCTGTTCGACGAGCCCACCTCGGCGCTCGATCCTGAATTGGTCGGCGACGTTCTCGGCGTGATGCGCAAGCTCGCCGACGACGGCATGACCATGGTCGTCGTCACCCACGAGATGGGCTTTGCCCGCGACGTCGCCGACCGCGTGCTGTTCATCGACGGCGGCGTCATCGTCGAGCAGGGGCCGGCCAAGGCGCTGCTCAATCAACCCCAGCATCCGCGCACGCAGGACTTTTTGCGCCGCGTGCTGCATCCGCTCTGACCGGTCTTCGCCATGAATGCGCGCCTGCCTCTGCCGCCCTCGCTCTATGCCGATACTGCCGTCGCGCCGGTTGCCACGCCGCCGCTCGACGTCGACAAGACGGCCTCGGTCGCCATCATTGGCGGTGGCTACACCGGTCTGTCCACCGCGTTGCATCTGGCGGAGCAGGGTGTCGAGGCACTGGTGCTGGAGGCGCAGGAGCCGGGCTGGGGCGCCTCCGGCAATAACGGTGGCCACACCAATCCCGGTCTGAAGCACGACCCCGATCAGATCGAGGCCGATTTCGGCGTTGAGCTTGGCCGCCGCATGATCGATTTCTCCTACGGCACGACGAATTTCACCCACGATTTGATCCGCCGTTACCAGATCCCGTGCGAGGCGCGGCAGAACGGCACGCTGCGCGCGGCCTATAACGAGGCCAGCGCCGCTGCGATCGAGACAACCGCGCAGCAGTGCATCAGCCGGGGCATGCCGGTGTCGTACCTGAATCGCGAGCAGTTGCGCGAGATGACCGGTACAGATCGCTACATCGGTGCCATGCTGGACACCCGCGGCGGCGATCTGCATCCGCTCAGCTACGCCCGCGGGCTTGCGCGCGCCGCGATCTCGGCAGGCGCGAAGGTCCATGGTGAGACACCAGCGCTGTCGCTGCGCCGTGAGGGCAGCCGCTGGCGTATCGAAACGCCGCGTGCGGTGGTGCATGCCGACAAGGTGCTGCTCGCGACAAACGGTTTCACCGACGATCTCTGGCCGGCGCTCCGCCGCACCATCGTGCCGGTGTTTTCCTCGATCGCCGCCACCGCGCCGCTTTCGGATGAGATCGCGCGTTCGATCATGCCGACGCGTCCCGTCCTCTATGAGAGCGGCCACATCACCGTCTATTACCGCATCGATCAGCAGAATCGGCTGTTGATGGGCGGGCGCGGCCCGATGCGCTGGATCAGCTCGCCCACCGACGTCGCCTATCTCATGCGTTATGCAGAACGGCTATGGCCGCAGCTCAGGGGCATTGCCTGGACCCATGGCTGGAACAGCCGGCTCGCCATCACCGGGGATCATTATCCGCATGTGCACGAGCCGGCGGACAACGTCCTGATCTCGCTCGGCTGCAATGGTCGCGGCGTCGCGCTCTCGACCGCGATGGGCGCGCAGCTCGCGCGCCGCCTGATCGGCGGCGCCAAGGCCGAGATCGACATGCCCGTCACCGGCATCAAGCCGATTCCGATGCACGCGTTCTGGCCTGTGGGCGTGACGACCGCGGTAATCGCGGGCCGGGTGCGCGACCGGCTGGGGATCTAAGCTCAGCCCTCCGCCACTGCATCGGCCCAGGGCTGGAAAATCTCGACCGCGCCAAAATTCGTGTCGCCGTCGCGCATCACCACGCTCGGGCAGGCGAATTTTTGCGGCAATGACTGCACCCGCGCTTCTTCGTAGTCGAAGCGCGCCGCGAGCGTCTCGCGTATGTCCGCCGGCAGTCTGATATCGCCGATCACGATCGCGCCTTCGCTGGCGTCGATGCGCGGCTGATGGATGGCGGTATCGAGGTCCATGCCAAAATCCATCGCAAAGGACACGAGCTGCATCACCGAGGGCAGAATGCGGCGACCGCCGGAAGCTCCGACCGCGAGCCGCTTGCCGTCTTTGGTCTCCGCGATGACGGGCGTGTAGTTGGTGAGGCAGCGCTTGCCTGATACGAGCGAGTTGGTGGTGCCCGGCGTCGGGTCGAACCACATGATGCCGTTGTTCATGGCGATGCCACTGTGCGGCGTCACGTATTTCGAGCCGAAGGATGACAGCAGCGTCTGCGTCACCGCCGCCATGTTGCCGTGGCGGTCGACCACGGAGAAATGGGTGGTGCAGGCGGGTGCCAGATATTCCGCGCCGAGCGAGCGCTTGCCGTCGGCATCCCCCATGTCCTTGAGCCGCTCGCGATAGGCCGATTGCAGGGCCACCGCATATTCGGCATAGGCGGCCGCATCCGGCGCGCTCGCCGGCTCCAAATTCTGTTGCAACAGGCGCAGCGCATGAGCCATCGTCGGTCCGGCCGTGAGCTCGGGCGTCGCAAACACCTTTCCGCCGCGATAGGGAATCGCCAGCGGCTCGCGCAGATGGGCCCGGAACGCGGCGAGGTTCTCTACCGACAGCGAGCCACCGTCGGCCTTGATGTCGGAAGCGATGCTTTTGGCGAGGTCGCCCTGGTAGAAATCGCGCGGACCGGCGGCCGCGAGATGCGATAACGTCGCCTTCAGCGTGTCCAGCGGCAGTCGCGTCTCGGACTTGATGCCCCACGGCGCGCTCGGTGGCAGGCCGTCCTTCAGAAATGTTGCCGCGCTCGCGGGATAGCGTCGAAGGTCCGCCGCCGATGCAGTGATCATCAGCGTGGTCCACCAATCGACCAGCAGGCCTTCGCCGGCGAGGGCCGCTGCCGGCGCGACCAGATCTTTCCACGGCAGCGTGGCGTGGCGGCGATGCGCCTCCTCCATGCCGGCGACGACGCCGGGCACGGCAATCGCGCCGGGACCATGGATGTTGCGGTCGTCCTTCACCCGCTGCCAAGGGAACAGATCGGAGGCCGCGCCTTCGCCGCTGAGCGGATAGTCGGCGGCGCGCAGGCTTTGCGGCGCGCACATGCCGTAGTCGATCACCTCATAGCGATTTTCCGCGGCGCGGTAGAGCACCATCGCGCCGCCCCCGCCCATGCCGCTGTTCCAGGGCTCCAGCACGTTGAGCGCGAAGGTGGTCGCGACGATCGCGTCCACGCAATCTCCGCCCGCGGCCAGCACTTGTGCCCCCACTTCGGCCGCCCGCCGGGATTGCGAGGCGACGATGCCGCCTTTGGATGTGACGGCGGGCTTGCGGACGGTTTGGGCGTGGCTGAACTGGTGCGGCATGATGATGTCTGTGTGTCTTGGCTTGAATTGTCTGGGCTTCGTTGCGCTGAGCTCCGCAATTTGGCGGAGTGCTCGGACAATGGCACATCGCCCCCAATGAGAACATCGAAAGGGAGGCGCGACATGGCTGGTGTGAAGCAGGCGGGGAGGCGCCAAGACGCGAATGCCCGGGGCATAGGCGAGCGGAAGCGACGTCGTCCTTCGGACGGCTATGCCCGGGCATGACGAATTGAGAGACCGATCAGTGGGGAACAGAAGCCGCAGCGCTCAGCGGGCGCGATCCAGCCGGCTGGCCTCATACTTGGCGTGCCATTTCGGGCCGGGCCCGCGCATATAGTGAATCTCGGGGCGGTAGGGATTGCCCGCGACCCGGATCAACGTCTGCCATTTGGCGGCGACGAAGTTCAGGGGCTGGCGGAGCAGGCTCAGTGACGCGAGCAACATGGCATCACCTCAGTGCGGCTTGCCGAGCATGGCAGTGAAGGGGAGGTCGAAGATCTCCTCGCCGTCGTCGCCGCTGATATGGATCACCCAGTCACGCCAGTCCTCAGTGCCGGGCGTCAGGATCATCGAGCGCATGATCTGAGCAGCACGGTCACGGGCCTCGTTCAGATTGGCGACGGGGGTGCCGTACCGATCGACCAGCGTGCCTTCGGCATTGGAACAATGGAAATACATCTGAACCATACACGCCTCCTCGGAAATCCATTGGGACGGCAAAGCAATACCACCCGAAGCATTCGCGAAACATTCGGGCCGAGCCCGGTAAGGGAATCTACGGAGATTGGTCGGGACGAAGACCCCTGCGGGTTTGATCACAAGGGGGTGTTGATCAACTGGACGGCGTTGCCGCAGCATGGAACAACTTTGAACGGAAAGTCCGGGAGGCGCCGTGAACTACCTCACATTCTCGCGTCAGCGCCGAAGCCTGCGCGCATGCGCGGGCGCCTTGGTGGTCCTCCTGCCCCTCGCCTCGGTAGGCTCATCAGAACCGGTCCGCAAGAGCGGCTATGCGATCGGTCCGGAGACCTGCGGCAGCGCCGATCTCGCCTTTCCAAAAATCCAGATCGACATGAAAGCGGGATTTTGCGCCGGTCTCGTCGCCAGCGAGGAGGATCGGCTGAAATTCCCGCGCTCGATCATCCAGGTGCCCGGCCGTGACCTGTTCGTGGTCGCCGACATGGCCGGCTGGGGCCACACCGATGGCCGGCTGCTGCTGCTCGACCCGCATGCACCCCAAGGCCAGCGGTTCAGGGAATTGCTGACCGGTGTTGAGTATCCGTTCGGCCTCGTGATCGGCCCGGACAAGAAGCTCTATGCCTCGACCGCCGAGACGATCTTCCGGTTCGATCCGCTCGCCGCCAATCCGCGCGACACGGTCGAGACCGTCATCCGTCACATGCCGGGCCGCCGGATCACATTGCCCGACGGCACCAGGCTCGACGAGAGCGCGCATCCGCTCAAGCAGTTTGTGTTCGACAGGAACGGCCGGTTGTTCGTCAATGTCGGCTCGCACAGCGACGACTGCATCACGCCGGCACCGATCACAAAGCCTTGCGCAGCGGCCGAGGGTGCTTCCGCGATGGCATCGATCTGGCTGTTCACGCCGCCCCCGGGCGGCGTAGCCTGGCGATACCGACCCGCCGCACAGCGTCTATGCGCGTGGCCTGCGCAATTCGATGGCGCTGGCGCTGCACCCGAACTTTCCCGATGCCGGCTATGCCTTCCTGCAAGCCGAGAACGGCCGCGACCTGCCTGACGTCTTCAAGCCGAACGAGGAGATCAACGCGATCGAGCAGGGCCGGCACTATGGCTGGCCCTATTGCTACGATTTGTCGACGCCGAGCCCCGAGTTCAGGATCGTATTGCAGTCGGGGGTCTACAGATCGCTGTGCACCGCCAACGCCCTCTACAAGGCGCCGTTCTCGCTGCTGCCGCCGCACGGCGCGCCGCTCGCGATGCTCTATTATCACGGCGCGAAATTTCCGGAGCTCGAGGGCAAGCTGCTGGTCGGCCTGCATGGCTATCGTCCGACCGGCAGCCGTGTCCTCGTCTACGACGTTGACGACCACGGCTTCCCGAAGCCCGCCCCGGCGCCGGTGCGTTACCACGTCAGCTGCGCGGCCGATCCGACCCACAGCTTTCAGACCGAGGCCGGCGACGTCGCCGCCGCGCCGTTCGAGGAACTGATCGCCGGCTGGTACCGCGTCAACGGCGTGCGCCCGCTGGGCGCTCCGGTCGGCATGACGGTCGCGGAAGACGGCGCAATCTGGCTGGTCGAGGACAAGAACCAGACCGTGATCCGGATCGACCGTGCCGCGGGTGATGCGACGCCGCCGCTGCCCTGCGACATGCGCAGCCAGGCGCTGATCGATCAACTCGCGAACTTCGTTGCCGGGGACGCGCAGAACGGTGTCCGCCTCACGACGTTGCGCAAGGGCCTCGTCGAGAAGCACTGCGTTGGCTGTCACTCGGATTTCGGGCTGAAGCCCGGCCAATCGGACGCACAGAAGGACGCGACGGTGCTTCGCTTCATGCTGTCGCAGGACGGCTGGATCTATCCGGGTGATCCCGATTCCGGCAAGCTGCGCATGCGGCTTCGTGGGTTAGGCGCGGAGAAGCTGATGCCCCCGGGCGGGGAAAAATTGCCGAAGACCGAGCCCGGCTATGCGGGCCTGCGCGACACGGCGGATCTGCTGGTGGCGAAAATGGTTCCGGGCACCCGGATGCGGATCAAGTCCGGCCCGCCGCAGCGCAAGTTCTTTGGGAAAACGAACAAGGAATGCGGCGAAATACCGGCCGCCAAGGTCGTCGTCGTGACACAAAGGAACGTTGTAGACAAACCCGGCTTCAGCCGCTTCTTTCGGCCGGCCGATCCCTATCTGAATGGCGAGTGCAGCGACGACGATGGCTATTACATCCGGCAGGAATTTCTGGTGCCTGTGCAGTAGCGTTCTTCTCTTCCTTGCGACGGCGCCGGCCCGAGCGGAAACAAAGCTGTTCGAAAGCGTGCAGGTGACGCCACCGGGCGAATACACCTTCGGCATCGAAGGGCCGGCCGCCGACCTCGACGGCAATCTCTTCGTCGTCAATTTTGGCAAGCCCGGCACCATCGGCAAGCTGCCCGCGGGCAGGGCGACGTCGGAGCCGTTCACGGTGCTGCCCGAGGGCAGTGTCGGCAACGCCATCCGCTTCGCGCGCGACGGCACCATGTTCATCGCCGACTACAAGAAGCACAACATCTTCGCGATCCCGAAGGGATCAACCAACCCCGCGATCTGGTTTCATTCCGACGAGATGAACCAGCCCAACGACATCACGATCGCCCGCGACGGCACGATCTATGCGAGCGATCCGAACTGGAAGGGCAGGGAAGGTCACATCTGGCGTATTGCGAAAGCTGCCGACGGAACGGTGCAGGGACAGGTCATGTCGGCGCCGCGCGCGATGGGCACCACCAACGGCATCGATCTCAGCCCTGATGGCAAGACGCTCTATGTCGGCGAATCCAGCAACGGCCAAATCTGGTCCTACACCATCAGCGGCAACGAGCTGACAGGCGCAAAACTCGTCAAGGCGTTTCAGCCCGACACCGTCGATGGTTTGCGCACCGACATGGCCGGCCGCCTCTATGTCGCGCGTATTCTCAAGGGCACGATCACGTTGATGAAGGCCAACGGCGCGGTCGAGCGGGAGATCGCGTTGAGGGCCAAGGAGCCGACCAACCTCGCCTTCGGCGGCAGCGACGGGAAGACCGTCTTCGTCACCCAGCGTCAGGGCGGCTTCGTCGAGTCCTTCCGCACCGACCAGCAGGGCCGCGAGCACTGTCTTCAGCGCGGGCGCTGCTGAGCATCAGAGGCGATCTGCTTCCGGCGCAGGGCGGTGCGACGGGGGCGGCATTCTTCTTGCTTGCGTCTGGCCGCCGCAGGGATTTAGACCACTGTGGCACCATCAAAGCGACCACGGAGTGTCTGAGTGAAAGCCGTCCATACCGAACTGCATCGCAGCCACGATCCGCAATTCTTCCTGGTTCGCGGTGTCGTCAAGCGCACCACCGAGCAGCCTGAACGTGCCGACCGCCTGCTCAAGGGGCTGAAGGACGGCAAGCATCAGCTGGTCGAACCGACCACATTCGGGCAGGGGCCCCGCGCGCGCATTCACAGCCCGGAATATCTGTCGTTCCTGAGCGAAGCCTGGGAGGCCTGGACCGCGCTTGGCGATTCCGGTCCGGAGATGATCGGCAACATCCATCCGGTGCGCCATGCCGCGACTTATCCTACTCACATCATAGGCCGGCTCGGCTGGCACACCGCCGACACCGCGGCGCCAATCGGGGCGGGCACATGGGCTGCGGCCTGCGCAGCCACCGACGTCGCGGTCACCGCGGCACAGATGGTGCTGGACGGCGAGGATGCGACCTATGCTCTCTGCCGTCCGCCCGGCCATCACGCCTATCGCGACATGGCCGGCGGCTTCTGCTTCCTCAACAACAGCGCGATCGCGGCGGCGCATCTGCGGCAGAGGCACGAGCGTGTCGTGATCCTCGACGTCGACGTCCATCACGGCAACGGCACGCAAGGCATCTTCTACGCGCGGCCCGATGTCTACACGGTCTCGATCCATGCCGATCCCGTCGCGTATTATCCTTACGTGTGGGGCTACGCCCATGAGCGCGGTGAAGGTCCCGGCCTCGGTACCAACCTCAATATCCCCCTGGCGATCGGCACCGGCGACGACGGTTACATCCAGGCCATGGACGTCGCGCGCAAGGCGATCGAATCCTTTGCGCCCGGCGCCCTCGTCATCGCGCTTGGCCTCGATGCCTCCGAGCACGATCCGCTGAAGGGATTGGCCGTCACCACGCCCGGCTTCCGCCGCATCGGCCAGGCCATCGCGAAGATGGGCCTGCCGACCGTGTTCGTGCAGGAGGGCGGCTATCTCTCGGATATTCTGGGCGCCAATCTGACTTCGGTATTGGCGGGATTCGAAGAGGCGCGGTGAGGGGGCAGCCCTCTAATCCCTGAACAAAATCTGCTCCAGCAGATCGATCCGCTTGATCCGGATGCTGCTGCCGTCGATGGCGATGATGCGGCGGTTCTGGAAGCGCTTCAGCATCATCGTGACCCATTGCCGGGTCGAGCCGACCATGGCCGCGATCTGGTCATGGGTGATCTTGCGGTTGATGACGATGCTGTCGCCATCGGCAACGCCATGAAGCTCCGACAAAGTGAGCAGGAACTGCGCCAGCCGTTCGATCACCGAGCGCGTGCCGAGGATCTGCGCCATCGAGGAGTAGCACTTGCCCTTGGCAATCAGGCCGTCGATCAGCGCCAGCGCGAAGCTCGGCATGGCGGTCAACAACTTCTCGAGCGCAGGGCCGGAGAGTGCCGTGATCTCACAGGCCTCGATCGCAATGCCGGACCACATGTGAATGCCGCCGCCAGAAATCTCCGGACCGCCGATGAAATGTCCAGGCGTCCAGTAGGCGAGTGTGATTTCGCGCCCCGAGGGCGCTGTATAGTAGACCCGCACCTGACCGCCGCGGATGATGAAGATGCCGTCGTGGCCGTCGCCCTGGCTGAATACCATCCCGCCCTGGGGCACCGTGATCGTGCGGCCGGCCGCGTGAACGCGCGATTGCTCGAGCGGCGACAAACGGCCGAGGAAATGCGCACCGGCATTCAATCCGTCGATTGTCTCGCTCATGAACAGCGCCGAGCTCGCCGTCTTCGCACGTGTGCCGCGGACGGCATGCGTCTTCTCGCGTTCGGTCCAGTCGAACTGAACGCCTGGGTGAGGCTGGTCGGTGAAAGCAGCAGGCTCGATCGCGGCAGCTTCCTTGAGTATGGTCATCGCAATCCGTTTAGGTCTCAGAGGTCTTGCGAACAGGTAAGAGCGGCGGTGGTGCGATGTCCATCTCTTTGCGATCGTTCCAAATCACTTAGCAAAGCTTGATACGCGCGACGATCGACCGCGAAACGTTTCCTCTGCCGATGGCTTTGTCTTGAGAAAATCCTTTGCGCCGCTGCATGACGAAATCACGACGTGAGCGGTCTGCGACAGCGATGCAAGTAATTGCTTCAACCCTGGCGCCACGCCTTCGATAGTCCCAGCTCGCGTCGCCGCCGGCATGGGCCGGCCTCCGAGGACAGTTTGATGATCGATTTGAGCTCTGTGAGAATGAGTGCAGCCGTCATGGCCATCACCGTCGCCATGTTGGGTCCGTCGCAGGCCGAGACGATCCGGGTGGCGGTCGGCACGCAGGATACGACCATCAACTGCGCGACCGGCGGGCTGCTCATTCGCGAGCTGAAGCTGCTGGAGAAATTCCTACCCCGTGAAGGCAAGTACAAGGATGTGGCCTACGACATCCAGTGGAAGAACTTTACCAGCGGCGCGCCGCTCACCAACGAGATGGTCGCAGGCAAGCTTGATTTCGGCGCGATGGCGGATTTTCCAGGATCGCTGAACGGCGTTGCGTTCCAGAAGGCGGGGCGCCGCAGCCTCTTCATCAGCGTGCTGTCCGGCAGCACCAAGGGCAGCGGCAACGGAATTGTGGTGCCGTTAAATTCGCCGGTGCAGTCGCTCGACGAGCTCAAAGGCAAGACCATCTCCGTACCCTTTGCCTCGACCTCGCACGGCATGTTGCTCCGCGCCATCGAGGCCAAGGGCTGGAATCCCGAGACCGATGTCAACATCATCACGCAGGTGCCCGAAGTTGCAGGGCCGGCCTTGCAGACCGGCAAGATCGAGGCGCATGCCGATTTCGTCCCGTTCGCCGAACTGTTTCCGTGGCGCGGTTTTGCGCGCAAGATTTTTGACGGCGCGCAGGCAAGCGCGCCGACGTTCCACGGCGGACTGGTCGACGCCGACTATGCCGAAAAATACCCGGAGATCGTCGTCGCCTATTTACGCGCTGCGCTCGAGGCGGATCGTCTGATCGCGGAGGAACCAGAAAAGTACAGTGAGCTGATCGCGAAGGTGACCGGCATTGACGCCGAGGTCGACTATCTCTTCCACGGCCCGCTCGGTCTTCAGACCCGCGACGTGACCTGGAAGCCGGAATACCGCCAGGCAGTCGCAACCTCGATCAAGACGCTGAAGCTGCTCAAGCGGGCGGATAGCGATCTCGATATTGACCAGTTCGTCACGGACAAGTTCATCCGCGTGGCGGCCGCTCAAGCGGGGCGGGATTACGACTCCGAGCTGAAGAACTATGCGCAGCTTCCGCTTCGGGCCAAGGACGCGGCGACGGGCGCCGAGATCGGCGACGTCACGCGCGTTGCGCAGATCTGGGTCAGGGACGAGGCTCATGTCCGCCATTACGCGTCGCCCGAGAACGCGCTCAAGGCGCTCGCCGGCCTTGAGAAGGACGGCAAGATCATCCGCGTCGTCTACGCTCAGGATCGTGAGAGCGGCATCAAGCTGTTCGCAAACCAGGCCTGGTTCGTGCGATCGTCCAGCGGCGAGCTGAGCGCGTTCCTGCTCAAGGACGCGGCCGAACGCTGGTCGAAGCAGCATGGCGGCGCGGTGCTCGACTTCACGGCGGCGCGTGAGTCGCTCATTGCGAGCCGGTAAAGCGATGGCCATCGTAATCCAGGCGCGGCCCGCTGGCATCCGATGGGTGATCCGCGGCCTGTCGATCCTTGCCTGCATTGCCCTGTGGCAGGTCGCCTCGACGACGCACCTCAATCTGGGGATCGTCACCTTCCGCAACGTGCCGCCGCCGGTCGAGGTCGTTCAATCCGCCGTCGCCTTGTTTCGGTCGCCAAAACTGACAGCGCATATCACCAGTAGTCTCTGGCGCGTGTTAGCGGGCTACGGTGCGGCGGTGGTGATCGGCGTGATCCTGGGTTTTGCGATTGGCCGGTCGCGCGCCGCGAGCGACCTGTTGCTGCCGCCGCTCGAATTGCTGCGGCCGATACCGGCAGTGGCGTGGATACCGCTGTCGATCCTGATGTTCCCGTCGTCCGAGCTCTCGATGATTTACATCACCTTCATCGGTGCCCTGTTTCCGATCGTGCTGAACACGGTCCATGGTGTTGCGAATGTCGACCGCCGGCTGGTCGCCTCCGCCCGCAGCCTCGGTGCAGGCGGTTTCGCGATTCTCACGCAAGTGGTGTTGCCGGACGCCGCGCCGAGCATCGTCACCGGGCTTGCGATCGGTATGGGGACGTCGTGGTTCTGTCTCGTCACCGCGGAGATGATCTCCGGTCAGTTCGGGATCGGCTATTATACCTGGGAGGCTTACACGCTGCAGAATTATGCCGACATCATCGTCGGCATGCTGATCATTGGCCTGCTCGGCATGGGCTCCAGCTGGCTGCTGACGACCGCCGGGCGGCTTCTGATGCCCTGGCGCAACCCGCGGGTGGCGCGATGAATATTCGGGTCGCGGATGTCGACGCGAAGAGCGTCGGTCGCATCGACATTGCTGATGTCTCGATCTCGCTCGGCGAAGGCAGCGATGCGTTCGAGGCGGTGAGTGGTCTCGACTTTGCCATCGCGCCGGGCGAGCTCGTCTGCATCCTCGGTCCCTCCGGCTGCGGCAAGTCCACGCTGCTCGGCGCACTGGCCGGACATCTGCCGATTACGGCCGGCCGACTCGAGATCGATGGGCAGAAGGTCCAGGGACCGAGTCCGGACCGTGGCATGGTGTTTCAACAGCACACGCTGTTTCCCTGGAAGCGGGTGCGCGACAATGTCGCCTTTGGCCCGAAGATGCGGGGCCTGGCGAGAAGAGAGCGCGACCGCGCCGCCGACACCATCCTGAAGCTGGTCGGCCTTTCCGGCTTCGAGGCGTTCTATCCGGCGCAACTGTCGGGCGGCATGCAGCAGCGCGTCGAAATCGCGCGGGTCCTGATCAACCAGCCGCGGGTGCTGCTGATGGACGAACCTTTCAGTGCGCTGGACGCGCAGACGCGCGCCATGATGCAGGAGGTCCTGCTCGACATCTTGGGCAAGATCCCGACCACCACGGTCTTCGTCACCCACGATATCGACGAGGCATTGTTCCTCGCCGATCGCATCGTTGTGATGAGTGCGAGGCCCGGCCGGGTGATTGAGGATGTCGTGCTGCCCTTCGCACGGCCACGCAGCCACGATCTCGTGACCGAGCCCGAGTTCGTGCGCCTGAAGCGGCATGTCATGCAGCTTCTACGGCGGCCGGAAGGCAGCGAGCCGTTGGCACGG
Organism: Bradyrhizobium sp. 132; assembly: GCF_023074185.1. Lineage (GTDB taxonomy): Bacteria > Pseudomonadota > Alphaproteobacteria > Rhizobiales > Xanthobacteraceae > Bradyrhizobium. The sequence goes on along the minus strand of NZ_JADPKY010000116.1, from coordinate 57,188 downwards.
CTCAGTCCGCTCGGCGTCTGACCTCAAAACATTCCGCTCGCCGCGAGCGCCTTGCAGACGTGCTGCATCTCGGTCTCGTCTGCGACCATGTCGAGCATGATCGTGGTGAGCCCCTTCGCCGCAAACTCCTTCAGCTTCGCGCCGATCTCGGCGTAGCTGCCGACGAGGTAGGGACAGTCGGCCTGGAAGGTCAGGAACGGCAGCAGCCAGTAGCCATTGTCCGCGAGCTCGCCGCTCTGGCCCTCGAACAGGCGCCGCTTCCACACGGAATCGCTGTTCTCCACGGTGAGCGCGAGCAACTCACGATCGTCGGGGTTGTCGCGGAAACGCACCTTCGCCGCTTGCCGGGCGTCGTCGCGTCCCTCGCGCGCAAAAATTCCAAAATTCATGCCTGATACATCGAGGCCGCCTTCAAGATCGGGCGGCAGCATCTGCATCTTGATGCAGCCGGTCTCCTTCGCCACGCGCTGTGCCGGCTCGGACTGGCCGGCGACCAGAAATTCCGGCATCAGCTCCGGCGGCAGGCGCGGGCGCAGTTGCAGATTGCTTGCGCGGTAGAACCGGCCCGCGAAAGTCGCTGGCCGCGGGCTTGCCAGCAATTGGCGCATCAGCGCGACGAATTCGCCGAGCCGGACATAGCGGTCGGCATGCGACTGCTCGTCGCCCAGCCCCTGCAGATCGCTGACCGCGGTGCCCGTGATCATGTTGAGATAGACCTTGCGGCCATGGAGCTGCGCAAAGGACGAGACGAATTTCGCCGCCGTGAACGGGTGCATGTAGACCGGATTGACCGCGATCAGCGGCGAGGACCGCGTCGTTTCCGCCATGATGTGCTGGGCCATCGCCCAGGGCTCGACGAACACGTCGTTGCCTTCGAACAGAAGGATGCCTTCAAAGCCGTTGCGGTCGGCAAACTGGGCCACGCGCATCAGCTCGCCGACATATTTCTCGGGATCGCGGTTGCGCGAAATCGCGGGAAAGACGCGCAGCCGCGGCGGCGTCATTCAGCCGCTTCCTGGAGCGGCCAGGCATTGCGGGTGATGGGCAGGCCGCCGGTGGCGCGGGAGCCGTCGGCGATCGCGAGGCGATGCGAGGGCGACGGCGAGAATAGCTGGAATCGCCACCCTTGCGGATCGTCGGCGATATCGGGCTTGAAGCTGATCTCGATCGCCTCTCGCGACACCTGCATCGCAAAGGCGTCGAGCGGCAAATTGAGGCCGAAACCCCTGGCCTTCAAATAAGCCTCCTTGAGCGTCCAGTAGTCGAAGAAGCGCTCGATCGCGGCGGGCTCCGGAAGTCCACGCAGGGTTTCGACTTCTTCCGGCGCGAAGAACCGAAGCGCGGTGGACAGCGGCGCGACGCGCCGTGACACGGTCTCGACGTCGACGCCGACGGTCTCATGCCCTGACACGACGCAGGCAACGCAGCCATCGGCATGGGACAGGCTGAAATGCAGCGCGCTCGAGATCTTGGGCGATGCGACAAACGGCCTCCCGTAACGCCCGGCCGCAAATGACCAGTCGGTGGGCGCGACATTCGGCGCGACGTGCGAGAGCGCAAGCCGCAACATCGCGTGCGCGAAAACATACTGCCGCCGGTGCCGTTCGAACTTGAAGCGGTCGGCTCGTACCCGTTCGTCGACCGAGAGCAAACGCCGGCACGTATCGACCGCACCCGGCGCGTCAAAAGTCTCGATCAGTCCGACAAACAGTTCAATCCTGTCGTCTGCCATCAATTGGGCCCATGGCGTCAGGCCGGGGCCAAATCCCCTGCCATGACGGAAGAATCAACTGAGCAAGAATCAACTGAGCGGACCGCTTCTAGCGGTCCACTCGGGCGAATCCTTGTCGATTGCTGGTCGGTTTACGGGCGCAAGCTTGTGCGAGACACCAACTCGGCAAGCGAGCGGCCCATTTCCGAAACTGAAGCCTGAAGATTTCGAGCGGCGTCCGGGCCGCCGAGCCTTACTTCTTCTTCTTCTTGGCCTTCTTGGAGCTGCCGAGCATCGAAATGCTGGCGTCGACGTCCTTCAGCGCGGACTGCAGCTTCTTCTTCTCGGCGCCGAGCAGCTTCTGCAGGGCCTTGCGGTCCTTGTCGCTCAACGAGGCGCCCTTGGTAAATTTGATGAAACCCATAACTAACGCTCCCGGTTGAAAATAATCGTCCAAATCAAAACGCGAGAATAATCTCGCGCGGTGGCACCAAATAATCAAGATGCAACTTGGTCATTCACAGCTATGGCGAGTGAACCCGTATTCGCCCGTGCTTTGCGGCCGGTCATGCCGCCCTGCGATTGAGCAATCGGCCGAGCGGCGCGTTGGGTTGAGCGACGGCGGCCCCGAGCAGCGCCACGAGATCCTCCATCCACAGGCCGACCGTAGCGCCATCGAGCAGCTCGCTCTTGTAATTGCATGAACCGGTGATTCCGGTCGGCCGCTCCTTGAGCATCAGCGACAGCCAGGTCTGGTCGATCGGCAGCACCGGCTGGCCTTCGCGCGCGATGTTGCCGATCGATGCTGTCGTGAGATCGGGCAGATCGAGCGGCTGGCGCAGCGGATTTTGCAGCGTGAAATAGACCTGGAGCAGCGAGGCCGGATTGACCCCCTCCTGCTCCAGATGATCGGCCAGGATGTTGAACGGCAGCTCCTGGCGCGCATACGCATCGAGCACGCTCTGACGGACCCGGGCCAGGGCCTGCACGAACGACAGCTCCGGCGTGATTTTGGTGCGAACGATCACCGTGTTCTCGAACGGACCGACGATCCGGTCGGTGTCTGGCTGGGCGCGATTGGCCATGCCGGTGGCGATCGAGATGTCGTTGTGGCCGGTCCGCGCCAGCAGCTGGGCTTTCAGGCCGGTCAGCAGGCACATGAACAGCGTGCAATTGTGCTGGCCGGCGAACGCGGTGAGCCGGCCGATCAGCTCACGTTCGAGACTGACCGGACGGTGTCCCGTGGACGCGCCCGGGCTTGATCCCCCGTCGAAAACGGGTGTCGCCCCGCGCAAATTCTCCGTCCATTCGGCCGCCTGACGGCGGGCGGCATCGGTGCCGCACCACCAGTGCTGCCAGCGCACCATGTCTGAAAAGGCCGGCGGCAGTTTCGGCAGCGGCACCGACGGATAGCCGGCCAGCGCCGCATAGCGGTTGGACAATTCCTCGAACAGCACGCCGATCGACCAGCCGTCGACGATTGCGTGGTGCAATGTCAGCAGCAACACATGATCGCCGTCGTGGAGCCGCAACAGCCGGGCGCGCAGCAGCGGCGCGCGTGTGGTGTCGATCGGGGCATAGGTCTCCTGTTCGATCAGGAGATCGATCTTGCGGAGCTCCAGCGCCTTGCGCCGCTTGTTGTTGTGGGGCTGGCCCTCGCCGATCGTCTCGACAGTCAGGACACGGCCCAGGGTGCCGGGCGCGGCGATGCGGCTGACGGGCTCCCCGCCGCTCCAGCCGAAACTGGTTCGCAGCGATTCGTGCCGGCGCACGGCGTCGTCGATCGCCTGCGCCAGGGCGGCCAGATTGAGCGGCCCCTGGAGACGAAAGGCGAAAGGCAGGTTGAACAGCGGCAGTCTGGGAAGATTCTGCTCGATCCGGAGCATCTGGTCCTGCGCGATCGAGAGCGCGGGAGGGCCGCTTTCGGCCAGGCTCGCTCTCGCCAATCTTGCTGCGCTTGCAGCTGGCTTGCGCGGCTTTGCCGCCGCGGCCTCGTCGATCCGCCGGGCAAGCTCTTCGATCGTCGGCGCCTCGAAGATGGTCTTGATCGGCAGCGACACGCCGAGCGCACGGGCGACGCGCGCCGTCGCCTGGCCCGCCAGCAGCGAATGGCCGCCGAGGTCGAAGAAATTGTCGGTGACGCCGAGGCTCTCGACCTTCAGCAGGTCGATCCAGATGTCGGACAGCACCTTTTCGGTGAAGCCCCGCGCCGGCACGGCCGCGTCAGGTTCGGGCGCTTCCTGCTGCGCCGGCGCCAGCAGCGCGGTCCGGTCGATTTTGCCATGGGCGTTGAGCGGTACCTGATCCAGGAACAGGAACGCGGACGGGATGGCATGGCCCTGCAGCCGGCTCTTCAGGAATTCGCGCAACTCGCTGGCGCTGCTCCGGCTGCCTGACCTTGCGACGACATGGGCGATCAGTCTGACATCGCCGCTTGCTTCGCGACGCGGCTCGACGATGCCGGCGCGCACACTCGGATGGTCGGCAAGCGCGTTCTCGATCTCCTTGAGTTCGATACGGTAGCCGCGAACCTTGACCTGATGGTCGGCGCGGCCGAGGCATTCGGTCGTGCCGTCGGCGCGGCGGCGGGCGAGGTCGCCGGTCCGGTACAGCCGGCTGCTTGCTTTGCGCGAGAACGGATCGGGCAGGAAGCGCTGCCGGTTCTGTGCGGGGTCGTTGACATAGCCGCGGCCGACACCGGCGCCGCCGATGCAGAGCTCACCGGTCACGCCGACCGGTTGCGGCTGCAGGCCTGCGTCGAGCACGTAGAGCTGGGTGTTCGGCAGCGGCGCGCCGACCGGGACATGGCCCGTCCTGGTCGCCGGCGCCTTGGTCAGGCGATGCAGCGAGACGTCATCGGAACATTCCGACGCGCCATAGGCGTTGATCAAGGGCACTTTCGGACAGCGCGCGAACCAGGCCTTGCAGAGATCGACCGGCAGCGGCTCGCCGGTCGAGATCAGGAGGCGCAGCCTCGCAAAGGCGCGCCGGATCGGTGCCTCGTCCATGCGATCGAGGATCACGCGCAGCAGCGATGGGACGATCTCGAGCACCGTGATGCCCTCGCGCTCGATCTCCCGCGCGAGCAAGATCGGGTCCCGCACGGTCGCGCTGCCGCAGACATGAACGCGCGCGCCGACCATGGGCCCCGCGAGGAACTGCCACACCGAGATGACAAAGCTCTGCGGCGCGGTCTGCGCGATCACGTCCCGGAACGAGAGGCCGAACTCGGAGATGAGCGAGGCCAGATGGTTCGAAAGCCCGCGCTGCTCGATCATCACGCCCTTCGGCGCGCCGGAGGATCCGGAGGTATAGATGAGATAAGCGAGGCTGGAAGCCGTGCGCCGCGCCGCGCGGGCCGGATTGGTCAGCCCCGGCGCGATCGCGTCTTCGAGCGCGGCAACGTGGATGCGCTCGACCAGCGGTTCGAGCAGCGCCTCGACCATGGATGACTGCGCGCGTCCGGTCAGCAGCATGCGGGCACAGCTCGATCCGAGGATAGTCGCGAGCCGTGCCGGCGGCTGGTCGGGATCGAGATTGAGGAAGGCCGCGCCCACGCGCTGCACGGCGATCATCGCGGCGAGCAGGTCGGGCCCGCGATCCGCAAGCAAGGCGACCACGGCCTCGGCACCAACGCCCTCCCGGGCCAGCCAGCGCGCGGCCGCCTGGCTGCGGCGCGCCAACTCGCGATAACTCAGGGATGTGCTGCCGTCCGACACCGCGATCGCGTTCGGCGTTTTCCTGGCCTGACGGTCGAAGCGTTCGCTTAGGTTGTCGCGCGAGGTGACATTGGCCGGCACGCCGCGGCCTTGCGCCAGCAGCTGCCGGCGTTCGGCCGCGGTCAGGAGTGGCAGGTGCGAGATGCGCTGCTCCGGATCGGCGATGACGGATTTGAGCAGAGTCTTGAACTGAGCGGCCATGCCCTCGATCGTCGCTGCGTCGAACAGATCGGTAGCGTATTCGAAGAATCCGGCGAAACGGCCGTCGGCCTCGACCAGTTCGAGCGTGATGTCGAAGCGCGCCACTTTTGGATCGATCTCGATCCGCCGCGTCGACAAGCCGGAGAAACGTGCCGCCTCGATCGATGCGTTCTGGAGGATGAACATGATCCGGAACAGCGGATTGCCGTCGCTCCGGCGCGCGATCTGAAGCGCGCGCAGGACTTCCTCGATCGCAAGGTCCTGGTTGCGGTAGGCATCGAGCGTGACCTGCCGCACCCGTCGCAACATGTCGCCGAAGCTCGGATCGCCGCCGAAATCGTTGCGCAGGATCAGGGTGTTGGCGAACAGCCCGATCAGCCGCTCGCTCTCGATCTGGTTACGGTTGGCGATGAGCGATCCCGTCGCGACATCCTCGTGGCCGGTGTGGCGGAATAGTAGGTACTGGAACACCGCGAGCAGGGTCATGAAGGGCGTGACGCCCTGGTTCTGGCTCAGCGCATGCAGGTCGGCCGACAGCGTCCTGGAGAACTCGAGATAGCGACGGGCACCGTGTCCGCTCCAGACCTCCGGCCTTGACCGGTCGGTCCGCAGCGGCAGCGTGGTGACGCCGTCGAGCTGCGCCCGCCAGTAATCGAGTTGCTCCTTTGCGGCCGGCGTGTGCGCCCAGCTCTGCTGCCAGAGCGCAAAGTCGCGGTACTGGAAGGCGGGCGAAGGCAGTGCCATCACGTCGTTCTTGCGCGCTGCCGAATAATGGGCGGCGAGTTCTTCCCAGAACAGCCGCTGCGACCAGCCGTCGGTGACGAGGTGATGGACATTGACCACCAGCGCATGGCTGCTTTTGTCGAACGACAGCAGCGTGACCTTCAGCGGCGGCTCGCGCGCAAGGTCGAACGGATATTGCGCGAGCTTGAGGGCCTCGCGCCTGATCACAGCAGCTCGCTTGTCCGCGGAGCAGGGCTTGAGCTTGATCCGCTCGAACCGCGGCGGCGATTGCAGCACAAGCTGCGCCGGCTCACCCTCGCGTTCGACGAAGACCGACCGCAGTGCCTCATTGCGCGCAGCGACCGCAGTGAGGGCGGCAGAAAGCGCGGCGACGTCGACCTGGCCCTTGAGGAGCGCGACTTCGACGACGTTATAATTGTAGCGCGTTGGGTCGAGCCGCGAGAGCACGTACATCCGCTGCTGCTGGAACGACAGCGGCGCGTCTGTTTCCGCGGCTTTGCGCCAGGCCGGCAGCATCGTCTCGCGATGGGTTGTGGCGGTCTCGACCCGGGCCGCCAGGGCTGAGACCGTGGCGCAATCAAAGATGTCCTCGAATGAGAAGACGACGTTGAAACGTTCGCGCAGGCGCGAGCGCATCTGTGTGGCCGCGAGCGAGTCCGCGCCGAGCGCAAACACGTCCTGATCGACGCCGACCTGTGGAAGCTCCAGCAGCCCGGCCCAAATCCCCGCGAGCTGGGTCTCCAGTTCGGTTCGTGGCAGCCGCGTCCCGTCGCCGCCGTCCACTGTCACGACCAGCTCGGCGAGCGCATTGCGCTTGACCTTGCCACTGGCGCCTTTCGGCAGCGTGGCGACGCTGCGGATCAGGCTCGGCACCTTGTAGGCCGCGAGTCGTTTCCGCGCGAACTGGCGCAACTGATCCGAGGTCGCCTCGGAATTCGGCCGTAGCACCACGACCGCGGCGACATTCTCGCCGAGCTTCTGGTGCGGGACGGCAAACACGCCGGCCTCCAGCACCGCGGGATGACTGAGCAGGACCTCTTCGATCTCCAGCGGCGAGATCTTCTGCCCGCCGCGGTTGATAACGTCCTTGATACGGCCAACGATGAAGAGATAGCCGTCGGCGTCGAGATAGCCGAGATCGCCGGTCCGGAACCAGCCGTTGCGGAAGGCCGCCTGTGTTGCCGCCTCGTCATTATAGTAGCCGCGGCTCATATTCGGTCCGCGAAGCATGATTTCGCCGTGCTCGCCGCTCGCGAGCGTACGGCCAGTCTCATCCATGATCGCGATCTCGGGGCCCGCGGCGCGGCCGACCGATCCGGCCTTGCGCAGTTCGAACGGATTGGCCGCGATCTGCGAGGCCGCCTCCGTCATGCCGTAGGTTTCGAGCACGGGAACGCCGAACGTCGCCTCCAGCCCGTCGAGGATCGCAGGCGCAAGCGAGGCGGAGGCCGAGCGGATCACGCGCAACGACGACGATCGGGCAAGGTCCGGGTTCGCTTCCGCCGCCGTCAGCAGCGCGCGATGGATGGTCGGCACCGCCGTGTACCAGGTGAGTTGCAGCTGCCGCATCCAGCCGAAGAAGGATGATGCGTCGAAACCGTCGGTGCAGATCACGCTGGAGCCCGCGGCCAACGCCGTCAGCAGACCGGAAATCAGACCATGGGCGTGAAACAGAGGTAGCGCGTTGAGCAGGCGATCGTGCGACGTCAGCGACAGCACGCGGCCGGCGTTGTAAGCGGAGAGGCACACATTGCGGTGCGTCAGCGGCACCATCTTCGGCCGCGCTGCCGTGCCCGATGTCAGCAGGATGAACGCGTCGTCGTCGCCGCGCGAGGTGCCGCTGTTGTTTGCCGGCCCAACCTCCGGTCCGACGAACGTGCAGCCGCCGAGATCGTCTTGCGGCCCCGGCATGAAATCGATCACAGCGATATCGAGCGCTTTCGCGACGTCACGGCTCGCCGAGTTCGTATCAGCTCGGGTGATCAGCGCCGTCAACTTCAATTCGCTGAAATAGCGTTGCAGCTCGTCCGCGGTCAGGTCGGGATTGACGGGAACGCAGGCGCAGCTCGAGGCGACCGCGATCAGGGCCAGTGCGCTGTCGGCGCCACGCGGCAGCGCAACCGCAACCCGGTCGGAAGGGACTATGCCGAGCCTGCGCAGCGTACGGACGAGATCCTGCGTCCGGTCGCCAATCGCGCCGTAGTTGAGGACTGGCCGGCCAGGGGCGAGGAGGGCGGGCGCCGCCGGCGTCTTGCGGGCATGGAAATCGAGAAGGCCGCCGATATCCGCGAATATCTTCGTTTCGGCCGTTGTGCTGGCTGACCCCTGCGGCGCTGGAAGCGTGACGTCCGACAATTCCGTTCCCTTTTGATCCGATTGGGCTATTCTTCCAAGAAGTAAGGGAACGCGTCCAGTCTGAGGTGAAGTTTTGGCCCCAAAATCTGTGGTTGAGGGGCCCTAAGCGCTTCGACGGAGTGATGGTCGGGCAGAAATCACCATGCTGGAGAATGAGCCGGTCACGGGAACGGAAGGCGGGCTGAAGCGCTGGCTCGAAGGCGTCGGTCTCGGCCACTATACCGATCTCTTCGCAGAGCACCGTCTCGATCTCGACGTCATGGGAGATCTGACCGAATCCGATCTGGTCGAGCTCGGATTGCCGCTCGGTGATCGGAAGCGGCTCCAGCGGGCCATGACCGCGTTGTTCCGGGCCGAAACAGCGGAGAAGTCCGACGCGGCGGCGCGCCCTCAACCCCGCACGGAAGTCGGGGCCGAGCGGCGTCAGCTCACCACCATGTTCTGCGACATGGTGGATTCCACTTCGCTGTCGGTGCAGTTCGATCCCGAAGACGTGCGCGACATGATCGCGAGCTTCCGCGAAACCTGTGTCCGCGTGGTGAAGCATTACGAAGGTTTTGCTGCTCGCTTCGTCGGCGACGGTATTTTGGTCTATTTCGGCTATCCGACCGCACATGAGGATGACGCCGAGCGCGCGGTGCGCGCGGGGCTCGAGATCGTGCGGGTGCTATCGACAGCGCGCGCGGTCGAGCCGCGTGGTGCGCTCAGCCACTCACCCGCCGTCCGCATCGGCATCGCGACCGGTCTCGTCGTGGTTGGCGACCTCGTCGGGCAGGGCACCGAAGAGCGCGACTCCGCGGTCGGAGAAACCGTCAATCTCGCCGCGCGCCTCCAAGGTCTGGCGCCGCCCAACGGTGTGGTGATTTCCGCCTCGACCCAGTCGCTGCTGAAGGGGAAGTTCGACTACCGCGATCTCGGCGTCCACGCGCTGAAGGGTATCTCGGACAAGGCGCAGGCTTGGCACGTGATGCGGGCGTCGCGGGTGGAGACCCGCTTCGCCGCTGCCATGGGCACGCGGCTGACCCCGCTCGTCAACCGCGAGGAAGAGATTGCGCTACTGATGGGCCGCTGGCAGCAGGTCAAGGAGGGCGACGGCCAGGTCGTGGTCAAGTTCGGCGAGCCCGGCATCGGCAAGTCGCGCATCATCCAGGAAATCTTCGAGCGGATCGCCGGCGACCGCCATGGACAGGTCTCATTCCAGTGCTCGCCCTATTACACCTCCACCGCGTTCTATCCGTTCGCCGAGCAGCTCAAATTCTCTCTCGGTCTCGATCGCGAGGATGCGTCCGCGCAGTCGCTCGCGAACCTGGAGATCGCGATCTCCGCCGCTCATGGCGACATCGAGCAGGTTGCGCCGCTGTTGGCCGCGCTGTTGTCCATTCCGATCGGTGACCGCTATCCGCCGCTCGAGCTGTCGCCGCAGCAGCAAAAGGATGCGACCGTCGCCGCGCTGGTCAATCATTTCCTCGGCCTTGCGCGCGAGCAGCCGCTGGTGATCGCATTCGAGGATTTGCACTGGATCGACCCAACTTCCCGTGAGGTGATCGATCTCCTGGTCGACCGGGCACAGAACCGGCCGATCCTGGTGATCATGACCGCGCGCACCGAATTCCAGCCGAGCTGGAGCGCCCATTCGCACATTACGACGCTGGTGCTGAACCGGTTGAGCCGGCAGTTGCGCGCGACGCTGGTCCAGCGCGTGGCGGGACGCGAGCTTCCCAAGGAGGTCGTCGAGGAGATCATCGTCAAGACCGACGGCGTGCCGCTGTTTCTGGAAGAGCTGACCAAGACGGTTCTGGAATCCAACCTCCTGACCGAGCGGCACGGGCGCTACGTGCTGTCGGGCCCGTGGCGGCAGCTCGCGATCCCGGCGACGCTGACGGACTCGCTGATGGCGCGACTGGACCGGATGGGGCCGTTCAAGCGGATCGCGCAGATCGGCGCCACCATCGGCCGCGAATTCTCCTACGAGACGCTGCACGCGGTCGCTAATACGCCCGCCGAACAGATCGAGGCCGCGCTCAATCATCTGGAGGAGGCCGGGCTGATCATGCGCCGCGGCCATCCGCCGGACGCGCTCTACTCCTTCAAGCACGTGATGATCCAGAACGCCGCGCATGCGAGCCTGTTGCACAGCGAGCGGCGCAAGCTGCATTCCCGGATTGCCCAGGTGCTCGCCGAGATGTATCCGGAGAAGACCGAGCGCGAACCGGAGCTGCTCGCCCATCATTTGACCGAATCCGGCCAGAGCGAGGGGGCCGCCAGCTTCTGGCTCAAGGCCGGCAAGCAAGCGGCCAAGAGCGGCGCCAATCTGGAGGCGATCGGCCATCTGCGCCGGGGCTTAAGCGTCGTCCAGGCCAATGCGCGCATGCAGGGCGCCGACGAGATGGAGCTCGAGCTGCGCATCGCGCTCGGCAACGCACTGATCGCCGCCAAGGGCTATGCCGTGCAGGAGGTCGAGGAGAACTACATCCGCGCCCTCGAACTCGGCCAGCAGCTTGACGATGACGAAAAGGCCTTCGCCGCCACGCGCGGGCTCTGGGTCTGTCATTTTATCCGCGCCGATCTCACCCGCGCGCACGATCTCAGTGTCGAGCTGTTGAAATTCGCCAAGCGCGAGCGGCTGAACGAGCGGACGCAGCCGGCGCAGCAGACCGGCTATCTGATCGAGGCGCACCGCTCGATCGCGATGACCATGCTCTATCGCGGGCGCTTTGCCGCGTCCCAGCATCATTTGCACCGTTGCATCAATCTCTACAGCCCCGATCTGCACTCCGACCTGATGGAGCGGCACGGCACCGATCCCGGCGTCGTCTCGCTGTCCTATCTCGGCTATCTCCTGTGGTTCCTCGGCCGGCCCGACGCGGCGCGCCAGCACAGCGAGCAGGCGATCGCGAACGCCGAGAAGATCCGCCACCCCTTCACGCTCGCCTTCGCGCTCGTGTTCGGCGCCTATCTGTGCCAGCATTTGCGCGATGTCGAGGGCACGCGCGACCACGCCAACCGCGCCATGATCATCGCCACCGAGCACAACTTCCTGCACTGGAAGCAGCAGGCGGCGATCCTGCGCGGCTGGGCGCTGACGCAGCTCGGCGAGGCCGACGAAGGCCTCAGCCAGATGCGCTTCGGCCTCGACGAATACGAGGCGATGGATTCCTGGCTCGCCGGTTGCTGGTTCCGCTGCCTGCTCGCGGAGGCCTACGCCAAGGTCGGGATGCGCGACGCCGCGTTGCGCGCGCTGGACGGTGCGCTCGCGACCGCGCGACGGACCGGCGACCATTCCTACCTCGCCGAGGTCTACCGCCTGCAAGGCGAGATCACCCTGTCGGACGGGAATCCGGTCTCGGTGCAGGAGGCCGAGGAGCTGTTCGGCCTGTCGCTGGAGATCGCCCGCAAGCAGGGCGCGCTGTCCTGGGAGCTTCGCACCGCCGTCAGCCTCGCGCGGCTGTCGCACCAAGCTGGCAAGCGCGAGCACGCAAGCCTGCTGCTCGCGCCGATCGTCGGCAAGTTCAGCGAGGGGTTCTATACGCCGGACCTGAAACAGGCGATGCAGCTGGTCAACGAGCTCGGCGCGGACGCGCCCGTTCGTGAACACGCCGATCCCGCGCGATGAGCGATCTTGCCGCCGCGCGTGCGCGTTACGTGGAGCTGATCGCAAAGCGCGAGCGGATCTCCTCAAAGCGCCTGCTCGAAGCTCTCGCCATCGTTCCGCGCGAAAGGTTTCTGGCGAAGGGACCCTGGCGCGTCAAGAGCGAGGCGGCGCGCGGCTATCGGCTGACGCCGGATGCCGATCCCGTTCATCTCCAGGACAATGTGCTGGTCGCGATCGATGCGCGCCGCAAGCTCGATACCGGACTGCCGAGCCTGTGGGCGCACTTCATCGATTTGCTCGACGTCGGGGAGAAGGATCGCGTGGTCCAGATCGGCTGCGGGCTCGGCTATTTCTCGGCAGTGCTTTCGGAGATCGTGGGCCCCAAGGGCAGGGTGCATGCAATCGAATGCGACGCGCGGCTTGCGGCGCGCGCCGCGACCTATCTTCGCGCCTATCGCAACGTCGTGGTCGTCCATGGTGACGGATGCGAGGACATCGGCGAACCCGCCGACGTCATCATCGTGCATGCCGGATTCTCTCAACCGCATCCGCTCTGGCTTCAGTCGCTTCGTCCGCGTGGCCGCCTCTTGGTGCCGCTGACCCAGCGGGACCGCGAAGGCGCTGCCCTCAAGATCACCGGCAAGGGCAAGGGGTTCGAAGCCGAGGCGGTGCAGCAGATCCGGATCTTCCCCGGCCAGGGTCGAGGTGTGACCGCGCTCGACGACCGCGTCGCCGATTGGTGGCAGCGGGCCTCCGCCCTGGCCCCGCTACGCTTTCACGGCATCGAGCAGGGGCTGCCATCGGATGGCTAATGCTTCGTTACGTTTTACCTTGATCGCGAATGTAAGTATGCAGCACCTCGCAATGCAGCTATGACTACGGCCTGATCGCCATTCGAGCGTGCCCATGCATTCCGTTGCCCTGCTGACTGCCAGCTACGCCAAGGATATCGAGCGCTTTTCGCTGCTCAGCGAGAGCATCGACACCTGGTTGACGGGCTACACGCGGCATTATGTTCTCGTTAACGATGAGGATGTGCCGCTGTTCGCGCGGTTCGCTTCCGACAAGCGGGTCATCGTTCCGGCTTCGCATTACTTGCCGAAATGGCTCTGGGCGCTGCCGCCGGCTCTCCAGTTCATCAGCAAACGGCGCGTCTGGCTGTCGCTGCTGTCGTCACCCGTCCATGGCTGGCACATCCAGCAGATCCTGAAGATCGCCGGTGTCCTCAACGCGCCGGAGCAGCGCGTCTGCATCCTGGATTCGGACAATCTGTTCTTCCGCGAATTCGACGTCGGTCAGTACGCCGGCGCCGAGAAGACGCCGCTGTTCGTTACCCCGAAGGCCATCAGCGCCGATGCGCCCCTGCACGGCCTGTGGCTGCGCACGGTCGACCAACTCCTCGGCGTGAAGGACAGGTCCTTCCCCGCGGACGATTATGTCGGCAACGCGCTGGTCTGGGACAAGGACACCGCGCGCGCGATGACCGACGCGATCAAGTCGGCAACGGGATTGAACTGGGTTCTGGCACTGTGCCGGAAGAAGAAGTTCTCGGAATATCTCATGTACGGCCATTTCGTCGCGAACTCGCCCGCGCATCTGGCCGCCCATCGGGTCACCGAAGACAGCATCGCGGTCTCGCATTGGGACGACACGCGCCTCGACCGCCCGGCCATCGAAGCGATGATGCGCGCCGCTTCGCCCGAGCAGGTCGCGCTCTGCATCCAGTCCTATTCGTCGACCTCGATCGACGACATCCGCGATGTGTTCCGGCTGAACTCGCGCGACCGTCGCGGTCCGAGCCTGTCGCCCGATCACATGGGCGATGCGGTTGAATTTGAAGTACCGACCAAGACGCGCTGAAGAACAGCGCGCTTAAGCGTCTCTCGTAAATTTGCTGATCACGTCCATGAATGGCTTCGGCTTGAACTCGCCGTCGAGCGGCAGGGGACGGTTCGGCTGCTTGTCGGCACGGGCGAAGGTGCCGTTGATCCAGCTATAGCGATCCGAGAGTCCCCAGGTCAGGATCGAGCGTACCGGACCGCTGGTCGAGATCGCGGTCAGGAGGTCATTGACGCGCTTGGCGACGACGGCGTCGCGCTCTGCCGGCGTTCCCGTCAGCTTCTGGTCGTCGACATCGAGTTCGGTGACGAGCACCTCAAGGCCCCAGGAGCGCAGCTCGGTGACGAATTCTGCGAGCCCATGGGTGTCGATATCGAGCTCGGCGTGCAGATGCGATTGCAGCCCCACGGCGTGCAACGGCACGCCTTGGTCGAGCAGGTCCATGATGAGATTGCGGTACGCCGCGCGCTTCGCAATGAACGAATCCTTCGCGGACTCGATGTCGTATTCGTTGATCGCGAGCTTGACGAAAGGATCTGCAGCGGCCGCCGTGCGGAACGCCAGCGGAATCCAGCCGTTGCCCAGGTGCTGGGTCCAGAACGTGTCGCGCCGATCTTTTGGACTGCGGGGATTGTCCGGGATCGGCTCGTTGACGACGTCCCACGACGTCAGCTTGTCTTTATAATAGGAGACGACGGTGCCGATGTGATCGACATAGGCGCGCTCGACGCCTTTGGAATCCTTGATCTGCTTGGTCCAGTCCGGAATGTCGTAATACCAGGCGAGCGCGTGGCCGCGCATCGTCAGATCGTTCTGCCGGGCGAAGTCCAGGATCGCGTCGGCGCGCTCGAACGCGAAGGTGTGCGCGTCCGGGCGCAGCATCGGCCACTTCAGCTCGAGCACCGGAACCACCTGCGTGCAATAGGTGCTGATGGCTTCTCCGAGCCTCGGATCGGCTTGCAGGTCCCAGAGCGTGGCCGCGGCGCCAAATCCCGGACGACGCTCGGCGAGTTTCGACGCCGGTGCTGCGGACGCCGATGTGCCCGCGGCGAGTGCTGCGGCGCTGCCGAGGAGAAATTCGCGTCTGTCGAGCCTGGTCACGGCATTCCTTATCGAGCCCACGCGCCATCGTACCAAGCGGTGCCTTGCAACGCCGGGGTTTTCCCTCGTTGGGTTAACTTTGCCATCTACGAAGCATGGTTCCTTTTGAGGTCGCGCGCTCCCGTTCCGGGAAGGGCAAATTTAACGCTACCGCGCGAAAGCGGCCTCAAAGCCTCATTTGCCGCCCGATCTCCAGACTTATGTGACACTCTTGAGAGATGCTGCGGCGCAGTTCGTTCGCCCCGCCAAGGTCCGATTGATTAACGGCCGTCACATTCTCAACATCGTTGCCGGTCCCGTGCTCGCATGCTGAATCGCCATTTCTCGATTTATCTGGTCGCCTACATCCTGCCTGCGGCCGTGGGCTTCTTCGCCGTCACGGCCTACACACGACTGCTGACGCCGGCGGAGTACGGCGTCTATGTCGTCGGCATCAGCCTTGCCGGCATTCTGGGCGCGATCTTCTTTGCCTGGATCAAGCTCTCGGTGTCGCGCTATCAGGCGATGTCGGCCGAGATCGATTTCCGCGGCACGGCGATGGTTGCTTTCGGGCTCACCGTGGCCGTCCTCTGCGCCACGACGCCGCTGGTCTTCCTGTTTCGCAGCGATCTCAGCGTCGGGCTGCTGCTTGCCAGCATGTTCGTCGCGATCATGGCGAATGCCGTCGATGTCGGCCAGGAGTTCGAGCGCGCCAAATTGCGTCCCTACAGGTTTGCGGCGATCTCGATCGTGCGCAGCGTGTCGAGCGTCGGCTTTGGCCTGCTCGGCGTCTGGCTCGGCTGGGGTGGATTGGGGCTGCTCGCCGCATTCGGCCTGGGTTCGCTCACCGGGATCATCCTCAACCTCGTCGGCGACCGCAGCAGGATCGCGCGGTTCCAGCGCAGCCAGTTCATGCAGCTTGCGCGCTACGGCCTGCCGTTGACGCTGGCCGGATTGTCCGTTGCGGTCTATTCGGCCTGCGACCGGCTCATTGTCGCTTATTTGCTCGGCAAGGACGCCGCAGGCATCTTTGGCGTCGCCGCTGATCTGCCGCGCCAGTTCATGGTCATGATTGCCTCCAGCGTCGCCGCGGCGACCGTGCCACTGGTGTTCCGGTCATTGTCGGAGAAAAACAACGAGACGACACGGGACCGGCTGAGCGAGAGCCTCGAGCTGCTGCTCGTCGTGGTCGCGCCCGTCGCCGTCTGGCTCGCGCTTGCAGCCGATCAGGTCGCCGGCACGCTCGTCGGCGTCGACTTTCGCGCCGGCGTGTCGGCGCTGCTGCCGACCCTGGTGCTCGCGCGCTTTTTCGGCATCGCCAATCAATTCTACGTGCAGATCAGCTTCCAGCTCGCCGAACGGCCGTTCATGCTGGCCGCGCAGTCTTTCCTCACGCTGGTCGTCAGCGTGGCGTTGATGTTCGCGCTTGTGGCCGGCTACGGCCTCTACGGCGCGGCGCTGGCGACGCTCGCGACCGAGGCGATCGGCCTCCTTGTTGCCGTCGTCCTGATGCATCGCGCCCACCCGCTCCCGTTCGATCTCCACCGCCTCGCCGGTGTTGCCGCCTCCGCTGCGGCGATGGCGGTTGCTATTCTCGTTGCACGATCGCAGGTCGATGGCTCCGGCTTCGTCCCGCTCGTCGTCGTGAGCCTCGCCGGCGGCCTCGCTTATGCGGCTGGCGCCTGGTTGCTGAATGTCGCAAATGTCCGGACGCTGTCGCTGCGTTTCCTGCGAACCTTCAACCGTAAGGCGCTGGGCGTTTAGCATGCGTCCGTCGGGGGCCTCGGCGCCCGACGCCAGGCCTTGGCGGCAGCTGCGTCACCGAACCCCGGACATTCTGCCGCCGAGTTAGACCGCTAGCTTCGGGCCAGCCACGGCTGCACGCCGCCCTTCCGCCTGCGCGAGCCGTCCTATATGAGAGATTTTGTCGCCGGAACGTGCCGAATCTCGCCACAGACGGAACGTAAGGCGGCTGCGATTTCTTAATGTAAAGATAGCAATCTGACACGTGACGGCACAACGGACTGGCATTTCGACCGAGGATGGCATGAAAAACCGACTGACAACGACGCAATCCACCATGACGATGCGGCGTTGGGGGCCTCCCGGAATTGCGACCTTGGCGGCGATTGTCGCATTGGCGGCGGCGTCCCCGGCCATCGCGGCCAAGCAGGCGCGCCAGCCGGCCGAGGCGGTGGCGCAGCGCGCGGCCGGCGAGCCGATCATGGCAATCGTGTCGATCAAGAGCCAGCAGGTCACCTTCTACGACGCCGACGGCTGGATTTTTCGCGCGCCGGTGTCCACGGGCACCACGGGTCGCGAGACGCCCGCCGGCGTGTTCGCCATCGTCGAGAAGGACAAGGACCACCATTCGACGATGTATGACGATGCCTGGATGCCGAACATGCAGCGCATCACCTGGAACGGCATCGCGCTGCATGGCGGGCCGTTGCCCGGCTATGCCGCTTCGCACGGCTGCGTGCGCATGCCCTTTGGCTTCGCGGAAGGCCTGTTCGAAAAGACGAACATCGGGATGCGGGTGATCATCTCGCCGAACGACGCCGCCCCGGTCGATTTCTCCCACCCCTCGCTGTTCGTACCGAAGCGGGAGGCCATTACGGCCGCGCCCGGCCGGATCGACAAGCTCTCCGGCGAGGCCGAGGAGGCCACCCGCGCCGCGGATGATGCCAAGAAAGCCGCCTCGGCCGCCGCGAAAGACGCCGTCTCGCTCCCGGCATCGCTGCGCAAGCTGGAACAGCAGAAGACTCGCGCCGACGCCGAACTCGCCTTCGCCGACAAGAAGCTCGCGACTGCCAAGACCGATCAGGCGCGGGCGCAGGCCGAGGAGCTGAAGCAGAAGGTTGCCACCAAGGCTGCTGACGCCGCGTCGGCGCTTGATGCTGCCAAGGCCGCCGCGCAGCCGAAGCGCGACGCCGTCGCCGCCACCAAGGAAGCCGCGAAGGTCGCGGCGACGAAGAAGGCGGATGCCGTGAAGGCTGCGACCGACGCAAAACTCGCGCTCGAGCCGGTCTCTGTCTACATCAGCCGTGCGACGCAGAAACTCTACGTGCGGCGGAACACGCACAAGCCGGCGCCGGATGGCGGCGGCGAGGTGTTCGACACCAGCATCGAGGTTCCCGTCACCATCCGCAATCCCGACCAGCCGCTCGGCACACATATTTTCACGGCGATGGCGAAGAACGACACGGGCCTGCGCTGGAGCGTGGTCACGATCGAAAGCGGCGACGACGCCAAGGACGCGCTCGACCGCATCACCATCCCGCAGGAGGTGTGGGATCGCATCGCGCCGACGGCATTGCCGCGCTCGTCGATCGTCATCTCGGACGAGCCGCTGAGCGCCGAGACCAACTACCGAACCGAGTTCGTTGCCGTGCTGAGCAACCATCCGCAGGGCGGCTTCATCACGCGCAAGCCGACTGCGGCGCCGCCGATGGAAATGGCAAGCGACGACGGCTGGGACAATGGCGGCAACGGTTTTGGTTTCTTTTTCCAGCAGCCGGCCCCGCAACCGGTCAATCCGCGCCGCCAGCGCGGCGGGCAGTATCAGTATTATCAGCCCGCACAGCCGATGCAGCGGAGTTTTTGGTAAGGCGCGCCAGACCGAAGCCCGCCGCTACCGGCGCGCTTCGATCACGATAGCCTGGATCTTGCCCTCGACCGCTCCGGACCCATGGCGTGTCCGGATCGCCTCGGCAACGATGCCGGTTGCAGCCTGAAGCTTGCTGGCATCCCTTGCCTCGATCTCGCTCCGCAGCGGCGTGCCCTGGCAGAGGGCGATTGCGACGTACTCGGGCGACGGCGCGCGGCTTATCTCGGATCGCGTTTCGATCGCTATGTCATGGAAGCCTGCGCGTTCGAGGTCGGTTCTGATCACGGCCTTGTCGTAATAGCCGTGCGGCGTCCGGACCATGAAACGGGGCGGGTCATCGGGAAACAGCTTTTCGAGCGCGACCGTTGCCTCATGCGTCAGCACATTGTCCTCGATGCGGTCCCAGACGTTGAACACGAACGTGCCATCGCCCTTCAGGACGCGCTTCACTTCGCCGTAAGCCTTGATGCGGTCCGGAAAGAACATGGCGCCGAACTGGCAGCAGACCACGTCGAAGGCGGCGTCGTCGAAGGGCAAGGCCGACCCGTCCGCCTGGCGCCATGAGATGCGATCGTCATCTGCCTGACGTTGCGCCGCGACCGCGAGCATCGGCTCGTTGAGGTCGGTCGCGACATAACGGACGCCGCGCGGCAACGCCGCCGCCACGGCGCGCGTCACTGCGCCCGTGCCTGCCGCGATCTCGAGCAGCACGGAGGGAGAGCGGGCCGCGACACGTCTTGCGATGTCCTCCGCGTAGACGGCGAAGATCATCGGTACCAGATATTCGTCGTAGAGTTTTGGGATCGAGCCGGCGAAAACCTTGTCAGTGTTGGACATGCTTGCCTCGCTGAAGGTTCGGACACGAGGCTCATGTTACCATGGATTGCCGTCTACCGCGCCAGCAGCGAGGTGGACCCGCTCGGTGACCTGCCCTACGATTTCGTCCCGCCGACCTCGCGGATCGGCCGCGTGCCGTCCCAGTTCATCGCCGCCTGCCTGACACGCTCGAAGAACGGCCCCTTGGTGCCGCTGATGTCGGAGATCTCGATCACGGTGCCCGGGTGGGCCTGGGTGTCGAAATAGGCAAAGCGCCCCTTGTCGCCGCCGATCTGGCCCTCATGGCCGATCCTGTAGCCGAGCCCGAGCGCCCTGTCGTAGAGCGCCTGGTAGTCGTGACTCCAGTAGGACATGTGCTGGAGGCCTTCGTGGCCGGAATCGAGAAACTCCCTGTAGAGCGAGGGCGCGTCGTTGCGCTGCTGGATCAACTCGATCTGGAGATCGCCGGAATTGGCCAGCGCAATGCTCATCTCGACAGCGGAATTTTCGCCGCGATGCCGGAACCAGTCGGTCTTGACGCGGTCCATGTAGTACCAGGGACCGACGCCCATCACGTCGATCCAGTGCTTCATCGCGGCGTGGATGTCCCGCACCACATATCCGTTCTGGCGCACCGCGCCGAAGATGCGGCTCATGCCCGCGCTCCCCTTGTCAGTCCAATCACGTCAGCACTATCGCACATGACAGCGGGACGCTGTCGGGCGAGTTCGGCCTGCATGGTTCGAGACGCCCGCTTTGCGGGCTCCTCACCATGAGGGTCTGATACCTTGCCGCGAAACGGGACCTCATCCTGAGGGCCCGCCGCAGGCGGGCGTCTCGAAGGATGGCCGCACGCAAGCTTTCCGCTACGTTCCTTGCTCACTTGACCTCGATGCCCGCATCCTTGGCAACCTGCTTCCAGGCCGCGATATCGCGGGCGTTGATGTCGCGCTGCTCGTCGCCGGGCACGAATTGCGGCGTGATACCGAGGCCGAGAAGCTTCTGCTTCACCTCGGCATCGCCGAGTGCGTCCTTCAACGCCGCGGACAATTTTTGTGCGATCGGCGGAGCAAGGCCCGCTGGGGCATACATCGCCCAGGACAGGCTGCGGTCGAACGGCACGCCCTGCTCCTTGTAGCTCAAGACATCCGGCAGGCTCGGCGAGCGCTCGCCGCAGGCGGCCAGCGCCTTGATCGAGCCGTCCTTCACCAACGGCGTCGCGGTCGCCATGTCGAGCGTCGCCAGCGAAATGTGGCCGCCGAGCAAATCGCCGGCCAGTTTAGCGATGCCGTTGAACGGCACGTGATCCATCTTGATTCCGGTCTGCTGCATCAGGATTTCCGCGCAGAATTGTCCGGTCGAGCCCACGCCCCAGCTTCCATACTGGATCGGTTCGCCCTTCTTGGCGAGCGCGATCAGGCCCTTGATGTCGTTGGCGGCAAAGTCCTTGGTCGCCACCAGCATGATCGAGGACGTCCCGATGCGTCCGATCGTCGTGAAATCCTTGATCGAATCGTAGGGCAGTTTTGGATAGATCGCCGGCGCCAGCACGTGCGTGGTCATGCCGCCGACAGTGATTGTGTAGCCGTCATTCGCCGACGCCACGACCATCTGCGTGCCGAGCGTGCCGGCAGCTCCGGTGTGGTTCTCGATATAGACGCTCTGTCCAAGCGTCTTGCCCATCTTGTCGCCGAGCAGCCGCCCGATCACGTCGCCGCCGCCACCGGCCGCATAAGGCAGCAGCATCCTGATCTTGTGCGTGGGATAGGCGGCTGGATCCTCGGCGCGCGCAGGCAGCGCCGCCGAGAGCAATGCGAGCAATGAGAGCGTGATCGTGCGCAGCTTCATGGTGTTTCCCCTAATCCTCGAACCGAAACCGGAATGCCTCGCCATGCCGTATCACGCGCCCGGCGGTCGGCGCCGGAAAATGGCCGGTGAGCAGAGAGCTCGGCGTATCCGCGAGCTCTTCGAGCAACGCGAGCCGCGTTGCGATCGCCGCGGCCGGATCGACATCGGCGGCGTTCGACAGCCACGGCGCAGCACACTGGATCGGATGATGGATGACATCGCCCGACATCACCGCGTGATCGTGGCCGCCATTGAGATGGATCTGCATGTTGCCGGCGGTGTGGCCCGGCGCCGGCGCGAAGCGCAAGGCGGCATCGCGATCGCTAAACAGGCGATGATCGGTCTCGACGAGCTCGGCAAGGCCGGCCGCGACTACCGGCAGCACCGAATCCTCGAACGAGCCGTGGTTCACCGGGTTGTTCGGCGCGGCATTGTGCGCGGCTTCGAAATGCCGGTACTCGTCTCGGCCCATCAGATAGCGCGCGTTGGGGAAGGTCGGCACCCAGCGGCCGTCGAGGAGGCGCGTGTTCCAGCCGACGTGGTCAACATGCAAATGCGTGCACATCACGAAGTCGACTTGTTCGGGCTTGACGCCGAGCGCCTGCATGTTTTCGAGATAGGGCTGGTTGAGGTTGTTCCACGCCAGGACGCGCGGCCGCTGCTTGTGATTGCCGCAGCAGGTGTCGACGATGGCGGTCCAGCGCGGCGTGCGCACGAGATACGAATGGTGGCTGAGGATGAAGCGGCCGGTCTCCGGCTCGATATAGCGACGATCGAGCCAGCTCCGGTTCGCCGCGATCACCTCGTCGGTGACGTTGGCGAACAGCCAGGTCTTGTCGAACGCGAGCGCGGGGATCTCGCTGACGAGATCGACCCGCATGCTGCCGATCCTGACCTGCCGCATTTGCTCAGTTCTTCAGGAGATCGCCGAACGGCACCCAGCGCGTGCCGTCGAAACGGATCAGCTGGAGACTCGTCATCGGCGTGTAATGCTCGGGCGAATTGTTGACCGCGGTGCCGTTGATCAGCATCGGCAGGCGCACGTCCTTCATGGTCGTTGCCTGTTTCATCACATTGGCGCGGGTGAGGTCGTTGCCGGCACTTTTCAGCACGGTGACCAGCGTCTGCGCGATGGTGTAGCCATAGACGTTGAGCCAGTCGCTCTTGTTGGCCTCGGGCAGGTATTTGTCCATGAAGGCGAGCCATTCCTTGTAGCCGGCATCGTCCTTTGACGCCGGGTCGGTCGCGTCCTTCAGATATTGGCTGGAGATGACGCCGGTGGAATTGTCCTTGCCCGCCGGCGCCAGCACGCCGCTGATCGAGGCCGAGACGTTGGAGATGATGGTGACAGGCTTCCAGCCGATTTCGCCGATCTTGCGGATCGCCTGCGCGGCAAATTTCGGCGTTGCCGCCACCAGCACCACATCGGCGCCGGCGGTCTTCAGTTGCAGGATCTGGGTGTCCACCGTCGGCGCCGAGGTCTCGTAGGCCGCGCGCGCCACGATCGCCTCGCCACTGCCGAGGCCTTCCTCCAGCGCCCTCAGATAATCTTTGCCGAGATCGTCGTTCTGATAGAGCACGCCGATCTTCGCGCTGGAATGGCTGGCCTTGATGTATCTGGCGTAAGCGATCGCCTCGTCGCGATAGGTCGGCTGCCAGCCGACGGTCCACGGAAAGTTCTTCGGATCGTCCCACTTGGCGGCGCCGGACCCTAGGAAGAGCTGGGGCACCTTGCGGTCGTTGAGATATCTGTGCACGGCGCTGTTGGTCGGTGTGCCGACGCCGCCGAAGATCAGCAGCACTTCCTCGCTCTCGACCAGCCGCCGCGTCTGCTCCACCGTCTTCGGCGGGCTGTAGGCATCATCCGCGATGATCATCTGGATGCGGCGTCCGTTGACGCCACCGTCGTCGTTCACCTTGCGGAAATACGCCTCCGCCGATTTCGCGATCTGCGCGAAGGCCGACACTGGGCCGCTCAGCGGCGCGGTGGTGCCGATCTTGATGGTCTTGTCGTCGGCGCCGGGATCGTATTTGCTTTGGGCCTGAGCGGTGCTTGTTGCGAGCATCGGCAACAGGATGCAGGCCGCGCGAAGGCGGGCGAAGCGCGCCATGACGTCGTCTCCCCAAATTTGCTCTCCGCTTCTCAAAGGCGCGGAGTTGAAACGAACGATCGTTCGTACGGTTGACTAGCGAACGATCGTTCGTTAGTCAAGCACCATGGCTGTCCACACCACCAGCGCGGCAGAAGCGGCTGCGCCCACCACCCGCGAGCGCATCCTCGCCGAAGCGCTCGATCTGTTTGCGCACAGCGGATATGGCGGCGCCTCGATGCGCGAGCTCGCGCGTCGCGTCGGCATCCGCGAGAGCAGTCTCTACAACCATTTCGCCGGCAAGGCCGCGATCCTGGAGGCGATCGTCAGCGAGCACGGTCCCGCCAGCTCGGCGAGCAGGCTGGAGGAGCCGCGCTACAAGCAGCTCGCGCGTCAGCCCGCCGCGTTTTGCCGGCAGTTTGCATTGGACCTCGTCGAGCAATGGTCCGATCCGCGCGAGCACCAGTTCCAGAAGGTCATCACCGCCGAGCGCAACCGCGTGCCCGGCATCCGCGCCAAATTCGCCGATCATTTTTACGCGCGCGAGCAGAGCATGATGACGGATTATTTTCGCGGCTTTGCGCTCGCCGGCCTGGTCTCGACGCCGGATCCGCGTGAGACCGCGCGGCTGTTCGCGGCCGGGCTCATCTACATCCGTCTCGAACATTACGTGATGGGCGCGGCACCGTCGCCGCGGCCGAAGGTGATCGAGGCGATCGACCGCTATCTCGCCTTCTTCCTGTCGCTGATCGCGGCGGATGGCGGGACAAACGACAACAAGAAACGAAAAGCCAAGGGAGAGAATCGTGGCAAGGCTGCCCCTGATTGATCCGGAGACGACCAGCGGCGACATCCGCGCTTCGTTCGACCGCATGCCGGTCAAGCTGAATATTTTCCGCATGATGGCCCACGCCGAGGCCAACATGATCCCGGCGATGCGGCTCGGCAATTCGATCTTGCACAAGCAGAAGCTCAGCGCTGTCAACCGCGAGCTCCTGATCCTGCAGGCCGCGCAGCTCGAAGGCGGCGCCTATGAATGGCGCCAGCACGTGCCGATCGCGCTTGGCGTCGGCTGCACGCAAGCAC
This sequence comes from Bradyrhizobium sp. 132, assembly GCF_023074185.1. Taxonomy (GTDB): domain Bacteria; phylum Pseudomonadota; class Alphaproteobacteria; order Rhizobiales; family Xanthobacteraceae; genus Bradyrhizobium. The sequence continues at coordinate 32,497 of NZ_JADPKY010000116.1, read as the reverse complement.
AGATCGATGCGGTCGAACGCGCCGACTACGATGCCGCCGGCTTAAGCGATGCCCAGCGCGCGCTGCTGAAGCTCGGCCGCGAGGTAGTCGAGAACGTCCGCGTTCCCGAAGCCACGTTCGCTGCCGCGCGAAAACACTTCAGCGACCAGGAGATCGTCGAATCCATCGTCGCCCTCGGCTTCTACATGATGATGGCGCGTCTCACCGAGGCGACCGAGACCGATCTCGATCCTGCCGCCGGCATGAAAGTCTACGACGGCGGCAAGAAGCCGGGCGCCTGAGATGACGGATACCGATAGCAAGCCGGACCGTTACGTCCGCCCGCCAAGCGCCGAGTCATTGGGCGAAGCGCCGGGCAGGGGACGTCTCAAAGGGCGCCGCATCCTGATCGTCGGCGGTGGACAACGCGTGTTCGACGCCGCCACCGATCCGATCGGCAATGGCCGCGCCATGAGCATTCTTTGCGCCCGCGAAGGCGCGAAGGTTGCGGTCGCCGACCTCAACCACACCTCGGCCGAGCAGACGGTGAAGCGCATCACGGACGAAGGCCGCGAAGCTTTTGCGATCGCGGCCGACGTCACGTCCGAAGCCGACGTCGTGCGCATGATCGACGAGGCGCATCGCGCCATGGGCGGCCTCGACGGCATGGTGCTCAATATCGGCACCTTCGGCAAGGTCGGCCTCGATGCCGTCAGCCCCGAGGAGTGGAACAGGATCTACGACGTCAACGTCCGCGGCCCGATGCTGTGCTGCCGCGCCGCGATGCCGAAGTTCGACGATGGCGGTGCCGTCGTGTTCATCTCCTCGATCGCCGCACTGAAGGCCGGCTCGCAGATGGCGGTGTATGATTCATCGAAAGCCGCGCTCGGCGGCTTGATGCGCAACATCGCCCATCTCGGATCGCGCCGCGGCATCCGCGCCAATCTTGTCTATCCCGGCCTCATCGACACGCCGAATGGCCGCGAGGCCGGCGCCGGCCGACCCAACCGCGGCAAGGGCCACGTCCCCTTCGGCCGCCAGGCGACAGCCTGGGAAGTCGCCTACGCCGTGCTGTTCTTCCTCTCGGACGAGAGCGTCTACGTCACCGCGCAAACGCTCGCGGTGGATAGTGGTTTGAGCGGAATGTAAGACGCAAGCGCAATCCTGCACCGCGGAATTGGACGCACCCGCCGAAGCAGAGGCCTCTCTTCATTGCGGCGAGGCCGCAATCGTTCGGGTTTGCAATGCGTTCATCTGCTCAAGTGCTTTCAGGAGAGCCTCGCACGCCTTCTCGGCTTCAGCGAAGGTATTGAAGGGTGAGCCGCCAAGTTTGATTGCGGACTTGTTCACCTGGACGGGTCGCCATGAGGCAACCAGGCCCGGCTTTCCGTGAAGGCCAGGACCGGTGCGGTTTTCGTTACTGATCACAAACGAAAATCCGCCGCTGCATGCCATCCAGATTTCAAGCTCATTCACCGGAGTATCGATGCGAGCAAAGTGCAGGGCCATATGACTCTCCAGAGTTTGCTCCGCGGAATTGGCCACGGGCGCAAGTCGTCAGTGCTCACCTGTGCGAATCCCGGGCGGCCGCAATGCCCGAGGTCTCTGATCCCTCGGCTCTCCATGCCGTTAAGTCGCCCGGGAGCAGAATGGGATCGGTCTCAACTTGCTTGTTGCGGTTAACCCCTAAGCCAATGAGCCCGCCCAATACCAACGCGGAGCCTGCAATCATCAACCAGTGCGGCAAGTCCAACACGGGCATTGCAATTCTCCCACTGAAAGGAGCGCGTTACGCAATTGCCTAGCCGAAGCGCGAACGGATAACCCAATGTATGGATTATTACGGTACTCCGAACTTCGTGCAAGGCACCAAAAAGGGGTGTACTTCTGACCTAAATTCCACCGGACAAGGGCAAGAGGAGGCGGCCCCTCAGTTGGCCGACGCCGGTTTCCATCCGTACCGCCATCCCGAGATTCAGATTGCGCGCGATAGCCATTCCCTCTAATGATTTGTACAATTGACCAAATAAAATGGTCGCGCGCCGAAGGGCGCGGTTTGGGTGGAAGCGCAGCATGCCGCAGGCGGATGGGTTTGGTTTGGCGGGCGTGATCGGCATGCCGGTCGCGCATTCGCGCTCGCCCGTCATTCACAATTACTGGCTGAAGGCCCACGGCATCCGCGGCGCCTATGTCCCGCTCGCGGTGGGGCCGGAGCGGCTGGAGGATGCGCTCCGCGGACTTGTCGCGCTCGGCTTCCGCGGATGCAACGTCACCATGCCGCACAAGCAGACGGCGATGCCGCTGCTCGACCACGTCAACGAGACCGCGAGGCGCATCGGTGCCGTCAACACCATCGTCGTCGAAGAAGACGGCACGCTCTCCGGCTTCAACAATGACGGCAACGGTTTTGTCCAGAGCCTGCGCGATGCCAGGCCCGACTGGCGCGGCGACGCCGGGCCGATTCTTTTGTTGGGCGCCGGCGGCGCATCGCGTGCTGTGGTCGTGGCGCTGCTCGAAAACGGCGCGCGCGAGATACGCATCGCCAACCGCACGGCGGAGAAGGCGCAGGCCCTTGCAAACGACTTCGGTTCCGCCATCCGCCCGGTTGCCTGGGACGATCGCGGCGCGGCGCTCGGCGATGTCGCCCTCCTCGTCAACTGCACCGATCGTGGCATGGTCGGCAAGAGCGCGCTGGAGATCGATCTGTCGCGCTTGAGGCCCGAAACGCTCACCGCCGATCTCATCTACACGCCGCTGGAGACGCCGTTCCTGGCTGACGCGCGTGCGCGCGGCTGCATGACCGTGAACGGGCTCGGCCTCCTGCTCAACCAGGCCCGGCTCGCCTTCAAGGCCTGGTTCGGCGTGATGCCCGACGTGACGCCCGCGCTGATCAAGGCGATCGAAGCGACGTTCTGACACGCACAATGGGGAGTTCTGCGCCATGACACTGCCGGCGTCCCCCAGGATCGATTGCCACGTCCACGCCATCGATCCCGTCCGCTTTCCCTATTCGGACGACACGCCATACCGTCCGAGCGGGCAGGAGATCGCGCCCGCGTCACAGCTCATCCGCGTGTTCGACGCCTTCGACATCAAGCACGCGCTGATCGTCGCCACCAACACCGGTTATGGCAGCGACAGCCGAATCCTGATCGATACCCTGAGTCAGGGTGGCGGCCGCTTCAAGGGTGTCGCCGTGGTCGAGAACGACGTCGGTATCAGCGAGCTCGAACGCTTGAAGGCGGCCGGCGCGATCGGCGTCGCCTTCAACGTGCCGTTCCACGGCGCCGATTATTATCGCGACACCGCGCCGCTGCTGGAGAAGCTGACCAGGCTCGGCCTGTTCCTCCAGATCCAGGTCGAGCAGGACCAGCTGCTCGACCTTCTGCCGCTGATCGAAAAATCACATGTGCGCCTGGTGTTCGACCATTGCGGTCGTCCCTCGGTCGCGCAGGGCGTGACGGGCAAAGCATTCCAGGCGCTGCTGGCGATCGGCCGCGAGCGCGACGCGCATGTCAAGCTGTCCGGCTATTACAAGTTCTCGCAGCAGGCACATCCTTATGAGGACACCTGGCCGTTCATCGCCGCACTGGTCGAAGCCTTCACGCTCGATCGCTGCGTCTGGGGCTCGGACTATCCGTTCCTGCGCGCAGCCGAACGGCTTGACTACGGGCCGCTGCTCGCGGTGCTGACAAAACTGTTTCCGGATCCGGACGACCAGCACCGCCTGCTCTGGCGCACGCCGGCAAGGCTGCTCGGCTTCGACGGCGCGGCAGATCAAGCATAACAAGGCAACATAGGGGAGGAGACATCATGAGGCACCTTGCAGGGACGGCCGTCATGGCGATCGCGGCAGCGCTAGGCGCAAATGGCGCGCAGGCGCAGAGCACGGTCTACATCCCCGATGTCATCGAGCTCTCCGGCCCCGGCGCGGTGTCGGGCACCAACTGGCGCGACGGCGTCGCGCTCGCCGTTGACGAGATCAACACTGCCGGCGGCATCCTGGGCCGAAAGATCCAGACCGAGCATCTGGATACCCAGAGCAACCCCGGCGTCTCGCGTGCGCAGGTGCAGAAGGTTTTGGACAGGGATCCCTATGTCGTGCTCGGGCCGATCTATTCCGGCTCGGTCAAGGTCAACATGGCGCTGACGCAACAAGCCGAGATCCCGCAGATCGTCGGCGCCGAGGCGGCCGACATCACCACGCAAGGAAACCCCTGGGTGTTCCGCACCGCCTTCGGCCAGCAATTCTCGATGCCGAAGATCGCCAACTATCTGCACGACAAGCTCAAGGTGAAGACGGTTGCGCTGGTCTGGGTCAACAATGATTTCGGCAAGGGCGGCCACGACAATTTCGCCAAGGAGATAAAGGCGCGCAATATCGAGATCGCGGCCGACATCTCCACCGAGCAGGGCCAGGTCGATTTCGGCTCCGACGTGATCAAGCTCAAGGGCGCCAAGGCCGACGCCGTTTTCGTCTACACCAACGAGGAGGAGAGCGCCCGCTTTCTGATCGAGGCGAAGCGGCAGGGTCTTTCGACCCCGCTGTTCGGCGAGACCACGCTGCTCAGCCAGAAGGTGGTCGAGCTCGCCGGTCCCGCCGCCAACGGCGTGCGCGGCCATGTCGGCCTTTCCGCCGATGCACCGGTGCCGGCGATCGAGGATTTCACCAGGAAGTTCAGCGAGCGCTACAAATACCGGCCCGACCATAACGGCATCAAGGGCTACACCGCCGTCTATCTCGTCAAATACGTCACCGAGAAAATCGGAAAGTTCGACAGCAAGGCGTTTGGCGCCGCGATGAAGGGCCTGGCGCTGGCGCCGGACAAGGCGCCTGGCATGCTGATGGAGGCAAGCTGGGACCAGAACGGCGACATCGACCGCGCCAGTTTTCTCGCCGAGATCGTCGACGGCAAGCAGAAGATCGTCGAGACGCTGCCGAAGCTGAAGAGCGGCAAGGGCGAGTGAGCAGCCCTACCGCTGCAATGACGCAAGCCTCGGGCAATCACGCGGTGGGATCAAACTGCCGGGCATTTTTTGCAGCGTTGCACGACGCGGCAACGTCTGCCCGCCAGCTCCGGAGAAGAAAGTCGAGGCAAATCAACTGATCCTTCGCTGGCACAAAAATTGCTAAATGTTTCCGCGCAATGAACACAGGAATGACGACGTGACCAGCGTCAGCTACACCGTCCCGCCGAACTGGACCGCAGGCTCCGACAAATCAGGCGCGGGCAAGAACAAGAATCCGAACGATCCGAACATGCTGACGACGGGCGCCTATGGCAGCGCGTTCGAGCTGATGCTCGACAGCAAAGCCAATGCCGACGGCACCAGCACGGAGACGCTGACCTACAAGAGCTATTCCGGCAAGACCAACGGCACCTTCTCCGCCACGGCCGAGACAGTTACGGGAGCCGATCTCGGCAGTGCCTATCAGTCGCTGCTTGCCACGCTTCAGGCCAATGGTGAGATGGACGACAAGACCTCCGCGCAGCTCAACGACGCTATGGGCCAGCTCGATGCCAAGTCCGAAGGCGGAGCCAAAGATGCCGCCATCTCCGGCGGCGGCATGCTGGTGCAGGCCGGCGGCCCCGTGTATTTCAGCGGCATCTCGGCCTATCAGAACCAGTTCGTGGATTCGCTCGTCAACGAGCTGAGCAGCAGGCTCGACGCGAAGGTGTGAGATGATTAACGATGTGCGGGTGATCCCCGTCGGACGCCCATACCAATGAAAACCACGCTGCTGAAATCCGAAGACTACGCCCGTTCGCCCTGGAAGAACGGCGGCGGCATCTTTACCGATGTCGCGGATGCGCATCGCCCAGGCAGCCCGGTGAAGGATTGGGACAGCCTACTGTGGCGCTTCGCGTCCACGCCGATCGTGGCGCCCGGGCCGTTCTCCCATATGTCCGGCATCGACCGCTTGCAGATGGTGATCGGCGGGCGCGGGCTGGTGCTCAAAGCCCCGGAGCGGGAGTTCGACGAGCGCGAGCCGTTCACGACCGTGCGCTTCACCGGCGAGATGGAGATCGTCACCGAGCTCGAGGCCGGCCCGGTCGAGGTCGTCAATCTGATGGCGCGGCGCGGTGCGGCGGAGATCGAGCTGTTGGCACTCCGGGAGCCCGGTGAGCGGCAACTGCCCGCCGGCACGCATCTCATCCATGCGGTGTCCGGCGATTGCAGCATTCGTCTCGACGGCGTGGGTTTTGCGATTTCGCACGAAAACACGTTGAAGGTCGAACTGACCGGGGCATCGACGCTCGTGCTCGTTTCGGGGCTGGCCGTGCTGGGGTCTATCCGGATCGTCGGTTGAACGGCGATCCTGCCCACCGAGCGATGCGCACAATCCGTGCATCTGGCCAGGTTGACGCCGCAGCGTCGGAGCACGATATCTGGCCTGATGCAGACCGCCGCTGAAGGGCAGGATATGACCGCGCCAGACAAAAACTCCGCCACGCTGTCCGACGGCGTCGTCGACTGGCTGACCAACGGCACGCGCGACCAGCGCTTCATCGACAACATCTTTGCCGAGATGTGCATCCGGCTCCAGCAGGCCGGCATTCCGCTGGCGCGGTCGACGCTTCACGTGCTGATCCAGCACCCGCAATGGCTCGGGGCCCGCTTCATGTGGTCCGACGGCATGCGCGAGGCGGAGATCGCGCGGGTCGACTATGACGTTCGCGAGCGGTCCGAATTTATCGGCAGTCCCGCCAACGAAATGTTCGACGGCGCAACCGAGGTGCGCGAGAATCTCGAACGCGACCCCTCGCTCGGCCGCAAGCACGCCCTCTACGACGAGATGCGCGCGAAAGGCCTGACCGAATACGTGGCCTGGCCGCTCTATCACACGCTCGGCAAGCGCCATCTCGTCACCTTCGCGACCGATCGGCCCGGCGGCTTCGACGCCGCGCATATCGCCGCCCTCAAGAACATATTGCCGGTGCTGTCGCTGGTCAGCGAAATCCGCGTCAAAAACCGCCTGGCGCGGACGCTGCTCGAGACCTATGTCGGCTCCCACGCCGGCGAGCTCATCCTGGCCGGCGCCACCAGGCGCGGCACCGGCACGACGGTGCGCGCCGCGATCATGATCTGCGATCTGCGCGAGTTCACGAAAATCTCCGACAACTGGCCGCGCGACGACGTCATCGATCTGCTCAACGACTATTTCGACGCGATGTCGGAGCCGATCGCGCGGCACGGCGGTGAGATCCTGAAATTCATCGGCGACGGCCTGCTCGCCATCTTCCCGCTCAGCGAGCCCAACGCCTGCGCAAACCTGCTGCATGCCGTGACCGAAGCCCGTCGCGCCATGGTCGTCCTGAACGAACGCAACAACGGCACCGGCCGCGCACCGCTGAACTACGGCATCGGCGTCCATGTCGGCGACGTCATGTACGGCAATATCGGATCGAGCACCCGGCTCGACTTCACCGTGATCGGCCCCGCCGTCAACATGGCCTCGCGGCTCGAAGCTTTGACCAAGCAATTGGGAAAGACGGTGCTGCTGTCGCGCGACTTCGCCGATCTGGTCGATCGCCAGTTCGATCTGGAGCGCTTGGGCGAGCACGGGGTGCGCGGCTTCAGTGAGCCGATCGAGCTGTTTGCGTATCACGGCTGAGGCGGGATGCCCGCGGCCACGCAGGTGTCCCCAATCGCGGGAAGCAAGATTTGCTGCTCTCGCCGCACGCGTCAAGCGCGTCCTGTTGCCAACGCAGGATTGTGTGACTACGCTTGGCGCCAGGCCCGCCCAAGCGTTTGATCGATCGGCCGCACGTTCATGCCAAAATTCCTTCGCATCGGACTCCATCAGTCGAACATATCCGGATACACGTCGAAGGCGTGGTGTGTCCGGCGCGTGGGCACGGCAATTTTCCTGAAATGGGGCGCCGTCGAGGTCCAGGGCGCGGGCGACGGCCGGAAGGTCTACTGGACGCGTCTGCCGCAGGAGAAAACAATTCGCTGCGGCAGCGCGCAGCGTGCCCAGGATTATGCAAAGGCCGCGATCGCGCGGCGCCGCAACCATCGCTATGAGCCGCTGGTTGGCGCGATCGTGCTCCGGCGCCGACCCGCGGGGGGCAACACCGAACTCAAGCAAGCCCTCGCCACAATCCTGATCGTCGATATCGTCGGTTCCACCGCAAAAGCGGCAAAGCTCGGCGATGTCCGCTGGACCAAGGTGATGGGCCATTATTACGCAGCGGTCCGCAAGGAGCTGAAGAGTTCGCGCGGCAAGGAAGTCGTGACGACGGGCGACGGCGTGCTGGCGACCTTCAAGAAGCCCGCCGCTGGCGTCTCTTGCGCGACCGCGATCCGGAAGGCCGTGCGCACGCTCGGCCTCGAGATCAGGGTTGGTCTGCATGCCGGCGAATACACGGTGAGCGGCACTGAGGCGGTCGGCCTCGCATTCCACATCGGCACCCGCGTCGCCGCCAAAGCGCGCGCCGGCGAGGTGCTGGTCTCGAGCGCGGTCAAGGAGCTACTGGTGTCGCAGCCCGAGATCCGCTTCAGGGATCACGGCGTGCACCAGCTCAAGGGCGTGCCGGAAAGGTGGAGGCTCTATAGGGTGGAAGGGTGAGGAGCTTGCGCGAGGGTCGGCGTCAATCCACTTCAACACGATCGCATTCGACGCACTGATACACACGTTGTCCCGTACTCAGCACGGTCGCGAGGCGCAGTTTCCGCACGGCCTGGAGAAAGGAGACCGGAGAAAACCGCTTGTGCAGGAACGTCGTATGGGCGGGCAGGGGACCGGTGAGGCTGCCGGGCATGACGACGATATTGAGTTTCGGCACACGAGCGCCAGCTTCAAATCTCCCGTGCAGATGGCGCCCGCCCGGCGCAGGACCAGCCGCAGCATTTCGAGAGAGCCTGGCCGGGGAGCCCAGGCTATTGGTCAATCGACCTCACCTCGACAGTACAGAGGCCAGCAACTCAACATCACCGCACCCCCGTGCCCTTGCAGCGCTGGCACTTCACCACCTTGTCGCCCTTCTTGAGCAAGCCTTTGCCCTCGCAATTTTTGCATTTCTGCTTCTTCTTGATGTTCGGGCCTTTTTCACTCGTCATGAAATTCTCCTCCCGCCAGAGAGCGGTGTTGTGCGGTCGTTCAGCGGATAGCTGAGCGGGCTCGGATAAGCCCTACACTGATGCCGGCTTCGGCACCACCAGCACGGGTACGCTTCCGTCCACCAGGACCTCGGATGTCTGGCTGCCCAAAAACAGCTTCCTGAGGCCGCGACGCCCATGGGAGGCCATGACGATCAGGTCGCAGCCCCTGGACTTAGCCGTTTCAATGATCGCAGTCGCCGGGTGCGCATTGGGAACATGCAAAAGTTCTGCAGGCGCGCCGATCTGCTCCGACATCGCGCGGGCTTCGTCGAGCACCTTGCCCGCACGGGCCTTGCAGGCGGCGTCAAAGCTATCGATCTCGTCCCGGCTCGGAATCCATCCCGAGTCGTGCCCGCCGCCATAGTCGACCGGCAGCGCTTCCGTCACGGTGATGATTGTCAGCTTGGCGTTCAAGGCCTTCGCCAGGGCGATGCCATGCTCAACGCCCTTTCTCGCGACGTCCGATCCATCCGTGCTCAAGAGAATGTTGGCGTACATGTGGTGGCTCCGTTGCCTGTCGAACAAAGTGGTGCCTGGCCAATATGGTCCGATACGCGCCGTGGGTCCACGCGCGTTTTCTTTGGTTTGCGCCGGCGAGGCCGTGCCTGAACTGTTATTGAAACCTTACAGGCTCAACTTCGCTAGCGCCGCCATCATGCGCTTTGCGTCGTCCAGGCGCGTCAATTCGCCGGCCGCCGTCGCCCCGAGCACTTTTCGCGCCAGGCAGCATCAATAAACGCCCCAGCGTCTGGCAAGGGGTTTTACTGGCTGGATTGCCCTCGCGTCGCCGGTATATTCATCTTCATCTATCCATGGAGGTCGAGATGCATCGCGTCGTTCCGATGCTGGCGTTACTCACCACCGCTATATCTCTTGCTTTCTTGGAGCCGGTCCGGGCTGCCGAGGCAGATCGATACTGCCTGCGAGGTCGCAATTGGGGCTTTCCGGGCAATTGTCAGTTCGCCACTCGCTCGCAATGCCTGGCTGCCGCTTCTGGCACGAACGCATATTGCGGCATCAATCCGCGCTATGCCGCTTCGCGGCGACGCTAATAACCGCTCGGAGCTAAGCCATTCGGCGCTACCGCATGGCAGAAGCGGTCAATCAAGGAAAACCCCCGATGCGAAAACTTGCACTGTTCGTCATCCTGCTCTCGTTCGCAGGAATGGTTCCTTCCAGCGAATCATTTGCTCAGAGTGCGCTTCGAGGTGCCGTCATTGGTGGTGCTGTCGGTGGTCGCCGCGGTGCTGCCATAGGAGCTACGGCCGGAGCCATCGCTGGCGCCCACCGGCGACATCAGCATTGGCATCGATATTATTGGAGGAACGGCAGCTGCTGGCATCGCTCGACCAGCGGAAGGTCGCACCGTGTGTCGCATCGATACTGCCGTTGAGCCAGCGCGGAGTGGGTCGCGCGACTGGCGTGCGGCAAAGATCGAGAACGGCAACTCAATAGGGGATCGCAATGTTCTTCGCTCAGGAAGGATTCACATATCGAAATTTTCTGATGGATATGATTGCCGTATTCGCATTTGTCGTCTGGTTCTGGCTGCTCATCGTCATCTATGGCGACCTGTTCAGGCGCCACGACATTTCCGGATGGGGCAAGGCACTGTGGGTGCTCGCGCTGGTTCTAACCTCCTATCTGGGCATCTTTGCCTACCTCATCACCCAAGGCAGGGGGATGGCGGAACGCAGCGCCGAGCAGGCTCAGCGGGCGCGCGAGGAATTACGGCACGTCGTCGGCTTTAGTGTCGCCGACGAGCTTTCCAAGCTCGATCAGCTCAAACAATCGGGATCCATAACCGATATCGAGTACGGGCGCCTTCGCACCAAGCTGGTCTCTTAACCGTCGGTGCGCGACGCATGCGAAGCGGTGAGGGAAGCACGGAGGCCTATGATGCTCGCAAAGCCTTTTGGCACCGTTGGAGCTTTTATAGCTGGCTTTGCGATTGCGTGGACTGAAAGCGCGCATGCGGAAATATTCATAACAACCGCCACCATATCGCAGGGCGAGCTGGTCATCGTCGGAAGAGTAAGACGACCCCGCGAGCCCAGCGTGGAGATCAGGATCAGTCCAAGCAAAACCGTGAAAGTCGAGAGCACTTCGACCGGAGGGTTTCGGTGGATCGGACCGGAGTTTCCGTCCACTTGTATCGTAAAGATCACGTCCGGACCGGATACGAGAGACGTGGTGATACAGAACTGCGGCCTCCCCGGACCGGCGGGTCCCCCAGGTCCGGCCGGACCTGCAGGCCCGATCGGACCGCCCGGGCCCAAAGGGAATTAGAAGGCAGATTTTCGTCTTCCAGGTTTGCAGGTTGCCCGCCGGATCGCTCTCGCATCGCGAACCAGACGTCCCCGCCCTCGGCCTTGTTGAATTCGCGCAAGCTGTTGAACGGCACCACGCAGCGGTGCTCCGAACCCAGCCAGCGGGTTCAGTGCTTGCTGTTCACGTTGCGGATGTTGGCCGTGCCGCCGTCGGGCTCCATCCGGAGCAGTTCCTTGCGATAGCGCGGTTGAACAGATGGGCACGCATCTGTGGCGGTAACCGAGGCGGTCGATTGCTAAGGACCGCGGATCTCCAGCTAAATAAGCTCTGGTGGGCCCGGCAGGACTCGAACCTGCAACCAGACCGTTATGAGCGATAACGGACGTGGTTGTTAATTTTGCTGGGCGTTCGTCTGAGATCAATCGCATTCGGCGCGCTTTGTCGAGGTCGTTTCTGGTGCGAAACGGGTGCGGTACCTGATCACGAAGGCAGCCGTTCCAGTAGCTCCTTCGTCGTCAGGATCGCATGGGCAAACATTGGGGCGTTAGTTTCGGCAGCCTTCATGCCTTCGGCGCTGAATGCGGCTGTCGCATCTTTCACAAGCGTGACGTGATACCCGAGCTCCATGCCGAAGCGGCCGGTCGACTCGATGCAACTATTCGCAATTAGGCCCACGAGGATGATCTTTTGGATTCCATGCTGCTTCAACTGGAGGTCGAGATCCGTATTTGCGAAGCCGCTTTGCGCCCAATGTTCCTTGACAACTACATCTCCTTCCTGGGGGCCAAATTCGGGATTGAACTCTCCGCCCCACGTCCCGGCTTCGAACGCCTTGGTTGGCAAGCCTGCCTTCTGGAACATGTTGATGTGCTCCCAGCCGTTGAAATCGTGCGGATGTGAGCGATGATGCGGCACAATGAAAACCTGGATCTTGGCTGAACGCACTTTAGGCAACAACTTGCGGAGATTTCCGAACATTCCTGACGCGTCGGCAGTTTCCTTGATGGCATTGAAGAGCTTTCCGCCTTCGCTCATGAAGTCGTTATACGGATCGACGACGAGAAGCGCAGTGCGGTCGGCGGCGTAGGTGTGGGTTGTCATATTGTCCTCGTTCTTTCATCATGATTGTTGGTGCGACAGGCTTGCTAGGTGCCCGATTTGGGAGAGAACGGTCCGACGGGCGGCGGATTCATGAAGGCAACGCAGACCAGGGCAAGGATAGCAAACCAGGTCGTGAGCCAGAATGCGTCGATATAGGCCAAGGTGTTGGCCTCCCGCTGCATGGCGGCTGCGAGCGTGCTTGTTGCGCGCGTTGCGGTGGCAGACGCGCCGTGTGAGGCGAAGGGGGCTGCCATTTGCGACAGCGTGTGAACGAGGTCCGCGTCTCCGCGGGCAACATTCAAGCCAAGCAGATTGGACGAGACTTGTTCGCGTATCCTCAGCCAGGTCGCCATCAAGGAAACGCCAAATTCGGCACCACAGAGGCGCATCACTTGAATATATGCGGCGAAGGCTGTGGAGCGGTCAGGGTTCGAGTTGGCCAGGGCGAACATGACGGCGGCAAACAGGGCAAAGCACTGCCCAACGGATTGCAGCAACGCCATCGGAATGAAGTCGGCAAGCGACCACTCGTGCGTCAATTGCGTGCCGAGGAGGCCCGCCGCCGCAAACGCAGCAAGCCCGACGATCAAGGTGATCCGCAGGTCGTGTGTCTTGACCAGGTAGACCGACAGGGGCACGAGCACCAGCATTGGCAGCGTCGCGTAGATCAGGAACAGCGGACCTGACTGATCCAGCCGTAGTTGCGTTATGTTTGTGAGGAAGCCGGGCGCCAGGGAGGAATTAGAAAGGCTCGTCAGCGTGAACAGCAGCACCGTCAGCAAGGCGAGCCCGATGTTGCGGGACAAGAGGACGGTGGCGTACGCCCACGGCTTCTCGACGAGCGCTTCGTTGACGAAGAATCCGACAGTCAATACGCCACCGCTCACCAGCAGTGAAACGACCGTACCCGAATTGAGCCAATCGAGACGGTTTCCCTGATCGAGACCGGCGAATATCATGGCCGTTCCGCAACCTAGCAGAAGCATTCCGCCCCAATCCGCATCTTTTACGAGTTCCTCGTTGACGGGCTCGTGTGGGGTGCCCCAATAAGTGAGCAGCGCCATCAAAGGAGCTATCAGCGCGCCTTGCCAATAGATCCATTCCCAGCCGGCGTGCTCCAGATAAAAACCGACTAGCGCAACGCCCGAATTCATTGAGAACCCGACGCGGATACAATAGATCGCCAGCGCCGGCACCCACCATTGGATCGGGAGCGCACGGATGATTACCAGGAGCGTCGCTGGAATGAAGATGCCGAGAAGAAATCCGTGAACAATATTCAACGCCAGAAGCGCGTGAAAGTCGCGGACCAAGGGGATAAGGAGTGACACGACGGCGTAAATCAAGCTCGGAATTCCGAGAACCCGGCGCACGCCGAAGGCTGTCGCCAACCAAGCTACGGCGGGAGCGATCAGGATTTGTGGCGCGGTACCAGCCGTGTTGAACCAGGCGCTTTCGTCGAAGCTCATGGCCATGGCGCCACGGATATCGGGGAGCGCCAGCGAGAACAGCCGGGTGTCGAAGCTTGCGAGAAACGCCCCGAGCATGACAGCCGCAACCGCAACGAGAGGTCTCTGCGAGACTTTTCCGACGGAAATCGGGCCGCTTTCGATGACATTAGTTCGTGACATCTATTCACCGATCCCTTCGATATGGATTCGGGTCGTGGCCGACATGCCGGGCAGCAACCGTGCGAGGAGAGGCTGACCCGCGTCCAGTTCGATCCGCACCGGGATTCTTTGCACTACCTTCGTGAAGTTGCCCGTCGCGTTGTCTGGTGGAAGCAGCGCGAACTGTGATCCGCTTGCCGGCGCGATGCGCTCGACCCGGCCATGCAGGGTCTGGTCTCCGAAGGTGTCCACGATAATGTCGACGTTCTGACCGGCTCGGACCCGCCTGAGCTGGGTCTCCTTGTAACTCGCCATGACGTAGACGTTAGGCAGCGGAACCACGTTGATCAGGCTGCTGCCGATCGTGACGTAATCCCCCGGCTGCACCTGTCGTTCACTGACGACGCCGTCGAAGGGAGCCACGATGGTCGTGTAGCCGAACCGAAGCTTGGCTGCTTCCAGGGCCGCTTGAACTCCGAGCAGGTCGCCCGCGCGCTGCTGCCTGGTTCCTGCCAGCACTTCCAGTTGATGACGCTGGGCGGAGACGAGGGCCGTGCTTGCATTGACGTCGGCTTGGGCCTTGGCATAGGCGGCGACCGCCTGCTCAAGCTTCTGTCGCGAACGCAGCGGGCCTGCTGTTTCCGATCGGTTGGCCCGAGCCGTTCGGTCTGGTCATGATCGAGGCGATGGCGTGCGGAACGCCCGTGATCGCCTATCGATCAGGCTCGGTGCCGGAAGTCGTGGAGGACGGCGTCACGGGTTTCATTGTCGATGGTGAGGAGCAGGCGATCAGGGCAGTGAAAGAACTGGGCCGCCTGGACAGACGAGTGGTCCGGGCCCGGTTCGAGGAGTGCTTCGCCGCAAGCCGGATGGCGAAGGAGTACGAGACCCGATATCGCGACTTGGTCGCTCGCGGAGGACGCCTTGCGTGAGAGATCTATTCCGCGGCTGGCTTGTGGGACCGGCGCGAATCCGAATCCTTGGCCATCCGTTCCGGGCACGAGCAATTGGCAATTCCAGAGGTGAGGTCGGCATCCGAACGGGCGCGGCTCACGTTGGACGTACTCTGCGATCGCTCTCAATACCTGCTCTCGGGAGCACCCGCGAAAGCACGTCACTGAGTATGCCGGAGACTATGGTTCCGTCGCGCGGAACTTTTGCCCCGAAACAACATTGTGGTCAGGGCAAAGGCTGAAATCATGAGATACGAACCCTCCTCGATTTCAAAATTCTTCGGTGATTTGGCTAACCAGACTTCGCTCGCGGCTGGGCGCGCCTCGACCTTCCTGTTAGCCGCGGGCGTGGTGGTAGTATGGGGCATCAGCGGCCCCCTCTTCCAGTTCTCGGACACTTGGCAGTTGGTCATTAATACTGGGACCACGATCGTAACTTTCCTTATGGTATTTCTGATTCAGAATTCGCAAAACCGGGACAGCGCGGCCATTCAGGTGAAGCTGGACGAGCTCATTCGCGTGAGCGCGGCGCGCAATAGTCTCGTGGGAATCGAGCACCTCACAGATGATGAGATTGAGGAGCTTCGCTCGAAATGTGAAGCGCGTGCCCAAGCCGAGAAAGCCGGAGATGAGACACTCGACCGGACCCGACAGTCAGCGCGGCAAGCCGCCGAGCAGATCGCCAGCTGACGATGTCAGCGCCGGCATCATCGCAAAGACCGGTAGAAAATATCGACGCTATCCTGCGGCTTGAACAGCAGGATGAGGAAAAGATCGCTCTTCATCATCGTGTTTTTCATGCAATCGGATCGTTCGCGGGCACTCCGCAGTTTGTTGTGCTGCAGTGCGCGGCGGTGGTGTGTTGGATTGCCTTCTGCGGGGTGTTCCCCGATCGCGCGCTTGATCCATTCCCGTTCCCGCTGCTCGCGACGTTCCTCGCCCTGGAGACGGTACTTCTCACCTCCTGCGTCCTCATTCGTCAAAATGCGACTGACCGCATTCTGGAGAAGCGAGATCGTCTAGAACTTCAGATAAATCTCCTCTCCGAACGGGAGGCGACGCGGTCTTTGAGAATATTGCAGAAGCTTGCCAAGCGACTGAATGTTGATGACGAGGATTGCCAGCAAGACGAATTGGCGCAGGAGACGTCTGTTGATCAAATTGCCCGAGGCTTGCGCGAGCGCGATGAGGCTGAAAAGGCTCAATGAGATATACGTCCCAAGTAAGCCGATATAGCGGTCGCCCTGATGCCACCTGGACCATCGTCTTCATCTACACGAGTTAAGCATGAACTTTCTCGAACAGAGTCCGTGCGATGCGCACGGCGCTAGAATTTCAACGTGGTCCTAAGACCGAACACCGACGCGTTTTTAAGCACCTTTCCGGCGAATGGCGTCGCCGGCCCCGTGGCGCCGCCGCCAGGGTGGATGATGTATTGGAAGTTCGGCTGCAACGACCAGCCGTCCTTTATCTGGTATTGGTAGACCGTCGTCAGCAATCCCTCGAAGTTTCGCAAGGGCCAATTGGGATTCACCAGCGTGCGGTAGTCGGCGTCGAGCGCCTGCGCCCGTTTGGACACATGGGCATAGCCCGCGGCGATCCCGAACTTATCATCGGGCCGGTCGTCACGAAGCCCGATGAACTCGACGCCGGCATCAGCGTAGAGATCGATCAGGTTGCGATCAGCGGGCGCGCCGGCGGCCCTTGCGAACACACCGATCCCGCGATCGTCGCTGTGAGGCACGCGGTAGATCTGTTGCTCGAAGACTGCCCAAGCACCAATGTCTCCTGCCAGCAATAAGGGCTCGCCGCTGCTACCGGAAGCCGCGAGCGAGACGCCGTTCGACGCGAGCTGTTGATCCGCGAAAGAGCCGAAGTGCCGCCACCCGCCGAACTTGATCTGCCCGGTCAGGTTGGGATCGCCCTTCTTGTTGTTCCAGGCGTACTGGATCTGACCCAGTAACAACGGCGGATCGTTGACGCGGAAATTCACGCCGTACCGATTGCGCTCCTGCGGGTCGCCCGATCCGGGTCCGGCTTGGTCGCCGTCGAAGATCCCGCCCAGAAGGGAAAGCTGGTCGGTCACGTTGACCAGTAGCCTTGCGCCCATAGCCGCCAAAGGTGGCGAAGGTCCGCCGCTGGGAAGATCGAGCGAGGTGATCGCGGGCCAACCCATTGAGGCGTTGGTGAACACGTCTGTATATTTGGTGTTGAAGAATTCGCTGTCGGCGGCGAGCTGGCCGACTTTGAGCGAGATCCTCTTCGCGCCCCACTGCTTCTCGAAATAGGCTTCGTAGAGACGCGTTGAGGGCAGCGCCTCGATTCCGCTGACCACGAAGAAGTTCTGAAGATTGCTCCGGGACAGGCCGTCGCCATGGATCTGGAACATGTTGGCGTGAAAAGTGAGCTTGTCGATGCCGACGAGCTTCTGCAGATCGACATCCACCGCCAGGTTGAGACGGCCTTCGTAGATAGCACCCTTTTTCAGACCGCCGGCAGCGTTACCAAACGCCTCGCCGATGTAAGTGGCCGCGAACTTCACGCCGTACTTCTGCAGCGGGTTGGGAAGAAGGCCGAGCGTCTTTTCCTCTACCGTGCTCTCACCCGTATCCGGATCGGCCGGTTTGTCGTCGTCGGTCTTCTTATCCTCCTGGGCGGCGGCGCCGGCTGCCAGAACTAAGACGACCGCTGTCGAAAGAACGACCTGCCTATAGAATCGCTGAGGTCTCGACATGCGAGTTCCTGATCTCGAGGATAGCCTTACGAATTGCCTGATCTTGCAAGGCAAGTCCACCGTGCAGGCACCTTCCAAAGGTACGGGTCAGACCAGCTGGCCTATCGCGATCTACATTGTTGAGTCGCCCCGTGCGAACTGTCGGCTATAGTGGGACTTTCGCTTTCTGGGGGAGCATTGATGTTCGACGCGGCAACCACTGCGCTATTGCGCGCTGTCTTAGACGAGGTCTGCGAGAGCGTTTCGCACCGCGAGATCGGACCGCGTACCCATATCGCCTCAAAGACAGTGGACGCGGCTACCAGAGGCGAAGTATCGCTGGACGAACTCGGACACGGCGGGCGTGACGCCCTTTCGCGGGCGCCCATGGTGTGGCGCTGATCGGTCGAGGCGGGCGTGAACTTCCAGGTCACGGTCCTCAAGATCCTGGTGAGCTATCCGGATGGCTTCGCCGTCATGGAGGACCTCAAACGCGACATGGCCATCCTGGCGACCAGTGGCCGCGAATGGGCGGACCGGACCAGGCGCCTCGCCGCACGGGTGCCCGATCTCGACATCTTTTCACACGGGCTGGTCGAACGAACCAGCGGCGGGTGGCAGATCACAGCCAAGGGACGGGTGGTGCTCGAGTTCATGGAAGCCCGCCCCGCTGCGCCCGCACCGGTCCAAGCTCCCTTGCTCGAGGACGCTGCGGCTGTGATAGCCCCTACAAGTCACGTTCTTTCGTTCCGGCAGCCTGCTGACCGTGCCAAGCGGCGCCGAGAACGCCGCGAACGTCGTCGGAAGGCTCGCGAGCGAGCGAGCGAGGGCGAACGCTTCCTGAGGCGAGATCGAGAGCGAGAAACAAGCCCCAGACAAGGTCCGGCGGCTTAGATTCGCGGACCGTCGATGAGCGAGCCCGAAGCGCACTTAACGCGAGGCGGCTGACCTCTAAGCCGCGCCTGAAATGGCGGGTGGACCGACAACACCTGATTGAATCAGAAGGCGCCTAACGCCCTTCTACGTTTCGCCGACGTTAGAAAGCGCGAAGGCCGCGAGCAAGCCGACAACCACGAGCACGCCGGCCAGCTTCTGTTCGCCTTCGACAGCTTCCGGCACCATGGTGTTTACCACCATCGTGAGAAGAGCGCTCGCAGCTAAGGCACTTACGGTAGCAACGACCTGAGGAGCAGCGCCGCCCAGGAAAGCTGCTCCTAAGGCGGCGGCAACTCCCGAAAGGATGGTGATCGCGCCCCAAAATCCAAAGATATAGGTAGCCGAACGGCCAGCGGCCCGCATGCCGAGCGCACTAGAAAGCCCCTCCGGGAAGTCGGACAGAAAGATAGCGGCGAGCATCGCGATGCTGATGCCCTTTCCGCTCAACAGCCCCCAACCCAGGACAACGCTTTCCGGAATACCGTCGAGAAGTGAGCCGACGGCAATCGCCAGGCCTCCGCCTTCGCCGGCGTTGACCTGCTGGCCGCCGGACCGCTTGCGCAAGCGCGCTCCTTGTCGAGAGACTGCCCAATCGGAAAGAGCATAGGCGGCAGAGCAGCGATCGCACCCGCAATGATGGGCCAGATACCGCCTTCCTGGTATCCGTCCTCCAGAAGGTCATGGGCCACGGCCGAAAATCAGCACGCCGCAGCCGAAAGACATGATCGCTGCAGTAACGTAGCGAGGCATCCTGAATACGAATGCGACCGCTGCTCCCAGGAGCAATGATGAGGCCCCAAGCAGCCCCCAAAGACCCGCAGTAAGCCAGATGGGCATGGGAGCTACCGCTACTTTTCGGCGCGTAGCGAGGGCGAGGTCTGGCGAGGTGCTTTCTCCTCTTTTCGATGACCCTTCTTGGGAGAGATGGATTGGCGCTTCAGAGCGGACGCGAGCGCTCTCGCTGCCTCGCGGGCGATCTTGCCTGCGGCCACTGCCCGCGCGCCATTTGGCAATGCTCATTCCTCCTCTTGCCGAAGGGGCCGATGCCGCAACACCCGCATGGTTAAGCCGTTCCGATGGGCCCCTAACACTTTCGTTGAGAATGGTGCCGTGCGGCTGTGTCTATCCCCCGCTTGCAAAGCTCGGGAAAAGCATCATGCCGCCGTCGATGAACAAGGTGGTGCCAACTACGTAGTCAGCCGCATCCGAAACCAGCCAGGCGACCGCTTGGGCGACATCGTTTGGCTCACCGATGCGCCGATCGGGGATCAGTGTCATCAGACCATCGTAGGCTTCCTTGGTCTCCCACGCGGGTCGGTTGATCGGTGTACGGATCGCTCCAGGCGCGACGCCATTGACCCGGATGGCCAGCGGAGCAACTTCCTACGCCAGGCTTCGCATCATCTGCATGACCCCGCCCTTTGAAGCCGCATAGTTCGCATGACCCGCCCAAGGGATCTCCTGATGGACGGAGCTCATGCAGACGAGTTTGCCAGCTGCCGCCGAGATGTTCTTCACCACACCTCGTTTCTTAAATACACGGACGGCTTCTCTGGCACAGAGGAAGTGCCCGGTGAGACTGACGCCATTGCGCAAGCTCAGATTGCAGCTGGCCTGCTCCCGCTAATTCCCGCTGAAGGAATTTGTGCGATGCGTCTAACTTAGCTTTTTTTCCCTCGTGACATCAACCGGCTCGCAGGTTTCGTTGCTGCCGCGGACGTTTCCCATGCATACTCTCTACTGCGCGCTGAACAGCTCACCAGAATGGCTGAAACAGCTTGGCTTTAAGGGAGGACAACGATGCGTGGTTCGTACGTCAACTTTGTCTATTCGACCGCAATCACAGCGGCACTTTTTGCAACGATCTCATCAAATGCTAGTGCCCAAAAGAAACACGATCCCGGTGCAACGGACACTGAGATCAAGGTTGGCAACATCATGCCGTACTCTGGTCCGGCATCCGCCTATGCCACGATCGGGAAGACCGAAGCCGCCTACTTCAACAAGATTAACTCTGAAGGTGGCATCAACGGCCGCAAGATCAACTTCGTCTCTTATGACGATACGTACAGCCCGCCTAAGACGGTCGAGCAGGCCCGCAAGCTGGTTGAGAGCGACGAAGTGCTGCTCATCTTCAACCCGTTGGGCACGCCCGGTAACACAGCAATCCAGAAGTACATGAACTCCAAGAAGGTGCCGCAACTATTTGTCTCCACTGGAGCAGCCAAATGGAATGACCCGAAGAACTTCCCTTGGACTATGGGATGGCAGCCGAGCTACCAGGTGGAGGCTCGTATCTACGGCAAGTACATCCTGCAAAATTACCCGGGTAAGACGGTCGGCGTGCTCTACCAGAACGATGACTTCGGAAAGGACTACGTTACCGGCCTAAAGGACGGCCTCGGCGATCAAGCCACGAAGCTTATCGTTGCTGAGGCAGCTTATGAGACGAGTTCGCCTACCGTCGATTCCCAGGTAGTGCAGATCAAGGGCGCAAACCCGGACATCTTCGTCAATATCGCAACACCAAAGTTTGCCGCTCAGGCCATCAAGAAAGTTGCTGAATTGGGCTGGCATCCCGTGCAGTTCCTGACCAACGTCTCAGGTTCTATAGGCGGGGTCATCAAACCTGCCGGCTTCGAGGCCAGCCAGGGCATCCTGTCTACTGCATACCTCAAGGACCCCAAGGATTCAGAGTGGAAGAACGATGCATCGATGAGCGAGTGGCGATCTTTCATGACGAAGTGGTACCCTGAAGGTGATCTCGACGACTCTGCGACTGTTTTTGGCTACGGTGTGGCTAAGGGCCTCGAGCAAGTCCTCCGTCAGTGCGGTGACACGCTGACCCGTGAGAATGTAATGAAGCAGGCGGCCAACCTCGATTTTGAGATTGGAATCTACATCACGGGCACGCGTATCAAGACAGGCCCTGACGATTTCGCTCCGATCGAGCAGCTCCAGATGATGCGATTCAAGGGAGAAAGCTGGGAGAGGTTCGGGCCGATCATGAGTGGTGCCAAAGGATCCTGATCGACCATTAACGGTTGTCCCTGGGCCCGCACCGCTTTCCGATTGAGCACGTGCGGGCCAGAGCGGCCGAGCGTCATTCTTCAAGAGTCGTTTGAGAAACGTTCAAAGCCCCAAATGCGCGAACCAGAAATGACACAGGCTGAAATGGAAACCGAGCTGCGCGCAGTGCGTTCGGAGCTGGACGCTCAGGTTGCTGGGGCCGTGGCTCGTGACATCGAATGGCGTCGGCTCGGATTGATTGCTAAACTCAGCGGCATACTATCCTCTTTTGCTGGGCTAGGCTTCATCATCACCAACCTTGTGGTCTCAAAAGCACCAGCAAATTCTATTTTCCACGACCAGCTCGTGATGATGTCCATCTTTTTTATCTTGTTGGCCGTTCCCCTGATGATTATGGGCCAGGCGCTGCACAGGTCGCAGCAACTGAGTATCGGACGATCCCGAACGCCGCCATCGTAGCCGCTGACTTGGTTCGACGTGACGTGCCGCACATACAAGACTTCGGTGAGTTCCCATTCTCACGGCACGGGCGCGCAATAGTGCGGCGCCTGATTTGGGACCACGAACATGACTAGCTTTCGTACAGGATTATTCGCCATCGCAACTGCAGCGGTGATCGTTTGCACCGGCGGCTCGGTCTCCACTGCAACAGCTGGAGCTTATGATTGGATGAGCAACAAACCCTATGTTGCTTGCGTGCAACGGGCTCACAGCAACGGCCAGGTAATTACGCAGCTCTACGGTCATACGGCAGGTGTAATCGCATACAACCGCGATCGCCGCACTTGCAACAGGCAGAATGGCTACCCGGATGCCTGATTTGTTCATGCGGTGAGCCGATGAATCCCAATCGGCTCACCATGATTCCGAACGTGCCCTGACATGAACACTTCTAATTGCCCAGCAGAGGGATATCTCAGATGCGTTGGTTGTTTGTCAGTGTTATCGGCATGTCGGTTGGGCTAGGAACGCTGCTCATCACATTGCTGGATAACTTGTTGAGGGGTTACAGCGTGTCTTGGTGGGTTATGCTGACGCTTCTCACCTTGTTCTCGATCCTAGTCACCGGTTTCACCGTGATGACGCGGATTAAGTGAGTCTGGAAGCATTATTACGCGGCTCCAGGGCAGTGGCGATACGAGCCGGTGACTGCTCAGTGCAACTAGAGAAGGACCCAAAATCGTTCACTTCCAGCAAGTCGCAACTCAAACCCACCAGTACAGCGAAATCGGCTCGTCTATCGTTGATGGCCTAATCCGATCCCGATCTTCAACGCCTTCTGACGCAAGGAACCCACGGACCTCTTCGTGAGCTTGGCGATCTTGGTTACAGGCGTTCGTGCCTTCGAATGGGCACGCAACTCCTTCACGTCTTCCTTGGTGTATTCCCGTCTGCCTGTCGTCTTCGATTTTTTGGCCATGTCTACTCCGCTAATTGGAGTGGCCTTCTATCATGATTGCTTCGATGTGCAACTTGAGTGCCTTGTTAGTTGATCATCTGCAAAGATGCACCTTCGGCACTCTGCAGTCCTAGCGAGCGTGGAGGTGGCTTCAACTCTTCAAGAGCTGCTTCGATGATTTCGACGTCACTCTGAACCAAGTCTATCGGATTAGCAGCATTGATCCTCGAGACTTGCTTGCAGCTGGCTCAGCATCCTGCGCCTGTGCGTCAGCTGTTCGCAAGAGCGCGGCTGTCTGTCACTTACGTAGCCCGAAACGATCGATTCAATTGCTTGCGACATCTGGATCCGTCCAAGGTCGTGCACGCTTACTTTACCAGTGTTTCCCCGCGTCGAGTCTATTTCGAGGCTCTCCCGCGGTTGATGAAATGCACCCAGACGAACTCGCCGTTCACCCACGAAAGCTCGCATGCGCGTGTGCGCGTCGGTCCTCACGAAGCAGCGCAGATCGTCGCCCATCGCGCTGAGCAGATGTCGTGCATGAAGTTAGGCGCGGCCATCGATGAACTGACCGAGATCCGCGAGATTTTACATGCGCGGGATGAGCATCCTCAGAGAGGGTCGGCGGTTTGCGCGACGACAAGCTCTTCCGGCCGGGTTTGCCGGACTTCAGGCCTCGCCTGGTCCAGAGGGCCGATGATGGCGCCGTCGTGCGCGGCGCCGGCAGTGGACGGCGCAGTCGGACTGGAGCGCGAGGAGCCATCGCCTTTGGTGTCGTACCGGTTGGCAAGATCCAGCAGACCTCGCCTGGTGAACGGATCGGCCTTCTCGGCGAGGTTCCGGACCCGGTGGTCGAGGCCCCGGTAGAATTCCTGCTCCATGACGCAACCCCACGACGTTGATAGGTGGAGTTGAGTATGCCGATGCTCCCGGAGTCAAGACTGGCAGGACCGTGCGTGGTTCGGCGTGTTTGGTGGCAATCGCTCAGAAGAGGGCGGACCAGAAGTCCGGACCAAACACCGTGGCTGCTGCGAGGGATAGCAGCAGCCCGGCTCCGCAGAAGATCGCGAGCGCCTTGAATTCTTCGAGGTCCGCATCCGTGCTGGTCGCGCGTGCCAGCGCCTTGGCCGCCCATTCCATGGTTCGGTCTCCTCTGAAAACCACCAACCAGCCGTAGCAGCTCTTCCCACTAACGCGTGCGAACTGGCTCTCACGCGCCAGCACCACCTCGCCCTGACGCTGGCAGAAAAGCGGGCCATCCTCGCGTTCTGGGCCTCGGACGCTTCGGCCATCGCCTCCTGCCAAGCGCCGCTTCTCGGTGTCGCGCCTGCGGCGTGAAGGACGCAGTCATGCGGACAGTTCAATCGGCATGGCAGAGCATCGCCCAGGCCGAAAGCGGCTGGGCCCGCTGTCGATCGCCTTGCGCTGCGCACGGAACGGAGCGTGTTCGAGGCCGTTGCACCCTTAACCTTCAGGATGGAGAACGCTCATGAGACTGATTTTGGCAGCGGCTTGCGCGGTCGCCATTTCGCTGGCTTTCGCACCCGGCGCGGACGCCAAGGGCTGCATCAAGGGGGCCATCGTCGGCGGCGTTGCCGGGCACATGGCGGGACACGGCAAGCTCGGCGCCGCGGCCGGCTGCGCCGTCGGTCATCACGAAGCAAACAAGGCCGACGCCAACAAGGCTAACGCACAGCCGCCTGCGGACCGAAAGTGATCCACCAGCGCCACCGCAAGCCAGGCTGGCATGTGTCGTCCGGATGCATTGTGATCGGCATTGTGCTGGCGGGCGTCACCAGCTCCGCGCGTGCCACTGAAATGAAGCCTGCCGCGATCGACGCGGCCGAGCCCTCGAAGAAGACCCTGTCCAACGAGAAGCCGACCCCGGCGGGGGTCCGGTTGCAGGTCCTGCTCGAGCGGGCGCACTTCTCGCCAGGCGAGATCGACGGAAGGTTCGGTGAGAACGCGAAGAAGGCACTGCGGGCCTTCGAAGAGGCGCAGCAATCGCCGGTCTCCGACGACTCAACGCCGATGTTTGGGGAAAGCTTGCTGCGGACGACCGCCCGGTGACGATGAACTACAGCATCGCGGAGGAGGACGTCGCAGGGCCGTTCCTCAAGAAGCTGCCTGCGAAGATGGAGGACATGAAGGACATTCCGAAGCTGTCCTACGGCAGCCCGCGCGAAGGCTTCGCCGAGAAGTTTCACATGAGCGAGGATCTGCTGTCCGCCCTGAATCCGGGAAGGCACTTCGACCGCGCCGGCGAGGCCATCGTCGTGATCGACTCCGGAGCCAAGCAGAGTTCAGAGAAGGCGGCCAAGGTCGAAGTCGACAAGAGCCGGCAGACGGTCAAGCTGTTCGACAAGTCGAACGCGCTGATGGGATTCTACCCCGCGACGATCGGCAGTGAGGAGAAACCATCCCCCTCCGGCACCTTGAAGGTGACGGAGATCGATCGCAATCCGACCTACCGCTACAATCCGGCTTACCATTTCAAGGGCGTTCACTCCCGCAAGCCGTTCACCATCAGGCCGGGCCCGAACAATCCTGTCGGCTCGATGTGGATCAATCTCTCCGGCGACGGTTACGGGATCCACGGCACGCCGTTCCCGGGAAAAGTTTCCAAGTCGGAATCGCACGGCTGCGTCCGGCTCACGAATTGGGATGCCGAGCGAGTCGCAGAACGCCTCTCCAAGGGCACGCCGGTGGAATTCGTCGACCGCGTGAAATGACCCCCTCGACGACTCTGCTTACGTCGGCGCCTACAGTCCAGAGCCAGCCGCCCCCCTTGAATAAGGCGATAAAGCATCCATTTAGCATCCTATAGCCATCCCACTGGATGGTGAAAGGATGTTGCATGGCCGATAATCTGCGCGAGCTGCGACCCAAAACTTCAGACACCGAGAAGATCACGATCAACCTTGGCTATGTCGACCTCGGTCACGTCGATCTCATGGTGCAGGAGGGGTTCTATTCCAATCGGACCGATTTCATTCGGACCGCCATCCGGAACCAGCTCGAACGCCATGCAGACGTCGTGAGGCAATCCACGGCCCGGAAGAGCCTGGACCTCGGTCTGCGCAATTACACCCGCGAGGATCTCGAAGCGGCGCGGCGCGCCGGCGAGATGCTGCAGATCAACGTCTTGGGCTTGGCCACCATCGCGCAGGACGTCACTCCCGAGTTGGCCCGCGCCACCATCGTGTCGGTGTCGGTGCTTGGAGCGCTTCACGCCACTCCCGCGGTCAAGGCCGCTCTCGCCGACAGAACGAGGTGAACGATGCTGAATCAAGACATGGTCCGCGAAGCCACGCGCCTCACCCGTGCCGGCCAACTGGTCGAAGCCACCGCACTCCTGCAGCGCATGCTTCAGGGCGGCAGCGCCCCAGCACCGACGTCTCGCAGCGGCACTCAGGCTCCGCTCGCGCGGCTCGAGCCGCCAACCATCGATGCCAAGGCCGACGTCGTCGAGGAGAGGGAAAGCCGGCCGACGCCGCCTAGCCCCGTTCAAGGACGCAAACGCAACTCGTCGCTCGATGGCACGAGGAAGTTTTCCGGGTTGGGCCTGCAAGGTCCGATCGGACGCGCTCCGCCGTCAACGTCGGATATCGCGCCCGAGAGCACCCAGTTCATCGCCGGTACCTTCAGCAACGCAGCGGGAAGCCGGACCTACAAGCTGTTCATCCCGAGCCGCGCTCAGGGAAAACAGCTCCCCCTGATCGTCATGCTCCATGGTTGCACCCAGTCGCCGGACGATTTCGCCGCCGGCACCCGGATGAACTTCATGGCAGAGGAGCGGAATTGCTTCGTCGTCTATCCCGAGCAGCCGAGCGGAGCCAATCAGTCGAAGTGCTGGAACTGGTTTCGGACGGGCGACCAGCGCCGCGGCGGAGGCGAGCCGTCTATGATCGCCGGCATCACCCGCCAAGTCATGCGCGACCATGCGATCGATCCGAAGCGCGTCTACGTCGCAGGATTGTCGGCCGGCGGGGCCGCCGCCGCCATCATGGGCGCGACGTATCCCGACCTTTTCGCTGCCGTCGGTGTTCATTCGGGCCTGGCGTGCGGCGCCGCGAGCGATCTTCCCTCTGCGTTCGCCGCCATGCGGCAGGGAGGCGGGTCCAAGGCAATTACCAACGGCAAAACTTCTGTGCCGACCATCGTTTTCCATGGCGATCGCGACACGACGGTGCATCCAAAGAATGGCGATCAGATCATCGAGCAGTCGGCCGGAGCGACGAGACCGACGCGGAAGGTGCTTCGCGGACGCGTACCCGACGGCCATGCCTATACTCGCACCGTTCTGATCGACGGGGGCGGCCGGGCGATCTCCGAACACTGGAACGTCGACGGCGCCGGACACGCGTGGTCGGGCGGCAGTCCCGCAGGCTCCTATACCGATGCTCGGGGGCCGGATGCGACGAGGGAAATGCTGCGCTTCTTCCTCGAGCATTCGCTCGCTGGGTAGGCCGACTTCACCGCGCTCAGATCATCCGGCATGTCCCCGAACTCGTCGCTGAAATCGCCGCTCGACGGGTCTCCCCTCCGCGAGAACGCGACGGCGCCGGCGTGGCCCGGCTTGCGGGAGAGCGCCTCCGCCGCGGAAGAGACAGCTCTGAAGGCGACATGCCGCTTACGGAAGAGACGACGCGGTGAACCCGCACGCCAGGCCGGCGTGACCTTGGCGCCAGAGAGCGTCAGGCCTCGCCCGGTCCGGAGAAGATCGAAGCTGGTGGCGTCGTCCGCGGTACGGGCAGCGGACGCTCGGTCGTTCCGGATCGCGCGGTGCCGCCTTTGGAGTCGTACCGCTTGGCGAGATCCAGGAGACGACGCCGGGTGAACGGATCAGCCTTTTCGGCCATCCCGCGGACCCGCTGCGCGAGACCTTGGTAGAACTCCTGCTCCATGACACGCCCCTCGACATCACTGCCCAGAGTTGAGTGCTCTGCGGTCCCGGAGTCAAGAAGGCCCGCAATAGTGCGTAAACGCGACCAGGAGTTCATCGGCCAGCTTGAGCTCCCGATGTCGGCTGCGGCCTCCGGAGGCATAGTTCTTCGCGTTCCGAGCGGACATCTCGTCTGCATGGAACGGGCTTGGCCGGATGCCGTTGGTGCGGCGGGCCCGCGCGAATGCAAGGCCTGCGTGGCTCCGCCCTCAAGCCCCCAGCCCCCAAAAGGCGGGGCCACGCTCAATCCTCTCCGTCCTTCCGCAGAATTTTTCCTCATCCCTAACTTGCGTGAATCCCAGGCTGGGCGGGTTCAGGCAGGATGCTGGCTTCGCCTGGAGAGACCTCCAATGTTCGATGCTGAAACAACCGCGCTTTTGCGCGCGGTCCTCGAAGATGTGTGCGAGAGCGTGTCTTGCTACGAGACCGCTGCCCGCACCCACGTGACCACCATGATCCTCGAGGCCGCGAGCAAGGGCGAGACCTCGGTCGACGGGCTTAAGCAGATCGGCAGGAGTGCACTTCGCGGAGCGCCGATCGTGTGGAATTGACTGCTCTAAAGCGGAGCAGCGCGCGCCCAGCGCCGCTTCTCTCGAACGAGCCGAGGCTTGTGCCTCGAGCTATCAGGCTCGCGTCCAAGTGCACCTGATCGACACATCGCTGCACCGGACCCGGGTAATCTTGCTCGATCCAGGGCTCATCGGCAAAGCGAACAAGACTTCCGCCACACCGCGACCAAATCGGGCTTTTAGAAGCTGGCACGTCTCGACCAGCACCAAGTCTGTCGTGAGGTATTGGTCGATGCTCTGAAGGATCGACTTGGCGCGCTCGTTCTGAGCATCTCGCGTGGCGGCCGCAGCGAACCAGACGGAGCTGTCAACGAACGCACTCATGCGCGTCACTCCTGAACCGGGTACTGCCAAATGTCGCGCTTTGGCTCGCTGCCCTCAAGCCATTTTTGCGCGCGCTCTTTCGAGGCAAAGAGCTTGATCCAGTCGCGCTCACCGATGGCTCTGGACGCCGGATCGGGCAAGCAGAGCCAAACCGATCCTTCGGCTGGACCGCCTTCCACTTCGTATTCCCAGGCCACGCCTTCGGGGTCGTTGTCCTGGAGCCAGGCGTCGGCGGCACCGCCAGATGCAAACACCTTTACCCAGCCGGCATCGCCCACTGCGCGCGACTCGCCGTTCTCGTAGTCATCAAGGTAGAGCCATACGGTTCTGCCCTCGCGGCGAGCCGTGTCATGGCTGCGGACCGCGTCGTTCACCCTCTGCCGGTCGGATCGATCGATTTCAGGCAGCGACGTCACCGCGGCGTACAGTTCGGCCGGAATGCTGCGCCTGTCGCCGGGAGGCTTGTAGCGCCATTCCACCCATTGATCGAATGCGTCCGCCATATGGCTCACCTCCTTGGTTTGGCGCGGAACGGACCGTCGATGGTGAAGGCGTCCGGCGCGATCCCGCTCTCGATGCGCTTCCAGGTCACGGGCGCTGCGATCGGAAATCCCTCTCGGGCTCGCGGGGAATAGGTGCCGATAGCGGTGGTGCCGCGGCCATTGCGCAGATAATCGAGGAAGATGCGATCGCGACGCTTTGCCTGAGCAGACAGCAGGTAGCGGTCTGGATGGCGCGCTGCGAGGGCGGAGACCAGCTGATGCGCGACCCGATGCGCCTTGTCGTGCAGCACCGGCTGATCCAGCGGCGCCATCAGATGAATTCCTTTGCCGCCGGTGAGCTTGGGCCAGGTCTCAAAACCCTCTCGTTTCATCAGCGCGCGCAGATCGAGCGCGGTCTCCACGACGGCATTCCAATCGACGCCCTCGCCGGGATCGAGATCGATCACGAGGCGGTCGGCATGTTCGAAGTCCTCGACGGTCGCATTCCACGGGTGCAGCTCGACAGCCCCGATCTCCACCAGGCCAAGGAAACCATCCAGGCTGTCGACCCACAGGCGCGTTCCCTGGCCGCCCTCGCGCTTCTGAATGCGGAGCTGATGCACGGCGGCCGGAATGTCCTTCGGCAGCGGCCCCTTGTGATAGAAGGTCGTGGCGTGCACGTGACGCACGAGCTTCAGCGGTCGATGCCCGAGGTGCGGCAGCGCCTTCTTCCAGACCCGGGCCCAATAGTCGGCGAGTTCTTGTTTGGACGGAGCAACGGCGTCCGGCAGAAGTTGCAGGATGTTCTCTCGGGGGACGCCCAGCTTCGGCCGGCCGGCGACGGACGGCACCAGCCGCGGCGCCTTGACCTTGCGCACCGCGAGATCGTCTCGAAACCCCTTGAACACAGCTTCGCGCAGCAGGCCATCATCGGTCAGCGCGCCATATTGGACCTCGATCTCAAGGGTCGGCTCGACCCAGGTCCGGCGGCTTCTCGCGCAACGTGGGATCACACGGCTCGATGTAACCAGGAATAGCAGCTTTGACGGCGCCGTGGACACGCGATACTCCCGAACGAGACTGACGCAACGCCACGGCACACATGGCGATTCAACGTCGTCACGCTGATTCGTTCCGTGTCTCGTCTCCGGATCGCCCGGAACGTGGGTTGCCTCCGGGCGTTGGCGAGCGGTGGTGCAGGGGGAGGAGCGAGTGCGATGATAGAAACGGAGACCCTACTCGAAAAATGTCCCCGGTGCGGCGCATGGCCCATGGCAGCGAATATCCCAAAGTCCGCTTCCGTGCAACGCGAAATCCAGTTCAGGTGTCCGAGGTGCCACGCGGAAGAGGTCGGCTGGCTCCGTCGTCCAACGTCCCCGCTGCGCGCTGCCTAACACCACGCGGCCGAAGAGCCCGGAGGAACTGTCGCCGTCGCGTTCTCCAAGGCGGCAGATGGTTGTCCAGGTTCTAAGATGGCTGGTGCCGTCGAGGAAGGCGAGTAGCTCGCGTGCCTTCGATGGCCAGCAACTGGTGTCTTGGAACGTAGTTGACCTTGCCTGCTTTTTCTCTGTGATCGCCGGAGGAAAATGTGATGAAAACAACGTTGGCGGCTCTCGCAATGACACTTGCAGCCACGTTGGCGGCCTCGGCCCAGCCCGCCAGATGGACCAGATACAACATCCCCGAGAGCGGCACCTCCGTGGACCTTCCGTCCTCGATCTTCACCGAGCCGGCGGGTCGACCCGACGGGTATGGGCAACGGTTCCGAACCGCCGACGGACGCGAAGACCTCACGATCCAGGCCGCGCCCAACGTCGAGAACGATTCTCCCGCTGCTTTTCTGGCAAAGAAGCATCCGCCTCCACGCATTCAATACAAGCGAGTGACACCACGGTTCTTTGCGGTCTCCAGCTACAAGGGCGACAAGGTTTGGTACAACCGCTGCAACTTCTCCGGGCGGCTGGTCCATTGCGTCCTGATCAACTATCCCGCGGACGAAGAGCGCGACTGGGACAAGATCGTCACTCGCATCAGCCTGTCGCTCAGCGGCAAATAGCGTCTCAACCGGCTCACGCTGACATCTTCGCAGTCCGCCATTCAAAGCGCGCTCAGGTCGTCCGGGACTTCGCCGAACTTGCGAATGACGGTGGCGTCTCCGAACTCGCCTGTCGCAGGATCTCCACTACGGCTGAACGCGACCGAGCCTAGGATCCCGGGCTGGCGAGACAGCACCTCGGCACGCATCATGGCGGCGTTGGCCGAGAAGCACTCCGTCGCCTCGCCGGCGGCGATGCCATCGTCGGCGGCAACGAAGGGCAACGCGACGTAGTAGGTGACCTCGGCCATCTCAGTCGTACCAATCCTTCCGATCGCGCGGGACGTTGAGCCGGCGGCGCGAGTAGCCGGCGGAAACCGAGGTGCGTAGCTCCACGACTTGTGCCTCCAGGAAGCCGTTGGCGACAAGCAGCGCTTTGACCGCTTCCCGCGCATCTCCGCCGCAGGCGGCGATGGCCTGGTCGGCGGCGGCCTCCACCTCGAAGGTGGCCGGTTTGGATGGCTCGGGTCGGGTCATCGGAGTATGTTCTCATTTTGTTCGCAAGAGTCAAGGCTGCGCGTGCCGTGTGATGGCGCCTCGCTGGGTGGCCAGGCACGGATATGCGTGGACGGCGGCGGCAGTGTCGGAACTGTGTCGCGCCGTTCGTCTTGAGTCCGAGTCCCTGTACCTGGAGTGTTGCGTAGCCATGGCCCCCCGCGCGAACTGGAAAGGCTTCCTGCGCCTGTCCCTCGTCACCTGTCCGGTGGCGCTGTACCTGGCCACTTCCGAGCGCGAGAAGATCTCGTTTAACCAGCTCAACCGCCAGACCGGCCATCGCATCAAGTACCTGAAGGTCGACGCCGACACCGGCGACGAGGTGCCCAACGAGGACATCGTCAAGGGCTACCAGCTCGAGAAGGACCAGTTCATCGAGGTTTCCAAGGAAGAGCTCGAAGAGATCGCGCTGGAGTCCACGCGGACCATCGAGATCGACGAGTTCGTCGACAAGACCGATATTGACCCGCGATACCTGATCCGCCCC
>NZ_JADPKY010000173.1 GCF_023074185.1 Bradyrhizobium sp. 132 | reverse complement strand
ACCAGCTCCGCCGATCGCACGTTGCTCACCCCGCGCCAAACGGCGTAACATCCGCTGAGGCTCTAATCGCCACTGGATGAAACTTCGGAGGCAGGTCAGTGAGCACCCGACGACGCAGGCACTCCGAGAGATGGGCGTAAGCTACATTCCCGGCGTCGGCCGGGGTTCGAAGAGCTTTCTTGTGAAAGCCGCGTAGCAAAAGGCACTGGTCACACCGAGGGTTTCCATGTGGAGCCCCCGGTGCAGCCTTAAGTTCGCTTGTCGGGTGGCGTGTAGATCATCCGCTCGGTCAGGTGGGCGAGACCGCACACCATCCCAAAGGCGGCCATGCAAATGGCGTATGTAGCTAGTTCGGAATACCGATCCCTGATCGCGCCGACCAAGAAGTAGAAGGCAACCATCCCGACAACAAAAACACACACAGCAGCGATTGCGGCGATCCGCTTCCGGGTCATTGCTGGGCTCCCAAGAGGCCGCCTCAATTGGCGGAGAGAACACCGGCCGCATCAAAAGGTTTCCATTAGGAGCCCTCGGATGCGGCCGTTTTCTTTTCGTGCCAGACGGGATCAGACCTCGTAAGCCCGATCGATCATGTATGCGCAGATGTCGATGCCGCACCGATCAGCAACGCGGCCCATAAGGCCTTCCAAAGCTAACCCGGTGTTGCCCACGCGCTCCCAAAGGCGAGCCGCGAAATGCGAAGGTGAGTACGCGGCTAACTCTCCAGCTGTTCGGCTCAGATTTCCCCCGAGTTGAAGGGCTGCGTAGAGGAAGCGGTGGTAATTTTAGTGATCATGATGCGTGATCCTTTCTGTGTATCCCGGCAGCGCCCTTACCGGCGGTACGCACTCAACAGCTAAACCTGATCAGCGCTTGCGGCCTGCGTGCGCTCCGTGGCACGTGTGCGCTACACACTCCCCGGGAGACACGTGACGGTCCCTCTGAGCAATGCGGTCAATCCAGCTTGTATCGAGGAAATTTCTTCAGAGCCTCTGCCATCGCAGTCGGGGTAGGCGCGCCGTACTTCCTGCCTTCAG
This sequence comes from Bradyrhizobium sp. 132, assembly GCF_023074185.1. Lineage (GTDB taxonomy): Bacteria > Pseudomonadota > Alphaproteobacteria > Rhizobiales > Xanthobacteraceae > Bradyrhizobium. The sequence goes on along the minus strand of NZ_JADPKY010000173.1, from coordinate 99,298 downwards.
AGGCCTGCGTGTGTCCCGTTATCGCGTCGTTCATCTTCTCCCGCATCCCAATTTCGTCAGCGCGCCTTTTGAAAGTGTGGCGCCAAGCATGATTGGGGCTAAGTTCAGTATCTTTGACACCTAAGCCTCGCACCCATTCCCCGAGGTGCGCCCGGGCGGTATCAGCGCGCGACCGCGACGGCTTCAAGGGATCAGCGCTCAATCGTTGCGGCGTCTTGTCGTTGTAGAACAGCGCACCCTTGCCGACCCGCCTCACCATCTCAATGAAACCTTGAGCCAATAGGTGCTCGTGGATAGGCACAGTGCGGGGCTTCGCTGTCTTGATCGTGCCCGCATCCGGGGTGAGCCTCATCACGAAGAGCCCCTTACGGTCCTCTACGTCGATGCCGCGCAACTGCGTGATTTCGCCCGGACGCGCTCCCGAATAAGCACACAGCCATGGCACCCAGCGACGTGTCCGCTGAGTAGGCGTGAGGGGCTTCTGTATGGCGAAGCTCGCTTGAAGAATGATTTTGGCTTCCACATCACTGAAGCTGCGCCCCTCCTCGCGGGTCTGCACCTTTCGAGGCACGTCCACCCGCACTTCCTTGAACGGGTTTTGCGCAATGCGCTTGTGCTCGCGCGCCCAGCCAAAGACGCGACGAGAGGACGATAGCCAAACCTCGCGAACGGTGATTGCTTGACGCTCCTCGGTGATCAAGCCATGCACCCACTTGCGGGCTCCGTCCTCGGTGATCCCGTTTGCTCCGACGTCAGCGAAGTCTCGCTGCATCTCAAGGAAAACGGCACGCCATCGGCTCACCGTCTTGTCTGCTGGCTTCGTCGCGATAACGAAGGCCTCGAACAGGTCCCAGCAACTCACACCTGCGGCACGCGAAGGCCCGTCCGTGAAAGGCGGGAAGGTATCTGGCGTCTCATCGCGGGAGTAATCACCGTTCGCGCGCTTTTCTAGCGTTGAGATAGCGTCCGACAGATTGTCACTGACGGCATCCACGAATAGCGCATAGGCAGTCGGGTTCAGCGCCTTCCCCTCGCTCGCCAAGAACGTCGCTACGCGCGCCAATTCGGCAATCTGCGGTCTCACCGCCTCGCGCACGTCTGGTTCTCTTGCCCAATCCCACTGAGAATCGGCTTTGGGGTCCTCTTCGTAATCGTCTGGCGCCTCGGGACGGATCACGTTGTAGACGACATGGTCGCTGAACTCGCGCCAATACTTTGGCTTTCCCGGGTCCGCCTCGTGTTGCTTCACGAACCACGAGTACCACCGGCCTGAGAGAGCGATGGCGTTGAGCTTGGTGAGCGGCTGGCCCTCGCCATTGCGCTGAGCACGCAGCGTGGCAATGCGGGTCTCAACATCTGCCATCCATTCACCGAGGCGCGCTGCGGCTTCATGCCTTGGCGTGTCTGCTGGAAGCTTCAGGTGGGCTTCACGCTTCACGCCATAGAGCCGTTGATACTCCTCGCGGACATCCTCTGGGATGCCCTTACGCGCAAACCACCGACCATCCGCAACTCGACTTAACCCGACCATCCGCAACGCCATTTGTGCAGCCTTTTGTATTTTAGGCGGCGCAAATCCACTGGTCTATCAATAAGATGCTGGGAACGCGGAGTAATCCGCAACGGTGGTACAGTTGGGTGGGCTCGAACCACCGACCTCCTGTTCCACAGACAGGCGCTCTAACCAACTGAGCTACAACTGCATCCTTGCGAGCCGCGCCTCTGGGCGCCCTGAAAGGGCCGTGACCTAAGGGGGCTGGACGGGGCGGAAACTAGGTGCAACGGGCGTTTTTGGCAAGGCCGCAAGACGCCCAAATCGTCCGCTCGGCGACGTTATTTCCAAAGCAAAACCCGGGCTCTAGGCCCGGGTTTCTTAACTCAAACGACCCAATCCGCTTAGGCGGCGGGCGTGTAGAGCTTCGCGGCGCTGGCCTTGATCGGCTCGGCGGTCGCCGCGGCGACGCGCTGGGTCAGCTCGACCAGCTCCTTGGCCTGGGACTGGAAGGTCTCGAGCTGGGTGCGGGTGTGGCCGGTCCACAGCTGCAGCGCTTCGGCCGGCGACTTGAGGCTGAACAGCTGCTGGGCGAAGTCGAGCTGGGCGCTGGTGTTGGCCTTCATGAACTCCACCAGCTTGGCGGTGTACTCGCTCGCGCCCTTGTTGGCGGAGGTGAACACGGCCTCGACGGTGCCGTTGTGGGTCTCGGCGGCGTCCTTGAACTTGGCGTAGCTCTCGCGGGCCTGCGACACGCCCTTTTCGGCGAACGCACGCATCTGCTCGGGGACCTCGAACGGAATGATCGAGGCAGAAAACGGATCAGTCGCACCTGTCATGGTTATCCCTCACACTAATGAAAAAACGGAGTGAGCCTTCCGGCCGCGCCCGCCGGCCAACCGGGGCCATGTGTTGGCGGGTACCAAGACTGGAAACGCGAAACGAATGATGGCTCGCCCAGCGCCCGGACCATGCCTGCCTAAGATGTCAACATTGTGCAACGCAACGGGTTGGGAGGGTGCATTGCAAAATTTAATCTCGGTAAAGATGAGGTTCCCGGACGGGGGAACCCTCGGTTGAGGTATTTGGGCGGCAATTTGAGCGCGCGCCTCGTCCTTCGAGACGACCGCTGCGCGGTCTCCTCAGGATGAGGCTGGGCGGCGTCGGCGCCCGAGGAACCCGCCAAAAAGCGGGCGTCGCGAAGGATGGGGATGCAACCGCGCTGCGGCTTGCGGGGTCAGCCACATTAAGGTTATCGCGGCTTTGGGCCGCCGCTAGGGACCGGCGCCGTGGACCTGCCCGCGCCGGCGCGCGATACTAACCCTTTCTTAAGGCTGTCATTCCCGGCAGCCTTGCACCTTGATGCTGACAAGCGAGACGCGAAGCCGGTCGGATGACGAGTTCGGATTTCCAGTTGCGAGGTGTGGGCGATCCCCGGCTGGCCGTGCACGCGACCTCCCCGCTGCCCGCCTGGCTCTGGTCGACCGACGGCACGCGCGTGCTCTGGGCCAATCCGGTCGGCGCAAAGCTGTTTGGCGCGGCACATAGCGCCGCGCTCGCGGACAGGACTTTCGGCCCCGCTGACAGCCACCGCCGCCAGGTCGTCCGGCTTGCCGGCCGGCTGCCTCCGAACGGAGCCATCCGGCTCGAACGGCTGCGCGGCTTCGGCGCGCGGCTCGGCACGCTGATGACCTGCGCCTGCGCGCGGCTCGACTTCGCCGACGGCGGCCGCGCGGTCCTCGTCACCGCGATGGACCCCGGCTTGCACACCATGCCGCTGGTCGAGCGCCTGCTTCGTCTCGTCGATAACGCCAAGGTGCCGATGGCGGCGTTCGCGCCCGACGGCCTGTTCGTCGGCGCCAGCGAGACCGCCCGTCCCCTGCTCGGCTTCCGCGATCTCACTGATGCCGGCCTCGACCAGGCGCGCAGCGATGCGCTTCGCCAGGGCCGCGCCGAGACGCCGATCGGCATCGGCCAGATGGTGCTGCAACGGGTCGGCAGCGGGGCCGATGTCGGCCTGGTCGCGCTGATCGAGCCTGCCGTGCAGGTGGCTGCGACGGCGGAGGCGGATGCTGCGCCTGAAGCCAAAGAAGACATCGCGCGCGAGGAGATCGCTCAGCCCGAGGCTGCGCCGCCCGCGCCTCCAGCCGCCGTGCCGGAGCATGCACAACCCGCGCTGCCGAACGAGGCTCCATCCGAATTCGCGCTGTTCGACGCCTTTGCCGAGCCGGTCGAAGCGCCGGAAGCAACCGGGACGAACGCGCACGAACCGCCTTTGAGCGAGCCGACGACAGAGATCGCCACGATCCAGGAAGCGGTCGAGGAAGCCGTCGCCGAAGCCGCGTGCAAGACTCCGGTTGAAAACTCGCCAGAGGCCATCGTGTCGCCGCAGGCCGCGCCGATCACGTCACACATGGTCGAGCCGCCATCGGGCCACGAAGAGCCGCCCGCACCGCGTCAGCATCCGCTGCGCTTTCTCTGGCAGATGGATGCAGAGGGCCGCTTTGTGCTCGCAACCAGCGAGTTCATCCACCTGATCGGCGCGCACACGGCCGCCGGCTTCGGCCGCCCGTGGCGCGAGATCGCCGACGCATTTGCGCTCGATCCTGAAAGCCGCGTGGCGCAGGCGCTCGCAAGCGAGGACACCTGGGCCGGGATCACCGTGAACTGGCCGGCCGATGGCGGCGAGCATCTGCCGGTCGAGCTTGCAGGGCTGCCCATCTATGACGGCGCGCGCAATTTCGCGGGCTTCAAGGGATTTGGCGTCTGCCGCGATGTCGACGGCCTTAACCGGCTCGAGGCGCTCAGGCGTTTCGAACTGTTGGCCGAACCGCCGGCGCCGCAAAGCCTGTCCGCCGACGTGGTCGAGCCCGAGCCCGAAGCCAAGTCTGAACCGGAGGCACCGCCGCCGCCGATCGAGCCGCCTGAGCCTGAATCTGAACTGCCCCAACCCACAACCGCAGCGAATTCACACCCAACCGATCCGGAAACGCCAGTGGAAACGCCTCCCAATGTCCTGCCGTTCCGAGCGCCCGGCGACACCAGATCGCCGACGCTGACGCCGGTCGAGAACAGCGCGTTCAACGAGCTGGCCCGGCAATTGTCCGAGCGCCTCGAACGCGACAAGGAAACCATCGCGGCTTCATCCGAGCCGCCGGCGGCAGAGATCAAGCCCGAACCGCCGACGCCGGAGACGGAAGCCCCGCACGCACCGGCCGAATGGTTGAACGAACCCGCGCCGCCCGCGCACGGCCACAGCACGCGCGACCGCGCGCTGCTCGACCTGCTGCCGACGGGCATCTTGATCTATCGGCTCGACCGCCTGCTCTACGCCAACCCCGCCTTCCTCGCGCGCATGGGCTATGCCGGCCTGAGCGCACTGGAGAACGCCGGCGGGCTCGATGCGCTTTATGTCGAGCCGGGCGTGTCCGCGGCCAGCAGCACGTCGCAAGGCGGCACGCCTGTTACGATCAGCGCGACGCTCGCCAATGGCGAAGCGCCGCTTCCAACCACCGAGGCGCATCTGCACACGATCGACTGGGACGGCGAGAGCGCGCACGCGCTGATCTGCGCGCTGCCCAATCCTGCCGCTGTCGTGGCTGCACCTGTTGCCGCCTCGCCTGTCGTCGTCGAGACCATCGTCCCGGAGTCCTTCCTCTTCGCGCCCGAGCCCGAGGCCGGCGATGCGGCCGCGGAAGATCTCGCCGCGATCCTCGACACCACGGCCGAGGGCATCGTCATGTTCGACGCCGAGGGCAACATCCACGCCTGCAACCGCAGCGCCGAGGCGTTGTTCGGCTATGACGGCGAGACGCTGATGCAGCAGAATCTGGTGACGCTGTTTGCACCGGAGAGCCAGCATGTCGTGATCGACTATCTCGAAAACCTCAAGAGCCAGGACATCGCGAGCCTGCTCGACCACGGCCGCGAGGTGCTGGGGCGCGAAAAGAAGGGCGGCGTCATTCCGCTCGCGATGATCATGGGCCGCACCAGGCCCGACGGCCCGAACTTCTTCGCCGTGTTCCGCGACCTCTCGCACAGCAAGCAGGGCGAGAGCGAGCTGACGCAGGCCCGCCGCCTCGTCGACGGTGCGGCGAATGCCAAGGCCGACATGCTGGCGCGGATCAGCCACGAGATCCGCACGCCGCTCAACGCCATCATCGGCTTTTCCGAGGTGATGATCTCCGAACGTTTCGGCACGCTCGGCAACGAGCGCTACGGCGAGTACATGAAGGACATCCGCGCCTCCGGCGAGCGCGTGATCGCCATCATCGACGATCTGCTCGAGCTGTCGCGGATCGAGACCGGCAAGCTCGACCTCAACTTCGCCAACCTCAACCTCAATGATCTCGTCGAAGCCTGCGTGGTCGTGATGCAGCCGCAGGCCAATCGCGAGCGCATCATCATCCGCACCTCGCTCGGCCATGCGCTGCCGCAGGTGAGCGTGGATGCGCGCGCGATGCGGCAGATCACCATGAATCTGATCTCGAACTCGATCCGGCTTGCCAGCGCCGGCGGCCAGGTCATCGTCTCGACGGCGCTGTCCGACCACGGCGAGGTCGCCCTTCGCATCCGCGACACCGGTCATGGCCTTAGCGAGCGCGAAGTCGCCGCCGCGATGGAGCCGTTCCGCACCCCGCCACCTGGCGACGCCGAAGACAATTCGGCGCTCAGCCTGTCGCTGACCAAAGCCCTGGTCGAAGCCAACCGCGCCCGGTTCAACATCAAGAGCGCGGCGAACTCCGGCTCGCTGATCGAGGTGGTGTTCGCACCGGCGCTGGCGAAGGCGTGAACGGCGTAGTCCGCCTGAGCGAAGCGACACCCGTGAAAGGTCCCGCATATCGCTCCGCTCATGCGGGCTACGCAGATGCGCGCGCCGAGGATTCACCGAACCATCGCGATGCGGCCTGAGCAGCTTCCTTCTCGTCGGCCGCACCGTCACTGGCCCACGCGACAAAACCATCGGGGCGCACCAGCACGGCGCTCAGGCCCAGCCGATCCCTGACGTCATCAGCGACGTAATCGATCCGACCACTCCAGCGGCTCGCAAGCGCTTGAAGCGGTGATCGAGCGTCAAAATCCAGCAATAGACCTTTCGCCGTCCGGAGGCGTTCTCCGACCGTCGTTCCATCGAACAATTCGAAATCGGGAACACTGCGGCCCACAAGCGGATGGCCGCCGCCGAGATCGTAGCGGAGCGAAACGCCGCGCACGCGTTCGGCGAAATAGCTCGCACCGTCCCGGGTCGCGATCAGATCGCGCATGATGGCCTGGAGCGCGCGCGTGCTCGGCGTCGGCCGCATGATCGCGACCTGCGCGCGCGACCAGTCGAGGATCTGCGCGCCGACCGGATGCCGCTCGCGCGAATAGGTGTCGAGGAGGTCGGCGGGCGCATCTCCGCGGATCGCAGCCGTCAGCTTCCAACCGAGATTCATCGCATCGCCGAGACCGAGATTGAGGCCTTGGCCGCCGAGCGGCGAGTGGATGTGGGCGGCGTCGCCGGCCAGGAGCACGCGCCCCTTGCGATATGTCGTGGCCTGATAGGCCCGATCCGTCCAGGTGGCGGCAAGCCGAAGCGCTGTGATGGTGACGTCCGTGCAGGAGACTCGTCGCAGGACCTTCTGCACATGCTCGGGTGTGATCGGCTCGGTCCGGTGGAAGGCACCACCGTCGAAATCGACCATCGCGATCGTCCCTCGCTGCGCAAAGGTATACACGCCCGTCGGCGTGTAGTTGCGGCCCGGGCTTAGCTTGTCCGGATCGGCCAGCTCGACTTCGACGGAATAGCCTGTGAATTCGGGGTCGGTGCCGACGAAGTCGAAGCCTCTCATCTTCCGCACCGTGCTGCGGCCGCCGTCGCAACCGACGAGCCAGCGTCCCCGGAAGGTCTCGCCGGCCGCCTGCACCATTACGTCTTCGTCTGAAGCGGCAACGGCATCGACGCCGAAGCCGCGCCGGATTTCGACGCCCAGGCGGGATGCGCGCGCGGCCAGAACGGATTCGAGAGTTTCCATATCGACCGCGACGCCGGCATCGGCCGGCGTCGGCAGACGCCAGGGCCACTTCGCAACATCGATGTTGTCCTGATAGAACTGGATGCCGGCGAAATGACCTGCGGGCCGTCGGGTCTGCTGCATCCAATGGGCAGCGGACTTGATGGCGCCTGAGGCAAGGTGCTGCGCGGCCACGATATCGTCCAGCAAGCCACGCCGGTGGAACGCCTCGAGCGTGGGGATCGAAAGGCCGCGCAGGCCGAACGGGAGTTGCTTCAGCGCCGAATGCGGGTCTTGCGATTGCTCCAGCACCAGGACCTGGAGACCGGCGAGCCGCAACTCGCACGCGAGAAACAGGCCGACTGGGCCGGCACCCGCAACGACGACGTCGTATGGACTAGAGGATTGCAGATTCGAGGATTGAGTTTGCATGAGACGCTCCTGTGGTCGATGTTCGACCGGAGCGTTCCCTGGGCTTCGAGAATCACACGGACGAACGATGGGGCGCCTTGGCGGCGTCCGATGTTCGTCGTGGGGATCTCGTGCACAAGGCCAAAGACCAGAGCTTTCGTTACCGAAAGGACTTGGGCTCACCAGACCAAGTCTGCCTTTTCCGACACGAGCTATATAGTTTCGTGGCGATCGACGCGCAACGAAAAAGGCACCACGCTTGCGGCGCCGTGCCCTTCGCATTCATATCGCTTGATCTCAGCTATAGATCTCGAACAGGCCCGCGCCGCCCTGGCCGCCGCCGATGCACATCGTCACGACGCCCCACTTGGCCTTGCGGCGGGCGCCTTCCTGCAGCAGGTGGCCGGTGAGCCGGGCGCCGGTCATGCCGAAGGGATGGCCGATCGCGATCGAGCCGCCGTTGACGTTGTACTTGGCGGGATCGATGCCGAGCTTGTCGCGGGAGTAGAGGCACTGGCTGGCGAACGCCTCGTTGAGCTCCCACAGATCAATGTCGTCGATCTTCAGGCCGGTGCGCTTGAGCAGTTTCGGAATCGCGAACACCGGTCCGATGCCCATCTCGTCGGGCTCGCAGCCGGCGGTCGCCCAGGCGACGAAGCGGCCGAGCGGCTTCAGGCCGCGCTTCTCCGCGTCCTTGGCTTCCATCAGCACCACGGCGGCGGCGCCGTCCGAGAGCTGGCTGGCATTGCCGGCGGTGACGGACTTGCCGGGGCCCTTCACCGGCTCGAGCTTGGCGAGACCTTCCAGCGTGGTCTCGGGGCGATTGCACTCGTCGCGATCGACGACGTAGTCGACGATGCTCTCCGCCTTGGTCTGCTTGTCGACGACCTTCATCCTGGTCTTCATCGGGACGATCTCGTCCTTGTATTTTCCCGCCTGCTGGGACGCCGCCATGCGGCGCTGCGATTCCAGCGAGAACTCGTCCTGGTATTCGCGGCTGAGCTTGTAGCGCTCGGCGACGATGTCGGCGGTGTCGATCATCGCCATGAAGATGTCAGGCGCGACCTTGAGCAATTCCGGATCGATCGTCTCCTTCGGCGTCCCGCCGCCCGGCATCGAGATGCTCTCGACGCCGCCGGCGACGATGCAATCGGCGCCGTCGGAGCGGATCGAGTTGGCGGCCATCGCGATGGTCTGCAGCCCCGACGAGCAGAAGCGGTTCACCGAGACGCCGGCGGTGGTCGTCGGCAGGCCGGCGAGCAGCGCGGCCTGGCGGCCGATGTTCGGCGCGCCATGGGCGCAATTGCCGAGATAGCAATCCTCGACATAGTCCTTCTCGACACCGGCGCGGTTCACCGCGTGCTGGATGGCGTGGGCCGCCAGCGACATCGGCGGCGTGATGTTGAACCCGCCGCGGCCGGATTTTGCGAGGCCCGTGCGCGCATAGGAAACGATGACGGCTTCACGCATTGTCTTCTCCCTTTTCGAACGATGGTACGGAGCGTCCTGGGCGCCATTGGTACACAAAGTTTGCAGGCGGCGGGGAAATTACTGGGGCCTACCAGCCAAACAAAACGCCGCCCTCGCGAGAGGGCGGCGTTGTTCCGCTGGTCGGAATATGTGGGCGTATCAGAACGTCAGCGCCTTGACCTGCTTGACCTGCGGCAGGGCCTGCACCTTTGCGAGCAGATCGGCCGGCACCGCGCCGTCGACTTCGACCAGCGCGATGGCATCGCCGCCCTGCTCGACACGGCCGAGATGGAAGGTCGCGATGTTGATCTTGGCGTCGCCGAGAAGCCCTGCGAACTTGCCGATGAAGCCCGGCTTGTCCTCGTTGGTGACGTAGATCATCGACTTGCCGAACTCGGCGTCGACGCGGATGCCCTTGATGTCGACGAGGCGCGGCTTGCCGTCGTGATAGACGGTGCCGGAGACCGAGCGCTCCTGGCGTTCGGTCGCGACCGTCACGGTGATCAGGCTCTCATAGTCGCTCTGCGCGGCGCGCACGATCTCGTCGACCACCATGCCGCGCTCCTTGGCGACGACGGGCGCGGACACGACGTTGACCTCGCCCAGCATCGGCCGCAGCAGGCCCGACAATACCGCAGAGGTGATCGCCTTGATCTTCATCTCGGCGACGTGGCCTTCATAGGTGATCTCGACCTTGAGGATGCCGGTCTCGGTGAGCTGGCCGGCAAACGAGCCGAGCTTCTCGGCGAGCGTGATGAACGGCTTCAGCTTCGGCGCCTCTTCCGCGGTGATCGAGGGGAAGTTGACGGCATTCGAGATCGCGCCGGTCAGCAGGTAATCCGACATCTGCTCGGCGACCTGGAGCGCGACGTTCTCCTGCGCTTCGGTGGTGGACGCGCCGAGATGCGGCGTGCAGATCACGTTGGGGTGACCGAACAGCACGTTCGCAGTGGCGGGCTCCTCGACGAAGACGTCGAAGGCGGCGCCCGCGATATGCTTGGAATTCAAGGCGTCGACCACGGCCTGCTCGTCGACGAGGCCGCCGCGGGCGCAGTTGATCAGGCGCACGCCCTTCTTCATCCTGGCGATCGCGGCAGCATCGATGATGTTCTTGGTCTTCTCGGTCAGCGGCGTATGCAGCGTGATGAAATCGGCGCGCTTCAGGAGATCGTCGAGATCGACCTTCTCGACCCCGATGTCCCTGGCGCGCTCCGGCGACAGGAACGGATCGAACGCGATCACCTTCATGCGCAGGCCGAGCGCGCGGTCGGCGACGATCGAGCCGATGTTGCCGCAGCCGACGACGCCGAGCACCTTGCCGGTGATCTCGACACCCATGAAGCGATTCTTTTCCCACTTGCCGGCCTGGGTCGAAGCGTCCGCCTGCGGAATCTCGCGCGCCAGCGCCAGCATCAGGGTGATGGCGTGCTCGGCGGTCGTGATCGAATTGCCGAACGGCGTGTTCATCACGATGATGCCCTTGGCCGTGGCGGCGGGAATCTCGACGTTGTCGACGCCGATCCCGGCGCGGCCGATTACCTTGAGGTTGGTGGCCTTCTCGAGGATCTTGGCGGTCGCTTTCGTCGCGGAGCGGATCGCAAGGCCGTCGTAATTGCCGATGATCTCGGCGAGCTTGTCCTTGTCCTTGCCGAGATTGGGCTGGAAATCGACCTCAACGCCGCGGTCTTTGAAAATCTGCACGGCTGCGGGAGAGAGCGCATCGGAAATGAGAACTTTGGGTTTAGTCATGGGGATAATCCTCTACCTTCCCTGAAACCAGGGCGGCCGTCGACCGGAATAAGTTGATGTCTCGGAGCGGTTTCTTCTCCCTCTCCCCGTTCGTTCGGGGAGAGGCTAAGAAAGAAAGCTCACGCCGCCTTGGCGAGCGCGGCCTTGGTCTCGGCAAAAGCCCAGTCGATCCACTGCGTCAGCAGCGCGACATCACTGGCCTCGACGGTCGCACCACACCAGATGCGCAGGCCGGCGGGCGCATCGCGGTAGTACGCGAAGTCGTAGCCCGCGCCTTCCTTCTCGACCAGCGCCACCAGCTTCTTGGAGAAGTCAGCCTGCGCGTCCTCGGAGAGCGAGGTGATCGCGTGATCGGTGAACTTCAGGCACACCGAAGTGTTGGAGCGGATCGCGGCGTCCTTGGCGAGGAAGTCGATCCACGGCGTCTTCGCCTTCCAGTCGGCGAGCACCTTGGTGTTGGCGTCGGCGCGCGCGATCAGCGCCTTCAGGCCGCCGATCGACTTGCCCCAGTTCAGCGCGTCGAGATAATCCTCGACGCAGAGCATCGACGGCGTGTTGATGGTCTCGCCGACGAAGATGCCCTCGTTGATCTTGCCGCCCTTGGTCATGCGGAAGATTTTCGGCAGCGGCCAGGCCGGCTTGTAGGTTTCGAGCCGTTCCACCGCGCGGGGCGACAGGATCAGCATGCCGTGCGCGGCCTCGCCGCCGAGCGCCTTCTGCCAGGAGAAGGTGACGACGTCGAGCTTGGCCCAGTCGAGGGCTTGCGCGAACGCGGCCGAGGTGGCGTCGCAGATGGTCAGGCCTTCGCGGGTCGCGCTGATCCAGTCAGCGTTCGGCACGCGCACGCCTGATGTGGTGCCGTTCCAAGTGAAGACGACGTCGGACTTCGGATCGACCTTGGAGAGGTCGGGGAGTTCACCGTAGCCAGCGTTGAGCTTGGTGACGTCCTTGAGCTTCAATTCCTTGACGATGTCGCTGACCCAGCCTTCGCCGAAGGATTCCCAGGCGAGCGTGGTGACGGGCCGCGCACCCAGCATCGACCACAGCGCCATCTCGACCGCGCCGGTATCGGAGGCCGGCACGATGCCGATGCGATAATCGGCGGGCACTTCAAGCACTTCGCGCGTCAAGTCGATCGCGAGCTTGAGTTTGGTCTTGCCGACCTTCGCGCGATGCGAACGGCCGAGCGCTGCGTCCTTGAGATTTTGGGCATTCCATCCGGGGCGCTTGGCGCAGGGGCCGGAGGAAAAATGCGGCACGTTCGGCCGCGAAGCGGGCTTCGCTACAGTCATAGTCTACCCTTCCAGATAGTAAGCCTCCCGTTGGGGGGAGGTGTCCCGCCGCGGCTGATACGGGAAACGGGAAGAGTCGTCAAGGAAGTTCCGGGACCTCACGCGCGAGTGATGGCGCCTCCGGTGCGATATCCGGGGATTCGACCACTGCAAGCGCGTTCAGCAAGCCCGTGGCATCGCTGATCAATTGCGCGGCACGGCGGCGGCTGCCAACTTTCAAAATGCATTTGTCATTGGCCTGCACGACGTAATCGTTGCCGACCTTGATTATCGAATAGCTTTTCATCGAAATCCCCGAACCGACCGAGCCCGGTTGCAGACGCTGCCGTAGCACCGTTCGCTCCCGGTTCCACGTGAACCACGAACGGGTAGTTTATCAGCTCTTAACATGACCGAACACGCGATCCGATTTCGCTGATCGTGCAACGCTCGCGGCGCATTGCATCAAAAGCGAACAGTCATGCCGACGTGGCTCGATGTAAATCCGAGCCGCTTGTAGAAGCGCTGCGCATCTGTTCGCGTCTGATGAGTCAGCAATTCGACCAGATTGCAGCCGCGCGCTTTCGCTTCGGTCACCGCCCATTGCACCAATTGTTCGCCGATGCCGCGGCTGCGGCAATCGGAAGCAACGCGGACATCTTCGAGCAGACCGCGCATACCGCCCTGCGAGCTGATGCCGGGCAGGATCGCGAGTTGCAGGCAGCCGACCACCCTGTCCTCGCTCTCGGCAACCACGAGCTGGAGATTTTCATCGCGCCCGACCCGCGCGAATGCCTCGTAATAGACCGCAGGCAACGGATCTTCCACGCGCTCGCGTGCGCTCCCGAGACGATCGTCGGCGAGCATCGCGACGATCGCAGCAACATCCTCGCGGCGCGCCGGACGAATGGAGACGGATTCAGCGTTCATTGCGATACTCCTGCCTCAGCGCGCCTTAACGCACCTTGGGAAGCCTGAGAAAGGCCTCGGCTTCGGCGATCCAGCGGCGGACGGCAGCAAAGCGGCTGAGATCGAAGCCGCCTTCATGCGCAACGCGGGTATAGGCGAGCAGCGACACGTCGGCGAGCGAAACCGCGTCCCCAGCAAGGAAACGGCTGCCGGCGAGATGCTGCTCCATGCGGTCGAGCGCCGCATAGCCGCGCTTGACCTTTTCAGGATCGAGCTCGGAGGCGTCCTTGCCGAGATAGACGAGCTGGAAGCGGCACACCGCGATATAGGGCTCGTGGCTGTATTGTTCCCAGAACAGCCATTCGTCCATCTTGGCGGCCGTGAAGGCATCGCGCGGAACGAGCGCGCTGTCGCGTGCGAGATAGCGGATGATGGCATTGGATTGCGCCAGCGTGCGACCGTCGTCCAAGGCGACGGTTGGCACCTGGCCGGCGCCGTTCATCTCTAGGAATTGGGGCGTGCGCGTCTCGCCCTTGCGCGTATCTATTTCGATCCATCGGTAAGGCAATGCGAGCTTGTCGCAGACCCACTTCACCTTCAGACAATTGCCGGAATTGGTATCGCCGTAGATCCGCATCGCTGCCCCCGCGCGTTCAGCGACAGAGCATCAGGAGGAAACAAGGCTGTCAACAGGAAGCGGACGGCTCAGAACTGGTAGCCAGCGCCGACGCGGAAGTTGTTCAGGCCGACCGTGATGTCCTTCACGTTCGAAAAGCCGACATGCTCCCATTCGCCGCGAAGCAGGATGTTGCCGCAGATCGCGTACTCGACACCGATACCGGCCGTCCATCCGTACATGAAGCTGTTGGTGCGCAGCTCAGTCTTGGACAGTGTGTCCGAACCGGCGGGCAGATGTCTATGAACCGTTGTGGCTATGCCGCCGTTGACTACGACGTCGTCGAAGTCATCGTACTTCTGCCAGGATACTGTCGCAAATCTCGAAACTTCGGCGCGTCCGATTGCCAAGCCGGCAAAGGCATACGGCATGAAGTCGCCCCCGTCCCAGCCGACGCGGCCGCGAAAGGTTGCGTAATCCTTGAGCTTCAGCGCAGCACCACCACCGAGCGTGGTGGCGTAGGTATAAGTATGGCCAGTCGGAGCCGTTTCGCCAGGGAGCAATCGCGCCATGGAATCGCTCGCCGAGCTCGACAGATTGTTCATGTAGCTGTAATTGGCCTCGACGCCGAACACCGCATCGTAGAGCTGCCAATTGCGGCCGACATAGGCGCCAAACCCGGTCGACTGCACGTGGTTACTCGGCAGCAGCGCCCAGCCGCCGACCGGCGCCTGGAGGATGCTGTTGCGAAGCATGAAGTCGGTCATCGTCTTTGGGGCGTGACTGAAATCGACGTCGGTCGTGGCAAAGCCGAACTGGCCGCCGACATAGAAACCGTCCCAGTTGTGGGACGTCTTCGACAGTCCGTCCGTGAAGCTGCCGCGCAGGATGGGCAGGTCAGAGAGATCGGCCGCGTGCGCGGCAGAGACCGTCCCCAATATCGCCGCCGCCAACCAAAGCCTACGCATCGAACGCTCCATCGAACTCGAACTTTCGCTCGTGATCATGGCCCGTTAACCTTAACCAATGGTTGCACCGGGGACTTTCGTCGCGGTGAAGCCATGAAAAATACGCAAAGCAAAACGGCGCGGGATGATCCCGCGCCGCTAAGAAGTCTAAAGCGATCAGGCTGACGATCAGCCCTTGGTGACGAGCGGCGGCATGTAGGCCGGCGGACTGTTGAGATCCCAGCGCACGCCGAGCTTGATATCGTGCGAGGTGAGCTCCTTGATCTTGATCGTGGACGGGCCGGAGGCACTGTTGTCGAACAGGCGGTAGTTGCCGGGCGCCGCGTCGCCGAGATTCATGTAGCTGTAGGCCAGTTCGACCGTGAACCCGGGGTTGACCCTGTAGGCGAGACCGGCGTGAGCCGCCCAGGCCAAATTCCACTTCCCGTTGTCGGCGAAGTAGGCGACGCTGTTGTTCAGCAACGGGCTGTATGACACGCCGTCGTCACGGAAGCCGCTGATCTTGTTGTAGGAGCCGCCGACACCGGCGCCGATGAACGGCGTGATGCACCACCAAGTGCCGAGATCGACATAGGCATTCGCCATGACGACCCACTCGGACTTGCTGCCGCTGTAATTGTTGGAGCCAACGAAGCCGGGCGCAATGACGTTGTCCGCACCGTGCAGATTGGCCTTGCCGCGGTACTGACCGATCAAGTCGGCGCGGAACCAGTTGTTGAAGCGATAGCCGACGCCGAGATCGAACAGCGGCGAGGAGTCGAAACCGAGCCCCGTCGTCGTGGTCGGGAACGCTGCCGCAGTCGCACTGTCGATGCGCTTGGCGCTCTGGTTGGTCATGCCGACGTCGCCGCGCAGATAC
The DNA here is from genome assembly GCF_023074185.1 of Bradyrhizobium sp. 132. Taxonomy (GTDB): domain Bacteria; phylum Pseudomonadota; class Alphaproteobacteria; order Rhizobiales; family Xanthobacteraceae; genus Bradyrhizobium. The sequence continues at coordinate 83,560 of NZ_JADPKY010000173.1, read as the reverse complement.
CAGCCGCCGAAGTCCGAGGGCGGCGGCGGGGGCGCGTACATCGGAGGGGGCGCTGCGATCGGCATGTCGGCGGCGAACGCCATCGAGGACATCAGGGTTGCCGCACCCGCGGCAAGGAGAGACTTAACGCTACGCATTGGCTTCGTCCTTTTGGCCGGTGAGGCAAATACGGCGCCTCACGTTCTGGAAACTCACGGCCCGGACGATGCCAGCAAATGTTTAAGCGCCACTTAACCCTAATTTTTAAGGTTGATTTTTTCTCAACTCACACGCCGATGCGGCAAGAGCGCTGCAAAAATGCGGCGGCTGAACGTCGCAATTGCTAACGTTGTATGAAGCCGCGTTGCGGCAAGACAGGATGCGTTAACGGACGTGCCGCGGCAGCTTGGGCAGGAACACCGCGAGCAGGCCGATCGCCGGCAGATAGGCACAGACCTGGTAGACGAACTCGATCGAGGTGTGGTCGGCGAGCTTGCCGAGCACGGCCGCGCCCAGGCCCCCGATGCCGAAGGCGACGCCGAAGAACACGCCGGAGATCATGCCGAAGCGATGCGGTACCAGCTCCTGCGCGAACACGATGATCGACGACGTCGTCGAAGAGATGATCAGGCCGATGATCACCGAGAGCACCGCGCTCGCATAGAGCCCCGCATAGGGCAGCGCCAGCGTGAACGGCAGCGCGCCCAGGATCGAGATCCAGATCACGATCTTGCGGCCGTAGCGATCGCCCAGGGGACCGCCGAGAAAAGCGCCGACCGCGTTCGCTGCGAGGAAAACGAAGAGATACATCTGCGCCGCCTGGGTCGACACGCCAAAGCGGTCGATCAGATAGAAGATGTAATAGCTCGACAGGCTCGAGACGTAGAGCTGTTTCGAGAACAGCAGCGCGACCAGCACGAGGAGCGCAACGGTGACGCGACGCGCGCTCGGCGCGTCGGGATGGGTCTCGATCGCGACCGTCTTCTTCGCCTTGATCTGCGGTTCGTACCAGCGGCCGATGCGCCAGAGGATGAGGATCGCGAGGAAGGCGATCGAGGAAAACCAGGCGATGCTGCCCTGCCCGAACGGCACGACGATGAGCGCGGCCAATACCGGTCCCATCGAGGTGCCAAAACTGCCGCCGAGCTGGAACACCGATTGCGCAAAGCCGTAGCGGCCGCCGGAGGCGAGCCGCGCGATGCGCGCGGATTCGGGATGAAACACTGCCGAGCCGAGACCGACCAGCGCGGCGGCGACGAGGATGACGAGATATTGGTGGGCGGCGCTGAGCAGCAAGAGACCGAAGAAGGTCGAGGCCATGCCGATCGACAGCGAATAGGGCTGCGCCTTTTTGTCGGTGTAGTGGCCGACCACTGGCTGGAGCAGCGAGGCCGTGAACTGGAACGCCAGCGTGATCATGCCGATCTGTGCGAAGTCGAGCGCGTAGGTGTCCTTCAGGATCGGATACACCGAAGCGATCAGCGACTGCATGGTGTCATTGAGGAAGTGCGAGAAGCTGATGCCGGCAAGCACGACATAGGCCGGCCCTGCGGCCGACTTCGCCGGCGTCACGTCGCTGACGACGACGGACTCGGTCAGCGTTTCCTCGGAGACGACGACGGGCTTGTTCAATGGAGTATCCCGGCAGGCGCGGCGAACCGCCGCACGGCCTGACTACGATGACCGGGGCGGCCAAACCACCGCCAATCGTCGATGGCTGGGATGCGCCTAGGCCGCCGCGGCCTGTCCGAGCGCCGAAACGATGGTGTCGACGACGTCCTCGACCAGGATGCGGTCTTCGCCCTCGGCCATGACGCGGATCACCGGCTCGGTGCCGGAAGAGCGGATCAGCAGGCGGCCATGGCCGTTGAGCCGTTGCTCGCCGTCGGAGATCGCCGATTTGACGCTGGTGTCGTCGAGCGGCTTGCCGCCCTTGTGACGGACGTTCTTGAGGATCTGCGGCAGCGGATCGAAGCGGTGGCAGACTTCCGACACCGGCCGGCGCAGCTTCTGCACCACGGCAAGCACCTGCAATGCGGCAACGAAGCCGTCGCCGGTGGTGGCATAGTCGGACAGGATGATGTGGCCGGACTGCTCGCCACCGAGATTGTAGCCGCCGTTCAGCATCTGCTCGAGCACATAGCGGTCGCCGACCGGCGTGCGCACGAGATCGAGCCCCTGCCCCTTGAGGAAACGCTCAAGCCCGAGGTTCGACATCACTGTCGCGACGATGCCCGGCCGCGACAGCCGCCCGTCTTCCTTCCAGCTCTGCGCGATCACCGCGAGCAGCTGGTCGCCGTCGACGATGTGGCCGCGCTCGTCGACCAGGATGACGCGATCGGCGTCGCCGTCGAGTGCGATGCCGATGTCGGCGCGCATCTCGCGGACCTTCTTCGACAAGGCTTCCGGCGAGGTGGAGCCGCATTCCTTGTTGATGTTGAAGCCATCGGGCTCGACGCCGATCGGAATCACGTCGGCGCCCAGCTCCCACAGCGCTTCCGGCACCACCTTGTAGGCGGCGCCATTGGCGCAATCGACCACGACGCGCAGGCCGTCGAGCGACAGATCGCGCGGCAGCGTGCGCTTGGCGAATTCGATATAGCGGTCATGCACGCCGTCGATGCGGCGGGCGCGGCCGAGACTGGCGCTCTGTGCGAGACGCTTGCCGATGGGCTCGTCGAGCAGCTGCTCGATCTGCTTCTCGACGTCGTCGGAAAGCTTGAAGCCCTGCGGGCCGAACAGCTTGATGCCGTTGTCCTCGAACAGATTGTGCGAGGCGGAGATCATCACACCGAGATCGGCGCGCATCGACTTGGTCAGCATCGCCACCGCCGGCGTCGGCATCGGGCCGACCAGCAGCACGTCCATACCGACCGAGGTGAAGCCCGCGACCATCGCGTATTCGATCATGTAGCCGGACAGGCGGGTGTCCTTGCCGATCACGACCCGGTGGCGGTGGTCACCGCGCTGAAACGCAAGGCCTGCGGCCTGGCCGACCTTGAGCGCGAGCTCCGGCGTGATCAGTCCGTTGGCGCGGCCCCGGATCCCGTCCGTCCCGAAATATTTGCGGCTCATATCGTCCCCCACGCAACAACCAGGGGTCCCCACTACAACCTTCGGGTGCCCCAACGGGCCCCGCATCCCTGATTTGCTGAGCTCTTATAGAGCCATCACGGCTAACTTGGCTTCAAAAAATATGATCAATCATTACGGAACCCGGCGCGCCACGGCGCCGATAACGTCTTGTTAACACTATATTCCCGGCGAAAATGCCGAAACAGCGCGGAACCCGCCCCTAGCTGGAGCGCTTCACATGGCCGTCCCCGCGGCTCGGCGCCGGCTGGGTGACGTTGACGGGATCGGAGCCCGGAAAGGTTTCTTCCAGACCTTCTTCCAGCGCTTCCTCGAGATCATGCTTCTCCTTGATCTCTTCCGGGGTCGGTCCGGCGTGCGGTCTCGTCATGGCGACCTCCTCTCCACAAAGGATGCAAACGATTTGGCTGAGCATCCAACCATGCTAGATGACCCCTCGATCTTCCGATGCAAGACTTCCGATGCAAGACTCCTGATGCAAAGACGGGCCGGGGAAAAATTCATGAAGCATATCACCTGTATCGACGATCTTCGCACACTGCATCAGCGCCGCGTGCCGAAGGCGTTCTTCGATTATTGCGACCGCGGCTCCTACGCCGAGGAAACGCTGCGCGCCAACCGCGATGACATGCAGGCGATCAAGTTCCGCCAGCGCATCCTGGTCGACGTCTCCAAACGCGACACCGCGACCACGATCCTCGGCGAGTCCTCGACCATGCCGCTGATGCTCGCGCCTGTGGGCCTGCTCGGCATGCAACATGGCGATGGTGAGATTCATGCCTGCCGCGCCGCGCAAGCCGCCGGTATCCCGTTCACGCAGTCGACGATGTCGATCTGCTCGATCGAGGACATCGCGGCCAATGTCGAGAAGCCGTTCTGGTTCCAGCTCTACGTGATGAAGGACCGCGGCTTCATCAAGGAGCTGATCCAGCGCGCGATGGCGGCCAAGTGCAGCGCCCTCGTGCTCACCGTCGACCTCCAGGTCATCGGCCAGCGCCATGCCGACATCAAGAACGGCATGACGATCCCCCCCGAGTGGACGCTGTCGAAATTTTTGGATTTCGCGACCAAGCCGGCGTGGGTCTCCGGCGTGCTGCAGGGCAAGCGCCGCACCTTCGGCAACATCGCCGGCCACGTGAAGAACACCGAGGACCTCAATCGCCTCGCGGAATGGACCGCCTCGCAGTTCGACACCTCGCTGAACTGGAAGGACATCGAGTGGGTCCGCAGCATTTGGCCGGGCAAGCTCGTCATCAAGGGCATTCTGGACGTCGAGGACGCCGAGGAGGCCGCCAAGACCGGCGCGCAGGCCCTCGTCGTGTCGAACCATGGCGGCCGTCAGCTCGACGGCGCCCCGTCATCGATCGAGGTGCTGCCCGAGATCGCCGACGCGGTCGGTGACAGGATGGAGATCATGTTCGACGGCGGCATCCGCTCCGGCCAGGACGTGATGCGCGCGCTCGCGCTCGGCGCAAAGTCCTGCATGATCGGCCGCGCCTACGCCTACGGCCTGGGCGCCGGGGGCCAGGCCGGCGTCGCCAAGGCGATCGACATCATCCAGAAGGAGCTGCTCACCACCATGGGCCTGTGCGGCGTCAACAGGATCGACGAGATCGACGATCATATCATTGCGATGTGAGGCGCCGCAGGGTGGGCAAAGCGAAAGCGTGCCCACCATTTTGCTGCGATCGTGGAAAGATGGTGGGCACGGCGCTCGCGCGCCTTTACGCACCCTACGGCTCTGCCAGTTTCACGCCTCACATCGGCGGCGTCACGCCGTCCCTGCCGACATTCACCCGGTTGGCTTCCAGCGAACCATCGTCCTTCTTCGCCGCACCAAAAATGATCAGCTTGGCGCCCGGCTTGAGCTCGGATTTGTCGCTGGCGACGAAGGTGACGATCGGCGTGTCCGGCGGAACCACGACTTTCTTCTCACCGTCCTTGTACTTGACCGTGATGTTCTGGCCGTCGGTGCCCCTCACCGTCTGTGAGACCGTGGCGTTGGTCATGGTCGAGTTGGCGCGGGCATCCCAGGGACGAAAACCTTCGGCCGCGCCGCGCTGGTTTTCGGGAAAGATGTGCACGGCGATCGCCTTCTGGGTGCCGTCGGGCTCGGGCAGGCCGGTGACGCCGATATAGGAGCCGTCCTTGATCTCCGACAACGAGGTCTTCACCACCGCGAAGACGGCAACGTTGTCGGTCATGCGCACTTTCACGTCAGTACCCTCGCGGGTCTTGATATCGAGCATGTTGCCGTCGATGCTCTCGATGGTTCCGCGGATGCGGACCGTCGGCGCCTGCTGCGCCGAGACGGATGACGTAATAACGATGCAAGCGGCGAATGCGGCCACGACGAGGCGTGGCATCCAGTTGTTCACTTTCGGCATGATATCCCTCCAGGGAGGAGCGGCGATCAATACGGCAACCCCGCGTGACCACCGCTATTCCCGGCTGCAATAATCACATCGGCGGTGTCAGACCATCGCGTCCGACGCTGACGCGGTTGGTCTCGAATGAGCCGTCCGGCAGCTGCTTCATGAAGGCGATCACCTTGGCGCCGGCCTTCAGATCGGATTTGTCGCCGGGCACGAAGGTCACCACCGGCGTGCTGTCGGCGACGAACACCTTCTTCTCGCCGTCCTTGTACTTGACCAGCAGCGTATGGCCGTCATTGCCGACCACGCTCTCCGACACGGTCGCATTGGTCATGCTGGAGTTGGGCTTGAGGTCATAGGGCCGCGAGCCCTCGCCGGTGCCGCGCATGCTCTCCGGAAACACGTGGACCTCGACCGCGTTCGCACCGCCGTCCGGTCCCGGCACGGTGGTGGCGCCGACGAAGGAGCCGGCCTTGATGTCGGCGAGTGAAATCCTCGTAATGCCTGACACGTTCACGTCGGAGGCGATGTGGAGCTTGACATCCTCACCACTGCGCGACTTGACTTGCATCGTATCGCCATTGACGCTTTCGATCGTGCCGCGCACGCGCGTCGGCACCGGCGCCCTTTGCGCAAGTGCCGAGAGGGTCGAGACGGCCACCATCGCGACGGCGATGAGCGGACGTGTGAAAGTTGCACGTTGAACAGACATGATGGTCTCCGATTGTCCCTATTGTCCCTACGGACATAGAACGCCGGAGATTACGCGCTATTCTCTCAAGTCTTTGTGAGATCGGCCTCGACCAGCGCGCGCAGCTCGGCCGTGACCTGCGGCCGCTGGCCGAACCACAGCTCGAAGCCGCGAACCGCCTGATGCAGCAGCATGCCTAGGCCGTCGGCGGTCTTCAGCCCTCGCGCCTTTGCGGCCGCCAGCAGCGGCGTCATCAGCGGAACATAGACGAGATCGGCGACCACGGCGCCATCCGGCAGGCGGGCGACTTCAACGTCGAGTGAAGGCTGACCGTGCATGCCGAGCGAGGTCGTGTTCACGAGAAGTTTTGCGCGCGGCAGGAGGCCGTTCACGCTGTCCCATGTAGCAGGATGCACGTTCGGTCCGAATTGTCTTGCAAGCGTCTCGGCCCGCGCGATGGTGCGGTTGGCGAGATGGATGCGCTTGAAGCCGCGTTCGAGCAGCCCGAACACGATCGCACGCGAGGAGCCGCCGGCGCCCAGCACCAGCGCCTCGCCGGCTGCGTCCCATCCGGGCGCGCTGGCGTCGAGATTGCCAATGAAACCCTCGACGTCGGTGTTGGTCGAGCGCAGCTCGCCGTCCGCAAACCACAGCGTGTTGGCCGCTCCGACCGCCTGCGCGCGGGCATCGGGCTTCGAGAGCTCAAGCACGCTCTCCTTGTGCGGGATGGTGACATTAGCGCCCGCGAAGCCGCGCAGTGACAGCCGCAGCACGAAGTCGCGCAAATTATCGGGTGGAACCGCCTCGATGAGATAGCCGCCCTCGATCCCGAGCGTGCGCAGCCAGTAATGGTGGATCAGCGGCGAGCGCGAATGCGCGGCCGGCCATCCGATCAGACAGGCTGCGGGAGCCTTGGTCACGGTCATCCTTCCCTGGGGAGCGTCGGAGGCGATCCATTTCGCGTCCCGCGGGCCCTGTCAAGCGCGCGGACGCCCCGGGAAGGCCGCGGCGCTAGGCCGTGCCCGCGTCATCGCCCGCGAGCTGGGCCGTGCGGCCCTTGATGTCGGCGACGGCACGCGCGATGGTCTCGCGATAACGCGCTCGCGGCGGCGTGACGCCATGGGTGAGCAGCGCGCGGCGAACCGCAGGCGATGCCCCGGTGATGAACAGCCGGATGCCCTGCCGGTGGGCTTTTGCGGCGACGCGTCCCAGCACGTTGGCCGCCGTCGAATCCAGGAACGGCACTGCGGCGAAGTCGACCACGAAGCCCTTGCGCTTGTCGGCAATGCCGTCGAGCACGCTGCCGATCGCCGAGGCGGCGCCGAAGAAGAACGCGCCGGTGATGCGATAGACCAGCACGTCGCGATCGACCGCGAGCGCGGGGTCGTAAGGCACGCGCTCGCCATTGCCGTCATCGGGACGATCGGCGGCCACCAGCGGCGAACGTTCCTCGATGCCCGTCATTTCCGCCATGCGATGGATGAACAGCACCGCGCCAAGCGCGAAGCCGACCAAAATGCCTTCGGTCAGATCGCGGAAGATGGTGAGCAGGAAAGTTGCGAGCAGCACGACGGCATCGCCCCACGACGAGCGCAGGAGCGTCGCGAATTCGTGCTTCTCTGCCATGGTCCAGGCCACCACGACGAGCACGGCGGCGAGCGCGGCCAGCGGGATGTAGCTCGCGAGCGGCGCCGCGATCAGCATGAACAGCAGCAGGAAGATCGAATGCAGCATGCCCGCGAGCGGCCCCCGCGCGCCGGCGCGGATGTTGGTCGCGGTGCGCGCGATCAGCCCGGTGACGCAGATGCCGCCGAACAGCGCCGCGCCGACATTGGCGGCGCCTTGCGCCACCAGCTCGCAATTGGAGCGGTGACGGCGTCCGGTCATGCCGTCGGCCACCACCGCCGACAGCAGCGATTCGATGGCGGCGAGCAGCGCGAAGGCGATCGCATCCGGCAGCACGGCGGTCGCCTTCGCGAGCGAGAACGCAGGCAAGGCCGGCGCGGGCAGTTCGCGCGGAATGCCGCCGAAGCGCGATCCGACGGTCTCGACCGGCAGCGACAGCACGGCACATGCGGCCGCCGCGAGCACGACCGCGATCAGGATGCCCGGCCAGGACGGCCGCCAGCGTCGCAGGCCGGCGATGATGGCAATGCTGACGATCGCGACCGCGACGGCCGACGGATTGACGGTGTGCAGCCCCCCGGCGAGCGCGACGAGTTTTGGGACGAATTCGCTCGGCTCTTTCGCGACCAGCGTGATCCCGCCGAGATCGCGCAGCTGGCTCGCGAAGATGATGACGGCGATGCCGGCCGTGAAGCCGACCGTCACCGGATACGGAATGAACTTGATATAGGTGCCGATCCGCAGGAAGCCCGCGGCGATCAGGAACAGGCCCGCCATCAGCGTGGCGAGGACCACGCCGTCAACCCCGTGACGGTCGGCGGTCGCCGCAACCAGCACAATGAAGGCGCCGGCCGGGCCGCCGATCTGGAACCGGCTGCCGCCGAGCAGTGACGCAATGAAGCCGCCGACAACAGCGGTGTAGAGTCCGCGATCCGGCGTCACGCCCGAAGCGATCGCGATCGCCATCGACAGCGGCAGCGCGACGATTGCGACCGTGAGGCCCGCGAACACATCGGCGCGGAAATCCGACAAGCCATAGCCCTCGCGCCACACGGTGACGAGCTTCGGCAGATAGAGTTCGGTAAAGGTCGGCCGACGAAGCTGGTGCAGCTTGCCTGCGTGTTCGCCTGTGATGCTCATGCCCACACCGCTCCGATGCATCGTGCGGCCGCGTATCGGGGCGCGACGGTGCGTTAGTTAAGTCTGCTCCCGAGCATGATCATTGCGGGATCACGCTCCAACCCGACGCGGCGGCCCCGGCTGTTTCAGCCGAACGCCACGTCCGCCGCCTTCGCTGCGAGCCTGTTCGCCGATCAGCTCGACGCCGGCCCGATCAAAGGCTTCGACCACCTTCATCAAGGTCTCGACCACGCCGCGAACGTTGCCGGTGCTCGCCTCCATCCGCTGAATGGTCGGCAGCGAAACGCCTGCGAGCTCCGCCAAGGCCCTCTGGTCAATGCCGAGCAGCGCGCGCGCTGCCCGCATCTGGAACGACGTGATCACCTTGGCCTCACGTATGAGAGATTATAAGTGATGTCTGGAGCATGCACAATGATGTAAAATACATCAATCCGGGCCGAGCGCAAGAGGGCGCTCGCCGCCACGGGCTGTGCGTCTCCCTCTCCCCGTAACAACGGGAAGAGGGCGAGAGCGTGCGTCTGTTACTGCGAGAGGCGGCTCACGCCGCGTGCTGATGCGCGGCGATGATCTGGTCGGCGGCGCGGCCGGTCACTTCGGCCATGTGGTCGAACTGGCGGGTGAAGCTGCCGGCGCCTGCCGTGGCCGAGCGCAGCTCGACGATCAACTCGCCGATCTCGGCTTCCGGCATCATGGCGCGGACGCAGTCCCATCCGCTCCAGCCGTCGCGGGTGTCGAAGCCGAGGATCTGGCCGCGCCGCGCCGACAGGATCGCGTTGATCTTGGCGGTGGCATCGGTCGGGCAGACGATCTCGACCACGTGGATCGGCTCCAGCAGCACCGACTGGCATAACGGAAGGCCTTCATTCAGCCCGACCCGCGCCGCCGTGCGGAAGGCGAGGTCGGAGGAATCGACGCTGTGATAGGAGCCGTCGGTCAGCGTCACCTGCAAATCGGTGACGGGGAAACCGAGCGGACCGCGTGTGAGCCCGTCGACGACGCCCTCTTCCACCGCGCCGATGTAGTTGCGCGGCACCGCGCCGCCGACCACCTTCTCGGCGAACTTGAAGCCGTCGCCGCGCGGCAGCGGCTTGATGTCGAGCACGACATCGCCGAACTGGCCGTGGCCGCCGGACTGCTTCTTGTGGCGGCCGCGCTGGACGATCGGCTTGCGGATGGTCTCCTGATAGCCGATCGCGGGAGGATGCGAGGCAACTTTGACGCCAAAGCGGTCGCGCAGCCGCTCGCTCGCGACGCGCAGGTGCATCTCGCCCTGTCCCCACAGCACAGTGTCGTGGGTCTGGGCGTTCATCACGAAGACGAGCGAGGGATCCTCCTCGTGCAGCCGCGTCAGCGCTTGGCCGAGCTTGACGTCGTCCTTGCGGTCGGTGGCCGCAACCGAGATCGCGAGCACCGGCGGCGTCGGCTCGCTGGCTGCGAGCGCAGCCGGCTGGGTCTTGCCGTTCGAGACCGTGTCGCCGGTGCTTATGGGATCGAGCTTGGCGAGCGCCACCGTGTCGCCGGCTTCCGCCGCGCCACGCTTGGTGTCGTAGGCGCCGGTGACGGCGAGGATCCCGGAGATGCGGCTGGCCCCGCCGGAGGAGGATTGCAGCGTGGCACCGTCGTCGAGATGGCCGGCGAGCAGCCGCGTCAGCGACAGCTTGCCGCCGTGCTGCGAATGCAGCGTCTTGAACACGAAGCCGAGCGCATCCCTGGTCTCGGGAACGCCGAGACGTTTTGCGGTCTCCGCGACACCGGGCGCCTCATGGCGCAGCGCTTTCATCAGGCGCAGCACGCCGTTTTCGCGTGCGGCGGCGCCTATCAGCACCGGACATATCTGCCCCTCGCGCAATTCGCGGGCGAGATCGTCGAACACTGCATCGCGCGGCGGCTGGATGTCCTCGAGCAGCTGCTCCATCAGCGCATCGTCATGATCTGCGAGCTTCTCCAGCATCGAGAAGCGGGCTTCCTTCTCGCGATCGAGATCGCCGCCTTCGAGCGCGACCACTTCGGAGGCCTTGTGCTCGCGGTAGACGAACGCGCGTTCCAGCGCGAGATCGACGAAACCCTCGATCAGCTCGTTGTTCCAGATCGGGATCTGGCGCAGCACCAGCGGCACGCGCGAGGCGGGCTGGAGTATCTCGAGCGTTTCGCGGATGCGCTTGTTGGCGCGGTCGATCTTGTTGAGGAACAGGAAACGCGGGATCTTCAGCTCCTCCAGCTCGCGCAGGATGATCTGAAGCTGCGGCAGCTTCTTCTCGTCGGCTTCGCAGACCACGATTGCGGCGTCGATCGCAGGCAGCGCGGCGCGCATGTCGTGGGCGAACTCGACGGAACCGGGACAATCGAGGAAGGTGTAGCTGTCGCCCATAAAATTCGTGGTGGCGGCAGTGAGCCCGACGGTCATCTTATGATGACGGGCTTCGGCACTGGCGTCGCCGACGGAGGTTCCGGCATCGACGCTGCCGGCGCGCGGGATCGCGCCCGTTCGCGCCAGGATTGCTTCGAGGAGTGTGGTTTTACCGCTTTGGAAAGGGCCCACCAGCGCAATGCACCGTGGACCTCGGGGACTTCTGACGTCTTGTCCCATTCGCCGCCTCCTTGGTGTGGAGCTCGGCCCATGATTGGGTCGGCAAGCGCAGATGCTCTGCCCGTCCCCGAGATTTGGCAAGCATCAAAAATCGCTGCGGTGCGTCGTCAGTGAGATCAGGTTATTGACGGCCAGCTCTTAACGGCCGGGGCGAAGTTCCAGGCTCTCAAGCCCGGCCGCGACGTTGAGGCCGACCTGGCCCTGCACGCTGAGCGGCTGGAGCGCGATCGAATTGTTGGAGCCGCCGACCAGCACGTTGCCGCCGAGACCGACGCCGACCGAGGCACTGCCCTGCGCGCCCGCATAGGTGCCCGAGAGGTCGCCCGGTCCGAGCCGGTCGACCGGCGCGAACACGCCCCAGGCCAGCGCGGTCTCCTGGGTGATGCCGATATCGAGGCCGACTTTGCGGATGGTCGCGACGTAGCGATCCTCCGGCAAGCCCTCGGCGCGCAGGACGCAGCCGAGATTGGTCACCGATCCCACGATGAAGCCGACGCTGGCGCCGCCGCGGCATTCGAGCACGCCGACCCGCACCATCCGCTGCTGCGCGTCGGCGACCACGACCGAGGCAACGAGGCTGGCGGCGGCGATCCCGGCGAGAAGGAGTGAACGGCGCATGAAATATCTCCGGCGATGAACGTGATGCGAGCAGAGATGCACGCCTACCCGTGACGCAATGGTCTATGGCACAACATTCCCTGCGGTGCCAGATTGCGTGCAGGAATAAAAAAGGCCCGCGCGAAGCGGGCCTTTTCATTCCAGTTCGTTTCGTCGTGACAGGCTTAGCGCAGATTGCCGCAGAAGCGCTGGATGCGATTGCAGGCGTCTTCGAGGTCCGAGGTCTTGGTCGCGTAGGAGATGCGGAACGCAGGTCCAAGCCCGAACGCCGAGCCCTGCACGACGGCAACGCCTTCGGTCTCGAGCAGTTCGGTCACGAACGTCTCGTCATTGTCGATCACCTTGCCCGACGGCGCGGTCTTGCCGATCGTGCCGGCGCAGGACGGATAGACGTAGAAGGCGCCTTCGGGACGCGGGCACTCGATGCCCTTGGCCTGGTTGAGCATGGAGACGACGAGGTCGCGGCGCTCCTTGAACACCTTGTTGTTGGCGGGGATGAAGTCCTGCGGACCGTTCAGCGCCTCAACCGCTGCCCATTGCGCGATCGACGACGGGTTCGACGTCGACTGCGACTGGATCGTCGACATCGCCTTGATGAGCTGCGCCGGACCACCGGCATAGCCGATGCGCCAGCCGGTCATGCAATAGGCCTTCGACACGCCGTTCACGGTCAGCGTGCGGTCGTAGAGTTTCGGCTCGACCTGCGCGACCGTGGTGAACTGGAAGTCGTCATAGACGAGGTGCTCGTACATGTCGTCGGTCATCACCCAGACATGCGGATGCTTGACCAGCACGTCGGTGAGCGCCTTCAGCTCGGTCCTGGTGTAGGCAGCTCCCGTCGGGTTCGACGGCGAGCACAGGATCACCCATTTGGTCTTTGGCGTGATCGCGCGCTCGAGCGCATCGGCCTGGAGCTTGAAGCCGGTCGCGGCGGTGCAGACCACCGGCACTGGCTCGCCGCCGGCGAGCGCCACCATCTCGGGATAGCTGACCCAGTACGGCGCGGGGATGATCACCTCGTCGCCCGGATTGATGGTTGCCATCAGCGCGTTGTAGAGCACCTGCTTGCCGCCGGTGCCGACGATGATCTGGTTTGCCTTGAAGACGACGCCGTTCTCGCGCTGAAACTTGGCGATGATGGCTTCCTTCAACTCGGGAATGCCGTCGACCGCAGTGTACTTGGTCTTGCCGGCTTCGATGGCGCGGATCGCCGCCAGCTTGATGTTGGCGGGCGTGTCGAAGTCGGGCTCGCCGGCGCCGAGGCCGATGACGTTGCGGCCCGCCGCTTTCAGCGCACGTGCTTTATCCGTGACCGCGATGGTGGCGGACGGCTTCACACGGTCGAGCGCAGCGGCAAGGAAGGGCATCGTCATCTCCTGACAAGCGTCGTGAACCCTTTGGCCTCACGACTCCGATTGTGGGAATGAACCACCCTAAAACGAGTGCCGTTGCACCGCAAGAAACTTCGGTCCGATCTCGCAAAAGTTTACGGGTCTGGAGCGTTTCAAGACTGGATTCTTCGCAATTTTCCGCAACTTTGCCAGGCAAATCCCACATATCCGACAAGGCTTGTCCTCGGAGCAATTTTGCGTGTTGGCGACAGCAGGTCGTCTTGCCCGGGCTGTCCCGGGTATCGACGTTCTTTGGTGATGCAGTGAGATCGTGGATGGCCGGGACATAGGCCGGAAGCGACGCCGTCTTTCGGGCGGCTATGCCCGGCCATAACAAGGTGAAGGCTTCAGCGCACGCCTCGTGCGTAACGATGCGCACACGAATTGACGCAAGCGTGAACTGAATTGCATGGTCGCACGGAAATGATCTTCCGCCGCGTTGCAATGCGGTAGGGTTTTCGAGTTTTTCTATTGGCGGGCCCTTGCAGCGGATTCGCATCGGCATCATTGTTTAGCCGCGTTGCAGGGCAACAAGCGCCGCGCCTTCCCGTCTTTCGGAATCATCCTCAGAATGTACAAGCTCTATTCGATGCAACGCTCGGGCAACAGCTACAAGGTCCGCCTTGCGCTGGCGCTGTTGAACTTGCCTTACGAAGCGGTCGAGGTGGACATTCTGCGCGGCGAGAGCCGCACCCCGGACTTCCTGGCCAAGAACCCGTCCGGTCAGGTGCCGCTGCTCGAGGTCGGCGGCGATCGCTATCTCGCCGAGTCCAACGCCATCCTCTGGTATGTCGCCGTCGGCACTCCGCTCGCGCCGGAGAACCGCATCGATCGTGCCGAAGCGCTGCAGTGGATGTTCTTTGAGCAGCACGCGTTGGAGCCGAACATCGGCGCGGCCTATTTCTGGCTGTCGCTGGTGAGGGGCGGCCGCGACCTGCAGACCCATTCGCTGGAAGACTGGATGGAGCGCGGCTATGGCGCCCTCCAGGTGATGGAAAACCACCTCAAGACCAACGCCTATTTCGCCGCCCGCCAGCTCACGGTCGCCGACATCGCGCTGTACGGTTATACCCACCTTGCGGACCGCTGCGACTTCGACCTCTCGACCTTCCCGGCGATCCGGGACTGGCTGGAGCGCGTGGAAGCGGCCCCCGGCTTCGTCGCAATGGAGTGGCGGCCGGCCGACATCGAGGATCCCGCCAGCATCGCCGCGGGCGCCTGACGGAGCGATCGCGCTCTGGCGAATAGCGGGCACAAGGGTCTTCCTTGCCGCAATCTCGCCATTTTCGGCGTGCTGGCCGCCGCAATATTGCCGGTTGCCACGGTGAAATTGTTCGATGTCGTGGGTGATTCGCTCGCGCGTTGAAGGATTTAGACCATGATACGGGCGTCCGGCGCGGCGGGCTTTCAAGGCCAGCCCGCTACCGTTTCGTCTTCCCGGCTGACCAACGCGGTCGCGGCCTCGCTCGCCGTCGCCGCGCTCTCGCTGTGCCTGATCGTCACCCTGACAGTGCTGTCGACCAAGGCGACCATGGCGATGGGCCTGCCGGTCTGATTCCCGTTTTATCCTGGACCCGCCTTCAAGGCGCCGCGTGCCCCGCGCCGACCGGCATCGCGACAGGACGTCGATGAAATCACCTGTGGTAGTCGTTGCGATCACCCTGACTGCGGCCATCCTCGTCGCGGCATCGCTGCTGATATTGGTCGGCACGCGCAAGGGCCCGGGGACGTCGACCCTGAACGCGCCCGCGCTGCAACAACGCGTCAAGCACGCGCACTTGGTCTAAAATCATCCGAAAGCTTTGCGCTTGGACGCAAGTCCGCGTTAAGCGCGCCGCGCGGAACCGCATCGCATTGGCGCAACGATCAGTCAGTGTTGCCGCCTTACCTCGTTCAGGGAGGAGCGAGACAGCCCCATGCGGTTCGGATGGCGTGTGATCTTCGGTCCGGCGCTGACGGCAGCGACTGCGCTGCTGACGATGCTTTTCGATCGTTTTGTCCCCACTCCCTCGCCTGCGCCGCTGCTGGTCTGCATCGTGGCGCTTGCCGGCGCGCTCTCGGGCCTCGCGCCCGCCGTCGCCAGCGCAGCCGTCGCCGTCATCGGCGCGGCGCTGCTGTTGCTCAGCCAGCACGGCATTTCCGGCCTTACCACGGCGGATCTGGTTCAGCTCGGCCTCCTGACAATGACGGCCGCGGGCACCGCAGGCATCACCGGCCTGATGCGCGGGCGGCTGCTCGGCATTTTTGCCGCCGAGCGTCAGAGCCACGCCACCGCCGCGCGGCTGTCGGCCGCGCTCGACCAGGCCGATATCGGCATCGTGCTGCTCGATGCCGAGACGCGCGCCGAGTTCATCAACCGCGCGTTCCGCGATTATTTTGCGGTACCGGACGACATCGCCGACGGCAAGCCGCCATTCATCGCGCTGATGTATCACGGCCGCGACACCGGCGCGTTCGAATTGCCCGAGGACGAGCTCGGCACCTTCATCGCCCAGCGCATGGAGATGGTGCGGATCGGCGATGCCACGCCGATCAACATCGCCTTGCGCAATGGCGAGGTGTTGCGCTTCGTGTGCGCCGCGCTGCCCGATGGCGGGCGCATGTTGAGCTACACGCCCGTGACCGACCTCGTGCGGCATACCGATGCGCCGTCCCGCGCCGACTACTACCGCTCGCTGCGCGATCCCGCGGGCCGCAAGCTGATCCGCTATCTGCGCGTCGCGGAGTAGTGCGCGATTGATCAGCACGTCCATCATCAAGTATGAAGGACGCTCATCGATCGCGGGAATTTCATATGTCGCTCACCATTCGCTCCGTCACGAGGCAGGATTACGAACAATGGCTGCCGTTGTGGGACGGCTACAACGCCTTCTACGGCCGCTCGGGCCCGACTGCGCTCGCCCCCGAAATCACGCGCGTGACGTGGCAGCGCTTTTTCGATGCCTATGAGCCGGTGCACGGATTGGTCGCCGAGAGCGACGGCCGCCTGCTCGGGATGACGAATTATCTCTTTCACCGCAGCACCACCGCGATCGAGCCGTCCTGCTATTTGCAGGACCTGTTCACGACTGAGGCTGCTCGCGGCAAAGGTGTCGGCTCGGCGCTGATCCACGGCGTCTACGAGCGCGCGAAACTCGCGGGAGCCCCGCGCGTCTACTGGCAGACGCACGAAACCAACGTCACGGCGCAGCGCCTGTACAATAAGGTCGCCGAGCGCTCCGGCTTCATCGTCTATCGCAAGATCTTCTGATTCTCGTGATCGCGAGCCCTGTGGATAACTTTGCCTGTCACCCGCGCGTAACATGGCGGGACTAGGTTGCACCTGCGTCTGATCAGGCCCCCCGTCACCGATCAAGCGCTCCAAGCGGTCCCCGTCAGTCGCCGCGTCTGACAGGGGCCGCATTTTTTGTCGGCAATTCCTTGTCGGCAGTTCCTTGTCGGCAGTCCCTTGTCGGCAGTCCCTTGTCGGCAGTCCCTTGTCGGCAGTCCCTTGTCGGTATGGCAGCAACGCGGCTGGCGGCTTGCTGCTGCGGCGTACGGCGGTCACAATGAGCCGCTGCTCATCTGATAGGGATCTCCCATGGAAATTCGCAATCTCGGCGCCTCCGGCCTGCGCGTGTCTGCGGTTGGGCTCGGCTGCAACAATTTCGGACAGCGCACCGACCTGGAGACCTCGCGCAAGGTGATCCATCGCGCGCTCGATCTCGGCATCACGCTGTTCGACACCGCGGACGTCTATTCGAACATGGGTGGTTCGGAAAATGTACTCGGCGCCGTGCTGGGCGATCGCCGCAAGGACATCGTGCTGGCGACGAAATATTCCAAGCCGATGGCGGAAGACGGAACCAAGCAGGGCGCCTCGCGCCGCTACATCATGGACGCCGTGGACGCGAGCCTGAAGCGGCTGAAGACCGATTACATCGATCTCTACCAGCAGCACGATTTTGACCCACTGACGCCGATCGAGGAGAGCTTGCGCGCCCTCGACGATCTCGTCCGTCAAGGCAAGGTTCGCTACATCGGCAATTCGAACTTTCCGGCCTGGCGGGTCGCTGAGGCAGAGTACGTCGCACGCGCGATGAATGTCAGCCGCTTCATCTCCTGCCAGGACGAATACTCCCTCGTCGTGCGCGACATCGAGAAGGATCTGCTGCCGGCCGCGCAGGAATACAAGCTCGGTCTGTTACCGTTCTTCCCGCTCGCAAGCGGACTCCTGACCGGCAAATACAGAAAGGGAGAGACCGCGCCTGATGACTCCCGCTTCGGCAAGGTGCCGCGGCTGCGCGACCGCTACGTCACGCCGCGCAACGAGGACATCGTCGAGAAGCTCACGGCCTTCGCGAAGGTACGGGGCCACAGCATGCTCGAGCTCGCCTTCTCCTGGCTCGCCGCACGCCCGCAAGTGTCGAGCGTGATCGCCGGCGCGACCCGCGTCGAGCAGGTCGAGGAGAACGTGAGGGCGATCGCGTGGAAGCTCGGTGCGGATGATCTTGCCGAGATCGACAAGATCACGCTGGGCTGAACTCTGCGGCGGCGTGCTACTTCGCGCCGCGTCCCACAGTCTGCATCACCTCAAAGCCTTCGAACTGGGGATGGCCGAGATACAGCGGCTTGTTGTCGCCGGCGCGCTGATGCGCGGCACGAAACGCCTCCGACTGGGTCCAGGCCTCGAACGCGGCGTGGTTGGCCCAGATCGTATGCGAGGCGTACAGGGTGTGGTCCTCGAGCTCGGGACCGCGCAGCAGATGAAACTCGACGAAGCCCGGCACCTTGTCCAGATGGGTATCGCGCGAAAGCCAGACCTGCTCGAAAGCGGTTTCGGAGCCTTTGGTGACGCGGAAGCGGTTCATGGCGATGTACATGGGTGATGGTCTCCTGATGTTCGGCTGATCATGTCGCCATTCCGGGACGCGCCGCAAGGCGCGAACCCGGAATGACAGTTTAGGCAACCAGCCCTTTCATCGGTCGTGCGCCTGCGCTGTCCGGGAACACCGTCTCGGCCAGCACGCGATCCGACAGGCCGAACTGTCCCTGCAGCACGCCCTTGATCACGGAGCGCAGATCGGTAGTGGGCTTGAGGTCGCGGCCCTCGTAAAGGTTGGCGAGCTTGAGGCCGGGCCAGTCGGAGATGACGCGGCCGCCCTTCACCGCGCCGCCGGCGAGCAGCGCGATCGTTCCCGTGCCGTGGTCGGTCCCGTCGGTGCCGTTGATGCGCGCGGTGCGGCCGAATTCGGTCGCGACCACGACGACGGTGTCGCGCCAGCGTTCGCCGAGGCCGCTTTCGAATTCGGCGAGCGCGCCGTCGAGCCCGCCGAGCAGGACCGCGAGGCGCCCCACTGGCCCGCCCTCATTGGCGTGCGTGTCCCAGCCGTCGAAGGCGAGCGCGGCAATGCGCGGACCGTCGTCGGCCGCCATCAGTTTTGCGGCGCCGCGCGCGACCTGCCGCATCTGCACGACCGCGTTGCCGGGCTTCCGCTTCATGTCGTCGCCGCTCGCAGCCTTCTCGAGTTGAAGGCCCTGCGACAAGGCCGATGCCAGCCCCGGATCGCGGTGACGGTAGAGATTGACCAGACGCATCGCGGTGTCGTCGTCGGCTTGCGGCAGCGCCACCGGGGTCCAGCCGACCGTCGGCGCATTGCCGCGCAGCACCAGCGGCGTGGTCGGGCCGACCGCAAGTCCGCTCGACACACGCTCGCCGCGCGGCAGCGCTTCCAGCGCGCGGTTGAGCCAGCCGGATTGCAGGCGCCCCGGGCCGGCGTAGCCGCTTTCGAGCACGTCCTGGCCGTCGAAATGCGAACGGTCGCGATAAGGCGTCGCCACCGCGTGGATCACCGTGGCGTGCATGTCGCGATACATCCGCGCGAACTCAGGCATCGCCGGATGCAGCGCAAAGAAAGTATCGAGCATGATCGCGGGATGCGTACCGTCAGCGGTAAGCGCGATCGATCCGTGCAGGCCGGCATAGTCGGGGTCGCCAACCGGCGCGACGGTCGAGAGACCGTCAAGCGCGCCGCGCAGGATCACCACGATCAGCCGGGGGTCGCGGCCATCGGCCGCGCGCGCGAATTTCGGCAAGTACGCCCACGCCGCGAAGGAGGCGCCGCCGAGCAGGAGGTTACGGCGCGAGGTGATGAGCCGGTTCTCGACGCAGTCGATCATCGTCATCTCCTCTGCATCTCCGGCGACATCAACAGCAGCGCCAATGCTTGCTGCCGCGACTCCGCGCGCTCGATGGTGCGCCGCGTTTCGATGGAAGCAGCATCTGCCGCCGCGAATTCCAGCAGGTCGATCGGGTCGATATTGTTGCCGAGCCGCGCACCCATTTGCGCGGCGATGTCGAGCCGAAGCTTGATGCCTTCGGGCGCAGCCCAGGTGGCGCTGGTATCGGCAAAACCATTCGGCCCAGCCGGCGACCACAGCGGCTGTCCCAGCAGATTGAGATTGTTGAGATAGCTACCGGGATCCTCCGGCACGCGCGCGAGCAACCGGCCGCTGGCGATCACGAAATCGTATGGGCTGCGCATCTTGGTCAGCGGCGCCTTCCACGCGTCGTCGGAATCGACCAACGCCGTCGACATCGCCTTGAGATCGCCGTCAGTCTTGATGAAAACATCGCGCAATCGCGCCACCAACGCAGGCGGCGGATCGTCGGCGACGAAATGGCGCACGAATTTGCTGGCGATGAAATTCGCTGTCGAGGGATGGCGCGCAATGTCGGCAAGCGCGGCCTCGCCTTGCGCAAGGCCCGTCGGCTCATAGCTCTTGCCGAGCAACATTTGCGGCCCGGGCTGGTGCGCATTGGTGTTGAACACGAACGAGCCGGGCACTCCTAACTGCCCCTGCCGGCCGGCAAAGGTCCAGCCGGTGATGATGCGCGCGAGCGAGGTGACGTCTTGCTGGGTGTAGCCGCCGCCGACGCCGAGCGTATGCAGCTCCATGATCTCGCGCGCGAGATTCTCGTTCAGCCCACGCTTGCGGTTCTGGCCCGCGCGCGAGTCCGGCCCGAGCGATTGCTGGTTGTCGAGGAAGAACAGCATCGCCGGATGCTGCTCGACGGACTTGAGCATGTCGGCGAAGCGCCCGAGCACGTTCGGCCTGATCGCCTCGCGCTCGAACGCGCCGGCCCAAATCCGCGCCAGCTCACCCTTGCTCGCGGAGATGCAGAAATGGTTGGACCAGAACACCACCAGCCGCTCGGTGAAGCCGCACTCGACCAGCGTCGCGCGCTGCAACCGCGCCAGCGCCTCGGCGCGAAAGGTCTTTTGGATGACGTTGAGCGGCTGCGGAGCGGGCTTTGCGACAGGCGGTGTCGCCGCGTTAGGCTGCATGGCGTCTGGCTTCGCCATATTGTCGGCCGGCTTGTTGTCGGTCGGCTTGGCCTTGGCCATCTGGCCGGCAATCTCGGTCGCGACTGCATTCAGCGAGAGATTGCGACGCAATCCAGGCTTCTGATCGGCCGGCGCCTCAGTCGGCGCGCCGGCTTTGGCGGCGGCCTCGCGCGCCTGCTTGACCTGGTCCTGATAGGCGAACACGGCCTGTCCGAGCTGCGGCGTGGATTGCAGCCCTGGCGCCTCCAGCAGTACGCCATTGGGGCGGCTCAGTTCCGCCTTGACGAACCCGCGCGGATCCGAGGCCGCGTTGATGAGATCGCCGGACGCGCCGCCGCGGGCGCCGAAGCCGAAACGGTTGAGCGCAACCAGGGCGGCTTGCGAATCGCGGGCCATCGATGTGTCCTTCGCGCGTTGCTAACCGCTTTCCGAGTCCGGGCGCGAGGCCTAATATACCGGAGCCGGAGATGAACCCGGCATGAAAATGACGGCCCAGCTTTTGCGCAAATCATGACAAATCCGCAAGAAATTCCAGTGCAGGAACCGCGTCGCCTCGCCTGCTCCCGCTGCGGCACCGAGTTCGGTTGCGACCTCTCCGGCACCTGCTGGTGCGCGGAGGAAACGGCGCGGTTGCCGATGCCGGTCAAGAGCGAGGATTGTCTGTGCCGGGCGTGCCTGCGCAAGGCTGCGGCGGCGCGAAGCCCGGATGGTGCGCAAGCGTAATCCGGCCTACGAAGCTTAGACTGGATGCCCCGGCGATTTCCGCGCCATGCCGTCGAATGCGTCGAGCAGCTTTTCGCGCCAGGCGTAAACCGGGTCATCCGCCTCGATCAGCTTGAACAGGCTCGTCACGCGCGCCCACTGAAAACCGCCGAACACGATGTAGTCGGCATAGTTCGGCGCGGCGCCGGCGATGAAGGGCTGCTTCTTCAGGGTCTGACGCATCACCTCGAGCGATCTGCGGAACGCGACCACGCCGGCATCGCGGCCCGACATCACCTCTTCCAGACTCTTGCCGCCGAAACGCGCCTCGCGCGACTGGCGGAAATAGGCAGCGTCGACCTCGGCCAGATTCTTCGGGATGTCGGCGACGATCAGCGGAAAGATGCCGCCGACGATGGCGATGTCGCCCCAGGCATTGAGCATGCGCGCCATGGCACGGCCGCCCTCGCCACCGAACAGCGACGGGCTATCCGGAAACTGGTCTTCGAGGTAGTTCGCGATCGCCCAGGAATCGACCACCGGCTCGTCATGATGCAGCAGCACCGGAACCTTCTCCGAGCCGTGCGGCGCAATCGCGCTCTTCTCCGTGAAGCGCCAGGGCAGCGATTCCGCCGCCAACCCCTTGTGTGCCAGCGCCATCCGCGTGCGCCAGCAGAAAGGGCTGAACGGTCGCGAGGCGTCCGCGCCGACGAGTTCGTAGAGTTTGAGTGACATGGAAAGGGCCCTTAGCTGCCAGCCCCTCATCCTGAGGAGCGCGAACGCGCGTCTCGAAGGATGAAGGCCGATCTCGGCCTCGCCCTTCGAGACGCGCGCAAGGTGCGCGCTCCTCAGGGTGAGGGTCTCCTATTCTGGATTGCTTCGCTTGCGCTCGCAATGACGGATGTGGCGAGAGCTAACGCCCGTTCGTGCGCAGCAACCTCTCGCCACCTTCCGTCACCGCGATGATCAGTCCTATTCCTGGTCGCGTTTCGCGCGCGACGTAGCCGCGGTCGGCGGCGTCTTCCCATATTGTGAGGCGCGGGCACGAGGTCTTCCAGGTCGCAATGACCTCGGCATAGGCGCGCGGCTCGCGCGCGACCCATTCGACGAAGTCCAGCACCAGCGGATCGGCGGTCTCGCTCATTGCAAACCTCCCTTGTCGAAGGCCGCCAGCACCGGCGTACGAAGCAGGAGCCAGCCGCCATAGGCGATGTAGTAGCAGGCGATGGTGGTGATCAGCTTGTACGACCAGGCCACGAATTGCTGGTCGGTCATGGCTTCGAGGAGGCGGCGTGCCAGCGTGGTGCCGAGCATCGATGCCAAGATCGCGACCCCGGCGAGCACCGGATCGAGCGTCGCGGCCTGGTCGATGACGCCACCGAAATAAATCAGCTTGGTGAAATGGCTGACGAGCTGGCACATCGCTTTGGTCGCCACTTTCTCGCGCCGGCCGAAATCGCCGCCGAGGAAGAAGGTGTCGAGCAGCGGCCCCGATACGCCGGTCATCAGCATCAAGCCCATGCAGATCGTGCCGTAGGCGGTGCCTTGCCAGAGACGGTCGGGATCCGGCTTGACGTTTGCGGGCAGCAGCCGCGCCATGAACGGGGTGGTGCCGAGCAGCAGCAGCGCGACCGGCTTGTCCGGCACATAGCGGGCGATCGACCACGCCGCGAGCGCGACAGCCGCGCCGACCATATAGTTCGCGACCGGCCGCCAGCGGATATGCGCGCGCCAGAGAAACGCGCGCCAGCCATTGGACGCCATCTGCGTGATCGCATGCAGCACCATCGCGGTGGGCAGCGGCATCAAGGCCAGCAGCACACCGATCAAGATCAACCCGCCCGCCATGCCGAACAGGCCCGACAGGAACGCGGTGCCGACCATCAGCAATCCAAGGGCAGCGATCATGATGAGCGTCACGAGAGAATCTCCTGTTGGCCATCTCCCCGCACGCGAGGAGAAGCGAAGGAGAACGTGCCCCGCTTGCCTCCGGCGCGCAAACTGAGTTATCTTGGCCTGGCATCAGCTTTCCTGAGGGTCGGTCATTTGCGGCGCTTGCTGTTTCTCAACGGCATCAAGGCATTCGAAGCCGCGGCGCGGGCCGGCAGCTTTGCCGCGGCCGGCCTCGAGCTGAGCGTATCGGCCGCCGCGGTCAGCCGCATGGTGCACATCCTGGAAGAACGGCTCGGCGTCGCGCTGTTCGAGCGCAAGGCCAACAAGCTGCTCCTCACGCAGGCAGGCCGCGCCTATCAGAGCGGGCTGACGCCGATCTTCGATGCGCTCGCAAGCCTCACCGCCCAGGTGACGGCACCCTCGAGCGTCCGCGTGCTCACCATCGGCGTCGGCCATACCTTTGCGATGCGCTGGCTGATCCCGCGCCTGTCGGAGTTTCGCAACGAAGAGCCCGACATCGAGGTGCGCTTCACCACCGGCGGCGCGTCGGTGCCGTTCGGCGAGGACTGGAGCTGCGGCATCAAGCTCGGCACCGGCGACTGGCCGGGGCTGGTGGCCGAGCCGCTGTTTGCCGGCGACCTCACGCCGGTCTGCGTGCCCCGGCTCGCTTCCAGCCTGAAGCGGCCGGCGGACCTCAAAGGCCCCAGCCTGATCCGCGTCGAGCATTCGCCCGAGGATTGGCCGATCTGGCTGAAGGCCTCAGGCCTTACAAGGATCAACGCGCGCGGTCCGGAGTTCCAGTTCTACGGCCAGGCACTCCAGGCCGCTGCCGACGGGCTCGGCATCGCCATGGGCATCCGGCCCTATATCGACGACGATCTCGCCGCCGGCCGGCTGGTCGCACCATTCGACCTCTCGGTGCCCAAGGGCATGCGCTGGTACTTGCTCTACCGCAGCTTCCAGACCGAGCAGCGCGACTTTGCCGCCTTCCGCCGCTGGATCATGCGCGCGGCGTCGGAACCTGCCGCGCGTCCCGTCCGGCGGACCGGCCGCAGCTCGGCGCGGAACTAGGCTGGCGGCCAAAAAAGCCCGCCGCTTGTGAACGGCTTCACATCCCGGAATCCGCAAACGTGGTCCCCTGACCCTTCAACAAGACGCTCAAGCGGGACATTTTGGGGACTACAATGACGACCATCTACGACGGCTTTGACATCGAATCCTTCGAAGCTGGCAAGGGGCTGTGGCACGCCCGGATCAGGCGCGCCGATTTCAGCCCGGTTGCCATCGACGGGGTGCTGTTTCCGGCCATGGAGGTCGGCTTCGCCTGGCCCGATCCCGACGCCGCGATTGCCGATGCCAAGCATCACATCGATCGCTTCCGCCGACGGGCCGACGACAGCGACGACGAATAAGCGAGCGGGACTGCAAGCGAACCCAGGAACGGCGCAGGGTAAAAGGGGGACCGGTTCATGTCAGTCATCGAATTCGAAGACACGCCGCGGCCGAGGATTTACGCCCGCAATGTGTTGTCCAGCTGCCCGGAATGCGACGGCGATCTCACGGTGCTCCGCGTGATCAGCGGCCGCGCCGGATGCGAGTATTGGACCATGCGCTGCACCGATTGCGGCGGCATCCATCTCGACATCCTCGAACCGCGCCGGGCAGCCGGGGACGAGGGGCCGGTGCCGGCGGCGTAATCTTTCCGGCCTGCTGCCAACCTGCTGTCAGCATGCTGACCCAGGACGGGCATTCGCTCTTTATTGCGAGGCGGACTCGTCCCATATTCGGTGCATGGCGAAGAAACCTGCATCCTCCGATAAATCCGGCAAATCCCCCAAGGCCAAGGCCCCCAACTCGAAGGCGCCAAATTCCAAGGCGTCACGTCCTGACGTGCAGCCGATCGGGCCGGCGCTGGCCGAGCTGCTCAATCCCGCGATCAATCGCGGCGATGCCGGGCTTGGGTCGGGTACCGGGCTCCAGCCGCCGCCGGACAATTCGCGCGACCGCCGCTCCGGCGGCGAGGCCGCCGCGCATCGGGCACGGGCGTCGACCCCGAGAGAGTTTCCGCAGGATACGGCCAGGACCAATTCCAGGCCGATGCCGCTGCGGCCCAATCCGCAGCCACCGGGGGTGCGCGACGCGGGCTTCGACGAGACACCGCAAGCCAATTACGGAACCGCGGCCACGATCCCGACGCTCGATCCGGAACTGGCCCGTCAGCTTGGTCTTCCGACTGAAGAGGACGATGCCGAAGCGCTGGCGCGTCCGCCGCGCAGCAAGATGGAGGCGCTTGGCGTCAAGGCAACGGCGGATGCGCTGGACGCGCTGATCCGCGATGGCCGGCCGGAGTTCCGCAAGGACGACGGGTCGACGCAGGTGTGGACGCCGCATCGGCCACCCCGCCCGGAAAAGTCCGAAGGCGGCGTGCGCTTCGAGCTCAAGTCCCACTACGAGCCGCGCGGCGACCAGCCGACCGCGATCGCCGAGCTGGTCGAAGGCATCCAGCGCCACGACCGCACCCAGGTGCTGCTCGGCGTCACCGGCTCGGGCAAGACCTACACCATGGCGCAGGTGATCGAGAAGACCCAACGGCCCGCCATCATCCTGGCGCCGAACAAGACGCTCGCCGCCCAGCTCTATGGCGAGTTCAAGAGCTTCTTCCCCGACAATGCGGTCGAGTATTTCGTCAGCTATTACGACTACTACCAGCCCGAGGCCTATGTGCCGCGGACCGACACCTATATCGAGAAGGATTCGTCGATCAACGAGCAGATCGACCGCATGCGCCACTCCGCGACACGCGCGCTGCTCGAACGCGACGACGTCATCATCGTTGCATCGGTGTCCTGCATCTACGGTATCGGCTCGGTCGAGACCTACACCGCGATGACGTTTGCGCTGAAGAAGGGCGAGCGCATCGACCAGCGCCAGCTCATCGCCGACCTCGTCGCCCTCCAATACAAGCGCACCCAGGCCGATTTTACCCGCGGCACCTTTCGCGTGCGCGGCGATGTCATCGACATTTTTCCGGCGCACTATGAGGACCGTGCCTGGCGCGTGAACCTGTTTGGCGACACCGTCGAGAACATCGAGGAATTCGACCCGCTCACCGGCCACAAGCAGGACGAGCTCGAATTCATCAAAATCTACGCCAATTCGCATTATGTGACGCCGCGCCCGACGCTGGTGCAGGCGATCAAGTCGATCAAATCCGAATTGAAGATGCGGCTCGACCAGCTTCATGACCAGGGCCGCCTGCTGGAAGCACAGCGGCTGGAGCAGCGCACCACCTTCGACATCGAGATGATGGAGGCCACCGGAAGCTGCGCCGGCATCGAGAACTATTCGCGCTATCTCACCGGGCGCCTGCCCGGCGAGCCGCCGCCGACGCTGTTTGAATACGTCCCCGACAACGCACTGGTGTTCGCCGACGAGAGCCACGTCACCGTGCCGCAGATCGGCGGCATGTTCCGCGGCGACTTCCGCCGCAAGGCAACGCTCGCCGAATATGGCTTCCGCCTGCCGTCGTGCATGGACAACCGCCCGCTACGCTTCGAGGAGTGGGACATGATGCGGCCGCAGACGGTCGCGGTGTCGGCGACGCCGAGCGGCTGGGAGTTGAACGAGAGCGGCGGCGTGTTCGTCGAGCAGGTGATCCGCCCGACCGGCTTGATCGATCCGCCCGTCAACATCCGCCCCGCCCGCACCCAGGTCGACGACCTCGTCGGCGAGGTCCGCGCCACCGCGCTGGCCGGCTATCGCTCGCTGGTCACGGTTCTCACAAAACGCATGGCGGAGGATCTCACCGAATATCTGCACGAGCAGGGCATTCGCGTGCGCTACATGCACTCGGACATCGACACCATCGAACGCATCGAGATCATCAGGGATCTCCGTCTCGGCGCGTTCGACGCGCTGGTCGGCATCAACCTGCTCCGCGAAGGCCTCGACATTCCCGAATGCGCGCTGGTCGCGATTTTGGATGCCGACAAGGAAGGCTTTTTGCGCAGCGAAACGTCGCTGGTTCAAACCATCGGCCGCGCCGCGCGCAACGTCGACGGAAAGGTGATCCTCTACGCCGACCAGATGACGGGGTCGATGGAACGCGCGATCGCGGAAACCAACCGGCGCCGCGAAAAACAGGTCGAGTACAACACCGCCCACGGCATCACGCCGGAGAGCGTGAAGAAGTCGATCGGCGACATCATGAACAGCGTCTACGAGCGCGATCATGTGCTGGTCGAGGTCGGGGGTCACGACATGACCGACGACATCATCTCGATCGGCCACAATTTCGAAGCCGTGCTCGGCGATTTGGAAACACGGATGCGCGAGGCCGCCGCCGATCTGAACTTCGAGGAAGCCGCGCGCCTCCGCGACGAAGTCAAGCGCCTGCGCGCCACCGAGCTCGCGGTGGTCGACGACCCCACCGTCAAGCAGCGCACCGTGCAGGGCAAGGCCGGCGCCTATGCGGGCACGAAGAAATACGGCGACGCCGCCAATTTGCCGGTCAGCGCCATGAAGAAAAAGACCGTGAGCTCCGCGCTGAAGGCAAGCGGCGGCAGCGGCTCGAAAGTGCACAAGCCGCATCTCGACGAGATGCACGGCCCGGAGTCCCTGCCCTATCGCGCGGACCGCGCGCCGCCGTCAAAGCCGTTCGGCGGCGAGAGCCGCATCATCCAGCCGACGGACTCAAAGCAGTCGGGGCCGGAGTTCGGGCCATCGCCGCGATCGAGCGGAGGGGCGCCGGGGCATAGAGGTGGGTGGAAGAAGAGGTAGGGAGCGTAGAGCCGCCGGCACCGCACGTGATTATAGATTCCAGGCTCGCCGGCGCCCTAGAATGAGGACAACGCCCCCTCACCCCGCGATCGTCGCCAGCAGCGACAGCAGCAGCACTGACGCCATGAGTTACAGCGACGTCGCACGCCAGCGGGCGATTTTTTCGGAGAATGACAGACTGGCGTCGAAGAACTGCGCTTCATAGCCGTTCTTGAAGTGCCTCGGGAATACCGAGCCGACCGAGACGGCGAAGATGCTGTAGAAGACCGACGCCAACGCAATGGTGAGCACGGGGCTGCTGCCGCGGTAGTCTCCTAGCAGCTTCACCATCAGTGAAGCGGCGGCGAAGATCGGGAAGCCCTGTAGGATTGTGGTGAGCGCAAAGCCTTCGAGCCAGTTGAGCGAGCCGGATTTCGACGCGGTGATGAAGGGCATGATGCGATCACCCCACGCTCGCCGTCACCACCGCCATCACCGACAGCAGCAGCACGATGGTCACGAGCTGGAGCGAGGCGACCGGCTGGGTGCGCCACGCGGTGATCTTGTCGGCGAGCGACAGATGGGCCTCGAAGAACTTTGGCTCGTAGACGGTCTTGAACAAGGCCGGGAAGCTCGGCCCCAGGGTCACCGCAAGCAGTGCATGGGCGAGCGAGGCGATGGC
This sequence comes from Bradyrhizobium sp. 132, assembly GCF_023074185.1. Lineage (GTDB taxonomy): Bacteria > Pseudomonadota > Alphaproteobacteria > Rhizobiales > Xanthobacteraceae > Bradyrhizobium. Next base: position 54,697 of record NZ_JADPKY010000173.1, on the reverse strand, counting down.
GACGAAGATGGCGACGCCGGGATCGCCGACGAGGTCGTGGTTGCCGACCAGCTTGAGCAGGAAGGCGGCGGCGGCGAAGGTCGGGAAGCTCTGCAGCGTCGCGGTCAGCGCGAGGCCTTCGAGCGCGTTGTGCAGGCTGGACTTTCTGACGGTGGCGAGGGCCGCCATGGCACGTCTCCCTGATGACATGGGAACGACGTTAGCTGCGCTGTCCGAGGCGTGATGTGAGACGGGTCACGCGGGTTCGGCGGGCGATGCTTTCCGCCTCGCCCCGCAAGCAGGGCGAGGGAATGGACCGCCGATGCGGCGGCGGGGTCGCTGTCTCTAAATGACGGGACTACAGCTTCCCCTGCCCGTTCACGTGGCTCTGCTGTTGCCGCTGCCTGTCCTGCTCTTGCTGCTCTTTCGCGTGGTGGCGACCGTAGAGGCAACCGGCGGCAGCGCCGAGGACGCCGTGATGGCCGGCATAATGGCCGGCAACGCCACCGACGACGGCGCCCTTGATGCAGCCCTTGGCGTTGGCGGCGGAGGTCGCTCCCAGCATGAGAAGTGCGGCGGCGATGGCGGCGAGGGATTTCATGGATCGATGTCTCCGAATGCGGTGTCGGCCTTTCAACAAGCGCGGGCGCGTCGCGGTTCCATAAGCGTGAGGCCTCATGGTGTTGTGCGTTCGTACAAGGCTTCGCGCGCCATGCAGCCGAACGCGGTATGAACTTGTGCAGGCGCCAGGCCGCTCAACCCCTAATTGCAGCCATGAACCTGGCATTGCGCTTGCGCGTCATATCATCTGCAACAGTGGTGTTGCGGATTGCCGGTGTCCGAGGCCGCGCGTTAGCTTTGCGCGCAAACTCCACACGGCCAATGGGGGACGGGCGGAATGACAGTCGAGACGCTCAATCGGCAGCGCGTGCTGCATCTGCTCGATGCCATCGCCGGCAGCGATCTCCAGGCCGCGCTGTCGTGCTGCACCGACAACGTCGACTTTCTTACCCACGCGCCGATCGACGTGCTGCCGCACATGGGTCCCTGCCATGGCAAGAAGGAGCTTGGCGAATTCTGGCGCACCGTGCAGGAGCGATACGCCGATATCCGCTACGAGGTGCCGCAGATCGTCGCCGAAGGCGACACGGTCGCGGCCTATTTGCGCGTGTTCTTCAGGAAACGCAGCAACGACCGCATCATTCAGGTCGACATGGCCGTGTTCTACACTTTCCGCAACGGCCAGGTGGCGCAGATCCGGGAGATCATCGATTCCTTCGACCTGGTGCAGCAGGTGCTGGAACGTGAGATCGGCCCGCTGATCGTGGGCGATCGGGTGGACGGGGCGTAGTTCTCTCTCCGACCGGCCGGACCGGTAAACTACGGGGTCTACTCCAAATCCCGCAAACCAGGATCAATTGTGCATTGCGAAAACGTGAATTGCGTTTTGGCCGAAACGGCGTATTTTGTTCGTATACAAATGAGTAGAGCGACCCCGCGGCATCTTTCCTGTGCGCATGGGGTGGTTTTTGTTTTTCGCAAGCCAGCTTCAGGACTGCCCAAAATGACAGAGCACAGTCTCTGGCGTTTCTCGCGTGCGTTACACCGCGCGATCAACGACCGGCATTTCGAGGACATCGGGGCCCTGATCGACGAGGACGTCGAATGGGCACTGTACGGCCCGATCGACATGTTTCCGTTCCTCGGCGCACGCCAGGGCAAGGACGCCGTGCTCGAGGTCATCCGCCAGCTCGCTGACAATTTCCAGGTCCGCCGCTTCGACCGCGAGAGCATCATGCTCGGCGTCGATTCCGCGGCCTCGATGCTGCGCTATTCGCTGACCGCGCTGGATTCCAGCAAGCCGATCAGCTTGCGGGTCGCGCAGTTCGCCCAATTCAGGGCGGGCAAGCTCACCAGCATGCGCGTGCTGATCGACACGTTTGATTTGGTCGAGCAGGCACTCGGCCGCGCCATTCATCTGCCGAAGATGACCAGCGTCGGCTGAAAGGGACACCAACGGGCCCCGCTGTTCGGGACCGATGGCTGATGCTCCCCGCGATGCGTCCTGGCCTCCAGCCCCGCCGGATGCAATCGTGGAGAAGCTCGTCATCGGGCGCGCGCCTTTCGCGCGGCCCGTTGGTTCGCGGTTGATGGAACCGCCACAATTTCGCAATGATGGTTCCGCATTCTGAGCGCGAACCGGGCTGACGGGCAGGACTATGGAATTCGCGACAGGTTTTGGCTGGACCAGGCTGCCGGTGCTGGCGGCTGCGTTCATTTTGGGATCGGTGCTGACGGTTTCGGCGCAGATCATTCTGCCCACGGCCGCAGTGCCCGACGAGGATGCCGAGGCGGCCGAGGCTCCCGACGTCAACGACCCCGACGTGCTCCGCGGTATCGACATCGACAAGCTCGACTGGGGCCAGCTCGCGATCGACGCCGGCACGCTCAACGACATCATTGCCGCCAAGAAGCGCGCGCAGGCCGCCGCCAAGGACGGGCTGAACTGGGCGACGAACGCCAACGCCAACGGCTCCTCGGCGGTGACGGTGAAGCAGTCGGTGTCCTCGTTCTGGGACGCCCGTATCGGCGCCGACATGACGGTGACGAACGAGCCGCGGACGATGTCCGAGCTCCTGGCACAGAAGGCCACCAATGGCGGCAGCGTCCCTCAGTCATCCGGGAGCGCCTGGGCGGCCGCGACCGCGCCGGGCGCGGGCGCGATCTGGGACAAGACCGCGGTGGAAGCCCGCGTCGACCCCGGCGCCGAACAGAGCAAGCTCGGGGCGTCGCTGACCAAGTCGGTGCCGCTGTCGAACGACACGTCGCTGACGCTCCAGAACGGCTACAGCGTCAACCAGCAGGGCACCACGGCGCTGCCCGGCGTCGGCGGCCACATCACGCGCAATTACGAGACCGACCAGTCGGCCAAGGTCACCATCATCGACACCGGCACCAGCATCACCGCGGGCCAGTCGCTGTCGACCACCGACGACAAATGGCTGCGCAAGGTCGGCGCCGAGCAAAAGCTGTTCGACAACGTCACCGTCTCCGGCTCGGTCGGCGAGACCTCGCAAGGGGCGATCAACAAGAGCCTGACGGCGGGTTTCAAGAAGAGCTGGTAGCTGAGCGCCCGGATCCCTCCCCGCGAGCGGCGTTCAGACTCTCGTAACCATACGCCACGGCAAAACCCCCGAATGGACCACCCTTGCCGCACCTCGGCCAAGTTGCCGCCAAAATCCGACGCCCTAGTCCACTGACCGACGTCGTCGTGCGGGGGACACTCGCGCTGCGCTCAACGCGAACAGGGGAATAACGATGAACGCCATGCGTCCGGAAAAGACCGAAACCACCGAGACCGAGACCATCGACACCAACCTCGCCGCAGTGACGGAAGTCGAAGCCGGCATCCGTGACTTCGTCCGCAATGACATCGCCTATCTGCGCCGTCCGGCAGCGACCGCCACGGACGCGCCGCCGCTCGATCCGAGCGCGGAGGCCACCGTCACCAACGTCAATTCGCTGATCCAGCGCGTCGCCGGCACCTCGCTCGCCGAGATCGAGAATTTGATCTCCGAGCTCGAGAGCCTGCGCGACCTGCTCCACGCCGAAGGCCAGCGCGTCCAGCGCGAGATCTCCGGCTACGCCCAGCTCAGCCAGGCTGCGATGAAGTCGACCCGCATGATCGCCGACAACGTCTCGCAGTGGAAGCGCGCCGCCGACGGCCTGCGCAACAGCTGATCGCTGGCATCACGCATCACCAGCCGCCGCGTTCCGAAACGGACGTGGCGGTTTTGATTCGTGGGGTCTCGTTCCCCGATTTGAACTTTCCACCTCTCCCTGGCGACCAATGCCGAGCGCCCGCACCCTGCGGCCGGGCCGGGGGAATTTCATGGAAAGCATTCGGCCCGACAACACGGACCCGATACCGTTGCGGCCCGCGCCGAACCAGTTCGGCACGATCATGCTTCGTTTTGTCGGATTGCTGGCGGTTGCGATCGCCATATTGGCGTTCGTCTATAGCCGCTGAAGGCGGAGGCCGCGTTGCGGCCCGCGGAGTTAACGAACTCTTAACGGCTCGCGTCGACGCTCGAGGCTTCCAGGGTGTAGCCGCCATCGGCATAGCCCTTCACCACCATGCCGGCGACCAGCATCACGGCCAGCGTCGCGGTAGCAAAGATGAATCCGACCAGCTTGAGTGCGCCGCGGTCTGCCATGGTCCTCTGTCCCCTGTACTCTGCCCAGATCGATCAAATAGACAGCGACAGGTTCATAATTGGTTAGCAACTCGATGGTTCCGCCAACTGCTTCGCGGGAAAACCATGTTGCGCAGGCTTATGGCAGCCACCCGGAATCGCGTCCATAGCGCGGGAGCAACACTCGCACGCTGTTTTCGCCGTTCATCCTGGAACGAATCTAACCGCCCTGCACGCGCATCGGCACGAAGGCGCTGGCGGTGATGGCGTAGACTTCCTCGCCGCGCTGGTTGGTGCCGGTGGTGCGGGCGGTCAAGATGCCCCAGCCGGGACGCGAGGCGGAGCTGCGCTTGTCGATGACGACGTTGGCGTAAGCGACGGTGTCACCGGCGAGCACCGGCCGGATCCAGCGCAGATCGCGAAAGCCCGGCGACGGGCCCCACACCGCGATCTGCTCGCCGCGCGAAGCGGCCTCACGCGCCAAACGCTGGCCGTCCGCGACAAGCAGGCTCATGCAGGCGGAGCCGACATGCCAGCCCGAGGCCGCGAGCCCGCCGAACAGCGAGTTCTTGCCCTCCTCCTCGTCGAGGTGAAAACGCTGCGGATCGAACTTCGCGGCGAACGCCTTGATGGAGTCCGCCGTGAAATTGTAGGCGCCGATCTCGCGACGATGGCCGATCTCGATGTCCTCGAAGAACCGCATCAAACCGCCCCTTCGCGCCGCTTGATCAGGATCGGCGAGGTCATCTCACACAGCGCCTGCCCCGCCGCGTTACGCACGGTGCATTTGAACTTGACGATGCCGAGCTCGGGGCGGCTCTTCGAGGTACGCGCTTCCAGCACGTCGACGTCGAGCATGAGGTCGTCGCCAGGTCTCAGCGGCGACAGCCAACGCACCTCGTCCACGCCGGGCGAACCCAGCGAGGCGGCGCGAGTGATAAAGCCGTCGGCCATCATTCGCATCATCAGCGAACAGAGGTGCCAGCCCGAGCCGGACAAGCCGCGCAGCATGCTCTTGCTGGCCGCGTCCTCATCGAGGTGCATCGGCTGCGGATCGAACTCGGCGGCGAAAGCCAGGATCTCGTCACGGGTGACATGGCGCGGGCCGAATGTTCCGAACCGGCCGGGCGGAAAATCTTCGAAGGTCAGGGTCATCTTGGGAAAGCTTTGAGGGAATGACAGATTGTGGCCGCACTTTGCGGCAATCTCAACCCGCCGGCCCGCATGGCTCGTGCTACATTCGACGAGTCGGGCCGGACCCGCCTTTTGGTCAATTGACGCGGCGGGGGCGCGATTCGCCCGGGGGAAAAAGATGTTTTCATTCAGCGACCTGTTTCAATGGGACCGCTTTATCACGCCGACGATCATCAAGACCTTTTACTGGCTGGTGATCGCGCTGATCTGCCTGTTCGGCCTCTCCGGCATCTTCTCCGGCCTCGCGATGATGGCGATCAGCCCGTTCGGCGGTTTCCTGATGCTGCTGTCGTCGATCGCGAGCGTGGTCGTCGGCATCGTGTTCTCGCGCATCGTCGCGGAGCTGATCCTGATCATATTCCGCATCAACGAGCATCTCGGCGCGATACGGGACCAGGGCGGCGGATTGCGGTAGGGCTTCCGTGTCCCGGACGCGGCGCGGCATGAAATGACGCGACGCAGAGCCGCGACCCATGCATCTCCAATCGAGACTCCTGGGCCCCGGCTCTGCAGCGTTCCGCTGAAGAAGCGCTGCGCTGCGTCCGGGGCACGAACTCCAGAATCTTACGTATTAAACCTGAAATGCATCACGTCGCCGTCGGCGACGACGTATTCCTTGCCTTCGAGGCGCAGCTTGCCGGCATCGCGGGCACCGGCTTCGCCGTTGAGCGCGACATAGTCCTCATACGCAATGGTCTCGGCGCGGATAAAACCCTTCTCGAAGTCGGTGTGGATCACACCGGCCGCACCCGGCGCCTTGGTGCCGCGATAGATGGTCCAGGCGCGCGCTTCCTTCGGGCCCACCGTGAAATAGGTGATGAGGTCGAGCAGCGTATAGCCGGCGCGGATCAGGCGATCGAGGCCGGCCTCTTCGAGACCCAGCGTCTCCAGGAAGTCGGCGCGTTCGTCACGTGAAATGGTGGCGACCTCGGATTCGATTTTTGCCGAGATGACGACGGCAATGGCGCCTTCCTTGGCAGCCTGCTCCTGCACCGCCTTCGAGAACGAATTGCCGGTCGCGGCCGAGCCTTCCTCGACGTTGCAAACGTAGAGCACAGGCTTGGACGACAGCAGGCCGAGCATCCCGAAAGCGCGCTCCTCCTCCGCCTTGCGCTCGACGAGGCGCGCGGGCTTGCCCTCGCGCAGCAGCACCAGCGTGCGATTGACGAGGTCGAGCTGCTCCTTGGCGTCCTTGTCGTTGCCCTTGGCCTTCTTGGAGAGGTTGTCGACGCGCTTCTCGAGGCTGTCGAGATCGGCGAGCATCAGCTCGGTCTCGATGGTCTCGATGTCGGCGAGCGGGGCGATCTTGCCTTCGACATGGGTGATGTCGGAATCTTCAAAGCAGCGCACGACATGCGCGACGGCGTCGACCTCGCGGATGGTGGCCAGGAATTGATTGCCGAGGCCTTCACCCTTGGACGCACCGCGCACGAGGCCGGCGATGTCGACGAAGGTCAGCCGGGTCGGGATGATCTGCGCCGATTTGGCGATCGCCGACAGCTTGTCGAGCCGCGGATCCGGCACCGCGACCTCGCCGACATTCGGCTCGATCGTGCAGAACGGATAGTTCGCCGCCTGCGCCGCGGCCGTCTCGGTCAGCGCATTGAACAAGGTCGATTTGCCGACATTGGGCAATCCGACGATCCCGCATTTAAATCCCACGAGCGTTATTCCTTGCCGTTGTCGTCCTTGGTCAAAAATCCCTTCGCCTGCATGGCGAGATGCACCCTGTTGGCGAAGGTCGCGTCCGTGCCTTTGGCAACCAGTGCCGCGTGCTCGGCCACCGCGTCGCAGAGCGTCGCCACCCAGTCGTTGTCGGCCTTGGCGAAGTCCGACAGCACGTGGCCGTGCACCAGTTCCTTGACGCCGGGATGACCGATGCCGAGCCGCACCCGGCGGTACTCGTTGCCGATATGCGCCGAGATCGAGCGCAGGCCGTTGTGGCCGGCGATGCCGCCGCCGACCTTCACCCGCACCTTGCCCGGCGGCAGTTCGAGCTCGTCATGGAATACGGTGACGTCGCCCGGTGCGATCTTGAAGAAGCTTGCCGCTTCCTGAACGCTGCGGCCGGAATCGTTCATGTAAGTCGCCGGCTTGAGCAGGATCACGCGCTCAGTACCGAGCGTGCCTTCCGAGGTCTCGCCTTGAAACCTGCGGCGCCATGGCGCGAAACCGTGACGCCGCGCGATCTCGTCGACGGCCATGAAGCCGACATTGTGCCGGTTACGTGCGAATTTCGGGCCGGGATTGCCGAGCCCAACAAAGAGTCGCATGACGCGGCGCGCCCCTCGCTCGGCGCGCGATCAGAGACCGCGCGCCGGCTTTGAGAGATTACTTCTTCTTGTCGCCGCCGGCGGGAGCCTTGGCAGCGGGAGCTTTGGCAGCCGCTGCCGGAGCAGCACCCGCAGCAGGAGCGGCAGCACCGGCCGCCGGAGCAGCAGCACCCGCAGCCGGAGCAGCAGCCGCAGCCTTCTGCTCTTCGGCGTAGCCGGACGGCGGCACGATGGTCACAAGGGTCGCGTCCTCCGAGGTCAGCGCCTTCACACCGGCCGGCAGCTTGATGTCGGAGAGATGCAGCGAGTGGCCGATTTCGAGCGAACCGACATCAACCTCGATGAACTGCGGGATGTTCTCCACACCGCACTCGAGCTCGATCGCATGCGCAACGATGTTCACGGCGCCGCCGCGCTTCACGCCGGGCGAACCTTCAGCCTTCACCACATGCAAGGGAACGCTGATGCGGATGGTGGCGCCTTCGCCGAGCCGCATGAAGTCGACGTGGATCGGGAAGTCCTTGACCGGATCGAGGTGGTAGTCGCGCGGAATCACGCGGTGCTTGTTGCCCTCGAGGTCGATGTCGACCAGCGTGGTCAGGAACCGGCCGGCAAGGATGCGCGTGCGCAGTTCGCGATCTTCGATCGAGATCGTCAGCGGGGGCTGGTTGTTGCCATAGATCACTCCGGGCACTCTCCCGGCGCGACGCTCAGCCCGGGCGGCCCCCTTGCCGCTCTTCGGACGTGCGGTCGCCTTCAATTCCTTGACGGTCGCCATAACGTTAAGTCCTTGTTTTTGCAAAAGTTAATGGGCCGCAAGGCGGCCCATGGCATACGCCGCAGCAAGCCTCCAGGGGTGCGGGGGCCGCGGACGTAGCGGGCTTTTACCCGGAAGATGCGGAAATGACAAGGAGAATGGGCCGCCGGTGAGGACCGGATAGACCGGATGGAGCGGCGAAACCCGGGAACTTCATGCCGCGGTTCGTTCCCGGTTGGCGCCTTAGCCGCCGAGCTTGGCTTCCAGCGCCACGATGCGGGCCTTCAGGGCCTCGTTCTCTTCGCGGGCGAGCCGGGCCATGTCCTTGACCGCCTCGAACTCCTCGCGCTTGACCAGGTCCATGTCGCGCAGGAATTTTTCGGCCTGGGTGCGCAACACGGTGTCGACCTCGCGCTTGACGCCCTGGGCGGCACCGGCGGCATCGTTCATCAGCCGGCCGATCTCGTCGAAAAACCGGTTGTTGGTCTGGGTCATGTCGGTCTCCTGGCGGCCTTCGATAAACTCTGCGCGAATGCGCCGGGAGACAATGGCAACCCGTTTGGCCCGGTTCAAGGGCCGATCGGCGGTATCCTTGTCATGCCCCGGTTTCCTTGCAATCGTATTCAACGTCCCTGCATAAGAAGAATCACAAAGGCGCTCGAGATGATCGACCAGCAGATCGCGATCCCCACCAAGGACGGTCACACCGCAACCTTCATCAGCCATCCCGAACGCGGCGGGCCGTTTCCGGTCATCCTGTTCTACATGGACGCGCCGGCGATCCGCGAAGAGCTGCGCGACATGGCGCGCCGGCTCGCGACATCGGGCTATTACGTGATGCTGCCGAACCTCTATTACCGTTCCGGCGTGATGGAGCTCGGCGCGCTGCCGGCCGATCCGAACGCGCCGGAGCGCAAGCGCATGTTCGCGCTGATGGGATCGCTCACGATCCCCATGATCATGGACGACACGCGCGCGCTGCTGACCTATGCCGAGGGCCAGGCGGCCGCTAACACCAAGCTGATCGGCGCCGTCGGCTATTGCATGAGCGGCCGCTACGCCGTCAACGCCGCCACGCATTTCCCCGATCGCGTCAAGGCCGCCGCCTCGGTCTACGGCACGCAGCTCGCAACCGACCAGGACGACAGCCCGCATCTCGCGGCAGCCAAGACCAAAGCCGAGCTGTACTTCGCCTGCGCCGAGACCGACATCTACGCGCCTGCCGAGATCATCAAGAAGGTGAAGCAGGGCATGAGCGGTGCCAAAGCCGAGGTCGAGATCTATCCGGGCACCCATCACGGCTTCGCCTTCCCCAAGCGTCCGGTCTATGACCGCGACGCCGCCGAGCGGCATTGGGAGCGTCTGCTGGCGCTCTATCGCCGCAATCTCGTGTAGAACGGGATGGATCGATCTATCCGCGAGCTCGGTGCACCTCTCCCGCTTGCGGGGGAGGTCGGCGCGAAGCGCCGGGTGGGGGTTCTCTCCACACGGAGATTATCTCGAACGCGGAAACACCCTCACCCCAACCCTCTCCCGCAAGCGGGAGAGGGGGCGCAGCTCCAACGGGGCCGCTGCTTGCCCTTCACTCTGTAGAAGCAAGGCGCGATGCCCTTTCTGCTCATCGACTTTCCATCGTTCAGTCCGATCGCGGTCGAGATCGGACCGTTCGCGATCCGCTGGTACGCGCTTGGCTATATCTGCGGGATCACCTTCGGTTGGCTCTATGCACGTGCACTGATCAAGAACGACAGGCTATGGGCCGGCACCTCGCCGATCAGTCTGCCGCAGATCGACGATTTCATCTTGTGGGTGACGCTCGGCATCATTCTCGGTGGCCGCACCGGTTATATCCTGTTTTACAACCTGCCCTTCTTCGTCGAACATCCGGCTGCCATCTTCAAATTGTGGGAAGGCGGCATGGCCTTCCATGGCGGCTTCCTCGGATGCGTCGTGGCGGTGATGTGGTTCGCCTGGAAGAACGGCATCTCGATCCTGTCGCTCGGCGACATCACCTGCGGCGTTGCGCCGGTCGGGATTTTCCTGGTGCGGTTGACGAACTTCATCAATGGCGAGCTGTGGGGCCGCCCCGCCGACCCGAGCCTGCCTTGGGCCATGGTCTTTCCGACCGGTGGTAACGTGCCGCGCCATCCGAGCCAACTCTACGAAGCGGGCATGGAGGGTCTCCTGCTCTTCATCGTCCTCGCCGTGATGATCCGCCGCGGCGCCTTGAAGCGGCCGGGGCTCATTCTCGGCAGCTTCATCCTGATCTACGGCCTGACCCGGATCATCGGCGAGCATTTCCGCGAACCGGACGTCCAGCTCGGTTATCTCTGGGGCGGATTAACCATGGGCATGCTGTTGTCGATCCCGATGCTTATTGTCGGCGGCATACTTATCGTATTGGCTATCAGGCGCGGTGCGCCCGAGCCCGCAGGGGCTATTCGTTAATTCCTTTTGAGAAGATAGGCCGTGACCGACCAGCCGTTACTCAACGCGATCAAGGCGCTGATCAAATCCTCAGGCCCCATGCCGGTCTGGCGGTACATGGAACTGTGCCTGATGCACCCGCGCTATGGCTATTACGTTTCGCGCGATCCCCTGGGACGAGAAGGCGACTTCACCACCGCGCCCGAGGTCAGCCAGATGTTCGGCGAGCTTTTGGGCCTGTGGACCGCCTCGGTGTGGAAGCAGATGGGCTCGCCGCAATTCCTGCGGCTGATCGAGCTCGGCCCCGGCCGTGGCACCATGATGGCGGATGCGCTGCGTGCGCTCCGCGTGCTGCCGCCGCTCTACCAGGCGCTTCACATCCACATGGTCGAGGTTAATCCCGTCCTGCGCGACCGGCAGAGTGCGACGCTGGCGGGCGTGCGCAACATCGCCTGGCACGACAGCATCGACGACGTGCCTGAGGGACCGAGCATCATCCTCGCCAACGAATATTTCGACGTGCTGCCGATCCACCAAATGGTCCGTCACGAGAACGGCTGGCACGAGCGCGTGATCGAGGTCGACGCCAACGGAAAACTTCAGTTCGGCGCGGCGGCCGAGCCGACGCCGCGCTTCGAGGTGCTGCTGCCGCCTCTGGTGCGCGCCGCGCCCGTCGGGGCCGTGTTCGAATGGCGGCCCGATGCGGAGATCATGAAGCTCGCCAGCCGCGTGCGCGACCAGGACGGCGCGGCGCTGATCATCGACTACGGCCATCTGCGCAGCGATGCCGGCGACACCTTCCAGGCGATCGCGCGCCACACCTTTACCGATCCCCTGAAGGCACCGGGCCAGGCCGACGTCACCGCCCATGTCGACTTCCAGGCGCTGGCGCGCGCGGCCGAGGATGTCGGCGCCCACGTGCACGGCCCGGTGACGCAGGGCGATTTCCTCAAGCGCGTCGGCATCGAGACCCGTGCAGCCGCGCTGATGCAGAAGGCGACGCCTGATGTCGCCACCGACATTTCGATCGCGCTCAAGCGCCTGACCGATACCGGGCGTAGCGGCATGGGCTCGATGTTCAAGGTGCTCGGCATCTCCGAGCCGCGTCTGACCGGCCTTGCGGGCTTGAGCGATCTCGAACAGGCCGGGGGCGCGTCATGACGCTAGGCTCGTCGCTGCTGTCGGCGGTGCCCGGCCTGCGCCACGCGTTCTTCACCCGCGAGGGCGGCGTTTCAGGCGGCATCTATTCCGCGCTGAACGGCGGGCTCGGCTCCAACGACGATCAGGCCCTTGTCGCAGAAAACCGCCGCCGCATGGCCGAGCATGTCGGCGTCGCGCCGGAACGCTTTCTCAGCCTGCACCAGATCCATTCGCCCGACGTGCGCGTCGCCGACACCCCGTGGCCCAGCGGGCCGCGGCCGAAGGGCGATGCGCTGGTGACGAAGGTGCCGGGCATCGCGCTCGGCGTCTCCACCGCCGATTGCGGACCGGTGCTGTTCGTCGATCCCAACGCGCGCGTGATCGGCGGCGCACATGCCGGCTGGAAGGGCGCCCTCACCGGCGTGCTGGAGGCGACGATCTCGGCGATGGAAAAGCTCGGCGCCTCGCGCAGCGGCATCATCGCCGCGATCGGCCCGTTAATCCGCCAGGACAGCTACGAGGTCGGTAACGAGTTCGTGGCCCGCTTCATCGAGGCGGATGCGGACAACGCCATGTTCTTCATCCCGTCGGTGCGCGAAGGCCACGCGATGTTCGACCTGGCCGGCTTTATCCGGAAACGTCTGGAAGCCGCGGGCATCCTGATGATCGACGATCTCGGCCTCGATACCTACGCCGACGAGCGCTTCTTCAGCTATCGCCGCTCGGTGCATCGCAAGGAGCCGGATTACGGCCGCCACGTTCACGCGATCGCGCTCGAAGGGTAGGCGTCAGTCGCTGCACTTTTCAAACAACGGCGCTTGCTGCTGGGTGCGATCCCATTTCGTCGGCAGTTCGTCATATGTCTTGGCGGGCGGGGGCGGCGGCGGCGGCCGGACGTAAAAGCCTTCTTCGACGTCGAACTTCTTCTTGTCCTCGCGATGCGCGGAAAATGTTCGATACTTGTCGCCAACCTTCAACAGAACAATCTCCCAAGGCTCGCCAGGCTGACGCCACCACACCGCCGCGACGCTCGCCGGAGGATCCTGAACGGACACGAACTTGATCTTGTCGTCCGCGATGCGGGTCGCCGCGTAGATCGTGCTGATGAATGTCCGCACCTGGCCGGGCGAAAACGTCCCTATCACGTTCCTGATGGTCGGCGATCCCGAGGGCGGCACAATGTATGTCATCCGCGCGCCGCAGCCGTTGCTCGTGCAAGCCTGATTTGGATCGCGCTTGCAATCGACCGACCACGTCCCGACCAATCCGAAGGACTGAATGACCTCCGCAGCGCTCTCCTCTGCGGCCACCGGGCCTGCGGCAAGGCACGCGATGATCAAGCCAAAAGCCGGGTCTCTCATCGACCGCTCCCCATGCACGCTGGCCTGATCGGTTAAGCCCTGTGTCCTGCCTGCCCTAGACGTTAAGCGATTTTAACGATATCGCAAGGCGCGATGAGGGAAGCGTCAACCCGCCTGCTCCAAACCGGGACAATCATGCGCGCCGCGATCGCCGCCGCATCGATTGCGATTGCTTGCGCGCTTGGCGGCTGCGCCGGCGGCGGTGGTGCTGCGAACTCCTATGCGATGGCGCCGAGCGCCGGCTCCGGGGCGACGGTCGCGTTCGAATCGATCGACGGGCCGCCGCCGCAAGTGTTCGACCGAATGGTCGGCGTGCTCGACAGCGAATCCAAGCTGCGCAGCCTGTCCGTGGTCTCCCGCGAGGGGACGGCCGCCTACCGCGTGCGCAGCTACCTCTCCGCCCAGATTGTGCGCGGCAAAACCGTGATCGCCTGGGTCTGGGACGTCTACGACGCCAACCAGCAGCGGGCGCTGCGCCTTTCCGGCGAGGAACCCACGTCCGCCAAGGGCGGCCGCGATCCGTGGGGCGCCGCTGACGACCTCGTGTTGCGGAAGATCGCCCAGGCCGGATTCAGCGGACTTTCCAACATGATCAATGGCACACCGGATGCGCCGGGCTCGGCTCCCGGCTTGCGCGGGCCGGCCGTGGCGAGTGTGATCCCGGAGGCTCCGGCGGCCGAGATGCCGGCCTCGGCGCTCGGCTATGCCGAGCGATAACCCCGCTAAACCACGGCCCCAACTTCGGGCCAAACCGTTGACCGGACTCAGGATTTCGCAGGGAAAACGTAGCATCCCGGGTTGCCATTGCAGCCCTCCGCCTGATATTTCCTCGCCCGTCGTAACCGTGCTTCCAGTGGGTATTCTCTGATGTTGAACATCCTGTCCAACAAAGCGCGGGAGGAAGCGTCCATGTCGGCCAAGAACGGCTCCATTAAGCTCGTCGCCGGCAACTCCAATCCGGCTCTCGCCCAGGCCATCGCGCAAGGTCTCGACCTGCCGCTGACCAAGGCGGTGGTACGGCGCTTCGCCGACATGGAGATCTTCGTTGAGATCCAGGAGAACGTCCGCGGCTCGGATGCCTTCATCATCCAGTCGACCTCGTTCCCGGCCAACGACCATCTGATGGAATTGCTGATCATCACCGACGCGCTGCGGCGCTCCTCGGCGCGCCGCATCACCGCGGTGCTGCCCTATTTCGGCTACGCCCGGCAGGATCGCAAATCAGGTTCGCGCACGCCGATCTCGGCAAAACTCGTCGCCAATCTGATCACGCAGGCCGGCGTCGACCGCGTCATGACGCTCGACCTGCATGCCGGCCAGATCCAGGGCTTCTTCGACATCCCGACCGACAATCTCTACGCGGCGCCGCTGATGGTGCGGGACATCAAGGACAAGTTCGACCTCTCCAAGACGATGGTGATCTCGCCCGACGTCGGCGGCGTGGCACGCGCCCGCGGCCTCGCCAAACGCATCAACACCCCGCTCGCGATCGTCGACAAGCGCCGCGAACGTGCCGGCGAATCCGAGGTCATGAACGTGATCGGCGATGTCGCCGGCTACACCTGCATCCTGATCGACGACATCGTGGACTCCGGCGGCACGCTGGTGAACGCAGCCGACGCGCTGATCGCCAAGGGCGCCAAGGACGTCTACGCCTACATCACCCACGGTGTGCTCTCCGGCGGTGCAGCCGCCCGTATTACAAACTCCAAGCTGAAGGAGCTCGTGATCACCGACTCGATCCTGCCGACGGATGCGGTGAGCAAGGCGCCGAACATCCGCACGCTGCCGATCGCCAGCCTGATCTCCGACGCGATCGCGCGCACGGCGGCGGAAGAATCGGTGTCGAGCCTGTTCGACTGATTAGCTTCGCGATGTCGCAGGGTGAGCAAAGGCTCGAGGCGCCGTGCCCACCTTTTTTTGTGGCCATGAGCACGGTGGGCACGCTTCGCTTTGCCCACCCTAGGGCCTCATGCGCCGCTCCACAGGTTGTTGCCGGCCCCGCCCCATGACATCATCCGGATACCGAGTCATCTCTGCCCTCTGGATGCCTGATGCCACGCCGGAAATTCGCTTGGGAAAAGCTGTCGGATGACGAGTTGCTCAAGCAACGGCTCTCCAGCCTGAGGGTTACGGTCGAAGGCACCTGGCTCGATGATTGTGTCGGCACGCTCCACGAGGAGCTCGAGGAGCGCGGCATCCGGCTGCGGCCGCATACCTGGATCTCGAGCGAATGGTTCAGCCCGGGAGGCGTCCCCGGCATCGCCATCCCCTTCTATCTGGCCCATCCCCGCCTGATGAAGCTCGAGAAGAAGATGATGTTCGACGTCGAGGGCGGAACCTGGCGCGAATGCATGGCCATCCTCCGTCACGAAGCGGGCCACGCCATACAGCACGGCTATCAGCTGCAACGCCGCCGGCGCTGGCAGCAATTGTTCGGCCCGTCGTCGAAACACTATCCGCGCTATTACCGGCCCAATCCGGCGAGCAGGCGTTACGTCCAGCATCTGCGGCTGTGGTATGCGCAGAGCCATCCGGACGAGGATTTCGCCGAGACCTTTGCGGTGTGGCTGCGGCCGCGCTCGAACTGGCGGACGCGATATGCCGGTTGGCCGGCGCTGAAGAAGCTCGAATATGTCGACGAGCTGATGAACGAGATTGCGGAAAAGCGACCACTGATCACGACGCGCGAGCGTGTCGACCCACTGCGTGGTCTCGGCCAGACACTGGAGGAGCACTACAAGAAGAAGCAGGCGTTCTACGCCTTCACACCAGCGAAGACCTACGATCGCGACCTCTCCAGGCTCTTCTCCGCCGATCCGCGGCACCACCGGGCAAAGCCGGCTTCGGTGCTGATCAGGCGGCACCGCGCCCAGATCAGGCAACTGGTCGCGCGATGGACCGGCGAGAATCAGTTGACGCTCGATGCCGTGCTTGACGAGATGATCTCCCGTTGCCGCGAGCTCGATCTGCGCGCCGTCGGCCCTGAACAGAAGCTCGTTCTCGACTTCACCGTCCTCGTGACCGCCAAGACCATGCACGCGATGTTTGGACCGTCTCGGCGAAAATGGATCGCGCTATGAGACGTCGCCGTATTCTCGTGCTGATGCATCCGGACTTCCTGCCCCCGGACTCCTCCGACGGATACTCCGCACAGGAGATCAATGCGTGGAAAACGGAATACGACGTGGTGAGCACCTTGCGCGCGGCCGGCCACGAGGTGCGGCCACTCGGCGCGCAGGAGGAAATCAAGCCGGTGCGCGTAGCGATCGAGGAGTTCAAGCCGCACGTGGTTTTCACGCTGCTGGAGGAATTCCACAACAACGTCGCCTTCGACCAGCACATCGCGAGCTATCTCGAGCTGATGAAGGTCCCTTATACCGGATGCAATCCGCGCGGCCTGATCCTGGCGCGCGGCAAGGATTTGTCCAAGACGCTGGTGCATCACCGCCGGATCGCCGCGCCGGCCTTTGCCGTCTTCCCGATGCGCCGCAAGGTGAAACGCCCGACCCGTCTTGCGCTGCCGCTGATCGTCAAGAGCCTGAACATGGATGGTTCGTTCGGCATCTCGCAGGCCTCGATCGTCGATACCGACGAGAAGCTCGCAGAGCGGGTTGCCTTCATCCACGAGCGGGTCGAATCCGCCGCCATCGCCGAGCAGTTCATCGAAGGGCGAGAGCTTTACGTCGGCGTGCTCGGCAACAATCGCTTACGCGTTCTGCCGGTCTGGGAATTGAAATTCGGCAGCATGGGCGGCCGCTCGTCACGGCATATCGCCACGGAGAAGGCCAAGCACGACACCGACTATCAGGAGAAGGTCGGCATCGTCGACGGGCCTGCGAAGGATCTGGCGCCGGAAGTGACCGCCCGCATCCAGCGGGCCGCGAAACGCATCTACCGGGCGCTTGGCCTCGACGGCTACGCGCGCATCGATTTTCGTCTCGCCGCCGACGGCACGCCATATTTCATCGAAGCCAATCCCAATCCCGAGATCGCCAAGAGCCAGGAGTTCGCCACGGCGGCTCAACATGCCGGGCTGAAATATCCGGCTCTCCTGCAACGCATCCTGATGCTCGGAATAAGCCGCGCCAAGGCGGGGGTGTCGCTGGGGTGATGACGAACACGGCGGCAATCGCCCCTCATCCTTCGCGACGCGCTTCGCGCTCCTCGGGATGAGGGGTGCTGGTCATTGCGCTGCGCTACACAATTCCCGCCGCGACCTGGCCACGCAGACGCTCCAGACCGAGCAATGTCTCCGCACAGGCGGCCGCGACCTCGACGCCCTTGATCGCAAAATGCCTGCGGAAGAAATCGTAGTGCACCTCGGTCTCGTGGAATTGCTGCGGCGTCAGCACCGCGGAGAACACGGGCACCTCGGTACGCAGTTGCACATCCATCAGCGCCTTGATCACGGTGTCGGCGACGAACTCATGGCGGTAGATGCCGCCGTCGACGACGAGGCCGGCCGCGACGATCGCGGTGTAGCGCCGTGTCTTGGCGAGGATCTGCGCATGCAGCGGGATCTCGAACGAGCCCGGCACCTCGAACACGTCGACATGATTGAGGTGACGCACTTCTGCCTCCCTCACGAAGGCGATGCGGGCCTCCTCGACCACGTCGCGGTGCCAGCAGGCCTGCACGAAGGCCACCCGCTGCGGCTTTGCGAAGCGCGGGTGCTCCGTCGCGGGATCCTGTGGAACCGGCGGCGGCGTTTGGGTTGGTTGGGGCGTTTCGGTTTGGGGGTCTTGCAACATCTGATTCATGGCTTTCCTCAGTTAAGGACCAGAATCAGGGCACACGGAACGACAAACAGCCGCATCCTGCGATGCGTCTGCCACCGACCGTTCTCTTTCATCCGGACTTTAACCGTCGGCTTCGGAGTTGCACCGAATCTGCTGACCCTTCCCTGCGGCAAGAGACCTTGAGGAAGGCGCTCGCGGGCTTAGGCCTTTCGGCCCTTACCGCCGGTGGGGACTTTCACCCCGCCCTGAGAACATCGGCCGTCCGGAATGAACGGCCTGAGGGAAATATGACGCCGGCGAGCTGCCACAGCAAGTACGTTCCGCATGGGGAAATCGCATGGTCCCATGCCGCTTTGGCGACCCGGCCCTCGCAGGGCGGAATTAACGATCGGGCATTCCACGCGAATCCGATTCCGGTTTGTTCTCCTCCATCCCGGTTGGGACATCCCACGTTAATAATTGTGGCCGAGATGAGCTGTGGACGAACGAGTCATGGCTTGTGGACGGACTTGGCAGCCGGTTGCGCAGATTCCGCAAATCACATCAGTTGATCCGCGACAAGCCCGCGCTGATCCCGGGATCGCTACAGCGACTCCGAGGGGAACGCCTTAACGACGTTAAGGAAGCGCGCGCCGGACCAAGCGCGTGCGTATCAGAGACAACAAAAAGGCAAGAGGTCGAGACGGCATGTCCCTGCTCGAAGGCACTATCGATTCGAAAAGCCATCCGCTCGCGGTGGTCGAGGATATCGCTGCCAGCAACAACTGGCCGTTTGAACGCTCCGGCGAAGACGAACTCACGATTGTCTCCAAGGGACAATGGACCGACTACCAGATCTCCTTCACCTGGATGGGCGAGATCGAGGCGCTGCATCTGGCCTGCGCGTTCGACATGAAGATTCCGGTTGCGCGGCGACCGGAGGTGCAGCGGCTCGTCGCCGCGGTCAACGAGCAGTTGTGGGTCGGGCACTTCGACCTGTGGAGCAACACCGGCATGATCATGCACCGCCAGGCCCTGGTGCTGCCGGGCGGGCTCACCGCCTCCACCGCGCAATGCGAAGCCATGCTCGCCGGCGCCATCCACGCCTGCGAGCGCTATTTTCCGGCGTTCCAGTTCGTGGTGTGGGCGGGCAAGACCACGACGGAAGCCATGGACGCGGCAATGTTCGACACGGTGGGCGAGGCGTAAGTCTCGCCTTCCTCCCCAACGTCGTCCCGGACAAGCGAAGCGCAGATCCGGGACCCATACCGCGTGATTTCTCAGTACCGCGCGATGCTTGTTGCCAACACCTCCATCCACTAAAACCATTCGTGGTAATGGGTCCCGGCCCCTCGTGCGCAATTGCGCACTAGGCCGGGACGACACTGAGTTTGTGGCAACAGCGATGGCGAACAGCACTCTCAAAAACATCACCGGCACCATCCTGCTCGCCGGCGCCGGCAAGATGGGCGGCGCGATGCTGACCGGATGGCTGGCGGGCGGGCTCGATCCGCGCCGCGTCGCTGTGGTTGATCCGCACATCTCGCCCGAGATCACCGCGCTTGCCGCCAAGGGCGTTGCGCTCAATCCCGATGTGACGACGGTAGGCACGGTCGAGACAATGGTCGTCGCGGTGAAGCCGCAGATGTTCCGCGAGGCCGGCGCGAAGCTGAAATCATTTGTCTCTGAAAAAACCTCGGTGGTCTCGATCATGGCGGGAACCACGATCGCCTCGCTTGAAGAGGTCTGCGGTGGCGCCGTGGTGCGCGCGATGCCGAACACGCCGGCCGCGATCGGCCGCGGCATCACCGTCGCGGTCGCGGCGAACAACGTCAGCACCGGCCAGCGCGCGGTGGCCGATGCGCTGCTGCGCGCCACCGGCTCGGTCGAATGGGTCGACGATGAGAGCCTGATGGACGCGGTCACCGCCGTCTCCGGCTCGGGCCCGGCCTATGTGTTTCTGCTCGCCGAAGAGCTCGCGCGCGCCGGTGTCGAGGCGGGATTGCCCGAGGCGCTGGCGACAAAGCTCGCGCGCGAAACCGTCGCCGGCTCCGGTGAACTTCTCCACCAGTCGGAGCTTCCCTCCAGCACGCTGCGCCAGAACGTCACCTCGCCCGGCGGCACCACCGCCGCAGCCCTCGGCGTGCTGATGGGCGAGCCCGGCCTGCGCGATCTGATGATCCGCGCGATCGCGGCGGCGACGAAGCGGTCAAAGGACCTGGCGAAGTAAGGAAGCTATCCCCTCATGGTGAGGAGGCGCGAAGCGCCGTCTCGAACCATGCAGGCCCGGCTCTCGCCCGCGAGCCATCCTTCGAGACGACCGCTGCGCGGTCTCCTCAGGATGAGGACAGAGCAAGCGGCTCCTACGTCGTTCCCAACCGCTTGTTGAACATCTCGACATTGACGAGCCCGCGCGCGTGGCGGCCCTCGCCAAGCTTTCGCGTGCCCTCGAAAGCCTCGACCTCGAAGCGGATGACGCGGCGCTCGACCGCGACGACCTTCGCGGTAGTCCGCACCGTCGCGCCGACCAGAGCTGCTGCGAGATGCCGGATGTCGACCTCGGTGCCGACGGTGACCCAGCCCGGCTGAAGCGCCGGGCGGATCGCATCGCCCGACGTCATCTCCATTTCCAGGATCATCATCGGCGTCGCGTAGACCATGGGCATGCCGGGCACGAAATGCCCGACCGTACGCTCTACTGGCACCACCAGCATGCGCTCGGCGTTCATGCCGATTGTGATGAAGTCGCGTGCGTCCATGTTGCTTGCTCGGCGTCGTCCCGGCCCCCCGTGCGCAATTGCGCACTAGGCCGGGACGACAGTTGTGATTGGCGCTAGAGCAGTGGCTATTTCTTCGCCGCCGCCGCGCGCTCCACGAAGGTCTTGCCGCCCTTCATCTTGTGGCGGAGCGGGGCTTCGTTGATCTGGATGACGACGGCATCGGCATCGACGCCGAGATTCTTCACCAGTGCCTGGGTGATGTCGCGCATCATGCCGGCCTTTTGTTCGTCGCTGCGGCCTTCGGCCATGCTGACAGTGATCTCAGGCATTTTTCTCTCCCTTGGGGCCGAACACCGGCCGTTGACGGGCGCCATCAAACAGGAGGCGGATGCCCGGGACAAGCCCGGGCATGGCGGCGTCAGCGAATGGCTAGCCCCAGCTCACGTCATGGCGCGCCAGCACCTCGCGCACTTTTGCGACGAGATCGGCCTCGCTGCACGAGAACTGCGCCGGGCGGCTCTCCCGCCATTCCTGGTTGGAAGCGATCGCAGCCGCCGCCTTCGCGCCCTCGATCAGATCCTTGATCTGCAGCTCGCCGCGCGCCTTCTCATCCGAGCCCTGGATGATCACGCAAGGGCTGTTGCGGCGGTCGGCATATTTGAGCTGATTGCCCATGTTCTTGGGATTGCCGAGATAGAGCTCGGCGCGGATGCCGGCGGTGCGCAGGCTCGCGACCATCTTCTGATAGTCTGCGACACGGTCGCGATCGAACACGGTGACGACGACGGGGCCAAACTCGGGTTTTGTGTCGAGCTTGCCGAGCAGCGTCAGCGCGGCCTGAAGCCGCGACACACCGATCGAGAATCCGGTCGCCGGCACCGGCTCACCGCGGAAGCGCGAGACCAGGCCGTCATAGCGCCCGCCGCCGCCGACCGAGCCGAACCGCACCGGACGGCCCTTCTCGTCCTTGGTGTCCAGAAGCAGTTCGACCTCGTAGACGGGGCCGGTGTAATATTCGAGGCCGCGCACGACGGAGGGGTCGATACGGATGCGATCAGCGCCGTAGCCCGATGCCGTAACCAATTTGGCAATCTCTTCCAGCTCGCTCACGCCCGCCTGGCCAACTTCGCTCTTGGCGAGGTAAGTTTCTGCCGCGGCGATGGCCTCTTTCCAATCATCGCGCGGTTTGGTGATGGCGAGAACAACGTCGGCCTCAGACGCGCTCAGATTGCCGCCCTTCGTGAAGTCGCCCTTGCCTTCTTCGCCGCCATCCCATCTGCCGGGACCGAGCAATTTGCGCACTTCCTCGGCGGGAAATTTGTCGAGCTTGTCGATTGCGCGCAGCACGGTCAGCCTGCGTGCCGCGTTCTCTTCGCCGCCGAGCCCGATTGCTTCCAGAACGCCGTCGAGCACTTTTCGGTTGTTGACCTTCACGACGTACTGGCCGCGCTGAACACCAAGCGCCTCCATCGTGTCCGCCGCCATCATGCAGATCTCGGCATCCGCCGCCGGCGTCGCCGAGCCCACCGTGTCCGCATCGAACTGCATGAACTGGCGGAAGCGGCCGGGGCCGGGCTTCTCGTTGCGGAAGACGTAGCCGACGCGATAGCTGCGATACGGCAGGACCAGACCGTCGGTGCCGTATCGCTCGCCGACATAGCGCGCAAGCGGCGCGGTCAGATCATAGCGCAGGCTGATCCACTGCTCGTCGTCGTCCTGGAACGAGAACACGCCTTCGTTCGGACGATCCTGGTCGGGCAGGAATTTGCCGAGCGCGTCGGTGTATTCCATCGCCGGCGTTTCCACGGGCTCGAACCCGTAGAGCTCGTAGACGGCGCGGATTTTTTCGACCATCTCGCGCGTCGCCCGGATCGCGGCAGGGTCGCGATCCTCGAGCCCGCGCGGCAGCCGCGCCTTCAGTTTCTGGGTTTTTTTGGGTTTTTCGGCCATGCGCGGCATTTACCAGCCGACGCGGGGTGCGGCAACTGCCGGCTTGCCCTACGGCTTCTCCATCCGCGCCCTGAGGGCATCGGCGTCCGCCTTCGGCAGCGACTTCAGCGTTGGCTTGATGGTTTCGCCGCCGACGATCTTGCCGTTGCGCATGAACATCCAGTCCGAGATGTCGGCTTCAGTGAATTCGACCTTGTCGCCTGCCCGCTTGCCGGGCAGATCGCGTGGCTCGTTGGCGAAGAGACCGGAATAAGTCCCGTTCGGTAGCTTCGTCACCTCGGCCATCCAGATGTGCTCACCGCCTTTGCGGGTCGAAAAGTGCACCTTCAGGGCATGCCCGGTTTCCGACGGTTTTGGCGCCTCGTAGGAGGCCCAGAAAGTCGGCAGCGTGCCGCGGGCGCGCGCGATCGCGGTGTTCATCTCCGGATCGGTGGTGCGCACGTCGACGATGGGTGAACGGTCTTCCGCGGCGACATGCGGCTTGGGGCCGATCGTCAGGACGCCGAAGACGGTGACGCCAGTGATTGCGGCGAGAACGGCCCATTTCAGGGGTTGGGAAAGCGTGGAAGCCATGATCGCGATGTCCAGATGCCATGATGTCTCGGACTTTGTCGCGCGGTCGTGCAAGCGAGTTCATGGCATGTCGGCTGGCGTTCCCCGGATGCTACGCAACGCGCCGCCTCTTGGCGGCGTGGTGCGCTGCTGATCCGGGGTCCATCCGCGGCGGGATGGGTCCCGGCTCTGCGCAGCAGCGTTTCACGCTGCAGCGCGTCCGGGACACGAGACCTCAAAACACCTTACGGATCCAGTTGTGCGGATCGTTGGTGCGGCCGTACTGGATGTCGATGAGCTGCTTGCGCAGGCCCATGGCGATGGGGCCGGCGGCGCCGCCGCCGATCTCGAAATCGCCGCTCACCGAACGCACCTTGCCGATCGGCGAGATCACGGCCGCCGTGCCGCAGGCAAACGCTTCCTTGAGCTTGCCGCTTGCCGCATCCTTGCGCCACTGGTCGAGCGAGTACGGCTCCTCGCGCACGGTCTTGCCGGCGTCTTTGGCCAGCGCGATGATGGAGTCGCGGGTGATGCCGGGCAGGATGGTGCCGAGCGGCGGTGTCGAGAGCGAGCCGTCCTCGAACACGAAGAACACGTTCATGCCGCCGAGCTCCTCGACGTAGCGGCGCTCGACCGCGTCCAGGAAGACGACCTGATCGCAGCCGTGCTGGATGGCTTCGGCCTGCGCCCGCAGGCTTGCAGCGTAATTGCCGCCGCATTTGACGGCGCCGGTACCACCGACCGCGGCGCGCGTGTAGTTCTCTGAAACCCAAATCGACACCGGCGCGGGGCCACCTTTGAAGTAGGAGCCGACCGGCGAGGCGATCACCGCGAAAATGTATTCGGAGGAGGGCTTGACCCCAAGGAAGGTCTCGCTTGCGATCATGAAGGGACGCAGGTAAAGGCTGCCCTCGCCGCCCGGCATCCAGGCGCGGTCGATGCGCACGACCTGCTCGACAGCCTCGATGAAGATGTCTTCGGGGAGCTGCGCCATTGCCATGCGATCGGCCGAGTCCTTGAAGCGCCGCGCATTGGCGTCGGGACGGAACAGGTTCACGCCGCCGTCGTCGCGCTTGTAGGCTTTGAGGCCTTCAAAAATTTCCTGAGCGTAGTGCAGGACGGCGCCGGCCGGATCGATCTGGAAATTGGCGCGGGCCTCGACGCGCGCCTCGTACCAGCCGCCCTTGGCCTGGTTGTAACGAACCACCGCCATGTGGTCGGTGAAGACCCTCCCGAAACCTGGGTCCACCAGCTTGGCGACGCGGTCCTTCTCGGGGATCGGATTGGATGCGGGCTGGATGTCGAATTTCATGCTCATGTCCTTAGGCCTCCCGCTGCCGGTGGCGGCGCTGTTCTGGCGCCCGCCTGCCCTTTTCCGGGCTCGGCTGGCTTGACTAGGTTACTGGCCGGACCAACGCCAGCCTTGTTACGGCCGGTTTCCGTGGCCAGCATGTCGCCGAGGACATGCTTTTGCGGAAGGCAGAAGTCCAGTATGTTTTGTCGAACACCGCTCGACAATCGCACGGTAGATCTGATCCGGCTGTCGCCGCCTGCTCGGCGCTCACCAACCGCTCCTGGAAATGCCGCCCGCAGTGAAACGATTTAAAATTTCGTGCGAGCCGACCGTTTTGTAACATTGGACCCAAGATACGTCAATATGCCTGACATAAATTTCGCGACTCCCCCTCAAGACGCTGCCGAGCCACGGCCGGCGGCAGGCGACGGAGGCAATTTGCGCTGGGATATCATTGAGCTGCTGTTCTTCGCCTATCGCGATTTCGTCGGCGATCCCGACCAGGAGCTGGAGGCGTTCGGCTTCGGCCGGGCTCACCACCGCGTCATGCACTTCGTCTATCGCTATCCCGGTCTCAAGGTCGCCGATCTCCTCGACGTCCTGCGCATCACCAAGCAATCGCTCGGCCGGGTGCTCAAGCAGCTCCTGGACGAGGGCTATATCGTGCAGAAGACCGGCGACAATGATCGCCGCCAACGCCTGCTCTTTGCGACACCGAAGGGCGAGGCGCTGGTGCAGAAGCTCGCCGGCCTCCAGACCACGCGGATCACCAGGGCGCTCGCCGAGATGGCGCCGCAGGATGCCGAGACCGTCAAGCGCTTCCTGCGCGCGATGATCGATCGCGAGGATCCGGACAAGGTGCTCGAGACAATCTTCGCTTCCGTCAACCACGACGCCAAGGAGTGACCGTGCCGCTCGCTGCCACGCTCGCCCGCCCGCCGGCACGCCCGGCCGACGATGCCCCGCATCTCCTGCTGGTCGACGACGACCGCCGCATCCGCGATCTGCTCTCGCGCTTTCTCGCCGGCGAAGGCTATCGCGTTTCGACCGCCGGCAGCGCCAGCGACGCGCGCGCGAAGCTCATGGGCCTGCACTTCGACCTCTTGATCCTGGACGTCATGATGCCCGGC
The DNA here is from genome assembly GCF_023074185.1 of Bradyrhizobium sp. 132. Classification (GTDB taxonomy): domain Bacteria; phylum Pseudomonadota; class Alphaproteobacteria; order Rhizobiales; family Xanthobacteraceae; genus Bradyrhizobium. Next base: position 29,003 of record NZ_JADPKY010000173.1, on the reverse strand, counting down.
GAGACCGGCTTCGATCTCGCCCGTTTCATCCGGACCTCCTCCTCGGTGCCGATCGTGATGCTGACGGCGCGGCATGAAGCCGAAGCCCGCATCGAGGGCCTGCAGATCGGCGCCGACGACTACGTCGCAAAGCCGTTCGAGCCGCGCGAGCTCGCGTTGCGCATCAACAACATCCTCAAGCGCGCCGCGCCGCCGCCGCAGGCCGCAGCGGTCGAGAAGATCGCGTTCGGTCCCTACGTCTACCATCTCGACCGCGGCGAGTTGCGCCAGGGCGAAGACGTCATCCACCTCACCGACCGGGAGCGCGAGATGCTGCGGATCCTGTCGGAGACGCCCGGCGAGACCGTGCCGCGCAGCGCGCTGACCGGCAATGGCAGCGTCAACGAGCGTGCCGTCGACGTGCAGATCAACCGCCTGCGGCGCAAGATCGAGACCGATCCCGCCAATCCGCTGTTCCTCCAGGCGGTGCGCGGTATCGGCTACCGGCTGGTCGCCTCGCCTTGAGTTTTGTGAAGTGAAGCGCCCCCTATGAGCACGATCGATACCGGCCTGACGCTTTTGAAGAGCGCCGCCGGCCGCGTCTCCGCCGTCAATGGCTGGATGGGCAACGCATTCAAGGGCTGGATGCCGACCGGCCTCTATGCCCGCGCGCTGCTGATCATGATCGTGCCGATGGTGATCCTGCAGTCGGTCGTCGCCTTCGTGTTCATGGAGCGGCACTGGAACACGGTGACGCGGCGCCTATCGGCGGCGGTGGTGCAGGACATCGCCGCGCTGATCGACGTCTACAAGGGCTATCCGCAAGACAAGGACCGCGACCAGATCCGCCGCATCGCGCAGCAGCGCCTCGGCCTCGTCGTCGATTTCCTCCCGGCCGGCGACATGCCGCCGCCCGGACCAAAGCCGTTCTTCTCGCTGCTCGACCAGACGCTGTCGGTGCAGCTCGGCCGCCAGATCGGGCGCTCGTTCTGGATCGACACCGTCGGCCGCTCCAACCTCGTCGAGATCCGGATCCAGCTCGACGATGCCGTGATGCGCGTGTTCGCGCAGCGCAGCGCCGCTTATGCCTCGAACTCGGAGATTTTCCTGTTCTGGATGGTGGGAACGTCCTCGATCCTGCTGATCGTCGCGGTGCTGTTCCTGCGCAACCAGATCAAGCCGATCCTGCGTCTTGCGGACGCCGCCGAAAGCTTCGGCAAGGGCCGCGAGGCGCCGAACTTCAGGCCGCGCGGCGCGCGCGAGGTGCGGCGCGCGTCGGTCGCCTTCCTCGAAATGAAATCGCGCATCGAGCGCACGATGGAGCAGCGCACCGCGATGCTCGCCGGCGTCAGTCACGATCTGCGCACGATCCTGACGCGGTTCAAGCTCGAACTGGCGCTGATCGGCGACAGCCCCGAAATGGAGGGCATGCGTAAGGACGTCGACGAGATGTCGATGATGCTGGAAGATTACCTCGCGTTTGCCCGTGGCGATTCCGGCGAGCAGTCGCAGCCGACCGACATGGCGCAGGCGCTCGAGGAGTTGCGCAGCGACGCCGAACGCCACGGCCACACCGCGACCGTCGCGTTCAACGGGCTGCCCGTGGTCACGGTGAAGCCGGCCTCGTTCAAGCGCTGCCTCGCCAACCTCGTCACCAACGCCGCCCGCTACGGCAAAAGCATCGCCATCACCGGTCAGCGCGATCACCGTTATTTGACCGTGACGGTCGACGACGACGGGCCGGGCATTCCCGCCCATCTGCGCGAAGAGGTGTTCAAGCCGTTCCTGCGGCTGGACAACGCCCGCAACCAGGACGAAGGCGGCACCGGCCTAGGCCTCGCGATCGCACGCGACATCGCCCGCTCGCATGGCGGTGACATCACGCTCGGCGATAGCCCGATGGGCGGATTAAGGGCGAGCGTGCGGATACCGGTGTAACGGATGTAACCGCAATAGCCCTATTTCGGCAGCAGCGCCTTCAGCTTGTCGATGTCGCGCACGTTCATCTTGAAGCCGCCGGGCATCACGATGTCGCCGGGCTTCTGCTCGGGCTTGCAGGCTCCGAGCCACTTGGCTTCGAGCGTCATCGTGGAATCGCGCCCCGCGGCGCCGGCGGCGCCACCTTGTGCGTGCGACGAGGTCTTCACCGTGTAGGCCGAATTGAAATCGCCCGTGATCTCGGCATGCGAGGTCGTGCTGATGCCCGCGACACTGCACTCGGAATCGCTGACATAGCCGGTCGCGGTCTTCTTGATGTCCTGCTTGGCGCAGATCTGCTTGGCCATCGGGGAGACGTTGTTGTTCATCTCCTTGTCGACGGTCTCGTCGGTGCAGTGCTGCATGGTCATTTCGGGCACGGGCGTACCGGTCCTGAGCATCTTCAATTCCCAGAGACCGGCTTTGCGCATCGGCAGATCGTCGGCGCTGGCTACGCCGGCCGACAAGACGAGGCAAAGGGCCGAGCCGAGCAAAGCGAGTTTGCGCGTCATGTGAGAAGCTCCCGGCTAAGAGATTGCGGGCGTTACGAAAACGCCTCAGTAGAGCGTGCGGATCGGCTTGTCGGCAGCGCCATAGGGCACCCAGCGGCATGAGAACGAGATGTAGCCGCCCTCATAGGCCTGCACCCCCAGGAATTTCGCGACCTTTCCGTAGCGCGCGCAGTGATCGACCGCGACCTGCCGCGCATCGACCTGGGTTGCCATCGAATAGGCGATGATGCCGCCGGTGTCGTTGCCCTTAAACGGAGGCACCGGAAGGATATCGGCGCGCGCCGACTGGCTCGCCATCATACCCAAGGCAAGTAGGCCCGCGGCCGCAATGATTCGCATTCCCGTCACTCCGATTGGTTGGTGGCAGTTTACGGTGCCGGGGCGGCGGTGGAAAGAACGGAAGGCCGGTTGCTGCGACCTTGTGGTCAACTCGTCGGCAAGTGTTGCCGCGCTGCACTTGACCCCGCGCGGCCTTCACGGCACCGTCCGTCCCTCGCAGATCATGTTGTCTGGATTGCCCATGCGCGCCTCGACCTCCCTGAAATCGCTCCGCTTTGCCGCCGTGCTCGGCCTCCTGTTCGGGGCGCTGTCGCTCGGTGAGGCCAGGGCCGCCAATCCGCTGGAGCTGAATTTCTGGCTGAGCGGGCCGCGCTATGACGGCAACGTCTCCGAATGCGACAGGGCGCTGCCGACGATCGCTTCCCAGTTCTTGGAGAAGGAAAGCTCGTTCTGGAATTCCTCGTTGAAGATCACCGGCTTCGCCGCGGTTCGCGAGACCGCGTTCCGGCCCTGGGCACCCGATAACATTCCGCGCCGCTTTTGCAGCGGCGAGGCCATGCTCACGGACGGCAAGATGCGCAAGGTGCACTTCTCGATCATCGAGGATGGCGGCTTCGCCAGCTTCGGCCAGGGCGTCGAATGGTGCGTGGTCGGGCTCGACCGCAACTGGGCCTACAACCCGTCCTGCCGCGCCGCCAAGCCTTAAGCAGCCTAAGCCTTAAGCAGCCCAGCCTCAGTCCAAGAAGCTCTGATTCGGTTGGCTGAAATGGCCGCCTGAATTTTGTTCTTGAAATGTTCCTATCGCCTGCTAGGCTTGCTGCACAGTCTAGTTGAGGGGGTCGCCATGTTTCATTCCAGATTGCATTCGTTCTCCCGCCTGATGATCTCGCTGACGCTTGCGGCCGGGCTGGCTGCGCTGGCCGGCGGCGCGAAGGCCGAGGACAAGCGGCAGAACGCGCCCGGCGAATTCGATTTTTATGTGCTGTCGCTGTCGTGGTCGCCCTCCTTCTGCGAGGAGGCGGCAGAGCGCGGCGGCCGCTCGCAGATCCAGTGCAGCGGACGGCCCTACTCTTTCGTGGTGCATGGTCTGTGGCCGCAATATGAGAACGGTTTTCCGGAATATTGCCAGCGGCCGTCGCCGCGGCTGAATCGCAGCATCGTCTCCTCGATGCTCGATCTGATGCCGGCGCCGGGGCTGATTTTCAACGAGTGGGACAAGCACGGCACCTGCTCGGGGCTCGCCGACCGCAGCTATTTCGAAACGATCCGAAAGGCGCGCGCCGCGATCAAGATTCCGGCCGAATATCTCGATCTATCGCAGGCCAAGACCGTGGCGCCGGCTGAGGTGGAGGAGGCCTTCATCAAGGCCAATCCGGGCCTCGGCAACGCCGCCGTCTCGATCACGTGCAACCGGACGCGGCTGTCCGAAGTCCGCATCTGCCTCAGCAAGGACCTGCAATTCCGCGCCTGCGAGGAGATCGACCGCCGCGCCTGCCGCCGCGACCAGGTGACGATGCCGCCGATCAGGGGTGGGTAGCCCCGGCGTCGTGCCTCTTTGCTCAAGCCGTCACGTGGCGTAGTGCTCTTGCATGAATTACCGCCACGCCTTTCACGCCGGAAGCTTCGCTGACGTCATCAAGCACATCGTGCTGGCGCGCATCGTCACCTATCTCCAGGACAAGCCGGGCGCCTTCCGCGTCATCGACACCCATGCGGGCGCCGGCCTCTACGATCTCGAAAGCGACGAGGCCCGCCGCGGCGGCGAGTGGCTGACGGGCATCGCCCGGCTGATGCAGGCGCGTTTCTCGAACGACACCATCGCGCTGACCAAGCCCTATCTCGATATTGTCCGCGCCTACAATCCGAAGGGCGAGCTCAAGGCTTATCCGGGCTCGCCGCTGATTGCGCGCGCCCTGATGCGGCCGCAGGACCGCCTCGTCGCCTGCGAACTCGAGCCGAAGGCGCGGAAAGCGCTGATCGGCGTGCTGCGCCACGACGAGCAGGCCCGCGTGGTCGATCTCGACGGCTGGATGGCGCTGCCGGCTTTCGTGCCGCCGAAGGAACGGCGCGGGCTCGTGCTGATCGACCCCCCGTTCGAGGCAAAGGACGAGTTCGACAAGCTGGGCGAGGCCTTCTCGGCGGCTTTCGCGAAATGGCCGACTGGTATCTATGTAATCTGGTATCCCGCCAAGAGCCGGCGCGCCACCGACGCACTGGTGCAATCAGTGGCGCGCCTCGCAGCCGCAGCAAAGCCGCCGGGAAATTGCCTGCGCCTCGAATTCAGTGTGTCGCCGCAAGCCGACGGCGCAACTCTCACCTCCACCGGGCTCTTGATCGTCAATCCGCCTTACACGCTGCAGGGCGAGCTCAAGACGATCCTGCCCGAGCTGGAAATGCCGCTCGGCCAGGGTGGCGCTGCCAGATTCCGATTAGAGGTGCCGAGGCCCTAACACTCCGGCATTCTTGGGAAAAATATGCAAGAGCCGTAGTCAATCTGCAAAGAACCGTATTATGCTGTTTCCGTGACTGGCTTTACGTTCCGCTTCCGCGAATGGTTGCGGCGGAGTGAAGGCCTAAGAAAGATCCAGTCGGACCGAATGGTCTGCCCAAGGATGGCCAGCTCCCGGGCTTCGTAAGGCCCGGTCATGTCGTGACGTGCGTCTGCGTCGCGACGGAGGAGCAATGAGGGGGAGTTTCCCGATGGCCATGACGGGAACGGTCAAGTTTTTCAACGGCGAGCGCGGCTACGGATTCATCAAACCGGACGACGGCGGCCGCGACGTCTTCGTGCACATTACTGCCGTGGAGCGGGCCGGATTAAAGGACCTTGCCGAAGGACAGCGTATTACTTTCGAAGTCGAACCGGACAAGAAGGGGAAGGGGCCGAAGGCGGTCGATTTAGTCATCCTTTCCTAGCGAGTCCCACGCGAAAACACCGGCCCCAAAAAAATCCCGGCCGCGAGCGGCCGGGAGGCTGTAGTCCGGTATTTTCTTCTTTGGGTATCAGAAGTGATAGTTCACGCCTGCGCGCACAACGCTGGCGCTATAGCCGTTTGACACGCCTGTAATCGCGAACTGACTCGTCGACAGATCAATGTAGAGATATTCGAGCTTGGCGCTCCAGTTCGGCGCGAACCCAACTTCCGCGCCGGCACCGATGGTCCAGCCGGCGCTGGTGTGCGACTCCGTCCAGCCGAACGTCTGCGCGCGCAGCTCGCCGAAGGCGAGGCCCGCGGTGCCGTAGACCAGCACGTTGCTGAAGGCATAGCCGGCGCGGCCGCGCAGGGTGCCGAACCACGGATTGGAGAACTTCCACGGCGCGAAGGTGTCGTCGGCACCCGTGGCCTGGATGTCGCCCTCGACGCCGAACACCCACGGGCCGTTCTGGAAATTGTAGCCGGCCTGAACACCGCCGACGAAGCCGGAGGGCTTTGCGGGATTGTTGTTCACCGAGCCCCATTCGTAGCCGAGATTGCCGCCGAGATACGGGCCCGCCCAGCTATAGCCGTTGAGCGGCTGATTGACCGTGTAGGGCGCACGCTGCCCGTAATTGAGATCGGCCGCCTTTGCCGAAGCCGTCCAGCCGGCTGCAACCAACGCAGCTGCGCCCACAACGAGCCTCTTCATCACACACTCCAACGCAACTGCCGTCACCGGGTGCGATGCCTGCGCCGCCGCGCGAGGCAAAACCGCATGGTTACGGAACCAAGACCTTTTCGTGTAAGATTTATCGAGAGTTTTAAGTTAAAGGCCTGTTAAGTCGGGTTACCGCGCTGTTAACAGGCTTAAGCAAGCGTTACCGGGAACTGCGCCGCCATTCTGTGCGTGCCGCACGGCCGGAACTTCAAATCAGCACCCCAAGCGCCTAAATTCGCTCCATGGTTCACGATTCCACCGACGATCCGGACGACATGCACGCGCGTAAACCCGTGCACGGCAACGTGCCGGACGTCCCGCCCCAGGAAACGGAAACGGCGCCCCCGGACCTCGATCCCGCGACCGCAAGCGGTGACGACGAGGACGATGCACGGCTGCCGGATATCCCGGAAGAGAGCGGCACGGTCGGCGAAGAGCCGCTGGCGACCGGCCATGAGGCGATCGAGCGCGCGGTTCGCCTCGCCCCCACCTCGCCCGGCGTCTACCGCATGCTTAGTGCGAATGCCGACGTGCTCTATGTCGGCAAGGCCAAGAACGTCAAAAAGCGCCTGTCGAATTATGCGCGTCAGAGTGCGCCGCTGCCGGCGCGCATCCTGCGCATGATCGCCGCCACCGTTACCGTGGAAATCATCTCGACCAACACCGAGACCGAAGCGCTGCTGCTGGAAGCCAACCTCATCAAGCAGCTTCGGCCGCGCTTCAACGTGCAGCTGCGCGACGACAAGTCGTTTCCCTATATTCTGATCACCGGCGACCATTGGGCGCCGCAGATCCTGAAGCACCGCGGCGCGCAGACCCGTCCCGGTCGCTATTTCGGCCCGTTCGCCTCCGCCGGCGCCGTCAACCGCACCATCACCGCGCTTCAGCGCGCGTTCCTGGTCCGCTCCTGCACGGATTCCTTCTTCGAGAGCCGCAGCAGGCCCTGCCTGCTCTACCAGATCCGCCGCTGCGCCGGCCCCTGCACCCGCGAGATCGACTTCCCCGGCTACACGACGCTGGTGCGCGAGGCGACCGACTTCCTCTCGGGCAAGAGCCAGGCGGTGAAGCAGGAGCTCGCTGGCGAGATGGAGAAGGCTTCCGGCGAGCTCGAATTCGAGAGCGCCGCGCTCTACCGCGACCGCCTCGCCGCGCTCTCTGCGATCCAGTCGCAGCAGGGCATCAATCCGCGCACGGTGGAAGAAGCCGACGTGTTCGCCATCCACCAGGAGGGCGGCTTCTCCTGCGTCGAGGTGTTCTTCTTCCGCACCGGGCAGAACTGGGGCAACCGCGCCTATTTTCCGCGCGCGGAGAAGACGTATACGCCGGAGGAAGTGCTCGGCTCCTTCCTCGCCCAATTCTACGACGACAAGCCGCCGCCGAGGAATATCCTGCTCTCGCACGAGATCGAGGAGAGCGAGCTGCTCGCCAGCGCACTGGCGATCAAGGCCGGCCGCAAGGTCGAGGTTTCCACGCCGAAGCGCGGCGAGAAGAAGGAGCTCGTCGCCCACGCGCTCACCAACGCGCGCGAGGCGCTGGGCCGCAAGCTCGCGGACACCGCGACGCAGAGCCGCCTGCTCGACGCCATGGCCACGACGCTGAGCCTGCCGCATTCGCCGAAGCGGATCGAGGTCTACGACAACAGCCACATCCAGGGCACCAACGCGGTCGGCGCCATGATCGTCGCCGGCCCGGACGGTTTTGTGAAAAACCAGTACCGCAAGTTCAACATCAAGTCGGAAGGGCTCACGCCCGGCGACGATTACGGGATGATGCGCGAGGTGCTCGAACGCCGCTTCAAGCGCCTGATCAATCCACCCGAGGACAGTGCGGCCAGGGAAAACGACAAGGCCAAGGACGATGATTTCCCCCAATGGCCCGATCTCGTGATCATCGACGGCGGCCGCGGCCAGCTCAACGCCGTCCGGGAGATCTTTACGAATCTCGGCCTGACCCAGGTGGCGCTGATGTCGGTGGCCAAGGGGCCGGACCGGGATGCCGGCCGCGAGACCCTGTTCATGCCGGAGCGCGAGGCGATCAAGCTGGAGCCACGCGACCCCGTGCTCTATTTCATCCAGCGGCTGCGGGACGAGGCGCATCGCTTCGTCATCGGTTCGCACCGCAAGCTGCGCAAGAAGGACATCCGCGAGGCCGGTTTGCAGGAGATTGCGGGCATCGGTCCGTCACGCAAACGTGCCTTGCTGCATCATTTCGGAACCCTGAAGGAGATCGAACGGGCCTCGATCGCCGATCTCGGCAAGGTTCCGGGGGTGAGCGCCGAAAGCGCCCGCAAGATTTTCGACTATTTCCACCCCCAGCCGGGGTGATCTAAAGGGGCCGCGGTCATATGGTCGTCGCATCTCGCACCCCATTTGGGGAGCGGACCGGTTGACCTTCAGGCTGCAGCGGTATTGGTAGGACGGATGAACATCGCCACGACACGAGGGACGACCAGCCGCGCGATGTCCCTCCCGAACCTTCTGACCTACGGCCGGATCGCTGCGATCCCGGTCGTGGTCGGGTGCATTTACGCGCAGTCGATCGTGGACGGCCCTCTGTGGCTGCGCTGGGTTGCGGTCGCCATTTTCATCGCGGCCGCGGTCACGGACTATCTCGACGGCTATTACGCGCGGATATGGAATCAGCAATCGGCATTCGGCCGAATGCTCGATCCGATCGCCGACAAGCTGCTGGTCGCCTCGTGCCTCCTCATGCTGGCCGCCGACGGCATCATCCACGGCTGGTCGCTGTGGGCCGCCATCGTGATCCTGTGCCGCGAGATCCTGGTCTCGGGCCTGCGCGAGTACCTCGCCGCGCTGCGCGTCAGCGTGCCTGTGACCAAGCTTGCGAAGTGGAAGACAACCGTTCAGCTCATCGCCATCGGCTTCCTACTGGCTGGTCCGGCCGGCGATGAGGTGATACCCATGGTCTCGATGGTCGGACTGGTCCTGCTCTGGGCCTCGGCAATCCTCACCATGTACACCGGCTACGACTATTTCCGCGCCGGCATCCATCACCTCATCAAGGAGGATGAGGGATGAAGGTGAAGTACTTCGCCTGGGTGCGCGAGCGCGTCGGCAAGGCCGAGGAGACGATCGAACCGCCTGCGACCGTACGCACCGTGGAAGAGCTGATCGCCTGGCTATCCGGCCAAAGCGAAGCCTACGCCTACGCGTTCGAGAAGCCGAAGGTGATCCGCACCGCGATCGACCATACCCACGTCAAGCCGGACGCCGCGATCGCGGGCGCCCGTGAGATCGCGTTCTTCCCGCCGATGACCGGCGGCTAGGCCATGACCTCTCCCGTCACCGCCTCTCCCGTCACCGCGTGCCCCGTCACCATCCGTATCCAGCAGGACGATTTCGACATCGCGCGCGAGATTGCGGTCCTGACCGGGAGCCGCACCGACATCGGCGCGGTCGTGAGCTTCTCCGGCATCTGCCGCGGCGACGAGGACAGTGCAAAGATCGCCGCGCTCACGCTCGAGCATTATCCTGGTATGGCGGAGGAAGAGATCAGGCGTCACGCCGACGAGGCCACCGCGCGCTGGCCGCTCGACGGGGTCACTGTGATCCATCGCGTCGGCCGGTTCATGCCCGGCCAGAACATCGTGCTGGTGCTGACCGCCTCGCAGCACCGCCAGGCGGCGTTCCAGGCAGCCGAGTTCCTGATGGATTATCTCAAGACCAACGCGCCGTTCTGGAAGAAGGAAGAGAGCGCCACCGGCACCGGCTGGGTCGAGGCCCAGGCCCGCGACGACGAAGCCGCCGCACGCTGGACCCGACCCTGATGGCAACAACATCCAAAAAGACCATGCGCGGTCGCGCCGCGCCAAAGCTCGCGAAAGTGGGCCGCGGCGAGCTTGTCGCGCTGATCGATTTCGTCCGCTATGCGGTGAGCCGCTTCAACGAGGCCAAGCTCGCCTTTGCGCATGGCACGACCGATCCGGTCGCGGAAGCGGCCTTCCTGGTCTGTGAAGCCCTGCATCTGCATCCCGAACAGTTCGAGATTTTTGCCAACGCGCGCGTCACGGCCGCCGAGGGCAAGATCATCATCGATCTCATCCATCAGCGCGTCACCACGCGCAAACCGGCCGCCTATCTCGTCAACAAGATCTACATGCGCGGCCTGCCCTTCTATGTCGACGAGCGCGTCATCGTTCCCCGCTCCTTCATCGGCGAGCTGCTGGATTCGCATTTCGGCGGCGACGGCGAAGCCGGCTCGCTGATCGACGATCGCGCCGCCGTCGAGCACGTGCTCGATCTCTGCACAGGGTCGGGATGCCTCGCTATTCTCGCCGCGCATCATTTCCCGAACGCCACGATAGACGCCGTCGATATCTCGAAGGGCGCGGTCGAAGTCGCCCGCCGAAATGTCGGCGAATACGGGCTCGATGACCGGATCAGCCTGCATCGCGGCGACCTGTTCGCCCCGCTCGGCGACACCAGATACGACCTGATCATCACCAACCCGCCTTATGTCGACGCCGAAGGCATGGCGGCGCTGCCGCCGGAGTGCCGGGCCGAGCCGAAGCTCGCCTTCGACGGCGGTGCCGACGGTCTCGACGTGGTGCGCAGGATCCTGCGCGAGGCGCCCGAACACCTGACGCCGGATGGCGGGCTGATCTGCGAGATCGGCCGCGGCCGCGAGCTGGTCGACGAGGCCTTCCCGGAGCTGCCGCTGCTCTGGCTCGACACCGAGGATTCCGAGGGCGAGGTGTTCTGGATCGCGGCAGCCGATCTCGGCTGATCCGTCACGACCGGCAGACCTCGTCGGAACAAGTCAAATACCGCCACGTTCATCCCCGGACGAATGTCTCGCTCTCGGAGGATATCCGCATGCTCGCGCCATCGGGCGAATTGCTGCGCGCCGGCGTCGCGCTCAAGCTCAACCATCTCAAGCGCGCCGCCCGGTCCTATGCCCGTGACCGGAGCAATCAAGCCACAGGGCGCATGACGTCGTACGCGGTTGCGGCCGGACTGCTCGCGGTTGCCGGCTTGTTCGTCGTTGCAGCCTTCTTCGTCGGCCTGATCGCGCTGTACCGCTGGGTTGCAATCCATTACGGACAATTCTGGGGGTTCGGCGCCGTCGGCGGCGTGCTGTTGGTGCTGGCCGGCGCCTGCGCCGGCGTGGCCATGGCTCAGATGAAGCGCAAGACCAAGCCGATCGTGCCGCTCGCCAGCCGCCTGCGCGCGGCTATCGCCACCCCGCGCATCCCGCGCGGAACGGTAAAGCAGGCGGTGAAAGAGGTCGCGACGACAATTCCCCTGGTGCCGCTCGCGCCGGGCGAACGCGGCCACGAACGAGGACATGGCGGCAGCACATGGCCGGTTCGATCCAACCGGCCCGTGCAACTCGGGCTGATGCTCGCGGCTGTCGGGCTGGTAGGGCTCACGGCAGCGCGTCGGCGGCGTCACGGCCACGGAGCGGACAGCTAGATGCGTGTGCGGCGCACCGAGCAACTCGACAGCTGGCTGCTGGTGGCAGCCACGACCGTGTTTGTGCTCACCGCAGAACGGTATTTCCAGGATTCCGGCCTGATCCGGCCGAGACCTCCGCAAGACCATCGCAACAGCGAGGCGAATTCGCCGGAAACGAGCCCGACAGGCGCAGCCACGCAGCCCGGCCATGGCCGCCGCTCGAAAAGCCCGTTCGCGATCCCCTGGGCTGGCTGGAAAGACATCTTCTGGCGCACCTATCAGCGCGTCGGCGACGATCGCCTGCTCGCGACCGCCGGCGGCGTCGTTTTCTTCGGGCTGCTCGCGATCTTTCCGGCCGTCACAGCTCTGGTTTCATTCTATGGCCTGTTCGCCGATCCCTCGACGATCAGTTCCAACCTGCATTCGCTCGCGATGATGCTGCCCGAGGGTGCGTTCCAGATCGTCGAGGACCAGGTGGCGCGCGTCGTGTCGAACGGCGGTGCGACGCTTGGTGTCACTTTCCTGTTTGGCCTCGTGCTCGCGATCTGGAGCGCCAATGCTGGCGTCAAAGCCATCTTCGACGCCCTCAACGTCGCTTATGAAGAGCGCGAAAAGCGCAGCTTCATCCGGCTTAACGCGGTCTCGCTGGCCTTCACGGTCGGTGGCATCGTTGCCCTGCTGCTGATGGTGGGCGCCGTCGTCGCCTTCCCGCTCGCGCTCAATCATCTCGGCATGGCGCCCGAAAGCAAGCTGATCGTGGCGCTGGCGCGATGGCCGGTGCTGTTCGTCATTCTCCTTGCGGCGCTCGCCGTCCTCTACCGTTTCGCGCCCAGCCGCGATGCGCCGCGCTGGCAATGGCTGAGCCTCGGCGCGGTGACGGCCGCGATCCTCTGGATCGCCGGCTCGGCGCTGCTGTCCTGGTATCTCTCGGAATTCGCCAACTACAATGCGACCTACGGCTCGCTCGGCGCTGCGATCGGCTTGATGACGTGGATGTGGATGTCGGCCATCGTCATCATGTTCGGGGCCGAGCTGAACTCGGAGGTCGAACGGCACACCCTGCACGACACGACCACCGGGCCGCCCAAGCCGCTTGGCACCCGTCAGGCCGTCTCGGCCGACACGGTCGGCGCTGCGGCGCCGTCCTGACTCTGCAGGAGGGCCGCTATCCCCTCGAATCAACAATGATGCTAACGTCATGCTCGCTTGGGGGAGCATAGGGCGTGACGGGTTCGAAACGCCACCCGTGTTTTCCCGGTCAGGCAGTCAGCTCTTGAGGCGTAACGCGCGGCATGATTCGTATTTCGACGATCTTCATCGCCATCTGCATGGTTCTGGTCGCGGCCTCGCTCGGCCTTGTGCTGTACGCGGTCGCCGGCATCAGCGGAACCGAATCCGCGATCGTGGCGCTGACGGCGCTGACCTTCCTGATCCTCTACAATGCAGTGTCGATGCGGCTGCGCGACCGCAGCGACGTCGGCGGCCAGATCGCCGACCTTTCGCGCGGCACCGCCGACCTCGCCCGCCAGGTGGCCGAGTACGGCCGCCGGCTTGCCACGATCGAAGGACGCATCGCCTCCTCCAATTCGACCAACTCCGACCGCATCCAATCGGTGGTTGGCGAGATCAACGAGCTCGGCGGATTGGTCAGGCAGCTCGCCACCACCGTGTCGGCTCATGAGGATCTGATGGCCGGCAACGCGCCGCCTCCGGCTCCCGCTCCGGTCGCGAGGCTGGAGCCGGAGGGGCCGCTCGACCTGATGGCTCCGTTCGACGAGGAGCGGCCGGCTGCCCCTCCCCCAGTTTCCGCGCCGCCGCCACGACCGGCACCACCGGCGATCCAGACCCAGACCGCCAATCCGGTTCAGACGGCGAACGGCCGCAACCAGACCCAATTGCTGGCGACGCTGCGCAACGCGATCGACGAGAACCGCATCGACATCTTCCTCCAGCCGATGGTGACGCTGCCGCAGCGCAAGGTCCGCTTCTACGAAGCCGTGACGCGCCTGCGCGACGAGCGTGACCAGCTGATCGCGGCCGAGGAGTTCATCAGCCTCGCGGAGGCCTCCGGCCTGATCGGGCGCATCGACAACATGGTGATGCTGCGCTGTGTGCAGGTGCTGCGGCGGCTGATGGTCCGCAACAAGGATGTCGGCGTGTTCTGCAACGTCGCGGCTTCCACGCTCGGCAATTCCACGACCTTCGCGCAATACCTCGACTTCCTCGAAGCCAATCGGGCGCTGGCGCCCTCGCTGGTGCTGGAATTCAAGCAATCGACCTTCCGCAATCTCGGCCCGGCCGAGACTGAGAACCTCGCTGCGCTCGCCCAGCGTGGCTTCCGTTTCTCGATCGACCATGTCACGGATTTGCGCATCGAGCCGCGCGAGCTCGCTGACCGCGGCGTACGCTTCATCAAGGTGCCGGCGTCCCTGCTGCTCGACCCCAAACAGGCGTCGGCCTCGGACATCCACCCCTCGGACCTCTCGGATCTGCTCGGCCGCTTCGGCATCGACCTAATCGCCGAGCGGATCGAGGGCGAGCGCGCCGTGATCGACCTGCTCGACTACGACGTGCGGTTCGGCCAGGGGTTTTTGTTCGCGCCGCCCCGACCATTGCGGCCGGAGGGGGCATCTGCTACCGCCGGGGCCCCGTCGAACCAGGCACAGGACACTCAGGAATCGAATGGCTCCGGCACACCCAGCTCAGGCGCGACATCAGCTGCGCCTCCGCCACAGCGCGTCACCGGCAACGCGGCGCTTGCGCGCCGCATCTGATCGGCCGCACGCATCATGACGACGCTGCATTTCGCCAAGAGCCTGCGCGAACTCGTGGGTGGCGTGGACGTCGTGCTCAGCGACATCTGGGGCGTGGTCCATAACGGCCTCGAATCCTTCCCCGAAGCCTGCGAGGCGCTGCACACCTATCGCAGCCACGGCGGCACGGTGATCCTGATCACCAACGCGCCGCGGCCGGCCGACTCCGTGCAGCGGCAATTGCGCAAGCTCGGCGTCGCCGACGAGACCTATGACGCGATCGTCTCATCGGGCGACCTGACGCGGCTCTATGTCGCCGACCATCCCGGCCGCAAGATGTTCTGGCTCGGGCCTGAGCGCGATAACTCGATCTATCGCGGCCTCGACGCGGTGCTCGCACCGCTGGAAGAGGCCGACTACATCGTCTGCACCGGCCTCTATGACGACGAGACCGAGACGGCCGAAGACTATCGCGGCATGATGCTGAAGGCGCGCGAGCGCAAGCTGACGCTGATCTGCGCCAACCCCGACATCGTGGTGGAGAAGGGCGACCGGTTGATCTATTGCGCCGGCGCGATCGCGGAGCTCTATCGCGAGCTCGGCGGCGAAGTGCTCTTCTACGGCAAGCCGCACCGGCCGATCTACGAGCGCGCGATGGCGCTGGCCGGCGAACGCCAGGGTCACCAGATCGACCGCAAGAAGGTACTCGCGATCGGGGATTCCGTGCGCACCGACCTTACCGGCGCGCGCGAATTCGGCATCGATTGCCTGTTCGTGACCCGCGGCATCCATGCCGAGGAGTTCGAGGGTCTCGACCAGCTCGACCCGGCTTCGGTGCTGGAATTGTTCGGCCATCCGCCGAAGGCGCTGATGCGCGAACTGAAGTGGTAACGAGCTGATCGTCATTCCGGGGTGATGTGAGCATCGAACCCCGAATGACAAATCCAGCACAGAAAGCCCGGGACGATGCCCGGGCCTTCCGAATTCGATGATGGCTTCGATTGCGCCTTACGCGCTCGCCATGTCCGGGAAGACCGCCTCGATCTTGGTCTTCAGCGTCGCCGCGTTGAACGGCTTGACGATGTAGTTGTTCACGCCGGCCTTCTTGGCCGCGATCACGTTCTCGGTCTTCGATTCGGCCGTGATCATGATGAAGGGCGTGGTGGCGAGATTCGGATCCGCTCGCACTTCGCGCAGCAGATCGTAACCAGTCATTGGCTCCATGTTCCAGTCGGAAATCACGAGCCCGTACTTCTTGCCGCGCATCTTGTTCAGCGCTGCCGAACCGTCGCTGGCATCATCAATATTCTCGAAGCCAAGCTGCTTCAGGAGGTTCCTGATGATACGGATCATGGTGCTGTAGTCATCAACCACCAGAACCGACATCGACAAATCAACCGCCATCTCGACTCCCCCAACGCAAACCCAGGAATATTACGATCGGACCTGCCAGACCGGAGCCGGCGGTTCCACGCTCAAGGACTAACACCGAGGCGTTAAACAGCGCGTTAACCGGGGAGGCCGCCGTCGAACGGAAATCGCATTCGATGCGGCCGCCCCTCCCGCTTGACTTCATCCGGCCCGTCGCGCCACGGTCCCGGCCGGTCCCGCCGGCTCGAGAATTCCCCTGATGGCTCCGCATTTTACCGTTATCCGCGACACCACGCCGGACTCCGCTATTGCGAGGGGCGCCGTGGTCGCCATGGGCAATTTCGACGGCGTTCATCTCGGCCATCGCGCCGTGATCGCTGCGGCCCTGGAAATGGGCCGGACGCATGGCCGCCCTGCGCTGGCATTGACCTTTGAGCCGCATCCGCGCCGGTTTTTCAGCCCCAACACCCCGCAATTCCGCCTCACGGATGAGCGGGCCAAGTTGCGGCTTCTGGCCGGCACCGGACTTGCTGGCGCCGTTGTCATGACCTTCGACAAGTCCCGCGCCGGGACCAGCGCGCAAGACTTCATTCACCATGACCTGATCGGGCGCCTGGGCATCGGCGGAATCGCCGTCGGCTACGATTTTCATTTCGGCAAGGGTCGCGTCGGCTCGCCGAGCCTCCTCGTCAACGAGGCGCCGCGGCTCGGTATCGAGGTCGACGTGCAGCCGCATGTCGATATCGACGAGCGGCCGGTCTCCTCCAGCGCGATCCGGATCGCACTCGCCGAAGGTCAGCTCGACGAGGCCACCACCATGCTGGGCGCACCCTGGTTCGTCACCGGCGAAGTCATCCACGGCGAGAAGCGTGGCCGCGATCTCGGTTATCCCACCGCCAACATCAGGCTCGACGCGAATTGCGGCTTGAAGCACGGGATCTATGCGGTGCGGGTCGGTCGCGGCGCCGAGCGGCTGGACGGGGTGGCAAGCTTCGGCCGCCGCCCGACGTTTGATAATGGCGCCCCGCTGCTGGAAATCTTCCTGTTCGACTTCAAGGGCGACCTTTACGGGCAGGCGCTGGATTGCGCTTTCGTCGGCTTCATCCGTGAGGAGCTGAAATTCGACGACCTGGATGCCTTGATCCGCCAGATGGACGACGATTCCGCCCGCGCCCGCGCCATGCTCGCCGCCGCCCCGGACGCATTTCCGAGGCTTGGAGCGATTGACTGAGGTCCCAAAGCCGGCCTGCCGGGCCTTTGCGCTTCCCCGGCCCGGCTGCTATGGAGGGCCCCATGTTTGCGCGGCGCATCATAGGGATTAGCGGCCCGGCTTCCGCCTGAGCCTTCGGCTCGGCGCAAGACCGGGATGTTGTCGTTTCACCCCGCGATTCCGCATCGCCATCCGTTCCCGCGCACTTCCGAGCCAGTCAGCCCCATGTCCGATAAGCCGCAAAAGTCCGACACCCAAAAGTCCGACGCCAAAGACTATTCCAAGACCCTTTATCTGCCGCAGACCGAATTCCCGATGCGCGCCGGCCTGCCGCAGCGCGAGCCGGAGATCCTCAAGCGCTGGTACGAGATGGGCCTCTACGAGAAGCTGCGCGAGAGCGCCAAGGGCCGCGACAAGTTCGTGCTGCATGACGGCCCGCCCTATGCCAATGGCAACATCCATATCGGCACGTCGCTGAACAAGATCCTGAAGGATCTCGTCACCAAGAGCCAGCAGATGCTCGGCTTCGATTCCAACTACGTGCCGGGCTGGGACTGCCACGGTCTGCCGATCGAGTGGAAAGTCGAGGAGGAGCATTATCGCAAGAAGGGCAAGCAGAAGCCCGACTTCCGCGACAGTGCCGCGATGATCGATTTCCGCAAAGAGTGCCGCGCTTACGCGACGCACTGGCTCGGCGTGCAGCGCGAGGAATTCAAGCGCCTCGGCGTGATCGGCGACTGGGACCATCCCTACGCCACCATGAGCTATCCGGCCGAGGCGCAGATCGCCCGCGAGCTGATGAAGTTCGCCGCCAACGGCACGCTGTATCGCGGCTCCAAGCCGGTGATGTGGAGCGTGGTCGAGAAGACCGCGCTCGCGGAAGCCGAGGTCGAGTACGAGGACTACACGTCCGATACGGTGTGGGTAAAATTCCCGGTCACCTCGCCCGCGCATGGTGCGCTCGCCTCCGCCAGCGTCGTGATCTGGACCACGACGCCGTGGACGCTGCCGGGCAACCGCGCCATCTCGTTCTCGCCGAAGATCGCCTATGGCCTCTTTGAGGTCACGGACGCCCCTGGCGACAACTGGGCCAAGACGGGCGATCTCCTGATCCTTGCGGACGCGCTCGCCGAAGAAGTGTTCAAGCAGGCGCGCGTGACCGCCTACAAGAAGGTCCGCGACATCCCCGGCGATAACATCGACGCGATCGAATGCGCCCACCCGCTGAAGGGTCTTGCCGACAGCTACGAATTCATCGTGCCGCTTTTGCCAGGCGATCACGTCACCGACGACACCGGCACCGGCTTCGTGCATACGGCTCCCGGCCATGGTCGCGAGGACTTCGACGCCTGGACGGCGCAGGCACGCGATCTCGATGCGCGCGGCATCAACACCGCAATCCCCTACACCGTCGACGAGAACGGCGCCTATACCGATCATGCCCCGGGCTTTACCGGCAAGCGCGTCATCAACGACAAGGGCGAGAAGGGCGAGGCCAACGAGGCCGTCATCAAGGCGCTCGTCGAAAGAGGCATGCTGCTGGCACGCGGCCGGCTGAAGCACCAATATCCGCATTCCTGGCGCTCCAAGAAGCCGGTAATCTTCCGCAACACGCCGCAATGGTTCATCGCGATGGACAAGGATATCGCGGCAGGCGGCAAGACCAAGTCCGGCGACACGTTGCGCGCCCGCGCGCTGCACGCGATCTCGGTGACGCAATGGGTGCCGCCATCCGGCGAGAACCGCATCAACGGCATGATCGAGTCGCGGCCCGACTGGGTGATCTCGCGCCAGCGCGCCTGGGGCGTGCCGATCGCCGTGTTCGTGCGCGAGAAGGGCGACGGCTCGGCCGAGATCCTTCAAGACGAGGCCGTCAATACGCGCATCGGCGAAGCCTTCGAGAAGGAAGGCGCAGACGCCTGGTACGCGAAAGGCGCGCGCGAGCGCTTCCTTGGGCCGCACGCGAACGAGGACTGGCAGAAGGTCGACGACATTCTCGACGTCTGGTTCGATTCCGGCTCGACTCACGCCTTCGTGCTCGAAGACCCCGTGCACTTCCCTGGCCTCGCCGGCATCAAGCGCAAGGTCGACGGCGGCAAGGATACCGTGATGTATCTTGAGGGCTCGGACCAGCATCGCGGCTGGTTCCACTCCTCGCTGCTGGAGAGCTGCGGCACGCGCGGTCGCGCGCCTTACGATATCGTGCTGACCCACGGCTTTACCCAGGACGAGCACGGCCGCAAGATGGCGAAGTCGCTCGGCAACACCATCGCGCCGCAGACCGTCATCAAGGAATCCGGCGCCGACATTCTGCGGCTCTGGGTCGCCGCCTGCGACTACACCGACGACCAGCGCATCGGCCCCGAGATCCTGAAGAACACGGTCGAGACCTATCGCAAGCTGCGCAACACCGTGCGCTGGATGCTCGGCACGCTGCATCATTACAAGCCGGCCGACGCGGTCGCGGCCGCCGAGATGCCGGAGCTCGAACGGCTGATGCTGCACGAACTCGCGGTCCGTGCTGCCGTCGTCCGCAAGGCCTATCAGGAGTTCGACTACAAGACCGTGGTCGCGACCCTGTCCGCCTTCCTGAACAGCGAGCTCTCGGCGTTCTATTTCGACATCCGCAAGGACACGCTCTATTGCGATCCGCCGTCCTCGCCGACGCGCAAGGCGGCGCTGACCACGATCGACCTGCTGTGTCACGCGATCCTGAAATGGCTGGCGCCAATCCTCAGCTTCACGGCCGAGGAAGCCTGGCGGATGTACAGGCCCGACGCCGAACCCTCGGTGCACCTGACACAGTTTCCCCACGACCTCGAAAGCTTGCGCAACGACAAGCTCGCCGCGAAGTGGGAAGCGATCCGCAACGTCCGCCGCGTCGTCACCGGCGCGCTGGAGCTCGAGCGCGCCGCCAAGAACATCGGCTCGTCGCTGGAGGCCTCGCCGGTGATCTATGTCGCCGACCGCGACATGCTGGCGACGCTGTTCGACACCGACCTCGCCGAAATCTGCATTACCTCGAACTACGAGGTGCGCGAGGGCGAGGCGCCAGCGTCTGCGTTCCGGCTCGATGCCGTGCCCGGCGTCGCCGTCGTGGTGGAGAAAGCGGTCGGCACCAAATGCGCCCGTTCCTGGAAGATTTCGCCGACGGTGGGTGAAGATCCCGAATACCCCGACGTCACCCCGCGCGACGCCCGGGCGCTGCGCGAATGGAAGGCGCTGGGGGTGGGGGTCTGATCCCCGCGGCCATGACCCCGCTCCGCGCCGGCATCCTCACGGCCTTGCTCACGCTCGTGGCCGACCAGGCCTCAAAGCTCTGGCTGCTGAACGTGTTCGACCTCGCCCGTCGCGGCGCGGTAAAGGTGACGCCGTTCTTCGACCTGGTGCTGGCCTTGAACATCGGCATCAGCTTCGGCTGGCTTCAGAACGACGGTCAGGCGGCGCAGTTGGCGCTGATGGCTGTCAAAGTCATTGCGGTGGTCGCGCTGGGGGTCTGGATGGTCCGCTCACACACCCTGCTGGCAACCATCGCGCTCGGGCTGATCATCGGCGGCGCCATCGGCAATGGCATCGACCGCTTCGCCTATGGCGCGGTGGTCGATTTCGCCCTGTTCCACATCGAGATCGGCGGAAATACCTATAATTGGTACGTGTTCAACCTCGCCGACGTGGCCATCGTTGTCGGCGTGGCGGCGCTATTGTATGATTCCTTCCTGGGGGTACCCGCCGCAAAAGCGCCCTGATCCCGGCCGATACGGACCGGCAGGCGGAACCTTGCTTTTGCGGGGGGTTATGCCGCGCGAGAGCGGCAAACTGGCACATTTTGGAACAGGTACAGTGATGCGCAGCTCGAAGACCAGCGGTTCGATGGTTCGAGACCCCAAGCAGGGGTTCTGGCGGGCACTGAAATTGTCCGCTGTTGCCCTCGGCATCGGTCTCGCCATGTCGGCAGGCGCGGCCCGCGCCGGTGACGGCGATGATGCCGATGACGACGACATGACCTTCGAAGAGAAGCTCATCGACAATCTGATGTCCGGCATCGGCGCCAAGAGCATGGAAAAGCCCGGCATTGAATACCGCGAGCGCTCGCCGCTGGTGGTGCCGCCCAAGCTCGACCTGCCGCCGCCCGCGACCCAGACCCAGAATGCGCCGAACTGGCCCAAGGATCCCGAGGAGAAGCGCCGCAAGGAAGCGATCGCCGCGCGGAAGAAGGCCACCAAGGCGACGGAGAACTGGCAGGCCGCCCAGCCGCTGACCCCCGCAGAGATGAAGGCCGGCCAGACGGCCGCTCCCGAGCGCACGAGCAACGATCCCATTCAGCCGGGCGCCAACAGCAACCCGTCGCTCAGCCCCGCCGAACTCGGTTTTACCGGCGGGTTGTGGAATATGATGAAGGGCGGCAAGAGCGCCGAGAACAAGCAGTTCACCACCGAGCCGCCGCGCTCGTCGCTGGTCGAGCCGCCGCCGGGATACCAGACGCCGTCACCGAACTACGCCTATGGCGCCGGCGAGGACAAATCGCGGCGGACCTATTTCGACATCATGACGGGCAAGGACAAGGTACAATAGCGCCCCTCACCCGCCGCGACGTCCTGACAGGCGCGAACCCGGCACCGGCGGCTGATGCACGCCGGACGCGGTCTATAAATTGCTAATCAGTAACTTGCCTACGAGTTGCGTTCTCTGCTTCGTGACGCGAAGCCTCAGCCGCACGGTGTAGCATGCCGTGCCTCCGAGCCGGACATCCGGGCTCGGCCTTTCACCAGGGATCATGATGTCCGCAAACCGATCGGTTGCCTGCCTCCTTGTCGCGCTGCTTTCGACCAGTGTCCTCTCAGCCAGCGCCGCGTTCGCCCAGACCACGGTGACATCGGCTCCGCCCGCCAGCTTCACGCTCGGTAACGGCATGCAGGTCGTGGTGATTCCGGACCACCGCACGCCCGTCGTCACGGAGATGATCTGGTACAAGGTCGGCTCCGCAGACGAGACGCCGGGCAAGTCCGGGCTCGCGCACTTCCTCGAGCACCTGATGTTCAAGGGCACCTCGAAGCATCCGGTCGGCGAATTCTCCCAGACCGTGCTCCGCGTCGGCGGCAACGAGAACGCCTCGACCTCGGTCGACTACACCAACTACTACCAGCGCGTGCCGCGCGAGCAGTTGCCGACCATGATGGAGTTCGAGGCCGACCGCATGACCGGCCTGATCCTCAAGGACGAGAACGTGCTGCCTGAGCGCGACGTCGTGCTCGAAGAGTACAACATGCGCGTCGCCAACAGCCCCGACGCGCGCCTCAACGAGCAGATCATGGCCGCGCTCTATCTCAACCACCCCTATGGCCGTCCGGTGATCGGCTGGCACCAGGAGATCGAGAAGCTCAATCGCGAAGACGCACTCGCCTTCTACCGCCGCTTCTACGCGCCGAACAACGCGATCCTGGTGATCGCCGGCGACGTCGACGCCGCCGACATCCGTCCGTTGGTCGAGCGCAATTTCGGCTCCATCCCGGCGCAGCCCGCGATCCCGGCGCAACGCATCCGCCCGCAGGAGCCGGAGCCCGCGGCACCGCGCACCGTCACGCTGTCCGACCCACGCGTCGAGCAGCCGGGCTTGCGGCGCTATTATCTGGTGCCCTCGGCGACCACGGCTGCAGCCGGCGAAAGCGCGGCCCTCGACGTGCTGGCGCAGCTGATGGGCAGCGGCAGCAACTCCTATCTCTACCGCGCGCTGGTGGTCGACAAGCCGCTCGCGGTCTCCGCCAGCGCCAGCTATTCGAGCATCTCGCTCGACCCGACCCAGTTCGCGATCTCGGCTTCGCCGAAATCCGGCGTCAGCTTCGCCGAAGTCGAGCAGGTGGTCGACGGCGTCATTGCCGACATCGCCCAAAACCCGGTTCGCGCCGAGGATCTGGAGCGCGTGAAGACCCAGCTCATCGCGGAGGCGATCTACGCCCAGGACAACCAGGCTGTTCTGGCGCGCTGGTATGGCGGCGCGCTGACCACGGGCCTGTCGATCGAGGACATCCGGAGCTGGCCCGACCGCATCCGCGCCGTCACCGCCGAGCAGGTCCGCACCGTCGCGCAGAAATGGCTCGAGAAGAAGCGCTCGGTGACGGGCTATCTGATCAAGGACACCGCGACCACCAAGCGCGAGGAGAAGCGTTCGTGACCTATTCCTTCCTTCGACGCGTTGCATTCTCCTTTGCCACCGGCGCGGCACTCGCGCTCGCTGCGGTCTCGCCGTCACAAGCGGCTGCAAAGATCCAGCATTTGACCTCGCCGGGCGGCATCGAAGCCTGGTTCGTGCAGGATGCGACCGTGCCGCTGATCGCCATGGAATATTCCTTCGCCGGCGGCTCGGCCCAGGATCCCAAGGACAAGTCGGGCCTCGCCAATCTGGTCGGCGATCTCCTCGACGAAGGCTCCGGTGATCTCGACTCCAAGACCTTCCATGAGCGGCTCGACCGCCGCGCCATCGAGCTCTCCTTCAGCGCCACCCGCGACACGTTCCGCGGCAGCCTGCGCATGCTGCGCGACAACAAGGACGAGGCCTTCGACCTGCTGCGGAGCGCGCTGACCTCGCCGCATTTCGAAACCGCCGATGTCGAACGTATCCGCTCGCAGGTGATCTCGGGCCTGCGCCGCGAGACCACCAACCCGACCTCGCTGGCGAGCCGCAAATTCCTGGAGGTCGCCTTCGGCGAACATCCTTACGGCCGGCAGTCCAACGGCAACCTCGACAGTGTCCCGACCATCACGATCGCCGACATGAAGGATTATGTCGGCCGCGTACTCGCCAAGGACACGCTGAAGATCGCCGTGGTTGGCGACGTCGATCCAGCCACGCTCGGCAAGCTGCTCGACCACACGTTTGGCAGCCTGCCCGCCAAGGCCAATCTCGTGCCGATCCCCGACGTCGAAGCCGCCAGGCCGCCGCAACGCGCCTTCGTGACGCTCGACGTTCCCCAGACCGTGATCACCTTCGGCGGCCCCGGGGTGAAGCGCAGCGATCCGAACTTCATGGCGGCCTACGTCGTCAACCACATTCTCGGCGGCGGCGGGCTGTCCTCGCGGCTTTATCGCGAGGTGCGCGAGAAGCGCGGGCTGGCCTATTCGGTGTTCGAATCGCTGCTCTGGATGGAGCATTCGGCGGTCTTCATCGGCAATACCGGTACCCGTGCCGACCGTGCCGGCGACACCACCGACGCCATCGAGAAGGAAGTGCGCCGGATCGCCGAGGAGGGCCCGACGCAGAAGGAGCTCGACGAGGCCAAATCCTATCTCAAGGGCTCACAGATGCTGGCGCTCGACACCTCCTCGAAGCTCGCGCAGGCGCTGCTGCAATATCAGCAGGACAAGCTGCCGATCGACTATATCGAGAAGCGCAACGGCGTCGTCGATGCGGTGACCCTGGACGACGCCAAGGCAGCCGCCAAGCGCCTCTGGGGCCAGGGGCTTCTGACCGTCGTCGTCGGCCGCGCTCCGCAGGCCGCGGCGCAACCGGCCGCAGCGGCCCCGAAGTCGAACTGACTTCCGCTACGTCGCTTGGAATGGCCGGGTTCGCCCGGCCATTTGCGTTTCGGATGAGCGCCATTGCCGAACGTAGACGTCCGCGATATGTCCGGACATCACGAATGGTGCCACCATGCTGCGGATATCCCGCGATCTCGTCATCGACGAGGACGACATCGAGATCGGCTTTGTCCGCGCCTCCGGCCCGGGCGGGCAGAACGTCAACAAGGTCGCGACCTCGGCGCAATTGCGCTTCGATACCCGGAAGCTGACGCTGCCGGAGGATGCCGCGTTGCGCCTCGCACGGCTCGCAGGGCAGCGCATGACCAAGGACGGCGTCATCGTGATCCAGGCCCAACGCTTCCGCACCCAGGAGCGCAACCGCCAGGACGCCATCGACCGCCTTACGGAGATGCTCGGCGAAGCCATGGTCCGGCCGAAGCCGCGGCGCGCGACAAAGCCGACCTTTGGCTCCAAGCAGCGCCGGCTCGAGGGCAAGAAGCGCCGCAGCGACATCAAGTCGAAGCGCGGCGGACATTTCGACGACTAGCTAGCTCAGAAAACTCCGGCCGCAGGGCGACCGGAGTTCTGCCGTCAGACCCGGCCGGGTTAGTAACGCTTGGATGGGGCAGCACCGCCCGTCGTGGGATCGTCGGCGGTCCCCTTATGCGCAGCGCTGCCGGTGGTACCGGCCGTGCCTCTGGTGCCTTTGGTCGACTTCATGCCGGTCTTCTCGCCCGCTGCGCCCGGCTGAGCACTCATCTCCTCATCGCCACTGCCCATCGTGCCGCCTTGCATGGGTTTGCTTTGCACGGTGCCGCCTGTCTTGGCGGATGGCGCGCCTTGCGCGAGAACGGGCGTCGCAATGAGAGCCGACAGAGCGCATGCGATCATCGAGGTCTTCACCAACTTCATCCATTTCTCCTGGATTTTTTTGCAATGAATGGCTCGGCCGTTCCCGACACCGCTTGCCAGCACCGGTCCATTGCATCGCGTAAAGAAATCAAGCGGCGCATTGGTCATGCAATCCGCATCATGTGGTAATCGTTTAGGGATTTGACGGCGGTTTCGCGGAATTGTGCTCCGCATATTAGGCAGTGCGGAACACACGCGGCCGTGAGCATCTCCGCTCGCGGCGAAACAGCCCGCTACTACCACCGCATGTTTGGCCGCGCCTAGAGTTTGCGCACGCTGAATTGACGTGGACGGGCGGGCTTTTGACGATGCGCGCGATCGTGCTGGGATTGTGCACCGCGATGGTGCTGGTGGTGCGGGTGGCCGAGGCGCAAATGCCTTTGCCGACCGCAAAGCCGCCGGATGGCGCAACACTGTTCAAGCAGCACTGCGCGGTGTGCCACACCTTGAGCTTGTCAGAACCGATGCGGCAAGGCCCTTCACTGGTGAAGATCGTGGGCCGCCCCGCCGGCAAGGCCGAAGGCTTTAAATACTCAGAGGCGCTGTCGAAAGCCGACTTCGCCTGGGACGAGACCAGGCTCGACGCTTGGCTGACCGATCCGCAAGCCGTCGTTCCCGGCGTGACCATGGTCTACCGGCAGGCGAAGCCAGAGACGCGCGCTGCCGTTATCGCTTATCTGAAGGAGCAGAACTGAATGGCGAAGCCCGTTCATTCCATGATCCGCGTGCTCGACGAGGCGCGCTCGCTCGACTTCTACAGACGCGCCTTCGGCCTGGAGATCGCCGACCATCTGAAATTTTCGGACTTTGCCCTGATCTATCTGCGTCACCCCTCCTCACCCTTCGAAGTGGAGCTGACGGTGAACTCTGATCGAGAGGAGCCGTACCAGCTCGGCGACGGCTATGGACATCTCGCCGTGGTGGTCGAGGATCTCGATGCCGAACATTCCCGCTTCGAGCGTGAAAAGCTCGCACCGGGTCCGCTGCGCGACTTCAAGCACGACGGCAAAACGCTGGCGCGCTTCTTCTTCGTCAGTGACCCTGACGGCTACAAGATCGAGGTGATCCAGCGCGGCGGACGGTTCAACTGATCAAACTACAAAAATCAAAATCACAAAAATCGAAGGTGGAATGCCATGAGAGAAGTCGATCGTCGAAGCAAGCACAGCCGCCGCATCTTTCTCAAGGGCGCCGCGGCCGCCGTTCCGGTCGCGGCAGTCGCGACCAGCGTCGCCGTCAGCATCGATGGCGCCTGGGCCGATGAGGCAAGCGCCCTTTCGCCTGCGACGATGAAGACACTGCTGAAGGTCGCGCGCGATATCTATCCACACGACGCCCTCGGCGACAGCTACTACATCACCGCGATCAAGCCGTGGGACGGCAAGGCGGCGAAAGACGCGTCCGTCAAGGTGCTGATCAGCGACGGCATCACCAGGCTCGATCAGAACGCGCGTGATCGCCACAAGGCGCCCTATGCCGAAGTGCCCTGGGAAGCCGACCGCGTGGTGCTCTTGAAGGAGATCGAGCAGAGCGACTTCTTCCAGAAGGTGCGCGGCGACCTCATCGTCTCTCTCTACAACCAGAAGGAGGTCTGGCCGCGGTTCGGCTACGAGGGCTCCTCCGCCGAGCACGGCGGTTACATCAACCGCGGCTTCGCCGACATCGACTGGCTGCCGAAGGCTTAAGGCCACCCAACGGTTCAGGAGAACGCAAATGGCAAAATTCGATCTGAACAACTCCAGCGTTGTGGTGATCGTCGGCTCCGGTGCCGGCGGCGGCACGCTGGGCAACGAGCTCGCACAGAAGGGCGTCAAGGTCGTCATTCTCGAAGCAGGTCCCCGCATCGAGAATCAGGACTTCGTCAATGACGAGTGGGAGAGCTTCTCGCAGCTCGCCTGGACCGACGCGCGCACCACATCGGGAACATGGCGCGTCGCAAAAGACTTCTCGGGTCTTCCTGCCTGGATCGTCAAGGCGGTCGGCGGCTCGACCACACACTGGGCCGGCGCGTCGCTGCGCTTCGACGAGCACGAGTTCAAGGTGAAGAGCACCTACGGCAGCCTTCCCGGCGCCAACCTGCTGGACTGGCCGGTCACGCTCGCGGAGATGGAGCCGTGGTACGCCAAGGCCGAGAACAAGATGGGCGTGACCCGCACCAACGGCATTCCCGGACTTCCCGGCAACAATAACTTCAGGGTGATGGAGGCCGGCGCGAAGAAGCTCGGATACAAAACCGTGCACACCGGCAACATGGCCATCAACAGCCAGCCACGAGATGGCCGCGGCGCCTGTCAGCAGATCGGCTTCTGCTTCCAGGGCTGCAAATCCGGCGCGAAATGGTCGACGCTCTACACTGAGATACCCAAGGGCGAGGCGACCGGCAATCTCGAAGTCCGCCCCGCGAGCATGGCGGTCAAGATCGAGCATGACGCGGGCGGCAAGGTCACCGGCGTGGTGTACGCCGACGAGACGGGCGCGATGCAGCGCCAGAAGGCACGCATCGTTGCGGTGGCCGGCAATTCGATCGAAAGCCCGCGGCTGCTGTTGAACAGCGCATCCACGATGTTTCCGGACGGCCTTGGCAACTCGAGTGGTCAGGTTGGCCGCAACTACATGCGCCACATGACCGGCAGCGTCTACGCCGTGTTCGAGAAATCGGTGCACATGTATCGCGGCACCACCATGGCCGGCATCATCCGCGACGAGGCCACCAACAATCCGAAGCGCGGCTTCGTCGGCGGCTACGAGATGGAGACGCTGTCGATCGGCCTGCCCTTCATGGCGGCGTTCCTCAACCCCGGCGCCTGGGGACGTCCGTTCACCGCAGCGCTCGACGGCTATCCCCGAATGGCCGGCATGTGGCTGGTCGGCGAGGACATGGCACAGGAGACCAACCGCATCACGCTCGATCCAACCGTGAAGGACAAGTTCGGACAGCCGGTCGCGAGCGTGCATTTCGACGATCATCCCAACGATCTCGCGATGCGCGCGCATGCCTACAAGCAGGGGGCGGCGGTCTACGAAGCCGTCGGCGCCACCGTGAGCTATCCGACGCCGCCCTATCCGAGCACGCACAATCTCGGCACCAACCGGATGAGCGAGAAGCCGCGCGACGGTGTGGTCAACAAGTTCGGGCAGAGCCACGACGTCAAGAATCTGTTCGTCTCCGACGGCAGCCAGTTCACCAGCGGCGCTGCCTGCAATCCGACGCTGACCATCGTCTCGCTCGCGATCCGGCAGGCGGATTACATTGCCGGCGCGATGCAGAAGAAGGAGATCTGATCGCTCCCTCCCCGTCGTTGCGAGCGAAGCGAAGCAATCCAGAATCCCACCGCGGTGGCGGTCTGGATTGCTCACATGGGGATTTGGTGTGTCAAGGCGGATGTTCAGCTTTTTGTTTGATTGCTGCCAGCTTTTCGTCCCGACCGCTGGGTCTTTCGGA
>NZ_JADPKY010000130.1 GCF_023074185.1 Bradyrhizobium sp. 132 | reverse complement strand
GAAGCTGAGCGAGGCCGAACCGGTGTTGCCGAAGCTGTCGGTCTGGCTTGCCACGATGGTGTGCGATCCATCGGCCAGCCCGCTCGGGAGGAACGACCAGGCGCCTTGCGCGTCGGTGGTCGCGGTGGCCACGACCGGAGTGCCGTCAATGGTGAAGTGCACCACGGTGTTGGCAAGGCCGGTGCCGCTCAGCGCCGGGTTGGCGGTGACGTGGTCGGTGGCCGAGCTGCCGGTGTCGACGGTGAGGGTCTCGGTCACCGTCGGACCGGTGGTGCTGAGCGTGTAGACCACCGCGCTGCTGGTGGCGGTGTTGCCGGCGGCATCGCTCACCCGTGCGGTCAGCGAGTTGCTGCCGTTGTTGAGGCTGACCGTGGTGCTCCAGCTGCCGTTGCCCTGCACGATGGCGGTGCCGATCGGCGTGGTGCCGTCGAGGATGGTGACGCTGGCGCCGGCATCGGCGACGTCGACCGTGCCGGTGATGGCCTGGCTGGCCTGGTTAGTCGCCCCACCCGGGCTGGTGATGGCGACCGTCGGCGCCGCCGTGTCGAGGGTGAAGCTCAGCGAGGCCGAACCGATGTTGCCGAAGCTGTCGGTCTGGCTCGCCACGATGGTGTGCAGTCCGTCCGCCAGCCCGCTCGGGAGGAACGACCACGCCCCTTGCGCATCGGTGGTCGCCGTGGCCGCGACCGGAGTGCCGTCGATGGTGAAGTGCACCACGGTGTTGGCAAGGCCGGTGCCGCTCAGCGCCGGGTTGGCGGTGACGTGGTCGGTGGCCGAGCTGCCGGTGTCGACGGTGAGGGTCTCGGTCACTGTCGGACCGGTGGTGCTGAGCGTGTAGACCACCGCGCTGCTGGTGGCGGTGTTGCCGGCGGCATCGCTCACCCGTGCGGTCAGCGAGTTGGCTCCATTGTTGAGGCTGACCGTGGTGCTCCAGCTGCCGTTGCCCTGCACGATGGCGGTGCCGATCGGCGTGGTGCCGTCGAGGATGGTGACGCTGGCGCCGGCATCGGCGACGTCGACCGTGCCGGTGATGGCCTGGCTGGCCTGGTTAGTCGCCCCACCCGGGCTGGTGATGGCGACCGTCGGCGCCGCCGTGTCGAGGGTGAAGCTCAGCGAGGCCGAACCGATGTTGCCGAAGCTGTCGGTCTGGCTTGCCACGATGGTGTGCGATCCGTCCGCCAGCCCGCTCGGGAGGAACGACCAGGCGCCTTGCGCGTCGGTGGTCGCCGTGGCCACGACCGGAGTGCCGTCAATGGTGAAGTGCACCACGGTGTTGGCAAGGCCGGTGCCGCTCAGCGCCGGGTTGGCGGTGACGTGGTCGGTGGCCGAGCTGCCGGTGTCGACGGTGAGGGTCTCGGTCAC
>NZ_JADPKY010000041.1 GCF_023074185.1 Bradyrhizobium sp. 132 | reverse complement strand
CATCGCAATGCGCGCCGACAAGACCGACCAGAGCTTCACTTCAATGATCTATCTGGCCGCGGCCGCGATAAACTCCAGATGAATCCCAACAGACCCTAGGGCATTATCGGTTCTGATTGAATCAGAACCGAAGCTCCATATTTTGTTTTGAAGCGTTTTCTTCGCGAACCGATATCCACTTCGCCCGAAAACGCTCCAGCTATTCCGCGGCCTGCTCGAGCGGCGCCACGCGCGGCAGGATGATCTGGATGCGTGTGCCGCTGCCCGGCTCGGAATCGAGATCCAGCCGTCCGCCGAGCCGGTTCGTGACAATGCTGTAGACGATGTGCAGCCCGAGTCCGGTGCCGCCCTGGTCGCGCCGCGTCGTGAAGAACGGATCAAATGCACGTCGGCGGACGTCGAGCGACATGCCGCAACCATTGTCGGAGAAGGTGATCTCGACATTGTCCTTGCCGGACTCGCGCACCTGGATGTCGATGGTCCCCGGCCGTCCGTCCGGGAAGGCGTGCGCCACCGCGTTGAGAAACAGATTGGTCAGCACCTGGCCGTACGGCCCGGGATAGCTGTTCATGGTCAGATCAGGCTGGCATTCGACATTGAGCGTCAAATTGTGCTTGCGCAGGCCGGGCCGCAGACTCATCACTACCTGCTCGGTGAGGTCACCGAGATCGAAGCTGCGCTGATCCGAATAGTTGCGGTCGGCGGCGACCTGCTTGAACGACTGGATCAGCTCGGCGGCGCGATTGAGATTGGAGACGAGCTGCGAGGACGCGTCGCGGCTGGTGTGAAGGAAGTCGTTGAGCGTAGAGCGGCGCAGCTCGCCGCGCTCGACCTCGGCGGTGAACATCGCGGTCTTGCGCTCCAGCGCGGAGGCAACCGTGAGGCTGATGCCGACGGGATTGTTGACCTCGTGGGCGACGCCGGCGACGAGGCGCCCGAGCGCCGCCAGCTTTTCCGCCTCTATCAGCGAGGCCTGGGTCTCGCGCAGATTGCGCAGCGCGGTCTCGGCGGATTCCTTGGCTTTGCGCATCTCCTGCTCGCCGCGCTTGCGCTCGCCGATGTCGAGCGCCACGGTGACGATCCGCTCGATCTCGCCCTCGATATCGAGCAGCGGCAGCTTGTTGACCAGCCATTGCCGCATGTGGCCGGAAGAATCCTTGTACTCCTCTTCGTAGAAGCCGAGACCTTTTCGAAGCGTGAGCACGCGCTTGTCGTTCTCGTCGGTCTTGGCTGCACCGTAGCGCGACATCAGATCCGCCGTGGTGCGGCCGAGCGCATCGCCGGGCTCGATGCCGAAGATGCCGGCCATGTAGCGGTTCATCAGCACGTAGCGCAGGTCGCGGTCCTTGACGTTGATCACTGCCGGCACGGTGTCGATGACCTGCTGGAGCAGGCGCCGTCCTTCGGCGATGGCGTCTTCCGCCCGCTTCTGGTCGGTGATGTCGCGCAGCGTGCCTTCGTAGCGGACGATGTTGCCCGCCTCGTCGGGGACGCCGGTGGCGCTGTCGGACAGCCACAGGATGTTGCCGCTGCGCTGGCGTACCTGGTATTCGAACTCGCGCACGATGCCGTCGCGGGCCATCAGCCGCTGATATTCGACGCGAGCCTCGGGATTGACGTAGATGGTGTGGGCGATGTCGTCGATGCTGTCGATGAGCTGCTTGGGGCTGTCATAGCCCATCATCCGCGCCAGCGCCGGATTGGCGTTGAGGAGATCACCGGCCGGTGTCGTCACGTAAATGCCGTCGACCGAGCCCTCGAACAGTTTTCGGTAGCTCTCTTCGGCGAGGCGCTGCTCGGTCAGCGCGCGCACCGCTGCCTCGCGCGCCGTGTCGGCCTCCTCCAGCGCGCGGCGGAACACTTCGGCCGCGCGGGCGATGTCGCCGATCTCGTTGTCGACGTCGGCGGACGGGATCGAGGTGTTCTTCTCGCCTGCTGCGAGCGCGCGGATCGACCGTGCGATCTGGGCGAGCGGACGGACCGTCCGCCGCACCACGAAGCCGGCCGCGAGAATGCCGATCAGCACGCCGATGGTGCCGAGCACGATACTCTGCCAGCGCGCCTCCGTCAGCGTCCGGGCGAAGTCGCGCGACAGCACGTGGCCGCGCCGGGCACTGACCTCGCGCAGCAATTCGGTGACGCGCCCGATCAGCCGGCCCTCGGTTCCCAGCACCTCGCGATCGATATCGGCGATCTGCCGTTCCCGGACCGCGACCGCGATGATGGCGCCGGCATAATTATTGACGGACGACTTCAGCCTGGCATCGCCGATGTCCATCGCCCGCATGCTCTGCGCCGCCTGCTCGGCCGCGGACGGATTGCGCGCGAGCAGTCCGAGCGCGATCCGGCTCTGCGCCTCCGACAGGCGGGAGGCCAGCTCGCGGTCGGCGGTGCCCGCGACCGCCACATCGAATTGGTCGCGCAGCGGCGGCAGGCCGGCGAGCAGCTGGGCGCGGCGATCAATCAGGGTCGAGATCCGCTCCAGGCCGCTGCGATAGGTCGCAAGTCTTTCGGTAACCCCGTCGATCATGTCCTGCTGCTCGGGCGCAAGCTCGATGCGGGTCTTCTTCAGGATGTCGCTGAGCGTCGAGGCCGCCTCGCCCACCTGCTTGAATTGGGTGCCGGCGCCGGGGTCGGTGACGAAATCGCGCGCGGCGAGCCGCAACTCGTTCATGCGGCGGTCGATGTCCTCGGCGAGGTCGCCGACGCTCTGGAGCCGCTGCAATTCGGCAAAGGTCGTGTCGATGTGCCGGATCGCGATCACGCTCGCGGTCGAGGTCACGATGATCACCGCCAGCACCAGAAGGAAGCTGCCGAAGGTGAGCTGGCCGATGGAGAGCGAGAATGTTCGCTTTTTCTCAGGGGTCGGCGTCAATTCGGCGGACATTCGTGATTTGAGGACCGGGGCTGCTGGAGGCGCAATATACGACGTATTGCGGCCCCGGGGGAACACGCCTCAGCCGCCGAATATCCTTAATATTGCAGCCCCGCCGCCTTTCTTGGCCCCGGCTTTATGACGTTTTGACGCTGGCCGGCCGCCGGGCCGGGATGGTCATGGCGGCGACGCCAAGGACGACGCAGGCAAGGCCGATCCAGGCGGTCCGGCTCAGGCTCTCGCCGAGGAAGGCGACGCTGATGGCAACCCCGATGGGCACGCGGAGATAGGCCTGCGCGGTGGTGCCGACCGAGCCCAGGGTCTGGATCAGGCGGAAATAGATCACGAAGGCCGCGGCGGTCGAGAAGGTCGCAAGCGCGAGCAGCGCCAGCACCGAGCTCTGGGAGGGAGACAGCGTCCAGGGCTGTTCGACGATCAGCGAGGCCGGGATCAGTGCAGCCGCCCCCGCCAGCAGCGAGCCGGCCGCGGGCGCCATGGGATCGAGGCCCTTAAAGCTGCGGCCGAAGATCGCGGCACAGGCATAACAGATGGTGGCGGCGACGATCGCTGCCTCCGCGACGAGACCGCTGCCGATATCATGGAACGCATCGACGCCGACGATCAACAGGATGCCGGCCATGCCGGAGACCACGCCGACCAGCTTTCGCGGGGTCGTCGCCTCGTGACGGGTCACAACGGCCGTGAGCAGGAAGGTGAAGATCGGGCCGGCCGAGTTGAGGATGGTCGCGAGCGACGCGTCGACATGGCGCTCGCCCCAGGCGATCAGCGTCCAGGGAATGACGCTGTTGAGCACGGCCTGGAAGGCAAAGCGCTGCCAGGTCGCGCCGTCTGTCGGCATCCTGATGCCCCTCGCCCACATGATCGCGAGCAGCAGCAGGCCCGCAATCGTGGTGCGCGCTGCGATCAGCGTGATCGGCGGAATGGTGGCAACGCCGAGCTTGATGAAGGTGTAGGAGCCGCCCCAGAGCGTTGCGAGCGCGACCAGCAGCGCCAGCTCGACGGCGACGTTGTTGTCCTGCCGGTTGTCCATGTCGCGCGCTCCGTTCCGTTGTCAGAGACGGAAACTAGCGCGCCTGCCCTCGCCAATACTTCGTTGTGTATCGAAGTGTTCTAGCCGACCGCCCCGACCTCGAACACCTCACCGTCATAGCCGGCCTCGCGGGGGATGCGGAGCTGGCGGCCGGTTTCGGTCCTGGTCATGACAGGCATCACCGTCACGACGGACATGCCGCGGGCGTGCTCCAGCGCCGCGCTCACGCTCGACTGCTTGGCGAGCCGGATCAAATTACGTGTGGTCGGGAACGGCAGCTTGAAGCGGCCGCTCTCGCCGCCCTCAACCGCCTCGCGCGGCGAGACCCAGATCGAGTCGGTCGATTCCCGGCCGTCATGCGCGCCGAGCTGGTCGGGCGGTGCTGCGGCGAGGAAGAACCAGGTGTCGAAACGTTTTGGCATGCCCTCGGGCGTGATCCAGTGCGCGTAAGGCAAGAGCGTATCGAGCGCGAGCTGGAGACCGTTGTCGGCCAGAATGCTCAGGAAGCTGACCTTGTGCTCGTTGAGCGCGACGCGATGCGCATCAGCGATCTCGCCGGCGCGCCTGGCGTCAACAGGCGTGCCCGAATCCTTGGACCGTGCCAGCAAAATGCCGCTCTCCTCAAAGGTCTCGCGGATCGCGGCGATACGAAATCCGCGGTCCGATTCACTCAGGCCCTCGCCGCCCGAATACAGGTCGGAGCGCTTGACGATCTCCTGATCGCCGGCATCGACGCTGCCGCCGGGAAACACCAGCGCGCCCGAATTGAACTCGATCTGATGATGGCGGACCATCATAAAGACTTCGATTTCCTTCGCTGCGGCGCCGTCGCGCAGCAGGAGGATCGTCGACGCGGGACGTGATGCTGAGGCCTCGGCCATTCAACTTAACCTGCGGCGCTGGATTGCGGCCCAAGATTGGCGCGCTTGTCGATTCGAGCGACGCGCGACAGCAGGTACTCGACCTCTGCCTTTGCCGCCGGCGTGATGCTCGCTGCGGGCTTGCGCTGCGCGCTGGAGGCGATGATGCCGCGCTTCTGCAGCACGTATTTGCGCACGGCAAGGCCTGCACCCGGCTGCTGCTCGTAGCGGATCAGCGGCAGATGCGCGTCAAACAGATCATGCGCGGCGTCGCGCTTGCCGGCCTTCGAGAGGTTCACGACGTCGATCAGAAGCTCGGGGAAGGCGTAGCCGGTCATGGCGCCGTCGGCGCCGCGCTCCATCTCGAAATCGAGGAACGTGCCGCCATTGCCGCAGAGGATCGAGAGCGGTCGCAGCGAGCCGTCCTTCTGGAAGTTGCGCAGCGTCGAGATCTTTTCCAGGCCCGGCCAGTCCTCGTGCTTGAGCATCACGCAGTTTGGATTGTCCATGACGATCTTGCGGATCACGGCGGGGGTGAACACCACCGTCAAGGTCAGCGGATAGTCCTGGAGTACCCAGGGCACGTCGGGACCGATCGCCTCGGCCGCCTGCTTGTAATAGCCGACGATCTGGACGTCGGTGCGGAGCGACGGCGGCGGCGCGATCATCACACCGGCCGCACCGGCGTCCATCGAGGCTTTGGCAAGTGAGCGCATGGTGGCAAAGCCCGGCGCGGAGACGCCGACGATCACCTGCATCTTCTTGGCACGCTTGACGAAGCGCACCGCCACCTGCTCGGCCTCTGCGGCATCGAGCTTCGGCGCCTCACCAAGGATGCCCAGCACCGTGACGCCGTCGCAGCCGACCTCCTCGTAAAAATCGGTCAAGCGGTCGATCGAGCGCTCGTCGATCCGGCCGTCGTCGTGGAACGGCGTCGGCGCGATTGCGAAGGTGCCCTTGGCGTCGGCAGTGAGTTTCATCAGTCCCTGTATCCTTTGTTCGTGATCCCCGGGCTCGCGCGTTGCGGGGTCCGGGAGACCATGGCCTAAAACCGTCGCGCGCCCATCTTGATCTGCTCCTCGGAGAAGAAGATCTCCTTGGCATGCTCAGCGATGTCCCGTGCGTTCCACCCCGTGTGCGGCGGTTTCCAGCCGTCCATCTCCATCATCCGCATTTCGCGCACGCCGCGGGGCCCGGATACGCCCAGCACCTTGCCGGTCTGATCGCCCGACAAATCGCTGACCATGTATAGCACGGCCGGCGCGATGCCGTCCGGCCCCAGCGCCGCACCGGGGTTCTCCTTATAGCGGGGCAGGTCTGCGGTCATGCGGGTCAGCGCGCCCGGCGCGAGCGTCCAGATCCGGATGTTGTATTTCCGGCCCTCGATCGCCAGCACGTTGGACAGGCCCCAAATGCCGCCCTTGGCCGCGCCGTAATTGGTCTGGCCGAAATTGCCGATCAGGCCGGAGGTCGAGGAGGTGTTGACGATGACGCCGCCGCCGTTTTCCCGCATCCAGCGAAACACCGGCATGGTGCAACAAAAGGTGCCCTTCAGATGCACTTTGATGACCTTGTCCCAGTCGGACTCGCTGGCCTTGGAGAAGGTCTGATCGCGTAAAATGCCCGCATTGTTGACGAGGATGTCGGCGCGGCCAAAATGCTTGATGGCGTCGTCGAATAGCGACTGGCCGCCTTCCATCGTGGAGATGTCGGCGCCGTTGGCGACGGCCTTGCCGCCTTCGGCCCTGATCGCATCCACCACGAGCTGCGCCATCGATTTGTCAGCGCCGGAGCCGTCACGGGGGCCACCGAGGTCGTTGACGACGACGGAGGCCCCTTCCTGCGCGAACAGCTTTGCATAGGCCTCACCGAGCCCCCCGCCCGCGCCGGTGATCAGCGCGACCTTGCCGTCAAGTAGTCCCATGGTGGCGTCTCCCTGTCGTTTTTTTGTGTCCCGGACGCGATGCAGCGTGCAACGCTGCGTCGCTGAGCCGGGATCCAGCTCTTTCTTTGCTTGGGCTCGCTAGACCCCGGCTCTGCAGCGCACCGCTGAAGAAGCGCAACGCTGCGTCCGGGGCGCGAAACCGCCTCTAACCCAACACCGTCTTGCCGTTCTTGATCACGGTGACGCCGCGCGACTTCACCTTGGCTTCGAACGAGATCGTGTTGCCGTCCTTCCAGAGGTCCATTGTCACGGTCTCGCCGGGATAGACCGGCGAGGAGAACCGCGCGACGTGCTGGCGGAAGGCGGAGGCGTCGTAGTCGGCATAGGTCTGGAGCACGCCGCGGCAGGTGATGCCGTAGGTGCACATGCCGTGCAGGATCGGGCGCGGGAAGCCGGCCTTCTTCGCAAATTCGGGATCGGAGTGCAGCGGGTTGCGGTCGCCGCAGAGGCGATAGACCAGCGCCTGGTCGGGGCGCGTGACGATGTCGATGGTCTTGTCGGGTGAGCGCGACGGGATCTTGTGCGGATCGGGTTGCGTCAGGTTCGGCCCGCCAAAGCCGCCATCGCCGCGGGCGAAGCGCGAGGCGACCAGCGTTGCCAGCTTCTCGCCCTTCTCGTTCTTGAGCACGGTCTGATGGCTGATGACGACGCCCTTGTCCTTGCCCTTGTCGTAGACTTCGACGACGGAGGAATCGGCGGTGATGTGCGCGGCGACCGGCAGCGGCTGGTGGAAGGTGATGTCGCGCTCGCCGTCGACCACCATCACGCGATTGAGGTTCATTTCGCCGGGCCCTGCGCCCCACGCCGCAACGGAGGCGAACGTCGGCACCACCTTGAGCGGCCGCGGCGTCAACGTGCCCTCGTTGACGAAGGCAAGCTCGTTCTCGTCCATCGGATCGGCGCCGAGGCCGATGCCGTAGGCGTAGAGCATGACTTCGCGATCGCTGTAGGCGTATTTCTGGCCGATGTTTTTCAGGCCTTTGAGCTCTTCGTATCTGGCGGACATTTTGTTTGTTTCCTTCCGGATGGTTCTCATCCCCATGGTGAGGAGGCGCTCTTGCGCCGCCTCGAACCATGAGGATGCCCGAAACGCTTTCTTTGTCGTGGCCATCCTTCGAGACGCTTGCTTCGCAAGCTCCTCAGGATGAGGACCGCCCTACGCCGGCGTAAAGAACGGCAGCGGCGCGCCGTCGGTCGGCTTGAACACCACCTTCACCTTCTGGCCGATCTTCAGCTTCTCGAGATCGCAATCGACGAAGTTGGTCTGGAGCGAAGGTCCCTCTTTCAGCGTGACGTAACCGATTGCGTAAGGACCGGTCGGCGACTTCCGCATCAAGCTGTAAGTGTAGATCGTGGCTTCGCCCGAACTCTCCTCCCACACCGTCTTGTCCGAATAACAGAACGGGCAGATCGCGCGCGGGAAGTAGTGCGCTTCGCCGCAGGCGGTGCAGCGCTTGATCATGAACTTGCCCTGCTTGGCCGCGTCCCAGAACGCGGCGGTCTCGGGGTTCGTCGCCGGGGCCGGATATTTCTTTGTCTCGCTCATCACACGCGCTCCAGAATAGCAGTCGAGGCAGCGTGGCGCACGCCCAGCAATCCGCCGGTGCCGTGGGCGATCGCGAGATCGCAGTTTTGAACCTGCACCTTCGGATGCGCCTCGCCGCGCAACTGGCGGACCGCCTCAAGGATCTTGGTCATGCCGCCGCGGTTGACGGGATGATTGCTGCAGAGGCCGCCGCCGTCGGTGTTGAACGGCAGCTTGCCGACGCCCGAGATCAGATTGCCGTCGGCGACGAACTTGCCGCCCTCGCCTTTCTTGCAGAAGCCAAGGTCTTCGAGTTGCATCAGCACGGTGATGGTGAAGCTGTCGTAGATCGAGGCGTACTTGATGTCCTTCGGCGTGATGCCGGCTTCCTCGAACGCACGCGGGCCGGACCAGATCCCGGCGGAGTAAGTGAGGTCGAGATCCTTGCCGCCGCGCGGGCCCTTCATGGCCTCGCCATGTCCGATCAGTCTGACCAGCGGCTTCTTGAGGCTCTTGGCGATCTCGGGCGTGGTCACGATCAGCGCACCGCCGCCATCTGAGACGACGCAGCAATCCATGCGATGCAGCGGATCTGAGATCATCGGCGAGTTCAGCACGTCTTCGACGGTGACGACGTCCTTGAGCATCGCATGCGGATTGTATTGCGCGTGATGCGAAGCCGCGACCTTGATCCAGGCGAGCTGCTCGCTGGTGGTGCCATAGTCGTGCATGTGGCGCATGGCACACATGCCGTAGGCATTGTGCGTGGTCGCGCCGTAAGCCATCTCGAAATCGGCCTCGGCGCCGGCCGCACGCGGCGGCATCGCCCCGGTGCGCGGTTTCCCTGCCAGCGTGATCAGCGCGATCGAGCACTTGCCCGCGGCGATCGCCTCGGCGGCGTGGCCGAGATGGATGATGTAGGAACAGCCGCCGGTTTCGGTGGAATCGACGTGGCGGAGCTTTTTGGTATTCAGGCCGAGATAATCGACCATCGGCCAGGCGCCGCCGGGCGCATCGCCCGCGCAGAAATAGCCGTCGACATCGTCCTTGCTGAGCCCGGCATCCTCGATCGCGCCCTTGGCGACCTCGGCATGAAGCTGAGCGGTGGATTTGTCCGGCGCATGCCGGGTCGGGTGTTCAAAAATCCCGGCAATGTAGGCCTTGCCCTTGATGGTCAAAACTTCAGGTCTCCGCTGGCGTTTCTTCTTGCTCCGTTTTTCTGAACCGCGGTGGCCTGATTGGCAAGCGCGGAAATATTCCGTCGGGCGAGAGGGCGGCGGCTTGGCGCAAATGATGCGCCCGTGTCCCGGACGCGCTGCAACGCCTCAACGTTGCCGCGCAGAGCCGGGACCCATGTGGCCACGCAAATCGTTGCGACATGGGCCCCGGCTCTGCAGCGCACCGCTAAAGAAGCGCTGCGCTGCGCGCCGGGACACGAGAGCTTCGTTCGGTCCAGGTCGTAAAGGTGTTTTGCCCGACGGCACAAGCGGTTTCGTTTTATCGAAAGCCCGTTTTTATCGAAAACAACCCCATGCACAGTAGAACGGTGGTTGATTTCAAACAGGATTTCGCAGGGTGGGTTAAGCGAACCCACCCTGCAAAGTTCTACTCCGCCGCGATCTGCCTCGGCACGGGCGGCGGGTTGGCAAGATCCGCGGCGAGCTGGGCGTAGCGGGCCTTGGCGTCCGCGACGGCCTTCTCCTTGACCGGGCCGTAGCCGCGGATGCGGTCGGGCAACGAGAGCAGCTCCACCGCGGTGTCGATCGTGAGCGGCGACAACAGGCCGAGCACGGTGGCGACGTCCTTCTCGTAGCCGGTGATCAGGTCGCGTTCGAGCTTGCGGTCGGCGCTGCGGCCGAAGATGTCGAGCGGCGTGCCGCGCAGCACCTTGAATTTCGCAAGCACGCGGAACATCGGAAGCATCCACGGGCCGTACGCGCGCTTCTTCGGGCGGCCGAGCGCATCGACGCCACGGCTAAGGATCGGCGGTGCCAGATTGAAGCTGAACTTGAAGTCGCCCTCGAACTGGTCGCGGAGCTGCTTTTCGAAAGCACCGTCGGTGAAGAGGCGCGCGACTTCGTATTCGTCCTTGTAGGCCAGCAGCTTGGCGTAGTTGACCGCGACGGCGCGGGTCAGCGCCTCGTCATAGCCGCCCTGCCTGGCGGCTTCGCTGACCTGGTCCACCAGCTTGCGGTAACGCTTGGCCAGCCGGCCGTTCTGATAGGCGGTGAGATGCTTGGCGCGGTGCTCGACGATCTCGTCGAGCGTCATTGCGTCCAGTGTCTTGGGCGCGATGACCTCGTCCGTTCCCTTCAACATACCGGCGAGACGCCGGGGGTCCGCGACCGCGAGACGGCCGAGGCGGAAAGCTTCCTTGTTCATCTTGATCGAGACGCCGTTGACCTCGATCGCCTGCTCGATCGACTCCGCTGACAACGGCAAGAGCCCCTTCTGATAGGCGTAGCCCATCATCATCATGTTGGTAGCGATGCTGTCGCCGAGCAGCTGCTCTGCCGGCTTGGTGAAGTCGAAGAACACGGAGTCCTTGTGCAGCGCCGTTTCCAGCAACCCATTCAACTTGCGGGTCTGGAAGTTGAAGTCGCGGTTGAGGATGAAGTCGGCGGTGGGAATGACGTGGCTGTTGATGATGCCGCGGGTGCGGCTGGTGTCGCAGAGCGAGATCGTGTCCTTGGCGACCGCGACCACCTCATCGGCGGCGAGCACGACATCGGCCGTGCCTGTGACGATGCGCGAGCAAGTCACCTCGGCCGGATGGTCGGACAGGCGCACATGGCTGAGCACCGCCCCGCCCTTCTGCGCCAGACCGGACATGTCGAGGATCATCGAGGCCTTGCCCTCGATATGGGCGGCCATGCCGAGCAGCGCGCCGATGGTCAGCACGCCGGTACCGCCGACGCCGCCGACCGCAATGTTGTAGGGCTTGTCCAAATTGGGGCGCGACGCCGGCTCAGGCAGATCGCCGATATCGCCGACGCCCGCCGGCGCGCGCTTGCGCATCTTGCCACCATCGACGGTGACGAAGGACGGGCAAAAGCCCTTTACGCAGGAATAATCCTTATTGCAGGTCGACTGGTTGATGGCGCGCTTGCGGCCGAACTCGGTCTCCAGCGGCTCGACCGAAATGCAGTTCGATTGCACCGAGCAATCGCCGCAGCCTTCGCACACCGCGGGATTGATGAGCACACGGCGTGCCGGATCCTCCAGTGTGCCGCGCTTGCGGCGGCGGCGCTTCTCGGCGGCGCAGGTCTGCACGAAGACGATCGCGGAGGCGCCCTTGACCTTGCGCAGCGTTTTCTGGACCGCGTCGAGCTCGTCACGATGCGCGGTCTTGACGCCGGGCGCGATCTCGCTCGCCGGATAGGCGTCGGGATTTTCCGAGACCAGATAGATCTCGCGGATGCCTTCGCTGTGGAGCTGGAAGGTGATCTGCTGGGGCGACAATTCGCCGTCGACATGCTGGCCGCCGGTCATCGCGGTCGCGTCGTTATAGAGGATCTTGTAGGTGATGTTGGCGCCGGAGGCGACCGCCTGGCGGATCGCGAGGCTGCCGGAGTGGAAATACGTGCCGTCGCCGAGATTGGCGAACACGTGCTCTTCCTTGGTAAAGGGGGCAACGCCGACCCACGGCACGCCCTCGCCGCCCATATGGGTGAAGGTCTCGGTGGAGCGATCCATCCACAACGCCATGAAGTGGCAGCCGATGCCGGCAAAGGCGCGACTGCCTTCGGGCACCTTGGTCGAGGTGTTGTGCGGACAGCCGGAGCAGAAATACGGGGTGCGGGCGACAGGCGCGGTCGCCTGCATCTGCGAAGCCTGGCGGCCGTTGAACCAATCGGCCTTGGCGCGCAGCATCGTTGCAATTTCGGGATTGAGATCAAGTCGAAGCAGACGCTCGGTCAGCGAACTGGCCAAAGAGGCGACGCTGAGTTCTTCGGCAAAGGGAAGGAAGCGCTTGTCGTGATCGTCCATCTTGCCGATGATGCGGGGACGGACATCGTCGCGCCAGTTGAACAGCTCCTGCTTCACTTGATTCTCGACGATCTCGCGGCGCTCTTCGATGATGAAGATTTCCTCGAGGCCTACAGCGAATTGCCTGACGCCTTCCGGCTCCAGAGGCCAGGGCATGCCGATCTTGTACAATCGAAGTCCGATCTTGGCCGCGACCTCGGGTGTGAGGCCGAGCTCACGCAGCGCCTGCCGGATATCCTCGTAGCTCTTGCCGGACGCCATGATGCCATAGCGGGCGTTCGGCGAATCCATGGTGATGCGGTTGACCTTGTTGGCACGCGCAAAGGCGATCGCGGCAAAACCCTTGTAGTCCTGCAGCCGGCGGTCCTGGGCAAAGCGGTCGTCGGGCCAGCGCAGATTGAGGCCACCCTCGGGCATCTCGAAATCGGTCGGGATCACGAACGGCGTCATCTCGTCCGTGAGGTCGATCTCGGCGGTGGTCTCCACCGTCTCCGTGATCACCTTCATGCCGACCCAGCAGCCCGAGTAGCGCGA
This sequence comes from Bradyrhizobium sp. 132, assembly GCF_023074185.1. Lineage (GTDB taxonomy): Bacteria > Pseudomonadota > Alphaproteobacteria > Rhizobiales > Xanthobacteraceae > Bradyrhizobium. Next base: position 88,130 of record NZ_JADPKY010000041.1, on the reverse strand, counting down.
CATCGCGATACCGAGCAGGCCCATCTCGATCATCTCGTGGACGCTCGAGGGGTAGAGATAGGGCATCAGCGCCGACATGAAGGCGTGGTCGGACTGATGCGGGACGGTGGAGGATTTTGCACCGTGGTCGTCGCCGGCGAGACACAAGACGCCGCCGTTCTTGGCGGAGCCAGCGGCATTGCCGTGACGGAACACGTCGCCGCAGCGATCGACGCCGGGGCCCTTGCCGTACCAGATGCCGACCACGCCGTCATATTTGGCGCCGGGCGAGAGGTTGAGCTGCTGCGAGCCCCAGACCGCGGTCGCGGCCAGATCCTCGTTCACGCCGGGCTGGAACTTGATGTTGTACTGCTCGAGATGCTTGCGCGCGGCGAAGAGCTGCTGGTCATAGCCGCCGAGCGGCGAGCCGCGATAGCCGGAGATGAAGCCCGCGGTGTTCAGCCCCGCGGCACGGTCGCGCCGGATCTGGGCCATCGGCAGGCGGACCAGCGCCTGAATGCCGGTTGTGAAAATATGTCCCGTGTCCTGGGTGTATTTCTGATCGAGACTGATCGGACCCTGGTTGATGCCCATTATGTCCTCTTCCGCCCTTTTGAGCGCTTGGCTGCTTAAGCCGTTGCCTGCCCGTTGTTTTTAGCTAGGGCGCGCCGACCATCTTTGCCACTCTATGTCGGATATTTCACGCTCCGCATCACAAATCTGGCCCAGAGACGGCGCCGGGTGATAATCGCAATTTCGTGGCTGCAATGGCATCGGCGATTGTCAATTTGTGTCACGATACCCCCGCCGTCGCGAAACGAATTGACGCCCCCGTCACGCGGGACGACGTCGATGGGTCGCAGGAGAGGCTTTCGATGCGGACGATTCTGGCTGGCTTGGCTCTCGTGGGTCTGGCGTTGTGCAGTGCGGTTACGAGCGCGGCCCTCGCTTCAGAGCCGTCGCCGGAGCTGATCGCCTACGGCAAGGTGCTGGTTGAGGCCGGCGATTGTGCGGGCTGCCACACCGCTGATCCCGCAAAACCGTTCGCGGGCGGAAAGCGCATCGACACGCCCTTTGGCGCAATCTACGCGCCGAACCTGACCCCGGACCGCGACACCGGCATCGGCGCCTGGACGGATGCCGATTTTACCCGCGCTGTGCGCACCGGCGTCGCACCCGACGGCTCGAACTATTATCCGGCGTTCCCCTATCCCTATTTCACGCGGATGACGAAAGACGACACGCTGGCGATCCGGGCCTATCTCGGAACGCTCGCGGCCGTCACGAGCCGGAACAAGCCGCCGGAGCTACGCTGGCCGTTCGGTTATCGCGGCCTGATGCGGATCTGGAACATGGTGTATTTCAAGCCCGGCTTGTTCGAGCCGGACCAGAGCCAGAGCGCGGCGTGGAATCGGGGCGGCTATCTCGTCACCGGGCTCGGCCATTGCGGCGCCTGCCATACGCCGAAGAACTATTTTGGCGCGGACAAGCAGGCGCAAGCACTCTCGGGCAACAAGGTCGGCGGCTGGTACGCACCAAGACTCGATGGCGCTCCCCGCGCCGGGCTGAAGTCGTGGAGCGTCGAGGACATCACCGAATATCTTCAGAGCGGGCGCAACGCCAGGAGCCATGCCGGCGGGCTGATGGCAGAGGTGGTCGTCAACTCGACCTCGAAAATGAGCGATGCCGATGTGCGTGCGATCGCGGTTTACCTGAAGGGCCTGCCGCCGGCACGGCGCGAGACGATCGTGACGCCGCCTGACGATGCCGAGATGAAGGCCGGCCAGGCGGTCTACGCCAAACTCTGCATTGCCTGCCACGAGGCCGACGGCTCCGGCGCGCCGCGCATCTATCCGCCGCTGCCTGGCAACGCGCTGCTGCAATCGGTCAATCCGTCCTCGACATTGCGCATCATCCTCGACGGCGCCCAAACCGTGACGACGCAGCGCGCGCCCAACACCGGCGAGATGCCGGCCTATGGCAAGCAATTGTCCGACGAAGAGATCGCGGCGGTGACGAACTACATCCGCAATTCCTGGGGCAATGCCGCGCCGCTGGTGACGGCATCACAGGTCGCCAAGGCGCGGAGGCAGGAGCCGTAGTCAGGGCTTTCGCTCCTCATCTTCCGTGAAGACGAATTTCGGCATCTCCCATTTGTAGCGCACCGCCAGCAGGCGGAAGCTGATGCCGAGGATAAAGGTCAAAATGGTCCAGAGCTCGGTGTTGAGCTTGAGGCCGAAGGCGGTCGCATAGAACAAGCCGGTAACGACCGAGACGCTGGCGTAGAGCTCGGAGCGGAACAGCAGCGGCACGTCATTGCAGAGCACGTCGCGCAACACGCCGCCGGCGCAGCCGGTCACCATGCCGGAGACGATGACGATCGGCAGCGTGGCGTCCATCTGCCAGGCGATATCGCAGCCCGTCATTGTAAAGACGACGAGGCCGATGGCATCGAGCACGATGAAGGCCACCTTCAGCCGGTGCACGAGGCGCGCCATCAGGATGGTGAGGAAAGCGGCGCCGCCGGCCAGCGCGAGGTAGATTGGGTTTTGCACCCAGGCCAGCGGATAGTGACCCAGGAAGAGATCGCGCAAGGTGCCGCCGCCGAGCGCCGTGATGCAGCCGAGGAAGCAGACGCCGAGCCAGTCCATGCTGCGGCGGCCGGCTGCGAGCGCGGCGCTCATGCCTTGCGCTGCGACCGCGACCAGCGACAGCAGGTGCAGCACGCTATCGCTCGGCGGCAAGCTCCACATCGTTCAGTTCCTTCCTATGCCACGGAACTTACGCTTCGGGTTCCCAGGCGAACAGGTTCCCGATTCCCGGCATGGGGGCAACATGCGACGAAAGCATAATGGGGAATGGAACAGAATCTCGCACCTGAGGGTTGTCCGAGCGCAATAATCGAGGAGACCAAATCGATGGCTGACGACCGTTTTACCAACGATCCGTATCGCCCGAATCTCGCCGATGATGAGTATCGCAACGCGGCGCGACGGGATGCCCAGCTTCAGGCCGATCCCGAGCTTGGTGAAGGCCCTGCCTCCAGCGGCAAGGTTGCGATGTTTGCAGTAGCAATTGCGCTGGTGCTGGGTGCCGTATTCTACGGCCTGAACAACACACACACCGGCAACGAGGCGAGCAACGCGCCGGCGACGCAGACTGCGCAGCAGGCGCCGTCGGCCAATCCGGCGGCACCTCCCGGCATGCGCGACGTGACGCCGCCGCGCACCAACACCGGGCCTGGCGTGACCACGGGCGCCGCGCCGAGCAAGCCGGCCCCGGATACCCAGAAGCCGTCTGACGGCGCGAAGTAACGATTTGCAACAACATGCAACAGCGGCGGGACTCACGTCCCGCCGTTTTCGTTTGCCTCTACCGTCTGAGCATGATCTTTTCGGAGAACCGCTGCACACTTCTCCGGATCATGCTCTAGCTGAACATCTTGTTGAGCTCGCCGCCGGGATAGCCGCTCCCGAGTTCCGCGAAGGTGCCCTTCTCCGCCATTTCCTTGGCGGCCCGCATGAAGCCGCCCCAGGCGGCGCGTGCGAGCGAGCCGCCGACGCTGATCCGGCGCACACCGAGATCGGCCGCTTCCTGCAATGACAGCCCGGAGCCGCCGATCAACAGGTTGAACGGTTTGGGATGCACCGCCTTCACCACCGCGGCGATGTCCTCGCGGCTCTTCAGGCCCGGCGCGTAAAGGCAATCGGCGCCGGCATCGGCGTAAGCGGCGAGCCGGTCGATAACGAGCTTGAGGTCCGTCACGCCCCACAGATATGCCTCGCAGCGGCCCACCAGCAGCGTGTTGCTGTCACCGATCGCGTTCCGCGAAGCCCTGATACGCTCGACCGCGAGCGCGCGCTCGTAGATCGGCTTGTCCTTGTCGCCCGTGGAGTCCTCGATCGAGAGACCGGCAACGCCGGTGCGCACGCAGCGCTCGACATTGTCCGCGACCTTGTCGGGTTCGACCGCGAAGCCGCCCTCGAAATCAGCATTGACGGGGATGTCGACGGAGGAGCTCAATGCTGCCAGATGCTGACAGACGTCCTCGACCGAGACGCGGTTGTCGGCCTTGCCGATGGTCCATGCAAAGCCCGCGCTCGACGACGCAAGCGCCTTGAAACCGAGATGCTGCAATGCTTTGGCGCTACCGACGTCGACCGGATTGGGCAGGATGAAACAGCCGCTCTCGTGCAGCTTCCTGAAGATCGCGCGCTTGTCAGCAATTGTCACCGGCATGTTTCTCTCCCTTGTTGGTCGCGCAGAGATGGGGACGTGCCGCCGCGAGCGCTAGTGCGCGTCGTGCACCGCGCGGCTGTCCTTCGGCGCCTGCTCGCGATCATTCATGCTGTAGTCACGGATGACGCTGGCGATACGCAAATGATAATCGGCGAAGATTTTTGCGCGGCCCTTCGCTTGCGTGCGCCGGTGCTCCATCGTGTTGCGCCACGCCTGAACCGCCGCCTCATCCCGCCAGAACGATATCGACAGGATCTTGCCCTTGTCGGTCAGGCTCTCGAAACGCTCGACCGAGATGAAGCCGTCGATGGTTTGCAGGATGGGCTTGAGGTCGGCCGCGAGGTCGAAATAATCCTGGCGGTGTTCCGGCTTCGGCCAAACCTCGAAGATCACGGCAATCATGGGCATCTCTCCTGTCATTGATGGCCTATAATACCACCTACAAGATCACTTGGCGCAGAAACGTGCGCTCTTCGGCGAGGATGAATTTGTGCTCCTCGGCGAAGTGGAAGTTTGCCATGCCTTCGGTATCCTGACGCAGCCGGGCGCGATAGGCCTCGTAAGCGGCCAGACTCTCGAAGGTGATCAGCGCAAACGCGATGTTGTTGGTGCCCTCGTGCGGCATGAAATAGCCGATCAGGTCGCCGCCGCATTTCGGGATGATGGTGAGCCAGCGCTTCGAATACTCCTCGAACTGCGCGCGCTTGAACGGATCGAGTTGGTAGCGGATGAAGACGGTGACGGACATGATGAGCTCCTGTTTTCTTCGTCATTGCGAGCGAAGCGAAGCAATCCAGAGTGCCTCCGCGGAGACATGCTGGATTGCTTCGTCGCTTCGCTTCTCGCAATGACGACGTGGTGAAAGAATACGCGCTTGCCCGACCGCGATGCTTCGGCTATCATCGAAGTATGAAGTCAGGCCCAGACATTGCCATGATCGCCTCGCTGGTCGGCGATCCCGCCCGCGCCAACATGCTCACGGCGCTGATGAACGGCCGCGCGCTCACCGCGAGCGAGCTGGCGCAGGAGGCCGGCATCACGCCGCAGACCGCAAGCTCGCATCTTTCCAAGCTTGAGGCCGGTGGCCTCATCGAGCCGGAGAAACAGGGCCGCCACCGCTACTATCGCCTCACCGACGACGACGTCGCTGGCGTGCTCGAAGGCCTTGCGGGCCTCGCCGCGCGGACCGGCCATATGCGGGTGCGCACCGGGCCGAAGGATCCGGCGCTGCGGCGTGCGCGGATCTGCTACGACCATCTCGCCGGCGATCTCGGCGTGCAGATGCTCGACACCCTGCGCGCGCAAAACCTGGTCAGGCAGAAGAAGCAGGACATCGAGCTGACGGCGGAGGGCGAGCGCTTCCTGGCCAAGCATTTGCAGATCTCGCCCGACATGCTCACCCATCCGCGCCGGCCGGTCTGCAAGGCCTGCCTCGACTGGAGCGAGCGGCGCCACCATCTCGCCGGCACGCTTGGTGCCGCCATGATGCAACGTTTCGCCGACCTGAAATGGGCCGCCCGCGACGCCACGCCCGGCAGCCGCGTGGTGAATTTTACGCGCAACGGCGAGAAGCAGTTTGCGGCGTTGTTCGGTGATGGGCGGGAATAAACACAAGTCCGTGTGAACGACGTCTCTCGTCGTGGCCGGGCTTGACCAGGCCATCCACGTCTTTATGCGAACGATCGTTCCGTGACCTTCGATCGTTCGGTGACCTTCAGAGACTCCCATGAACCGCTTCGCTTTGGCCGCGCTCGCCGCCGCCCTCATCGCCTCTCCGCTCACCTCCACTCGCGCCGCCGACACCGCCTCGCGCGAGCCCTACGGCATCGCGCTCGAAGGCTTTGCCTATCCCTACCCCGTGCAATTGCTGCCTGTGACCAATGACGGCGAGCAGCTCAGCATGGCCTATATGGATGTTGCGCCTGCGCGGCCGAACGGCCGCACCGTCGTGCTGCTGCATGGGCGCAATTTCCCGTCGAGCTATTGGGCGCCTGTCATCAAGATGCTGAGCGAGGCCGGTTTCCGCGTCGTGGTGCCGGACCAGATCGGCTTCGGCAAATCCTCCAAGCCGACGGGTGAGCTGCATTTCGACACACTGGCACGCAATACGATGGCGCTACTCGATCATCTCAAGATCGAAAAAGCGGAGATCGTCGCCCATTCGCTTGGGGGCATGCTGGGCGTGCGCATCGCCCGCGCCTATCCCGACCGCGTCGCTCACCTTGTTCTGACCGCCCCAATTGGGCTGGAAGACTACCGCCTCTACGTGCCGCCGGCACCGACCGAGAAGATTTTCCAGACCGAAGACAAGCTCACGGCCGAAGGCTATCGCAAGCAGCTCCAGACCAATTACGCGATCAAGCTGCCGCCGGACGCGATCACGCCGTTCATCGACGCCCGCTTCAACATCAAGGGCAGTCCTGATTATCCACGCTGGCTGCGCGCCTTTGTCAGCTCCGGCCAGATGATCTATCGCGAGCCGGTGGCGCACGAGGTCGCGCTGATCACCGAGCCGACGCTGTTCATCATGGGTGCCGACGACCACAACGCGCCGGGCCGGCCGAACGCACCGGAGGCGCTGCGCGCGAAAATGGGGCAGAACGCCGAACTGGCTAAGGCGATGGCTGCGAAGATGCCGAACGCGCGGGCCGAGGTGATCCCGGACACCGGCCATCTCGTCTTCCTGGAATCACCGGAGAAGTACAAGGAGCTGGTGCTGGGCTTTCTCGGCCGCTAACGCCATTGCCGTCGCCTGAGGCGCCTGTGGGGAACGTTCATGCCTCATTCAGGTCATGATTGGCAGATTTGCGTCGCGTCGTGTCGGCATGTTGCGAGCTTTAACGTGTCGAATCGTGTCTTTGATTCATTGTGCGCCGAAAGCGCCAAGCCCTCCTAGAACCTGCCCCAATCCTGCCCGCCAAAGCTTGCCCCCAAAGCCTACCCCCAAAGACGAGAAGGAAGATCAAATGAAATACCTGTTTGCCGCCGTGATGCTGGCCAGCGCGGTCGTTGGTTTCAGCGAGGCGGCCAGCGCCGCAGGCGGTTGCGGCCCCGGCTGGCATCGCGGCGCCTATGGCGGTTGCCGGCCGATGCGCGGTCCGGTCGTTGTCCGCCCCCGTCCGATCGTGGTTGCGCCGGCCCCTGTCGTGGTCGTGCCGCGCGCGCGCGTGTGCCCCTACGGCTTCCGCTGGTACGCCGGCCGCTGCCGCCCGCTCTGATCTCGTTTTTTTCGCATAGCGAAATGGCCGCGCGGCGAAAGCCTGCGCGGCCATTTTCTTTTTGAGACGTCTCCAAACAGTTGGTCCGCATTCCTGCAAGCGGCTCCGAATCAAACGGGGGTCGCAACCGCGATCCCCCGTCCCGACGTCGATCGACGAGCGGTTACCAATGGCGGCGATGCCAGCGCCGGCGGCGCCAGCCCCAGTGACGGCGATGCCAGTGGCCGTGGCCGCGCCAATGCACCTGTTCCGGTTTCAATTGCGCCGCTTCATCGCTGCTGGTGACTGCGGGATGAGCGTCCGGATTGCGCTGCGGCATGCCGGGATCACCGAGCGGGTGCGTCGCCAGCGGCGCGGCCTGTGCGGCGGTGGTGAACGCGGCGGCTCCGGCAGCGACACCGATTGCAAATTTCAAAAAGTTCCGGCGCTCCATGGCATGTCCTCTGGCTATCGAGCAAGTGATGCAGAGGCAGTGTCGTGGTCACGACATGAACCAAAGCTGAATCCCGCATTCAGGTCAGTTGCGAAGTGAGAGGTTTCGTAGCTCCGACGCCGGACTACAACGCCGGTGCGCTATTTCCCAAACTCCTGCGCCAGCACCAGCGTTTCGCGTGTGCGCTTCACGTCGGGCCAATCTCGGTTGAAATCGGCGACCAGCTGCTTCAAGGCATCGCCCTTCAGCATCGCCGCGAGCTTGGCCTCGTCGTCGAACTGATACATGGCCTGATGCAGTGAGGGATCGTCCAGGCTCCAGAACCGCCAGGCTTTGCTCACACCGAACGCCTTCACCGCGTCGGGCAGATGTTCCGTCTCGTACCATCTGTCGAAGGCGGCGCGCTTGCCGGCTTCGGTGACGGTGGCGCGAACGACGAAGAAGGCTGACGGCATCGGAGTTCCTCCTGTTTGTGGGGTGAGATTAACCGGTTACGGCGCCGACGACAAAAGAGTTGGCATCACTGTCGGAACGCATCCGCTTCATCCGTCCTATGCCCAGACAGCACGGAGACACCACATGGCCGACCTCACCCTGACCACCTTCGATTGGGTTCCCGAGATGCCGCGCGGCTTCGTGCGGGACCTTCGCGTGCGCTGGGCCCTTGAAGAAGCTGCCTTGCCGTATCGCGTTGCGAGCGTGCCGTTCGGTGACCGCGACGCTGCGCATTTCGCGCACCAGCCCTTTGGGCAGGTGCCGTGGCTCACCGATGGCGACATCTCGATCTTCGAGAGCGGCGCGATCCTGCTCCATCTCGGCGAACGCAGCGCAAAGCTGATCCCGACTGATCCGCGCGGCCGCAGCGAATCGATCGCGTGGGTGTTCGCCGCACTCAATTCGGTGGAGATGCCAAGCCTGCCCTGGTCGATGCTGAAGTTCATGGGCGATGCGGGCGATACGCCGGCGTGGAAATTCGTGGACGGCTTCCTCAAGCTCCGCCTCAAGCATCTTGAGCCCGTGCTGGCCGGCCGCGAATGGCTGGCGGGCTCCTTCTCCATCGCCGACATCCTGATGTCGGACGTGCTGCGCCCCGTCGATCGCTTCGACGGTTTGGCGGAACATCCGGCCTGCCGCGCCTACGTCACTCGCGCTACGGCGCGCCCCGCCTTCGTCAAGGCCCGCGCCGACCAGATGGCGCATTTCGCCGCGGCGGACGCCGTACGATCTGCGTGACGTGCCTCACATAACTCGCCCGGCATTGGCCATACGATCGCGACCATCGGAACGAAGCAAACGGCTTCAATTATCAGGGCGGAAGGTGACACATGGCCCGCATCGAATATCTCAAAGACCAGCTTGCCCGCGCCGAGCGCCTGGCAAAGGCGATCCTCGACCAACAAACCGCGCAACGCCTTCAGGCGCTCGCAGCCGAATGCCGCACGGAGTTGCAGGTGCTGACGCACAAGGCCGCGGCATAAGGCAGCTCGTTACACGAGCTTCATCGGCGTATCGGCGACCACGCGAAGGTCGAAGCTGCTGATCAAAGCTGAACGGCGCGCCTCCGCAGCACCGATGGCCTCGTCAGTCTGTCGCAGCGTACTGACGTTCGAGCCGAGCGAGACGATCCCGCCGAGCACGAGAGCTACTGATCCCAGCGCGGCGGTCTGACCTGTCCCGAACAGACCGAGGATCGTGATCAGCAACAGTGCAGCCCCGCCACCAATGGCGATCTTGGACGCCAGAATATACTTCCGGCATCGCTCGGCAATCTCGGCCAGCGCCGCGATCCGGTCTTCAATGTCTGAAATCTCGTCGGTCGGATCGTCTTCGGTCATCGGATTTCAAAATTTGGGAAGCTCGATTGCGAATAAAGCCTAGCGGCAAAGTCCTTCGCTTAGCTAGGTAGCTTGCCCCCAACCGATTTATAGAATTCCGCAAGTTGGTTCGCTAACAGTGAGGCCAACAAATCTTCCATCTTCGAAACATCGGTCCGGCCTCCGCCGCGAAAGACCAAATCTGCTTCATCCAACGCGTCAAAATAGGGCTTTCGGTTGTCGATGATTTGATCTGGTATCGTTGGCGTGCCTGGCAGAACCGCACCAGCGCGAACCGAAAGCACAACATATGAGACAATTCGGGAGGTACGACCGTTCCCATCCGCGAACGGATGAATCCAGTTTAGCCGCCACATGACGTAAGCGGCGAGATGGATCGGCGTGCTAGCTTCCCAGTGATCATTGACGTAGTCGCACATGTCCTCAACAAGTTCGGGGACCAGATGTGCACCGACGGGCTCATGCTTACTTCCCTCGATGGCAACGCCACCGGGGCGATAGTTTCCAGCATAGGAGCTGATGCCTGCTAAGGCTTCTCGCTGCAAACCGAGGATGAGTGAGGGGCGGAGCTTGAATGAGCCCCGCTCAAAGGCCGTATGGATCGCACCAATGGCTGCGTCGTATTGGCGGAACCCGTTCCGAGCTTCCGCAGCGGCCTTCTGCTGAGGATCTGTAATTAACTCAGGTTCGAGCACGGCTATCGCGCCGTTCACGCTCTTCGCTTGTCATTTCTTTTCCTTGGCCAATTTTTCGGCCTCACGGTCCACCATTTCGCGCGTAATAAGCGAATTCTCGAAATGGGTGTTGCCATATACGAAGCTGCGCCGCTGCTCCTCCCGGTGTTCGGGGGACGGATTGGCGGTCTTCGCAGCTTCGATTAGTTTCTTGAGAGCGTCAGTCATCGCACCAATATAGTCGAGTCCGTTCAGGGGCACCACGCGATTTTGTACAGAATAGCCGCTGTAAGTTCCTCACAACGGCAAATTGTCGTGCTTCTTCGCAGGCGTTTCCACCTTCTTGTCCTTCAGCATCGACAACGCCCTTGCAATCCGTTTTCGCGTCGAGTGCGGCATGATGACGTCGTCGATGTAGCCGCGCTCGGCGGCGATGAACGGCGACAGGAAGCGGTCTTCGTACTCCTTGGTGCGGGCCGCGATCTTGTCGGGGTCGCCGATGTCGGCGCGGAAGATGATCTCGACCGCGCCCTTGGCGCCCATCACGGCGATCTGGGCGGTCGGCCATGCATAATTCATGTCCGCACCGATTTCCTTCGAGGCCATGACGTCGAAGGCGCCGCCATAGGCCTTGCGGGTGATGATGGTCACCAGCGGCACGGTGCACTGCGAATAGGCGAACAGCAGCTTTGCGCCGTGCTTGATCAAGCCGCCATATTCCTGCGCGGTGCCCGGCAGGAAGCCTGGCACATCCACGAAGGTGACGATCGGGATGTTGAAGGCGTCGCAGAAGCGGACGAAGCGCGCGGCTTTCCGCGAAGCATCGCTGTCGAGCACGCCGGCCAGCACCATCGGCTGATTGGCGACGAAGCCCACCGTGCGGCCGGCGATGCGGCCGAATCCGGTGACGATGTTCTTGGCGAAGGCGTCCGCGATCTCGAAGAAGTCGCCCTCGTCCACGACCTTCAGGATCAGCTCCTTCATGTCGTAGGGCTTGTTCGGATTGTCAGGGATCAGCGTGTCCAGGGACATGTCGACGCGGCCGATGTCGTCGAAGCTCGGCCATTCCGGCACGCCGTCGGTGTTGTTGGACGGCAGGAAGTCGATCAGGCGTCGCATCTGCAGCAGCGTCTCGACGTCGTTCTCGAAGGCGCCGTCCGCGATCGAGGAGCGCGTCGCGTGCACCGAAGCGCCGCCGAGCTCTTCCGCGGTGACGACCTCGTTGGTGACGGTCTTCACCACGTCCGGGCCGGTGACGAACATGTAGCTGGTGTTCTTCACCATGAAGATGAAATCGGTCATGGCCGGCGAATAGACGTCGCCGCCGGCACACGGGCCCATGATGACTGAGATCTGCGGGATCACGCCCGAGGCGAGCACGTTGCGGCGGAACACGTAGGAATAACCGGCCAAGGCAGCTACGCCCTCCTGGATGCGGGCGCCGCCCGCGTCATAGAGGCCGATGATCGGCGCCCGCGCCTTCATCGCCATGTCCTGAAGTTTTGTGATCTTCAGCGCGTGCGTTTCAGAGAGCGACCCGCCGAACACCGTAAAATCCTTGGCGAAGACGAACGTCTTGCGGCCGTTGACAGTGCCCCAGCCGGTGACAACGCCGTCGCCGGGCACCTTGTTCTTCTCCATGCCGAACTCGATGGAGCGGTGCTCGACGAACATGTCGAATTCCTCGAACGATCCCTTGTCGAGCAAGAGCTCGATGCGCTCGCGCGCGGTCAGCTTGCCGCGGGCGTGCTGCGCCTCGATGCGCTTCTCCCCGCCGCCGAGCTTTGCGCCGGCGCGACGGTCTTCAAGGGCGTCCAGGATATTCTTCATTTGCTCCCGCCAGTTCTTAGCCTAAATGCGATTGCCGGGGGTTCTAACACGGCATTTTGCGGGCCGGAAAGCCGCTTTCGGCGCCGCAGAGCTGCCTTGCCGCAGCGCCAAAGCGCAAGGAATTACAAAGTTTTGCCTGGGAGGCGAGCATGACCGAAGGAACGGCTGAGACGGGCGCGGCGACGGGCGGCGTCAACATCCTGCTGCGGCTGGAGGGCCTGACCTTGTTTGTGGGGATGGTGATGCTCTACTGCACCTGGGACGGCTCTTGGGCAGTCTTTGCCCTGCTCTTTCTAGTCCCCGATCTGAGTTTTCTCGCCTATCTTGCCGACGCCAAATTCGGCGCGCTGGTCTACAACGCCGCCCACAGCTACATGGCACCGGTCACGCTGATGACGCTTGGCTTTGGCTTCGCCTCGCCGCTCACCCTGTCCATCGCCTTGATCTGGCTCGCCCATATCGGCCTCGACCGGGCGCTCGGCTATGGCCTGAAATATGCGGCCGGGTTCGGCTTCACCCATCTCGGCCGGATCGGCCGGCAGAAGGACGCCTGACCCACTCCTCGCGCAATGACGAGCCTACGGCTCACCCGCCTTGAACGGCTCCTGCTTGTCCGGCGGCACCGTCTCTTCCGCCATCGCCAGCAGCATGGCGACCATCACATAGTTGCCTGCGAGCGCGGTGAGGTCGACGATCTGCTGATCGTTGAAGACCTTCCTGGCGCGCGCATAGGTTTCGTCGCCGACCTTCTTGGTCGTGGTGAGTTCGGTGACGAAGTCGTAGACGACGGTCTCGTCCTCGGCCATCTTCGACGGCCGCTTGTTGGCCTTCAGCTCCGCGATAATGTCGGCCGACAGACCCGCCTTGGCCGCGAGCGGCGCATGGGCGTACCACTCGACCTGCGAGCGCCACTGCCGCCCGATGATCAAAATCGCAAACTCGTTGAGCTTGCTCGGGACCGAGGTTTCCCAGCGCAGGTAATAGAACAGATCGAACAGGCGCTGGCCGAGCACGGGACTGCGGATCATCGGATTGTACGGACCGCCGATGCCGACGCTCGACACCTTCATGATCTGCTCGCCGAGCGGCTTCTGCTTGGCGTCGAGCTGGTCCATCGTGAGCTGCGGAAAGCGTGGCTCCTTGCTGGTGGCAGGCGCTGCAAACATCGTGGCGGCGAGCCAGCCGCCAGCTGCGGCAAGCGTGAGCGACGGCAGCCAGAGTGGCGCTGAGTTCATTTTGTCCTCCCGGTTTTTTTGTTGACCCGCGGGATGCTAGTCGAGCCGCTTCAGCGCGGTAGCGCTAGATCGCGCCAATCTCGGCAAGGCAGGCTTGCGTCAGCGGCATGCGCTCACCAACCAGACGCGGCTCTTTGCAATCCATGTTGAGCGCGAACACGGTGTGCGCTGCACCCTTCTCGGCCCAGCCCACCATCCAGCCAAGCGACGGCTCGCCGCGCTCGGCGCCGAGAAGTCCGGACTTTGCGCGGATGACGCTATCGCCGACCTTGGTCACCGGCAGGATGTCCGCGACGAGATCCTGGCTGCGCCTGGAAATCGGCAGCGCGCGGCGGCGCAGCCGGTCGACGAAATCGACCTGCTCGACCGGATCGATGCGCAAGGCGCCGGTGAGCCAGAACTGGTCGATGCCGCCGCCGATGTCGCGGTTGCCGTAGTCGAACAGATCGACATACTTTTGCATGCGCTCTTGCCCGATGCGGCGCGCGATCTCCTGATAGACCGGTACCGCGCTCACCGCGATCGCGCTGCGTAGCGTGTGATCCTTATTCCAGGCCTCGATCGGACGCTTCACGCCATCCCAGGGAAATACGTCCTTGTCGGGATCGGCGACGACGCCAGTTTCGAGCGCGATCAGCGAGTTCGGAATCTTGAAGGTCGAGGCCGGCAGCTTCGCCTCGCCCGAACGTTCCTTGTCGCTCGCGACGATCAGATAGTCCTCGACCTTGTAGCCGACGAACGTCCCGGCCGTGCCGAGGTCGGTGAAGCGCTTTGCGAGGCTGTCACGGATCTCGTTGCGTGGCGGCGCGACATGGGCGAATGCACGCGATGGCAAAGCGGCAGCTGCGGCGAGAAAGCCGAGGGTGGAACGGCGGGTGAGCACTGGCGGTGTCCGTTACGCGATGAAGATGGCCGCGACCATGCGGTCGCTATCGTGGTGAAACGATGACAGGTTATTTCTTGAGCATGATCTCTTCGGAAAACCGCTGCACACTTTGCGCTCACGCGGCCCTTCGGGTCCGGATCATGCTCTACCGCCTGCCCGACAGCCGCAGCACGAACACCAGCACTTCGGCGACGGCCTTGTAGAGATCGGGCGGGATCTCCTCGCCGAATTCGACCTTGGACAGCGCGCCAGCCAAGATCTCGTTCTCCTCGATCGGTATGTCGTTGGCCTTGGCGATCTCGACGATCTTTTCGCCGATCGTGCCCTTGCCCTTGGCGACGACGACCGGCGCGTTGCTGCCCTTCTCGTAATGTAGCGCAATCGCAAGCTTCGACGGGTCGCTCATGTGGCGCGATCCAGGAAGTGGCCGGCGCGGGCCGGTGCGGGCTGTGGCGGGGTACCATCGCGGACCAGGATGTCGCCGGGCTTGAGCTCGGCCCTGGTCATGGCCTGGTTGAGCTCGCCGATTCCTGCGCGGAGCTGCTGCGCCGTCGTCGGCCGCTCCGCCCACATCCGCACGAAAGTCTTGTCGCCGTTGAGCGTAATCAGAGCATGAACGGGGCCGGCCGGCTCGACATTGAGCGTGAAGCGCGCGCGCCATGCGCGCTTGGCGGGATCGGCGGATTCATTGCCGCCGTCGCGCGAGATTTCGAACTGCGCCATTGCGGTGCCCTGCGGCGTTGCGAAGGGAATCTCGAAATTCCACTGCGGCACGCTCGGATCGATCCTGTGACCGCTGGCGTCAATGCGATCAGGGAGCGAAGCAACCTGGAGCAAGGTCTGGCGCGCGATCGCGGCATCGGTGTCGTCGAGCAGCCGATGCACGGTCGCAGCAAGCGGAGTATCCGGTGCGAGTGATGGCGAGGCAATCGATTGCGGCGACGGCAACGCGCCGCGAACCGGCGGTGGCGTCGCGCGCGAGGCGGCTTCGAAAACATGTCCGTCAGGCACGGCCTTGTTTGAGCCCGGCACGTTGCCGGTCATGCGCGGCAGGCTCTGCGTGATCTCCTGCAGGAGGCTCGCGGCCAGGCCTGCGGTCATGGTTCGTGGCATCGCGGCCTGCGGAGAGTTGCCGGCGATATCGGCCAGTATGGTAGCCGCGAGATTGGCGCCGCGCGGTGGTTGGGCGATGTCGAGTTCGGTTGACGGCAATGCGGTCGGCGCGGCCTCACCTGATGCCGGAGCCGGCGCGACAGCGGCCTGCGGTGTCCCTGGGCTGCCGGCAGGAGTCGCGGCACCCTGTGGGGTCGCGGTATCGAGCGTCGTCAGCGTCTGTCGCAGCACCAGCAATGCCGCCTTCAGGTCGGGCATCGTGCCAGAGGACGGCGTCGCGCCGGAGGCCAGCGACGCCTCGAGGAACAGGCCGGACTTCTGGAAGGCGGATTCGATGTCGCCGCCATCGAGCCCGGTGTCGAGCGGCGTCTGCTGCGCCAGCACGCCCAGCACCGCCTGCTTCAGCCCTCCCGGCAGATCGCTGCCCGTGACGACCGCTGCCAGATTGGCGAACAGCGGCGCCTGACTGCCCTGCTTGGTAACGGCCTCGGCCGAGGCCGTTGTGACGGCGACCTGTTCGGACGAGCTCAGGGTATTGCGGGCCGCGCCCGCCGACGGCACCAGCGACGGGCTGTCCACCAGCGAGGCCGCAGCCGGCGTCAGCGTGACCTGATCGGCCGTCGCCTCGCCTGCCCCGCCCATAATGGCGAGCCGGATGGTGCCGTCGTTCTGCGACATCGCGAGCTGGAGATTTTGCCCGGGCGACAGCGCCACCTCGGACATCACATCCATCGAGAGGTTGGCGATCGCGATCCGCACCAGATTGGCGGCGAGCACGCTGACGACTTTTGCGTCCACTACGCTGCCGGCCTGCAGCACAAGATCAGGCGTCGCCGCATCAGCAACAGGGCTGGCAGTGCTGACGGGAACAATCGAGCTTATCGGCGTCGGCATCTTGGGGCGGCCCAGGGAACGCCCATCCTAAGGGACGCCTCGTAAACCTCTCGTTAAGGACCTTCGGCCGTGGGCGGCTTCACCGCAGTCAAAACCGCCACGGCAGCCTCGAAATCCCGCAGGCGGGCGACCCGGCGGCCGGCCGCCTCCTCGTCCGCGCCCCACTTCTCGACGTTCCAGTCCTCGTCGACATGAGCGGCCGCCCAGACCTGGCCGGCATCGCGGACGCCGTGGGCCAGCGCCAGCGCCAGCAGCGCCGAGCCGGTCAGGGTCGTCACCACATGGAGCGCCGCGACCGACCAGGCATCCCGCGGCAGCGCAGCGCGCGCGGCCTGGACCGCCTCGTCCGGCTGCTTCACATGCATGATGCCCTCGGACAGGATGAAATGCGCGCCCAACGCCTCCGCGGCCCAGAACAGCACGGGGTCCCAATGTGCGGCCTCGCGGGCAACCAGCCCCTCCGGATCGCCGGCGCGATAGAACAGCAGATCAGTCCGAAGGTATTTCGCGAGATCGTCGCTGACGAGATCGACGCGATCCACGACGCCCTCGACCACGCTGTTGGCGATCCGGGTCAGCGGCATGGTCATGGGATTGATCGTCTCGCCCTGAGCCGCCCATTCCGCGGCGACCGCATCGGCCAGCGCGCGCGACGGGATCACGACCTGGCGGCCGGACGGCGTACGGATCGGCTTGCCGTCGAGCGTGATGGCGAAGCCGCCCTCGGCCTCAGCAACGCCGGCCTCCTTGTAGAAGCGCTTGCGCTGCGGCGCGCGCGCGGCCTGGCGGACCGATTCCTGCGGATCAAGCGGGGGGCGCCCCGCAGCTTCATCGAACAATTCGCGCATCTCGTTTTCGGTCCCGATCACTCAATGCTAGGCTTGTAAGGTAAGACCGGCCGCCGATAAAGCGAGCGGGAGGTATGAGGGAACTTGCGGGCATTGTGTCTCTGCTCGCCGGGTTTTGGCAGGCCACGGCGGAGGCCGGCTTTCGGACTCCGGAATCGGTGGTCCGCAACGTCTACGCTCATTACGGCCAGGGCGCGCCGGAGCGTTCGAAAGGCCTGCCACGGGATGCCGCCACCGCCCCGCAATTCTTCGACCCTCCTTACGCAACGTGTGGTCCATGCCGCGGGTCGAGCCCTACGATTTCCTGGTGCAGAGCCCGAGCTGGAAGCTCGGCCCCGTCGCGATCGCGATCATTCGCATGCAATACGACACGACCTATGTCGCGGCGAATTTCGACAACCGCGGCCGGCCGGTCACGCTGAACTTCATCCTGGTCAACGGGCCCGAGGGTTGGCTGATCACTGGTATCGAGAGCCCGGATGACAGCTTGCCGATATTTCTCGAGCAGTTTCGGAATTGAGGTAGTCTAGCCTATCTGGCGTTCTGTTCGCCGGCCATGCATTCATGGGGGCAAGCAATGGCTACATGCGACTATTGCGGTGGGACTTATAGAGGCTGGGCAATAAAGGACGGATCGTATCGCTATTGTAATGGGCTTTGTCACTCAAGAGGAAAGGCGTTGCTCAGCTGCCTCGACGGTTTTCCCTCCGACAAGTTGGATGCAATTATTGCGCGGGAGCACGCGGGACCTTGCCCGAATTGCGGTCAGAACCGTAATGTCGACATCTACGAGTCTCACAAAATACAGTCCTTCTTCGTATATTCATCGTGGCAAACGAGTTCTTTCGTTGCTTGCCAGACATGTGCTCATCAGCGGCAGAAGGAGGATCTATTGTGTTGCCTCTTGGCGGGATGGTGGTCTCCAAGAGGAATGCTCACTACCCCATTCTTTTTAGTATTCAACATTCTCGCGATGTTTCGTCGCCAGGATCCCGTAGTGGCGTCCGACCGGTTTCGCAAATTGATCAGAATGAACCTAGCCCGCCAACTTGCGAGCCAATAAGACAGCCCAACTACTCTTCCGGCGCGTTCTCGATCGGATCAAATCTGGTTGCATCGAGCCCGAGCAAATTCCACGACTGCTGCATGTGCTGCGGCAATGGCGCGGTGGCGTCGATCACGCCGCCGCGCGGATGCGGAATGACGATACGGCGCGCCAGCAGATGCAGCCGGTTTTGCAGGCCGCCCGGCAGTTGCCAGTTCTCGATGTTGAAATATTTGGGATCGCCGACGATGGGGTGGCCGATATGTTCCATGTGGGCGCGCAGCTGGTGGGTGCGCCCCGTCACCGGCTTCAGCGACACCCAGGTCAGCTTGTTGCCGGCAGTCTCGACCACCGCATAGTATGTCACCGCGTGGCTTGCGCCCTCGTCGCCATGCTGGGCGATGCGCATGATGGTGTCGTCCTCGCTTTCTTCCTTCGCAAGGAAGGTCGAGATGCGGCCCTGCTTCGGCTTCGGCAGGCCCGGCACCAGCGCCCAATAGGTTTTTCGTGCCGACCGCGAGCGGAACGCACCGGTCAGATGCGAGGCGGCGAAGCGGGTCTTCGCGACCAGGAGGCAGCCCGATGTCTCCCTGTCGATGCGGTGCACGAGGCGCGGCTTCTGACCCTTGGAATCGCGCATCACCTCGAGCATCTGGTCGATGTGCCGCGTCATGCCAGAGCCGCCCTGCACGGCGAGGCCGGCCGGCTTGTTCAGGACGAGAACGTCGTCGTCCTCGTAGATCGTCATTTCCTTCAGCGCGGCAAGCGTCTTTTGCGCTGCCTCCGACTGCGGATTGGGCGCCTTCGGCGTGTCGAGCTTCAGCGGCGGAATGCGGACGCTCTGGCCCTCCTCCAGCCGGTCCTTGCTGTCGACGCGCTTGCCGTCGACCCGCAGCTCACCTTTGCGGACGACGCGCTGGATGTGGGAGAACGACAGGCCGGGAAAGCGCGCTTCGAGGAAACGATCGACGCGCATGTTGTTCTCGTCGGCCGTAACCTTGACGGTCTCCACCTTGGTTGGCAGCAGCGCCTCGACCGGCTTTGGCGGCGCAGCCTGTTCCAGCGCAGGCTCCGACACACGCCGCTCAATGCGCTCGGCCGCAAAGCGCGGTGGCTTCGCGCCGGGCTTGCCGCCCGGCCGCGGCCCAGCTGTCTTCGCGCTGCGCGCCTTGAACGGGCGTGTTTCCTTGCGCTCATCGCGCGAACGGGGCTTTGGATCGGTTCTTTTGATGCGGCGGCTCATGGTGCCTGCCTAGCCCAAAAGTGCCCTTTCGTCACGACGAAATGGCGCTTCTGGCCTCAGCCACCCCGCTCCTTCCGCAACTTGGCCCAATAATCCAGCCGCTTGCGGATCTCGCGTTCAAAACCGCGCTCGGGCGGGTCGTAGAAGGTCTGGCGGCCCAGGGCTTCCGGAAAGTAGTCCTGGCCGGAGAACGCGTCCGGGGTGTCGTGGTCGTATTCGTAAGATGCGCCGTAGCCTTCCGATTTCATCAGCTTGGTCGGGGAATTCAGGATGTGCTTCGGCGGCAGCAGTGAGCCGGCCTGCTTTGCGACCTGCATCGCCGTGCCGAAGGCGGTGTAGACGGCGTTCGATTTCGGCGCGGTGGCGAGATAGACCACGGCCTGCGCGATGGCGAGCTCGCCCTCGGGATGGCCGAGGAAGTCGAAGGCATCCTTGGCGGCGTTAGCAATGACGAGCGCCTGCGGATCGGCAAGGCCGATGTCCTCCACTGCCATGCGCACGACGCGCCGGGCCAGGAACAGCGGGTCCTCGCCGGCATCGAGCATGCGTGCGAGATAATACAGCGCGGCATCGGGATCGGAGCCCCGCACCGACTTATGCAGCGCCGAGATCAAATTGTAATGGCCATCGGCCGACTTGTCGTAGATGGGCGCGCGACGCTGCAAAATCTCCTGCAACTGCGTGGCGTCGAAAATCTCGTCCTTGCGCGCAGCGCGCCAGACTTCCTCGACGAGCGTCAGCGACGCACGGCCGTCGCCATCGGCCATGCGAACCAGCACGGCGCGCGCTTCCTCGTCGAGCGGCAGCTTGCGGCCCTCGACCTCCTCGGCATGCGCGAACAGCTTTTCGATCGCGGCCGCATCGAGCGAGCGAAACACCAGCACGCGCGCCCGGGACAGAAGCGCCGCGTTGAGCTCGAAGGACGGGTTTTCGGTAGTGGCGCCGACCATCACCACCGTGCCGTCTTCCATGACGGGCAGAAACGAATCCTGCTGGGCGCGGTTAAAACGATGCACCTCGTCGACGAACAGCAACGTGCCCTTGCCCATCTCGCGGCGGGCACGCGCGGCCTCAAAGGCTTTCTTCAAATCGGCGACGCCGGAGAACACCGCGGAGATCTGCTCGAAATGCAAATCGGTGGCGTCCGCGAGCAGCCGCGCTACCGTGGTCTTGCCGGTGCCGGGCGGGCCCCAGAATACCAGCGACCCCAGCGTGCGCGTCTCCAGCATGCGCGTCAGCGCGCCGTCGGGACCCAGGATGTGATCCTGGCCGACGACCTCCGAGAGCGCGCGCGGCCGCAGCCGATCCGGCAGCGGATGCGGAGCCTCGTGATCGAGCCCCGCCGCGGCAAAGAGAGTTGGCGTCTCCTGTGGTCGCTTCGGACTCATCCGCCCAGCGTGACGTTGATTTGCTGCCCGCCGCGCACCAGCGTGATGCGCCAGATGCGCTGGCGCTCGGCCGCCGCCTTTTCGAGGTCGCTGGTCTTGCTGATCTTCTGGTTGTTGACCGCCAGGATCACGTCGCCCTTCTGGAAGCCGACATTCGCGGCCGCGCTGTCGCCGCCGAGATCGGTGACCACGACGCCTTCGGTGTCGGCGTCCAGATGCAGCTCGTCGGCGAGTGCCGGGGTGATGGTCGAGACCTTCGCGCCCTGGAGAGGCGAGCGCGCGGTGATGACGAGCTCGTTGCGGCCGGTATCGGGCGCGGCGTCCAGCGCGACCGTCAGCCTGACCGGCTTGCCGCCGCGCTGCACGTCGATCTGCGCCGTGCCGCCGAGCGGCCGTGTGGCGAAGCGATAGTCGAAGGCGTTGGGATCATCCACGGTCTGGCCGTCGATGGAGACGATCAGGTCGGAGGATTTTAGCCCGGCCTTGGCCGCCGGTCCGTTCGGAACGACGCTTGCGACCAGCGCGCCGGTGGGCGAACGCAGGCCGAGGCTTTCGGCGATCTCGGGCGTCACCGCCTGCAATTTCGCGCCAAGCCACGGCCGCTTCACCGCCTTGCCGCCGCCCTTTGCGGAGGCGACGACGACGCGCACCATGTTGGCGGGGATTGCGAAGCCGATGCCCTGCGAGCCGCCGGAGCGCGAATAGATCGCGGTGTTGATGCCCGCGAGCCTGCCGTTCATGTCGACCAACGCGCCGCCGGAATTGCCGGGATTGATCGCCGCGTCGGTCTGGATGAAGAACTGGTAGTCGGTGATACCGACCTGCGTACGCGCCAGCGCCGAGATGATGCCGTGGGTCACGGTCTGGCCGACGCCAAAGGGATTGCCGATGGCCATCACGACGTCGCCTACCATCAGCTCGTCCGAATTGGTGAATTCGAGAGCCGGAAACTTCTCTTTGGTGTCCTTGAGACGCAACACCGCGAGATCGCTGCGAGAGTCCTTCAGCACGATCTCGGCCTCGAACTCACGCTTGTCCGACAGCGACACCTTGACCTGGTCGGCGCCTTCGATGACATGGACGTTGGTGACGACGAGCCCGGACGCATCGACGATCACGCCCGAACCAAGTGAGCGCTGCACCTGCTCCTGCTGCTGGCCGGGCGCGCCGAAGAAGCGGCGGAAAATCGGATCGTCGAGCAGCGGGTTGCGGTTCTGCACTACCTTGGCGGCATAGACGTTGACGACCGCCGGCTGCACCCGCTGCACGATCGGCGCATAGGACAGCCGCAGTTCGGCGGGCGAGGACGGGACACGGCGGTCCTGCGCGGCGGCCGGATTGAAGTTGGCCGAAAAGGCTATGCACAGTGCCGTGACGACGGCGGCCCAGGTCGATCGAAACATTCCTACCTCTCGGAAAAGACGCCGGAATATAGGCGCGTTCGCCCGCTAATAGAAGGGTGCCCCGCGGCATATTCAGCCCCCTTTTGGTGTGTCCGGCCTGCAAGCCCTGCGTGCGAAATAGCAATTTGCCGGGGCTGTGGATTGGCATGATGCACGTCATCTTGCATGGTGGTGCAAGGCGGATTCGGTTGCGGCGAATTTACATCAGTGGGAACCGCGCAACCGGGCGCAGAGTCGCGGGGCAGTCATCGATCATACCTAGGCTCTCCGTTGCGACTTGAGGAAGTTCGTCAACCGATGGAGTCATGACGTGAGCAGGATCAGAATTGCAGCCACGGCGATCGGTCTCGCCGGCGCGCTGGCGGCCTCGCAGGCCCAGGCCCAATCGGCGAGCAGCAGCGATCAGGAGATCACGCTCCTGAAGCAGCAGTTGAAGATGCTGGAGCAGAAGCTCGACAAGCTCCAGAGCCAGACCGCCGCGAACACCGCGGCTGCGGCCAAGGCCAGGACCGAAGCGAAGGCGGAGGCGAAAGCCGAAGCGCGTTCCGAAGCGAAGGCCGTCGTTGCCAATGCCAACGCGGCGATCCCGCTCAAGGGACCGGCGCCAGCGTCCGGCGTCGTGGTGACGATGCCGAATAACCGGCCGACCATCTGCACCGCCGATGGGGCGAACTGTGTGGGGATCACCGGCCGCGTGCATTGGGATGTCGGCGGCTATGACTATCGGCCCAACACGGCGGCGACCGTGCCGCAAAAGCTCGACAGCGGCGAGAACGTCCGTCGCGCGCGCATCGGTCTCGCCGGCAAATTCTTCAACGACTGGAATTTCGCGCTGGTCTACGACTTCGGCGGTTCCTCCGACGGATTTGGCGGCTCTGCGCCCGGCTCGCTACCCGGCGGCGGCGTCTCAGGCGTCGAGAACGCCTATCTCAGTTACACCGGCTTGAAACCGTTCGGCGGCAAGATGGCCATCGAAGGCGGCATCATGGACCTGCCCTACACCCTCGATGAGGCCACGAGCTCCAACGACATCATGTTCATGGAGCGCGCCTCAGCGGGCATCGTCGCGACCAGCATCGCCGCGGGCGACTTCCGCTCCGCCGTCGGCACGCGCTGGTACAACGACCAGCTCTGGATCGGCGGCTATGTCACGGGACCCTCGACCGGTGCGATCCATTCCGCGTCCAGCGTGGCACCGAACGGTGCCTCCGAGCAGTATGGCGCCGTCGCCCGCGTTGCCGGCCAGGTCGTCAGCGGCAAGGATTACTCGCTCCATCTCGGCGGAAACGCCGAATGGCTGATCCAGCCGCCGCGCAACATGGTGACGGGTGCGCAGACGGTCACGCTCAGCGACCGCCCGGAACTGCGCATCGATCCGACGGCACTGGCTACCACCGGTGCGATCGCCAATGCCTCCGGCGCGCAGGTCTACAGCGTCGAAGCGGCCGCCACCTACGGACCGCTGATCCTGCAGGGCGAGTATTTCTGGTACAACATCGACCGCAGCGCCAATACCGGCCTGCCGCCGCTGGGTGCGCCGAGCCTCAAATTCCAGGGCGGCTATGCACAGGCCGGCTACGTGCTGACGGGCGAGGGCCGCAGCTACAACGCGGCGAACGCGGCCTATGGCGGCGTCAAGCCGGCGCACCCGTTCTCGCTCGATGGCGGCGGCTGGGGCGCATGGGAAATCGCGGGGCGCTTCTCGACCATCGACCTCAATGATCAATTCGGAACGGCCACCGGCATCGCAGGCGGCCGGCAGACCGTCTACACGGCGGCCCTGAACTGGTACGTCAACGGCAACGTTCGCTTCATGCTCGACTATCTGCATGGCACGGTATCGAAACAGGCCTCACCGGTCTCGGCCGCCGATGTCGGCTCGAAGTTCGACGCTGTCGCGATGCGCACGCAGTTCGCGTTTTGAGATGATCTCTGCCGGGAGCGACACCGTCCGCTCCCGGAAATCTACGCGGCGCGCTTCGGTTTCTTCACGACGACCGGCGCCGGCGCGCAGGACAGCCGCTGCTGATGGCTCTCGCCCCAGGCCTTCAGGATGTCGATCACGGGCTTGAGGCTCTCGCCGAGCTCGGAGAGAGAATATTCCACGCGCGGCGGCACCTCGGCGTAGACCTTGCGAATGACGAGCTTGTCCTCCTCCAGCGCACGAAGCTGCTTGGTCAGCATGCGCTGGGTGATGCCGGGCACCCGGCGGCGTAATTCGCCGAAACGCTGGGTGCCGTCCTGCAAGTGGTAGAGGATCACGCCCTTCCACTTGCCGTCGATGAGATCGAGCGTCGCCTCGACCGAGCATCCGGGACGACGGGCGAAGTCGCGCCGTTTCATGTGTGTTTTCCCAATAGTATCCAAACAGGGACTATATCCCCGAATTTACAGTACTTGCCAAATTAGAGCCAGAGCGACAGTTAGGACGGCAGGCGAGCACGCCATCTGATGGAGACAAGCCATGAAGGCCGTCGGCTACAAAAAGTCGCTTCCGATCGAGGATCAGGACGCGCTGATCGATTTCGAGACCACCAAGCCCGAACCCAAGGGGCGCGACATCCGCGTGGCCGTGAAGGCGATCTCGGCCAATCCGGTCGATTACAAGGTGCGCAAGCGCGCCGCCCCGCCCGAGGGCGAGACGAAGATTCTGGGCTATGACGCGGCCGGCGTGGTCGACGCCGTCGGTCCCGACGTCACGCTGTTCAAGCCGGGCGACGAGGTGTTTTACGCCGGCTCGATCCTGCGCCAGGGCACCAACTCCGAATTCCATCTGGTCGACGAGCGTATCGTCGGCAACAAGCCGAAAAGCCTGTCGTTCGCGCAAGCCGCCGCCCTTCCCCTCACCTCCATCACCGCCTGGGAGCTGTTGTTCGATCGGCTCGGTGCGGTGCCCGGCAAGAGTGTCGATCCGCGCACGCTGCTGATCACGGGCGGCGCCGGCGGCGTCGGCTCGATCCTGATCCAGCTCGCCCGCCGCCTCACCGGGCTGACGGTGGTCGCGACCGCGACGCGGCCCGAATCGCAAAAATGGTGCCTCGATCTCGGCGCGCATGCGGTGATCGACCACGGCCAGCCAATGAAGGAGCAGATCGAGAAGCTGAAGCTGCCGCCGGTCGCGCTGGTCGCGAGCCTCACCTTCACCGACCAGCACTACAAGGCGATCGCGGACGTGATGGCACCACAGGGCAAGTTCGGCCTGATCGACGATCCCCCGGAATTCACCGTGAGCGCGTTCAAGGGCAAGGCGATCTCGGTGCACTGGGAATCGATGTTCACGCGCTCCTCGTTCCAGACCGCCGACATGATCGCGCAGCATCATCTGCTGGGCGATGTCGCCGACCTCATCGACAAGGGCGTGCTGCGCACCACGCTCGACCAGACCTTTGGCACGATCAACGCCGCCAACCTCAAGCGCGCGCATGCGCTGCTCGAGAGCGGCAAGTCGCGCGGCAAGATCGTGCTGGAGGGGTGGTAGATAATGCTGCGTAGGGTGGCTTAGCCTTGCGACTGCGCGAAGCACAGTTCGCACGGCGCAACCCACCCTGCGATTCCGCGCTTGACGCTGCACTGCAGCCTTTACGCAATCGTGTTGACGATGCCGCCCTCGGCACGCAACGCCGCGCCGTTGGTCGCGGAGGCTTCCTTCGAAGCCGCATAAACCACCATGTTGGCGATTTCGTCGACGCTGGCGAAGCGCTGGAGCAGCGAGCTTGGGCGATGCTGTTTGACGAAATTGGCCGCGGCCTCGTCGAGTGACTGGCCGTTCTGCTTGGCAAGATCCTTTACAAACGTCTCGACGCCTTCAGACATGGTCGGGCCCGGCAGCACGGAATTGACGGTGACGCCGGTGCCGCGGGTTAGCTGCGCCAAGCCCCGCGCGACCGAAAGCTGGGCCGTCTTGCTCATTCCATAGTGGATCATCTCGACGGGAATGTTGAGCCCGGACTCCGAGGAGATGAAGACGACGCGGCCCCAGTTACGCCCAAGCATGCCCTTCAAATACGCGCGCGAGAGACGCACGCCGCTCATGACGTTGACCTCGAAGAAGCGGCTCCAGTCCTCGTCCGGAATGTCGAAAAAGTCTTTCGGCTCGAAGATGCCGGCGTTGTTGATGAGGATATCGACCTCAGGCAGCGCCGCCACGAGTGCCTTGCAGCCCGCAGCGGTCGAGACATCGGCGGCGATGCCGCGGACCTTCCCGCCCACACCTTGCAGCTTGCGCACGACCGCATCGACCTTCTCCTGGCCGCGTCCGTTGATCACGACGCTAGCTCCCGAGCCGGCAAGACCCTTGGCGATGGCGTGGCCGATGCCGGCGGTCGAGCCGGTCACGAGGGCGGTCTTTCCGGAAAGGTCGATGTTCATGCGATGTCTCCATTGATGCTGACGGAGATATCGTGCGCTGCAAGGGCGGCCGCAATCGCCCCTCACCGACGCGTGAGGATTCAGTTGCGAGGCGGAAGCGTCCTGAGAAACGCGACCATGGCGTCGAAACGATGCGCGCCATGAGACGTCGCCGCGTCATACAAAAAAGCGGCGCCCAAGGGCGCCGCTTTCTGAAAACTCGCTACCGGTCGGCTTACGCCGCCTCGGCTTCCTTTTCCTGCACCGGACCGGAGTCCTGGCCCTTGGCATCGACGTCGCGATCGACGAACTCGATCACGGCCATCGGGGCGTTGTCGCCGTAGCGGAAGCCGGCCTTGATGATACGGGTGTAGCCACCCTGGCGATCCTTGTAGCGGGGCGCGAGCGTGTCGAACAGCTTCCTGACCTGATCCTTGTCGCGCATCTCGGAGATGGCCTGGCGGCGCATGGCCAGCCCGCCCTTCTTGCCGAGAGTGATCAGCTTCTCGACGATCGGGCGCAATTCCTTCGCCTTCGGCAGCGTGGTGACGATCTGCTCGTGCTTGATCAGCGCGGCGCACATGTTGGCGAACATCGCGCGGCGATGCTCCGCGGTGCGGTTGAGCTTGCGATGAACCTTGCCGTGACGCATTTTTCTATTCCTTGAATTTCATTCGTCGCGACGGTTCGTCGGACTTGTTGCTCAGGTGGGCTGCCTGCGTTCGCCCGCAAAGGCGCGATGAATTCGCGCCTTTGCCTGTTGTAGTTCAGATCAGTAGTGATCCTCGAAGCGCTTGGCGAGCTCGTCGATGTTCTCCGGCGGCCAGCCCGGCACTTCCATGCCGAGATGCAGACCCATCTGGGCCAGCACTTCCTTGATCTCGTTCAGCGACTTGCGGCCGAAGTTCGGAGTGCGGAGCATTTCCGCTTCGCTCTTCTGCACGAGGTCGCCGATGTAGACGATGTTGTCGTTCTTCAAGCAGTTGGCCGAACGCACCGACAGCTCGAGCTCGTCCACCTTCTTGAGGAAGGCCGGATTGAAGGCGAGGTCCGGGATGATCTCCTGGGCGACTTCCTTGCGCGGCTCTTCGAAGTTGACGAACACGTTGAGCTGATCCTGCAGGATGCGCGCGGCGTAGGCCACGGAGTCATCCGGCGTCAGCGCGCCGTTGGTCTCGATCGTCATGGTCAGCTTGTCGTAGTCGAGGATCTGGCCCTCGCGGGTGTTCTCGACCTTGTAGGAGACCTTGCGGACCGGCGAGTACAGGCTGTCGACCGGAATCAGGCCGATCGGCGCATCCTCGGGACGGTTGCGCTCGGCGGGCACGTAGCCCTTGCCGGTGGCGACCGTGAACTCCATGCGGATCTCGGCGCCCTCGTCCAGGGTGCAGATCTGCAGGTCCGGGTTGAGCACGACCACGTCGCCGACGGTCTGGATGTCGCCAGCGGTGACAGCGCCCGGGCCGGACTTCTTGACGACCATGCGCTTGGGGCCTTCGCCCTGCATCCTGATCGCGATGTCCTTGATGTTGAGCACGATGTCGGTGACGTCCTCACGGACGCCCGCGATCGAGGAGAACTCGTGCAGCACGCCGTCGATATGCACCGACTGAACCGCTGCGCCCTGGAGCGAGGACAGCAGAATGCGGCGCAGCGCGTTGCCGAGCGTCTGGCCGAATCCGCGCTCGAGCGGCTCGGCGACGATGGTCGCGAAACGGGTCGGATCGCTGCCGGGCTGCACCTGGAGCTTGTTCGGCCGAATCAATTCTTGCCAATTTTTCTGGATTGTCACTGTTTCACCCATACAGGCCAGTCAAACTGCTGCTGCAGACACTGGCGTTGGAGAAAGGCCGCAGATCATTCCCACGGCTTTGCAAAAAGTCATTGCGGGCGTCAGAGCGCCCGCAATTTGGTATCAAACGCGCCGACGCTTGCGGGGACGGCAACCGTTGTGCGGGATCGTGGTCACGTCACGGATCGAGGTGACGGTGAAGCCTGCGGCCTGGAGCGCGCGGAGCGCCGATTCACGGCCCGAACCGGGACCCGCGACTTCGACTTCCAGCGTGCGCATGCCGTGCTCCTGCGCCTTCTTCGACACGTCCTCGGCGGCAACCTGCGCGGCATACGGGGTCGACTTGCGCGAGCCCTTGAAGCCCATCGTGCCGGCGGAAGACCAGGCAATCGTGTTGCCCTGCGCGTCGGTGATGGTGATGGTCGTGTTGTTGAACGACGAGTTCACGTGCGCGACGCCGGAGGCGATGTTCTTGCGCTCACGACGACGAACGCGGGTGGCTTCCTTGCCCATAGAGTACCTTTCCTGGAGATCTCAAACGCCGCCGTAGTGCCAGCGGCTACACCTGATGGAACGAAAGGCGTGTGGCGAACGGGTCATCCCCTTTCGCCACACGCCGCGATCTGGATTCGAAAACTTACTTCTTCTTGCCGGCGATGGCCTTGGCCGGGCCCTTGCGCGTGCGCGCATTGGTGTGGGTACGCTGGCCGCGCACCGGCAGGCCGCGACGATGGCGCAGGCCGCGATAGCAGCCGAGGTCCATCAGACGCTTGATGTTGATGCCGACCTCACGACGCAGGTCGCCCTCGACGAGATAGTCGCGGTCGATCACTTCGCGGATCTGGAGCACTTCGGCGTCGCTGAGCTGATTGACGCGACGATCCTCGGGGATCTTCACCTTCTCGATGATCTCACCGGCAATCTTCTGGCCGATGCCATGGATGTACTGGAGCGCGATCAGAACGCGCTTGTTGGTCGGAATGTTCACGCCGGCAATACGGGCCACGGCCTTCTCTCCTGTCGCCGATCCCTCGTCAGGAATCTGGCTTTAAGTGCTTGGTTTCTCGGGCAGGTGTTCACAAACGCGAACACGACGCCCACCCCTGGTCTTTGGGGCCCGGCATCGTTTTAAACTATCCGACTTGGATGCGGGGCTTATTAGGGGATTCAGGGGGCTTTCGTCAACCGCCGCTAGCGCTTGGCTCGCTTTTTCGTGACCTTTTTTGCAGTCTTTTTGGCACCCTTTTTGACAGCCTTCTTGGCAGTCTTTTTGGTCGTCTTTTTGTTGGTCGCCTTCTTGCCGGCTTTCTTGACCGCCTTCTTGGCACCCATCACGGCCTTCTTGCTGGCCTTTTTGGCGGATTTCGCAGCCTTTTTGGCTGTTCTGGTCGGCTTTTTGGCCGATTTCTTCGCCGCTCTCGCCTTTTTGGCCAGGGTCGCCTTGGCCGCGCTCCGGGCGCGGGTCCTGCCATGCGTCTTGGGCTCGACCGCCCCGAGCGCCAGGAGCTGGCGATGAATGGCGCGGGTGACCTCGTCGATGGCCATCATGCCGTCGATGGTCGAAAGCTTCCGCCGCTCGGAATAGTAGTGAATCAGCGGTTCCGTCTGGTTGCGATAGCTGGCGAGTCGCTTGGTCAGAACCTCCGGAGTGTCGTCGAGTCGGACCTCCTCCCCGCGCTCCCGCATCTGGGCGACGCGAGTTTCGACACGACTCAGGAGCGCGCTCTCGTTGACGCGGAGCTCGATCACGGCGTCGAGCTTGAGGTGCTTATGCTTGAGCAGCTCATCCAGCGCCTCGGCCTGCGGCACGGTACGCGGGAAACCGTCGAGGATGAAACCGTTTCTGGCGTCCGGCTGATCAATCCGGTCGGAGATGATTCCGACCACGACATCGTCGGGCACGAGGCCGCCGCTGGCCATGATCTCCTTGGCCTTGAGTCCGACCGGCGTTCCGGCCGCAACGGCCGCGCGCAACATCTCGCCGGTCGAGAGCTGGACGATGCCATAGCGCTGCACCAGCAGTTGCGCCTGGGTCCCCTTGCCCGATCCCGGCGGTCCCAGAAGTATGATTCTCATCGGCGTACGCCCCCCGCATTGGTGAGCGATACGTCGCGCACCCGTGTTTTGAAGTCCAACTACAGTGCAAATCATAATCGCCGCCGCACCGCTACCCATATCATAGGGGAGCAAATGGCCGGACGCCAAGAAGGCCTTTGAGATCAGTGTTTGCGCTACAGGGAGAGCCCGCTCTGCCGATGCGACCGAATGGCTCGCTGGCCATCCCTGCAGGCGCCGCGCGTTGCTCGCGCGGCGAATCGGGGGCGCAGTCGCGCCGCCCGAGAGGACGCCGCGCTTAACGGCGGCGGCCGCGCAGCTTCGACTTCCGGATCAGGCCTTCGTACTGATGCGCCAGCAGATAGCCCTGCACCTGCGCCACCGTGTCCATGGTGACGCTGACGACGATCAGCAGCGAGGTGCCGCCGAAATAGAACGGCACCGAGGCGTAGGAGATCAGGATTTCCGGGATCAAGCAGACGATCGCCAGATAGACCGCGCCAAGCACGGTGACGCGCGACAGCACGTAATCGATATATTCCGCGGTGCGCTCGCCGGGACGAATGCCCGGAATGAAGCCGCCGTGCTTTTTCAGATTGTCCGCGGTCTCGGTCGGATTGAACACGATCGCTGTGTAGAAGAAGGCGAAGAACACGATCAGCGCCAGATACATGATCAGGAACAGCGGACGGCCGTGGCCGAGCTGGGTGGTGATCCACTGGAACCATTCCGGCCCGCTGCCCGCGTTGAAGTTCGCAACCGTGGTCGGCAGCAGCAGCAGCGAGGAGGCGAAGATCGGGGGAATCACGCCCGAGGTGTTGAGCTTGAGCGGCAGATGCGAGGACTGGCCCTCGAACATCTTGTTGCCGACCTGGCGCTTCGGATACTGGATCAAGAGCCGGCGCTGGGCGCGCTCCATGAACACGATGAAGGCGATCACGGCGACCGCCATGATGATGACAACCAGGATCAGGCCGGTCGACATCGCACCCTGACGGCCGAGCTCGAGCATGTTGGCGAGCGCCGCGGGCAGCTCGGCGACGATGCCGGCGAGAATGATCAGGGAGATGCCGTTGCCGATACCGCGCGAGGTGATCTGCTCGCCCAGCCACATCAGGAACATGGTGCCGCCGGTCAGCGTGATCGCCGTGGACAGGCGGAAGAACATGCCGGGGTCGCTGACGACGTTGCCGGCGCCTTCGAGGCCCACCGCGATGCCGTAGGACTGGAACGCCGCGAGAATCACCGTGAGATAACGGGTGTACTGGTTCAGCAGCTTGCGGCCGGACTCGCCTTCCTTCTTCAGCGCCTCGAGCTGGGGCGAGACGGTGGTCAGAAGCTGAATGATGATCGAGGCCGAGATGTACGGCATGATGTTCAACGCAAAGATCGCCATGCGGTGAATGCCGCCGCCGGCGAACATGTTGAACATGCCGAGGATGCCGCCCGCCTGGGAGCGGAACACCTGCTCCCAGATGTTGGGGTCGATGCCGGGCAGCGGGATATAGGTCCCGAGCCGATAAACTAGCAGCGCACCCAGGGTGAACCAGATGCGCTTCTTCAGTTCGTCGGCCTTGGCAAACGCACCGAAATTGAGATTGGCTGCCAGTTGTTCCGCTGCAGAGGCCATCTTGGACTTTCTCCCGCCGCCTATTGCGCCGTTATGCCCGCGGCCGGGCTACATTATACCGGACACCGGACATTATCTGGGGCTACGGCTTCGATAAGTCCATCGTCCCGCATGCGTAAAGGCCCGCGAACCGCGGGCCAATGACGCAGTTGTTACGCCGCCTCGCCTTCTTCCTTGGCAGGCGCGAGGATCTTCACCGAGCCGCCGGCCTTCTCGACCGCTTCAATCGCGGTCTTCGTGGCACCATGGACTTCGATGTTGAGCTTGGCCTTGAGCTCGCCGCGGCCGAGCAGCCGCAGGCCGCCCTTGGGGCGGCGGAGCACGCCAGCCTTGACCAGCGATTCGACGTTCACGACGCTGCCGGAGTCGACCTTCTTGGCATCGACCGCGTCCTGGAGCCGGTCGAGATTGATCTCGACGAACTCGACCCGGAAGATATTCGTGAAACCGCGCTTCGGCAGACGGCGATGCAACGGCATCTGGCCGCCTTCGAAACCCTTGATGCGCACGCCCGAACGCGCGGTCTGACCCTTGCCACCGCGGCCAGCCTGCTTGCCCTTGCCCGAACCAATGCCGCGGCCGACGCGCATACGCTTCTTGCGCGAGCCGGCATTGTCGGCGATATCGCTGAGCTTCATCGCCCTGCTCCTTGTTTCTTGCGCATGACCTTCACCGAAAACGGGTCCCCGCTTTTCGGGATCGTGCGCCTTTGCTTACTTCTCGTCGACGATGCGAACGAGATGGTGAACTTTCAAGATCATGCCGCGGACCGCCGGGGTGTCCGGCAGTTCGCTGGTGCGGCCGATCTTGTTGAGCTTGAGCCCGATCAGCGTCGAACGCTGCGAGTGATGGCGGCGGATTGCGCTGCCAGTCTGCTCGAGCTTGATCGTCTTTGCGGTCGTAACGGCACTCTTGGCCATGGGAGTCTACTCCGAAAAGCTTCCGTTATTCGGCAACCGCCTCGGCGTCGCCACCGATACGGCGGGACTGGAGGGTGGACACCTTGATGTTGCGGCGGGCAGCGACCGAGCGCGGCGAATCCTGATGCTTCAGCGCGTCGAAGGTTGCGCGAACCATGTTGTACGGGTTCGACGAGCCGATCGACTTCGCGACCACGTCCTGGACGCCGAGCGTCTCGAACACGGCGCGCATCGGACCGCCGGCGATGATGCCGGTACCGGCCGGGGCTGCGCGCAGGTAAACACGGCCAGCGCCATGACGGCCGGCGATGTCGTGATGCAGCGTACGGCCCTCGCGCAGCGAGACGCGGGTCAGGTTGCGCTTGGCGGATTCAGTTGCCTTGCGGATCGCCTCAGGCACTTCGCGCGCCTTGCCGTGACCGAAGCCGGCGCGGCCCTTCTGATCGCCGATCACGACCAGCGCTGCGAAACCGAAGCGCTTGCCGCCCTTGACGACCTTGGCGACGCGGTTGATGTGGACGAGCTTGTCGACGAACTCGCTGTCGCGCTCTTCCCTGCGTTCACGTCCGCCGCCGCGTTGATCGCGTCCACCACGTTGTTCGCGTTCTGCCATGGTTTTTCCAGTCCTTCAGAGGCTTACGCCTCAATCCTCAAATTCTGTTAGAAGCTCAGCCCGCTCTCACGCGCCGCGTCGGCAAGAGCCTTGACGCGCCCGTGATAGAGATAGCTGCCGCGATCGAACACGACTTCCTTGACACCCTTCTCGGCGGCGCGCTCGGCCAGCAGCTTGCCGACCGCCTTCGCCGCATCGATATCGGCGCCGGTCTTGCCGCCATCGCGCATCGACTTCTCGAGCGAGGAGGCAGAGGCCAGCGTCTCGCCCTTCAGGTCGTCGATGACCTGGGCGTAGATGTGCTTGGACGAGCGGAACACCGACAGGCGCGGACGGCCGCCACCGGAGCGGCGAAGCTTCAGCCGTACACTGCGCTTGCGCCGGGCATTCGTAACCTTGGCTTTCGACATGACCGGCTCCGTTACTTCTTCTTGCCTTCCTTGCGGAAGATGAATTCGCCAACATACTTCACGCCCTTGCCCTTGTAGGGCTCCGGCGGACGATAGGAGCGAATCTCGGCGGCGACCTGGCCGACGCGCTGGATATCGCTGCCCGTCACCGTGATCTCGGTCGGCTTCGGCACGGTGATCGTGATCCCTTCCGGGATCGCGTAGACCACGTCGTGGCTGTAGCCGAGCGCGAGCTGCAGGTTCTTGCCCTGCAGCGCGGCGCGGTAACCGACGCCGGTGATTTCGAGCTTCTTCTCGAAGCCCTTGGTAACGCCTTCGACCAGATTCGCGACCTGAGCGCGAGCGGTCCCGTACAGGGCCCGTGCGCGGTTGGTCTCGACCCGCGGGTTCACCTTGACCTGGCCGTCCTCGAGCTTCACCTCGACGTCGCTATGGACGACGAATTGAAGCTGGCCCTTCGGCCCCTTCATCTTGACGGTCTGCCCGTCGACGGCCGCGGTCACACCCGACGGCACCGCTACCGGCCTTTTGCCAACTCGTGACATGGATCAAAAATCCTTCTCAGAACACCGTGAAGAGAACTTCGCCGCCCACATTCGCTTCGCGCGCGCTGTGGTCGGCCATGATCCCCTTCGGCGTCGACAACACCGAAATGCCGAGCCCGTTGTTGACCCGCGGCAGAGCCTTCACCGAGGCGTAGACACGACGCCCGGGCTTGGAGACTCGTTCGATCTCGCGGATGACGGGCTCGCCGTCGAAATACTTCAGCTCGATCTCGATCTCGCTGCGGCCCGAGGAGTGCTCGAGCGTGGCGTAACCGCGGATGTAGCCCTCGGTCTTGAGAACCTCGAGCACGTTCTCGCGCATCTTCGAACCAGGCGTGGAGACCTTGCTCTTGGAACGCATCTGAGCGTTGCGGATACGAGTGATCAGATCGCTGATTGGATCGTGCGTAGACATCTAAACGACCCTCCTTACCAGCTGGACTTCACGAGGCCCGGGACCATGCCCCTGGAGCCAAGGTCCCGCATTGCGATGCGGGACAGTTTGGTCAAGCGATAATTCGAGCGCGAACGGCCCGACAGCTCGCAACGCAGACGGATGCGGGTGGCCGACGAATTACGCGGCATTTCCGCAAGCTTCAGGGTCGCGGCGAACCGCTCCTCCATCGGCAGCGTCTTGTCGGCGATGATCGCCTTCAACCGCGCGCGCTTCGGGGCGGCGTTCTTCGTCATCCGCTTGCGCCGGTTGTTCTTCTCGACTGAACTCTTCTTTGCCATGCTTGGCTCCTGGGTATCCGCGTTTGAGAGGCTTTACGTCAGCGTCTCACTGCCGGAACGGGAAATTGAAAGCGGTCAACAAGGCCCTCGCCTCGTCGTCGGTCTTGGCCGTGGTGCAGACGGTGATGTCCATACCGCGCGATTCCGTGACCTTGTCGAAGTCGATCTCGGGGAAAATGATGTGTTCCTTGAGGCCGAGCGAATAGTTGCCGCGACCGTCGAAACTCTTCGGATTCAGGCCACGGAAATCTCGGACGCGCGGCAGCGCGACCGTCACCAGGCGATCGATGAACTCGTACATGCGGGCCTTGCGCAGCGTGACCTTGCAGCCAATCGGCTGGTTCTCACGCAACTTGAAGGTCGCGATCGCGACGCGCGAATAGGTCACGATCGCCTTCTGGCCGGCGATCTGGGTCAATTCGGCAGCGGCGTTCTCGGCCTTCTTCCGGTCGTTGACGGAATCGCCAACGCCCATGTTCAGCACGACCTTGTCGAGACGCGGAACCTGCATGACGTTATCATAACCGAACTTCTCGGTCATTTCCGTCCGGATCTTCGCGTCGAATTCCGCGCGCAGGCGCGGCGTGTAAGCGGCCTCAGCCATCGATCTCAGCTCCCGAGCTCTTGGCGATGCGGACCTTCTTGCCGTCCGCCAGAATCTTGAATCCGACGCGGGTCGGCTTTCCGTCCTTGCCGACATACGCGATGTTGGACAGTTGGATCGGCGACTCTTTCGAGATGATGCCGCCCTCCTG
Organism: Bradyrhizobium sp. 132; assembly: GCF_023074185.1. Lineage (GTDB taxonomy): Bacteria > Pseudomonadota > Alphaproteobacteria > Rhizobiales > Xanthobacteraceae > Bradyrhizobium. Next base: position 52,065 of record NZ_JADPKY010000041.1, on the reverse strand, counting down.
GGCCTGCGTCTGCTTCTGGTGACGCTTGACCATGTTGACGCCACGCACGAGCGCGGTGCCGGCATCGGGACGCACTTCGAACACCTCGCCGGTGCGACCCTTATCGCGGCCGGTCAGCACGATGACCTTGTCGCCTTTGCGGATTTTCGCGGCCATCACAGCACCTCCGGCGCGAGCGAGATGATCTTCATGTGGTTCTTGGCGCGCAGCTCGCGCGGCACGGGCCCGAAGATACGGGTGCCGACCGGCTCGGACTGATTGTTGATCAGAACGGCAGCATTCCGGTCGAAGCGGATGACCGAACCGTCAGCGCGGCGGATGTCCTTGCGGACGCGCACCACGACGGCCTTCATCACGTCGCCCTTCTTCACCTTGCCACGCGGAATTGCTTCCTTGATCGAGACGACGATGATGTCGCCGATCGTGGCGTAGCGGCGCTTGGAGCCTCCGAGCACCTTGATACACATGACACGGCGTGCGCCAGAATTGTCGGCCACGTCGAGGTTGGTCTGCATCTGAATCATTGATGCACCTCGTCCTCTTCTCTTTGCGCCAGCCCAGCCGGCGCTCAACATTTCCCTGAAGTCAGTCGGCTAAAGCCAACAGATCAGGCGCTTTTCTTGTGTTCGCCCCGGATCACGACCCAGCGCTTCAACTTCGAAACCGGCTTCGATTCCTCGATCCACACCATGTCGCCCGGCTTGAACTCGTTGCTCTCGTCGTGCGCGTGGTAGTTCTTCGAACGGCGGATCGTCTTCTTGTAGATCGGGTGTGTGAAGCGGCGATCGACGCGCACCACGATGGTCTTGGCTTGCTTGTCGCTGACGACCACGCCCTGCAAAGTACGTTTCGGCATCTTCGTTAGCCTCTTACTTCTTCTTCGCGCGCGTCTGCGCGGCGACGGTCTTGATCCGGGCGATGTCACGGCGGGCCTCGCGCAGGCGCGAGGTGTTCTCGAGCTGCCCGGTGGCGCGCTGGAAGCGCAGGTTGAAACGCTCCTTCTTCAGGTTCAGGATGGCGTCATCCTGCTGATCGGGGCTCAACGCGCGGATGTCTTCGATCTTCATCTGGGCCATGGCCATTACTCCGCAATGCGCTCGACGAAGCGCGTCTTGATCGGCAGCTTCGCTGCCGCCAGGGTCAGCGCTTCACGCGCGGTCTGGGTGTTGACGCCGTCGATCTCGAACAGCACCCGGCCCGGCTTGACGCGCGCGACCCACAGTTCCGGCGCACCCTTGCCGGAGCCCATGCGGACTTCGGCGGGCTTCTTCGACACGGGAACGTCGGGGAACACGCGGATCCAGACGCGGCCGGCGCGCTTCATGTGGCGGGTCAGCGCGCGGCGAGCGGCTTCGATCTGGCGCGCGGTGACGCGCTCAGGCTCGGTCGCCTTCAGGCCGAACTGGCCGAAGGCCAACGTCGCGCCCGAAGACGCAACGCCGTGGATGCGGCCTTTATGCGCCTTCCGGAACTTCGTCTTCTTAGGTTGCATCATGGCTTCAAGCCCTCAAATTCTCTGTGCTGGCCTCAGGCCGCGTTGTCTCGGCGCTGCCGGCCGCCGCGATCGCCGCCGCCACCAGTCTCGCCTTCGGCCATTCTCTTGTCCTGGGCCATCGGATCGTGCTCGAGGATCTCGCCCTTGAAGATCCAGACCTTGACGCCGCAGGTGCCGAAGGTCGTGAACGCGGTCGCAACGCCGTAGTCGATGTCGGCCCGCAGCGTGTGCAGCGGCACGCGACCTTCGCGATACCACTCCATGCGCGCGATTTCCGCGCCGCCGAGACGCCCCGAGCAGTTGATCCGGATGCCTTCCGCACCGAGACGCATCGCCGACTGAACGGCGCGCTTCATGGCCCGGCGGAACGCCACGCGGCGCTCCAGCTGCTGCGCGATCGATTCCGCCACCAGCGTCGCATCGAGCTCCGGCTTGCGGATTTCGACGATGTTGATGACGACGTCGGACGAAGTGATGTCCGCGACCTTCTTGCGCAGCTTGTCGATGTCGGCGCCCTTCTTGCCGATCACCACGCCTGGACGAGCCGAGTGGATGGTGACGCGGCACTTCTTGTGCGGACGTTCGATCACGATGCGGGCGACAGCCGCCTGCTTGAGCTCCTTGTGCAGGATCTCGCGGATCTTGACGTCCTCGTGCAACAGCTTGCCATATTCCTGCTTGCCGGCGAACCAGCGGGAATCCCAGGTCCGGTTGATGCCAAGACGCAGACCGATCGGATTGATCTTTTGACCCATCGTGTGCTCCTGCGTCCCTTAAGCCGCTGCTTCGGCTTCGACCTGACGAACGATGATCGTCAGCTGCGAAAATGGTTTGTAGACACGGCCCGAGCGGCCACGGCCGCGGGCGGCAAAGCGCTTCATCACCAGGCCGTTGCCGACGAAGGCCTGCGCCACGACGAGATCGTCGACGTCGAGGTCGTGGTTGTTCTCGGCATTCGCGATAGCCGATTCCAGGCACTTCTTCACGTCAACCGCGATCCGCTTGCGCGAAAACTGCAGGTCGGCAAGAGCAGAAGCCGCCTTCCGGCCGCGAATGAGCTGGGCGACCAAGTTGAGCTTCTGCGGGCTCACCCGAAGCATCCGGGCGACCGCCTTGGCCTCGTTCTCGGCGAGGCTCCGTTCGCGCTTAGGTTTGCTCATCGTTTAATCCTCAAGCCCTCTTGGCTTTCTTGTCGCCGGAGTGGCCATGGAAGGTCCGGGTCGGCGAGAACTCGCCGAACTTGTGACCGACCATTTCCTCGTTGACGGCCACCGGCACGTGCTTCTGACCGTTGTAAACGCCGAAAGTCAGGCCGACAAATTGCGGCAGGATCGTCGAGCGACGGCTCCAGATCTTGATGACGTCGTGACGGCCGGACGCGCGCGCGGCATCTGCCTTCTTGAGCAGAGAACCCTCGACGAACGGGCCTTTCCAGACTGAACGAACCATGTCCGGCGATCCTTACTTCTTCCGCTTGTGGCGGCTTAGGAGAATGAATTTGTTGGTCGACTTGTTGGAGCGGGTCTTCTTGCCCTTGGTCGGCTTGCCCCACGGAGTGACCGGGTGGCGACCGCCCGAGGTCCGACCTTCACCACCGCCGTGCGGATGGTCGATCGGGTTCATCGAAACACCGCGGTTGTGCGGCTTGCGGCCCAGCCAGCGGTTGCGGCCGGCCTTGCCGATCGAGGTGTTCATGTGATCCGGGTTCGACACCGCGCCGATCGTGCCGCGGCAACGGCCGTGCACCAGGCGCTGCTCGCCCGAATTCAGGCGGATGATCACGTAGTCCTGGTCGCGACCGACGAGCTGGGCATAGGTACCCGCGGAACGGGCGAGCTGGCCGCCCTTCCCGATCTTGAGCTCGATATTGTGGATGATCGTGCCGACCGGCATGTTGCCGAGCGGCATGACGTTGCCCGGCTTCACGTCGACGTAGTTGCCGGCGATGATGGTGTCGCCCACGGCCAGGCGCTGCGGCGCCAGGATGTAGGCCTGCTCGCCGTCCTGATATTTGATCAGCGCGATGAAGCCGCTGCGGTTCGGATCGTATTCCAGCCGCTCGACGGTCGCGGGAACGTCGATCTTCTCACGCTTGAAATCGACGGTGCGCAGCGTCCGCTTGTGACCACCGCCACGGAAACGCACGGTAATGCGACCGGTGTTGTTGCGGCCGCCAGAGGAATGCTTGCCTTCGGTGAGCGCCTTGACCGGCTTGCCCTTGTAGAGAGCCGAACGATCGACCATGACCAGCTGGCGCTGGCCCGGCGTCGTGGGATTGAATGTCTTCAGTGCCATCGTCGTGCGACCTTACAGACCGGTGGTCACGTCGATCCGGTGACCCTCTTCGAGAGTCACGATCGCGCGCTTGGAGTTCGACTGCGAACCGAGATTGCCGCGGAAGATCTTGGTCTTGCCCTTGCGGACCAGCGTGTTGACGCTCTTGACCTTGACGTCGAACAGCTTCTCGATCGCTTCCTTGATCTGCGGCTTGGTCGCCTTCGCGGCCACCTTGAACAGCACCTTGTTGTGCTCCGAGGCGATCGTCGCCTTTTCGGTCACGACCGGCGACAGGATCACGTCGTAATGGCGAGGCTCGATGTTCTTCGTCATTTGAAGCGCGCCTCCAGCGCATCGATGGCGGCCTTGGTCAGAACAAGCTTCCGACGGCGCAGGATGTCATAGACGTTGATGCCCTGGATCGGCAGCACGTCCATGTTCGGGATGTTGCGGGCAGCAGCGGCAAAGCCGTTGTTGAGCTCGGCACCATCGATGATCAGCGCGTTGGTCAAGCCCAAGCCGGAGAAGTGGCCGAGCAGCGCCTTGGTCTTGGCAGCTTCAAGCGCGGCCTTGTCGATCACGACGAGATCGCCGTCCTTGGCCTTGGCCGAGAGCGCATGCTTGAGAGCGAGCGCACGGACCTTCTTCGGCAGGTCGGTGGCGTGCGAACGCACCACCGGACCGAAGGCACGACCGCCGCCGCGGAACTGCGGCACGCGGGCCGAACCGTGACGAGCACCGCCGGTGCCCTTCTGCTTGTACATCTTCTTGCCGGTGCGCCAGATCTCGGCACGGCCCTTGGTCTTGTGCGTACCGGCCTGGCGCTTGTTGAGCTGCCACTGCACGCAACGTGCAATGATGTCCTGGCGCGGCTCGAGGCCGAAAATGGTGTCGGAAAGCTGGACCGAGCCGGCTTCCTTACCTTCGAGGGTCGTGACCTTCAATTCCATCTCACGCCTCCTGCGCAGCCGGAGCAGCGTCCGCTTCGCCAGCAACCTTGAACTTGCCGGGCTTCGGAGCTTCCTTCGGCAGCGGCTTCTTGACAGCGTCGCGAACGCGGATCCAACCGCCCTTGGAACCGGGAACGGCGCCTTCGACGAGGATCAGACCGCGCTCGACATCGAGTTGGACAACTCGAAGGTTGAGCGTGGTGATGCGGTCGACACCCATGTGGCCGGCCATCTTCTTGTTCTTCCAGGTCTTGCCGGGGTCCTGACGGCCACCGGTCGAACCGATCGAACGGTGCGAGACCGACACGCCGTGGGTGGCGCGCAGACCGCCGAAGTTCCAGCGCTTCATACCGCCGGCAAAACCCTTACCGACCGAAGTACCGGTGACGTCGACGAACTGACCGACGACAAAGTGGTCGGCCAGGATCTCGGCACCGACGGGGATCATCTGATCCGCGGAGACGCGGAATTCCTCGACCTGCCGCTTCGGCTCGACCTTGGCGACCGCGAACTGGCCGCGCTCCGCCTTGGGCATGTAAACGGTCTTGCGGCTGCCAGAACCAAGCTGGAGAGCGACATAACCGTTCTTCTCTTCAGTGCGGTGGCCTAAGACCTGGCAATTGCCGAGCTTCAGCACGGTCACGGGGATATGTTCGCCGGCCTCTGTAAAGACCCGCGTCATCCCGACCTTTTGTGCGATCACTCCGGAGCGCATCGGCGTGCTTCCTGTTCTTTCTGTCCGCTAGGTGCGAACGTGATCCAAAAATCTTAGAGCTTGATCTCGACGTCGACACCGGCGGCCAGGTCGAGCTTCATCAAAGCATCGACGGTCTGCGGGGTCGGATCGACGATGTCGAGCAGGCGCTTGTGGGTGCGCATCTCGAACTGCTCGCGGCTCTTCTTGTCGACGTGCGGCGAACGGTTGACGGTGAACTTCTCGATGCGGGTAGGCAGCGGAATGGGTCCGCGGACCTGCGCGCCGGTGCGCTTCGCCGTGTTCACGATCTCGCGGGTCGACGTATCGAGGATACGATGGTCGAACGCCTTGAGACGGATACGAATGTTTTGGCCGTTCATTGCCGTGGTCTCTCTTCAGTGGGGTGGCGAATAGCGAATAGCGAAGGTCACATTCGCTATTCGCCGATCCCTATTCTCGTAATTACTCGATGATCGAGGCGACGACGCCGGCGCCGACGGTGCGGCCGCCTTCGCGGATCGCGAAGCGAAGCTTCTCTTCCATCGCGATCGGCACGATCAGGTGCACTTCCATCGCGATGTTGTCGCCCGGCATCACCATCTCGGTACCTTCCGGCAGATGCACGACACCGGTCACGTCGGTGGTGCGGAAGTAGAACTGCGGACGGTAGTTGGTGAAGAACGGAGTGTGGCGACCGCCCTCTTCCTTGGTGAGGATGTAGGCCTCAGCCTTGAACTTGGTGTGCGGCTTGACCGAACCCGGCTTGCACAGCACCTGGCCGCGCTCGACGTCCTCGCGCTTGGTACCGCGAAGCAGCGCACCGATGTTGTCGCCGGCCTGGCCCTGATCGAGCAGCTTGCGGAACATTTCGACGCCGGTGACGGTCGTCTTCTGCGTGGCGCGCAGACCGACGATCTCGATTTCCTCGCCGACCTTGACGATGCCGCGCTCGACACGGCCGGTCACGACGGTGCCGCGGCCCGAGATCGAGAACACGTCTTCAACCGGCATCAGGAACGGCAGGTCGACCGGACGCTCCGGCTGCGGAATGTACTCGTCGACGGCCTTCATCAGCTCGAGGATGGCCTCGTGGCCGAGCTTCTTGTCGGAATCTTCGAGAGCGGCGAGCGCCGAGCCCTTGATGATCGGAATCTTGTCGCCCGGGAAGTCGTACTTCGAGAGCAACTCGCGGACTTCGAGCTCGACGAGCTCGAGCAGTTCCGGATCGTCGACCATGTCGCACTTGTTGAGGAACACGACGAGCGCGGGCACGCCGACCTGGCGGGCGAGCAGGATGTGCTCGCGGGTCTGCGGCATCGGGCCGTCAGCAGCCGACACAACCAGGATTCCGCCATCCATCTGGGCGGCGCCGGTGATCATGTTCTTCACGTAGTCGGCGTGGCCGGGGCAGTCGACGTGCGCGTAATGGCGGTTCTTGGTCTCGTACTCGACGTGCGCCGTCGAAATCGTGATGCCGCGCGCCTTCTCTTCCGGCGCCTTGTCGATCTGGTCGTACGCCGTGAACGTCGCACCGCCGGCTTCGGCGAGGACCTTGGTGATCGCCGCGGTCAGCGACGTCTTGCCATGGTCGACGTGACCGATGGTGCCGATGTTACAGTGCGGCTTGTTACGTTCAAACTTTGCTTTGGCCATTTGACTCTCCGTTCAATCGTCAGTTCGAGACCGACGACAATCAGGCAAACTTCTTCTGGACTTCTGCCGACACGTTGGCCGGCGCTTCTGCGTAGTGGTCGAACTGCATGGTGAAGGTCGCGCGACCCTGGCTCATCGAGCGCAGGTTATTCACGTAACCGAACATGTTCATGAGCGGCACCATCGCGTTGATGACGTTGGCGTTGCCGCGCATGTCCTGACCCTGGATCTGACCGCGCCGGGAATTCAGGTCGCCGATGACCGAGCCGGTGTAGTCTTCCGGGGTCACCACTTCGACCTTCATGATCGGCTCGAGCAGGACGGACTTGCCCTTCTGCAAGGCCTCGCGAAATGCAGCACGCGAAGCGATTTCGAAGGCGAGCGCCGACGAGTCGACGTCGTGATACTTGCCGTCGACCAGCGTCACCTTGACGTCCACGACCGGGAAGCCGGCGACCACGCCCGAACCCATCACGCTGTTGAGGCCCTTTTCGACGCCGGGGATGTATTCCTTCGGCACCGAACCGCCAACGACCTTGGATTCGAACTCGTAGCCCTTGCCGGGCTCGTTCGGCTCGACCACGATCGACACTTCGGCGAACTGGCCGGTACCGCCGGTCTGCTTCTTGTGGGTGTACTTGACTTCGGCCTTCTTGGTGACGCGCTCACGGAACGCCACCTGCGGCGCACCGATGTTCGCGTCGACCTTGTAGGTACGACGGAGGATGTCGACCTTGATGTCGAGATGCAGTTCGCCCATGCCCTTGAGGATGGTCTGGCCGGACTCCTGGTCGGTCGACACGCGGAACGACGGATCCTCCGCGGCGAGCTTCGCCAGCGCCACGCCCAGCTTTTCCTGGTCGGCCTTCGACTTCGGCTCGATCGCGATCTCGATGACCGGCTCGGGGAATTCCATCTTTTCGAGGATCACCGACTTGTCGGGATCGCACAGCGTGTCACCGGTGCGCGCTTCCTTCAGGCCAGCCAGCGCGACGATGTCGCCGGCATAGGCTTCCTTGATGTCTTCGCGGTTGTTCGCATGCATCAGCAACATGCGGCCGATGCGCTCCTTGCGGTCGCGCGTCGAGTTGATGACGCCGGTACCCGACAGCAGCGTGCCGGAATAGATGCGGCAGAAGGTGATGGTGCCGACGAACGGGTCGTCCATGATCTTGAACGCCAACAGAGCCAGCGGCTCCTTGTCGTCCGGCAGACGAACGATCTCGTTGCCGTCTTCGTCGACGCCCTTGATGGCGGGCACGTCGACCGGCGACGGCAGGTAATCCACGACCGCGTCGAGCAAGGGCTGCACGCCCTTGTTCTTGAACGCCGAGCCGCACAATACCGGGAAGAACGCGCCAGTCAGCACAGCCTTGCGGATCAAGCGCTTCAACGTCGCCTCTTCAGGCTCCTTGCCATCGAGGTAAGCGGCAAGAACTTCGTCGTCGAGTTCGACGGCGGCTTCCAACAGCTTCTCGCGATATTCCTTGGCCTTCTCGACCATGTCCTCGGGAATATCGATGTCGACGAACTTGGCGTCGAGCTTCTCTTCTTCCCAGACCACGCCCTTCATACGAACGAGATCGACCAGGCCCTTGAAGTTGTTCTCGGAGCCGATCGGAAGCTGGATCGCGATCGGCCTTGCGCCGAGACGATCGATAATGTCCTGCATGCACTTGTAGAAGTCGGCGCCGGTCTTATCCATCTTGTTGGCGAAGACGATGCGCGGAACCTTGTACTTGTCGCCCTGACGCCAGACGGTCTCGGTCTGGGGCTCGACGCCCTGGTTGGAGTCGAGCACGCACACGGCGCCGTCGAGCACGCGCAAGCTACGCTCGACTTCAATGGTGAAGTCGACGTGGCCGGGAGTGTCGATGATGTTGAGACGCTTGCCTTCCCAGAACGCAGTGGTCGCGGCCGACGTAATCGTGATGCCGCGCTCCTGCTCCTGCTCCATCCAATCCATCGTCGCCGCACCTTCGTGCACTTCGCCGATCTTGTGGCTCTTGCCGGTGTAGTAGAGGATGCGCTCGGTGGTCGTGGTCTTGCCGGCATCGATATGCGCCATGATACCGAAGTTGCGGTAATTCTCTATGGCATGAACGCGGGGCATGGAGTGTTCCTTAGATTCCGTGTGTCGCCGTTACCAGCGATAGTGCGAGAAGGCGCGGTTGGCTTCCGCCATCCGGTGCACGTCTTCGCGCTTCTTGACGGCGTTACCCCGGTTGTTCGACGCGTCCAGGAGCTCCGCAGAGAGCCGCTCGGTCATCGTCTTCTCGTTGCGATCGCGCGCAGCCGAGATCAGCCAACGAATGCCCAGCGCCTGACGGCGCACCGTGCGAACTTCGACCGGAACCTGGTAGGTCGCGCCACCGACGCGGCGGGAGCGCACTTCGATCGTCGGCATGACGTTCTCGAGCGCCTGCTCGAACACGCCGAGCGGGCTCAGCTTGGTCTTGCTTTCGATGAGGCCGAACGCACCGTACACGATGCCCTCAGCGACCGACTTCTTGCCGGCGTACATCACCGAGTTCATGAATTTCGTGACGATGATGTTCCCGAACTTCGGATCGGGAAGGACTTCACGCTTTTCAGCAGAATGGCGACGAGACATGGACCTGGTTCCCGCTTACTTCGGACGCTTGGCGCCGTACTTCGAACGACGCTGCTTACGGTTCTTGACGCCCTGGGTATCCAGAACGCCGCGGAGGATGTGGTAGCGCACGCCGGGCAAGTCCTTGACGCGACCGCCGCGGATCATGACCACCGAATGCTCCTGGAGGTTATGACCTTCACCGGGGATGTAGCCGATCACCTCGAAGCCGTTGGTCAGGCGCACCTTGGCGACCTTACGAAGCGCCGAGTTCGGCTTCTTCGGGGTCGTGGTGTAGACGCGCGTGCAAACGCCGCGCTTCTGCGGGGACTGCTGCAGCGCCGGCACCTTCTTACGCGACTTCTGCACTTCCCGCGGTTGAGCGATCAGCTGGTTGATCGTCGGCATCCTGGCCTTACCCTTTTGTGTTCGCCGCGGCCCCTTTCGGGTCCGCTGTCTTGCCGCAGCCCGTCACCGGGTCCGCAAATTCTCCGGACTACCCGCCCGAGGGGCCGCCTTCCGCGGACAAACCGCACAAAGCGAAATCGCGCCAACCACTCATCACTGAGCGGAAAGCGCTTCGACGCCACAGAGGACCGCGATATCTGGACCCGTCAGCTTAAAGCTGCGGCCCGCGCATCGAGGTCATGCATCCGAATTCGATCTCGAGAGAACATGCTCAAGAGACCTAAAATCGCACTGGCATTGCCTAGCTATGATCGACAGCGTTTGAGCGGCATTCGTCGAGGTTGGTGCCCGTCTTGGTGACCCCAGAGGGATCAAACGGGTGGCCCGTTCCGACGCTGGCGATGCTCACCGCCTGTCGTTAAGTGGCCGCTTTCTATAAGTGGGTGTCGGTCAAGTCAAGGCGAAACGACAGTCAGAAGCGCTTCCCGCGCCTGTCGAATTTGCTTTCTGGCCGCCTCGCTGCGTCCTCCCGATATGGGAACGAAGAGCATGTTCCGCTACTGGAACCTATTTACATCCGGGTCAAATATACTTTTATGACCCTCGCTAAGGCTTTTTTTCCTGTTGGAGCGTCAATGTGCCGCCTTCGGCAGAGATTTGCGCCATGCGGTACACGGACATTGCCATTATCGGCGGGGGATTGTCCGGCTCGACCGCAGCCGCGATGCTCGGCCGTAGCGGCATGTCGACCGTCTTGATTGATCCGCATGAGAGCTATTCGGCGGACTTTCGAGTCGAAAAAATCAGCGGTCACACGCAACTCGAGCGATTCTTGCGGACTGGAATCGCCGAATCGGTGCTGCGCCGCGCGACCTTCGTGGGCGAGAACTGGATCGCGCGATTCGGCCGCCTCCTCGACAAGGCGCCAAGCCGGCAGTTCAGCATGCTCTACGATTCGCTTGTCAACGCCGTCCGCGACGAAATTCCTGCCGGCGTCGAGCGCATCTGCGCCAAGGCCGTTTTGGTCGAGACGAGCACGGAGCGGCAGAAGATCACTCTCTCCAACGACAAGGTGATCTCCGCCCGGCTGGTCGTGCTCGCCAACGGCCTCAACGTTGGCCTGCGCCATCAGCTGGGAATCGCGCGGAAAATCGTTAGTGCCTGCCATTCGATTTCGATCGGGTTCGACGTGGTGCCCGCGGGACGGGATTCGTTCGACTTCCCGGCGCTGACCTATTTCTCGAACGGCCGAGCGACCGCATCCCCTACCTCTCGCTGTTTCCGATCGGCACGCGGATGCGCGCCAATCTGTTCGTTTATCGTGGCTTCGACGATCCCTGGCTACGTGAGCTGCGCCGCGCGCCAGCCGAGACGCTGAACGTCGCGCTGCCACGGCTCAAGCGCATCACCGGCCCATTCGAAATTCCCGGTGAGCTGAAAATCCGCCCGGTCGATCTCTATGTGAACGATGCAAGCGGCCAGCCCGGCCTGGTGCTGGTGGGCGATGCCTTCTCGACCTCCTGCCCCGCCGCCGGCACCGGCTGCGACAAGGTCTTCACCGACGTCGAGCGGCTCTGCAACGTCTACATCCCGCAGTGGCTGGCCTCCGACGGGATGGATACAAGCAAGATCGCGGCCTTCTACGCCGATCCGGTCAAGCGGGAGTGCGATGAATGGTCGGCGGCGAAGGCGTTCGACTTCCGCTCGGTCTCGATTGCGACGAGCCCTTACTGGACGGCGCAGCGCTGGGCACGCTTCATTGCCTGGTCGGTTCAGGGGCTATTGCGGCCGCTTGGAGGCGCAGTTCATCTGGAGCCGAACTTCCTCGGTCACTCCTCCTCGTCGTCCTCATCATCCTCGTCGAGGTCGTCTTCATCCTCGTCGCTGTCCTCATCGACGTGAGCCGCCGCGCCATGCGGCTGGTGGGTCTGGTCGTTCCACAGCTTGCGATAGGTGCCGTTCGTGGCCAGCAGCTCGGCATGCGAGCCGCGCTCGATCGCCCTGCCCCCTGAAATCACGATGATCTCGTCCATCTCGACCACCGAGGACAGGCGGTGGGTCGACCAGATCATGGTGCGGCCCTTGGCGACCTTCAGCAGCGTGCGGTTGATCGCGGCTTCCGTGGTCTGGTCGAGTGCCGAGGTGGCTTCGTCCAGCAGCAGCACGGAGGGATTACGGATGACCGCGCGCGCGATCGCGATACGCTGGCGCTGGCCGCCCGACAAGGTATCGCCGCGCTCGCCCACCGGCGTGTCGTATCGCTGCGGCAGGCTCATGATGTAGCGGTGGATCTCGGCCTTCCTGGCCGCCTCCTCCACCTCCTCGTCGGTCGCGCCCTCCTTGCCGAGCCGGATGTTCTCGCGGATCGACATGTTGAACAGCATGTTCTCCTGGAACACCACCGCCATGCTCCGGCGCAGCGAATCCAGCGTCACCTTGCGGACATCGACGCCGTCGATGGTGACGCGGCCCTCGTCCGGCACGTAAAGCCGCAGGATCAGGTTCAGCAGCGTGCTCTTGCCGGAGCCCGAGGGGCCGACGATGGCGATGCGCTTGCCGACATTGAGCTTGAGGCTGAGATTGTCCAGCACCGGCGTCTGGCTGCCTTGGTACTGGAACGACACGTGGTCGAAGGTGATGTCGTTGGTGATGCGCGGCAGGTCGGGCGCGCCGGCTCGATCGGCGCTGCGCGTGGGCTCGTCGAGCAGCTCCTGCATGTGACGGATCGCGGCTGCCGAGGAGATCGACACGGGAATGAAATGCATCACATGGGCGATGTTGTAGGACACCTCCCAGAACGCGCTCTCGAAGGTGACGAAGGTGCCGATGGTGATCTGGCCCTTGGTCGCCAGATACGCGCCGATCGCGAGCACGACGATATGCAAGAGCAGCACCGAGATGGTGACCGTCCGCTCCACCATGGTCGACAGGAACGCCGCCGAGGCCATCCTGTTTCGTGTCTCGTCGTTGCGGAACTTGAAGAAGCCGAACATCCGGCGTTGCAGGCTGAAAGCCTTGATCACGGCCTGCGCCGCCACGTTCTCCTGCACCATGCCGAGCAGCGCGGACTCGTTGAGCTTCTGCTCGTAGTTCGCCTGAACAGCCTTCGGCGTGAGCATGCGCGGACCGATCAGCGTGATCGGAAACACCAGCAGCGCAACCACCGCGAGCTGCCAGTTCAGGAACACCATCAGGATGATCCCCGCGATTAGCTCCAGGAACGGCAGTGCCGCGCTGTTGGCAAAGGTCTTGACCGAGCCCTCGAAGGCCGCGAGGTCGACGGAGAAGCGCGACAGGATTTCGCCGCGCTTGGTGCGGCCGAAATAGGCCGCCGGCAGGTCCTGGACATGCGCGAACAGCCGTTTGCGGACGTCGGAGATGATGCAGGCCGCGAGCCGCGCATCCCAGCGCTCGTACCAGATCGCGACGATCGAGGTGAAGATGCCGGCGACCGCGAGCACGCCGAGGATCTTGTACAGCGCCTGGAAATCCTCCTCGCCGAGTGCATCGTCGATCAGGAACTTCAGGCTGAGTGGCATGATGACATTGAACAGGGTCTCGACGAAGACGCCGAACGCCACGAATGACAGCATCCGCTTGTAGTTCGTCAGATAAGGTTTGACGAAACCCAGGATGGTCGCGAGCGCGCCGGCGGCTTCGCGCGCGGTAAAGACGACGAGATCCTCGTCCTCATCGTCGTCATCGAGCTCCAGCTCGTCATCCTCCTCTTCTTCATCGTCCTCGTCTCCTTCAAGATCCGGCTTGGCAGTGGAGGCGAGCTTGTCGTCGAGCTCGGCCGCGTCTTCCGCGGCAAGCTTCTGGTTGTCGGGCGAGAGAGGCTTGGATGCCATGAAACCAACCGATGCTGACGGCCGGCATGACCGCAGAGAAAGCAGAAAATAGCGGCAACCGCCATTGCACCGATTCTATGCGATCAAGATGAATTCGGCAAAACAATTGGCGAAGGCGCCCGCTCGAAGCGGCTAGTCGTCTTCCTCGTCCTCGACCTTGTCGAAAAAGGAATAGCGCAAGGAGTCGGCGTCGGCATACCACTGACCCGGGCCCTTGTTGGCGGCGAGCGTCGCCTCCCAGAGCGCGTCGCTGCAGTCCTTGCGGTGCATCGACAGGTCGAAGCCGTTGCCGAAGAACAGCTCGGACCATTCCCACCAGGTGCCGAGCTTCTTGACACCGCGCAACAGGTCATAGCGGTCGATCACCACTGAAGCCATGTCCGAGGTGATCGAGCCGAACACGAGGCCGGTCTTGACCACGCGGTTCAGCTCCCGGATCGCGCGGACCACCTGCTTCGGGGAAACGTGGCAGAGGCTGGTCTCGAACACGAAATCGAACGCGCCGTCCTTGAACGGCATGTCGGTGATCGAGCCGAGCTTGTTGTATTTCTTCAGCGCCTTCGGCGTTTTGGCGTGGATGGCGCGGTTGTTCTCGATGCCGAAGGCGTCGATGCCGCGATCGCGCAGCGCACCGACCAGCTCACCGCTGGCCGAGCCCGCGACCAATAGCTTGGCGCCCTCGGTCTTGCCCCAGACGATGCCGATCAGCTTGGCCAGGTAATCGGGATCGGTGAAGTGACGCCACGCCTCGCCGTAGGGGCCGAGGCCGCGATAGTTCTCGAAATACTCGCGATCGACCTTGTCGGAGAGCGGCTTGTCGTCCTGCGCGCGCTCGCGGCGCAGGCGCATCATCTCGGTCAGGATGATGTCGGTCGCCGCGTCGGAGGAATCGAGCAGGCCATTCAGCGTCGAGTCGAACAGATAGTCGCCGACCACCACGATGCCGGGGTGCTCCTTCGGCTCGGGCCGGTGATTGGTCATGACGTCGCGCACGGGCAGACCGCCCGGAATCGCGTTCACCGACGACAGCCAGCGGTGGATCTTGCCTTCCATGCAATGCGCGCGCGCGTCGCCGAGCGAGGCCGGCAGCGATTTCAGCGCGGCATCGATCAGCTCCTGGTCCGACAAATTGGCGAAGGCCAGCGCATCGGAGCCGGGAATCAGCCAGTTCAAGACGCCGTGCTTGCCGACGTCGTGGCGCGCGCCCTCGTTGTAGACGCAGCAGCCACCGAAGGCCTCCGACATGAACCACGCGCCGACGATCTTGTCGCCCCAGAACGGCGTGTCGAACAGGATCGAGACGCGGAGGTAGTGCGCGGGACGGTCGAAGTAGGAGACGTGCTTGACCATCGACTTGCGGAGCTGCTCGCCTTCCCAGCCGACGGTGGAAAGCCAGGAATGCGGCAGGCACATCAGCACGAGATCGAAGTCCCGCGTCTCCGGTCCCTTGCCGTTCATCATCTTGAGCTGGTAGCGGCCGGTCGGCGCCTTGCCGACGGTGAGCACGCGGTGATTGAGCTGGATATCGGCGTTGACCTCCGACTGCAGGCATTCGATCAGCTGCTCGTTGCCGTTCTGGATGGAATAAAGGCCGATATAGCCGTCGACATCCATCAGATAGTTCTTGAGCGCGTTGAGGCCGTTGGTGTTGTGACTCTCGGTGGCGAGGTCCGAGCGCGCCATCACCTTGAAGAAGCGCTTTGCTGTTTCGTCCTCGACCTCCTCGTCGAGCACCTGCTCGGCGGTCTTGTAGGCCCAGGGGTTCTCGTTGTCGTGCGCGCCGACGCCCTCGTAATATTCGATCGGCGTCATCGTCTCGGCGCAGCGCTTGCGGAACGATTCGATGGCGTCCGCGGTCTTGGCGCCGTATTTGCGGCGCATGCCCGGCACGTCGTCGAGGAGTTCGCCGCCGAACTGCACCTGCTCGGCATCCATGGGAATGGTCTGTAGTCCGAAATGTTGGATCAGCTCGCGCAGCGGATCCGGCCCGGTCATCGAGTAGTCGTAGATCTCGGCGACGCCGGCCTCGTACATCGCGGGCGCGGAATCGAATTTGCGCGTGACGATCTTGCCGCCGAGCCGGTCGGATGCCTCGTAGATGGTGACGCGGCAGAGGTCCCCGAGCTTGCGTTTCAGGTACCAGGCGCTCATCAGCCCACCGGGGCCGCCGCCTACGATTGCGAGATCAAGCATGTCAGATCCGTGGTCTCCGGCCCCGCCCCCGTCACGGGACCCCACCGGTCTAAACTCCCCTAGCAGAAGCGCTTTTGCGGCTGAAGGAAAGATGAACAAATGTTGATCCTGCACCGCAGCAGGCAAACAAAGCAGCAAAAAGGCCGGCTTGCGCCGGCCTTTTCATTGTTCTCGGTAGTCCTACGGATGAACGATCATTCCGCGGGCGGCAGCGCCATCGGCTCGACTTCCGGCGCGGGCGACACGACGGCCGCCTGCTTCTCGCGCTCGTCGAGGATCATCTTGTCGCGCTTCACGGCGACTTCGCGGATCTTGGCCATGGAGGCGCCGGTGCCTGCCGGGATCAGCCGGCCGACGATGACGTTCTCCTTGAGGCCTTCGAGCGGATCGACCTTGCCGTTGACCGCCGCTTCCGTGAGGACGCGGGTGGTCTCCTGGAACGAGGCCGCCGAGAAGAAGGAGCGGGTCTGAAGGCTCGCCTTGGTGATGCCGAGCAGAACCGGCGTCGCCGTGGCGATCTTCTTGCCCTCTTCCTTGGCTCTCGCGTTGATCTGGTCGAACTCGATCTTGTCGATCTGCTCGCCCGAAATCATGTCCGTGTCGCCCTGGTCGGTGACTTCCACCTTCTGGAGCATCTGGCGGACGATCACCTCGATGTGCTTGTCGTTGATGAGCACGCCCTGGAGCCGGTAGACTTCCTGGATCTCGTTGACCAGATAGGCCGCGAGTTCCTCGATGCCCTTGACCGCCAGAATGTCGTGCGGCGCCGGATTGCCTTCCACGATGAAGTCGCCCTTTTCGACGACGTCGCCGTCCTGAAGGTGGATGTGCTTGCCCTTCGGGATCAGGTACTCGCGTGCCTCTTCGGTCTTGTCCATCGGCTCGATCGAGATGCGACGCTTGTTCTTGTAGTCGCGCCCAAACCGGATGGTGCCCGCGATTTCGGCGATGATCGCCGCATCCTTCGGACGCCGTGCCTCGAACAATTCCGCCACCCGCGGAAGACCGCCGGTGATGTCACGCGTCTTGGCGCTTTCGGTCGAGACACGGGCGAGGATGTCGCCCGCCTGGACCTTGGCTCCGATGTCGACCGACAGAATGGCGTCGACCGACAGCATGTAGCGAGCATCGCCGCCACGGGCGAGCTTGAGCACCTTGCCGTCCTTGCCCTTGATCACGATGGCCGGACGCAGGTCCGCGCCGCCGCGCATCGAGCGCCAGTCGATGACCACGCGCTTGGCGATACCGGTGGCCTCGTCGAGCGTTTCCGAGATCGACTGTCCCTCGACCAGATCCTCGAAGCCGATGGTGCCTTCGACCTCGGTGAGGAGCGGACGGGTGTAGGGATCCCACTCGACGATACGCTGGCCGCGCTTGACCATGTCGCCCTCGTCGATGTGCAGGCGCGAACCGTACTGAATACGGTGCGTCGCACGCTCGGTGCCGTCGGCATCGACGATCGCGATCACCATGTTGCGGACCATTGCGACCAGGTGGCCGTCGCTGTTGCGGGCGATGGCCTTGTTCCTGATCACGATCTTGCCGTCGAAGTTGGATTCGACGAACGACTGCTCGTTGAGCTGCGCCGCACCACCGATGTGGAAGGTGCGCATGGTCAGCTGGGTGCCGGGCTCGCCGATCGACTGCGCCGCGATGACGCCGACGGCTTCGCCGTGGTTGACCGGCGTGCCGCGGGCAAGGTCGCGCCCGTAGCACATGCCGCAGATGCCATTGACGAGCTCGCAGGTCAGAGCCGAACGGATCTTCACCTCCTGCACGCCACCCTGGTGGATGGCATCCAGATGGCTCTCTTCCATCAGCGTACCGCGCTTGAAGATCACCTTGCCCGAGCTGTCACGCACGTCTTCGCAGGCCGTGCGGCCCAGGATGCGCGAGCCGAGCGAAGCAACCACGGTGCCGGCATCGACGATGGCGCGCATCTTGATGCCGAGCTTGGTGCCGCAGTCGTTCTGCGTGATGATGCAGTCCTGCGCGACGTCGACCAGACGACGGGTCAGATAGCCGGAGTTCGCGGTCTTCAACGCGGTGTCCGCGAGACCCTTACGGGCGCCGTGGGTCGAGTTGAAGTACTCGAGCACCGAGAGGCCTTCCTTGAAGTTCGAGATGATCGGCGTCTCGATGATCTCACCCGACGGCTTGGCCATCAGGCCGCGCATGCCGGCGAGCTGGCGCATCTGGGCCGGCGAACCGCGGGCACCGGAGTGAGCCATCATGTAGATCGAGTTGATGTCGGCATCCGCCCCGCTCGCCGTCTTCTTGGTCGAGGAGATCTCCTTCATCATCGCCTTGGCGATTTCTTCCGTGGCCTTCGACCAGGCGTCGACGACCTTGTTGTACTTCTCGCCATGGGTGATCAGGCCGTCGTTGTACTGCTGCTCGAAATCCTTCGCCAGCGTACGGGTGGTGTCGACGATCTTCCACTTGGAGTGCGGCACGACCATGTCGTCCTTGCCGAACGAGATGCCGGCCTTGAACGCGTTGTAGAAGCCGAGCGCCATGATGCGGTCGCAGAAGATCACCGTCTCCTTCTGGCCGCAGTGGCGGTAGACTTGGTCGATGACGCCGGAGATTTCGCGCTTGGTCATCAGCTTGTTGATGATCTCGAACGGAACCCGCGGATTCCGCGGCAGCAGGTTGCCCAGCATGACTCGGCCGGCGGTGGTTTCGATCCAGCGCTTGGAAATCTTGCCGGTCTCGTCAATGCCTTCCCAACGGTACCTGATCTTGGTGTGGAGGTGGATGACCTTCGCGTGCAGCGCGTGCTCGAGCTCAGCCATCTCGCCGAAGATCTTGCCCTCGCCGGGCAGGCCTTCGCGCATGATGGAGACGTAGTAGAGACCGAGCACGATGTCCTGCGACGGCACGATGATCGGCTGGCCGTTCGCCGGATGCAGGATGTTGTTGGTCGACATCATCAGGACGCGCGCTTCGAGCTGCGCCTCAAGCGACAGCGGAACGTGCACGGCCATCTGGTCGCCGTCGAAGTCGGCGTTGAACGCGGCGCAGACCAGCGGATGAAGCTGGATCGCCTTGCCCTCGATCAGCACGGGCTCGAACGCCTGAATGCCGAGGCGATGCAGCGTCGGCGCGCGGTTCAGCAGCACCGGGTGCTCGCGGATGACCTCGTCCAGGATGTCCCAGACCTCGGGCCGTTCCTTCTCGACCAGCTTCTTCGCCTGCTTCACGGTGGTGGACAGGCCCTTGGCGTCAAGCCGCGAGTAGATGAACGGCTTGAACAGCTCGAGCGCCATCTTCTTCGGCAGGCCGCACTGATGCAGGCGCAGCTCGGGACCGACCACGATCACCGAACGGCCCGAATAGTCGACGCGCTTGCCGAGCAGATTCTGACGGAAGCGGCCCTGCTTGCCCTTGAGCATGTCGGCGAGCGACTTCAGCGGACGCTTGTTGGCACCGGTGATGACGCGGCCGCGGCGGCCGTTGTCGAACAGCGCGTCGACGGCCTCCTGAAGCATGCGCTTCTCGTTGCGGATGATGATGTCAGGCGCGCGCAGCTCCATCAGCCGCTTCAAGCGGTTGTTGCGGTTGATGACGCGGCGGTAGAGATCGTTGAGGTCCGAGGTCGCGAAGCGGCCGCCGTCCAGCGGCACCAGCGGACGCAGGTCCGGCGGGATCACCGGGACCACGGTCATGATCATCCATTCCGGCTTGTTGCCGGAGTGGCGGAACGCTTCCACGATCTTCAGGCGCTTGGCGAGCTTCTTGTGCTTGATGTCGGAGTCGGTCTCCTGCATCTCCGCGCGCAAGGTCAGTTCGAGCTTCTCGAGATCCATGCCCTTGAGCAACTCGCGGATCGCTTCCGCGCCGATCATGGCGGTGAAGGAATCCTGGCCGTACTCGTCCTGCGCCTTCAGATACTCGTCTTCCGATAGCAGCTGACGGTCCTTCAGCGCAGTGAGGCCCGGCTCGAGCACGACGTAGTATTCGAAGTAGAGAATCCGCTCGAGATCCTTGAGCGTCATGTCGAGCAGGAGGCCGATGCGCGAGGGCAGCGACTTCAGGAACCAGATGTGGGCGACGGGGGCTGCGAGCTCGATATGGCCCATGCGCTCGCGCCGGACGCGCGACAGCGTGACCTCGACCGAGCACTTCTCGCAGATGATGCCCTTGTACTTCATGCGCTTGTACTTGCCGCACAAGCACTCGTAGTCCTTGATCGGCCCGAAGATGCGGGCGCAGAACAGGCCGTCGCGCTCGGGCTTGAAGGTACGGTAGTTGATGGTTTCCGGCTTCTTGATCTCGCCGTACGACCAGGACAGAATCTTCTCAGGGCTCGCGATCGAGATCCGGATCTGGTCGAAGACCTGAGCCGGCGTCGTCGGATTAAAGAGATTCATAATTTCTTGGTTCATCGTCTTCTCCTCGCGTGCCGGTCGCCTCCGGCAGCAAATTCGAAAATCACTATGCGGGGCGCCCTGCCCTCGCGACTCGGGGACTAGGCGCCGATGCCCGGCCGTTCAGGCCGGGCATGAGGGTCGTCTTACTCGGCTGCTTCCGCCGTCCCCGGTCCGACCTTGGAATTGTGCAGGTCGACGTTGAGGCCGAGCGAGCGCATTTCCTTGACCAGCACGTTGAACGATTCCGGAATACCGGCCTCGAAGGTGTCGTCGCCACGCACAATCGCCTCGTACACCTTGGTACGGCCGGCGACGTCGTCCGACTTCACGGTCAGCATTTCCTGGAGCGTGTACGCCGCGCCGTAAGCCTCGAGCGCCCACACTTCCATTTCGCCGAAGCGCTGGCCGCCGAACTGCGCCTTGCCGCCCAGCGGCTGCTGGGTGACGAGCGAGTACGGACCGATCGAACGCGCGTGGATCTTGTCGTCGACGAGATGGTGCAGCTTGAGCATGTAGATGTAGCCCACCGTCACCTTGCGATCGAAGGCATCGCCGGTGCGGCCGTCATAGACGGTCGACTGACCCGAAGCGTCGAGACCGGCAAGCTTCAGCATCTCCTCGATGTCCGCTTCCTTGGCGCCGTCGAACACCGGCGTCGCGATCGGCACGCCGCGGCTCAGATTGTGGCCGAGCTCGATCAACTCGTTGTCGTTGAGCGACTTGATCGTCTCGTCCTCGCCGTAGACCTTCTTCAAGGTTTCCTTCAGCGGCTTGATGTCCTGCCTCGACAGATAGGCATCGACCGTCTGGCCGATACGCTTGCCGAGGCCGGCGCAGGCCCAGCCGAGATGGGTCTCGAGGATCTGTCCAACGTTCATGCGCGAGGGCACGCCGAGCGGATTGAGCACGATGTCGGCATGCGTACCGTCTTCGAGGAACGGCATGTCCTCGATCGGCACGATCTTCGACACCACGCCCTTGTTGCCGTGGCGGCCGGCCATCTTGTCGCCGGGCTGGATCTTGCGCTTCACCGCGACGAAGACCTTGACCATCTTCATCACGCCGGGCGGCAATTCGTCACCGCGCTGAAGCTTTTCGACCTTGTCGAGGAAGCGCTGTTCCAGCCCCTTCTTCGACTCGTCGTACTGCTTCCGCATGGCCTCGATCTCGGCCATCAGCTTGTCGTTCGGCGAAGCGAACAGCCACCACTGCGACTTCGGGTACTCCTCGAGCACCGCACGGGTGATCTTGGTGTCCTTCTTGAAGCCCTTCGGACCGGCAATGCCCTGCCGTCCCTCGAGCAACTCGGCAAGACGGTTGTAGACGTTGCGGTCCAGAATCGCCTGCTCGTCGTCGCGGTCCTTGGCCAGACGTTCGATCTCTTCCCGCTCGATCGCCAGCGCACGCTCGTCCTTGTCGACGCCGTGACGGTTGAACACGCGCACTTCGACGATGGTGCCCTGCACGCCCGGAGGAACGCGCAGCGAGGTGTCGCGAACGTCGGAAGCCTTTTCACCGAAGATGGCGCGCAGGAGCTTTTCTTCCGGCGTCATCGGGCTTTCGCCCTTCGGAGTGATCTTGCCGACCAGGATGTCGCCGGCGCGCACTTCCGCGCCGATGTACACGATACCGGCTTCGTCGAGGTTCTTCAGCGCTTCTTCCGACACGTTCGGAATGTCGCGGGTGATTTCCTCGGGTCCGAGCTTGGTGTCGCGGGCCATCACCTCGAACTCCTCGATGTGAATCGAGGTGAAGACGTCTTCCTTCACGATCCGCTCGGAGAGCAGGATCGAATCTTCGAAGTTGTAGCCGTTCCACGGCATGAACGCGACCAGCACGTTGCGGCCGAGCGCGAGCTCGCCGAGATCGGTCGACGGGCCGTCGGCGATGATGTCGCCCTTCTTGACGATGTCGCCGACCTTCACCAGCGGACGCTGGTTGATGCAGGTCGACTGGTTCGAGCGCTGGTACTTCATCAGCCGGTAGATATCGACGCCCGACTTGGTCGGATCGAGATCTTCCGTGGCGCGGATGACGACGCGGGTTGCGTCGATCTGGTCGATCACGCCCGAACGGCGCGCCGCGATCGCAGCACCCGAGTCACGCGCAACCACGCCTTCCATGCCGGTGCCGACGAACGGCGCCTCGGCGCGAACCAGCGGCACCGCCTGGCGCTGCATGTTCGAGCCCATCAGCGCGCGGTTGGCGTCGTCGTTCTCGAGGAACGGGATCAGCGCGGCTGCGACCGAAACGAGCTGCTTCGGCGACACGTCCATGTAGTCGACCTTGTCCGGGGTCACCGGCAAGACTTCGCCGGCGTGACGGCAGACCACGAGATCTTCGGTGAAGCGGCCCTTCGGATCGAGCGGCACGTTGGCCTGCGCGACCGTGTAGCGGCCCTCTTCCATCGCCGAGAGGTACACGACCTCGTCGGTGACGCGCCCGTCCTTGACCTTGCGGTAAGGCGTCTCGACGAAGCCGTACTTGTTCACGCGCGCGAAAGTCGCGAGCGAGTTGATCAGGCCGATGTTCGGACCCTCCGGCGTCTCGATCGGGCAGATGCGGCCGTAATGCGTCGGATGCACGTCGCGCACCTCGAAGCCGGCGCGCTCGCGGGTCAGACCGCCCGGTCCAAGCGCCGAGAGACGGCGCTTGTGGGTGATCTCCGACAGCGGGTTGGTCTGGTCCATGAACTGCGAGAGCTGCGAGGAGCCGAAGAACTCGCGCACGGCGGCGGCCGCCGGCTTCGCGTTGATCAGGTCCTGCGGCATGACCGTGTCGATGTCGACCGAGGACATGCGCTCCTTGATCGCGCGCTCCATGCGGAGCAAGCCGATGCGGTACTGGTTC
This sequence comes from Bradyrhizobium sp. 132, assembly GCF_023074185.1. Classification (GTDB taxonomy): domain Bacteria; phylum Pseudomonadota; class Alphaproteobacteria; order Rhizobiales; family Xanthobacteraceae; genus Bradyrhizobium. The sequence goes on along the minus strand of NZ_JADPKY010000041.1, from coordinate 28,722 downwards.
TCCATGAGTTCGCCGACCGAACGCACACGGCGGTTGCCGAGATGGTCGATATCGTCGATCTCGCCCTTGCCGTCGCGCAAATCCACCAGCGTCTTGATGACGGAGAGGATGTCTTCCTTGCGCAGCGTGCGCTGGGTGTCGGGCGCATCGAGGTCGAGGCGCATGTTCATCTTGACGCGGCCGACCGCTGAGAGGTCGTAACGCTCGGCGTCGAAGAACAGCGACTGGAACATCGCCTGCGCCGAATCCAGCGTCGGCGGCTCGCCCGGACGCATCACGCGGTAGATGTCGAACAGCGCGTCCTCGCGCGTCATGTTCTTGTCGGCCGAGAGCGTGTTGCGGATGTAGGCGCCGACATTGACGTGGTCGATGTCGAGCAGCGGCAGTTCCTTGTAGCCGTGCTCGTTGAGAGCCTTCATCGACTTGTCGGTGATCTCTTCACCGGCTTCCGCGTGGATCTCGCCGGTCTTCGGATTGACGAGGTCCTCGGCGATGTAGTTGCCGACGAGCTCCGCATCCGACAGGCGCAGCGCCTTGAGGCCCTTCTCCTGCATCTGGCGCGCACCGCGCACGGTGAGCTTCTTGCCGGCTTCGAGCACGACCTTGCCGGTATCGGCGTCGATCAGGTCGTTGATGGTCGAGTAGCCGCGGAAACGATTGGCGTCGAACGGAACACGCCAGCCTTCCTTGATCCGCTTGTACTGGATCTTCTTGTAGAAGGTGCTGAGGATCGCCTCGCCATCGAGGCCGAGAGCGAACATCAGCGACGTCACCGGAAGCTTGCGGCGACGGTCGATACGCGCATAGACGATGTCCTTGGCATCGAACTCGATGTCGAGCCAGGAGCCGCGATACGGGATCACGCGGGCGGCGAACAGCAGCTTGCCCGAGGAATGGGTCTTGCCCTTGTCGTGGTCGAAGAACACGCCGGGCGAACGGTGCATCTGCGAGACGATGACGCGCTCGGTGCCGTTGACGATGAAGGTGCCATTCATCGTCATGAGCGGGATGTCGCCCATGTAGACGTCCTGCTCCTTGATGTCCTTGACCGACTTCGCGCCGGTTTCCTCGTCGATATCGAACACGATGAGGCGCAGCGTCACCTTGAGGGGTGCGGCGAAGGTCATGCCGCGCTGGCGGCACTCGTCGACGTCGTATTTCGGCGGCTCGAACTCGTAGCGGACGAATTCCAGCATCGAGGTGCCCGAGAAGTCAGAGATCGGGAACACCGAGCGGAACACTGCCTGCAAGCCCTCATCGGACCGCCCGCCCTGGGGCTCGTCGACCATCAGGAACTGGTCATAGGATGCCTTCTGAACCTCGATGAGGTTCGGCATCTCGGCAACTTCCTTGATGTGTCCGAAGAACTTGCGAACGCGTTTGCGACCGGTGAATGTCTGCTGCGCCATCGTGGCCTCTCATTTTCGGCGCCCGATCTGGGCGCGCCGTCCGGAACGCGGCTACCGCCGCTCCCCGGGTTGAATTTTTCGAACCCGCTTTGGAGGACCGGAGACTCAGTTTCAGGCAGGAATGTCCTGAATCTGTTCTTCAGACCTTCAAAACGCAAAACGACGCGCGGGGCGCAGTAGCGCGCCCGCCCGTCACAACCATTCTCTTCACGGACTGCAAAAGCCCGAAATAGCTTGCTCTCCCAACGGCTTACAGGGAAACCCGGCATCCCTGCCCACCGCGCTTTCGTGCTGTCGACCCGATATGGGACGACAGTAGTGCAGATTCGAGGGGTAAAGCCTCAAATCCCCACACTTTTTCGTGTTCGACCTGCGTCGGGCCGTTCCGTCGCACGCCTTTTGCATCTGGCCCACCCTTTCGGGGAGTGGACCGAGATCCCGGTTTCGCTGATGCTCACCGGGATCTCGTATCAGTAAGCGTTGCTTACTTGAGCTCGACCTTCGCGCCAGCCTTCTCGAGCTGGGCCTTGAGCTTCTCGGCTTCGTCCTTGTTCACGCCTTCCTTGACAGGCTTCGGCGCGCCCTCGACAAGGTCCTTTGCTTCCTTCAGGCCCAGGCCGGTGATGGCGCGGACTTCCTTGATGACCTCGATCTTCTTGTCGCCGGCGGCGGCAAGAACGACCGTGAACTCGGTCTTCTCTTCGGCCGGAGCGGCGGCAGCGCCACCACCAGCCGGGCCGGCCACGGCGACAGCCGCGGCAGCCGAAACGCCCCACTTCTCTTCGAGGAGCTTCGCGAGTTCGGCAGCTTCGAGCACGGTGAGGCTCGAGAGGTCGTCAACGATCTTCTGCAAGTCAGCCATTGTTCAGTTTCCTTGAATGTAATCTGGTTCGGGTTTGAGTTTTGCGAAGGGCGTCAGGCCGCTTCGCTCTTTGAGGCATAAGCCTGGATGACGCGCGCGAGCTTGCCCGCGGGCGCATTGGCGAGCTGAGCGATCTTGGTCGCCGGGGCCACAAGAAGGCCGACGATCTTGGCGCGCAGTTCGTCAAGCGACGGCAGCGAGGCAAGTGCCTTCACGCCGTCGACATTCAGGACGGTCGTTCCCATCGAGCCGCCAATGATGACGAACTTTTCGTTCGCCTTGGCGAATTCGACGGCGACCTTTGGCGCCGCTACCGGATCGTCCGAAGTGGCGATCACAGTCGGTCCCTTCAACATGGAACCGATGGCAACGACGTCAGTGCCTTCAAGAGCAATTTTGGCGAGACGGTTCTTCGAGACCTTCACCGAGGCGCCAGCCTGCTTCATCTGCATGCGCAGCTTCTGCATCTGGACAACGGTCAGGCCGGAATATTGGGCAACGACCGCGACGCTCGTGGCCTTGAAGATGCCATTGAGCTGTTCGACCGCTTCCTTTTTTGCCGCTCGTTCCACAGCAAGCTCTTTCCGGTTGGCGGTCATCGCGAGAAACGGGACCACCGGGTTGCACCCATCGTCCCACCCAAAACCTGAACCTCTGGGCCAAAACCCTTCGGACACGCGCCGGGCGAGACGACAATTCAAAGCCTGCCCTCCGGGAGCCCATTGGAGCCCACGGCGTGTCGAGGTCCGAACCAAACCCATTCCGCAGCCAACCCTAAGGTGGACACGAAGTGAAATCCGGTCTTCACCCGTCTATGCAGGCCATGCGATTAAGCCGTTGAGAAATCGAGATTCCCCGCGGGCGCCTGCAGTCTTGGACAGGACAAGGTCAGCCGGCGAACCGCCCGACCCCTGCCCGCACTCCACCACCCGACGGGTTTTCCTTCCTTTTCCGGCAAATCCTTGCGGACGTCCTGAAAAGGAATGATCTCCTGTCGTATCGGGTTTTTCGGAATGCGTGCACGAACGCGCCAGCCAAGGCCGGTACGTCCGGAAGCGGTTCTTTAACCGCTCAGGGCCGGCTTGCCAAGAGCAAAATTCACACCAGTTCCAATCCGTTGCCGCTGGCGCTTGACCCGGGCCGACAAGGGCCGATTCAGGCTCATTTGACCCCATAAGGCAGCGGCTTGCCCTCGAAAAACGCGGTCAGGTTCGCCAGCACGCAGCTCTGCATGGCAACATGCGATTCGAGGGTATGGCCGCCGATATGGGGGGCGAACACCACATTGGGCAGCGCCGTCAGCGCGTCGGGCGCGTGCGGTTCCTTGTCGTAGACGTCGAGACCCGCGCCGGCGATGGTCGTCTCGGTGAGAGCCGTCACCAGGGCAGTCTCGTCGATCACCGAGCCGCGGGAGATGTTGACGACGTAGCCGTCCGCCCCGAGCCGCTTGAGGATATCGGCGCTGACGGCGTGCTGGGTCTCGGCCCCTGCCCGGACGGCGATCATCAGCACGCTGCTCCAGTCGGCGAGCGCCTCCAGCGTCGGGAAATATTGATAGGGCAGATCGTGTTTGCTGCGGCTGAAATAGCCGATTTCGCTCTCGAAGGCGGCGCAGCGCGCCGCGATCTTGCGGCCGATCTCGCCCATGCCGTAGACGCCGATGCGGCGGCCGGGCATGCCGGCCTGCGGGCGCATCATCGGCGACTGCTTTGAGGCAGCCCAATCGCCGCTGCGGACATATTGGTCGGCAACCAGGATCCGTCGCGTCGTCGCCAGCATCAAGGTCATCGCGATATCGGCGACCGAGGCCGCATTGGCGCCGGGGCTGTGGCCGACCGCAATGTTGCGCGCGGCGGCGGCCTTCAGATCGACGCCGTCATAGCCGGTGCCGTAGCAGACGATGGTGCCGAGCTTTGGAAACAGGTCCATCGCCTCCGCGCCGAGCGGCGTGCCGCCCGCGGTGAGCACCGCGCGGATGCCACCGAGCTCGTCGGCCGAAAACACCTCGCGCGCGGGCTTGCCGCCGGTGTCGAGCAGCTCGAACCGCTCGGCGAAGCGCGCCATCATCGTTTTGGGAAAACGCGAATAGATCAGGACCTTGTCAGTCATTGTTCTTGTTTCCAGTGAACACCGTCACAAACAACGAGGGGCGGAATCGGTTGCCCGATTCCGCCCCTCGCCTCATGCATTTACAAACCCTAGCCGAGAATGGTGGCCGGCTCGACCTTCACGCCCGGGCCCATCGACGAGGACACCGCAACGCGCTGGATGTAGGTGCCCTTGGAACCAGCCGGCTTGGCCTTGGAGACAGCGTCAGCCAGGGCCTTGATGTTCTCGACCAGTTTCTCCTCGGAGAACGAGGCCTTGCCGACGCCGGCCTGCAGGATGCCGGCCTTCTCGACACGGAACTCGACCGAGCCGCCCTTGGCACCCTTCACCGCGCCAGTGACGTCCATGGTCACGGTGCCGATCTTCGGGTTCGGCATCAGGCCGCGCGGGCCCAGCACCTTACCGAGACGGCCGACCAGCGGCATCATGTCGGGGGTCGCGATACAACGATCGAAATCGATCGTGCCGTTCTGCACCTTTTCGACCAGGTCTTCGGCGCCGACGACGTCGGCACCCGCAGCCTTGGCTTCATCAGCCTTGGCGCCGCGGGCGAACACGCCGACGCGGAGCGTACGGCCGGTGCCGTTCGGCAGGGTCACGACGCCGCGGACCATCTGGTCGGCGTGACGCGGATCGACGCCGAGATTGATCGCGACCTCGATGGTCTCGTCGAACTTCGCTTTCGCGCGTTCCTTGACCATCTTGATGGCGTCCGCGAGCGGGTAAAGCTTTTCGCGATCAACACCTTCGCGGGCTTTGTTCAAACGCTTTCCGATTGCCATGACCGCTTACCCTGCCACTTCCAGACCCATCGAGCGGGCAGAGCCCTCGACCATCTTCATGGCCGATTCGATGGTATCGCAATTGAGATCCTTCATCTTCTTCTCGGCGATCTCGCGCACTTGCGCCTTGGTCACCGCGCCGGCCTTGTCGCGGCCCGGCGCCTTCGAGCCGGACTGGATCTTGGCAGCCTGTTTGAGGAAGAAGGACATCGGCGGCGTCTTCATCTCGAAGGTGAAGGAACGGTCCGCATAGATGGTGATGACCACCGGGATGGGGGTGTTCTTCTCTTCCTTCTGGGTCTGGGCGTTGAACGCCTTGCAGAACTCCATAATGTTGAGACCGCGCTGACCGAGCGCGGGACCGATCGGGGGCGAAGGATTCGCCGCACCGGCCGGGACCTGAAGCTTCAGGTATCCGGTCACTTTCTTTGCCATGTATCACTCCTGTTGGGCCGGCCTGGACCGGCGGTTTCAGGTTCGTGGTCTGGGTCGGATGCGGCTGGCAACCGCCCTCTCCCTCCCACGGCCTCTTGTTGCGTGAGACCGAAGTCTCACGCCTACCCGATCAGATCTTCTCGACCTGACCGAATTCCAGTTCGACCGGCGTGGCGCGGCCGAAGATCGACACCGCGACCTTCACGCGCGAGCGCGCCTCGTCGATTTCCTCGACGACACCCGAGAACGAGGCGAACGGGCCGTCGGCCACGCGCACGTTCTCGCCGATCTCGAACGACACCGACGCCTTCGGCCGTTCCACGCCCTCCTGCACCTGGTGCAGGATGCGCATGGCCTCGGCTTCCGAGATCGGCATCGGCTTGTTTTCCGCGCCGAGGAAGCCGGTCACCTTCGGCGTGTTCTTGATCAGATGAAACGCCTCGTCGGTCAGCTTCATCTTCACCAGCACGTAGCCCGGAAAGAACTTGCGCTCGGCGTCGATCTTGCGGCCGCGGCGCACTTCCGTGACCTTCTCGGTCGGAACCAGCACCAGCTCGAACAGCTCCTCGAGCCCACGCTGCTTGGCCTGCTCGCGGATCGATTCGGCGACCTTCTTCTCGAAGTTCGAATAGGCGTGGACGATGTACCAGCGCTTGTCAGACAATTGAGCCGTTGCTGTTGCCATCAGTGGATGCCCAGAAGGAAGGTGATGAGGTAACGGATGACCTGGTCGGCGGCGAAGAAGAAGATCGAGGCCACGGCGACCATGACGAACACCATGATGGTGGTGATGGTCGTCTCACGGCGGGTCGGCCAGGTGACCTTGGCGGTCTCCGAGCGCACTTCCTGCAAGAACTTGAACGGGCTGACTGCCATCGTTTGATGTCCAACGTCCGTCGACAGACGCGAATGAATTTCAGGGATCCGAACAGCCGCCGTTGGCCCAGCCCTCTGTCTCGAAGGATGAGCCGGAATCCGGGCTCGATTGTTCGGGGATTTCAAAGCCGCGCCGGAGATCCGCGTCTAACGGGCCGGCTGCGAGTGGGCGGTATCTACTGCGGATGGGAGCAAAGGTCAAGATCGAGAGGGTGCCAGCGGGTAAACCGGCCTCCGCGGGCGACCGAGCAGAGACCATGCCGATCAAGGGCTTATCGGCCGCCTGCAAAGCGCGGTCCCATGCCCTCCGCCGGTTCTTTGCAGAACGACACCCTGGGTCCCCCTCTCCTGGGACCCCTTCTAGCGACCTGGGGCGGTCAATCGGCCCGATCGATCGTCGAGATGCCCGGCAACGGCACAACGAACTTTCCGCCATCGGCGAAATAGCGGGCATGCTTGGCCCGGATCGGATCCACGTAGCGCCAGGCGAAAACGACGACGAATGCCGGCTTGCGCTCGTAAAGGGCGGCGGGCGACAGGATCGGGATGTCGTAGCCCGGGCCGGCCATCACGTTCCCCTTCTTGGGGTCGTCGTCCACCAGGAAGTCAATCTTCGTCTCCAGGCCGAACTGCGGCAGCAGGGTCGTGGTACCGACAGACACGCCGTAGCCGGCCACGAGTTGACCGCGCGCATGGGCGGCATCGGCCATCGCGACCAACTCGTCGCGGATGGCGGCGATCCTCCGCGCATAGGGCACATAGTAGGTGGGCTGGTCGACGCCGAGCCGGTCTTCCTCGCCGATGAAGCGCGCGACCTCCGCGGAAGGCTTCTTCGGGCCGCCGGCACGCTGCACCGTCACGCGGATAGAGCCGCCCTTGGTCTCGATGTGCTGGACGTCGATCACTTCCATGCCGAGCCGCGCGAAGAAGCGCGTCAGCGGCTTGATGTTAAAATACGACAGATGCTCGTGATAGACGGTGTCGAGGAGGTTCTTCTCAGTGACGTCGACGCCGTACTGCGTTTCGAAAACGAACAGCCCGTCCGGCGCCAGCACGTCGCGGACCCCGATCACCAGCGGATCAAGATTGTCGACATTGGCGATCATGTTGTTGGCGATCACGACGCTCGCCACACCGTGGCTTTGTAGAATGCGATGACCGATGGCATCGGTGAAGAAATCGCCGATGGTCTCGATCCCCGCTTCCGTCGCCCGCCGTGCGATGTCGACGGCGGGATCGACACCCAGCACCCGCATGCCGCGCTCCCTAAAGAAGCCGAGCAGCGATCCGTCATTGCTGCCGAGTTCGACGACCAGCGAGCCCGGCGCGATGGCGAAACGGCTGACGACGTCGTTGGCATAGCCCGCGAAATGCTCCCGCAGGCCGAGCGAGAGCGAGGTGGTGTAAACGTAGTTGCGGTACTGGATCTCGGGATTGCCGACATGGAGAATTTGGAGATGGCCGCAGTCTGCGCACAGGTGCAGCGCCATCGGCACAGCGGCGCGAAAGACGGGATCGTCGACGCTGGCGTTCGGCACCTGGAAGTTCGGCGTGCCGATGGGCATGCCTGCCATCGGGACGACCAGCTCTTGCTTGTCCGAATGACAGAGGCGGCAGGTATGACGGACGTAGAACAGGTTTTTCATCGTAGGACCGGAAAACGGAGACGTGCGGGCGGGTGAGGCAATCTCACCCTGTGAAGATCAGATCGACGGCATTGGTCAAGAGAGTCAAGGGTGGCGCGCCCAATGTACACCGGCACGGCGATCAACAGCAGCAGCTTCACCGAAAATAGGCCGCCTGCTTCAATCGCGCCTGCATCGAATTCCCGCCTCAGGATGCCGGATATTCCGCGCGACCGATGACGAGGTCGATCGCGGCCATCATCCAGAACTGGTGCGTGGTCTCGACGATGTTGTAGCTGCGGCTATCGACGTAAAAATCGACGTCGCCGAGATTGCGCAGCGGATTGTCCGCATTCATGCCCGACAGCGTGATCACGTCGAGCTTCATCGTCCGCGCCTGCGCGACCGCATTGAGGATGTTCTTCGAGCGCCCCGACGAGCTGATCGCGACGAGGCAATCGCCGGCGCGAGCGCTCAGCCGCACCGCATGCGCGAGCCAATCCTCGAAACCGTAATCATTGGCAAGGCACGACATCATGCTGGCATCGCTGAAGCAGAGTGCGGGCACTGATGCGTTCTTCGCCAGATCGATAGCGAGATGCGAAGCGATGCCGGCCGAGCCGCCATTGCCGATGAAGATGATGCGACTGCCCTGCTCTCGCGCGCGCAACCAGGTGGCGCGGGTAGCGGAAATCCTGGCGAAAACCCCGTCGTCAACCGCAGTCGCGCGATGGAGGCGCGCCACATAATCGTCGAGGAAAGCCTTGTGATCGGGATCGACGGACTCGGCAGGCATGGGCTCGCGGCTCGACGGCGACATGACGCCCTGATACCGGCTATCACCAGCGATTGCAAAGGTATAATACCTGCCGAGTGTACTAGCAGCCGATTCGGTTTCCGACTCCACTTAACATTGGCGAGCCTGTTTCGCTGGGCATTCGCATCACGGATGTTCCCATGAAATGCATCGTTACCGGTGGCGCGGGCTTCATCGGCAGTCACCTCGTCGATCGTCTCCTCGACGACGGGCACAAGGTCATCGCGCTCGATAATTTCGTGATCGGACGCCCCGAAAATCTCGCCTCGCGCGCCGATTCGAGTCGACTGAAGATTGTGCGGGCCGACGTCACCGAACTCGAATCGATCAAGCCGCATTTCGACGGCATCGACTGGGTCTTCCATCTCGCCGCGCTGGCCGACATCGTTCCCTCGATCGAGTCCCCGATCCCGTATCATCGCGCCAATGTCGACGGCACGGTCAACGTTCTCGAGGCTGCACGGCAGGCGGGCGTCAGCCGCTTCGTTTATGCCGCGTCGTCGTCTTGCTACGGAATTCCCGACGCCTATCCGACGCCGGAGAGCGCCGAGATCCGGCCGATGTATCCCTATGCGCTCACCAAGAATCTCGGCGAGCAGTGCGTCATGCACTGGTGCCAGGTCTACAAATTGCCCGCGGTCGCGCTGCGCCTGTTCAACGTCTACGGGCCGCGCCATCGCACCACGGGCACCTACGGCGCCGTGTTCGGCGTGTTCATGGCGCAGAAACTCGCCGGCAAGCCCTTCACGGTGGTCGGCGATGGCGAGCAGACCCGCGACTTCACCTTCGTCAGCGATGTCGCCGACGCCTTCGTGACCGCCGCGCGCTCCGAGGTCTCGAACGAAGTTTTCAACGTCGGCTCCGACAACACCTACAGCGTCAACCGGCTGGTCGAACTTCTCGGCGGCGACAAGGTCCACATTCCCAAGCGTCCCGGCGAACCCGAGTGCACCCATGCCGACATCACCAAGATCAAGCGGATCCTGAAATGGACGCCGAAGGTGAAATTCGAGGACGGCGTCGCGACGATGCTGAAGTCGATGGATCAGTACAAGGACGCGCCGCTGTGGACGGTGGACAAGATCGCGGACGCGACCAAGGACTGGTTCAAGTATCTCGGTGACGACAGCGACGCCGCGTCCGGCACGCCGCAGAAGGCAAGCCAGTGAACAGGTTCGCCGGATATCGTTGCCGCGAATCGATCAATTCCGGGCCGGCCGACTGAGGTCGGCCGGCGCTTTGGGTTATCACATGGGCAATCTTCCGACCGACAATCCCGCGTCAACCGCCCAACTGGCGGCGCACGAAAAGATCAAGACAATCGAGGAACTCGGCGAGATCGCGCGATCTGCGCAAGCGCAGGGCCGGAAGGTCGCACTCTGCCACGGCGTCTTCGACCTCGTGCATCTCGGCCACATCAGGCATATCCAGGCCGCGCACAACGAAGGCGACGTCGTCATGGTGACGATCACCGCCGACCGTCACGTCAACAAGGGGCCGGGGCGGCCGATCTTCCCCGAAAACATGCGGGCCGAGATGCTGGCCTCGCTCGCGAACGTCGATTGGGTCGGCATCAATCACACCTCCAGCGCCGAGCCGATTCTCGACACGGTGCGGCCGGACATCTATGTGAAGGGGTCCGACTACGAGAACCCCGAAGACGACGTGACCGGCAAGATCCGGACCGAGCGCGACGCCGTCGAGCGTCACGGCGGACGCATCGTGTTCACGCGCGACGTGACCTTCAGCTCCTCGTCGCTGGTGAACCGGTATTTCGACATCTACGATCCTCCACTCCGCGACTACCTGCAAAAGGTCCGTGAAGGTGGCGGCGCCGACCGTCTGCTGAAGCTGATCGACAAGGTGCAGGACATGCACGTCGTGCTGGTCGGCGACACCATCATCGACGAATACCAGTACGTCACGGCGCTCGGAAAGGCTTCGAAGGAAAACATCGTCGCCACGCTGTTCAAGAACGGCGAGCAATTTGCCGGCGGCGTCATCGCCGCGGCGAACCATGTCGCGAGCTTCTGCAAATCGGTGGAGATCGTCACGACGCTGGGCGGCAACGACTACCCTGAAGAGTTCATCCGCGCACATGTCCGCCCGAACGTCACGCTGACGCCGATTCGCATTCAGGGCCGTCCGACGACCCGCAAATCGCGGTTCGTCGAGCTGGGATATCTGCACAAGCTGTTCGAAGTCTACACCATGGACGACACGCCGCTCGACGAGGCCGATCGGAAGGAGATCGACCGTATCACGACGGAGCGCGTGCGCGGCGCCGACGTGGTGATCGTCACCGATTTCGGTCACGGCATGATCGCCTCGAGCACGATCGACGCCCTGATTGCGAACTCCAAGTTCCTGGCGGTCAATGCCCAGAGCAACAGCGGCAATCACGGCTACAACCTGATCACGAGATATCCGCGTGCTGATTACATCTGCATCGACGCGCCGGAGGCGCGTCTGGCGGCAACCGACAAGTTCAGCGACATCGCATCCGTGATCGCGGCCGGCCTGCACGGCAAGATCGACTGCGACAACATGATTATCACGCACGGCTCCTTCGGTTGCTACCCGTTCTCTTCGAAAACCGGCGTCGCGCGCGTTCCTGCCTTCACCAAGACCGTCGTCGACACCGTCGGCGCGGGGGACGCCTTCCTGACGATCACCGCGCCGCTGGTCGCCGCCGGCGGCAATATCGAGGACGTCGCCTTCATCGGCAACGCGGCCGGCGCGATCAAGGTCGGGATCGTCGGCCACCGCAGCTCGGTCGAAAAGGTGCCGCTGGTCAAGTTCGTCACTGCGTTGTTGAAGTAGCGCGAACGGCAAATACTGGAGAACGACAGTGATTGGTCAAGAATGGAATGTGATGGTCACCGGTGGCGCCGGCTATGTCGGCAGCGTGCTGGTTCCCCACTTGCTCGCCGCGGGCCACAAGGTCACCGTGCTCGACCTGTTCATGTATGGCGACGATGTCTTCGATGCCGTCCGCAACAATCCAAATCTGCGCCTGATCAAGGGCGACATCCGCGATGAAGCCGCGATCAACGAGGCCCTGCGCGGCAACGACGCCGTGATCCACCTCGCCTGCATCTCCAACGATCCGTCGTTCGAGCTGGATCCGGGGCTCGGAAAATCCATCAATTACGACTGCTTCCGGCCGATGGTGCGCGCCGCCAAGAAGGCGGGCATCAAGCGCTTCATCTACGCCTCCTCGTCCAGCGTCTACGGCATCAAGGACGAGGCCGAGGTGACCGAGGACCTGTCCTGCGAGCCGCTCACGGACTATTCGAAGTTCAAGGCGATGTGCGAGACCGACCTCGCCGACGAGGCGGCGTCCGGGTTCGTCGCCTGCACGGTTCGTCCCGCCACCGTCTGCGGCTACGCACCGCGGCAGCGGCTCGACGTCGTCGTCAACATCCTGACCAATCTCGCGGTCAACACCGGCCGCATCCGCGTGTTCGGGGGAACGCAGCGCCGGCCCAATCTGCACATCGAGGACATGTCCGCGGCCTATCTGTTCCTGCTCCAGCAGGACGACGCGAAGATCGACGGCAAGACCTACAATATCGGCTACGAGAACCACTCGCTGATGAAGATCGCCGACATCGTCAAGTCGGTGGTCGGCAGCAATGTCGACGTCGCCGTTGAGCCGACCGACGATCTCCGCTCCTACCACGTCTCTTCGGAGAAGATCCGCCGCGAGCTCGGCTTTGCGCCGACCCACACGATCGAGCAGGCCGTGTCCGGCCTTGTCAACGCCTTCAAGGGCGGCCGCCTGCCGAACTCGCTCAACGACCCCCGGTACTTCAACATCAAGATGATGCAGAACATCAGCCTGAAGTGAGCGGCGTGCGGATCGGCATCGATTTCGACAACACGATCATCTGCTACGACAAGGTCTTTGCCGCCGTCGCAAGTCAGCGTGGGCTGGTGCCGGAGGGGTGGGAGGGGCTGAAGACCGACGTGCGGGACCATCTCCGCTCCCGCGCGGGCGGCGAGTTGGCCTGGCAAGGGCTGCAAGGCTTCGTCTACGGCAAGGGCATTGGCAGCGCCGAAATCTATCCGGGGGTGCGGGAATTTTTGTCAGCGTGCAAGCAGGCCGGTTCCAAGGTCTCCATCGTCAGCCACAAGACTCGATTCGGTCATCAGGACCCCGACCGCACCGACCTGCGTGACGCCGCGCGCAGCTGGCTACGACGAGCCGGCCTGATCGACGCTGCGGATTCGGCGCTGGCCGTCGGCGACGTCTATTTCGAGGATACACTGGCCGCCAAGGTTGAGAGAATCGCGGGCCTGGGGCTCGACGTCTTCATCGACGATCTCGTCGACGTCTTCGAGCAACCGCATTTTCCCAAGGCCACGCGATCGATTCTGTTCACGCGGTCGCAGCCCCCCCACCCCGAACAGTGCAAGCCGATCGCGACATGGGCCGATATTCGCCGCGAGGTGCTTGCGGCATGAGCGAGACCGACATAACCGCGCCGGTTGCGATCGCGATCGGCAGCCGCCTGGCCGGTGCGCGAGTCGCGGCCGCCCAGCCGGCACGGTCCGGCGGCAACAACAGGGTGTTTCGGCTGGAGATGGCGGAGGGACCGCCCCTTGCCCTTAAGCATTATCCGTCCGACGGACGCGATCGCCTGGGACAGGAATATGCCGCGCTCTCGTTTCTGTCGCGCCACGGCATCATGTCGACACCGCGGCCGGTCGCAAAGGACGCGGATGCGCTCTGCGCGCTGTACCAATGGTTCGACGGCGAGGCGGCGGTGCTGCGCCCGCAGGGCGACGACGCCGACCAACTCGCCGATTTCCTGATAGCGTTGCAGAAACTGCGCGCCGCCGAAGGCGCGCAAAATTTGCGCAACGCCTCAGCCAGCATCTTTTCGCCCGAGGCAGCCATCGCCCAGTACGAGCAGCGCCTGGACGGACTGCGGCGGGTCTCGGATGATCATCCCGACCTGCGCGCGTTCATCGAAGGCAGCCTGGTTCCCAGCACTGACGTCGCGATTCGGCAGCTCCGCCGGCGCTACGCCGAACTGGGCCGGGATCCCGCAGCGGACCTTGCGCCCAACCATCGCGCGCTAAGTCCGTCCGATTTCGGACTGCACAACGCGTTGCGCGCCGAAGGCGGGTGCTTGCGATTCATCGACTTCGAATATTTCGGCTGGGACGATCCGGTCAAGCTCGTGTCCGACACCGCCATTCACCCCGGCAGCGACCTGCCGGAGGCGAGCGCGAATCGCTTGGTCAAACGGCTGTCGCGCGCCTTCGAGGCGGGCGATGACGCGTTTGCGATCCGCCGTGACGTACTGTATCCTGTGTTCAAGGGAATCTGGTGCCTGATTGTCCTGAACGCCTATTTGCCGGACAGCCGCTCCCGGCGCGCAATGGCTGCACAAGGTGGCGATGTTACGATCCGCCTCGCCGGTCAGCTCGACAAAGCCCGCCGGCTTCACCAGACGATTAGCCCAACAGATTTACCGAAGTGACCCAGATCTCGCCCCACGCTGAAGCCGCCCTCACCTGCACGCTGGACGAGCGTAGCCTTTATCTGCGCCGACTGGTCCTCGGTTCTGTCCGCTCCGCGGGACGCGGACATGTCGGTCCGGCATTGTCGCTGATCGAAATGGTCCGCGTACTCTACGACGACGTGCTGCGGATCGATCCGAACAACCCGCGCGATCCGGCCCGCGACCGCGCGATCCTCAGCAAGGGGCACGGGTGTCTGGCGCTCTATGCGCTGCTGGCCGATCGCGGCTTCTTTCCCCTGTCGGAGCTCGACGGCTTCTGCGGCCCCGACAGCATTTTGGGCGGACATCCCGAATACGGAATGGTGCCGGGCGTCGAGGCGTCGACCGGCGCACTTGGACACGGCCTGTCGATCGGTGTCGGCCTTGCGCTTGCCGCACGCATGCGCGAGCGCAGCTACCGCACCTTCGTTCTGCTCGGCGACGGCGAGATCAACGAGGGCTCGGTGTGGGAGGCTGCAATGGGCGCGGCCAAGCACGGGCTCGACAATCTGGTCGCGCTGATCGACTACAACAAGCTGCAGAGCTACGGCCCCACCGACTATGTCCTGCCGCTGGAGCCACTCGCGGACAAATGGCGCAGCTTCGGCTTTGCGGTGCAGGAGCTCAACGGCCACGACGTCGGTGCCCTGCGCGCTGTCCTGAAGCAGGTACCGGCCGTTCCGGGAAAACCCACCGCGGTCATCTGTCATACGGTCAAGGGCAAGGGTCTGCCGGCCGCGGAATCCAACGCCGATTGGCATCACAAGAACAAGCTGACCGACAGCGAGCTCGGCGCCATCCGCGTCGCTGTCGGCGATTTTTGATCGGCTTCCCATGCGCAATACCGCGATGAACATGGTCCACAAGCTCGCCACGCGCGACGAGCGTGTGCTCTACATCGGCTCCGATCCCGGCGCGGGCACCTTGCGCGCGATGAGCAAGGAGTTTCCCAAGCGCCACCTGATCGAAGGCATTTCGGAAGCGCACATCATCGGCATGTCGGCCGGTCTCGCGATGGAAGGCTTCGTGCCCTACGTCAACACCATCGCGACATTCCTCACCCGCCGCTGCTACGAGCAGGTCGCCGTCGATCTCTGCCTGCACAATCTGCCGGTGCGGCTGATCGCCAATGGCGGCGGGCTGGTCTATGCGCCGCTCGGCCCCACCCACCAGGCGATCGAGGACATCGCCATCATGCGGGCGCTGCCGAACATGACAGTGGTCTGCCCGTGCGACGCCGACGAGGCGGCGCGGCTGATGGAGCAGACGCTCGACTGGACCGGGCCGATCTACATCCGGCTCGGCAAGGGTGGCGACGCCGTCGTCTCGAAGGCCGAGCACGGCTTTGAGATCGGCAAGGCCATCCTGATGCGGCCACCGGGCGACGTCGTCATGGTCACGACGGGCATCATGCTCCAGCGCGCACTCGCCGCGGCCGACCTGCTGGCCGCCCAGGGCATTCGCGCCGGCATCCTGCACATGCACACGGTCAAGCCGCTCGACACCGAGGCGCTGCTGCAATCAATCCGGGGCACCAAGCTGGTGGCGACGCTGGAGGAGCACGTGCCCTCCGGCGGCCTCGGCAGCGCGGTCGCGGAGGCGCTGATCGACAAGCTCGGCTTCGGCCTGCCCGCGATGCTTCGGCTGTCGCTGCCGGATCGTTTCATGCACAATTACGGATCGCAGGACTCGCTGCTGAAGAAGCACGGACTTTCCGCCGGCGCCATTGCGACCTCGATCGAGCGCGCGCTCGCCGCCTCGCACACCTCCTCTCCTCAACTTCATTCCACCTGACGGGCCCCATGCACGACGTTCGATATTCCTATCTGCTCGAGCAATTCTCCGATCCTGCCCCGATCCTGGCCGAGATCGGCCGATTGGTGGCGACCGGTGATTTCACCCTGGGCAAGCCGGTCGCCGAATTCGAGCGGCGCTTTGCCGAGCTGATCGGCGTGCGTCACGCCATCGGCGTCGGATCGGGCACCGACGCGCTCAAGCTGCCGCTCAAGGCGCTCGGCATCGGTCATGGCGACGAGGTCATCACCGCCGCTAACACCTTCATCGCCACCGTCGGCGCCATCGCGGAGACCGGCGCGACGCCCGTGCTGGTCGACTGCGACGATTCCTTTTGCATGAACGTCGACTACGTCGAAGCCGCGATCACGGAGAAGACCAAGGCGATCATGCCGGTTCAGTTGACCGGTGAGGTCACCGACATGGGCAAGCTGATGGCGATCGCCCAACGTCACAACATTCCCGTCGTCGAGGATTCCTGCCAGGGCATTCTGTCGGAGTTCGCGGGAAAGCGCTCCGGCACCCACGGTATCGCAGCCGGCTTCTCCCTGCATCCGCTCAAGAACCTCAACGTCTGGGGCGATGCTGGCGTCGTCGTCACCAATGACGACGGGATGAACGAGCGGCTTCGTCTGATCCGCAACCACGGCATGAAGAATCGCGACGAGATCGCGATCCTCGGCTGCAATTCGCGGCTAGATTCCCTCCAGGCGGTGGTCGGCAACTGGCTGATCGGCCAGACCAGCGAGATCACACGCCGCCGGATCGAGAACGCGGCCTATTATGACGCGGGCCTCGCCGGCCTGCCCGGCCTGCGCATTCCGCCGCGCCGGCCCAACGTGAAGCACGTCTATCATCTCTACATGGTGTTCGCCGAGCGCCGCGACGAGCTCTACAAATACTGCCTGGACAACGGCATCGAAGCGAAGATCCACTACCCCATCCCGCTGTATCAGCAGGAAGGCCTCAAGCATCTCGGCTACGGGCCGGGCACCTTCCCGGTCACCGACCGCCACGCCCAGGAAGTCATCAGCTTCCCCGTCGACCAGCATCTGACGCACGCCCAGCAGGACCGCGTCATCGAGATTGTCCGGAAATTCTGCCATGGACGCTGACACCGGCCGCCGGCGCATCGGTTACGTCAATCTTCCCGCGCAATTCGAGGAAGAGCGCGGCGAGATCATGCAGGCGGTCGAGGGCGTATTCCAGCGTGGCGATTTCATCGGCGGCGCGGCCGTTGCGAAGCTCGAAGAGGAGCTCACCACCTATCTCGGCTCGCCGCATGTGGTGACGCTGAACTCCGGCACCGATGCGCTGATCCTGTCCTTGAGGGCGCTCGACATCGGTCCCGGCGACGAGGTGATTACCCCGCCGAATTCGTTCGTGGCATCGACTGCCGCGATCGTCGCCGTCGGCGCCACGCCGGTGTTTGCGGACGTACTGCCGGACCAGAACATCGATCCGGCCGCAGTCGAGGCCGCCGTCACTCCGCGGACCAGGGCGATCATGCCGGTGCACCTGACCGGACGCATGGCCGACATGAGCCCGCTGATGACGATCGCGGCCAAGCACGCTCTCGCCGTGATCGAGGACAGCGCGCAGGCCATCGGCTCGACCTATGACGGGCGGATGAGCGGGACCATCGGAACGTTCGGCTGTTTCTCTGCCCACCCGCTGAAGAATCTCAATGCCGCGGGCGACGCCGGCTTCGTCGTCACCGCCGACGCCGAGTTGGCCGCGAGAATTCGACGCCTGCGCAATCACGGCCTGATCAATCGCAGTGACGTCCAGGAGTGGGGCATGGTGTCACGCCTCGACACGGTCCAGGCCGAGGTGCTTCGCATTCGCCTGCGTCACCTGCCCTCCGTGATCGAACGCCGGCGCCGCAACGCCGCGCAATACCGCACTGAGCTCGCCGGCCTTTCCCTGTTCATCCCGGTTTGCCGCAACATCGAGTTCAACACCTTCCATACCTTCGTCGTGCAGACGGACCATCGCGACGATTTCCAGAAATATCTTGCCGACAAGGGTATCGAGACCGCGATCCACTATCCGGTACCGATCCACCTCCAGGAGGCGGCGGCGCATCTGGGTCACGGTCGCGGCGCGTTCCCGGTGACTGAGCGGCAGGCGGATCAGATCCTCACGCTTCCCATCAACCAGTTCCTCTCGGCCTCGGACATCAGCTATGTTTGCGCGACCGCCCGGGAGTATTTTGCATGACGGACACGGCTTTCCTCGAGGCCGATGAGCAGGCGCTGGCGCAACGCTTCATCGACGATGGCTTCGTCACCACGCCGGCCGACGATCGCGCCGGGCTCGACCGGATCCAGCGGCGCGCCGCCGAGCTTGCGGCGGACTATCTGAAGCTGCCGCACGGCAACGACCCCTACGCGATGCTCGACACCATCCACACCCGGGTGAGCGTGGAGGATCTCAACGGCCTGCGGCTGCACGTCTTCAACGGCCTCAACGCCGAGCCCTGGTTCCGGCCGACCTATTTCCGCCTGGCGCGCTCGACGATCGAGACCATCGTCGGCAACGAGCTCTGCATGCAGCGCCGCGTCAATCTCAGCATCCAGCTGCCAGGTGACGATTCCTCGCTGCTCGCCACCCATTCCGACGTCTGGTCGGGCGACTCGCCGTTCGAAGTTGTGGTGTGGGTGCCGCTGGTCGACGTCCACCGCTCCAAATCGATGTATCTGCTGCCGCCGTCCCTGAACGGCGACATGCAGGACCGAATGGCCAGCCTGCGCAGCGCCGAGGAGCTGTACAAGACCATCAAGCCGCACGCGACCTTCATCGAGATCCCCTACGGCCACGTGATGCTGTTCAACCAGACCCTGATGCACGGCAATCGCATCAACGAGGAGCCCGGCACGCGCTGGAGCATGAACTGCCGCTTCAAGAGCATCATGTCGCCCTACGCGGACAAGCGCTT
This sequence comes from Bradyrhizobium sp. 132, assembly GCF_023074185.1. Lineage (GTDB taxonomy): Bacteria > Pseudomonadota > Alphaproteobacteria > Rhizobiales > Xanthobacteraceae > Bradyrhizobium. The sequence continues at coordinate 9,556 of NZ_JADPKY010000041.1, read as the reverse complement.
CGGCGAGTTCTTCGAACCGATCCTGCTGCGCCCGGCAACACGCGTCGGCATGCAGTACAAGCTGCCGGGAGGCTTCCATGGCTGAGCGAGCCGGCCATCGCGGCTATATCGGCGCCCGGCCGCTGAACGGCAGCCGCACTCCGCAGCACGTCCAGAACATCGTGATCCGCGACTACGCGCGGCGGAAGAACCTGCATTATCTGCTCAGCGCCGCCGAGCACACCATGCAAGGCAGCTACATGGTGCTCGAGGACATCCTGGACGAGCTGCCGCGGCTGCGTGGCCTGATTCTTTACAGCATCTTCATGCTGCCGCCCGACGAGGCGCGGCGGCGGGAGATCTACGACCGCGTGCTGAGCGAAGGCTGCGACTTGCACGCCGCCGTCGAGGAGATCACGCTGTCCTCGCGCGACGCCATCCAGGCCGTCGAGGACATTCTGCTCGTCAACAAATTCGCGACCATCCTGTGACGATGCCGCGGACCGGTTGGGGACAATGACCGAGATCAACTTACTCCAGCCGATGCACGCATCGACCAAGCGGAACTACGTTCAGCGGGTCGTCGAGCACGACAAGGCGGAATCCGCCACCGTGGCCCGGCAATGGGGCCACGACTATTGGGACGGCGACCGCCGCTATGGCTATGGCGGTTATCGCTACGACGGACGGTGGCGCCCGCTCGCCCAGATCCTGATCGACCGCTACGGCATCAAGCCCGGGATGAGCGTGCTCGATATCGGCTGCGGCAAGGGCTATTTGCTCCATGAGTTCAGCCAGCTCGTGCCCGGCCTCACGATCGCCGGCATCGACATCTCCGACTATGGCATCGCCAACGCCAAGGAGGAGGTGCGGTCGCAATTGAAGATCGGCAGCGCCGTCGCGCTCCCCTATCCCGACCACAGCTTCGATCTCGTGGTGTCGCTCGGCGTGCTTCACAATCTTCCGCTCGAGGACGTCTTCCGCGCTGTGTCCGAGATCGAGCGCGTTGGGCGCGGCACCTCGAAATATCTGATGGTGGAATCGTTCCGCGACGAGCGCGAGAAGGCGAACCTGCTCTACTGGCAGCTCACCTGCCTGAGTTTCCACGGTCCGGAAACGTGGGCCTGGATCTACGACAAATGCGGATACCGGGGCGACCATGGGTTCATCTTCTTCGAATGAAACAACGGGCCTCCGCCCACCGACCTCGTTGCGTGCGCAAAATTCCGAAGTGTATTATTCGGACGACGCCATCGTCACGGCGGACGACGCCACGATCGCCGAGCTGAAGCGCATCGCCGCCGGCAATCCGCGTCTGCGCAGCCGACTGTGCACGCATCCCGATCCCTTGTCCGGCCTGCACGAGATGCTCATCGTGCATCATCGCGAGGCCTATGTGCGGCCTCACAAGCATTTTGGCAAACCGGAGTCGTTCCACGTCATCGAAGGCACCGCGCAGGTCGTGATCTTCGAGGATGACGGGCGGATTCGCGACGTGCTCAAGATGGCGCCTTACGGCCAGGGCAAGCGCTGCTACTACCGGATGCCCGAGCAGGTGTTTCACTCGATCCTGATCACCTCGGAGTGGCTGGTGTTTCACGAAACCACCGCCGGTCCGTTCGATCCCTCCCGCACGGCATTTCCTGACTGGGCTCCCGATGGCAGCGATGCCGCTGAAGTCCAGAACTACGTCACGAAGATTGGTGCGCTCGCTGCGGCACGGCAACTTAAGAATCGTGACACGACCTCTAGCGCGATATAGGCTTCAACTGCGTCGCTTATCGCCTGGAGCGCCGATGTTTCCTTGCTTTTCCTGCACAGAGCCAAACCCGTGACCGATAATTGCCGCCTCTGCCATTCGACCAATTTGCGCCCGGTCATCGACCTCGGACAGATGCCGATTGCGCATCGGCTTCGGCACAGCCGCGACGAACAGGACGAACGGTATCCATTCGAGGTGCTGGCGTGTGGCGAGTGCGGCCTGCCCCAGATCGTCAAGCCGATTGATCCCGACATTCTGTACCGGCAGTTCAACTACAATTTCAGCAGCTGGAAGCCGGAGCCGCACCAGGTCGACGAGCTCGATACCATCGCGAAATTCTCGAGCCATCGATCCGTGTTCGAGATCGGATGTAACGACGGCCTGTTCATGGACAGGCTGCGTGAACGCGGCGCGAAGGTTTTGGTGGGCGTGGAGCCGAACCTGGTGTCAGGCAAGATCGCCCGCGAGCGCGGCATCAAGGTCTATGCTGACATGATCAGCCCGGCGTTGTGTCACGACGCGATCACAGAGGCCGGCAAGTTCGACCTCGTCGTCTCGCGCCAGGTGCTGGAGCACATCGTCGATTTCGAGAACTTTTTCGACTGCGTGAAGATCGCGCTCAGCGACGATGGGCTGCTGTTCATCGACGTGCCTGATTTCGCACCCGGCTCGACGGCGGGCGACCTCTCGGTCCTGTGGGAGGAGCACGTCAGTTACTTCACCGAACCGACACTGCTCGCGCTGCTGGCGCGCCACGGCTTCGAGGCGGTGTCGGTGAAGAAATACAATTTCAGCGGCGGCAGCCTCGCGATCGCAGCGCGCCGCGCCGCGCACGACGTGACGCCACCGCCGGCCCCTGCCGGCGTCGGCGAGAGGTTCGGCCAGCGCGCAAGGGAGTATGGCGCGCGGTTCCGCCCGATCCTCGCCAAGGCCCGCGCCAACGGCGCCGAGATCGCCATCTACGGCGCCGGTTGCCGCGCCTGTACATTCACCAATGCCCACGAACTCGCGGATCTCGTCGATCTCTCGGTCGACGACCAGAAGGAACGCCAGGGCTTGTTCCTGCCCGGCACCGGCATTCCGATCCGGTCGCCGGAGGGCCTCGCAGGCAAGTCGAATCCGCTCGTCTGCCTTCTGGCCGTGAACCAGGAGAACGAAGACAGGGTCAGCAGCCGGCTGCGCGAAACCGTGAAGCGCCCGCTCCACATCGTTTCGATCTTCGCACCCTCTGACATCTGGAACGAGCTCGATCGCCTCGAGGCGGCCGCAGGGTCGCGGCATGGCTGAGGACAAGCTCTTCAACTACTACGAACGTCAGAAGGTCCTGCCGACGTTCGGGAATTTCAAATCCGCCGCCGAACTCGGAGCCTATGCCGGCCTGCGGCGCGAGTTGTTTTCGGACAAGCTGGTGCTGCCGCCGCGGTTGTTCCGAGACGCCGACGTGCTCGAATTCGGCCCCGATTCCGGCGAGAACGCGCTGGTGTTTGCAGGCTGGGGCGCAAACATGACGCTCGCCGAGCCGAACCGGCATGCGCACGCGAAAATCCAGGCTTACTTCGCGCATTTCAGCCAAGCGGAACGTCTGCGTGAACTCGTATCGTCCGATGTCGAAGGATTTCGCAGCGATCGTCGCTTCGACATCATCGATGCCGAAGGATTCATCTACACGGTGCAGCCGACTGAGAATTGGCTCGGCATCTTTCACCGGCTGCTCAATCCAGACGGTTACGCAGTCGTTTCCTACTACGAGCGCTACGGCGGATTCTTCGAGCTCGCGCTCAAGGCGATTCATGCGGCCGGCAAGGTATTGACGGGCCGTCCCGTGCTCGAAACGGCGAAGATGCTGTTCGACGCGAAATGGAACAGCATTCCGCACACACGCAGCTTCGAATCCTGGCTGATGGACGTGCTCGAAAATCCTTTCGTCAGGCGCCGGTATTTCCTCGACGCGGGAGTCTTGTGTAGGGCGGCGCATGAGCAGGGATTCGATATCCATTCGGCGTGGCCCGCCTATCGCGACAGCCTGGACGTCTACTGGCACAAGAAGGTCCTGTCCGATGACGAGAAGCTGCGGCGCGCGGCGCGCCATCTCGGCCGCAGCCGTCTGAGCTTTCTCGGCGGACGGAAGCTCTATCTGGCCGGCAAGACCGAAGCGGTCGACGCGATCTCGGCTTCGATCGAGACACTGGTTCTCGATGTCGATGGGATGATCGAGGATCCCTTCGGCGCCAGCCTGCCCCGTGTGATCGCGAGCCTCGCGTCGCTGCGCGAGACGATAAGGACGACAGAAATTCTCGCCGAAGATGCGTCCGACATCGACGCCGTCGTCGCGACGCTCGACAGTTTCCATCGTATCTTTGGCGCGATCGGGCGACGGGACGTGTCCGCGGTCACCGCGCTCACCCAGTCAGACCCGGCCTTCATCAACACCTGGGGACAGCCGGCGCATTTCCTCGTCATCCGGAAGCGCTTCGAGGGATCCTAGCAAGTGAGGCCGGGCATTGGCATCATCGGAACGGGCATGGTCGGCCAGATGTGCCACCTGGCCAATTTCGCTGCCAATCCCGCCTGCCGCGTTGTCGCGATCGCCGATCTCCGGCCTGATCTCGCTGCCGCAGCGGCGCAAAAATTCGACATCGCCCGGGTCTACGGCACGCACCGGGAGCTGCTGGCGGACAGCGAGGTGTCCGCCGTCGTCGTCGTGACGAAGCGCCGCGCCACCGGTCCGATCGTGCTGGATGCGTTGAACAGCGGCCGCCATGTGCTGTCGGAAAAGCCGATGGCCTACACCACGGCTCAGGCCGTTGCACTGGCCGAGACGGCGCGGCGGCAAAACCTCGTCTACAGCATCGGCTACATGAAGCGTCACGACGCCGGCGTGGCACGCGCGCTGGCCGAGTTGACGCGCATTCGAGCGGACCAGTCGCTTGGACGCGTTATCGGGGCAAAAGGCTGGTGCTTCGGCGGCAACACTGGCCGGTCGCAGGACAACTTCGTCATGACCGGCGAAGCGCGGCCGGACGGGCTCGAGCTCTGGCAGGATGGCCCGGACTGGATGCCCGGCGCGATGCGACCCGGCTACGACCATTTTCTGAACGTGTTCAGCCATATCATCAATCTCGTGCGCTACGTGCTCGGATCGTCGCCGGCAGTCGCGCAAAGCACCGTCGAGACCTCGGGCGCGGCGACCGTGACGCTCGACTTCGACGGCGTCGCCTGCGCGCTGCAACTCGTAAATGGATCTGAGGGCGGCTGGCGTGAGGGTCTGAGCATCGCGTTCGAGCGGGGCGCAGTGACCATTGAGTTGCCCCCGCCCTTTGCCGAGCAGGAGGCGGAGATCATCCTCGATCAGCAAGAACAACGCACGCAATTGTCGCGCGAAAAGAGTTGGGCGTTTCGGCGTCAGGCCGATGCATTCGTCACCGATATCGTCGAGCAGAGGACGCCGCTGGCTTCCGGCGAAGATTCCGTGGTCGACATCGCCCTCGCGGAGGCCATCTGGAAACGGCAGGTTCCCGTCCCGCCAGCATCTGATCTAAGTGTTTGATTTTGCTGGCAGGAGTGGCAGGGCTCGAACCTGCGACCCCCGGTTTTGGAGACCGGTGCTCTACCAATTGAGCTACACTCCTACTGACCCTGCGTTGCCGCCCGGATCAGGCCGCTTTGAAGCACAGGGGGCGGCCGGATTGCAAGGCCGGATTGCAAGGGTGAAGCGCGCTGGCTTCGCTTGTTTGTGCCGCGCCTTCTGGGCCACAGTCGGCCCCGAATAATAATAAGCAACCGGGAGTGCCCATGACTGCGACAGCCTCTGCGACAGCCGCCCCTCGCCCCTCGACCGCGCCGAACACCCCGCCTCTGCCGGAGGCCCGCCCCGAGACGCTCGGGCTGTCACGTCCCCGCCTTCAGGCCATGTCGGACGCTTTCAAGCGCGAGATCGACAAGGGAACCATTCCCGGCGTCACCGTGCTGGTGGCACGGCACGGCCAGGTCGGCTGGTTCGAGGCGCTCGGCAAGCAGAGCCCGACGGGCGCGGCGCCGATGGCGCATGATTCGATCTTCCGAATCTTCTCGATGACCAAGCCGATCGTGTCGGTCGGCATTATGGCGCTGGTCGAGGACGGCCATCTGCTGCTTGCCGATCCCGCCGCGAAATTCATCCCTGAGTTCGCCGACCAAAAGGTCGGCGTGGTCAGCGGCGGCAAGCTGGAACTGGTTCCGCCGAAACGGCCGATGACGGTGCAGGACCTGCTCCGCCACACCTCCGGCCTGACCTACGAGCACCAGGGCGACGGCCCCGTGCACAAGCTCTACCAGGACTCGCGGGTGCGCAGCCGCAAGATCACCAATGCCGAGCACGCCGCCTTGGTGGCGAGCTTGCCGCTGGTCTGCCATCCCGGCGACGAGTTCAACTACAGCCGCTCCACCGACATCCTCGGCCGCATCATCGAAATCGTCAGCGGCAAGTCGCTCGGCACATACCTCGCCGAGCGCATTCTCGCGCCCTTGCAAATGGCCGAGACCGGCTTTGCAACCAGCGAAGCCAATGCCGGCCGGCTGGCCGAGCCGTTCGCGGCCGATCCCTGGACCGGCGACAAGGTCGCGCTGTTCAACATGATCGAGCAGCCGATCATGGAGTCCGGCGGCGGCGGCCTCGTCTCCACCACCATGGATTATGCCCGCTTCGCGCTGATGCTGCGCAACGGCGGCACCCTCGACGGCAACAGGATCATCGGCCGCAAAACGCTGGAGCTGATGGCGTCCGATCATCTCGGACCTCACGTCGTGACCAACGGCACTCTCCTGTCGCCCGGCCACGGCTTCGGCCTCGGCTTCGCCGTGCGCCGCGAGGCCGGCATCGCGCCCTTCCCCGGCAGCGTCGGCCAGTATTTCTGGAGCGGCATTGCGGGGACGTTCTTCTGGATCGATCCGAAGGAGGATCTGTTCGTCGTGTTCATGAGCCAGGGCCCGGGACAGCGCGATTTTACGCGGACGCTGGTGCGGGATCTGGTGTACGCGGCGGTGGATTAGACTTCGTGCCCCGGACGCGACGCAGCGCGTAGCGGTGCGTCGCAGAGCCGGGGCCCAAGCCTCAGCGATCTCGATCTTCGCGACATTCTGGGTCCCGGCTCTGCGGAGCAGCACTTCGTGCTGCACCGCGTCCGGGACACGAGAGCAATGCCAATCAGCAGCCCCTCAACTGATCGTCGCGCCGCCGTCGATCACCATGGTCTGGCCGGTCATGAAGTCGCCGGCCTGCGATCCCAGGAACACTGCGGCGCCCGCGATCTCGTCGGGGATGCCGATACGGAGCAGCGGCGAACGCGCGGTCGAAGCCTTCAAATTTTCTGGATTGTCCCACAATGCCTTGGCGAAATCGGTCTTGATCAGGCCGGGCGCGATGCAGTTCACGCGGATGTTGTGCGGGCCGTATTCGCAGGCCAGGTTGCGCGCGAGCTGCATGTCGGCGGCCTTGGAGATCGCGTAGGCGCCGAGGATGGTCGAGCCTTTCAACCCGCCGATCGAGGAGACGACGATGATCGAGCCGTCCTTGCGCTCGATCATCTGCGGCACCACCATCGAGATCAGCCAGTTGTTGGCGACGATGTTGTTGTCCAGAATCTTCCTGAACTGATCGTCGGAGATGCCGGCGAGCGGACCGTAATACGGATTCGATGCGGCGTTGCAGACCAGCACGTCGATCTTGCCGAAGGCACGGTTGCTCTCGTCGATGAGATTTTGCAGGTTTTCCTTCGAGGAGATGTTGGCGGCGATCGCGACTGCTGTGCCCTTGCCGAATCTGTCGTTGATGGACTTCGCGACCTGGTCGCAAACGTCGGCCTTGCGCGAGGAGATCACCACCTTGGCGCCGTGCTCAGCCATGCGCTCGGCGATCGCAAGCCCGATACCGCGCGTCGAGCCGGTGATGACGGCGACTTTTCCCTTCATGTCGAACAAGGTCATGTTTCTCTCCCAGAGTTATGATTTGAATTGGCCTGAAGCTTACGCCGTGGTCCCGCGGCCGGACAATTGCTCAGGCGAGTTTCTTGACTTCCGGTCCTGCCGGCTGATGCATCTCCGCATGCGCGTCGTCCGCGATCCACGGCTGCTGGTTCACCATCGGCAGCCGCCACACCGTGCGCTCGGGGTTCGCAAAATGGTCGAGCCGCGTGATCGAGCAATTGTCGATGTCGAACGACAGCGCCTTCTCCAGCTGGCCATCGAGCGCCAGCCCAAGTGCCGCTTTGATGGTGCCACCATGTGCCACTGCGATCACATCACGCCCCGCAGCCTCGGCATTGATCCGATCGATGGTGCGGCGGGCGCGATTGTAGAGGTCCATAAAACTCTCGCCGCCGGGTGCGGGCTCGTTGATATCGGCAAACCAGCTCGAGCCGACAGGGCGGCTGGCGATGAACTGGGCGCGGTTCATGCCCTGCCATCGCCCGAGGTTTTGCTCGGCGAGGTCCGCTTCCCGTGTCATCGACGCAGGCCTCGGAAAACCGGCCGCCCAGATCGCTTCGGCCGTTTGATGCGTGCGCATCAGATTGCTCGAATACCAGACCGCATTGCGTGGCAGCACCTTGGCAACAGCATTGAAGACGTAGGTATCGCTGGTGTCGCAGGCGAGATCGGACTGACCGTAGATATTGCCGCCGTCATTGCGCACCGGCGCGTGACGGACCCACCACCAGCGTGTCGTGATCACATTGGGCTTGTCTGCACCTGCCATCGAAACCCTTCCATCCCGTTTGATGTCGCTGTACGTCAGTAGCGAACGTGTCTCAAGACACTTTACCGTTTGAAATCTTGTTTGAAATTCCGTCGCGCGGCAAGCGTCGCGTGCGAACCAGAGGGAGAAACCGCATGGGCCGTCTGCAAGGCAAGTCCGTCATTATCACCGGTGCCGGCAGCGGCATCGGCCGCGCGGCCGCGCTGCTGTTCACCAGGGAAGGCGCCAAGCTGATCGCGGTCGATCGCACCGAAGCGGTGAAAGAGACGGTCGACGAGGTGAAGAAGGCCGGCGGCATCGCGGAAGCCATGATGGCGGATGCGGGCTCCGAGAAGGACGTCATGGCCGTGATCGACAAGGCGGTGAAGACGCACGGCCGGCTCGACGTGATCTGGGCCAATGCCGGCGTCTCCGGCGGACTCGTCCCGCTCGGCGAGCAGACCGTCGAGCAATGGCAGGAGGTTTTGCGGATCAATCTGATCGGGCCTTTCCTCGCGGTGAAGCATGCGATGCCGCACATGGTGAAGCAGCAGTCCGGCGCGATCGTGCTGACCGCGTCCGTCGCCGGTCTCAAGGCCGGCGCCAGCGGTCATCCCTATGCGGCGAGCAAGGCCGGCGTGATCTCCCTGGTGCAGACCACCGCCTATTCGCTCACCGGCACCGGCGTGCGCATCAACGCAGTGTGCCCGGGCCTGATCGAGACCGGCATGACCAAGCCGATCTTCGACCGCGCCAAGGAGCGCGGCACCGCCGATAAGATCGGCCAGCTCAATCCGCTCAAGCGCCCCGGCCAGCCGCACGAGCTCGCCGCGATGGGATTGTTTTTGGCCAGCGACGAGGCCTCGTATGTCAACGGCCAGGCGTTCCCGGTGGACGGCGGGCTGACGGCGTCGATGCCGTATGCGGGGAAGCCGGTTTAGCTCGCACGCACTCTCGTGTCCCGGACGCGCTGCAACGCCTCTTCGCGTTACTGCGCAGAGCCGGACCCAGAAGGCCGCGCACTCGCTGCTGCATGGGCCCCGGCTCTGCAGCGCACCGCCAAGAGGCGCTGCGCTGCGTCCGGGGCACGAGATCGTTGTTGAATG
>NZ_JADPKY010000026.1 GCF_023074185.1 Bradyrhizobium sp. 132 | reverse complement strand
TGAAGGAATCGAGCCCAAATGAGGGCAGTGAGCAACAGCTCATCGTCGGATTCCGCGCACGATCAGATGAATGAGCGGGCCAAGCCGGGCGTCGGAAGCCGCTATCATGTGCACGGCTCGAATCGGAGAAATATCAACCTCAGCGCTTCCGAGCTATCAGCTTCCCTCCATTAGTCAGATAATTCATGAACAAGGTCTATCCCGACGCCAAGTCGGCTCTCTCTGGCATTCTCAAGGACAACATGATGATCATGTCCGGAGGCTTCGGCCTCTGCGGCATCGCCGAGGAGCTGTCGGACGCGATCCGCGAGTCCGGCGTCAAGGGTCTGACGGTGGTCTCCAACAATGCCGGCGTCGACGGCATCGGCCTCAGCCGCCTGCTCGAAACCCGCCAGATCAAGAAGATGATCTCGTCCTATGTCGGCGAGAACAAGCTGTTTGCCCAGCAATTCCTTGCCGGCGAGCTGGAACTCGAATTCAACCCGCAGGGCACGCTGGCCGAGCGCATTCGCGCCGGCGGCGCCGGCATCCCGGCCTTCTACACCAAGACCGGCGTCGGCACGCTGATCGCCGAAGGCAAGGAAGTGAAGGAATTCGACGGCGAGAAGTACCTGATGGAGCGCGGCCTGTTCGCCGACCTCGCCATCGTGCACGCCTGGAAGGGCGACACCGCCGGCAACCTCATCTACCGCAAGACCGCGCGCAACTTTAACCCGATGATGGCGACCGCCGCGAAGATCACCGTGGCGGAGGTCGAGCACCTGGTGCCGGCCGGTGAACTCAATCCCGACCACATCCATACGCCCGGCATCTTCGTGAAGCGCATCGTCGAGGTCGGCACGGCCAAGAAGCGCATCGAATTCCGCAACACCCGCCCGCGCCCGAGCGCATGATCAGGAAAAGTGGAAGCCTTTTTTCCGATCAGATCATGCGCCACTAAAGAATCGACAGGAGCTCAAGATGGCCTGGACCCGTGAACAGATGGCCGCGCGCGCCGCGAAGGAATTGCGTGACGGCTATTACGTCAATCTCGGCATCGGCATCCCGACGCTGGTCTCGAACTACATCCCCGACGGCATGGACGTCTCCTTGCAGAGCGAGAACGGCATGCTCGGTATGGGCCCGTTCCCCTATGAGGGCGAGGAAGACGCCGACCTCATCAACGCCGGCAAGCAGACCGTGAGCGAGCTGCCCTCGACCTCCTATTTCTCGAGCGCGGATTCCTTCGGCATGATCCGCGGCGGCCACATGGACCTGTCGATCCTCGGCGCCATGCAGGTGGCTCAGAACGGCGATCTCGCCAACTGGATGATCCCCGGCAAGATGGTCAAGGGCATGGGCGGCGCGATGGATCTCGTCGCCGGCGTCAAGCGCGTCGTC
>NZ_JADPKY010000090.1 GCF_023074185.1 Bradyrhizobium sp. 132 | reverse complement strand
CCCCGTCAACCTCGATCCCCGCATGGCCAAGCTCGCCGGCGGCGTCCACCGCCTCGACGGACAGCTCATGGTCGTCCTCGACGTCGATCGCGTCCTCGAATTGAAGACCGAAGTGCAAATGGCTGCGTGAGCCCCAAAAACATCGAAGCGGAGAACCAAATGAAAACGTGTTTGGTGGTCGATGATTCCAGCGTCGTGCGCAAGATCGCGCGCCGGATCCTGGAAGGCCTGGAATTCGAAGTCACCGAGGCCGAGGACGGCTCGAAAGCGCTCGAGATCTGCCAGCGGAAGCTGCCCGACGCAGTGCTGCTCGACTGGAACATGCCGGTGATGGACGGCTTCGAGTTCATGGGCCACATGCGCCGCCTGCCCGGCGGCGAGGAGCCCAAGGTGGTGTTCTGCACCACCGAAAACAACGTGGCTCATATCGCTCAGGCGCTCAGCGGCGGCGCCAACGAGTACATCATGAAGCCCTTCGACAAAGACATCATCGCCGACAAGTTTGCTGAAGTCGGCTTGATCCCGGTCGGGCAAGTCATGGTCTGAGTTATCTGGCGGAGTGTTCCAGCCAGAGTGTTCCCAGTACAGCTTCCGAGAGGCTATCCGTGACCGCGACCGAATATGAGTATCTGCGTAAGTTCCTGAGGGATCATTCCGGGCTCGATCTGTCCGCAGACAAGCAATATCTGATTGAAAGCCGGCTGCTGCCGCTCGCCCGCAAGGGCGGGCTCTCCGGCATCGGCGAGCTCGTGCAAAAGCTGCAAGGCGCAGGCGCGAGCGCGCTCGTCACCAGCGTGGTCGAGGCGATGACGACCAACGAGACCTTCTTCTTCCGCGACAAGGTCCCGTTCGATCATTTCCGCGACACCATCATGCCCGAAGTGATCAAGGCCCGCGCCGGCCGCCGTAGCGTGCGGATCTGGTGCGCTGCCGGCTCGACCGGACAGGAGCCATATTCGCTGGCGATGAGCTTGAAAGAGATGGGTGCGGCCCTGACCGGCTGGCGCGTCGAGATCATCGCGACCGACCTGTCGCAGGAAGTGCTCGAGAAGGCCAAGGCCGGCATCTACAGCCAGTTCGAAGTGCAGCGCGGTCTGCCGATCCAGATGCTGATGAAATATTTCAGGCAGACCGGCGAGACCTGGCAGATCAATCCGGAGCTGCGGGCGATGATCCAGCACCGGCAGCTCAATCTGCTGCACGATTTCGCCCAGCTCGGCACCTTCGACGTCATCTTCTGCCGCAACGTGCTGATCTATTTCGACCAGGACACCAAGATCAACATCTTCAACCGTCTGGCGCGCCAGATCGAGGGAGACGGATTCCTGGTGCTGGGCGCGGCCGAAACCGTGGTCGGACTGACCGACACGTTCAAGCCGATTCCGGAGCGGCGCGGTCTCTACAAGCCGAACGACCCGCGTGCCGCAGCTGCCAAGCCGGCTTTCGCCGGCGCCGCGCCGCGCGTGGCTGTGATGGCGGGACGATAAGCATGTCCGAGGATGGAAAGGGTCTGGAGCGGGTGACGTTCAGTCGCGGCTACGATGTCTGCATCATGGCCATCGACGGCACCTGGCGCCGCGACTGCAAGCTCAACGCGATCTCCGATACAGACGCCATCCTCACGGTGGAAGGCTCGATTCAGGGCCTGAACTTGAAAGAGTTCTTCCTGCTGTTGTCGTCGACCGGCCTTGCTTACCGCCGCTGCGAACTGGTGCGCGTCAACGGCCTCGAAATGGACATCCAGTTCCTGCGTGGCAAGAATCGGAAGAAGCGCGCGGCCGGTGGCCGTGACGAGGCGGCGTGATCTTCACGTGCGTCTCGTCGCTGTTTGCCGAGACGTTGGTTCATATTTGCTGAAACATCCGACCGAATTTGCCGCAGCGGCTTTACGTCGCCTAAGCGCGAGCCATGTATCCATGGCCGGTCTCAATCTCAGGATACGGTAATGCCCAGAAGCTCTCTCTCCCCCCTCCCGTCAAACCTGCCCGACGGCACCGAGCGGCGCGCACTTCAGCTCCTGGTGGTCGATGACGACGCCACGCAGCGCAGCCTGATCACGGTCGCCGCCAGACAGGCCGGCCACGAAGTCACCGTGGCGCCGTCCGTGGCGGAAGCGATCGAAAAGCTCCGCGCAGCGCGCTTCGACTGCGTGACGCTCGATCTCGTGCTGGAGGATGGCGACGGCATCGACGTGCTGGGCGAGATGGCAAAGGCAAAATTTGGCGGCGCCGTGATCGTCATCAGCGGCATGGATGGCAAGCGCCGCAGCGCCGCTCGCAGCTTCGCCCGTTCCGTCGGAATCGTGCTCCAGAGCCTGCCCAAGCCGCTGGATCTGGCGGCGTTGCGCATCAGCCTCGCCAATCTCGGCAAGACCGCGATGGGCCTGCCGGCGATCCACACCTGGGGTGGTGTCGCCAGCGACGCGATCGTGGAACGGCACCGCGCCTGAGCCGCGGGCCTGCCATGCAACGAAATGCGGCCGCCGCGCCGCAGCGATCTACACTGTGCTGCTGGCTTCCGACAGGCATTCCACGGCGTGGCCAAGGCCCGCCCGGCAGGCGTCGAGGGCGGCGCTTGCCGTGGCATACCGGGCGTGACGTCGTCGAGCAGGAAGACATCGGCGGAACCTTCCGGATCACTGCCGTGTTCTTGATCCATGGCTGTGGCGATCCGGCGCATGCTGGTCTCGATCTGCGAGATCAGCAAGCGAAGGTCAGCCGCAATCAGCAGACGGCTCTCGGCTTCGGGCATTGCGACCAGAGGCGGCGTAGCGGCCAAATTTAGCATGGATATTCTCCGTGCTCTGTAATTAGGCGACTTGCCGCTACTTGTGCGTTAAGTCCATGTCCCGTACAAATACGGGTGGGCCGAATCCGCGCCGAACGCCATAACGGTTGGCGCGGACGCGAATCCTTCATGCCAACCGGATGTGGGCACATGGCTGAACAAAGCTCTCGCGGTGAAATCTTCGTGGTCGACGACGACGCTGCCGTTCGTGACACCTTGTCGATGGTGTTGAAGGCCGCGGGCTATGAGGTGATCTGTTTTGCGGACGGCGCAGCATTGCTCTCCGTCGCGCGAAGCCGCACACCGGCGGCGGTCCTGCTGGACGTGCATATTCCCGGCAAGTCGGGCCTCGACATTCTCAACGAGCTGCACGGCGAAGACTATCCGGCACCGATCTTCATGATCTCCGGACAGGGCGACATCGCGATGGCGGTGGGGGCCATCAAGAGCGGCGCGCTCGACTTCATCGAGAAGCCGTTCCGCGGCAGCGAGATCGTCGGCCGGCTCGACGAGGCGATCGGCGCCTATGCACGCAGGCAGTCGGAGAACGCCGCGCCGAAGTTCGGCTCGCTGCATTTCCCCGGACGCGAGCCGTTGACGCGGCGCGAGCGCGAGGTGCTCGAACAGTTCGCCGCCGGCGCCTCCAACAAGGAAGCCGGCCGCACGCTCGGCATCAGCCCGCGCACCATCGAGGACCACCGCGCCAACATCATGAAGAAGCTCGGTGCGCGCAATGCCGCCGATCTGATCCGGATCGTGATGACCGCGGCCCAGCGGGCGTCGTAAAATGGTCTCGTGCCCCGGACGCAGCGCATCATGCAATGATGCACTGCTGAGCCGGGGCCCATCTCTCCAATCTCACGGCTGACGTTTCTGGGTCCCGGCTCTGCGTCGCAGCGTTGCACGTTGCGCCTTGTCCGGGACACGAGATCGCGCCCTACGCTTGCAGCGCCTTGCGAATGATCCGCGCCAGATCCGATTTGCGATAGGGCTTCGCCAGCAGCAGAACGCCCGAATCCAGTCGGCCGTGGTGGATGATCGCGTTCTCGGTATAGCCGGACGTGTAGACCACCCGGAGATCGGGACGCGTCCTCTGGAGTTCGTCGGCGAGCTGCCGTCCGTTCATCTTGCCGGGCATGATGACGTCGGTGAACAGCAGGTCGAACGGTTTTCCGGCGGCGACGATTGCAAGCGCCTCCGTGGCGTTCGCCGCCTGCAAGGTGACGTAACCCAGCGAATGAAGCTGCGCCAGCACGTAGTCGCGCACCAGCCGGTCGTCCTCGACCACCAGGATCGTCTCGTGTCCGCCTTCGATCGCCGCCGGTGTCACGCCCTCGCCGACCGCCGTCGGCGTCTTGCCGGGCGGCAGATACATCTTGATCGTGGTGCCGTGGCCTTCCTCGCTGTAGATCTTGATATGGCCCGCGGACTGCTTGATGAAGCCGTAGACCATCGAAAGCCCGAGGCCGGTGCCCTTGCCCGGCCCCTTTGAAGTGAAGAAAGGTTCGAACACCCTGGCCAGCATGTTGGCGGGAATTCCGGTGCCGGTGTCGCTCACTGCGATCAGCACGTAGTGGCCTGGCCTGATATCGTTGACGCTGGCATAGATTTCGTCGAGATAGGCGGCGCCCGTCTCCACGATCAGCTTGCCGCCGAACGGCATGGCGTCGCGGGAGTTGAGCGCGAGGTTGAGGATTGCGGTGGTCAGCTGGTTGGGATCGACGATCGCGACGCAGCTCTCCGCCTCGAACACGGACTCGATCTGGATCTGCTCGCCCAGCGTCGGCCGCAATAGCTTCGCAGTGTCGATCATCAGCGAGTTGACGTCGATCTCGCGCGGCTGGAGCGGCTGCTTGCGTGCAAACGCCAGCAGATGCTGCGTCAGCTCGGCGCCGCGCCAGGCGGCCTCGTCGATCATCTTCGTGATCGCTGCAAGCTCCGGCTCCTTGGCCACCGCTTCGGCCAGGATCCCGATCGTGCCGGTGATGACGGTGAGGATGTTGTTGAAGTCGTGCGCCACGCCGCCGGTGAGCTGGCCGACCGCCTCCATCTTCTCGGCCTGGCGGATGCGGTCCTCGGCCGCGATCTTGTCGGTAAGGTCGCGGTAGAACACGTTGAACAGCAGGCCCTCGCGGCGCTTCAATGCCGTGACGCTCAGCTCGGCCTTGAATTCTTTGCCGTCGCGACGGCGGACCATGAGCTCGCGGCGGCGGTTAAGCGTCCGGCCGTCCTGGGACACGAGAAAGCGTGCAAGGCCGACCTTGACCCTCTCGCGTTCACTCTCTGCGACGATGAGGTCGACCGCATTCTTGCCCAGCACGTCGTCGCGCCGCCAGCCGAACAGCTCTTCGGCCCGCGAGCTCCAATTCAGGATGGTGCTGCGGTCATCGGTCTGGACGAAGGCGTCAAGCGCGGTCTCGACGATGTTGCGCGCGAGCAGCTCGCTTTCGCGCAGGGATTCTTCGGTATGCCTTGCCTCGGTCATGTCACGTCCGACGAAGAAATAGCGCTTGGCCTGATCGGACCAGTTGCCGAGCCAGGACAACCAGACCTCGCGCCCGTCCTTGTGGATGCAGCGGGTGTCGGCGAGCTTCGGACTGCCGCCGCGCCGCAGTGCGCGCATTTCCTCGCGAGATTGATCGAGATGCGCTGGGTGAATGAAGTCGACGCCGCTGCGGCCGATCATCTCGTCCGGCGGGTAGCCGAGAACGGCTTGGCTGCTCGGGCTGATCTGCACGATATGGCCGCGCGAATCCATGATCATGATCAGGTCTTGCGACGCATCGAACAGCTGTCGCCGCTCCTCGAGCGTTTGTTGCAGCGCTCGCTCGGTCTGGCGTGCGTCAGTGAGGCGGCGCGCCGAGCCGGAGGCGCCGATGATCTCACCCAAAGCGCCCCTGATCGGCGACAGGCTCACCGAGATATCGACCGGAGTGCCGTCCTTGCGCAGGCGCACCGTTTCGAAGTGTTCGATGCGTTCGCCGCGCGAAATCCGCCGCAGATAATCCTTGCCCTCTTCGCGGCGATCGGCCGGCAGGAGGATCGAAGTCGGCTGTCCGACCGCCTCCTCGACCGTATGGCCGTAGAGGCGCTCGGCCGCCGCGTTCCACCCGATGATGGTGCCGTCGAGCGTCTGCATGACGATCGAATCGTCCGAGGATTCGACCGCCGCGCTGAACAGGCGTTCGCGAACGGCGAGCTGGTCGCGCGCGGCCTCCGTGCGCCGGTGCTCCAGAACTTCGTGCTCCAATGCCGATGTCTTCGCGTTCGTTTCTTCGACCATGCGGGCGAAAGCACGCGCCAGCAGGCCGGTCTCGCCTGATGCGTCGATTGGAATATCGGCGGGCTTGCCGCGCCCGATCGCAT
The DNA here is from genome assembly GCF_023074185.1 of Bradyrhizobium sp. 132. Lineage (GTDB taxonomy): Bacteria > Pseudomonadota > Alphaproteobacteria > Rhizobiales > Xanthobacteraceae > Bradyrhizobium. The sequence goes on along the minus strand of NZ_JADPKY010000090.1, from coordinate 98,839 downwards.
CGACCGCGGTGGTGAGCCGGCCGATCGGCCGGGTCAGCGACTGCGCCAGCAGCACGGCCAGCACGGCGGCGACCATCACCGCGATGAGGCCGATCGTGATCGTCGTCTTCTCGATGATGACGGCCGGCGCCATGAAGACGGCGTAGGGCACGATGCGGATGATGCCGGCCCACTGACCCTCGGCCAGGATCGCGGGCGCGATCGCGGTCCCGCTCGGCTTGCCGTCGTTTTCCCGCACGACCTGGGTCGCACCCAGGGTCGATCCGGTGACTGAAGAGAAATAGGGGAAGTCGTTCTGCCAGCGCGTCGGCGTCCCCAGTTGCGAGCTGAATTCGCGGGTGCGATCCGGATGCACGAGATAATCGCCGTTGCGGCCGACCACGTAAACCTGCTCCCCGCGCCGGCTCGTTATCCTGATACGGTCGAACGCCTGGCGCATGTCGACATTGACGACGACGATGCCGAACAGCCGGTGACCGGACCCGAACAGCGGTGCCGCGACGCGTAGCGTCGGCACATAAGGCATCTGAATCACGCCATCGTCGACATTCAGATCGACCGGAGAGACGTAGACCTGATCCTCCGGCAGCTTGATCGCTCCCTGGAAGAAGAAGCGCTCGTCCTTGTTTTGCAGGCCATTGTCGGGGACGATGCGCACCGATCCTGCCGGGCCGGATCGGTCGACCCGCAGATATTCGCTGCCGTCGATGTTGATGACGCGAAATTTCGCGTAGGTCGGGTTGGCTCCGACAACGGCCACGAGTTGGGGCAGCAACCGCTCGCGCCAGTTCTTTTCTGACAGGTGGTCAGTTGGATCGACGCCGTTGTTGAAATGCGCGTCGATCATGCCGCGTACCGCGGCACGGGAGCGGAAGGTGACGATGTCGGCGCGTGCGCCGTCGGTCTGGGCTTCGAGCTGGGAAGCCAGCAGCCGGGATTGTGTCTCGATACGGTCGAGCACGCGCGGCAGGAAGGCCTGCTCCAGGCTGTAATGGCTCAGCCATCCGACGGCGGAGACCGCAACCGCGACCAGCAGAATCATTGCGATGGCCAGCCGGGTTGCGAGGGTCATGCCGGCCCTCCCGCCACGTCGCGTACGGCCCCGAATGTTCTGCTAGGTCGCAACATGAACCGCTCCGTCATCGGCCGCCGGAGCCGGCATCGGGTTGCGGCACGGTCGTCGATTGCGCTGTTTTCAGGCAGCGGTCGACTGCGGCGAGCAGCGCGTCGGGGCGGAACGGCTTCTGCAGGCTCGCGACCGCGCCGAGCTTGGTTGCCATCTTGAGAAAATCCGGCTCTGCGAAAACGCCCGGCGTGATCGAACGGCCGGAAATGACGATGATCGGAATGGTCGATGCCCGCGCCCGGATGTGGCGCATCGTCTCCAGCCCGTCCATGCCGGGCATGAAGATGTCGAGGAACAGCAAGTCGAACTGGCTGGCCGCGAACAGCGCGAGCCCCTTGCGGCCATCGCCAGCGAGCGTGACGTGATGGCCCGCTCTCTCCAGCAGCAGCCGGATTGTGATTTGCACGGCCGGGTCGTCATCCACGATCAGGATGTTGGCCACGTCAAAAACCTCCGGGTCGGGCAGGGATGTTCCCAGCGACCCAAATCAAAGCTTCAAATACGAAACTGTTGCGCGGATTGTGCCCATCCTGCAAGCACTTCGCGCCCATCCGACGGGGTGTAAACGGCGTCTGGATTCGACGGCTGTATATATGCACGATTACGTGCACATGATCAGGGGGCCGTCACACACGGCTGGTCGGTCAGGTACTCCGGATGGTGGCTCCGGATCTTGTCGAGCTCACTGAGCGTACCTGACAGATGCTTGCGCAAATGCTGTTTCGCGGCATCGGCATCGCCAGCCTCGATCGCGCGCGTGATCAGTCTGTGGTGGCGGATGATGTTCTGGGCCTTGCCGGGCGAGGGCAAATGCAGCCGGCGCAGCCGGTCGATATGTCCGCTGCGACTGCGCACCAGCGCCCACAAATCCTGCTTGCCGGCCGCGGCGTAAAGCTGCGCGTGAAAAGAGTTGTCGTCTGCCATGAAGGCCTCGAAGTCACCAGCCTTGGCAGATTGTTGTTGCAGCGCAATGGCGTGATCGAGGCGGATCACCAATGCGGCGTCGCTGTTGGCTGCGAGCAGGCGCACGATCTCCAGCTCCAGCGCCTGACGCAGGAAATGCGCCTGCTCGGCGCGATTGATATCGATCCGGCTGACCACGGTGGCGTGCTGCGGAAACACGTCGACCAGGCCTTCTTCCTCGAGCCGCATCAAGGCATCGCGGACAGGCGTCGAGCTGACGCCGAACTGGCCGGCAAGCTCGGCGCGTGACAGCGGCGCGCCCGGCGGTAGCTCCAGGGCGATGATCGCATTGCGCAGCCGCTCGAACACCTGCGGCGCGGCCTGTCGGGCACGATCGAGCCTCGATGCCGTTTTTGCGGGTGCGCGCGGCGCGGTATGGGCTGCTTCCATGTGGGGTCCCGCTTGCCTTTGATGCACTAATATATTAGTGCATCAGCAGGGTCAACGAGCGCGACGCCTACCCGGAGGAAACATACAACAATGATCAAGCATCTCCGCAGCCAACTGGCGGCCGCCACCCTAATCGCCGCAACCGCTCTCTCGGTATCCACGGCGCAGGCGCAGCAGAAGTCCGAGATCTCGCTGTCGCGCCAGCCCGGCATTTTCTACATGCCGAGCCACATCATGGAAAAGCAGAAGCTGATCGAGAAGCACGCAGCTCAGCTCGGCGTAGCAGGCGTCGCCACCAAATGGGTCACCTTCTCCGGCGGCGGTGCGCAGACCGACGCGCTGCTCGCGGGCGGCGTCGATATTCTCAACACCGGTACAGGCAATCTTTTGTTGCTGTGGGATCGCACGCGCGGTGGCGTCAAGGGCATCGTCGCGACCTCGGCGCAGCCGATGACGCTGATCAGCCGCGACGCCAACATCAAGTCGATCAAGGATTTCGGCCCCGGCGACAAGATCGCCGTGCCGACCGTGAAAGTCTCGACCCAGGCGATCGTATTGCAGATCGCCGCCGCCGAGGCTTTCGGCGCCGACCAATGGTCGAAGCTGGACGTCAACACGGTGCAGCTCGGCCATCCCGACGCCTATGCGGCGCTGTCCAATTCCAAGCACGAGGTGCACACCCACTTCTCGATCCCGCCCTTCACCTTCCTGGAGCTGAAGAACGTGCCGGGCGCGCATGTCGTGCTGAGCTCGCCTGACGTGATGGGCGGCCCGCTGAGCCAGGCGCAGTTCTTCACCACGACGAAGTTCGCCGATGCCAATCCGAAAATCATCCAGGCCGTGCGCGATGCCACCAAGGAAGCGCAGGATCTGATCCGCAGCGACACCAGGCAGGCGGTCGAGATCTACAAGGAGATCACCGGCGACAAGACCTCGGTGGAAGAGCTGCTCGATCTTCTGAAGGAGCCCGGGATGATGGAGTGGAATCTCGAGCCGCAGGGCACGATGAAATTCGCCGCCCATCTGTTCAAGACCGGCACGCTGAAGACCCAGCCCAAGGCCTGGACCGATTACTATCTCCCCGTCGCGCACGATCTGAAGGGTAACTGATGGCGCTGCTCGACGTCAGCTCCGTGACGCTGCGCTACAAGACCTCCAGCGCCGTCGTCACGGCCACCGAAAGGGTGAGTTTCACCGTCGGCAAGTCCGATCGCTTCGTGCTGCTTGGGCCGTCCGGCTGCGGCAAGTCGACCCTGCTCAAGGCCGTCGGTGGCTACATGGCGCCGAGCGAAGGCCGCGTGACCATCAACGACCGCGAAATCCGCGGCCCTGGCGCCGATCGCATGATGATCTTCCAGGAGTTCGACCAGCTCCTGCCCTGGAAGAGCGTGCTCGCCAACGTGATGTTCCCGCTGCTGACCGCGCGAAAGCTATCGCGCAAGGACGCCGAAGCGCGGGCGCGGGCCTATATCGAGAAGGTCGGGCTGACACGCGTGTTTGATGCCTATCCGCACACGCTGTCCGGCGGCATGAAGCAGCGCGTCGCGATCGCGCGCGGCATGGCGATGGAGCCGGACATCCTGCTGATGGACGAGCCGTTCGCCGCGCTCGATGCGCTGACGCGGCGAACTTGCCAGGACGAGTTGCTCCAGCTCTGGAGCGAGACCAAATTCACCGTGCTGTTCGTGACGCATTCGATCGCGGAAGCGATCCGCATCGGCAACCGCATCCTGCTGTTGTCGCCGCATCCCGGCCGCGTCAAGGCCGAGGTGGTCGACGTCGACAAGGTCTCCAATGACGATGGCAGCGCCGGCCGGCTGGAGAAGGAGATCCACGATCTCCTGTTCGCCGCCGAAGCAACGGCGCATTGAGGGAAGCCGCCATGGGCGAAGCGAGAATATTGCTGCGTGACGCGCCGGCCGCCACCGCCGGCGGCGGCGCAGCCGAGGTCGAGCGCAAGCTGAGCGTGCTTGAGCTGTTGTGGAACGACGGTTTTGTCCGCAAGACCGTCATCATCCTGTTCCTGGCGGCGATCTGGGAAGCCTACGGTCTCACCCTAGACAATCCGCCGCTGTTTCCGACGCTGCACGATACCGTCATCACGATGTTCGAGCGCGTGAAGGACGGCACGATTCCGATGCGCGCCTGGACGTCGCTGAAGGTCTTGTTCATGGGCTATTCGGCCGGCATCGTGCTGGCCGCGATCTTCACTGTGCTCGCGATCTCGACGCGGATCGGTACCGATTTCCTCGAGACTGTCACGGCGATGTTCAATCCGCTGCCGGCGATCGCGCTGTTGCCGCTCGCTTTGATCTGGTTCGGTCTCGGCAACGGCAGCCTGGTGTTTGTGCTGATCCATTCGGTGCTATGGCCGGTCGCACTCAACACCCATTCCGGCTTCAAGAGCGTGTCCAACACGCTGCGCATGGTCGGGCGAAACTACGGCCTGCGCGGGCTGCCCTATGTGGCCAAAATCCTCATCCCGGCCGCCTTCGGCTCGATCCTCACCGGCCTCAAGATCGGCTGGGCCTTTGCCTGGCGCACGCTGATCGCGGCCGAGCTGGTGTTCGGCGTGTCCTCGGGGCAGGGCGGGCTCGGCTGGTTCATCTTCGAGAACCGCAACCTCCTCGACATACCTGCGGTCTTCGCAGGCCTCTTGACGGTGATTATCATCGGGCTTTTTGTCGAGAACCTGATTTTCCGCGCCATCGAGCGGAACACCGTGCAGAAATGGGGCACCCAATCATGACCAAGAAGAAAATGACGCCCGACCAGCTCCGCAGCGCGCGCTGGTTCGCACCCGACGATCTCCGCTCGTTCGGCCATCGCTCCCGCGCCATGCAGATGGGCTACGCGCCGGAGGAGTGGAAGGACCGCCCGATTATCGCGATCCTCAACACCTGGTCGGACGCACAGCCCTGCCACATGCACTTCAAGTCGCGCGTCGACGACGTCAAGCGCGGCATCCTGATGGCCGGCGGCCTGCCGCTGGAGCTGCCGGCGCTGTCGCTGTCGGAATCGTTGTTGAAGCCGACCACCATGCTTTACCGCAACCTGCTGGCGATGGACGCGGAAGAACTTCTGCGCAGCCATCCCGTCGACGGCGTGGTGCTGATGGGCGGTTGCGACAAGACCACGCCAGCGCTGTTGCTCGGCGCGACCTCGATGAACATCCCGGCGATCTATCTGCCGGCCGGCCCGATGCTGCGCGGCAACTGGAAAGGCAAGACGCTCGGCTCCGGCTCGGACGGTTGGAAATATTGGGACGAGCGGCGCGCCGGAAAGATCTCCGACAAGGACTGGCTCGACATCGAGGCCGGCATCGCTCGCAGCTACGGCACCTGCATGACCATGGGCACGGCCTCGACCATGACCGCGATCGCCGAGGCGATCGGCATGACGTTGCCGGGCGCCTCCTCGATTCCCGCCGCCGACGCCAACCACATCCGCATGGCCTCTGAATGCGGCCGCCGCATCGTCGAGATGGTCTGGGAAGATCTGACGCCGAAGACGATTCAGACCCGCAAGGCTTTCGAGAACGCGATCGCGGTGGCGATGGCGATGGGCTGCTCGACCAATGCGATCATCCATCTGATCGCGCAGGCGCGCCGCGCCGGTCTCGATATCGGCCTCGACGATTTCGAGATCGCAAGCCGCAAGGTGCCTGTCATCGCCAACGTGCGGCCGAGCGGCGATGCCTATCTGATGGAGGACTTCTTCTATGCCGGCGGCCTGCCGGCGCTGATGGGCCAGATCAAGCAGCATCTGCATCTCGATTGCGTCACCGTCACCGGACAGACCGTCGGCGAGAACATCGCGGGCGCCGAAGTGCACAACGACGACGTGATCCGCTCGGTCGACAATCCCATCTACAAGGAGGGCGCGCTCGCCGTGCTCAAGGGCAACCTCGCGCCCGACGGCTGCGTCATCAAGCCCTCCGCCTGCGCGCCGCGCTTCCTCAAGCACACGGGGCCGGCACTGGTGTTCGACGACTATCCTGCGATGAAGAAGGCGGTCGACGATCCCAATCTCGACGTCACCGAAGACCACATCCTGATCCTGCGCAATGCCGGGCCGCAGGGCGGGCCGGGCATGCCGGAATGGGGCATGCTGCCGATCCCGACAAAGCTCGTGAAGCAGGGCGTGCGCGACATGGTGCGGATCTCCGATGCGCGCATGAGCGGCACCAGCTATGGCACCTGCATTTTGCATGTGGCTCCCGAATCCTATGTCGGCGGGCCGCTGGCGCTGGTCCGGAACGGCGACCGCATCACGCTCGATGTCGGCGCCCGCACCATCAATCTCGACGTCTCCGAAGCCGAGCTTGAAAAGCGCCGTGCCGCCTGGAAGCAGCCCGAGCGCCGCTTCGAGCGAGGCTATGGCTGGATGTTCACGAAACACATCAAGCAGGCCAATGACGGCTGCGACTTCGACTTCCTCGAAACTGACTTCGGCGCGCCGATCGGCGAGCCCTCGATTTACTAGAGAGTATGAGATGACCAAACTTACCGAAGCCACCCGCACCAAGCTGAAATCCGTTTCAACCGCCACCGTCGCAACCGCGTTGTTCAAGCGCGGCCTGCGCATCCAGATGATCCAGGATGTGCACCCGCTCGGTGCGGATCAGCCGACCATGGTCGGTGAGGCCTTCACGCTACGCTACATGCCGGCGCGCGAAGATCTCAACACCATCGACGTCTTCAGGGATCGCTCCCATCCGCAACGCAAGGCGGTCGAGGATTGTCCGGCGGGCAGCGTGCTGGTGATGGACAGCCGCAAGGACGCGCGCGCCGCTTCCGCCGGTGCGATCCTGGTGACGCGCTTGATGAAGCGCGGTGTCGCCGGCGTCGTCACCGACGGCGGGTTTCGCGACTCGGCCGAGATCGCAAAAATCGGTATCCCCGCGTATCACCATCGCCCGAGCGCGCCGACCAATCTGACGCTGCATCACGCGATCGAGATCAATGTGCCGATCGGCTGCGGTGATGCGCCGGTGTTTCCCGGCGACGTCATTCTCGGCGACAGCGACGGCGTGATCGTGATCCCCGCGCATCTCGCCGACGAGATCGCCAACGAAACCTTCGAGATGACCGCGTTCGAGGACTTCGTCACCGAGGAAGTCAACAAGGGCCGCGGCATCTTTGGTCTCTACCCGGCGACGGACCCACAGACGGTGATCGATTTCGCGGAATGGCGGAAGAAGAACGGAAGGTAGTTGCTTTGGAGAGCTGCCGGCTCATAGCATCCCGGGCCGGAACAGCTTTCGATATCGCCGTGTTTCGGAGCCGGAGATCATGAACTCGCCGTCGCCGCGATAGTGGATCGTCTTCGGGAGCTTCGGCGCTTTCGCCACGTGTGCCTTCACCACTTCGAAGACGAACATGTCATATTTCTTCACCCAACTCGCGTCGGCGAGCTGGCATTCGAAACTCGCGTAGCATTCATCGATCAGCGGCGCGCGGACATGCGTGCCGGGTTTGGGTGTCAGCCCGAATTCGCTGAACTTGTCGATGTCGCGTCCGGAGCTGTTCCCGATCTTCACGACCGTCGGCGCCAGGTCGTCGGTCGGAATGTTGATTACGCATTGGCGGCTCCTGCGGATCAGGTCAAAGCTGTGGTTCGCGCTCGAGATGACGCAGGCCACCAGCGCCGGTGAAAATTCCATCATCATGTGCCAACCCATCGTCATGATGTTGGTCTGGTCCTTGTGAGCCGAGCTGACGAGCACGATGGGGCCTGGCTCCAGCAAGCGGCGGACGTTCGAGGTCGGAAAATCCTTCTTGTTGTAACGCGGCATGTTGAATCCCTCGCGCAGTCCGGCCGCGTTGATCTCGGTCCAGACGCTACGCCTCCGCCATCCCCGCGGCCCACAGCGCGAACGCATAGACGATCGCGACTTCGTCGAGCCGGTTGAAGCGTCCTGAGGCGCCGCCGTGGCCGGCGCCCATGTTGGTGCGGAGTAACACCGGGCCGCCACCGCTCATCGTGGCGCGCAGGCGTGCGATCCATTTGGCGGGCTCCCAATAGGTCACGCGCGGATCAGTCAAGCCGCCCATCGCCAGGATCGCCGGATAGTCTTTCGCCGCAACATTGTCGTAAGGCGAGTAGGACAGGATGGTGTGAAAATCCTTCTCGCTCTCGATCGGGTTACCCCATTCCGGCCATTCCGGCGGCGTCAGCGGCAGCGTGTCGTCGAGCATGGTATTGAGCACGTCGACGAACGGGACCTCGGCGACGATGCCGGCAAACAGCTCGCCGGCGCGGTTGGCCACCGCGCCCATCAGCATGCCGCCGGCCGAGCCGCCATGGCCGACGATGCGCTTTGCGCAGGTGTACTTCGCGTCGATCAGCGCGCGGGCGCTGGCTGAGAAGTCGTCGAACGAATTGGTCTTCTTCTCGCGCTTGCCGTCGAGATACCAGCCCCAGCCCTTGTCGGCGCCGCCGCGGATATGTGCGATGGCGTAGACGAAGCCGCGGTCGACCAGCGACAGGCGGTTGGCGTTGAACGACGCCGGCATCGCCATGCCGTAGGAGCCGTAACCGTAAAGCAGCAGCGGCGCCGAACCGTCGAGCTTCACCCCACGGCGATAGAGGATCGACACCGGAACGTCGGCGCCGTCATGCGCCTTCGCCATGATGCGCGTCGTGACGTAGTCGCTCGCATCGTGGCCCGACGGGATCTCCTGGCGCTTGCGCAGGGTGCGCGTGCGCTTGGTCATGTCATAGTCATAGACTTCCGACGGCGTCGTCATCGACGAATAGGCGAAGCGCAGCGTGGTCGTCTCGAACTCGTAGGAGCCCATCGTGTCGAGCGAATAGGCCGCCTCGTCGAAGGCGATGGCATGCTCCTCGTTCGATGCGAGATCGCGGATCACGATGGATGGCAGCGCGTTGGCGCGCTCCAGCCGCACCAGATGGCCGGCATAGAGATCGAGATCGATGATGTAGATGCCCGGACGATACGGGATCAAATCGCGCCAGTTCTTGCGCTCGGGTGAAGCGAGCGGTGCGGTGACGATCTTGAAGTCGATGGCGTCGTCGGCATTGGTGAGGATGAAGAGCTCGTCGCCGCGATCGCCGAGCGAATATTGCACGCCCTCCTCGCGCGCCGCGACCAGGCGCGGCGGTGCCTTGGGGTTGGCGAGATCGATCAGCCGTTGCTCCGAGGTCTCGTGATCGCCGCCGGCGATCACGCAGAAGCGGCCGCTGGTACTTTCGTGCAGATGGGTGAACCAGCCGGAATCCTGCTCCTCGTAGACGAGGGTATCGTCGGCCTGCCTGGTGCCGAGCTTGTGCCGCCACACCTGCATCGGGCGGTGATTGTCGTCGAGCTTCACATAGAAGAACGACGTCGCGTCCTTGCTCCAGACCACGCCGCCGTCGGTCTCCTCGACGACGTCGTCAAGATCCTTTCCGGTTGCCCAGTCGCGCACGCGGATGGAGAAATATTCCGAGCCCTTGGTGTCGGCACTCCAGGCTTGCAGCTTGTGGTCGTTCGAGTGCCGGCTGCCGCCGAATTTGAAATATGCGTGGTCCTTGGCGAGCGCATCGCCGTCGAGCACGATATGGCCCTCGCCGCCGTCGCGCGGCATGCGGCCGAACAGCTCGTGCTGGCCGCCTTCGCGGAACTTGCGGAAATAGGCGAACTCACCGTCGGGCGACGGCACGCTGGAATCGTCCTCCTTGATCCGCCCCCGCATCTCGCGCACCAGCGACTTCTGGAGGGCGGCGGTATGGCCGAGCAGGCTCTCGGTGTAGCCATTCTCTTCGTCGAGATATTTACGGATGTCGGGATCGAGCACCGCGGGATCGCGCAGCACCTCCTGCCATTTTTCGTCCTTCAGCCAGGCATAGTCGTCGGTCACGGTGATCCCGTGCTGCGTGAAGGAATGCGGCCGGCGCGGGGCGATTGGGGGCTGGGAAGGTGTTTTGGCCTGTGTCACTCGATCCTCGTTCAGATGCGTGCTCCACCTTATATCGTCCTGATTCCGCGAATTGCCAGCGCCGCTGCGCCATGGACTGCGCCAATGACTGCACCATCGGGTTGTTGACCGGCTGCATCTATGCTTTAGGGGCCAAATCCCTTTAGTCCCGCCTCCGGTCCAGGCCGATGCTGTTCAATTCCTATCCGTTCATCCTGCTGTTCCTGCCGGCCGCGCTGGCCGGATATTTCTGGCTCGGGCGGCGCAGCAATCTGGCCCCGGTGATCTGGCTGGCGGCGGCCTCGCTCGCTTTCTATGCCATCGGCAACTGGCAGTTCGTTGCGCTGTTGCTGATATCGATCGCCTTCAACTACGGCGTCGGCCATCTCCTCATCGTGGCGAAGCTTACTCCGTCGCAACGTAAGGCGGCACTCGCGCTTGGCGTCGCCGGCGATCTCCTGGTGCTTGGCATTTTCAAATATGCCGGCTTCGCCGCCGAGAACATCAACGCGCTAACCGGGACGCATTTCGCGGTCCACATCCTGCTGCCGGTCGGTATCTCCTTCTACACGTTCACCCAGATCGCGTTCCTGGTTGACGCCTATCGCGGGCAGGTCGCGGCTTACGCGCTGCCGCACTACGCGCTGTTCGTGACATACTTTCCGCATCTGATCGCGGGACCGATCCTCCACCACAAGGACATGATCCCGCAATTCGAGCGGGAGGAAACCAAGCATCCGCATGCGCATCTCATTTTGTGCGGAATCATCATCTTTGCGATCGGCCTGTTCAAGAAGACATGCCTTGCCGACGGCATCCAGCCGCTGGTTGCGCTCGCCTTCGATGCGCGCGCGCCGAGTTTTGATCAGGCCTGGCTTGGCTCGCTCGCCTACACCTTCCAGCTCTATTTCGACTTCTCCGGCTATTCCGACATGGCGATCGGGATATCGCTGATGTTCGGCATCTTCATGCCCGTCAATTTCAACTCGCCCTACAAGGCCACCAGCATCGTCGAGTTCTGGCGCCGCTGGCACATGACCTTGTCGCAATTCCTGCGCGACTATCTCTACATCCCGCTCGGCGGCAACCGCCACGGCCGCGTGCTGCGCTATGTCAATTTGATGATCACGATGCTGCTCGGAGGGCTCTGGCATGGTGCGGCCTGGACGTTCGTGGTCTGGGGCGCGCTGCATGGCGCTTATCTCTGCGTCAATCACGCCTTCAACGCGCTGGTGCCGAACATCCCGGCGGCTCTTGCGCGTCCGGTCCGGATCGCCGGGGCCGTACTCACCTTCCTTGCCGTCGTCGTCGCCTGGGTGTTTTTCCGCGCCGAGCGGGTCGACTGGGCGCTGCGGGTTCTCGGCGCCATGGCCGATCCGGCGAACGTCATCCTCGGCCGCGAGGAGATCGCGGCGCTGGTGCAGGTCACGATCTATGCCGCGCTGGTGTGGCTGGCGCCGAACACGCAAGGACTCATGGGATACGACCACGCCAACCGCAGGGTCGGAGAGGGCTTGATGGCGGGACGGTTGCGGCCTCTGGTCCTCTATGGCGCGTCGCTGGTGCTTGCGTTTGGGATTTTGGGCATCCAGAGCCACAGCGAATTCATCTATTTCCGGTTCTGATGCGGGGCACGTTCACATATCCAGGACGTCTTCTGCTCGCGAGCATCGCGTGCGTGCTCGGGGCGGCTGCGCTCATTTACGGCGTCGATCCCCTGCAACTGTTTCGGTCCTCGCGTCTCGTCGCGCCCTTTTATTCGGACGACACGCGCGTGCAGAATGCCGGGCTGATCCGCAGCCAGTCGTTCGACACCGCCTTCATGGGCACCTCGCTCGCGATCCATTTTCGTCAGAGCGACATCGACCATGCGCTCGGCGTGCACTCGCTCAAGCTGGCGATGACCGGCTCCAATTCGCGCCAGCAGGGTTTTGTGCTGGAGCAGGCAATCGACCGCGGCGCAAAGCGCGTGATCTGGCAGATGGACGATTTTATTTTTGTCGATGCGGCTGACATCGAGACGGATCCTCATTTCTCCGTCGATCTCTATCGCGGGACGGCAAAGGGGATCGCGTCCTATCTTTTCAGCGCGGCGATGGCGAAGGAATCGCTGTTCGCGCTGCTGCGGTCGGTTCCGCCGTTGCGGCAGCCGCTGATCCGGGCCGCGCCTTATCTGCCCGTCAAGTTCGCGCTGGCCAAGGTCGACGACATCTACGCGCTGCCGCGGGATTTCGACGTCGCCCGTGGCTACAATGCAGAGAAGGCGCTTGCCGCCTTCGCCTACATCACAAATCCCATGCGCAGCCGCTTTCTCGGCGAAGGCTATGGCTACGACGCCATGGTGCGGCACTTCGAGCGCGATGCCGTCGGCCTGATCACGCGTCATCCGGGCGTGACCTTCGACATCTACTTCCCGCCCTATTCGATCCTGCAATTCGTCGCGATGCGCGACGCCTCGCCTGCGACGCTGAAGATCGTCACCGATCTCACGGCGCGCGTGGCGGAGCGCCTCACGCAGCTTCCCAATGTCCGCCTTTATGATTTCCGCGCGATCAAGGAAGTCACGCACGACCTCAACAATTACGGCGATGTCATCCACCATTCGCCGGTCGTTGATGCGAAAGTGTTGAAATGGCTGGCGAGGGGGGAATATCGGGTCGATCCGAAGGCATCACTTGCGTCGCTGGACGAGTTGAAGGCACAGGTCGCGGCATATCGCGTGGAGCGCTGATCTTTCCTTCTCCCACAAGGGGAGAAGGAAGAGACGCGAAGCTGGCCTACACCGCCACCTCATCGCCAAGATACGCGACCGCCGCTTCGAGCCCGCCCTTGCCGTGCGGGATCTTCAGCGCGTTGAGACCGATCTCGATCACTCCCAGCGTGCCGAGCAGCATCGGGGCATTGACATGGCCCATATGGGCGATGCGGAAGGCTTTGCCGGTGAGGTCGCCGATGCCGTTGCCGAGCACGACACCGCATTTTTCCTTGCAATAGCTTTGCAGCACTGCCGGATCATGGCCATTGCTCATGGTCACCGTGGTCACGGTGTTGGAACGCTCGCTGGCATCGGCGATATTGAAGCCGAGCACCTGGCCTTCCGACCATGCGCCGACGGCGCGGCGCGCGGCTTCGCCGAGCAGGCTATGGCGGCGGAAGGCGTTCTCCAGCCCTTCCTCGTGCAGAAGGTCGATCGCCTGGCGCAGCGCGAACAGCAGATGCACCGGCGCGGTGCCGGCGTATTTGCGGTAATGCTCGGTGCCTTCGCGCTCGCTCCAGCTCCAATAGGGCGTCGCCATGTTGGCCTTCTTGTGCACCTCGAGCGCACGCGCATTGGCGGCGACGAAGCCGAGGCCAGGCGGTGTCATCAGGCCCTTCTGCGAGCCCGACATCGCGACGTCGATGCCCCATTTGTCCATCTCGAACGGCATGCAGCCGAGCGACGCCACGGTGTCCACCATGTACAGCGCCGGATGGCCACTCGCCTTGATCGCCTTGCCGATCGCCTCGATGTCGTTCTGCACGCCCGAGGCCGTGTCCACCTGGACGACGACGACGGCCTTGATCGTATGCTCCTTGTCGCGGCGCAGGCGCTCCTCGACCTCGTGCGGCCGTACCGCGCGGCGCCAGTCGCCCTTGAGCACCTCGACCTCGGCACCCATCAGGGAAGCCGCATGGCCCCAGCCGATCGCGAACCTCCCGCTCTCCAGCACCAGCACTTTTTCGCCGCGCGACAGCACGTTGCTCAGCGCCGCTTCCCAGGCGCCGTGACCATTGGCGATGTAGATGTAGGACTTGCCCTTGGTCGCAAACAGTTTTGAGATGTCGCCGAGCAGGCTCTCGGTCAGGTCGGTCATCTGTTTGGAGTAGATGTCGATCGCCGGACGATGCATCGCCCGCAGCACCTCGTCGGGCATATTGGTGGGCCCGGGGATGGCCAGAAATTCCCGGCCCGCGCGAACGGTCATTGCTATACTTCCTTGTGTCGTGAAGACGGTCTGGAGGTTGTTTTCTTCTTTTACGCGCCGCAGAAGCCCAAGAAAAGCACGTAAAACGCAGGTCTGGAGTGGTCTTTTGTTCTGAGCTTGGTTTTGTCGGAAAGCCGCCTCACACTTTTCCGGACCATGCTCTATCTCTTGGTCTCGCGGCAGCCGGCGGCTTCCGCCTCTTCCACCGAGCAGAACCAGCGCGTGCCCTTGCTGATCTTCATCTTGATCTGCGCATACCACCGGCTGGTCGGCTGGTGATAGATGCACTCGCCGCCGGTGTTGACGTTGCCCTTGATGGTGCAGTCCGGCGAGGGCGCGACCGGCCCCGAGGCCGAAGCGAGCAGGATCGCATGCGCGCCCTCGGGCGGCTTGGTGGCGCCCAATATCGTCGTCTTCTTGTTGCGCACGCGCCAGTCCCATGGCGCGATGAAGGCGCCCTGCCACATCCCGGCCTTTGCCTCTCGCGCGCCAGCCTCATCATGTTCGTAGTCGCGAGAGACGCGGGTATAGGCCAGCGCCCAGCCGGTGCGAACCAGCCATTTCTGGATGTCTTCGCCGCCGACATCGCAGCGCGCCACGGTGCGGCCGCGCCGGTCGATCGACCGCGCATGGCAGACCCAGCTCTTGCCCTCGGTGTATTTGGCGAGCTCGTCGCGGGCCGCGATGCCGCAGGTCCAGCGCTCGCCCTTGGTGTTGAGGCAGAGCTGGTCGACCGCGGGCGCGTCGATGCCGCCGAGCCGGATCCGCGTGTTGCCGATCACGACTGTGTCGCCGGCGCGGACTTTTGCGGTGCCGGTGATGTCGGCGGCCTCAGCCGGCGACGGCAAGCCGGGCAAGGATAAGGCGAGCAGTGACAGCGCAATCAGAAATTTTCGCAACATGCCGGTCCGCGTGTGATGAAAATTGCGATAGACCTCGCGATTGTGGTCGGCTTTTGTCCGCCCGGCCAGCGTTTGCCAGGCAGATGGGCTTTCAACTTCCTGTCATTGCGTCCGGGGCACGGGACCATCTCACCCTCGTCCCGCCATCGCCCGCTTGGCCACCGCCAGCCCCATCAGCACGAACGCCGACGTCACCTCAGGCCCCCCGACCAAAATCCGCGTCGGCGTCTTCATCTTGTTCCACTCATAGGCGCGAAACGGGCCGCGGCGGCCGCCTTCGCCCAAGCTCGCGACGATCACGTTCAGCGCCGGCGCAAAGGCGCGCGGATCGGCGCCGAGATGGCCGAGCGCGATCAGCGCCAGCGCCGCGTCGAACACGTTCATCTCGGCGGCCATCAGCTCGCCCTGGACGTAGGAGAGCACGCGGTGACGGATGAAATCGAAATCGCCATCGGGATCGACCGCGGCCTGCGCCGCCAGCGGCAGCGCCAGGAAGGCTGCGTAGCAGCGGCCGAAATAGGCACTGTAGAGCTCCGGCAGGTAATAGATGTGTGAGCGCGGATTGGCGAAGGCGCCGCTCGCGGCAAGCCGCTTCTGAAAGCCGATGATGCGATGCACGGTGGCGAGCCGCGCCGGCGTCTCCAATACTTTCCAGCGCGCGAGGTTGCGAAAGCTGACCTCGAGAATGTCGAGATTGAGCGTCGGATCGAGATCGTTGCCGTAGGGCCGCTCGCCCCGGAGATTGTCGATCCAGGTCGCGACCCCGCCCTCATAGTCGATATTGTCGTTGATCGGCACCGTCACGCGCGGCTCGTTGACGCCCGCGCACACCTGATAGCCCGCGTAGAAATCCAGCAGCGGCTGGTCGAGGATCGGATCGGTGCAGCCGGCCTGCGTCGCCGCGGAGATCGAGCAGGCCGTGGTGTCGCAATCCGGCACGTAGACGCCGAAACCGAGATCCTGCTTGATCTGGGCGAAGTAGCGCGAAAAGCGCGGATGCGGCGCGGGCGCCAGCGCGGTGATGACGTTGAACCGTGCGCCATCGAGGCCCTCGACTTCCTCGCGGCTGATGTTGACGCAAAAATCCACCATGTCGGCGATCGCGCGCTCAGCCGCCATCTTGTCGGCGGACGAGGCGAGCCCGGTCTCGACGTAACTCAACAGCGCCTCGATGAAGAACGCGTCGTAATAAGCCGAGCGGTGGCGGATCTGCACCGGCTCCCACATCGGCTCGGCGATGCCGGTCCAGGGCGGATTGACGACCGCGCGCGCCGGCGAGCGCGCAATGAAGACGCGGGCGAGATTGAACAGCAGCGAGGAGTTCTTGTAGCCGCGCGCGTTGAGGCCCGTGAGCGCCATGGTCAGCTCGCGCCCGCGGAAATCAGGATCGCCGATCAGGTTGAACGCGGCGTAGGTCGGCAGAAAGCCATTTTTGCGGTACGAGCCGAGCAGATGCTGCGCGCAGTCGCGGATCACGCCGTCGATCTGCGATTGTTGCGGCATAGCGCCCGTGAACATGGCCGGCGGCGGCTTGGGATGATCCAGCGCGATGCTGTCGACGAGATCGGCGACGGGCTGGCCGACCGCCGCCCAATCGGGCTCGGCCTCGTCGCGGGCGCGAACCAGCGCCTCGCGCAGCCGGGCCAGTTTCGCTTCGTCGCGCAGCTCGGGCACGCCCGCGCGTCGCAGCAGCACCCGCAATGCGGGATTGCCAAGCGCGGTCTTGTAGAACTTGGCCAGATGCGGATCGCCGCTGGCCGCAACAGACAATACGGGATCGCAGACGTCATAAAGCGAGGGGCCGTCCTTCCGCGCTGTCAGCGCCCGGCAGGCGGCGCCGGCAAAATATTGAAAGCTCATGAAATACCTGGTCGCCGGAATTTGGCCGGGGGCCGGCCGGCACGCTCCCAGCCGCGCACCACCCCCTGCAACTCGTTGAAAAAGCTACCCGGATTCGCAGGAAATACAAATGTGATAGCGGTCACAGAAAGAGCCGGCACGAAGTCTGCATAATCAAGCTCCGGAAGGCTACGGGGACGCAATAAAATCACACATTGGGCGATGGAAATTAACTAATATCTTCAGCGGTTTAGCTCAAGTTTTGCGCAATCTATTGCCGGGGAGGCAATATCCGGTTAAAGGTTTGTTTGGTGCGGCGCCGCAAATTGCGCGCAATTCGGGGGCACACCCCGGCCAACCCCTCAAACCTAAAGACGCTATCGCGCTACTCAAACAGTGTGCGCGTGCTTGGCTGGTCTTTGGCACAGGAACGAACCGAGATGAATGTAACGCAGCTCGACCTTTCCCGACGCACGATCGCCGTCGCCGCAGCCCTCATCGGCACGGTGTCGCTCGTGATCGGCGCCCATGCTGCCCTCAATATGCGTACTCTCGATGCCGCCAAGGCCATCTCGACCGACCAGGTCACCGGCTCGATCGGCCAGACCTCGCGTCTCGCGCTTGTCATCGGCAATGGACATTACCCGGACGCCAGCGCGCCGCTGACGCAGTCGATCAACGACGCCCGCGCGCTGTCCTCGTCGCTGCGCAAGAGCGGCTTTGACGTCGACATGGTGGAAGACGCAACCAGGGACGACATGGTCCGCGCCGTCAATCGCCTGAAGTCCCGGATCAAGCGCGACACCGTCGTCATGCTGTTCTTCGGCGGCTACGGCGTAGAGGCCGGCCGCCAAAGCTACATGTTGCCGGTCGATGCCGTGATCTGGAAGGAAAGCGATGTCCGCCGCCAGGGCGTTTCCATCGACGGCGTGCTCGACATGATCAAGGAGCAGGGCGCCAAGGCCAAGCTCGTCGTGGTCGACGCTTCCCGCCGCAATCCCTATGAGCGCCGCTTCCGCTCCTACAGCCACGGCCTCGCGCCGATCACCGCGCCCGACAATGCGCTGATCCTTTCCTCGGCTTCGCCCGGCAAGGTCGTCGACGACGGCAAGGGCGAGCACAGCGTGCTGGTCAGCGAGTTCCTCACCAATCTCAATGCGCAGGGCAGCGCCGAGAGCGTCTTCAACAAGACCCGCGTTGCCATCTCCCGTGCGAGCGAAGGCGACCAGGTCCCGTCGGTCTCTTCCTCGCTGCTCGAAGATATCCATTTCGGCGAAGCCGGCGGCTAGTTTTTCTTAGGTTCTGCCAAGTCTCGTGCCCCGGACGCGGCGCATCATGCAATGATGCGACGCTGAGCCGGGGCCTGGTTTTTTAGGCTATCGCCTGGACGAGAGATGGGTCCCGGCTCTGCGCAGCAGCATTACACGCTGCAGCGCGTCCGGGACTATAGCAACCCTACTTCGCAGCTTCCGCGGCCATCACCGGGCGCACGGCATCGCCTTCGCGCAACAGCGCACCGGCGCGGGCGACGACGACATCGCCTTCGTTGAGGCCGTCGCGGACCTCGATATTGCCGCCCGACATCAGTCCGACCTCGACGCGCTTGGTCTCGACGCGGTTGCGGCGGATCACCTGCACGACGGTGCCGGCGGAGGAATATTGCACCGAGGTCAGCGGCACCGCGACGTTGCAGCTCTGTCCGGACTTGATCAGCGCGCGCCCGCTCGCATTCAGCAACAGCCGCTTCTGCGAGGAGATGCCGATATAGACGATGCCCTGCTGGATGTTCGGCTCGACGGTCGGGCCGATGCGGCGCACCTTGCCGTCGATATCTCCGGCGCCGGCGATGCGCACGGTCGCCTGCTGGTTGACCGCGAGCTTGCGCATATCGGTGGTCGCGACGAGGCCGACGAGATCGTATTCGCTGCGCGCCACGATGGTGAACAGCGCCTCGCCCTTGGCCGAGGCGAGGTTGCCGATCTGCGCGGTCGACGTCGCGATCACGCCCGCAACAGGGGCGGTGACCTGAAGCGTGCCACCCTCGGGCAGCGCCAGCCGCGCCAGCACTTGGCCTGCGGTGGTGGTTTCGCCGGCTTCCGCCAGCACTTCCGTCACCTTCAGGCCGGGCCGCTCGGGCCGCACGGAGCTTTCCTCGCGCGCGACGATCGTGCCGGTGGCCTCGACGATGTCGGAGAAACAGGATTTTGCGACCTTCAGCACCGTGACTGCCGGTCCCTTGGGCGCGTCATCATCGGCGGCAGGCGCGGGCTGGGCGGACAGCAACAGCAGTCCGGTGAGCGCAACGAAATGCTGGGAAAAAGAACGCGCAGGCAATGAACGCATCGGTCATTCCGGTTGGGGCCTTGATGGCCTCATCGATAACAGAAGCAACCGCGGCAGACCATGGGCCGGCCGGATGAGAATGCCGCAGCAGCACGGGCGGCGCGTTGCCGCCCGTTGAATTAGTCTTCGGGACCGACGCCAAGGTTCGCTGTCTTCCCCCCATCCCTGCGGCCATCCTTCGAGACGCCCGCCTGGCCCTCAGGATGAGGTCGTGCTTCGCGGCGAGATATCAGACCCTCATGGTGAGGAGCCCGCCAAAGCGGACGTCTCGAACCATGCAGGCCGAACTCATCCCGCAGCCTCCAAAGGTGAGCAATCTCACGGCAGGCTCAAGAACTCCACCCAGTTCGGCTTCTTGCCGGTGGCGTAGGATTTCAGCTTGGTCAGCGCGCCGCCGCTCTGGTCGATGGCATAGACCGTCATGCTGTCGGAGAGTTCGCCGACGGCGGCGAGGTAGCGCCCCGAGGGATCGATGTGGAAGCCGCGCGGCTGCTTCTCGGTCGGCACGCTGCCGATCGTGGACAGCTTGCCGCTTGTTGCATCGATCTTGTAGGCGGTGAGCGTGTTGGTGGTGCGATCGGAAGCGTAGAGGAAACGGCCGTCGGGGGTGATGTGAATGTCTGCCGCCCAGGGCTTTCCCGAAAACCCCTCCGGCAGCGCGGTGGTGCGCTGGATCTCGTCCCATGCGCCGCTCTTGGCTTCGTACGCGAACGCCGCGACGTCGCCGTTCAGCTCGTGGATGAGATAGACGAACTTGCCGTTGGGGTGGAATACGAAATGTCGCGGCCCCGATTTCTCCGGCACCTTGTGGGCCGGCGGATCGCTCGGCGTGAGCGTACCGGTCGTGGCATCGAACGCGAAGGCCAGCACCTGGTCGGAGCCGAGATTGGTCGCGAACACGAAGCGGTTGTCGGGCGAGGGCAGGAAGGCGTGCGCATTCAGCCCGGTCGGGATCACCTGCTTCGGCTCGCCCGCGACGCCATTGGCGTTGAGCGGATTCAGCGCGACCTTGTTGCCGCCATAGGAGGCGCTGAACAGGAACTTGCCGCTGCGGTCGAGGGCGATATTGGCCATGCTGTCGGCGAGCGGCCCGTTGCCGATATGGCTGAGCTGACCCGTCTTGGGATCGATTGCAAAGCTCACCGCAACGAACGGCTGCGAGCGGACGCCCGCAATCAGCACGCGGTGGTCGGGTGTGATCGCGAGCGGCGTCGAGGAGCCGGGCTTTTCGACGCCGGTGAAGGCGGCCGTCTGCACGGGAACCATCTCGCCGCTCTCAGCCATCTTGAACACGCTGATGTCGTTGCTGTCGGCATTGCCGACATAGGCGAAGGTCTCGGCCATGCCGGCGCGGACTCCAGAAATGAGGGTGAGGAAAGCGAGGGTGGTGGCGATCGCAGTGCGGGGCGCGCGGGATGCGACGCGTCGGGTCGGTCTCAACATGGGGTCCTCCTGAAAGCCGGTGCGGCAGTGTCGTTTTGTCGCGAGGATAGCGGCAGCCGCCCCGCCGCACCAAATTCCAATTGGGATTGATCGATGCCGAAATGGTATCGGTGGGGAGGTCTACCGCACCGCCGCTGTGCGGGAGGGCAGATGCCGGCCGGGCGGAGGTTTGGGCGACCCGAGCACGGTCCACACGGTGACCGCGAGCAGCGCGCAGGTCAGGATCGTCCGGACGATGAGTGGTTTCCGCATCAGGCCGAATCCGTCCCTCAATGAATGCCCCTGGGGCGCGCCTTGCGATCGTGCACTGCAAACCGCGGCAATCCTATGAACTCGTTCACAGGCGGAAACGAACCAATGCCGCGCCAGCGCATTGAACGGGCATGCCCCGCGAACGATCTCGAAGGTAAGCCCGACATGGGCGGCAAGCATGGCGGCGAAGCCGGCCAGCCCGAGCCGCCGCCGCGCCCGCATCAAGGCGAGCGCGATGAGGATGTCGTGGCAAAGCGCCACACCGGTCAAACCGATCGCAACTCGGTGCCGACCAAACCAGAATAGCGCCTCGCCCGCGCCGCACTTGCATTTGGAACAGCAGCCTCGCCTTTCCGTTGTCCTGATCCCGCGGGCCGAGGAGATCGAAACGGAGGCTGGCACGTGTTTTGGATTTATTGGGACACCGCCTGGTCGCTCATCATCAGCGGCATCATGTTCGCCACCATCGTCACCCATCCCGACGCGGAGTTCGCCGAGATCCGGGCGGCCAAGCAGGCGAAGTAAGCCCGCATCCTGCGAAATTTCCTGAACCCTCAAATCATGCTGCCGGGCATGAAGCAGCGGATCTTGGCGCGTCCGTTGATGTAATACGGCCAGACCATGGTGCGGCCGGCACGGTTCGGCTCGGTGATCACGGCGTCGTCGGGCACCTCGATCCAATCGCCCATTAGCCTGACGCGATAATGTCCGTTTTGCGTGTCCCAATCGACGTCGTCGAGGGCGGTGCCGTCGGCGTCGGCACAGCAGGCGCCGCCGCCCTTGCTGTGCAGGCCCTCGAACCAGCCCTTGAGGGGAGAGTTTGCGTAGCGACCGTCGTCGCGGGCTTCCACGTAAGGCCCAATCAAGGCGGCAACCGCTACGAGCGTGATGATCCTGAAAGTCGCGATTGCCATATCGCCTCGCTCGATCTCGCGCGCGCGCAGGAGCGCAGACGGGGAGCCGCCCGCGCTGCGCGTGACGCAATGCCGACTGACGCCCGCCGATCGGGTTCCAGCCATCTCAGCGGAGCGATAACCGCGAGGTCCGACGTTTGATCCTATTTTCAAGGGCGCGAACTCATCGATGATATGAGTCCGCGCCCTGCGTTGATGCTAATCCGGCAAGCGCTCAGTAGTCCCAGAACACCGGAACCCAACGAAAGGCGTTGCCGTCGACCGCGACCCGGCCCACGGACGGGAACGGCAGGTGCGTGGCCACCAGCATCTCGCCGGTCTTGGCGAGCTCTCGCAAGAGATTGATGCGTACGCGCGCCGCATCCTCGGGGTCGTGTTCGAAACCGTTGTGCCAGTCCGGTTGTTCGAACCCGACGGCAAACACGGTTCGCCGGCGAATGTCAGCGCATCATCGCCGGACGCCATGCGAACCACGCTGTGTCCGGGGGTGTGACCGCCGGTGCGACGGGCGATGACGCCGGGCGCAACCTCGTGCTCGTCATCGAACAGCCGCAGCCGAGGGCCGAACTCCTTCACGAACCGCTTGGCGGTCGCTCGAAGCGCGTCCGGGAATCCTTCCGGCATGGCAGTGCGGGAAAAATCTGGCGCTTCCCAGAATTTGACCTCGGCAGCCGCGACGTGGATCCGCAGGTCTTTACGCAGTTGCTCCTTCACCCCGTTGACCAGCAGCCCGCCGATGTGGTCCATGTGCAAATGGGTCAGCACCAGATCGGTCACCGACGAAAGATCGATGCCGGCGGCCGCCAGTCGCTTGATCAACTGCCCGGCGCGCGGCAAGTTCAAGTTCGGGTCCGATCCCAGTCCGGCGTCGATGAGGATGGTCTTGCCGCCGCTGCGGACCATCACCGCGTTCAGCGCCCAGTCGAAAGCGTCCTGCGGCAGGAACATGTCGTGCAGCCAGGTCGCCCGGACGGCCGGGTCGGCGTTGTGGGCCAACATCGTGGTTGGCAGCGGCAGCACGCCATCGCTGACCACCAGCACGTCGATCTCGCCGATCTTCAGCGCGTAGCGCGAGGGAACGAGCTCTTCGGGCCCCGATGACACGGGATATGAGGTGTTGTGCAGATTCATGTGGGTCTCCTGTTTCAAGGGTAGAGTTTCCGGCTGGTCTTGGTTGAGCAGGCCGCACGGCCAGGAACGTGCAGCCGTCATCGCTTGGTGCGTCTAGAGCTCAGTCACGCGCTCCGGACCGGCCGACGCGAGCGCGGCGGCGCGCTCGGCCTTCGGTGGGTAGATCCAGACAGTGTTGATCTCGTGCTTGGTCTTCTTGGCGGTCTCACCGACCATCTCGACCTCACGCTCCCATCCACGTGTGAACAACGCGCCGGCTTCGCCGAGGTCGAGGCAGGTCACATAGGCCTTCTGGTGATAGGGCCTGGTAGGCACGCCCAGCAGCTCGGCCGCGGCGTTGTTGCCGGCAAAGGCGCCCATCCGCGTGGCGTGCTGACACGACATGAGCGCGTGATTGCCCTCGTCGTCGCAGGCGGCGCGCGCAGCATCGCCGGTGGCGAAGACGCCCGCGACACCGGGCACGCGCAGATCGCGGTCCACCAGCAGACGGCCGAAATTGTCGCGCCCGGCAGGTATCTGCGCGGTCAGCGGCGCGGCGCGAATGCCCGCCGCCCAGATCACGGTCTCGGTTTCGATGTGCTCGCCATTCGACAGCGTCACACCGGATTGATCGAGCGAGGCGACACCGGCGCCGAGCCGTGTCTCCACGCCGACCTTGCGCAGGGCTTCCTCGATGATGGGGCGAGCGCCCTCGCCCATGTCAGGCGCGATCGCAATATTGCGCTCGACGATGATGATGCGGGGCTTGGCATCCTTGCCGAAGATATCGCGCAACCGCGCCGGCATCTCCGTGGCCGCTTCGATGCCGGTGAAGCCGCCGCCGGCGACCACCACCGTCTCGCGTCCGTTCACGGCGGGCCGCTTCGCAAGACCGTGCAGATGCTTGTCGAGCGCGACCGCGTCGTCGAGCGTATCGACGCTGAAGCCGTGTTGGGCGAGGCCCGGAATGTTCGGACGGAACAGCCGGCTGCCGGTGGCCACGACGAGGCGATCGTAAGAGAGCGTCTTGGTGGCGCCCTTGGCGGTGACGATCTCTACCGTTCGAGCTTCGGTGTTGATGGTCTTGGCGCTGCCTTGCACATAGGCGACGTCGATCGCTTCGAGCACATCGAGCAGGGGCGCCGTCAGAGTCTCGGGCTTCGCTTCATAGAGCCGCGGGCGAACCACGAGCGTGGGCGCGGGGGCAACCAGCGCGATCTCGAGCTGCTCTGGCGAGACGCCCTGGATCTCGCGCTGACGCGCCGCGGAAAGGGCGGCGTACATGCCGGCGAAGCCGGCACCGATGATGATGATTCGCATGGGTTTGCTCCTTGTTGTTTGCGCTTTTCGAAAGTCCGCGCGCGACCGCGTTGCTGCGTTAAGGGCAGCGTCCGGCAGCGGCACGAAGAGGTGAAGCCGATGGCTGATCTTAAGGCGCCATGCAGCGTTGCAGCGGCGAACGCGGCGGCGAGCTGTAGCGAAGGACGAGCGGCTGAGGCTCCATTGCACCCCAGTCCTGATAGGGCAGGCCGGGGCCATTTCGGGTCATGATGGAAACCAGCGGATGCGTCGGATGCATGGAGTACGCCGGAATTTCCACCTCCTCGCCCGTCGCCGACGTGAAGCGAACGGCCAGCGAGAGTCCGTACAAGGTCGCGGTCGCGAGGCTTCGGCGGCGTGATGCAATCAGCTGGCGGGTGACGAAGCTTTTCCAGGTCATCTTTGGTCTCCCTCGATTGGTCTGGACATGGTGATGATGTACCCCACCCGATTTGCCGCTGCCCCAGCGCGATTGCCGTCCCTGTCGAGGGATTGCTGCTAACGCACGCGCCTGCGCCAATCGCTCGGCGTTTCGCCCGTCAGCTTCTTGAATGCCGCGGCGAAGGCGGTCTGCGAGGAATAACCAAGCGCCGCGGCGACCGAGACGACCGACTCGTCGCTCTCTCGCAGCATGTTCATGGCCTGCTCGAGCCGGTGCTGGCGCAGCCAGGCATGCGGCGAGAGCCCGGTGCTCTCCTTGAAGGACCGGCAGAAATGGAAGCGCGATAGACCGGCATCGGACGCCAGCGCCGAGAGCGATACATCTGCATCGCTGTCCGAACGCAGGCGTTCGATCGCCCGGCGCAGGACCGCCGGCGAAAGGCCGCCGATAATCGGCTGCAGCGTGGCCGGCACGCCGGCATGGGCGGCCAACAGGCGCGTCGCGAGAAGATCCGTCAATTGCTGCCTGAACAGCGTGTCCAGTGTGGCGCTGCCTTCGAGCGAGTCGGCCGCGCTCAGGAGCAATCGGGACGTGATGGCGTCGGGATGCCCGGTTCTTTCCAGCAGATCGTCAGGGCTTGCCGTGTTGGCTTCGTCGGCGATGCGCAGAAGCGTCCGTTGCGGAAGATAGAGCTGAACGACATGCAAGGGCCGGTGGATGTCCCAACGGGACGTCGAGCCGGCCGGAATGATCGTCACGACACCGGCACGCGCCGTCGCAATTGCAGCCGTTTTTCCCGTGCGCCGTTCCAGCGCCTGCGAGCCGGCGGGATAAGCCATGATGACGTGATCGGCCATCGGCTCGACAATGTCGTGCAGCGCCTCGTGTTTCCAATAGGCGATGGCGCCGCTTTGAGAATCGGAGGCCATGCGAAGCGGCTGCGTCTTGAGGACGCGCGCCATCTCCAGATTGGCAGCGCGCCGCTCGCATGTCGAACTGTCGTCCGGTTGCACGTCCGGCGCGGGTGGTAAACTTTTGTGCGGGGGATTGCGCATGAGTGCGCTGCTTCCGATCATGGCGTGGCTCCTCCTGATCGCCTCAGGATTCCGACCAATCGTCCGTATTCGTACGGGTCGGCGCGTGTTCTATGCGTCGCGAAGGCCCGGCGTATTTCCTGAAGTCGCGATTCTTTGTCTGATCCTGCTCCAAGCCGGTGCGCACTTGCGCGAACGCACGGCGGGCGGGCGGGGGTATGGCAACAGGTGCGGCCGGCCGTCACGCGGCCGTGACGATTGGACCCGTTTGTGGCGCAGGAACACCGCATTTCGAAGCGAACAAGCGTTGTCCGATTTTGCGACAAATCCCCCTGATGGGGGGTACGGTTGCCGGTGCGCAGCTAGGCCGCCACCGCCTGCGCCGACAACAGCTGCCTCAACTTCGCCGCCGGCACGGCCGGGCTGAACAGCCAGCCCTGCATCTGGCTGCATCCGAGCTTTCGCAGCACCTCGCGCTGGGCCTCGGTCTCGACGCCTTCCGCGGTCGTCGCCATGTGACGGGCGGCGGCCATGTGCACCACGGCCTGCACGATCGGCGACGAGTCTTCGGACTGGCCGATGTCGCTGATGAAGCTGCGGTCGATCTTGATCTTGTCGAACGGGAAACGATGCAGATAGCTCAGCGAGGAATAGCCGGTGCCGAAATCGTCGAGGGCGATGCGCACGCCGAGCTCGCGCAGCTGCTGCAGGATCGTCAGCGCCTCCGCATCGTCGCGGATCAGCACGGTCTCGGTGATCTCGAGCTCGAGCCGTCCGGGCGCCAGCCCTGACTCCGCCAGCGCAGCTGCGACCTTGAGCGCCAGCGTCCTGGAGCGGAACTGTACCGGTGAAACGTTCACCGCGATATGGATGTCGCCGGGCCAGGACGCGGCCTCCGTGCAGGCCTGCCTCAGCACCCATTCGCCGATCTCGCCGATCAGTCCGGTCTCTTCGGCGACCGGAATGAAGTCCGCAGGCGAAATCATGCCGCGCTCGGGATGGCACCAGCGCAGCAGCGCTTCGCAGCCGTTGACGACGTTGGCCGCAAGGTCGACCAGCGGCTGGTAATGCACCTCGAACTCGCCGCGGGCGAGCGCCTGGCGCAAATCGAGCTCGAGCTGACGGCGCTGCCCTGCCTTGGCGTCGTATTCGGGCGCGAAGACACGGAAGGTTCGACGGCCCTCGGATTTTGCCGCATACATCGCGAGATCGGCGCGCTTGAGCAGATCCTCGAGAGTGTCGCCGTGGTCGGGGGCGATCGCGATGCCGATGCTGGCATCGGTCGGGATTTCCTGGCCGTTGCAGTTCACGGGCGCGCGCAGCGCCTTCAGGATCTGTTCGGCGAGTGCCGTCAGCTCGGCCTGATCGTTGGTGCCGGCCTTGACGATGGCGAATTCGTCGCCGCCCAACCGTGCGACCATGTCGTTGCCGCTGACGCAGGCGCGCAGCCGGTTCGCGACCTGGCGCAGCAGCTCGTCGCCGACCTCGTGTCCGAGCGAATCGTTGACGCCCTTGAACTCGTCGACGTCGATATAGAGGATCGCGAACGGCTTGCCCTGGCTGAGTTCTGCGACGCGGCGCTCCAGATGGCCGCGCATCAGCACGCGGTTAGGCAGGTCGGTCAGCGCGTCGTAATGCGCCATGTGCGCGATGCGCTCGTCGGCGCGGATGCGATCGGTGACGTCGTCATGGGTCGCGAGCCAGCCGCCGGCGGCGCCGGGCTGGTTCTTGATCTCGATCAGGCGGCCCTCCGCGGTCTCGACGATCGCGCTCTGCGTCTGCCCGGCATTGCTCAAGATGCCGTCGCAATAGGAATCGACGTCGCCGTGGAACGAGCCGGTGTCGTGGCGATGCTGGATCACTTCGCGGAAATGAGCGCCGGGCTTCACGATTTCGGCCGACAGGCCGTACATCTCGATGTAGCGCCGATTGCAGACGATCAGCCGTTCGTCCTGATCGAACATCAGGAGGCCCTGCGTCATGGTGTTCATCGCGGTGTCGAGCCGCTGCTTCTCCACCGAGAGCCGGCGCGTCACCTGGCGGAAGATCAGATAAAGCGTGAGCACGAGCAGGCCGATCGACAGCACGGCGACGGTGACGAAGAATTTGGTTTGCGTGCGCCAGGTCGCCAGCGTCGCGTCGAGCGACTTGGTCGCGACCACGACCAGCGGCTCGCCGGTCAGCATGCGCGAGGCGACGATGCGGTCCTTGCCGTCCATCGGGCTTGCGAGCTGCGTGGTGACGAAGGTGCGCTCGAACACCGCCATCTGCTCGGGCGTTCCGTTGCGGAAATTCTGGCCGATCATCGCGTCGGCATGCGGAACGCGCGCGAGCAGCTGGCCGTTCTGATGATGCATCGCGATCGAGGATTCCTCGCCGAGCCCGCTCGAGGCGAAGAAAGATTCGAGCTGGTCGGGCGTGATCGCACGCGAGACCATGCCGTAGAACTCGCCGTGCGGACCGGAGACGCGGCGCGCGAACACGATCGCGGCGCCACCGCCGAACCGTCCGGGCACGACTTCGATCTCTTCCTGCGCGGACGCGTCGTTCTTGAGCCGGTTGAAATAGCCGCGGTCACCGACCGAGATGTTGGCGACCGGCCAGCGCCGCGACGAGTTGATCAGAACGCCGTTGGAATCGAACACATTGGCGCCGGCGACATCGGACCAACCACTTGTCTTTGCGCGCAGCACCTCGTGCATCGCGAGTGTTGCCATCTGGCTGCGGAAGACATCAGCGGATTCGATGCTACGGCTTTCGAGTTCCGCGATGACGCTCTTCTGGAGCACCGCGAAGTCCTCGAACTCGCGGTCGAAATGACGGGCGAGCAGCCGGACTGAGTTTTCCAGGCTGTCGCGGCCGCTCTCGATCGCATTCTGCCGGAAGCGGTCGACCGTTAGGGCGGTGCCGATGGCCATTGCAGCCATCAGCACGAAACCGCCGACGATTAGCCAAGTCAGTGGCGCGCCGCGCCAACGGCGCAGCAACCCGCGCATGCGCGCGGTCCACCTGATCGATGTGCCCATGTAGCCCTCCCGTGGGATGCAAGATGCAGCAAAACCGACAAGAGCCGGTTACCAGCGAGGGTTAGGAAAATATGAATCGGAACGGATTCAGGCGGGTGCCGCGATGCGGTCGAGCATTTGACGCCGGCGGGGTGGCGCCGGTTCATCCCTGGCGCGTTGGCTCATCATCCTATCGACCGTCTTGCTGCCGCGGCCAAAACGGCGCAATTTGCTGTTCCCGGCTGATTTGCAAGCTTCGTTTCTGATCAAGGTTCGTTTCTGATGACGATCGCATCCAAGGCCTTCATTGCATTCTGTCTGCTCGCTGTGGGCGGCACCGTGCTGGTGATCGGCCCCACCGAGCTGCGCCGCCTGCTGCCGAACTGGGCGAAGACCGACACCGTGGTCGCCGCCAGGCCGGAGGCCAAGGTCGAACAGGTCGAACCCAAGCCGGAACTCAAGCCGGAAGAGCCAAAGCTCGCCGCCGTCGCGCCGCCGTCGCCAGCTGCGTCTCCGGCGCCGGCCCCCGAGCCGAAGGCGGGTGCGCTGGCCGAAACCCAGAAGCAGGTCACCGCCGCGCTTGCCGATCTTGCGCCGGTCAAGCCGCCGCCGGCGGTTGCGGATACCGGCCCCCGTTTCGACGTCGCGCGCGTCGACGATCACGGCGAGGCGGGAGTGATCGCGGGCCAGGCGACGCCGGGCGCCAAGGTCGAGCTGCTGCGCGACGGCAAGCCGCTCGACACGGTGGTGGCGGATGCATCGGGCCAATTCGTGATGACGCCGCCGCAGCTTCCTGCCGGTTCCTATGAGTTGACCCTGCGGGCGAAATCGCCTGACGGCACCGTCACGCAATCCGGCCGCAGCATGCCGGTGACGATCGCCGAAGCCGCGCCGCCGCCCGCGCGCCCTGTGCCGGCCGCGAGGCAAGATACGAAGCAGGAGGCAAAGGCCGAGAAATCTGATGACAAGTCGGATGTCGTGGCATCGGTATCGGACAGGCCCGCGGCCCGGCCGAGATTGATGGGCGCACTGAAACCCAGGGGCGTGTCAGGGGTCATGGCGCGGACTCCTGCGGCCACGACCGTTGCATCGGCCTCGCCGGCGGACGTCGTCGGTGGTGCACCGGCGGAAGCAGGCGGCAACCGGGTGATCTCCCGCGGCGACAGCCTTTGGGCGCTCAGCCGGCTCGCTTATGGCGACGGCGCCCGCTTTGCCGTGATCTACAACGCCAACCGCGCCAAGATTCACAACCCCAATTTGATCTATCCCGGCCAGACCTTCGTGGTGCCGCAGAAGACGGAGTGACACCGCTTCGCCACTGCCGATGCGCGTTGCGACGCTTTGCCCTGTGTGCTTCCGGAACATTTGGTTCCCCCGCGCGTCAACGTGATGCGACGCGATGCGCGCTCGGCGCCGGAGGAGGGCCAGGGTGGACAGGTCAGTGGCCATGTCGAGATCACGCATGGGCCCCAGGCTGGGGCTGGCGCTAACGGGCGCAACCCTCGTGATGCTGGCGGTGCTGTTGCCAAATCGCGCCGAGGCGCAGTTCGGATTGCGCGGCGGCCCGCTCGGTGTCGCGCGCTTCGCCGTCGGCCACGTGATCGGCCTGTCGCGCCTGCGCCACGCGCGCATGGCGGTGCGAGGCGGCCGCAACCGCTCCGCAGCGCTGCGGTCACAAGATCCTCGTGGTGTTGAGCGAGGGCAGCCTGCCAATCCCTACATCATGCGTGCGGCGCTCACGGCGCAAGCTGCCCTGTCGGGCTGGCACGGCGGCAAGCGCCCGCAAGGCTGGTGGCGTCACCCCGATGGCAGCTACGGCTGGGCTGGCCCGGTGTTCTGGCCGTTCGCGCATGACGACCTCACCACCGCAATCATCCTCGGCGATGCGACCAGCCTCTCGCTCTATGGCTATGGCGACATCTATGCCGCGATCTTTTCGCCCTATGCGGTAACCGAGCTTGCCGCCTACGCCGCGCCGCAAGGCAGGCGCGGACGGAGAGTGCCGACCGCCGAGACTGTCTGCGATGCCAGCGACACCGGCGGCCTGCCGGTCGACCGCATCGCCGCTGCCGTGCAGCCGAACGAATTGCAGCGCACAGCGCTCGACGAACTCGCCACCGCCTGGCAGGCGGCGCGCGACACGATCCGCGCCGCCTGCCCAACGCAGGTCCCTGCGACGGCCATGGAGCGGCTCGGTCTGATGCGCGAGCGCCTCGCGGCCATGATTAAGGCAACGGACGCGGTTGCACCTGCGCTGATAAAATTCGTCGATCTCCTCAACGACGACCAGAAGACAAAGCTCGATGCGCTGGCCAAGGACCGCAGCGCCGCGCTTGCGTCGATCCAGCAAAAGAATCCCCAGGCGGCATCGGCCTGCCAGGCGGACAGCGATCCCCGCTACGATGAGAAAGTGCAGCGCCAATACGAGCAGCTCGTGCAGCAGCAATGGCCCGCGGCCGACATCGCGTCCACGCTCAAACTCGACGACATCGCCCGCGCGCGTCTCGACGTACTTCAGGACACCACGCTGCGCACCATGGAGACGTTGAGCGCCTGTCCGTCAAAAGCAGCACCGACCCCGCAGGCCCGCCTTGCCACTGCCAAGGCGCGGCTGGAGACGATGCTGCAGGCGGTGAACGACGTCACTGACGCGCTCGATGATTTCGAGGCTGATCTAAGCGACGAGCAGAAGGCCAGCTTCGAGGCGATCGGGCCGAAGCGCGGGGTGTGATCACCCGCACGCCCAGTCGAACTTTATGTCCTTGAAGTCGAGCTGCGCGTTGCCGCCGGCAAAATTGTAACCGCCGAAATATTCCTCGAACTCGACGTAGAACGGGCTCATCTCCGGCACCGCCTGGCAGGGCCGCATGGTGCCGCCGAGATGATTGTGGGCGTGCTCCTTGCCCCAATCGTGCAGGCGGAAATTGTCGCGGCTCCGCACGCCGCCGACATAATAATAGTAGATCTGATAGCCGCTCGGCGGATTTTGGCGCGTGTGCTCGTCCTGCGGGCTCTTGCCGGCATTGGGATCGCTCGCACGCGGCTGCAACGCGATCGCGCGGGTCTCGGTCAGATCGGCGCGCGGAGGGCTCGCGAACATCTTCTTCGCGTAAGGCGCGGCAACCTCGAAGAAAGCGCTGGCGCCGCCGACATCGAGCCAGCGCGGCCGGTCGGCCGTCGCAAGCGGAAGCGGCGCGGGCGGCGTCGCGAACGTACCCTCGTATTCATGCTTCGTCAGCAGCAGCGCCGCATATTCGTAATCAAGGATGACAGTCATGCGCGAGAGGCGCAGATGCGAGGGGTGCGCCTGCACCATCTCGCCGAATTTTCGCCCCGTCGCTGAGGCGATCGTTAGTCGCGAGAAGGAGGGATGTGGTTCGTGGGGATGATGCCATCCTGCCGGTGTTTTGCCCGACGTGTCAAACTGCCGGCCCCCAACATCGGCAGCCGCGTAAGTCATTGATCTCGCAGCGGCCGTCTACTGTGCATGGGGTTGTTTTCGCACTTTTTGTTTGGAGGGACGGCGGCAACTTGTAAGAATTTCTTACAAGTTCAGCTGTCGTTCAAAGCAAACTCACATCCGCCGCCTTGCGGCCGCCGCATCCACCACGTTCTCCACCTCCTCGCGCCACGACAGAATCTCCATCGCGAGCACGGGGTGATTGAAGCCCTTGAGCACGAGATCGTCGAGCGCGCGGGCTTCGACCCAGGGCTCGACCATGCCGTAGACCCGCCGGCTGACGACGACCTGGCCGGCCTTGGCTTCGTCGCAGAGGCGGGAGGAGAGGTTGGTGACGCTGCCGATCGCGGCATATTCGAGCCGCTGCTCGAAGCCGATCTGGCCGAGCGTGGCGTAGCCCATGGCGACGCCGACGCCGAAGCCGAGCGAGTGGCCGCGGTTCTTCCATTTCTCGGTCAATTGGCCAATCACGTCGCGCATCTCCACCGCCATCTTGACCGCGCGCTTGGTGTGGTCGGCGAATTGAATCGGCGCATTGAACAGGATCATCACGCCGTCGCCGGCAAAGCGGTCGAGCGTTCCTTCGTAGCGGTGGATCAGCTCGCCGAGTGCCGCGTGATATTCGCGCAGCACGTTCATCGCCTCTTCCGGCTCGGTCGCCTCCGTGAATGATGTGAAGCCGCGCAAATCGCAGAACACGACGGTGACTTCGCGGCGGTGGCTGTCGAGCAGCGCGTCGTGGCCGTCGGAGGACGCGATCAGCTGCGCCACTTGCGGGGCGAGGAAACGTTCGAGCCGCTTGATGCGGCCGATCTCGCCGAGTTGTTTCTCGACGCGCTCCTCCAGCGAGCGGTTCCAGTTGCGCAGCTGCTCGGTCTGCTCCTGGAGCTTTGCCGCCTGCTGCTGCACGGTCTCGTGCGCAGCGGCGAGCTCGCGGCCCTTGTGGTCGACCTCGGTGAACAGCCGCGCGTTGCGCATCGCGAGCACCGCCTGGTTGGCGAAGGTGCGCATCAGGCCGATGATGCTGGCGGCGAACTCGCCGCTGGCGCGGCGCAGCACCACCAGCGAGCCGAGCGTGCCCTGCTGGTCCACTAGCGGCACCACCAGCACCGAGTGGAAGCCGGCATCGATCGCGACGTCGCGCAGCGGCTGCCCGGCGGCCTGGTCGAGATCGGCGATCGCGATCGGTTCGCCGCTCCCGGCCGCATCGCTCAGGATGTCCTGGCCTTCGTCGATGGTGACATGGGCGCCATCGGCGGATTTGTCGATGCCGTTGGCCTCGACCAGATTGAAGCGGCGCGCCTGCGCGTCATAGCCGTAGATCAGCACCGCGTCGGCATGGGTGATCTCGATCGCGCGCGCGGCGATCGTCGGCAGAACGGCATTGAGATCGAGCGAGGCGGCGACCGCGCGGCCGACCTCTTCCAGCACCTTGAGCTCGTTGATCGACTGCGCGAGATCGCGGGTGCGCTCCTCGACCTTGGTCTCCAGGTCCGAATAGGTCTCCTGGAGCTGGCCGGCCATGCGGTTGAACTGGCCGGCGAGATCTTCCAGCTCGTCGGAGGTGTGCACGTCGATGCGATGGCTGAAATCGCCCTCGCCGAGCTTGTGCGCGCCGTCGCGCAGCGCCGTGATCGGAATGATCATGCGGCGGGCGAGCAGCGTGCCGGCGAGGATCGCGATCAGCAGGCCCATGCCGATCAGCAGCGCGATACGCACCAGCTGGTCGCGGATCGGCATCAGGGCCTGCGTGGTCGGTTGCTCGAACATCACGCTCCAGCCGAGCTTCGGCACGGTGCTCGCGGCGCTCATCACCGCATGGCCGTTGAAGTCGGTGCCCGAATTGTCGGGCTCGTGGCCTGGTGCGACCGCGGCCGCCACCTGCGGCAGCTTCGACAAATCCTTGCCGACGTCCGGCCCCTTCGACGACGTCGCCAGCACGCGGCCGCGCGGATCGACCACATAGGCGAAGGCCGCCTTGCCGACCTGGGCGTCGGTGAGGTACTCGGAGAGAAAGCTGAGGTCGAGCTCGGCCACAGTGACGCCGGCGTTGAAACCGGAATGCGCCACCGAGATCGACATGAACGGCGTCCGGTCGGAGAACCACGCCGGCGCGTAGCTGACGCCGCGGGCGACCGTGTCGGTGAAGCGCATGTCGCGGGAGAGGTCGGCATTGCTGCCGGTCGTGGTCGACTGGCGCGAGACGCGCAGCACCTCGCGGCCCTCGCCGTTGAGCTGGAACAGCTGGTTGACGACCGAGACCTGGTGCAGCAGCTGGGCGTAGTCGGCGCGGCGCTTCTCGATCGTGTCCTGGCTCGCCCGCGTCACCCAGCTGATCTGGCGCTCGAGCTCGGAGATCGACTGCTCGATCCGCCGCGCGGCAGCCTGCGCCTTGTCTTCGAGACCGTCAGTCAGCTGTGTCTTGGTGGCGCGGTAGGAGATCCAGCTCTCCATCGCCCCGTTGACGGCGAGCACGAACACGACGAGGCCGACGAGAGAGACGACGTATTTGGCGAACAGGCCCTCGCGCAGAAACCGTGTCTTCTCGTTCGCTCCCGCCATCCCGATCCTCTCGCGCCGCCATCGACGCCGGCGCTACGGCCTGTACGGGCCCAGCGGTCCTTCTAGCATAATTTGCTAGCATAATTTGGACCGGACGACCGGTGGACCGGCAGGCCTGGTTACCCGCTGGGGACGCCGGTTTGGGCCGGACGGGTGGTGAATTGTCGCAGTCTCATCCGTTCGGATGAAGCAGGGTGAGACAAGGCCGAGGTAAGGGATTGGCGTGGAGTCCAGAGCGTTGGTCCGCCCATCATCGATTGAAGAGCTGCCGCAGCACGTCGTTCATCGGCTGGCTGTCCTGCGGTGCCGTCGGCGGGTCCTCCTGGGCGGGGGGCGCGGGGGAGGCCTGAGGCGCCGGTGTCGATGGCGTTGCTGGCAGGCTGCGGCTGCGGCCGGTGGCCGTTCCGTTGCCCGTGCCGGTTGCCGCACCGCTGGAAAGTCCCTGCTGGATCAGATTGCCGATCGCCTCGCCCAAGGGGCCGCCGAGCGGATTGTTCTGTCCCGGCTGCTGGGTTTGCGGATTGGCATTGCCGGCTGCATTGCCGCCACCCGGCGCGGTCGTGCCGCCGAGACCAAGGCTGCCCAAAATATTGTCGAGCCCGGCGCCGTCGGGGCCGAACAGGCCCTTGCCCATCTCGCGCAGCTTGGCATAGGCGGCGTCCGGATTGTCCAGCATGCCGCTCATGTCAGGATAGATACGCGGCTGCGACCAGCTGCCCTGGATCATCACGGGGATGCCGAAGCCGACCGGCTCGGAGGCGCGACCCTGGCCTTCGGTCGTCATCACCAGCTTCGGCTCGACGCGAAAACCCATCATTTTGGTGTCGAGCGCGATGGTGCCGGCGCCGGTGAGTCGCACCAGTGGCCCGATCAGATTGAGATCGGTCGTCACCGCCTGACCCTTGTCGATGCGGAAGGACGCCGAGAGCTGTGACAGATCGGTGCTCTGCTCCTGGCTGTTGTTCTGGTTGTCCTGCCAGCCGGACAGCGTGCCCGACGTCAGCGAGCGGATCATCTGCGCGATGTTGATGCCCCGGATGGCGCCGTCCTGGAAAGTGACGAAGGCGGTGCCCTGCATGTTCGCCATCAAGGCGCGTTGGCTGGTGCCGGCGCTGCGCAGCGCGAGCTTGGCCTGCAGCTTGCCGTCGATCCGGTCGAATTCGGCAAGGCCCTGGAGCAGCGGCAGCGCGCGCACGCCGGTGAGGTCGGAATGCATGGCGAAGCTCGGCGCGCCGCTGGTCGCATCTAGGATCACTTCGCCCGAGACCTCGCCGCCATAGGCGCCGAGATTGGCGGTGCCGGCCTTCAGTACGCCGCCGGCGAGCTTTGCATCGATCGCCAGCGGCGCGAGGCGCGCATCGCCGATGACGGCCTCGTGCGCCGAGATCCTGATTTGCGCATCGACATAATTGAGCCCGGACACGTCGATCGGCGCATCGCTCCAGGGCTGTCCGGACGCGCCTTCCGGCGATTTCGCCAGCGGGATCGCGAGCCGCTGGAAGTCGAGATCGACCTTGACCAGAGGCTTGCTCGCGATATCGACCGAGGCCCAGCCGTTGAAGGCGCCATCGCCGAGCGTGCCGTTCACGCCGTTGATCATCACGACATCGCCGTTGAGCCGCATCTCGGCGTGACCTGCGAGCTGGGACTTCAGCACGTCGGGCATGTCGATGGCGAAATCCACCGGAATGGTCGGCCGGTCGGCGGGCGGCGCCGGCGTCGTCGCCTTGATGTCGAACTTGGTCGGGTGCTCGCCGACCCGCGCGGTGCCGGTGATGTTGATCTTGCGGTCGCGATCGACGATCGCATCGGCATTGACGGCGCTGATGCGGCTCTCGACGCGGTCGCGCACGCGCGCGAATGCGATCTCGCCATCGGTGACTTTGACGCGGTCGATGGTGGCGCCATCGGTATCGAGCGCGATCGGCTTCGACGCGCCGCCGGCATTCGGCAGGCGCTCACGCAGCAGCGGCTGGTAGAGCACGGGATGGGTGACGACGAGCTCGCTGATCTTCGGGCGGCCCGACCACACGCTCGAAAGCGACATGTCGGCCTGCACGCTGTCGATGGTCAGGCGCGTGATGCCGCTGCGGTCCTTGGGGTCGGCAAGCGTGAGGTCGTTCAGCGTCACGTTCAGCGTCGGCCACAGGCTGATCCTGGTGGTGCCGTCGATCGACAGGCGATAGCCGGTCGCGCTCTCCACCCGCGAGGCAATCGTCGAGGTCAGGAAGCCCGAGGGGATCCCGACCACCAGCAGGAGTGCGATCACGATGATGACGGCGGCCACCGCAGCGCCGGCGAATTTCACTGCTCTCATATCGGCTTTCCAGCGACGGACAATCGGCGTCGAATCCGGCAGATGACCGTCATTTGCACCCGTCCTTTGCGCCTGAGTTTATCCCGGGACGGGAAGCGGCTCCAAGCGCGTAAAAATAGTCTTGGGGTGCTGCAAAGTTATGTGACTTATGACACACTTCCCGGGCGCGGTTTTACGCGACCCTGATGTTGATGGTTCCAAGCGATTTGCCAAGGAAACGGGCCAGGGACACTGGCCACGGAAATTCACAAGGACATTGAAATGAGCAAGCAGGCCGAATTTGCGGTCATCCTGAAAATGAACGCGATGTTTGCCGATCTCGGCGCAGACGAGCTCCAGCGGCTGTCGAATCTCTGCCACACCCAGCATCTGGGGAACGGCGAGGTGCTATTCCAGAAGGGCGATGGCGGCGACGCGCTGTTCGGCGTACGTCGAGGCCAGGTCCGTATCGAGACCGGCTCCTCCGACGGCAGCCGGCTGACGCTGAACTTCATGGGGCCGGGTGACCTGTTCGGCGAGGTCGCGGTGCTGGACGGCCAGAGCCGCACCGCCGATGCGACCGCGGGCGAAGCCAGCGAGCTGTTCGTGCTGCGGCGCGAAGACTTTCTCGCTTTCCTCGAACGCGAGCCGAAGGTCGGGATCAAGATCATCGCGCTGCTGTGCCAGCGCATCCGCTGGCAGAGCGAGCGCATGGAAGAGTCCATGCTCCAGCCGCTGCCGGTTCGCCTCGCGCGGCGCCTCTGCGCGCTCGCCGCCGATTTCGGCTCGGAGGTGCACATCTCGCAGGAGCAGCTCGGCGTCTTCGTAGGTGCCGCGCGCGAGAGCGTCAACCGCCAGCTTCAGGCCTGGCGCAAGGAAGCGATCCTCGATCTCCAGCGCGGCCGCATCCTGCTGAGGAACATGACCAAGCTGACGGCGATCGCGCGGAACGAGTAAGTCGAGCGACTTCACTTCGCTTGGAAGGTACGAGGGAGATCGGCGACTGTGTCCTCTGCGAGGGAGGCCGCGTATCGCAACGCCTCATCAATATCCTCACGCTCCAGATACGGGTAGTCATTGAGGATGGATTCGCGCGTCTCGCCGACTGCCAGCAGGCCGAGCAATCGTGCGACTGGAAACCGCAGCCCGCGAATGCAGGCTTTGCCGGTGCAGCAGGCTGGGTCCATCGTGATACGCACAAAAGCCATG
Source organism: Bradyrhizobium sp. 132 (assembly GCF_023074185.1). Taxonomy (GTDB): domain Bacteria; phylum Pseudomonadota; class Alphaproteobacteria; order Rhizobiales; family Xanthobacteraceae; genus Bradyrhizobium. The sequence goes on along the minus strand of NZ_JADPKY010000090.1, from coordinate 60,402 downwards.
TCGTAAGCTAACGCGCGCGACCGACTTGTGCCAGCGCGCGCCTCTGACCCGCCTTTTCGGAATCTACTCCGCTGCGGGGTGCGCGATGCCCTTCGGCACCGGCGCTGCCTCTGCCGGCGCAGCGCCGTGATGACCGGCGTCCTCCGCATCCTCGCTGTGCACGACCAGCCGCTTGCCGAAGCGCCAGATCAGGGCGCCGAGATCGTCCATCACCATGAACATTGCGGGCACGAACACCAGCGACAGGATGGTCGAGAAGATCAGGCCGCCGATCACCGCGAGCGCCATTGGCGAGCGGAACTCGCCGCCGGCGCCGACCGCAAGCGCGCTTGGCATCATGCCGGCGGCCATCGCGATCGTGGTCATCACGATCGGGCGTGCGCGTTTCATGCCTGCGTCGATCATGGCTTCTTCACGCGGTGTGCCGGCGCGAATGGACTCGATGGCGAATTCCACCAGCATGATCGCGTTCTTGGTGACGATGCCCATCAGCATCAGGATGCCGATCCACACCGGTGTCGTGAGCTGCTTGCCGGTGATCAGCAGGGCCGCGATCGCGCCGCCGATCGAGAGCGGCAGCGAGAACAGAATGGTGATCGGCTGCAGGAAGGTGCCGAACAGCAGCACCAGCACGGCGTAGACCATCATCAGACCCGCAGTGATCGCGGTGGCAAAGCCTTCGGACAGTTCATTCAGGCTTTCGGCATCGCCGGAGGGTGAGACCTTCACGCCCTTCGGGCGGCTCTTCATGACCGGCAGGTCGTAGATCTTCTTGGTGGCGTCGCCGAGCGCGGCGGAGCCGACGAGATCGGCCGCGACAGTTGCTTGCCGCTCGCGATCATAGCGGTTGATGCTGGTCGGACCCTGGTCGAGCTTGACGTCGGCGATGACCGAAAGCGGCACGCCGCCCTTCTCGCCATGCTCGCCGAGCGGCACGCGGAGCTGCTCGAGCGTCTTGAGATTGCCGCGCGCGGCATCCTCGAGCTGCACGCGGATCGGCACCAGACGATCGCCGACGTCAAATTTGGCGAGCGCGGGTCCGACGTCGCCGATGGTGGCGACGCGGATGGTCTGCGACAGGCTTTCGGTCGAGACGCCGAGCCGCGCGGCGAGATCGGCGCGCGGTTCGACGCGCAGCTCGGGCCGCTCCAGCGTGGTTTCCGAGATCACGTTGGAGATGGTCGGAATCCGCTTCATCTGCGTCGCGAGCTCGCTGGCGACGTTGTTGACGATGTTGGCGTCCGCGCCGGTCACGACCAGCGAGATGGCGCGCAGGCCGTTCTCGTCGAGGAACCAGAAGCGGATGTCTGGAATGTTCTCCAGCTCCTGGCTGATCGAGAATTCAAGCTCGCGCTGGGTGATGTCGCGGCTGTCCTTGGGCGTGTAGTTGATGATCAAAGCGGCGCGCCGGACTTCCTGGGTGCCCGGTGGAACGCGCCCGCCGTCGACGAAGATGCTCTTCACCTCAGGTCGCTTGCGCAGCCGCGCGACGATGTCTTCGGTGACTTTTTCGGTGTAGGCGAGCTGGGTGCCCGGCGGCAGCTCGAGGGCAACCAGTGAGCGCGAGCTGTCCTGCGCCGGCAGAAAACCCTGCGGCAGCAGCGTGATGCTCCAGATCGAGGCGGCGAAGACGCCGAAGCCGACCAGCACCGTGATGAAATAGTGCTTCACCGACCAGGCCACGATCCTGTGATAGGACCGCAGCACGCGGCCGGGCGGCGGCTCTTGGTGATTGCCGTGTTTGAGGAAGTAGGCGGCGAGCACCGGCGTGACGAAGCGCGCCGCGAGCAGCGAGAAGAACACCTGCACCGAGACGGTGATGCCGAACTGCTTGAAGAACTGTCCGGCGATGCCCGACATGAAACTTGCGGGTGCGAAGATCGCGATGATCGTCAGTGAGATCGCGATCACCGCGAGGCCGATCTCGTCCGCGGCTTCGAGGGCGGCACGATAGGGCGACTTGCCCATGTTCATGTGCCTGACGATGTTCTCGATCTCGACGATGGCGTCGTCGACCAGAATACCTGTCGACAGCGTGATGGCGAGGAAGCTGACGAGGTTCAGCGAGAAGCCGAGCAGGTCCATCGCCCAGAACGCCGGGAAGATCGACAACGGCAGCGAGATCGCGGCGATGACGGTGGCGCGCAGGTCGCGCAGGAACAACAGCACGATGACGACGGCGAGGATGGCGCCTTCGAACAGGGTCGAGATCGCCGCGTGGTAATTGCCGTTGGTATATTCGACCGAGGTGTCGATCACCTTCAGGTCGACGTCGGGATAGGTGGCCTTGAGCGAGTCGATGCGCTTCTGCACGGCCTCGGCCACCTTCACGTCGCTGGCACCCTTGGAGCGCTTGATGCCAAGCGCAACGATCGGCTCGCCGTTGAAGCGGGCGAAGGTGCGGCGGTCGGCGATGGTGTCGGTCACGGTGCCGAGATCGTCGAGCCGGACCTCGCCGCCGCCGAACAGCGGAATCATGGTGCCTGCGAGGTCGCTCAGCGTCTTGGCGCCGGCGAGGGTGCGGATCGCCTGGTCGTTCTTGCCGATCTCGGCGCGGCCGCCGGCGACGTCGACATTGGTGCCGCGCAGGCTTTGGCTGACATTGACGGCCGTCAGCCCCATCGACTGCAGGCGGTCGGGATCGAGCGAGACCAGGATCTCGCGCTCGACACCGCCGATGCGCTCGACCTGGGCGACGCCGCGCACGCCCTGCAGCGCGCGCTTGACCACGTCGTCGACGAAATAGGAGAGCTGTTCCGGCGTCTTGCCGGGCGAGATCGCGGCGTAGGTGACGATCGGCAGGCCGATGACGTCCACGCGCTGGATCAGCGGTTCGGTGACGTTCTGCGGCAGGTTGGAGCGCACGCGCGTCACCGCGTCCTTGACGTCGTTGAGCGCGCGGTCGGTGTTGGTCTCCAGCGCGAACTGGATGGTCGTCACCGACAGGCCGTCGGTGATCTGCGAGGTGATGTGCCTGACGCCTTCGACACCGGAGACGGCGTCTTCAACGGTCTTGGTGACCTGGGATTCAAGCTCGGCGGGTGCGGCGCCAAACTGCGATACCGCGACCGAGATCACGGGGATGTCGGCGGAGGGCAGCCGTGTCACCGCGAGCTTGGTGAAGGACACCCAGCCGAGGATCAGGAGGATGACGGAAAAGACCACCGACGGCAGCGGATTGCGGATCGACCATGCCGAGATATTGAGAGCCATCAGCGTACCCGCGTGCGATCGAGTTCATCGGCGAACATGGTCTTGATCTGGTCGCCGTCATGCAGCGAAGAGCCGGCGTCGGCCACGACGATTTCGCCGACGTCGAGGCCTTGCAGGATTTCCGTGGCGCTGTCGGACGACAGTCCGACCCGTACCTTGCGCGTCTCGACGATGTTGCCTTTGACGACCTGCACGGTGAGATGGTCGATCGCGGTCTTGGGAACCGCGACGCCGCAGCTTCGCTTGGCATCGATCGAGGCGCGGGCGAACACGCCGACCTTCAGCGAGGGATTGTTGGTGACGCTGATGCGAACGCGCCCGAGCTGGGTGGTGCGATCGATTTCGGGCGCCACCAGCCTGACTCGCCCGATCAAATCGGGCGAGTCGTCGCGGCTGATGCGCACGGTCGCGCCGGCGCTGAGCTTGGGCATGTGCACCGCCGGGACCTGCGCGTCGAGCTCGATCTCGTTGTTGACGGCGATGCGGAACATCGGACCGGCCTGCGGCGAGGCCGGCGCACCGACGATGGTGCGGACCTCGGTGACGAGGCCCGGCGCAGAGGCCTTCAGCGAGACCGGACCTTGCGGGCCGGGCCGCTGCGGCTGGCCCGGGATCTGGGGCGGGGCCGTCAGGCGCGCCAGCTCCTGATTGTCGGTGACCAGCGTGCCTTCGGTGACGAAGAGGTCGGTGACCCTGGATCCCTCCTGATCGGCGACGACCACGGCTTCGCGGCGCGGCACGAAGAAGCCGGTCACCCGGACCAGGTCGGAGAAGCAGGCATTGGTCGACTTCGTCACGATGACCAGCGCCTCGCTCGGCGTTTCCTTGGCCTCGGGGCGATGCCGGTGCTCGAACAGATAATAGCCGACGCCGAGCGCAACGACGAAGACCACCGTTCCGGCCGGCTTGAGATATTCGGAGAGATTCATCGCCGGATCGTCCTGGCCTGGCTCACGGCCATCCGCACTCGGCCCATAGAGAGCGTTTCCCTGAAATAAAGCAGCGTCCCGCAAGGCTGCGGGACGCGCTCCGGAAGCGAGACTTTACACCACATCACGACTTGTCACTTCAAAGGATTACGTCGTGGTCACTTCGATGCGGTGGTCTTGTTTTCCATGTTGACGACCTGCACGCGACGATTGACCTCCGCCATCGGCTGGGCCGGGTCCTTCAGCTTGCTCTTGCCGTAGCCGACGGTGACGAGGTCGGTTGCGGAGATGCTGTACTTGTCGACCAGGTAGCGCTTGATCGAATCCGCGCGGCGCTCCGACAGTTCCTGATTATAGGTCTCGCCGCCGGCGGCATCGGTGTGGCCGGCGACCACGAAGGTCGAGCCTTTCAGGTCGGGGCTGGTCAGCGCGCGGCCGAGCGCCTGTACCGAGGCAACCGATTTGGTGCTGATATTGGCCGAGTTGTAGTCGAACGTGATTTCCAGATCGATGTTCGGCTTGTCCTTGGCCACCGACGCGATTTCTTCACGCTCGGTCGACGACAGCGAACGAGTCGAGCGGCCGCGTACGGACTGGATCAGCTTGGTCTCCGCCGCACTCGGTGCGGGATCGGCCTGCGGAGCGATCGAAAGGCCGCGGGTCAGCGGCTTTTTCGGCGGCGGCGCCAGCGCGCGGACGATCTCGTCATCGGTGACGTTCTTGCTGTTGCCGTCGTCGCCCGCGAATGCCAGCGGGATCGTCAGCGACAGCGCGGCGCCAACGGTGATGATGGACAGGATTGCGGTAAGTCCCTTTGCAGCCAATCTCATAGCAAGTCCCTCCTGAGCAGCCAGCTCGCGCGGTTCCAAAATCCCTGCAATAAGCCCCCCAAAGGCGGCCTGCGGCATCCGTCCGATTAGTCTTCGCCGGGCCGCCGAGGGTTCGAGGCACATCGGCCTCGACTTAAAAAATATCAACGCACTCCGTAACTTGCGAATTCCTGAACAATGTTCGGGTCCATCGCCTTGGCATTGGCGATGTCGAGCGCACCTTCCTGGGCCGAGCCGTTGCGCTGCTTGGCGATCCCGCGTCCGAACAGCGAGGAAGTCAGGCGCGGATTGATCCTCAGGGCCGCGTCGAAATCGGCGATGGCGTTCTTGGCCGCTCCCGATTTCAAATTGACGAGCCCCCGGCTGTCCAGCGCGTCGACGAAGTTCGGTCGCAGCCGCAGGGCCTCGTTGCAATCCTTCAGCCCGCCCTGGAGGTCGCCGACCACGGTGCGGGTCCAGCAGCGGTTGTTCAGAGCCTCGACGTCCTTCGGGTTGATCCGGAGCGACTCGTCAAAATCCTTGATGGCGAGGTTATAGGCGCCCTTGCTGGCATAGACCTGGCCGCGCCGGTAAAGCGCGTTCACGTCGTCCGGATTGGCCGCGATCTTGGCCGTCAGGCCCTTGATGGTGGGGTCCTCCGCCAGCACGGCCGCACTCGGCCCGCTATCCATGCTCGGAGCGGTGACGGGATCGGCCGGTTTCACCGGCGGTGGAGGAGGCGGCAAGGCGGCGTCGACCTGCGGCTTCGGTGACGGAGCAGCCGTCGTGTCGGCCGGTTTCGGCAGCACAGGTGGCGGTGGCGCAGGCGGAGCCGGCGGCGGGTTGTTGGCGACGACCGGCGGCGGAGCGGGAGCCGCGGGCGGCGTCGTCGTTGTCGGACGCGATCCGCCGGCCCTCGGAATGAACGAGAAATCTTCGGCCAGTGAAGAGGATATCCACGGCACCTGCTCGCCGCGCGAGGCGCGGGTGACGCCCATCTTGGTGCGGTTCAGCGTCTCCTCGGCCATCAGGTCGGGGACGCGGATTTCCTTGAGGAGTTCCTGGACGAACAGGCTGTGCTCGCCGCCGGCATCCGACACCACCGAGGCCAGTGCCGCCGAATACATCACCAGCGTTCCGTTCGGCGCGATAACAGGGGTGAGGCCGGCCGAGAAGCTGCGGAACCGGCGCTCGAACGGGTTGCGCCTGGAAGCATCGATGAGCGCGATCTTGACGCCGGCGCCGCGGGTGTTGAGCTCGCCAAGCACGGTTTCGAGGCTGATGCCGTCGCGGCGCACGTCGGATTCGGTCCAGATCTGCGCATCGATCGGCAGCAAATAGCTCTGCCGCGCCGACTGGATGCCGAATCCGCTGAAGAACACCAGTGCCACCGCCCCCGGCTTGATCTTGCCGTACAGCTTGTCGAAGGCGCGGCGCATGCCGTCGCCGGTCAGGTTCTCATTGATCTCGACGGAAAAGCCATCGCGCTTGAGCTCGTCGGCGACGTCGCGCGCGTCGTTCAGCGGTTCCTTCAGCGGGGCGTCGGCGTCCGGATATTTGGCATTGCCTATGACCAGCGCAAAGCGATCGCCGGCCGCAAGCGACGGAGCGGTCGGGATGAGCGACACGAGCAAGGGCAGAAGTAAAAGGAAGCGAATTTTCATAATCAGCGCGGTCCAGCCAAAAAGGCGCCGTTACCAGCTTGCGCCGCGGCGACCTTAACTTACGCAATGTGCATTATCAAACCGGGGAAGGGAGGCGTCAACTGCTTGCAAATTCGGCGGTATCGCGACAATTGACCGCGACGCATGGGCACGTTGCGGGGGAATAAACGGGCAGTCACGATTCCACTCGATGCATTCTGGTTGCCATTACGGCTGCATGTTAGGGCAGCCATGGCGACAACAATGTGATTGGTCTCACATTGCCGACCGGCGTCCATCGCAACCTCCGATGTTTGACCTTTGCGGCGGACAATGGCTTGGTGCCATCGATCGCCCCTGAAGGTCCATCCGGAAAAAGAGCAAGATCAAGAGCATGGGAAACGCCTACGAAATCTACGCACTGCGCTATGCGACGATGTCGCCGCGCACCCCCAATATGAACTTCCTTGCGCCCGATCCGCATGACAGCGCGGCGCAGGATCTCGACTATTTCGTCTGGCTGATCCGCGGTGGCGGCCGCGACATCCTGGTCGATACCGGCTTCAATGCCGAGGAAGCGACCGCGCGGGCGCGCAAGCTGACGCTCAATCCGGTCGATGCACTGGAGCGCTTTGGTGTCGCGGCATCGAGCATTCGCGACATCATCGTGACACATCTGCATTACGACCACGCCGGCAATCTCGACCGCTTCCCGAACGCGCGCTTCCATCTCCAGGAGCGCGAGATGGCTTACGCGACGGGCCGCTGCATGTGCAACGGACTGCTGCGACATCCGTTCTCGGTCGAGCACGTCACGCAGATGGTCCGCCATGTCTATGGCGAGCGCGTCAATTTCTATTCCGGCGACGGCGAGGTCGCGCCCGGCGTCACCGTCCACCGCGTCGGCGGCCATTCGGACGGCTTGCAGGTGGTGAGGGTCGAGACCGCGCGCGGACCGGTGGTGCTGGCGTCCGATGCCGCGCATTATTACGCCAACCTCCAGCGCCGGAGCCCTTTTCCGATCGTCTACAACATCGGCGACATGGCGCAGGGCTGGGAGATGATCGAGCGGCTCGCCGGCCATCCCGACCGGTTCATTCCCGGCCACGATCCGATCGTGACCGAGATCTATCCGCGCGCCAGCGACAAGGTCGATGCCTGGGCGCTGCATTTGCCGCCGTCGCGGTCGTTTGCGAAGTGATCAATACGCCTGCTTGGCGTCGGCCTCTTCGCTGGTCTGGATCAGGTCGAGGCTCTGTTCGATCTTGCCGAGCAGCGCTGAGAATTGCTTGCGCTCCTGCGCGGTGAGGCAGGCGAGGATCTCGTCTTCCCGCCGCAGCAATTGCGGAAACAGCTCCTCGTAGAGCGTGCGCCCCTTCTTTGTCAGCCGCAGGCGGAATTCGCGGCGGTCGGCTTCGTTCTCGACGCGCTCGATCAACCCCTGGTGCAGCAGCATGGTCACCGCGCGGCTGATGGTGGATTTATGCGTGCGGGTGCATTGCGCGACGTATTGCGCGCTGCAGGCATCGTTGCGGAAGCCGAGCGTCGCGATCACGCGCCAGGCCGGGATATCGAGGCCGTGACGTTCCTGATATTCGACCGAAAGCGCGGCACTGACCTCCGCCGCGAGCCGGTTCAACCGGAACGGCGCGAACTTGAACAGGTCGAGCCGTATTTGTGGAATGGGCAAAGCCTCGTCCACCCGTGTCTTCAGCGCGATGTCGCTGGATGTCCTCGCCAAGGAGAGCGCTCCGAATTCCAGTTGACGGCCGGCCGGCACCGGTCCAAAATGGTTGCACGTGAGACTATCTAGCAGATCGGTCCTCTCCTGACCAGAGCCGAGGTTAGCGCATGGCGCAAGCCAAGACCCAGCAGGCCAAAACCCAGTTCGGCTATCGCCGCCACCCCGATCAGAATCGTCCCGGCCAGGGCCCGGCCGAGCATCCGGTCGTGATCGTTGGCGCTGGCCCGGTCGGGCTGTCGCTGGCGATCGACCTCGCCCAGCGCGGCCAGCGCGTCGTCCTTCTGGATGACGCCGATCGTATCGGCGAAGGCTCGCGCGCGATCTGCTTCTCGAAACGTTCGCTGGAATATTGGGATCGGCTCGGCGTCTGCGACCGCATGGTCGAGAAGGGCGTGGTCTGGAGCGTCGGCCGCATCTTCCACGGCGAGTCCCAGCTCTACCAGTTCAACCTGCTGCCGGAAGACGGTCACAAGCGGCCTGCCTTCATCAACCTCCAGCAATATTACGCGGAAGCCTACCTGGCCGATCGCGTGCAGGACCTCCCGGGCATCGACCTGCGCTGGCGCAACCAGGTGACGGCGCTGGAGCAACGCAACGATTCCGTTGCGCTGACCATCGTGACGCCCGAAGGCAACTATTACCTGCACGCACAATATGTCATCGCTTGCGACGGCGCGCGCTCCTCGCTGCGGCAGATGGTCGGCGCCGACTTCGCCGGCCAGGTGTTCGAGGATCAGTTCCTGATCGCCGACGTCAAGATGACCGCGGAATTTCCGACCGAGCGCTGGTTCTGGTTCGATCCGCCGTTTCATGCGGGGCGTTCGGCGCTGTTGCACCGACAGCCCGACGATGTCTGGCGCATCGACCTCCAGCTCAGCCGCGACGCCGATCCTCTCACCGAGAAGAAGCCCGAGAACGTGCGGCCGCGGATCGCGCGCATGCTCGGCCACGACAAGTTCGAGTTCGAGTGGATCTCGCTCTACAAATTCCAGTGCCGGCGGATGGACCGCTTCCTCCATGGCCGTGTGATTTTTGCGGGAGACTCCGCGCACCAGGTCTCGCCGTTCGGCGCGCGCGGCGCCAATTCCGGACTTGAGGACGCCGAAAACCTCGCCTGGAAGCTCGACCGCGTGCTGCGCGGGACCTCGCCCGCGAGCCTGCTCGAGAGCTATCATGTCGAGCGCAGTCTCGCCGCCGACGAGAACATCCGCGAATCCACCCGCTCGACCGATTTCATGGCGCCGAACACGCGCCAGGAGGCGCGGCTGCGCAAGGCGGTGCTGTCGCTGGCGAAAGAGACCGAGTTCGGCAAGCGCATGGTCAATGGCGGCAGGCTCTCGGTGCCGTGCAGCTATGACTCGCCGCTGTTGTCGCCCGATGCGGATGCGTGGCGTGGTGGACCGCTCCCCGGCTGTTCGATGCTCGATGCCCCCGTTGCGACGCGCGCTGGCGAGCAAGCCTATTTGACGGATGCATTCAGTCAGGGCGGAACGGATTTCACATTGCTGTCGTTCAGCAATGGCGCGGCGTTTGAGGCGCCTGTTGGTGTGAAGGACATCTGCATCGGCGGTGAGGACGGGCTCGCGGATCCGGCGGGGCTCACCGCAAAGCGCTATGATGCGGAACCAGGCTCAGCCTACCTACTAAGGCCGGACGGTTATGTCGCGGCGCGATTTCGCCACCCGACGCGCGCTGGCGTCGCGGCAGCGCTGTCACGCGCCCAAGGCTTGAATGAGCAAGGCTTGAATTGAGGATTCGCATGCCGCTTTCCACCAGCTCCAACTTTGCGCAGCCCGACGACGCCTTTCGCGCCATCGTCGAGGCGCATCGTGGCTTCACCGACGAGCAAAGCGCCGATTTCGACGCGGCGCTGGTGCTGATCCTCGCCAATCATATCGGCGATATCGAGGTGCTGCGGGACGCGATTTTGCTCGCCAAGCGGCGCATGATCGATGGCCAGCAGCAGCAGCAACAACAGCAATAACGAATGTCCAAAGGAACGAATTAATGGCGAAGAACTTCGCGTCCACCGGCGATCTCTCCGAGAAGAAGATCACCTTTTCGGAGATCGGCACCGATCTCTACGCCTTTACGGCGGAGGGCGACCCGAATACGGCAATCATCGTCGGTGACGACGGCTGCCTGGTGTTCGACGCGCAATCGACGCCGGCGATGGCCAACAAGGTGATCGAGCGCGTCCGCACCGTCACCGACAAGCCGATCAAATATGTCGTGCTGTCGCATTATCACGCCGTGCGCGTACTCGGCGCCTCCGCCTACAAGGCGCAGGGCATCGTCGCTTCGCAGGAGACCCATCGGCTGATCGAGGAGCGCGGCCAGCAGGATTGGGATTCCGAATATGGCCGCTTCCCGCGCCTGTTCCAGGACGCCTCGAGCATTCCCGGCCTGACCTGGCCGACGCTGACCTTCGAAGGCGAGATGTCGATCTATCTCGGCAAGCGCGAGGTGCGGCTGATGCAGCTTGGCGCGGGCCACACCTCGGGCGACATCGTCGCCTGGGTGCCCGATGCCGAGGTGATGTTCTCCGGCGATCTCATCGAATATCACTCGGCCTGCTATTGCGGCGACGCGCATTTGCGCGAATGGCCGCTGACGCTGAACGAGATCCGCAACTTCAATCCCAAGGCGATCGCGCCGGGCCGCGGCGATGCGCTCAACGGGGTAGCCACGGTGCGCGAAGCCATCGCGATGACGCGCGACTTTGTCACATCGCTCTATGGCGCCGCTGAAATCTCGGTGGCCAAGGGCCGCACGCTGAAGGAATCGATGGCCGCGACGCGCGAGGTGATGGATCCGAAATTCAAGGGCTTCGCCATCTACGAGCACTGCCTACCGTTCAATGTATCGCGCGCCTTCGACGAGGCCTCGGGGATCGACGACCCCGTGATCTGGACCGACAAGCGCGACCAGGAGATGTGGGCCGCCCTGCAAGGAGGATAGTCATGAACATCAACACCTCGCCCGATCAGGTCATTCGCAGCTCGGCCCAGGTCACGCCGGGCTACATGTCCGGCTTCGGCAACAGCTTTGAGACCGAGGCGCTGCCGGGCGCCCTTCCGATCGGGCGCAACTCGCCGCAGCGCTGCGCCTATGGCCTCTATGCCGAGCAGTTGTCCGGCTCCCCCTTCACGGCGCCGCGCGGCACCAATGAGCGCTCATGGCTCTATCGCATTCGCCCGTCGGTGAAACATTCGGGCCGTTTCGAGAGGGCCGACGAGGGCCTGTGGCGTTCGGCGCCGTGCCATGAACACGATCTGCCGATCGCGCAGTTGCGCTGGGACCCGGCGCCGATCCCGAAGGAGGACATGACTTTCCTTCAGGGCGTGCAGACCATGACCACGGCCGGAGACGTCAACACCCAGGCGGGCATGGCCGCGCATATCTATCTCATTACCAAGTCGATGGTGGACCAGCACTTCTACAATGCGGACGGCGAGCTTATGTTCGTGCTGCAGCAGGGCAATCTGCGCGTTGTGACCGAGTTCGGTCGCATCGACGCCGAGCCCGGCGAGATCGTTGTAATTCCGCGCGGAGTCAAATTCCGCGTCGAGATTCCGAACGGGCCGGCGCGCGGCTATCTCTGCGAAAACTACGGCGGCGCCTTCACGCTGCCGGAGCGCGGGCCGATCGGCGCCAATTGCCTCGCCAATGCGCGCGACTTCCTGACGCCGGTCGCGCACTACGAGGACAAGGACACACCGACCGAGCTTTTTGTGAAATGGGGCGGCTCGTTGTTCAAGACCCAGCTTGCCCATTCGCCGATCGACGTGGTCGCCTGGCACGGCAATTACGCGCCCTACAAATACGATCTGCGCACCTTCTCTCCCGTAGGCGCGATCGGCTTCGATCATCCCGATCCCTCGATCTTCACCGTGCTGACCTCGCCGTCGGAGACGGCGGGCACGGCGAATATCGACTTCGTGATCTTCCCCGAGCGCTGGCTGGTCGCCGACAACACTTTCCGCCCGCCCTGGTATCACATGAACATCATGAGCGAGTTCATGGGCTTGATCTACGGGATTTACGACGCCAAGCCGCAGGGTTTCGTTCCGGGTGGCATCTCGCTGCACAATTGCATGCTGCCGCACGGTCCCGACCGCGACGCCTTCGAGCACGCCAGCAACGGCGAATTGAAGCCGGTGAAGCTCACGGGCACCATGGCCTTCATGTTCGAGACCCGCTACCCGCAACGCGTCACCGCGCATGCGGCGAATGCCGCAACGTTGCAGGACGACTACGCGGATTGCTGGAAGGGGCTCGCGAAGCGGTTCGATCCGAGCAGGCCGTAGCGCCGCGCCACCCACTCCGTCGTCATGCCCGGACAGAAGCGCGAAGCGCGTCTTCGCGCTAGATGTCCGGGCATCCACGTGTTGAAACGCAGAAGAAAGATCGTGGATGGCCGGGACAAGCCCGGCCATGGCGGTCTCGAGTTCGGAGAATCCCGTGTCCCATCCCAACGACCCCAGCCTCCGCTCCTTCATCGACGTCGATCCCACCTCCGATTTTTCGATCCAGAATCTGCCTTACGGGGTGTTCTCGACCGCGGCCAATCCGACGCCGCGCGTCGGCGTGGCGATCGGCAATTGCGTGCTTGATCTCTGGGAGCTCGAGCAGGATTCGCGCCTCGATGTCGGGCCGCTTGGCGTGTTCTCGACGTCGTCGCTCAATTCTTTCTTGGCGCTGGGACCGAAGGTCTGGACGAAGACGCGCGCGCGGATCAGCGAGCTTTTGCGTCACGATCATCCGGAGCTGCGCGACAATGAGGAGCTGCGCAAGCAGGCCTTGGTGCCGATGCGTGATGCAAAACTGCATCTGCCGTTCACGATCTCAGGTTACACCGACTTTTATTCCTCGAAAGAGCACGCCACCAATGTCGGCGTCATGTTCCGCGGCAAGGACAATGCGCTGCAGCCGAACTGGCTCCATATGCCGATCGGCTATAACGGGCGCGCCTCCACCGTCGTGGTCTCCGGCACCAAGGTGAAGCGCCCGCGCGGGCAGCTGAAGCCGCCGAACGTCGAGGTGCCGAGCTTCGCCCCGTGCAAGCGGCTCGATTTTGAGCTGGAGATGGGTGTCGTGGTCGGCCAGCCCTCAGCCATGGGCGGCATGCTCACGGAGCAACAGGCCGAGGAGATGATTTTTGGTTTCGTGCTGCTTAACGATTGGAGCGCGCGCGACATCCAGCAATGGGAATATGTGCCGCTCGGTCCGTTCCTCGCCAAGGCGTTCGCGACCTCGATCAGCCCGTGGGTGGTGACGCGCGAGGCGCTGGAGCCGTTCCGGCTGAAGGGGCCCGAGCAGGAGCCAGCGCCGCTCGATTATCTCAAGCAGGGCAGGCCGCAGAACTACGATCTCGAGCTCGACGTCTCCTTGCGCGCCGCCGGCGCCAACGCGCCTGCCGGCATCAGTCGCACCAACTTCAAGTACATGTACTGGTCCTCGGTGCAGCAACTGATGCACCACGCCTCCTCCGGCTGCGCCATGAATGTCGGAGATCTCCTGGGGAGCGGCACGATCTCCGGCCCGGAGAAAAGCCAGCGCGGCAGTCTTCTGGAGATCTCTTGGAACGGCACCGAGCCGGTCGAATTGCCCGGCGGCATCAAGCGGTCATTCCTGGAAGACGGCGACAGCCTCATCATGCGCGGCTGGTGCCAGGGCGAGGGCTATCGCGTCGGTTTCGGCGAGGTCGAGGGGACGGTTTTGGCGGCGGAGTAAGTGGCGCCATCCCATAAACCCGTCATTGCGAGCGTAGCGAAGCAATCCAGAATCTTTCCGCGGAGAGAATTCTGGATTGCTTCGTCGCAAGGGCTCCTCGCAATGACGGCGTGGAGAGAGCCTATCGCCTCTCAGCCGGTACGTCTTTGACTCTCGCGCAATGCGCGGCGACATCCTCCTGGCTGTACTTCAAATGCACCCGCTTGTCCGACGGCGCCTGCTTCGTCGTGCACACGCCCGGTCGCCATTCCTGCGTTGGCCTTATCGGGCGCGGCGCAAAACCGCCGCCGCAGTTCGGGCAGACGTTGGACAACTTCGTCTCGACGCAGTCCGCACAGAACGTGCACTCATAGGAGCAGATCCGCGCATCGGTCGCGTTCGGCGGCAGGTCGCGGTCGCAATATTCGCAGTTCGGTCGAAGCTGGAGGGCCATGGCTGAGTCTCCGCAGGTCGGCCGGGATCATCGCAGATCGCGCGCGCAGCGCGAATGCCGGATTTCCCTCGATTTCAGCCGGGTTTGATTTCCTTCAGCGGCAGACGCGTGCTCTCCTTCAACCTGTCGAGCACGATCGAGGAGCGCACATGCGCTACACTCTGGTGCGGCATCAGCACGTCGTTGACGAGATTGGAGAGACCCTTGAGATCGCGCAGCACGGCTTTCAGTACATAGTCGGCGTCGCCGGTGAGCGAATAGGCCTCCTGGATCTCGTCGATTCGATTGACCAGCGTGCGGAAGCGTTTCGAGTTATCCGGCGAGTGGGTCGCCAGCGTCACCTGGATGAAGGCGATCACGCCGAAGCCGAGCGCCTCGCTGGAGAGATCGGCGTGATAGCCTGATATCACCTTCTCCTCCTCCAGCCGCATCCGCCGGCGCGAGCATTGCGAGGCCGAGAGCCCTGCGAGGTCCGCCAGTTCCTGGTTGGTGAGGCGGCCGTCGTCCTGGAGCGCGCCCAGGATCCTGAGGTCGAAGGCGTCTACCGAAATCATGCGTAATTTTTCTATTTCATGCACAGATCGTGCATATGATAGTCAAAACGCGTCCCGTTTGCACGCTCATTGCACGCCCCGTGAAGGATAGTTCATGGCAGCAGCAAATTTGGGAGAGCGCCATGGGACCGTTTCCGCACGATGCACCGCCGGCCACTGTTACCGCCGACAATCCGATGGGCACCGACGGGTTCGAGTTCGTCGAATATGCGCACCCCAATCCCGAAGAGCTGCACGCCCTGTTCAAGCTGATGGGCTATGCGCCCGTCGCGCGCCACAAGAGCAAAAAGATAACGGTCTATCGCCAGGGGGACATCAATTATCTTGTCAACGAGGAGCCCGGCAGCCACGGTTACGACTTTGTCGCCGCACACGGCCCCTGTGCCCCGTCGATGGCGTTCCGCGTGGTCGATGCGAAGAAGGCCTATGACCGCGCGATTTCGCTCGGGGCCGAACCTGCCGACGCGTCATCCGCGCAGAAGACGCTCGACGTCCCCGCGATCAAGGGCATCGGCGGCAGCCTGCTCTACTTCGTCGATCGCTACGGCGCCACGGGTTCGGCCTATGACAGCGAGTTCGAATGGCTGGGTGCGCGCGATCCGCAGCCGGTAGGCGCCGGCCTGTTCTACCTCGATCACCTCACCCACAACGTCCATCGCGGCCGCATGGACGTCTGGACCGGCTTTTACGAGAAGCTCTTCAACTTCCGCCAGATCCGCTTCTTCGACATCGAGGGCCGTGCGTCAGGCCTGTTCTCGCGCGCGCTGACCAGCCCCGACGGCAAGATCCGAATTCCGATCAACGAGGACGCCGGCGATGCCGGCCAGATCGAGGAATATCTGAATATCTACCGCGGCGAGGGCATCCAGCACATCGCCTGCGGCTGCCGCGACATCTACCGCACCATCGAAGGCCTACGCGAAGCCGGCCTGCCTTTCATGCCGGCGCCGCCCGTGACCTATTTCGAGCGGATCGACGCGCGCCTGCCGAAGCACGGCGAGGACATTGCGCGGCTTCAGACCAATGGCATCCTGATCGACGGCGAGGGTGTCGTCGAAGGCGGCCAGACCAAGGTGCTGCTGCAGATCTTCTCGGCCAACGCGATCGGCCCGATCTTCTTCGAGTTCATCCAGCGCAAGGGCGACGACGGTTTTGGCGAGGGCAATTTCAAGGCCCTGTTCGAATCGATCGAGGAAGACCAGATCCGGCGCGGGGTGTTGAAGGTGGATGCGGCGTAGGCTGTCGCATCCCAACAGATGTTGTCCCGGCCTTCGCCGGGACGACATCGGAATTTGACGCAACCGCGGCCCTTATTTCTCAGCCTTCCACGCCTTCGTCACCGCGCCGATCTCCGCCCCTTCCGGCTCGCGCACCGCCGACGGCGTCCGCGAGAACCGCGGCGCCGGCGCCGGCTGCTTCACGCCGTGGCGCTCGACAAAGACCTGTCGGGCGACCATGTGCGGATGCTCGGTCGCTTCCGACATGGTCAGCACCGGCGCGAAACAGATGTCGCTGCCTTCCATGATCTTGCACCAGTCCTCACGCGTCTTGCTCTTGAACACCGCCTGCAACTTCTGCTTCAGCGCGGGCCAGGCCTTGCGGTCCATCTGCGCATCGAAATCGGCGTCTGTCAGGCCCGCATGCTCGCGCAGCAGCGCGTAGAACTGCGGCTCGATCGAGCCGATCGAGACGAAATGGCCGCAAGCGCATTCGTAGACGCCGTAGAAATGCGCGCCGCCATCGAGAAAATTCTGGTTGCGGCCTTCGGTCCAGCGGCCGAGCGTGGTCATGTCGAAGAAGAACGACATCAGCGATGCCGCGCCGTCGCACATCGCGGCATCGACGACCTGGCCCTTGCCGGACCTCGAGGCATCCAGCAGCGCCGCAAGCACGCCGACGACGAGATAGAGTGCGCCGCCCCCGAAATCGCCGACCAAATTGAGGGGCGGCACCGGCGCTTCCTTGGTGCCGATCGCGGCGAGCGCGCCGGTGATGGAGATGTAGTTGATGTCGTGGCCTGCGGCATTGGCGAGCGGGCCCTGCTGGCCCCAGCCGGTCATGCGGCCGTAGACCAGTTTTGGATTGCGCGCGAGCACAATGTCGGGGCCGAGCCCGAGCCGCTCCATCACGCCGGGGCGAAATCCCTCGACCAGCGCGTCGGCGTTTGCAAGCAGGTCGAGCACTTCCGCGATGGCCGCCTTGTCCTTGAGATCGAGCTCGATCACCTTGCGGCCGCGCCCCGCCACCGACTTCATGCTCTTCTTCGCGCCGACGCGGTCGAGGGTGACGACGTCGGCGCCCATGTCGGCCAGCATCATGCAGGCGAACGGTCCGGGGCCGATGCCCGCGAATTCGACGATGCGGAAGCCCGACAGCGGGCCAGAGGTGCGGACGGAAGAGGTGGGGGCTGGTTGATCGAGCACGTTTTTGTTTCCTCGGATCCAAGGCGCGTATTGCCGATGGTCGGCGAGCGCCGAGGCGTTCTCTGTGGGGCGAGTTAATTGGCTGATTAACTTTTCTCGCCTTCACGCCGGTGAGGCAAGCGGTTTTCATGCCGCGTGGCCAAAATAAAAACGGCGCGCACCGAAGTGCGCGCCGCGGAAAATTTGCGTCGAGGCGCTATCAGCCGGCCGCAGCCACCGCGCGTTGCGCCATCACCTTGATCAAGTTGGCGCGGTACTCGGCGGTGCCGTGGATGTCGGCCAGCAAATTGCTCGCCGAAATGCTGACGCTGTCGATCGCCGAAGGTGACCAGTTCGCCTTCAGCGCTGCTTCGATCGCGGGGACCCGCATCACGCCGCTCTCCGAAGCGCCTGTGGCGGCCACCCGAATCTCGCCCGACTTCGTCTGTGCCACGAACACGGCGGTCAGTGCGAAGCGGGAGGCCGGGTGCCGCATCTTTTCGTAGCCTGCCTTCGCCGGAACCGGGAACGACACGGCGGTGATGATCTCGCCGTCTTCCAGCGCCGTGGTGAACAGACCCTGGAAGAAATCCTCCGCCGCAATCGACCGCTTGTTGGTTTTCACGGTGGCGCCGAGCGCGAGCAGCGCGGCCGGATAATCCGCGGCGGGATCGTTGTTGGCGATCGAGCCGCCGATCGTGCCGCGATAGCGTACGGCGGGATCACCGAGCATCGACGTGAGATAGGCAATCGCAGGGATCGCCTTCTTCACATCGGCATTCTGCATGATGTCGAAATAGGTCGTGCCGGCCTTGATGGTCAGCACGTCGCCTAAGAGCTCGACGCCTTGCAGCTCCTTGATCTTGCCGAGATCGATCACGTCGGACGGGCTGGCGAGGCGCTGCTTCATGACCGGCAGCAGCGTCTGGCCGCCGGCGAGGAATTTCGCCTCGGTGCTCTTGGCGAACAGGCTGACGGCTTCGTCAACCGAGGACGCGCGATGATAAATGGTCTGGTACATCTTCGTTCCTCTCCCTTAAGCCGCGTGGATCGTGCGCCACACCCGGTCAGGGGTTGCGGGCATTTCCAGATTGTTCTTGCCGATCGCATCCGTGATCGCATTGATCACGGCCGCGGAGGCGCCGATCGCGCCGGCCTCACCGCAACCCTTGATGCCCAAGGGATTGCCCGGGCACAGCGTCGTGGTGTGGGAGAGGTTGAACGAGGGCAAATCGTCGGCACGCGGCATGGAGTAATCCATGAACGAGGCCGTGACCGGCTGGCCGTTGGCATCGTAGATCGCGTGCTCGAGCAGTGCCTGCCCAATGCCCTGGGCCAGGCCGCCATGGACCTGTCCCTCGACGATCATCGGATTGATCAGCCGGCCGAAATCGTCGGCCGCGACGAAGTTGACGAAGGTGGTCTTGCCCGTGCCGGGATCGACTTCGAGCTCGCAGATGTACGCCCCGGCGGGGAAGGTGAAGTTGGTCGGGTCGTAGAAGGCGCTTTCCTTCAAGCCCGGCTCCATTCCGTCAGGCAGGTTGTGCGCGGTGTAGGCCGCGAGCGCGACCATCGGGAAGGCGATCGCCTTGTCGGTACCGGCCACCTTGAACTCGCCGTTCTCGATGACGATGTCGCCCTCCGAGGCTTCCAGCGCATGCGCGGCGATCTTCTTGGCCTTGGACTCCATCTTCTCCATGGCCTTCAGGATCGCGGTGAGACCGACGGCTGCCGAACGCGAGCCGTAGGTGCCCATGCCGAACTGCACCTTGTCGGTATCGCCATGGACGATCGAGACCTGGCTGATCGGAACGCCGAGGCGCTCCGCGACGAGCTGGCAGAACGTCGTTTCGTGACCCTGGCCGTGGCTGTGCGATCCCGTGAGGACCTCGATGGTACCGACCGGGTTGACGCGCACCTCGGCCGATTCCCACAAGCCGACGCCGGCACCGAGACTGCCGACCGCCTTGGACGGCGCGATGCCGCAAGCCTCGATGTAGCAGGACACGCCGATGCCGCGCAGCTTGCCGTCGGCTTTCGCCTTGGCCTTGCGCCCGGCGAAGCCGGCATAATCGATCGCCTTCATCGCGGCATCGAGCGAGGCGTTAAAGTCGCCGGCGTCATAGGCCATGATGACCGGCGTCTGGTGCGGGAACTGGGTGATGAAGTTCAACCTGCGCAGCGCGGCCGGATCGACCTTCAATTGCCGCGCCGCCGTCTCCATCAGACGTTCGATCAGATAGCTCGCCTCGGGGCGGCCTGCGCCGCGATAGGCGTCGACCGGCGTGGTGTTGGTGTAAACCCCGACCACCTCGGCATGGATCGCCGGGATGTTGTACTGACCCGACAGCAGCGTCGCGTAGAGATAGGTCGGCACCGACGACGAGAACAGAGACATATAGGCGCCGAAATTGGCGTAGGTCTTCACCTTGAGGCCGGTGATCTTGTTGTTGGCGTCGAACGCCATCTCGGCATGGGTGACGTGGTCGCGGCCATGCGCATCGGTGAGGAAGGCCTCGGTGCGGTCGCCGGTCCATTTCACGGGACGGCCGACCTTCTTCGAGGCCCACAGCGCCACCATCTCTTCGGGATAGATGAAGATCTTGGAGCCGAAGCCGCCGCCGACGTCGGGCGCGATCACGCGCAGCTTGTGCTCAGGGGCGATGTTGTAGAACGCCGACAGCACGAGGCGGGCCACGTGCGGGTTCTGCGACGTCGTGTAGAGCGTGAAATGCTCCTCCGCCGAATCGTAATCGGCAATGGCCGCGCGCGGCTCCATCGCGTTCGGCGCAAGGCGGTTGTTGGTGACGTCGAGCTTCACCACGTTGGCGGCCTTGGCGATGGCGGCGTCCGCGGCGCCCTCATCGCCGATCACCCAGTCATAGACTTGGTTGCCGGGGGCTTCGGGATGCAGCTGCGGCGCGCCGGACTTGATCGCGGCGTGGACGTCGGCGACCGCGGGCAGTTCTTCGTAGTTCACGACCACGGCTTCGGCCGCGTCGCGCGCGAGGTTCTTGCTCTCGGCGATCACGACTGCGACGGCCTGGCCGACGAAACGCACCGTCTCCGGCGCCATCGCGGGCCATGCGCCCATCTTCATCGGGCTGCCGTCCTTGGAGGTGATGGCCCAGCCGCAGATCAGGTTGCCGACCTTGTCGTCGACGATCTCTTGTCCCGTGAGCACCGCGACCACGCCCGGCATCTTCAGGGCGGCGGAGGAATCGATCCCCTTCACCTTGGCATGCGCGTGCGGGCTGCGGATGAAATGGGCGTGGGTCATGCCCTGCAATTTGATGTCGTCGACGTAGCGGCCCTTGCCGGTAATGAAACGCTTGTCTTCCTTGCGCACGACGCGCGCGCCAATGCCTTCAACACCCATGTTTGGTCCTCCCGACCGGAATTTGTTTTCACCGCGCTTTCCCTCGAAAGCGGCAGCGGTGGTTCTTATTTCGAGGCGCGCCGCTTACTCGGCCGCCTGCGAGACCTTCATGCGCCCGGCCGCATCCAGCACGGCTTTGACGATGTTGTGATAGCCGGTGCAGCGGCAGATATTGCCTTCGAGCTCGTGACGGACGGTGGTCTCGTCGAGCTCGCCACCATGACGATGCACGATGTCGATCGCCGACATGATCATGCCCGGCGTGCAATAGCCGCATTGCAGGCCGTGATTGTCGCGGAACGCGGCCTGCATCGGGTGCAGTTCGTCGCCTTTGGCGATGCCTTCGATGGTGGTGACGCTGGCGCCGTCGGCTTGGCCCGCCAGCATGGTGCAGGATTTCACCGCCTTGCCGTCCACGTGGACGACGCAGGCGCCGCACTGGCTGGTGTCGCAGCCGACATGGGTTCCGGTGAGGTTGAGGTGTTCGCGCAGCAGCTGGACCAGCAGCGTGCGGTCCTCGACGTCGACAGCAACGGCCTTGCCGTTCACCGTCAGTTTGACTGTAGACACGGTTGAAGTCCTCCCGGGATTGATTTTGATTGTTTCCAATTAGAGACAGCGACCCGGAACTTTGCAACTAGGATTTTTGGTCGCCTTCGTCATGGAAAAGTCATTGATCCAGACGGGCCTGCGTTGATTTGGGGGAAGAGTCGACGGGATCCGGAACGCCGCGCCGGGCCGACGTGGGATGCCAGCCTCTATATCCCCATGCGGGCCGCCTTGGCCGGTTGAGCCGAAAATCTGCGGGGCGCGCCGAATTTACCGCCCCTTATCGATTCTGCCTTAGTTTTGCGCAGCCAGGTCAGGGGGCGGGGCGCCACCGGATCGCGGCTGAACAGAAAATGGGGGTAGGAATGTCCGGGCGTATCGCGTCGTCCTCGAAGCGCACTATAATGCCGACCCTCAGGTTCCGGGCCAAGATCATTCTGGGTTTTGCCGCCGTGCTGGTGATCTCCGCCGGCAGCATGGCCTTCTCGTATTTTGGCTTCGAGCGGGTCTCGTCCGGGGTCGGGTCCTACCGCGCCAGCGTCACCGAGGCCGATCTCGCCCGTAATATCGACCGCGAGCTGCTCGCCTATCGCTCGGCCGTCAAATATTTCGTCGTCACCGGCAAGGAGGACGACGCCAAGGCGGCGCTGGACACCGAGGCCAACCTCAAGAACGCCATCGACCAGGCCACCAGGAGCGCCAAGAGGCCGGCGCGCCAGGAAAGCCTGGGCAAGCTCGCCAAGGAGTTTTCCAACTTCTCCGCGACCTTCGCAAAGGTCCTTCAGGCCAAGCGTGACAGCGCGCTGCTGGTGCAGAACCAGCTTACGCGCAACGCCAACCTCCTGAAATACAAGCTCGACGACATCGGCAACAACGCCTCCGATTCCGAGGCGCAGTCGATCGAGTTCGGCACCAAGCAGGTCAACGCCCAGTTCCAGACCGCGAACGCGGCGGCGACCAATTTCGTGCTGACGTCCGAGCAGGCGATTGCGACCAGCGCGCTGGCGCGGCTGAAATTCGTCGAGAACTCGCTCGGCGCTGTCTATTCCATGGACGACAAGATCGTCGCCGGCCTGAAGGAGGCCAAGGCGCTGTTAGGGGCCTATCGCGAAGCGCTGGAGAAGCTGATCGCCAACGCCAAGATGGTCGACGATCTCGTCACCGAGATGAGCGGCTCGGCCGGAGCGATCCTTCAGGGTGCCACCGCCATGAAGGCGGACCTCGTCGCCGAACAGCAGCGGCTGGAATCCGAATCGGAAGCGACCATCGGGAAGACCGAGCAACTGGTGCTGATGCTGGCCATCGGCGGCACGCTGCTCGGCGCGGTCCTCGCCTTCCTGCTCGGCACCGGCATTTCGCGTCCGATGATCGCGATGTGCAAGGCGATGCGCGAGCTTGCCTCGGGTAATTTCGACGTCGTGCTGCCGGGCCTGGGCCGCAAGGACGAGGTCGGCGAGATGGCCGGCGCGGTCGAGGAGTTCAAGGTGCAGGCCGTGGCCAAGGCCGAGCGCGACGCCGCCGCGAGCGAAGTCCAGAACAGGGAGCAGGCCGCAAGCCGCCGTTCCGAGCTGATTCGTTTCGCCGACGATTTCGAGAGCGCGGTCGGCGCCATCGTCTCCAACGTCTCGGCCTCCGCCGTGCAGCTGGAATCGGCGGCCTCGACGTTGACCCGCACCGCCGAGACCACGCAGAGCCTGTCGAGCCAGGTCGCCGACGTCTCCGAGCAGGCCTCCAGCAACATGCAGTCGGTCGCGACCGCGACGGAAGAGCTCTCGGCCTCGGTCGAAGAGATCGGCCGCCAGGTGCGCGATTCCAGCCGCATTGCCGAAGCTGCCGTGGTGCAGGCGAAGGAGACCGATGGTCGCATCGGCAAGCTCTCGCACGCCGCCCAGCAGATCGGCGAGGTCGTCAAGCTCATCACGGCGATTGCCGAGCAGACCAACCTTCTGGCGCTCAATGCCACCATCGAGGCGGCACGCGCCGGTGAAGCCGGCCGCGGCTTTGCAGTTGTCGCCAGCGAAGTGAAGTCGCTCGCGAGCCAGACCGCGAAGGCCACCGACGAGATCTCCTCGCACATCACGGGTATGCAGGGCGCGACTGCCGAATCGGTTGCGGCGATCAAGGAGATCGGCGCCACCATCGGCCAGATCTCGTCGATCTCGACGTCGATTGCGAGCGCAGTCGAGCAGCAGGGCGCGGCGACGCAAGAAATCGCGCGCAGCGTCCAGACCGTCGCACAGGGCACCCAGACCGCCGCCACCGACATCGGTCAGGTCAATCGCGGCGCCGCCGAGACCGGCTCGGCCTCGGAAGAGGTGCTGCACTCGGCCAAGACGCTGTCATCCGAAAGCACCCGGTTGCGCGCCGAGCTCGACCGCTTCATGGGGAATATCCGGGCGGCGTAGGGCTTCGTTACGGCAGAGCGAGCGGCGCGCTTTCCGCGCTCACTCCCTCCCGAACACCCGCTTCAGCTCCACCTTTGCTCGCTCCAGCCGCGTGCGCTGCGTCTGCGGCAGCGTCTTGCCAGCGCGGTTGATGTAGAACGTCAGCATCGACAGCGCCGAGCGATAGGCGCCGGTCTTGCGGCGCGCGCTGTGCTCGGCCGAGCGTTTCAGCGAAGTCGCGATCTTCTTCGCGCTTGTCAGCTTGAACACGCCGTGTTTGAGGTCGAGCGCGTCGCTCTCCTTCGTCACCCGCTGTGACCAGCGTTTCGGTGAGGCGCGTTTGGTGCCCTTGCGCGCCGCTGTTTTGCGAGAATGTGTCTTCCTTCTGACATGAGCCATGCGCCAACTCCTTGCGGCTCCACCGAAAACCAGCGGCGCGAACGGTCGTTCCAAGGGAACCTGCCCTCGCCGCAGACGTTGTCGCAGGTGGCAGGCGGAATGCCGCACCCCTTTGATCGGATCGACCGCGTCCACCTCCCGTGCCGGGGCGTCCATTGGTCAGATGCAACAACGCGATGGAATTGCAGCGAAGCGCAGCGCCGAATGATGGACCTGTGGTCTCCACGGCGGCTGCGGTCGATCGCATCATCGAGACCAGCATTCCCTCGCGACTCGACGCGCTGCCGTGGAGCGGCTTTCACACGCGCGTCGTGCTCGCGCTCGGCATCACCTGGATTCTGGATGGCCTCGAGGTGACGCTGGCCGGCGCGCTCTCCGGCGCGCTGAAGCAGAGTCCCACGATGCGTTTCTCCAATCTCGATCTCGGCGTTGCCAATTCCGCCTATCTTGCGGGTGCTGTGCTCGGCGCGCTCGGTTTCGGCTGGCTGACCGACCGCATCGGCCGCAAGAAGCTGTTCTTCATCACGCTTGCGCTCTATCTCTCGGCAACGGCCGCGACGGCTCTGTCATGGAACGTCGCGAGCTATGCGCTGTTTCGCTTCCTCACCGGCGCGGGCATCGGCGGCGAATACACCGCGATCAATTCGACCATCCAGGAACTGGTACCGGCGCGCTATCGCGGCTGGACCGATCTCGTCATCAATGGCAGCTTCTGGATCGGTGCTGCCATGGGCGCGGTGGCGGCCATCGTGCTGCTCGATCCCGCTGTGATCGGTCCCGATCTCGGCTGGCGTCTTGCTTATCTCATCGGCGCGGCCATCGGTCTCGTCGTGCTCTTGATGCGGATGTGGATTCCGGAGAGTCCGCGCTGGCTGATGATCCACGGTCATCCCGACCGGGCCCACAAGATCGTCGACGAGATCGAGCGCTCGGTGATCGGGCGCGACCAGGATACGAGCGACGGGCGCTTCACCAAGATCCGGCTGAAGATGCGCGATCACACGCCGATCCGGGAGGTCGTGCACACGCTGTTCTCGGTCTATCGCCAGCGGGCGATGGTCGGCCTCGTGCTGATGATCGCGCAGGCCTTCTTCTACAATGCCATCTTCTTCACCTTCGCGCTGGTGCTGACCGATTTTTACGGGATCAGCGCCGATCATGTCGGCTGGTATCTGCTCCCCTTCGCCGCCGGCAATTTCCTTGGTCCGCTGCTGCTCGGCCGGCTGTTCGATACGCTCGGCCGCCGCATCATGATCATGTTCACCTATGGCGCGTCGGGCCTGTTGCTGGCGCTGTCCGGCTATCTGTTTTCGATCGGTGCGCTGAGCGCACAGGGACAGACTATCGCCTGGATGGTGATCTTCTTCTTTGCCTCGCCCGCAGCGAGCGCCGCTTATCTCACAGTCAGCGAGACGTTCCCCCTGGAGGTCCGCGCGCTGGCGATCGCGGTCTTCTACGCGGTCGGCACCGGCATAGGCGGCGTGATCGGCCCCGCGCTATTCGGCGCGCTGATCGACACGGGATCACGCACCAGCGTGTTCGCCGGCTATTTGCTGGGGTCATTCCTGATGATCGCGGCCGCGATCGTGGCATGGCGCTATGCCGTCTCAGCGGAACGCAAATCGCTCGAAGAAATCGCGCGGCCGCTTGCATCTATGGAGTAGACTATGAAATCGGAACTGGCTGAACTGGATCAAAAGCGCACCATGGTCGACATTGAAGCGCCCGATGCGGTGCCGGTGCCTCACGCACTCGTGCCGCATCTCAACGAGACAGCGATTCTGCTCGACATCGACGGGACGCTGCTCGACCTGATGCCGACGCCGCGTGAGGTGTGGGTGCCGCCAAGCCTGTCGGAAACGCTGAACCGGCTGACGGAGCGCACGTCGGGCGCGCTGGCGATGGTCAGCGGCCGTTCGCTCAACGACATCGATCTGATCTTCGCGCCCGATGTATTTCGCGCCGTCGCCGGCCACGGCGCGGAGATGCGGCTTTCGGTGGATAACGAAGCCGATGCCGTCAGCGCGCCGCCGCTGGACAAGGAGTTGAAGCGGCGGCTCGCAGCGGTTGCCAAGCTCAGTCCCGGCATTCTGCTCGAGGACAAGGGTTATTCGCTGGCGCTGCACTACCGCCTCGCGCCGCATGCGGAGAAAGCGATCTATGAATCCGTTTCGCTGATCCGCGCCGATCTGCCCAATGCGCCGATCGAGGTGCTGCCGGGCAAGTTCGTCTGCGAGATCAAGCATTCCGGTTTCACCAAGGCGACCGGCGTGCGCGAGTTGATGACGCACGAGCCATTCAAGGGGCGCCGCCCGATCTTCATCGGCGACGACGTCACCGACGAGACCGTGTTCGCGATCATGCCCGACATGAACGGGCTCTCGTTCTCGGTGGGCCGCCGCGCCATCGGCGTCGACGGCCATTTCGATGCGCCGAACGATGTGCGCACATTCCTCGCGCGTCTGCTCGACGACACAAGATTGGAATAAGGCACCGACATCTCGAAGCCACATTTGGGCGCTCGCAATGGTTCCGGTGCGCGCGCTATTCGTGCTGCATGTCCCGGCCACCAAACCGGTTTTTGTTGAACGAAATCGGCATGTTCCCATCAGGAAAAACTGGTTCCAATGCGCGCGCCTGATTTTGGTTTCAATCCGAAGAAATGATGATCAGGAACCATATTGATGAACGGCAGTTAAATGGGGTGGAATGAACAGGAGGGGACGACCTGTGAACTTAATCGTCGTTTCAAATCGTGTTGCGCGCGGCAAACCTAACGAGCCGATGACGGGCGGGCTCGCGGCTGCGTTGCTTCCGGTCGTTGAGAATTCAGGCGCAATCTGGGTGGGTTCCTCAGGTCGCGTGCGGGATGGCCATCAAAAGGAACCGTTTGCCGAGATTGAAGCACTGGGTTCGGGTGCGATCGCAACGCTGGATCTGCCGGCGGCGCATTATGGCGGCTATTACGAAGGCTTTGCCAACTCAGCCTTGTGGCCGGCGCTGCACTCGCGCAGCGACCTGATCCGCGTCTCGCGTGATGACTATGTGAGCTATCGCGAGGTCAACGCCTTCATGGCGCGCGCCTTGATGCGCTTCCGGAAAGCACAAACGGCGTTCTGGGTGCAGGACTATCATTTCCTCGCGCTCGGCGCGGAACTGCGCCATCTCGGCGTCGATGACCCGATCGGCTTCTTCCTGCACACGCCGTGGCCGGTCGCCGCGGTGATGCAGGGCGTGCCCAATCATCGCGAGCTGATCACGGCGATGCTGGCCTACGATCTGCTCGGCTTCCAGACCAATGACGATTGCCAGAATTTTCTCGGCTATGTGGCGGGCGAACTGGGCCTCGTTGTCGAGGACGGGGTCGCGATTTCGCAGTATGGCCGAACTCGTTGCGAAGTCTTTCCGATCGGCATCGATGCCGAGAAGTTCGCGCAATACGCGGCGAAGTCGGTTTCGCATCCGGACGTGTCGCGGCTGCGCCGCAGCCTCAACGGCGAGCGGCTGGCAATCGGCGTCGACCGGCTCGACTATTCCAAGGGCCTCGTCAACCGCATCAGCGCATTCGACCGGCTCTGGACCGAGCATCCGCAGTTTGCGCGCAGCATCTCGCTGTTGCAGATCGCAAATCCCTCGCGCGGTGCGATCGAGGCCTATGGCAATCTCCAGAGCGAGGTCGCGCGTCTCGTGTCCGACGTGAACGGGCGCCACGGCGAGGCCGACTGGACACCGATCCGCTATCTCAACAAGGGATTTAGCCAGGCCGTGCTCTCGGGTCTCTACCGCACCGCGCAGATCGGCGTGGTGACGCCGCTGCATGACGGCATGAATCTGGTGGCCAAGGAATACGTCGCCGCGCAAAATCCGGCCGATCCCGGCGTGCTGGTGCTGTCGAAATTCGCCGGCGCGGCCAACGAACTCGACACTGCCCTCCTGGTCAATCCGCACGACATCGACGGCATGGCGCGCGCGATCGCGGTCGCGGCCGCGATGCCGCTCACCGAGCGCAAGATGCGCTGGGAAGCGATGATGAAGAAGCTGCGCGGCCACACCATCCAGCGATGGTCGGCGGATTTTGTCGCCCAGCTGGAGAA
Source organism: Bradyrhizobium sp. 132 (assembly GCF_023074185.1). Taxonomy (GTDB): domain Bacteria; phylum Pseudomonadota; class Alphaproteobacteria; order Rhizobiales; family Xanthobacteraceae; genus Bradyrhizobium. The sequence goes on along the minus strand of NZ_JADPKY010000090.1, from coordinate 32,134 downwards.
GTGCCGGACCGAAAAGGCCGCGGTGGCGCCGCTCGAAGCACAGCCGCCTCAGGCGTTGCGCTGGCTGAAGTCCGCGATCTCAGGTGTGCGGTTGATTTAGCTCTTGCTCGCCCGATTCTTATGGGAAGGGCCGAGGTGAGTGGCTACAGCCCTTCAGTAGCAATACGACACGCCCTCCAAAATCGCGCACTGCCGCTTGTTCGGCGCGTTCGGATCGTCCAGCGGCACCATGCCCTTGCCCTGGCCGACAAACACGCCAGGCCCGACATGCACTGAGCTTTTGTTGCCGATGATTACGCTCTGGTGCGGCGTCGAGCTCGAGCGCGTGCCGTCGGGCCAGAGGATGGCATCGCCCGAAAGCATCCCGCGCCGTCCGTCGTCGCAGCTCACGTCGACCCCTTGCCGGGTGCAGATTTGTGCAGCGGCCGGTCCGGCGACGGCGGCGGCAAGGGCCGAAATCAGGCTCATCGCGATGATGGCGTTACGGATGGTCATGGTGCTCCCGGTCGTGGTTGGGCATTTTCAAGTGAATCGTCGCACCAAACCCGCCGCCGGTTCGGCCCGTAGCGGGTTCCGAGCGCTGAGGCCGCGTCCGATATTATCTATGAAATACAAGATCTTACGGAAATTTCACCCGATTTCCCCGCGATCCCTTGCAAAATCATCGGCGCCCCTTCAAGAGAGTGCGCTCCGGAGAGATGGCCGAGTGGCTTAAGGCGCACGCTTGGAAAGCGTGTGTGCGGGAAACCGTACCGTGGGTTCGAATCCCACTCTCTCCGCCAATCGTCAAAACTAAGAAGAAAATTAGTCAGTATCGAGAAGGACCGCCGGCGGCGAAAGTCCAGGTGGCGGATTCCGGCTGGCATGTCGAGTGCGTGCTGGCAGGTGTCGTCCCTCATTGCGCGGGTAGGTGAAGCAGCCGCCTGAAATGCCGAAACATCTGCGACTGCGACTGTTCACGGTTCCAGCTCAGATGCACCGAAAGGGCCGGACTGCCATCGATGTCTATCGTGCTGAAGCGTCGGCCGGTCTCACCGACTACCGCGACATCGTCGACGATTGCTATCCCAACGCCTTCGTGCACAAGGCCTATCGCCGTTTCGATATGGCGGACCCGTATGCCAACGTGCGGCTCGATCCCAATTTCTCTAAACTGCTTTTCCGCGATCGAGCCGTGGGGCGTATGAGGCTCAAAAAGGATCAAGAACTTGTCCTTGAGGTCCGTAGCCGTCAGTTTGTCGAAAGCCGCCAACGGATCAGCAGACGGAACAAGCGCAACGAGTTTGCATGGACGCACGGGCACGCTTTCGATCAAAGGGTGAGCTACTGGAAAGATAGAAACTACACACTCTCCCTTTTGGAGGAGCAGGTAGTCGATGATCTGCTCCAACATCAGAACATCGATATGAAACTGCAGCTTCGGAAGGGCCTCGTGCATGCGGGCGATGACGTTGGGCACCACCGCACGACCCGGGCTGCCGGTGGCGCCGATTCGAAATAGTCCTCCGTCTCCGTTGACGAGGCGCTCAACCGCATTCCCTAGCTCGTCCAGCTCATCGAAGACCTTGCTTGCCAAACCCAGCAGCCGAATGGCCTCCCCCGTGGGGACAAGCCGCCCCTTGGTTCGCTTGAACAGGGTCAAACCGAGAATGTCCTCGCAACGCTGCACGATGCGCGAAACGCTGGGCTGCGTGGTGGCCAGGACTTTGGCCGCGCCATTCAAGGTGCCTGACGCCATAACCGCCCGGAACACCTCAATCTGGCGGAGGCTCAGGCGCCGCCTGTCCGCAGCGGTCTTCCTGACTTGTCCGTATTCGACGGAATCTTCACTCGTCCTGTCGGCAGTCATGTCGTCACCAACTGCTATGCCTTCAAGGCATAGAAGATGGCAAAAGCTTTCATTGTGTCAATAGGCCTGAGCAGGCTTCTCTGTTTCCAACCAACCAAAAGGAAACGGGAGGATCTCTCATGAGAAACCGCACGATTGCTGGGCTTGTGGCCTGCGCGATCTCGACTCTGGCTTCGATCGCCCACGCAGCCGATCCCGTGAAGGTCTGTGGGTTGAGGTTCACCTCGTCGGCCGCAAATTTCATTGCCGTCGAGAAAGGCTACTACGCAGACGAAGGGCTCGACATCACCCTTGCCTATTTCGATGCCGCGCAGCCTGTCGCCGTGGCCGTTTCGGCGGGCGCTTGCGATATCGGCGTCACCGGGTTCACGGCCGGCATGTATAATCTGGCCGGTCGGGGTACGTTGCGCATCATCGCAGGGGAAGCCTGGGAGGAGCGTGGCTATAAGTTCATCGGTTTCGTTGCTTCCAACGAGGCCTACGACAAAGGCCTCAGGAGCATCAGGGACTTGCCGGGCAAGCGTTTCGGGGTAACGCAGCTCGGTTCGACGTTCCACTACAATGTTGGAATGCTTACCGACAAATATGGCTGGGACAACAAGGCCGTTTCGGTCGTTCCACTGCAGTCGGTCGCCAACATGGTTGGCGCCGTCAAGTCTGGCGCGGTCGATGCTGCGGCGTTGCCATCCTTCGTTGCCAATCCGCTGAGCGCGGGAGGCGCGGTTAAACTACTTGGTTGGGTTGCGGCGGAAACACCGTGGCAGGTGTCCGGCGTCATCGCATCCAAGGACATGATCGACAAGCGCCGCAGCGTGGTCGAGCATTTCATCAAAGCCTATAAGCGCGCAACGGCCGAATACGACGCCGCATTCAATCATCTCGACGCCGGTGGCAAGCATGTCTTCGGCAAGGATGCTGAAGCGCTTTTCCCAATCATTGAAAAGTACACCAACACCTCGCGGGCCGTGGTGATGGATGGCCTGCCCTATGTCAACAAGCAGGCCAGCTACAATATCGCCAACGTCGCCGCGCAGCTCGACTGGTACAAGGCCCGCGGTTTTGTCGATGCCGGCGTCACCGTCGACAAAGTTGCCGATGCGTCCTTCGTAGAGGTCGTGAAGGAAAATTTTAAATAGCCGTCGATCCTCCCTGAGGAAGTCGAGAGAGGAAGCGAGCCATGGATCTGTCGGTTGCTGCGATCTCGCATTGGTATGGCGGCACCAATGCCCTTCAGAACGTCAGCTTTGATGTCAAAAGCGGGGAGGTGGTCTGCCTGATTGGTCCCTCGGGCTGCGGGAAATCGACCCTTTTAGGCATCATCGGAGGGCTGATCGCGCCTTCATCCGGCGAAGTCAGGCTGCGCGGGGCGCCTCCCGCGGGTTCGCTCAATCCGCTGACCTACGTGTTCCAGGATTTCGCTTTGTTGCCCTGGCGCACGGTCAGGGGAAACGTGGCCCTTGCGCTCGAAGAGCACAAGCTTCCGGCAGGCGAACTCGCCTCGCGCGTCGGCCGCGCGCTAGCGATGTGCGGGCTTTCGGACTTCGCGGAGGCCTTGCCCGGGCAACTATCGGGCGGCATGAAGCAACGTGTCGGCATTGCGCGCGCGATTGCCGTCACCCCGGCGGTGTTGCTGTTGGACGAACCCCTGTCCGCGCTAGACGCCCAGACACGTGACCTTCTGATCGAGGACTTGCTCGAGATTTTCCGGCGCGAATCCGCCACCGGCATCTGGGTGACACACAACCTCGATGAGGCGCTGAGGGTCGGAGACAAGGTCGTCGTGCTTTCGCGGAGGCCCGGCCGGCTCAAGAAGATCGTCCCAGTCGACATCCCGCGCGACCAGCGTGTGCTTCCGGAATCCGCGGCCGAAATGGCGAGACTGCACAATGAACTCTGGTCGCTGATCAAGGCAGAAGCCGTGATGGCGGATCGCGAGGTTGCCGATGTCTAGCGCACTCAAACTGGTGCAGGACGCGTCCCAGCGCAACTCCACGGGTTCTAAGGATGAAGGCCCGGAAGCGGTCGTCAGATTCCGTGGTGGCGGATTCGACCCTCGGCCGAATGCCTGGATCGGCTGGGCGGCGATCATCGGCCTTGTGGCGATCTGGCAGCTGGCAGCAGCGTCCGGATATCTTTCACCGTTGGTCCTCCCCAGCCCGGTTCAGGTCGGAAGCGCACTCCTCAAGATGGCGGCCGCCGACGATTTCACGAGCCAGGTGTCCGCTTCGCTCTCGCGCGTGGCGAGCGGATGGCTCATCGGCACGATCATGGGACTGATCGTCGGCTGCGCCATGGGTGTTTTCTCGATCGCCCGGGCCGGCGCGCTGCCCATCGTCTCCGGGCTTTATCCCATTCCAATGATCGCCATCCTGCCGTTGCTGATCGTATGGCTCGGCATCGGAGAGAGTTCCAAGACCGCCGTTATCGTCCTCGGCGTCTTCTCGCCGACCGTGATCAGCACATTCAGTGCGGTGGACAATGTTCCGCGCGGCCTGATCCGCATGGGACAAAGCTTCGGACTTTCCTGGCGCTCCATAGTGCTCAAGATCATCCTGCCTGGCTCGCTTCCCGGCGTCCTTGCCGGGTTTCGGATCACTGCGGCGATCGCGCTGATCCTTCTGGTGTCTGCCGAAATGATCGGCGCCGAATATGGCATCGGCGCGCTGATCCTGCTCGCCGGAAATCTCATGCAGACGGACCGGCTCGTTGCGGGCGTTCTCCTGCTCTCGGCGACAGGGCTGGTGATTTCCTGGCTGCTCGGCCGGCTCGAAAAGGCGCTGCTGAAATGGCGATGAACTCTGCAACTCATATCGTTTCCAAAACGTCTGGAGCCACAAGACTGGAAGCAGACATTTGCGTCGTCGGCAGCGGTGCTGCAGGTTCGATGGCGGCACTGACAGCCGCAAGACTCGGTCTCAAGACCGTCCTTGTTGAAGCGATGCCAAATGTCGGCGGGCAGTTGGTCGGGACATTGCTTGGAACGATCTGCGGGCTCTACGACAATGGACCGCAGCCACGTCGGCTCACATTCGGTCCTGTCGACGACCTGCTGAAGGACCTTTGGCAGCGCAATGCTATTCATGCGCGTCGCGCTCTGAATACGCTGGTGCTGCAATATGATGAAGCGTTGACGGGACGCTGGACCGAACGAGCGCTTCGCGACGCCGGGGTGGAACTCGTTCTCGGAGGCGTGGTCCGCAACGCCTCTATGGTGGACCGTCGGGTCACGACGCTTGATGTAGCGACCCGCTGGGGCGACCTCAAAATCTCCGCTCACGGATTCATCGATGCTTCCGGAGATTCCACCGTCGCATGGCACGCGGGACTTCCGGTGCGCGAACCCGACGAAGCACAATGGGGAACTCAGATGTTCATCATAGAAGGCTTCGAAGTTGACAAGGCCGACCTGATCGACGGGTTCAAGGTCGAGGAAGCCTTGCGGCGCCGCAGTAGCGAATTCGGTTTGCCCCGCAGGGACGGGTTCATTTTCAAATACCCCGGCCGTGATATCGCAACCGTCAACATGACGCACATCCCCAATCCCACAGAACCGATCGCCGCCGCCGAAGCGGCTTTGGCGGGCAAGGACCAAGCCGATGTGCTGATGGAATTCTTCAAATCGGAGTACCCTGAAGTTATGGCCAACGCCCGCATCCGATCTTACGGGCAGCCAGGCATTCGTCAGACACGCTGGTACGTGGCCGATCATCATCTCACCCTTGATGAAGTGCGCGGCGGCCGGCGACCGAAGGACGCGGTGGCTCGCTGCACCTGGCCCGTCGAGGCCCACAACTCCGCCGAGCGCGTCTATTGGGAAGAGTTTGAAGATCCAGACCACATGCACTATGTGCCGCTTTCCAGCATGATCCATCGCGACGCCGACAATCTCGTCGCAGCCGGGCGCTGCATCGATGGAGACACGGCGGCGCTTGCCTCGGTACGCGTGATGGGTCCATGCTTCGCGATGGGGCAGGCGGCTGCACATGCGCTAAAACTCGCTGGCGTCGGGTCCGTCCGGGACGTGTCGTTTGCAGAGCTCGAATGCGCTCTTCGCGCCAATCTGGAGAACTTCGCAGTCGATCCGTGGACGGAGAGCGCGATATGAATGCGCCCGGTGCGCTCCACTCGTCATCTTACGATGTTGACCTCTACTCCGACGAGGTGATCCTCGATCCTTACGATCATTATCGAGCCATCCGCGAACTCGGCTCGGTCGTGTATCTGCCTAAGCACAATCTGTGGACCATGAGTCGCCATGCCGATGTGAAGGCTGCACTGCTGAATCACGAACTGTTTTCGAGCGCCAAGGGCGTCGCTGCCAACGATGTACTTAATACCGCCGGCCTTGGTAACACCATCACAAGCGATCCTCCTGATCACACGCGCATGCGCTCGATTATCCGCGAGCCGCTCACAGTTCCCGCGCTGCGCAAAATATCGCCATCGGTGAAGGACGAGGCTGAGGCCGTTGTCGAGCGTCTCGTCCGGCTGGGCGAATTCGAAGTCATGAGCGAACTGGCGCAATATCTACCGGTCACGATCGTCTCGCGCCTTGTCGGTCTGCCTGAGGAAGGCCGCGGCAACATGCTGAAATGGGCGGGCGCGACCTTCGACGCGCTCGGACCCATGAATGGACGTGCGCAGGCGGCCATGCCGAAGATCGAAGAGCTGCACGCCTATTGCAGGAACCCGGCGACGATCGGATCGCTGCGCCCCGATGGCTGGGCCGCCGCGATCTGGAGGGCGGCGGAACGTGGTGATATTCCGCGCGACAAATGTCCGGCCATGATGCGTGATTATATCAGCCCGAGCCTCGACACCACCATCTTTGCCACGGGGAACATCGTGCGCGCGTTCGCAAGATTTCCGGATCAATGGGACTTGGTGCGACGCGACTGGAGCCTCATATCGGGCGCGATCAATGAAGGCATTCGATGGGAGTCGCCCGTGCGCGGCTTCACCCGCGTGCTCACGCGGGATGCAGAGTTCGACGGTGTCGAGTTGCCAGCGGGCACGCGGATGTTGCTGCTTTATGCCTCTGCGAACCGGGATGAACGTGCCTGGAAAAGCCCCGAGATATTCGATGTGCGTCGCGACACACGGGACCATATCGGCTTCGGGTTCGGCCCGCATATCTGCGTCGGGATGCATCTTGCTCGTCTCGAAATCACATGCCTGTTGCAGGCGCTGGCGAAGCGCGTCACCCGTTTCGTCATCCGTGACGAGCAATGGGGCATCAACAACGCGCTGCGCGGTCTCAAGACCATGCATGTCGAGGTCATGATAGGCGAGGACCGGGAAGCCAAGCGCGATCAGCCGATTTCACTGGCCGAGCCGCTCAACCATCTCGCGGTTACCGTCGCCGGAATCGTCGAAGTCGCGAAGGACATATGGCTGGTCACATTGCGATCGGCCAATGGCTCGCCCTTGCCCGAGGCGTCGCCGGGCGCGCACATCGACGTGCACCTGCCCAACGGCTTGACTCGGCAATATTCGGTTGTACTCGGCAAGGGCGGTGCGGGCAGAATTCAGATCGGCGTGAAACGCGAGCACGCGGGCCTGGGCGGCTCAGCCTTCATTTTCGAGAAGCTGCGAGTCGGCGACGACATCCGGATATCAGGACCGCGCAACAACTTTCCGCTGGTCGAAATCGCGCGGAACAGCGTGTTCATCGCAGGCGGGATCGGCGTCACGCCCATCATCAGCATGAAGCGCCGCGCCGCGCAGCTCGGCTTGACGCATCGACTCTACTTCGCGGCTCGCGCCGAATCCGAAGTTGCGTTTCTCGATGAATTGTCGGGTGATCCGAATGTTCATCTCCACATCGACGAAGAGGCCGGCTCGGTACTCGATCTCGCAAGCATCGAGGCCGGTGCGCCGGCGGACACGCATTTCTATTGCTGCGGGCCGAAGCCGATGATGCAAGCATTCGAACGGATTTTCGCTGTCCGACCGAAGGAATGCGTGCATCTCGAATATTTCTCGGCCAGGCACGAAGCGGCGCGGAGCGGTGGCTTTGACGTCGAACTCGCCGGCAGCGGCCGCATCGTCAGGGTCGAGCCGGGCGAGCGCATCGTCGATGCGCTCCGCCGGGTCGGTGTCGAGGTGCCGGTATCGTGCGAGCAGGGTGTTTGCGGTTCATGCGAAACGCAGGTCCTCGCCGGCGAGCCGGACCACCGGGATTCTGTGTTGAGCGCCGAGGAAAAGGCCGCGAATAAATCGATGATGGTATGCTGTGGTGGCTGCAAAGGCGATCGCCTGGTTCTTGATCTGTAGGCTGGCGAGAAGTGATGAACCTTTGCGGCGTATCCGATCCTTGCCATCGCTCCAGCACCTTCGAAAAGTTCTGCGACAAGGAGCGCAAGCGGTGCCGCTGCGCTTGGTGTCCTCCATGCCCAGCACCTCAATTCCGACTCTGTGTTCGGCGTCAAGAGATCGCTCGTTGCGTCCTATGAGAGGTTCGACCGCGAATTCACTCCGTGGCGTTCCCATTTCGATTTCATCTTGACGCTAGAGGAATTCTCGGACGGCAAGACGTCGCATACCCCGCTCGTCGAGCGCGAGGCGCCATCCGGTCCGCGACACCCTTCCATCGGCGATCGTTGCCGACATGGCGATGCTATGCGGCTGCAGGCAAATGCTCCGATTGGTCGCTATCCAAATAGGGGCGTCAAAAACCCGGTCGCGACGCGGCAATCTTGGCGGTAGTGCGTTCCGTTGTTCAGCCAATACGTGGTCATGGGAAAACACCTAAAGGTTCATGAGCGTATCTCGCGCGCCTTCGGCCGCGCCGGCGCGCCATGCAGAAACGCGCCTGTACACGGGCGCGTGACCTCCATAACTTCCGCGGCGCAATTTGAGGAGACGCGACGTGGCGAAGAAAACGGCGACCAGGAAGAAAAGTGCTGCGAAGAAAGCAGCAAAGACCTCCGGCAAGACGAGCGCCGTTCGCAAAAGCGTGTTTGCGAAGGCTGCAACGAAGCCGGTCAAGAAGGCCACTCCGCGCAAATCGTCCGCACCGCGCCGTCCCAGGGGCCCGGCCTGGCAATGGTCGGCGGTCGAGACCGCAGCCGCAATCCGCTCCGGCGCCATCTCCGCGGTCGAGACCGTCGAGGCGCATCTCGAGCGGATGCGTGCCGTCAATCCGAGGCTGAACGCCGTCGTCGTCGATCTCTCGGAGGAGGCGCTGGCTGCGGCGCATGCGGCCGACAAGCAGCGCGCGAAGGGCGGCGAACTCGGCCTCCTGCACGGCGTACCGATCACGATCAAAGAGAATGTCGATTACGAAGGCCGTCCGAACTTCAACGGCGTGCCGGCGAACAAGGATCTCGTTGCGCCGTCGGATTCGCCCGTGGTGCGCAACCTGAAGAAGGCCGGCGCGGTGGTTATCGGCCTCACCAACACCCCGGAATTCTCTTTCCGCGGCTTCACCGACAATCCCTTGCACGGGCTGACGCTCAATCCCTGGGATCCTGATATCACCTGCGGTGGCTCCTCGGGCGGCGCGGGTTCGGCGGTCGCCGCCGGCATCGGCACTATCGCGCACGGCAACGACATCGGCGGCTCGCTGCGCTGGCCGGCGCATTGCAACGGCGTTGCGACCATCAAGCCGACGCAGGGACGTATTCCGGCATTCAACGCAAGCGCAACCGCCGAGCGGCCGATGCTGGCGCATCTGATGTCGGCGCAGGGGCCGCTCGCCCGCCACGTCGCCGACATCAGGCTCGCGCTGGAAGTGATGAGCCAGCGCGATCCGCGCGATCCCTGGTGGGTGCCGGCGCCGCTGGTGGGACCGAAGCCGAAGGGGCCGATCAAGGTCGCGCTCGCCAAGATTCCTGAAGACATGGACGTCGATCCGTCCGTGCGCACGGCGTTGCGTCAGGCCGCCGATCATCTGGAGCGTTCCGGCTATCGGGTCAGCGAGGTCGATGTGCCCGACATCGACGGCGTCTGGCAGACCTGGTGCGACATCATCACCAATGAGACGATGGTGTTGCAGGAGGCCGGCATGCTGAAGGTGACGTCTGAAGACTTCCACAAGGCGTGGGGCGGCATGAAGGCCAAGGCCAATGTGCTCGACCTCAAGGCCTGGATGCAGGCGACTGCCGCGCGCAACGGCCACATCCGCGCCTGGCAGCTGTTCTTCGAGGAATATCCGGTCGTGCTGGCGCCGACCACGGTGAAGCCGACGCCGGGCCCGCGTGAAGACACCGTCAGTGCCGAACGCGTGCGCGAGATCTTCTGGGGCGAGATCCGCTTCATCTCCGCGATCAACGTGCTGGGTTTGCCGGGCGCCGTGGTGCCGGTGACGCTGCACGATGGCAAGCCGATCGGCGTGCAGCTCATCGCCGGGCGCTATCGCGAGGACCTCGCGCTCGATGCGGCGGCCGCGATCGAGAAGCGGGCCGGCGTGCTCGCCCATCGGCTGTGGGAACAGATGGATTGATAGACAGCGAAGGCCTCACCTTCTCCCCTTGCAAAAGGGGAGAAGGAAACCGCTCAGCCAGCAGCGCAAAAACTCATTAATCCAATTTGACTCGAATTTTAGCCAATTCCCCAACAATCGTTAGGGTTACTTCCTCGATCTCTAGACGAATTATTGTCCGCTTTACCACCCGCCTCTAACAGAGGGACGGCGGACACCGCACATGCCTCATACAGGCCAATAAGTGCGGCCCGCTCCACGCGGAGGTGGCACGATGCGCAACGAGACGATCGCTATTCACGCCGGCTACGAGCCCGAAGCCACCACGCACGCGGTTGCCGTGCCGATCTACCAGACCGCGGCTTACGCCTTCGACAGCGCCGATCACGGCGCGGCGCTCTTCAATCTCGAGGCCGAAGGCTATCGCTACAGCCGCATCGCCAATCCGACCAGCGCGGTGCTGGAAAAGCGTATCGCCGAGCTCGAGGGCGGCGTCGGCGCGCTTGCGGTCGCGACCGGGCAGGCGGCGCTGCATTTCGCCTTCGTCAACGTCGCCGATCACGGCGGCAACATCGTTTCCATGCCGCAGCTCTACGGCACCACGCATACGCTGCTCTCGCACATCCTGCCGCGGCAGGGCATCACCGGCCGCTTTGCCGAGAGCGACAAGCCTGAGGCGGTCGAAAAGCTGATCGACGAGAACACCCGCGCCGTGTTCGCCGAAACCATCGGCAATCCCGCCGGCAATGTCTGCGATATCGAGGCGCTGGCAAAGATCGCTCACGCGCACGGTGTGCCGCTGATCGTCGACAATACGGTTGCAACCCCAATCCTGCTCAAGCCGTTCGATTACGGCGCCGACATCGCCGTGCATTCGCTGACCAAATTCCTGGGCGGCCACGGCACCACGCTCGGCGGCGCCATCGTCGATTCCGGCAACTTCCCCTGGGCCAGGTACGCGGACCGCTTCCCCGGTTACAACAAGCCGGACGCCTCGTACCACGGCCTCGTCTATGCCGAGCGCTTCGGCCGCACTGCCTATATCGAGCGCGCGCGGAGCATCTATCAACGCACCATGGGTTCGGTGCTGTCGCCGTTCAACGCCTTCCTGCTGATCCAGGGCATCGAGACCGTGGCGCTGCGCATGGAGCGCCACTGCGAGAATGCCCGCAAGGTCGCCGAATTCCTGCGTAAGGACCCGCGCGTCGCCTGGGTCAACTACACCGGTTTCCCGGACAGTCCCCATTATCCGCTGGTGCAGAAATATCTCGACGGCAACGCGTCCTCGCTGTTCACCTTTGGCATCAAGGGCGGCATGGAAGCAGGAAAGTCCTTCTACGATGCGCTGAAGCTGATCACGCGCCTGGTCAATATCGGCGATGCCAAGTCGCTGGCCTGCCATCCGGCATCGACCACGCACCGGCAGATGTCGGCGGAGCAGCAGCGGGTCGCTGGCGTCTTGCCGGAAACGATTCGTCTCTCGATCGGTATCGAACATTCCGCCGATATCATTGAGGACATCGGCCAAGCGCTGGAAAAGGCCTGCCCGTCCGCGCGCCTCCAGGCCGCGGAGTAGGCGGCGGCAGCGATGACGATCTTGATCGACAGGGATCAAGGCATATCGAGCCCGGCGCTGGTGCCGGGAGAGGGCGATCTTGCGCGCGAGCGCGGCGGCGCCGAGCTCACCATCGGCCTGATCAACAACATGCCGGATCCGGCGCTGAAGGCGACCGAGCGGCAGTTCATGAAGCTGCTCCAGGCCGCCGCGGGCCCGCGCCGCATCCGCTTCCACTGCTTCTCGCTGCCCTCGGTGAAGCGCTCGCCGGAAGCGAAGTGGCACGTCGAGAGCGAATATTCGGAACTCACCGAGCTGAGGCGCCACAAGTTCGACGGGCTGATCGTGACCGGCGCCGAGCCGGTTGCGCCCGAGCTCGACCAGGAGCCATACTGGCGCGATCTCACCGAGCTGATCGACTGGGCCAAGGTCAACACGCGCTCGACGATCTGGTCGTGCCTCGCCGCGCATGCGGCGGTGCTGCATCTCGATCGTATCGAACGGCGGCGGCTTCCGGCCAAATGTCACGGCATTTTCGACTGCAAAGCCGTGACCGGCGATCCGCTGACGCGCGCCGCGCCTGCGCCGCTCAAGGTTTCGCATTCGCGTCTCAACGAGATCGTCGAGGGCGACCTCGCGCAGGCCGGCTACCAGGTGCTGACCCGTTCGGCAAAGGTCGGCGTCGATGTCTTCGTCCGGCAATATGCCAGCCGCTTCGTGTTTTTCCAAGGCCACCCTGAATATGACGCGCTGTCGCTTCAGCGCGAATATCTGCGCGACATCGGCCGTTATCTCGCGCGCGAGCGCGACAATTATCCGCATCTGCCCGCGAGCTATTTTGACGTTGCGACCGAGGAGAAGCTTGGCCGCTTCGAGAAGCAGGCGAGGCACCAGCGCCACCCCACGCTCGGCAACGATCTGCCTGCGCTGAATTTGCGTGCCGATATCGACGCCGGCAGCGCCGCGGCGGCATTGTTTCGGAACTGGCTGCAATATCTCGGCGCCGAGGCCGACGCGTCGGTGCTCGTGCGTTAGGTCTGGACAACGGGTTCGACGTTAGGACTAACCAAGTGTGAAGCTTGCCTCAAGCAGCGAACGAATGCTTCAGTGACGGGGCGGCACAAACAGGGAAAGCGATTCGTGTGGTCGGCACTCCAGGGACGCGTGAGCAATCGGCTGGCCCGGCATTTCCGTGCCGCGCCGCACCGCCTGCCCGCGCATGCGCCCATGGTGAGCTTCACCTTCGACGACGCCCCCGATAGCGCCGCAGGCGAGGGCGCCGAGCTTCTGGAGCAGCATGGCGGCCGCGGCACGTTCTATCTCGCCGGTAGCCTGGTCGATCGCCCCTCGGACCATTGGCACGGCCTGTCAAACGACGCCGTGGTGCGGCTTCACCGCGCCGGGCACGAGATCGCCTGCCACACCTTCTCGCACCAGAGTGCGGTCAATCTCGACGAGCCCGCCATGGCCCGCGAGATCGACCGGAACCGCGGCCATTTTCGCGATATTGATTCCTCGATTACGCTGGAAAATTTCGCTTACCCCTATGGTATTGCCTCGGTCTGGCGCAAACCGCAGCTCGCCAAAACCTTCCGCTCGGCGCGCGGCATCCTTCCCGGCGTCAATCGCGACGTCATCGATCTCCAGTTCCTGCGCGCCTCGCCCCTGGTCGATTGCGAGATCGATGTTGCGGGTGTCGATCGCTATTTCGACGAGGCGGTCGACAGCGGCGGATGGCTGATCTTCTACGGTCATGACGTCGCCAACGCGCCGAGCCCGTATGGCTGCACGCCGCACCTGATGCGCCATGCGCTGCAGGCGGCCGGGAAGCGCGACATGCCGATCGTGACGGTCGCGGAAGCGCTGCGAAGGATCGGGGCGTAGCTTCTTCTTCCTTCTCCCCTTGTGGAGAGGGGACGAAGGCCCGATGCCGCGCGAATAGTCTTGTCATGACCCCAGCGGCATGCGACTGGCGTTGACCGAAATCTCAACGTCTCATCACGCCCATGTCCTCTCCCTCCACCGCTCAGCTGCCTGCGCCGGCCCAGGGCCGCGATGCGCTGTCGGTGCTGCATTCGGTGTTCGGCTTGCCCGGGTTCCGCGGCGCGCAAGGCGAGATCATCCGGCACGTCACCGACGGCGGCAATTGCCTGGTGCTGATGCCGACCGGCGGCGGCAAGTCGCTGTGCTATCAATTGCCGGCGCTGCTGCGTGAAGGCTGCGGTATCGTTGTGTCGCCCTTGATTGCACTGATGCGCGACCAGGTCGCCGGCATGCTCGAAGCCGGGGTCAACGCCGCCGCGCTGAACTCGTCGCTGACCCCGCAGGAAGCCTCCGACATCGAGCGGCGCCTGATCGCGGGCGATCTCGACCTGCTCTATGTCGCGCCGGAACGGCTGGTGACGCCGCGCTGCCTGTCGCTGCTGGCGCGGGCGAAGGTAGCGCTGTTTGCGATCGACGAGGCGCATTGCGTCTCGCAATGGGGTCACGACTTCCGCCCCGAATATGTCGGCCTCTCGATCATCGCCGAGCGCTTTCCCGGCGTGCCGCGCATCGCGCTGACCGCGACTGCGGACGAGTTGACCCGCAAGGAGATCGTCGAGCGGCTCAAGCTTGCGAACAGTCCGCAATTCGTCTCCAGTTTCGACCGGCCCAACATCCGCTACGAGATCGTCGACAAGCGCAACGCGGTGTCGCAACTGAAGGAATTCATCCGGGAGCGTCACGCGGGAGATGCGGGCGTCGTCTATTGCCTGTCCCGCAAACGGGTCGAGGAGGTTGCGGCTGCGCTCGCGGACGCCGGCATTGCGGCGCTGCCCTATCACGCCGGTCTCGACAGCAGCGTGCGCTCGCGCAACCAGGATCGCTTTCTCAACGAGGACGGCATCGTCATCGTCGCGACCGTCGCCTTCGGCATGGGCATCGACAAGCCCGACGTGCGCTTCGTCGCCCATCTCGACCTGCCCAAGAGCATCGAATCCTATTACCAGGAGACAGGCCGCGCCGGCCGCGACGGCAAGCCATCGGCCGCCTGGATGGCTTATGGCCTCTCCGACATCGTGCAGCAGCGCCGCATGATCGACGAGTCGAGCGGTTCCGACGACTTCAAGCGGGTCTCGATCGGCAAGCTCGATGCGCTGGTCGGCCTCGCCGAAACAGCGCACTGCCGGCGCCGGCGGCTGCTCGCCTATTTCGGCGAGATCGTGATGGGCGATAGCTGCGGCAATTGCGACAATTGCCTGACGCCGCCGAAAATGCGCGACGGAAAGGTGCTGGCGCAAAAACTCCTGTCCTGCGCCTACCGCACCGGCCAGCGTTTCGGCGCGATGCACCTGATCGACGTGCTGATCGGACGCCTCACCGAGAAGGTGACGCAGTTCGGCCACGACAAGCTTACGGTGTTCGGCATCGGACGCGAGCTCAACGAGAAGCAGTGGCGCACGGTGCTACGGCAGCTCGTGGCGATGGGGCACTTGCAGAGCGACAGCGAGGCTTTTGGGGCGCTCAAGCTGACTGAACAGTCACGCGGCGTGTTGCGCGGCGAGACCGAGGTGTGGCTGCGCGAGGAGGCGCCCGCCACCCGCAGCCGTGGCAGCCGCACGAAAGCCCGCCGCGGTGATCTGGCGCCGGCGGCCGACGCGTCGCAGGGGGATGTCGATCCTGAATTGCGCGCGCGGTTGCGCGCGTGGCGCTCGGACATTGCCCGCGAGCGCGGCGTGCCGGCCTATGTCGTGCTGCACGACGCCACCATCGACGGCATCGTCCGCGCATGGCCGACCACGCTGGACGAGTTGCGCAATGTGCCCGGCATCGGCGACAAGAAGCTCGAGCATTACGGCGACGAGCTGCTGCAGATTGTCAGGACGCGGTAGCCGCGCCACACCTCAGCCGTCATCCCGGACAAGCGCAGCGAAGCGGAGCGCAGATCCGAGATCCATACCGCGTGATTTATCGGTTGCGATCGGTAGGAGTACCGAGCTGCAAGTCTTCGCCAAACACCTCCCTGTAGTTATGGGTCCCGGATCTGCGCTTACGCTTGTCCGGGACGACAGCGGAGTGGAGGCGCGAGGTGCGGCCTACCTTACCCGTTCCGGAACGCATACCCGTAGCCGTTCAGCGCCGGAGCGCCGCCGAGATGGGCGTAGAGGATCTTCGCGCCCTTCTCGAAATAGCCCTTCCGCGTAAGGTCGATCAGGCCTTGCATCGACTTTCCCTCGTAGACGGGGTCGGTGATCATGGCTTCCAGACGCGCGGTGAGACGGATCGCCTCCTTGGTCTCTTCCGACGGCACGCCATAGGCGGGATAAGCGTAATCCTCGATCAGCACGACGTCGTCTGCGACGAGATCCTTGCCGAGCTCGACGAGCCTGGCCGTGTTCTGCGCGATCGAGAGCACCTGCGCCTTCGTCTGCGCCGGGGTGAAGGAGGCGTCGATGCCGATCACTTTTCGCGCGCGGCCATCGGCGGCGAAGCCGACCAGCATGCCGGCATGGGTCGAGCCAGTGACGGTGCAGACCACGATGTAGTCGAACTTGAAGCCGAGCTCGGCTTCCTGCTTGCGCACTTCTTCGGCGAAGCCGACGTAGCCGAGGCCGCCAAACTTGTGCACGGAGGCGCCGGCGGGAATCGCGTAGGGCTTGCCGCCCGCCGCCTTCACCTCGTCGATCGCCTCTTCCCAGCTCTTGCGGATGCCGATGTCGAAGCCGTCGTCGACCAGGCGCACGTCGGCGCCCATGATGCGCGACAGCATGATGTTGCCGACGCGATCATAGACGGCGTCCTCATGCGGCACCCACGCCTCCTGCACCAGGCGGCACTTCATGCCGATCTTGGCGGCGACCGCCGCGACCATGCGAGTGTGGTTGGACTGCACGCCGCCGATCGACACCAGCGTGTCGGCGTTGGAGGCGATCGCGTCGGGGATGATGTATTCGAGCTTGCGCAGCTTGTTGCCGCCATAGGCGAGGCCGGAATTGCAGTCCTCGCGCTTGGCATAGACCTCGACATTGCCGCCGAGATGCTTTGATAGCCGTTCCAGCTTCTCGATGGGGGTCGGACCGAAGGTCAGCGGATAGCGCGCGAATTCTTCGAGCATCGTCAGGTCATCCCGATTGGCGTTGGTGTCTGGAAATTGGCTACCATCGCACTGCGAAAAGGTGCTTTCAAATATTGCGTCTGTACCGCACTCTATCTTGCACAGCCGGCGTCAAAGGGTGCTATTCCTTTCGAGATTGGCCCTAACGGCGGAAGTTTCTTCCATGTCCACTCGTCTCGATCGCATCGACCTTAAGATGTTGCGATTGCTGCAAAATAACGGCCGGCTTAGCAACGCCGAGCTGGCGGAAACCGTCGCCATCAGCCCCGCCACCTGCCATCGCCGCACCCAGCGCCTGTTCGAGCACGGCTTCATTGCAGCCGTCCGCGCCATCGTCGCGCCGAAGAAGGTGGCAAAGGGCACGCTGGTGATGGTCGGCGTCGTGCTCGACCGTTCGACGCCGGAGAGCTTTGCGATCTTCGAGCAGGCGATCACCAGGCTGAAATTCGTGCTCGACTGCCATCTCGTCGCCGGCGACTTCGACTATTTCCTCAAGATTCGCGTCGGCGACATGGAGGACTTCAACCGCATCCATGGCGAGCAACTCATCGCGCTGCCCGGCGTTCGCCAGACCCGCACCTTCTTCGTGATGAAGGAAGTCGTCGACAACGCGCCGCTGGAATTTTGACAGACGGATGTGCAAGCCGTCGATTAGGGGCGACGCCTGCTGTGGGTCGCGCGCGGCCCACCCAGACGTGTACAGTGGAGCAGATAGCTCCCGCCTTCGTGCCATGCATCGGTTTTTGCGACCTCTTTCCATCCTCGTTTCTCGAGATCATATGCCTCGCCAATGAGAGATTACGGGACATAGCAGTTGTGCTGGTGTCTCTACACCACTTGCAAAATCGCACGGCCGTCACGGCAACTTCACTTGCTCCACACAACAACGTAGGTGAGTGTCAGCACTTCTCAACGAGGAGATCCCGCCGTGCGCCTTCCCATTCTCGATCCGAAAGACCTGAGTGCCGAACAGAAGCCGCTCTATGACGACATGCGGGCGGGTATCACGGACCACTTCAAGGGCTTTGTGAACATGCGCGACGACGGCGCGCTGCTCGGGCCGTGGAATCCCTGGATCCGCGAGCCGCGCTTCGGCAAGCCGGTGTGGGACCTGGTCAAGGCGATCGCGGCGAATCCGCTGCTGCCGGCGCCGGTGCGCGAGGTCGCGATCCTCGTCACCGGTTCGCATTTCCGCTCCGGCTACGAGCTCTATGCGCATGTCCTGGTCGCCGAGCAGCGCGGCCTTTCCGACGAGAAGCTCGCGACCATCGTCGCCGGACAGCGGCCGGTCGATCTCACCAAGCAGGAGGCCGTCGCCTACGACGTGGCGTCCGCATTGGTCAGCGGCGGCGTGCTGCCGGAACTGACCTGGCGGGCTGCGGTGAAGGAGTTCGGCGAGCACGGCGCGGCCGAGCTGTCCTATCTCGTCGGCGTCTATTGCATGGTCTCGGTCACGCTGAACACCTTCGACGTGCCGGTGCCGGAGTAGACGACGCGCCACCGAGGCGGCTAGTTGCGCACCGCGTAGAGCGGTGTGCGCAACGTCACCTGGTAGGACGGCTTCGGCAGCCAGGCGATCTGCGCGGTGATGCCGAACAGGCGGTTGTCGTTGTCGTCCATGCGGTCGAGATCGAGGCGCAGGATCGGCTGGGTGAAGGGCGCCGCCAGCGTCCGGCCCGCGACCTGCGCCCCGCCGAACGACTGCACGCCCAGGCGTCCGGTGAATTTCCAGTTGCTCGGCCATTGGTAGTAGCCGCCGGCATAGAGGATGGTGTCCGGCCGGATGCGGACGACCGGACTGGCAATGTCGGTGTAGGTGTATTGCACACCGGCAAGCCATCCGCGTGTCTCGTCCTCGTCGAGCGCGTAGTCGAACTCCAGGATGTTGTTGAACGAATTCGTCATGCCCTGCTCGTTGGGCACCGATTGCGTCAGGGTGGATTGCAACGTGATTGTCGGGATCGTCCCGCCGTTCTGTTGGTAGAGATCGGCCTGCACACCGATGTTCCAGCTCGTGACGTCGAACGCCGACCAGCCGCCGCCTAGGTCCGTCGTCGAGCCGGACACGCCGCCATACAGCGACACGCGATCGCTGACGTCGACGGTCAGCGGCAGATCGACGGCAATCGATTTCGCAGCCGGCAAGCCGCTCGGCAAGGTCGCGCCCCGGCGCGCCGCCAGCGCTTCGAATGCAGCCGACAAGGATGTGCTGCCGAAGCCGAGCCCGAGCGTGCCCGCGGGAATCGTTGCATAGATCGTGCGGAGATCGAGATAGATGTTCGGCACAGCCGGCTTTGCCGGCGCATCTTCTTCCTCATCGGCGGCAATGGCGGCGCCTGCCGACATCGTCAGACAAAACAGTCCCGTCGCGGCAGCGCGCATGGTCTGAAGCCGCGATCGGCTATGATAGGACACGTGACAATCCGACGCCTGACGCCCTAATGACGGAATCGTTCGATAGATGGAACGTGATCACGCGTCTGGTCAAGCATCATCCGCTAGCGGTGGACTGCGCGGTTGCGCGCGGTTACCCTATCGTGATCACATCGACACACTCGCCGGCCGGAGTGCAGGCCGGACATTGGAAGGACGACAGCCATGAACACGTCACGCCGCATCCTGCTCACTGGTCTGGCTGGCCTCGCTGTCGCTCCGAATGCCGTGGCCGCCGCAGTACCGTCGGCCGAACCTGGTGACGTGACGGTTGCCGAAGAACGCTTCGCGCGCGTGATTGCGGCGGCGCATGCGCCCGACGTCACCTGCGCGCGGCAGGCCGAGCGTTATGCGGACGCGCATTGGCCTGAATATGTTGTGGCAGCGAGGGCCGTGCTCGACGCGCGCGTTTGATTCGCGCTTTTATTTCGCCACCGCCCGCCTGATCTGCTCGCCGATCTGCGACAGCACGAGCTGTGCCTGCGGCAAAATTGCGCCCATGGCGTGGAAATTGTGAACCATGCCGTCGTGGCAGACGTGCTCGACGGCGACGCCCGCGGCGAGCAGCTTGCGCGCATAGGCATTGCCCTCGTCGCGCATCGGGTCGAACTCGGCGGTGTGGATGATCGCGGTCGGCAGACCCGCGAGCCGTGTCATGCGCAGGGGCGAGATGCGGGGATCGGCGGCATCCAAGCCCTCGGGCAGATAGTCGGCGAGGTCGGCTTCGATGGTGGCGCGATCGATCAAATGACCTTCGGCGAATTCCTCGCGAGAAGGTGAGGCCTCTTCGAAATCCAGCACCGGACAGATCAGGCACTGCGCGACGATGCTGAGGCCTGCGGTCTGCGCCGCCTCCTGGCATACGATCGCAGCGAGCGTTGCACCGGCGGAATCGCCGCCGAGCACCAGCCGCTCGGCGTCGATGCCGAGCGATGAGGCCTCGCGCGCCACCCATTCGGTCGCGGCGATCGCGTCGTCCACGGCGGCAGGAAATTTGTGCTCGGGCGCCAGCCGGTAATCGACCGAGACGAGACGGCAGTCTGTCGCATGCGCCAGCGCCGCCGCGATGCGGTCATGCGTGGCAATGCTGCCGGCAACGAGCCCGCCGCCGTGAAAGAACACGAAGCCGGGCGCGTGATCACCGGCGCTCGCGGGTGAATAGAGGCGGTAGGGCAGCGCGCCGCCGGGACCGGGCAGCACGCCGTCCGACGTCGTAACGTCAGGTGCATCAGTGCGCGCGAACTGCATCAGCTTTGCCAATGACTGGCGCCGCGCCTCCACGCTCGGCCGGCTCCGCGCCCGCGGCGCGGCCGCAGCCATCATGGTCAACAAACGCTTTGCGAGCGGATCGAGCGGCATGGTGCTTCCGTTTCCCTTGTGGGAGAGGGTAACTCATCATTTTCCCGCAGGGAATCATTTAGAAATTGCGCCCAATAGTGGCGCTATAATACGGCACGACTCCAAGGTGAGGGCCAGTCATGGCCGAGATCAAAAAGCCCATCGAATATTCGCCGAGCTGGACCTTCTTCGAGGGCAAATGGCATGACGGCAATGTGCCGATCATGGGCCCGCGCACGCATGCGGCCTGGCTCGGCTCGGTCGTGTTTGACGGCGCGCGTGCGTTCGAAGGCGTCGCGCCCGATCTCGACCGTCACGTCGCCCGCGCCAATCAATCCGCGATCAACTTCGGCCTGAAGCCGGTGGTCGATACCGGCACCTGGCTGACACTCGCAAACGAGGGCATCGCGCGCTTCGCGACGAATGCCGAGCTCTATGTCCGTCCGATGTACTGGGCGCGGAACGGCTCGGGCGGTGGCGTGCTGTTCGACCCCGAGACCACCGATTGGTGCCTGTGCATCTACGAGGCGCCGATGCCAAAACCGGTCGGCAACGCAATCACGCTGTCGCCGTTCCGCAGGCCCACCGCCGAATGCGCCCCGGTCGAGGCCAAGGCCGCCTGCCTCTATCCGAATAATTCGCGCGCGCTGGCCGAAGCCGCCTCGCGCGGCTTCCAGAACGCGCTGATGCTCGACATGCTCGGCAACGTCGCGGAGTTCGGCAATTCCAACGTGTTCATGGCCAAGGACGGCGTGGTCTGCACGCCGGTGCCGAACGGCACCTTCCTCAACGGCATCACGCGCCAGCGCGTCATCAGCCTGCTTCGTGCCGACGGCGTCACCGTGGTCGAGAAGACGCTGCGCTATGCCGACTTCCTCGCCGCCGACGAGATCTTTTCTACGGGCAATTTCGCGAAAGTCGCGCCAGTGATCCGCATCGACGATCGCGAGCTGAAGCCGGGCCCGCTCTACACTCGCGCGCGCAAGCTCTATTGGGACTTTGCCCATGCGGTGAAGCTGGCGGCTTGATCCGCACTTTCCGTCGTCATGCCCGGGGCAGGCTTGGCAACGGCGGGAGCTGGCTGCGTCGCTTAAACCGGCTGAACTGAAACGCCTGCGTCGAATTCCATGGCGTCTGATGCGCCTCGTTGCGCGTTTCGACCAGTTCGAACGCCGGCCCGAGCTCCGCCGCAAGGCTCGCGCTATCATGACGCTGCACTGGCAGGCCGCTGCACTTCTCAGGGCCGCCGAGCGCAAACGTCGCAATGATGACGTGGCCGCCGGGCGCAACCGCCGACCGCAGGCGCTCGATGTAAGCGGTCCTGTCGGGGGACTCGGTCAGGAAGTGAAACGCCGCCCGATCGTGCCATAGATCGTATGTCTTCGCCGGGCGCCATGTCGTGGCGTCGGCAACGATCCAGTCGACCATTGAAGCGGCTGCGCCGATTCGCTTCCTGGCCGCGTCAAGCGCATTGGCGGAGAGATCCAGCACGGCGACGTCGCGATATCCGTCCAGCAGGAGAGCATCGACCAGCCGCGATGCGCCGCCCCCAATGTCGAGGATGGCGGCCTCGCGGTCCGGATTGGCCGCTCTGATCATCGCGAGCGAGGTCGCCGGAGTGTTCTGAAACCAGCTGACCTCGGCTTCGCCCTTGGTGGCGTAGACATTGTCCCAATGCGTGCTTCGGTCGGACATCGTGCGTCCTCCGGCCTGCCGGGGAGCCGGCGCATAAGAACGATCTACTCGTCCTTCTTCGACATCCGCTCGAGGCGCTCCTGCATGTCCTTCATCTGCTGGCGCAGATCGTCGATATTGCTGTCCTTTGGCACTTCGGGGGTCGCATCGGGGCCCGGCTCCGCGGAACCCGCGGGGCGGCCCGGAGTGGGCGCGAAAGGCTTGAACATCGAGAAGGTCTGCTGGAACAACTCCATGTTGCGGCGGACTTGTTCCTCCAGCGGCGCAAACGGAGTTCCGGACAGCGAGGTGGCGATTTGCTTGCGGAACTTTTCCTGCTCCTGAGTGAGCGACGCGATTGCCTGCTCCAGATATTTCGGCACCACCATCTGCATGCTGTCGCCGTAGAAGCGGATCAGCTGGCGCAGGAAGGTGGTCGGGAGCAGGTTCTGGCCGGCCTTGTTCTCCTGCTCGAAGATGATCTGGGCAAGCACGGAGCGGGTGATATCGTCGCCGGTCTTGGCGTCGTAGACCAGGAAATCTTCCCCGTCCTTGACCATGGAGGCGAGGTCTTCCAGCGTCACATACGTGCTCGTCCCGGTATTATAGAGCCGGCGGTTCGCGTATTTCTTGATGGTGGTGGGTTGGTCTGATTTCGCCATGGGCTCTCACTTGCAAGCGCGGAGAACGGGAACCTGTCGGGCAATGCCGCAGGGCGGGAAGAGTACGCAACGCAACAAAATAAGCATTTTCAAAGGGGTCACGCTACCGTTTTGTACGCCACGGTTAATCGGGCGGCAAAAACGTGCTTGCGAAAGCACCAAGAACGCTATTTTGAATGCGCTGCGGCATGAATTCGGCCGCCGGCCGATTGACTTGCCTCAACGACGTTAACAGGATGCCGTTCGAGACTGGCGAGCCGTTTCCCCAGCCCCGTCTGCCCCCATTCAACCCCCAGGAGATGCCCATGTCAGACGATGTCGTTATCGTCAGCGCCGCCCGCACCCCGGTCGGAAGCTTCAACGGAGCGTTCGCGACCCTTCCCGCCCATGATCTCGGCGCGATCGCCATCAAGGCCGCGCTTGAGCGCGGTGGCATCGAGCCCGGTCGAGTTTCGGAAGTCATCATGGGCCAGATCCTGACCGCAGCTCAGGGCCAGAACCCGGCCCGCCAGGCTTCGATCATGGCCGGCATTCCCGTGGAGAGCCCGGCCTGGGGCGTCAACCAGCTCTGCGGGTCGGGCCTGCGCACGGTCGCGCTCGGCTACCAGGCGCTGCTCAACGGCGATTCCGAGATCGTGGTCGCCGGCGGCCAGGAATCCATGAGCATGGCTCCGCACGCCCAGTACCTGCGCGGCGGCGTCAAGATGGGCGCGGTCGAGTTCATCGACACCATGATCAAGGACGGCCTGTGGGACGCCTTCAACGGCTATCACATGGGCAACACCGCCGAGAACGTTGCGCGGCAGTGGCAGATCACCCGCGCCCAGCAGGACGAGTTCGCGGTCGCCTCGCAGCAGAAGGCCGAAGCCGCGCAGAAGGCCGGTAAATTCAACGACGAGATCGTTCCCGTCACCATCAAGGGACGCAAGGGCGATGTCGTCGTCAGCGCCGACGAATATCCGCGCCATGGCGCAACGGTCGATGCGATGGCGAAGCTCCGTCCCGCCTTCGAAAAGGACGGCACGGTTACCGCGGGTTCGGCCTCCGGCATCAATGACGGCGCTGCTGTCGTGGTGCTGATGACTGCCAAGCAGGCCGCCAAGGAAGGCAAGACGCCGCTCGCGCGCATCGTGTCCTGGGCGCAGGCGGGCGTCGATCCGAAGATCATGGGCTCTGGCCCGATCCCGGCCTCGCGCGCCGCGTTGAAGAAGGCTGGCTGGAACGTCGGAGATCTCGACCTGATCGAGGCCAACGAAGCCTTCGCGGCGCAGGCCTGTGCCGTCAACAAGGACCTCGGCTGGGATACCTCCAAGGTCAACGTCAATGGCGGCGCGATCGCGATCGGCCATCCGGTCGGTGCCTCCGGCGCGCGCGTGCTGGTGACGCTGCTGCACGAAATGCAGAAGCGCGACTCGAAGAAGGGCCTCGCCACGCTGTGCATCGGCGGCGGCATGGGTATCGCGATGTGTCTGGCGCGCGACTGAAGATAGCTTACGCGTAACTGACGCGTAATTTGCGCGTGCGCTGCACACGTGACTGAGTGCGTTGCACGCGATTAAAAAGGCAGCGGTTGCAAATCAAATATTCTTCGCAACCGCGCAAGCCTCGACTAAATACAAACGCCCGGCTCAACGCCGGGCGTTTTGTTCTTGATGTTCGTTCAACCAGCCGCATAATCCATCACTAAAAACGATCACTCAGAAACGTCGGAAGAGTCCAAGGGAAGGAATACGATATGGCACGAGTTGCATTGGTGACGGGTGGTACGCGGGGCATCGGAGCGGCGATCAGCAAGGCGCTGAAGGCGGCGGGGTACAAGGTCGCGGCGAGCTATGCCGGCAATGACACCGCGGCGGAGAAGTTCAAGGCCGAGACCGGCATCGCCGTCTACAAATGGGATGTCAGCAATTTCGACGCCTGCGCCGAAGGCGTGAAGAAGGTCGAGGCAGATCTCGGTCCCATCGACGTGCTCGTCAACAATGCCGGCATCACCCGTGACACCGCCTTCCACAAGATGACGCTCGACCAGTGGAACGCCGTGATCAACACCAATCTCGGCTCGCTGTTCAACATGACGCGCCAGGTGATCGAAGGCATGCGTGCCCGCAAGTTCGGCCGCGTCATCTCGATCTCGTCGATCAACGGCCAGAAGGGCCAGTTCGGCCAGGTTAACTATTCCGCCGCAAAGGCCGGCGACATCGGCTTCACCAAGGCGCTTGCGATCGAGAACGCCAAGGGCGGCATCACCGTCAATGCGATCGCGCCGGGCTACATCAATACCGAAATGGTGCAGGCCGTGCCCAAGGACGTGCTGGAAAAGAACGTGATCCCGCAGATCCCGGTGAATCGTCTTGGCGAACCCGAGGAAATCGCGCGCGCCGTGGTGTTTCTCGCAGCTGACGAGGCCGGCTTCATCACCGGCTCGACGCTGACCATCAACGGCGGCCAGTACCACGCCTGATATGGCGTTTGGCGCAACAAGACTATAATGAAGACGCCATGCCCGGCCTCGTGCCGGGCATCCGCGTCCTCAGAGCCCTCGATTGATGACCGCCCGCACTGCGACGCTGATCGGATTGACCGCGATCCTGATGTGGTCGCTGCTGTCAGTGATGACGGTGGCGACCGGAACGATCCCGGCGTTCCAGCTGGCCGCGATGACGTTCGCGATCGGCGGTCTGGTCGGTCTGCTCACCTGGATCGGCCGCGGCGAGGCGGCCAAAAGCCTGCGTCAGCCACTGGTCGTGTGGACCGTCGGCGTCGGCGGATTGTTCGGCTACCACGCGCTGTATTTCCTCGCACTGCGCTTCGCGCCGCCGGCTGAAGCCGGCCTGCTGAATTATCTGTGGCCGCTCCTGATCGTGCTGTTCTCGTCGTTGCTGCCGGGCGAGCGGCTTGCCGTGCATCACATCGTCGGCGCCGTGCTCGGCCTCGCCGGCACCGTGCTGCTGTTCGCCGGAAGCACCTCCGGCTTCGCGCAGGAGCAATTGCCGGGATTGGCTGCGGCCTTCATCGCAGCCTTCGTGTGGGCGACCTATTCGGTGCTGTCGCGCCGATTGAAGGCGGTGCCGACCGATGCGGTCGCGGGATTCTGCCTCGCCACCGCGGTGCTTGCCGCGCTGATGCATGGCCTGCTTGAAACCACGGTATGGCCGGACACCACGCTGCAATGGCTCTCGGTGATCGCGCTCGGCATCGGCCCCGTCGGTGCCGCCTTCTACGCCTGGGACATCGGCATGAAGCGCGGCGACATCCGCGTGCTCGGCGCCGCGTCCTACGCGACGCCGCTGCTCTCGACCGGCTTCCTGATCGCCGCCGGTTTTGCAAAAGCCAGCGCCAACATCGCCATCGCCGCGATCCTGATCGCCGGCGGCGGCCTGATCGCGGCAAAGGACATGGTGCTGCGGAAGCGGTAGCGTCATGCCGGGGCAAGCCGGAACGGTGGTGCCTTAAGGCTCCCAGCCCTTGGGCGCGAGCTCGAACTTTGCGAACTCGAAGGCGGGCGCCACGGTGCAGCCGAGCAGCGTCCACTCGCCGGTGGTCTCGGCCGTCTGCCAGGCATTCGCCGGCACGATCGCCTGCGGCCGCTCACCGCTCACAAGGTCCGTGCCGAGGCGCACTTCATGCTGGGAGCAGCCGTCATGGGCGATCCGCAGCGTCAGCGCGCCGCCGGCGTAATAGTGCCAGACCTCGACTGCATCGATGCGATGCCAGTGCGAGCGCTCGCCGCGCGCGAGCAGGAAGTAGATCAGGGTCGAACGCGACCGGCCGCTGGCGTCCGTGGTCTGGTCGCGAAACGTCTCGCGGTAATGCCCGCCCTCGGGATGCGGGCGGAGTTCGAGGCGCGCGATGATCTCGGCTGCGGTCGGCATCGATTCCCGTCAGGATTTGATCTTCAAGACTTGTTCTTGCGCTCGCGCAGCTCGCCGAACACCGCGGCGGCATCCGCGCCTTTCATGTGCAGCCTGGCTGCGACCGACGGTTCGTCGGCGCGCAGGAACACGTTTGCTCGCTTCTCGTCACCAAGCAGTGAGGGAACGGTCGGCTTGTTCTCGGCCCGCAGCTTCGCCACCTCCGCCGCGCGCGCCTGCAGCGCCGCATTGTCGGGGTCGACGGCCAGCGCGAACTTGACGTTGGATGCCGTGTATTCATGGCCGCAATAGAGATTGAAGTCGTCGGGCAGGGCACGCAGCTTCAAAAGCGAATCCCACATCATCGGATAGGTGCCCTCGAACACGCGGCCGCAGCCGATCGAGAACAGCGTGTCGGCGGCGAACAGCGCCTTCTCGGTGTCGAACACGTAGGAGATGTGGTCGAGCGTGTGGCCGGGCGTCTCCAGTACGCGCCCCAGCAAGCTGCCGACCTTGACGATCTCGGCATTGGCGACGCGCAAGTCGACGTTTGCGATCTTAGTCGTCTTGTCATGCGGCGCGACGACGCGGCAATTGTATTTCTGCTTGAGCTCGGCCACCCCGCCGACATGATCGCCATGATGATGGGTGATCAGGATGTCGGTCAGCTGCCAGCCCTCGCGCTCGAGCGCCTTCAGGATGGGACCGGCCTCCGGCGCGTCGATCGACGCCGTCGCCTTGGTTTCCACATCGTGGATCAGATAACCGAAATTGTCGTTTAAACAGGTGAAAGTACGAATTTCGGCAGCCATGTCATCTCCTCGCGCTCAGCCCCGCCAGACAAATATGGCGTTAACGTTGCGCAGGCAATGCAATATTCAGCGCGCAGGGTCCGCCTCGTGCATGTTACATTGCCCTCATGACCATTGATGTCGTCGACCTCCGCGAGTTCTACTCCCGCCGCCTCGGGATTGTGGCGCGGCAGATGATCAATCGCGGCATCAGGGAGCGCTGGCCGCGTATCGAGGGCCAGCGCGTGCTCGGCTTTGGCTATCCCACGCCCTATCTCGGGTTGTTCCGCGAGGATGCGGAGCGCTGCATCGCCTTCATGCCGTCGGCGCAGGGCGTCTTGAAATGGCCGACCGGACGGCCGGCGCTCGCCTCGCTGGTGGATGAATTCTCGTTGCCGCTTCCCGACGCCGCGGTCGATCGCATCCTGCTGGTCCACGCGCTGGAAATGTCGGACGATCCGGCCGCGCTGCTGCGCGAGGCTTGGCGCGTGCTGTCGCCGTCCGGCCGGATGATCGCGGTCATCCCGAACCGGCGCGGGGTGTGGACCCGCACCGACAGCACGCCGTTCGGTCACGGCCGGCCCTATTCGCGCTCGCAGATCACCGACCTGTTGCGCCAGACCTGGTTTACCCCGACCGCATGGGGCGAGGCGCTGTTCATGCCGCCCTATGCCGGCGGCTGGGTGCTGAAATCCGCACAGATGTGGGAGCGCGCCGGCGCGGCGCTGTCGCTGCCCTTCGCGGGCGTGCACATCGTCGAGGCGACCAAGCAGGTCTACCGCGCGATCCCCGCCAAGCGCGAGCGGGCGCGGCTGATTCCCTCGCTGGCGAAACCGGTGCTGGTGCCGTCCTCGACAAGCGTGACGCGCAGCTAGAGCTCCGTTCCGATTGCATCGGAACGGAGCTCTAGTTTCTTGTTTCGACGCGTTTTCTTTACGCGAACCGGTATCCACTTCGCTCGAAAACGCTCTAAAAAAATCGTCCCGGCAAGGCCGGGACGATACAGGTCAGAATATCTGGCGAAACGGTTGCGGCTTACTCGCCGGGGGCCACTTCGTCGCTCGAGGCCGCCGGAGCGGCTTCGCGCTCGGGGCGCGGGCCATTCGGCCGGCGGCGCCGCCGCGGAAAGCGTTCGCCGCCAGCAGCGCCTTCAAGGCCGGCGCCCGGGGGGCCGTTCAACTGCGGCTGCGGGCCGGTGATGAAGGAGGGAAGACGATCGACGTTGCCAGCCTCGGCGACGACGACGGGCTGCGGCTGGTTCTGCGGTTGCGGTTGATATTGCGGCTGCGGACGATGGTCACGCTCGCGATGTTCGCGCGGCTGCTGGTTGTCGCGCTGATAAGGCTGGTTGTCGCGCGGCTGATGATCTCGCGGCTGATGATCTCGCTGGCCATCGCGGTCGCGCACGAAGGTCGGCTGCGGCGGCTGCGGGACGAAACCCGGCTCCTGGCCAAAATTCGAGAAATTCTCGCCGTCGTCTTCGCTGTCGTCGCCGCTGCTGTTGCTGATGGGCTCGTCGCCGCGAGGCTGCTGGTTCTGGCGGAACTGCTCCTGAGCGGTCGCGATCAGGCGAAAATAATGCTCGGCGTGCTGGTAGTAGTTCTCGGCCGCAACGGGGTCTCCGGAGGAGCGCGCGTCACGCGCGAGCTGAAGATACTTTTCAGCGACATGCGAAGCCGTGCCGCGGATCTTGATGTCGGGTCCGTTGGACTCGTAGACCCGAGTCATCGGGTTCTGGCCGCGCCGGTTATTGTTGTTGTTATTGTTGCTACTATTGTTGTTGCGGTTGCGCATCCGCTGCTTGTTCTGACCGTTTCTCATGTCCTGCCTTTAATTCCAGCCCTAAAGGTTGCACGCATCACTGATTGCTGAGAGTGACCTGATGACAGCGGTTCACATCGCTCGCGCGCACCGCACGCAAACAGATTGATCCCTGCCGATGTTCGTCGACCGTCGCGTTCAACAAAGACGCGTTCCCCACCGCCAGCATCTATCGCCAGCGAACCCATTCATATCGCCTGCCGAAACAAGCCTAGCTTTGTTGCGTAAGTCTTAAAGCTCAATATCAGGCTTTCGTTCACGTTGCGGTCGGTAAGCAGCGCAGCTCAATGGCC
Organism: Bradyrhizobium sp. 132; assembly: GCF_023074185.1. Classification (GTDB taxonomy): domain Bacteria; phylum Pseudomonadota; class Alphaproteobacteria; order Rhizobiales; family Xanthobacteraceae; genus Bradyrhizobium. The sequence continues at coordinate 2,347 of NZ_JADPKY010000090.1, read as the reverse complement.
ATCGCGCTCAACAGGACCTGCGGTTTGGAACCTTTATCGGTAGGCTCTCGCTCGAGAGAGCCCGGCTTTCGCCCGTAGGTCTACGGGGCCGGCACCGATCTGTTGATCGGAAGGTAGTCGTTCCCAAGGGATATTCCAAGAGGTTTTTTGCAGCCCAATCCGGCTTTTATGGGGGCATTTTTCGGGCCGAAACCGCCCGCGGGATGCCCGCCAGATCGACCTTGGGCGAACTGTCCACCACCAACGCAGCAGCCGTCATCAAGGTTTCAATATTTCGGGCCTGGCCCTGTCCGGCCTCGACGATCAGTGCTCCGCCGGGGGCGAGACGTTCGGCGGCCTGCGGGGTCAGGGCGCGATAGGCGTCGTAACCGTCATTGCCGCCATCGAGCGCCAGATGCGGATCGTGCTCGCGCACCTCGATGCTCAGTTTCGGAATTTCGGCTGACGGGATGTAGGGCGGGTTCGAGACGATGAGGTCGAACGGGCCGCGAAGCGCCGCAGCGTAGGAGCAGGCGACGAAGCTGGCGCGGTCGGCGAGGCCCAGAGCTGCGGCGTTGTCTCTGGCGGTCTTGAGCGCGGTCAAGCTGAGATCGGTGCCGACACCGAAGGCGCCGGGAATTTCGTGCAGCAGCGCGAGCAGGATGGCGCCCGATCCGGTGCCGATATCCGCGATGCGCGGGCGCGGCCCCGATATCGTGAGGCCGCGAAAGATCTCGAGCGCCAGTTCGACCACGGTCTCGGTGTCCGGCCGCGGCACCAGCGTCGCCTCGGATAGCTGGAACGGCAGGCCCCAGAATTCCCGAGCGCCGAGAATGCGGGCGACCGGCTCATGGGCGAGCCGGCGCTTCGCGGATGCTTCGATCCGCGCGGCCTCTTCAGCTGTGAGTTGCCGGGCCGCCTGCGTGACCAAGCCGGTCAGATCAAGCCTCAGCGCAGCTCCGACGAGCAGGCGCGCATCAAGGGCGGGCTGCTCGATGCCGGCCGATTGCAGCCGTGCCGCAAGCGCGCGCCGCGCACTCTCGATACTGTGTCCGGGTTCGAAATCGGCCGCCAATGGAACCATCCTGCCTGGCACCGTGGATAGATCGCCGGGCTTGCTTGCGTCAACGGAAACGAGCGCGTCAGATCGCGCCTCGCAGCGAAGGAGGGATCCATGGCGCCCTATGATGATCAGAACGTTTTCGCGAAGATCCTGCGCGGCGAGATACCCTGTTTCGAGGTTTTCAGGGACGAGCGCAGCCTCGCCTTCCTCGACATCATGCCGCGCTCGCCCGGACACACGCTGGTCATTCCCCGGGCGCGGGCGCGCGGCATCCTCGATATCGCGGATGACGACCTCGCCGGGGTCGCCCGAACCGCCAAGCGGATCGCGATTGCCGCGATGAAGGCCTTCGGCGCCGAAGGCATCATCCTTCAGCAGTTCAGCGAGCCGGCCAGTGGTCAGGTGGTCTTTCACCTGCACATGCACGTCATGCCGGTCAGGGCCGGAATCGAGCTGCTGCCGGCGCAGACGCGCAAGGAAGACATGGCCGTGCTCGCCGATCACGCCAGGCGAATGATCGCCGCGATCTAGACGCCGAGATAGCGCTGGAGCAGCTCCGGCTGGGCCTTGAGCTCCTGCGCCGGCCCCTCGTGCACGATGTGACCGTTGTTGATGATGTAGATCCGCGTCGCCAGCGCCAGCGTGGCCGCCAGGTTCTGCTCGACCAGCACGATGGTTTGGCCGGCGGCCGCGAGCTCGCGGCAGGCCTTGACGAGATCGTGGACGATGACGGGCGCAAGCCCCTCGAACGGCTCGTCCAGCAGCACGATCTTGGGATCGCGCACCAGCGCCCGTGCGATCGCGAGCATCTGCTGCTCGCCGCCGGAGAGCTCGGTGCCGCGGTTGTTGCGCCGCTCCTTCAGCCGCGGAAACATTTCGTAGATGCGCTGGAGCGGCCAGCGTTTCGGCGCAGTGATCCCGGCGAGGATGATATTCTCCTCCACCGACAGGCCGCCGAAGATGCGGCGTTCCTCGTGCACGAGCTGCATGCCGGCCTGCGCGATTCTGTGGCTCTTGCGCCCGGCGATGTCGATGCCGTCGAACTTCACGCTGCCGCTGCGGGGCGTCACGACGCCCATCAGGCTCTTCAGCGTGGTGCTCTTGCCGGCGCCGTTGCGGCCCAGCAACGCCACCACCTCATGACGCTCCACATGCATGGCGACGTCGAACAGGATGTGGGAGTCCCCGTAATAGCTGTTCAGGCCGTTGACCTCGATCAGGCTCATGCGGCGATCTCTCCGTGAACACCGCCGAGATAGGCTTCCTGCACGGCGGCGTTGGACTTGATTTCCTCGGGCGTGCCGT
>NZ_JADPKY010000124.1 GCF_023074185.1 Bradyrhizobium sp. 132 | reverse complement strand
CTAGCATTACAGTTGCATTTGATTGAAGGTTCTGAATCCATGGGTGACCATGATTCGGGATTTGATGATTGGTGGTGCGTCGGTCGAAGATACGCTGACGCTGTGGGCTTCGTCGTTGCGAGATGTCAAGCAACGCATCCGTCGGCTGTTTACGCAGGAGCGGGTCGCGGCCGCGGCGGGGCAGTTTCTCGACGGACTGTTGGGTAACGAGCCGCGCAAGACGGGTTGGATGCGGGCGGAAGCGGCCGGCGATCCCGGCCCGTGGCGCCAGCAAGCGATCCTGGGGCGGGGGCAGTGGGACGCCGACGCGCTGCGCGACATTGTCCGTGAGTACGCGCTGGAAACGCTGGCCGATGAGGACGCGGTTCTGATCATCGATGAGACCGGGTTTTTGAAACAGGGCAAGGCCTCGTGCGGGGTCGCGCGCCAGTACACTGGCTCGGCGGGCAAGATCACCAATTGCCAGATCGGAGTGTTCGCCGCCTACGTGTCGCGGCATGGCCATGCCTTCATCGATCGGGCCCTCTATCTGCCAAAGGAATGGACGGACGAACCCGCTCGCCTGAAGGCAGCGCATGTCCCGAGCGATGTCAGCTTTGCGACGAAGCCCAAGATCGCGCGGCACATGATCGCTCGTGCGGTCGCCGCAAAGGTGCCGTTCTCGTTCGTGGCCGCGGACAGCGTGTATGGCACGGGAGAGATCGAAACCTTGCTGCGCAAGGCGGGCAAGGGCTATGTTCTGGGGGTTGCGTCCAATCATGTGTTCCGTTCTTGGGGCAAGCCGAAGCCTGTCGCCGGTACCGCCTCCGCGATCGCGCAGAGCCTTCCCAAGAAGGCCTGGCGCCGCCTGACGTCCGGCGAAGGGACCAAAGGTCCGCGCTGGCACGACTGGGCCTATCTCGAGTTGGCCGATCTTGACGCCGGTGAATACAACGACGACCTTGCCGGGGAATGGACGCGGGGTCTTCTGATCCGCCGCAACATTGCCGACGGCAGCTTGGCCTTCTTCTCGACATGGTGCCCCAAGGGCACGTCCATGCAGAAGCTGGTGTCGGTGGAAGGCCATCGCTGGGCTATCGAGGACAGCTTCGAAACCGCTAAGAACGAACTCGGCCTTGATCACAACGAAACCCGCTCCTGGCACGGCTGGCATCGCCATGTCTCACTCGTCATGCTTGCCTTCGCCATGATGGCCGTCATCCGTCATCGGGCCAACACAGGGCCATCGCCCAAAAAAACGCGGCAACCTCGACCGAAGCATCGTTCTTGATCCGCTGGTCGCTCCAAGAAATCCGGCGCATCGCCATCAAGCTAACCCAGCGGCGCATCCCGCACGCCTATATCCTCGCATGGTCGTCCTGGCGCAGGGCTCATCAGGCCAACGCGCGCAAAGCCCACCTCAAAAAA
>NZ_JADPKY010000022.1 GCF_023074185.1 Bradyrhizobium sp. 132 | reverse complement strand
TGGCCCATCAGCGAAGTTGCTCCTTGTCTGGCGGAGGTCCGCTCATACCGCCATTGCAGGCCAGATTTGCTCAACCTGAGTTCTTCTCATTTTGACCCAGAGCAGAAGTAGTAGATGGATGTCCCTCTCTTCTTAGAAGGCGCGACACAGGGAAGGTCGCTACGCTCGATCTAACTCGACAAGATATGCTAAGACCAAGTCTTCGGTCTGAACTTGGTTAGCAGCATTTCGATAGATGACAATCTCGGCTTCGTCAGCTCTGCGAACTGTCAACTTGGCCGTCGAGGAGCAAAGCGGGAGGCCGTTCGATGTAATCGTGGTCAAGTCATCACGAACCCACTCCTCTTTGCACAACTCGAAGGCTTCCCGGAAATTCTTTGCCTCGAACGCGAAGATAGCTTTGCCGTCAACGTCCATCGCGAATACCGAGCCGGAGAAAACAGTCATTGACACTCACCTTTCATCAGTATCGACGACCGACGGCGCCGCGAGCGTTTTGCTTCGCTTCACATTTGCTCACGAACTGGCCGCATTTCGCGAGGCGTCCAGTTACTGTAACCGGCCTCTTTCGGTCCGCAATCAACGTCCGCTTCGTGGTTAAACGTCCGGCGATACAAGGTCGATGACGGCTTTTTGACCAAAAAGGATCTTGATGTGGCGCAGCCGCGGTTCGCAATCCGTTCTCGTTGCCGACTTGTTCTCACTCGCTGCCCCGGTACTCGCCTCTTTCCGAGCGCGGTGGCGTAGCTTAATTCAGCAGCGGCCTAGTTTGCTCTATGCTATTTTCGCTTGCGTCCCGGAACAAGCTGGCCTGAACGTCCATCAATGAAAATGAACGATCCAATCAAGGGGATTGGTCATGGGCATCGCGAGAATGCACTCTCCGAAGTACTGGCGAGATCGCGCGGAGGAATTACGCGCCAAGGCAAACAACTTGAGCTGCACCCGGTTCTGTTGACACCGGCTTAAGCTAATCCAACCTTCCGTTCGAACTCCATAGGGCTCAGATATCCGATCGTCGAATGCCTTCGCTTCGGATTGTAGAAGCGCTCGATGTAGTCGAACACGTCGGCCTTGGCCTCGTTGCGTGACCGGTACACTTTGCGCGCTGTTCGCTCGGTCTTCAAGGACGAGAAGAAGCTCTCCATTGCAGCGTTGTCCCAGACATTGCCTGACCGGCTCATCGAGCAGACCACGCCGTGATCGGCCATCAGCCTCTGGAACTGTTCGCTGGTGTATTGGCTGCCGCGATCGGAATGATGCAACAGCGCGTCCGGCTTGCCTCGTCGCCAGATCGCCATCACCAGGGCATCGGTGACGAGCTGTGCCGTCATTGCTGTACTCATTGACCAGCCGACCACCCGCCGCGAGAACAGATCAACGACTGCGGCCACATAGAGCCAGCCCTCCGC
>NZ_JADPKY010000131.1 GCF_023074185.1 Bradyrhizobium sp. 132 | reverse complement strand
GCTGTTCCAGTCATTGAACGTGCGGATCGGGACCTCGCGCCGGATTGCCGAATAGAATCCGGCACGGCGCCGCCTGCCGCCGCTCGCCGCGATCTTCACTTCGACGAGCAGGCGATCGATGGTCGCGGCGCTGATGACCAGAACACGCTCACGGTCCGCTTGGCCAAGCCGCAATCGGCCATGTTGCTCGAGCGCCGGCAGCAAGGTCGGGATCATCACCTTGAGCCGCTTGCCGCACACCCGATCGGACGCCTCCCACAGCGCCGTCACCGCGTCCTTGATCGGCGCACCATATCTACGCTTGCGCTCTCGAGCTGCCTCGACGGCGCCGGGCCCAACCGGTGCGCGTCGTCGGAGCGCGCGCACCGCATGCTTGCGATGCCAGCCCGTCATCGCGCACAGCTCGTCGAGGATGCGCCCCTTCTCCGCCCGTTTGGCCGACCGGTAACGCTCCATCACCGCCGACAACACCTCGCGCCGCGCACCCATGCTGATCTTTCCCGCCATAGAGGCCACCGAAACAATTTGGTGGCGCTGCTGCAGTCATCGGCGAGAAGTTGTCCAGTAACATTCTGCGTGAGGCAATGCGGGGGTCAATATTGCAGGCCGAATGACACGTTCGGTCTAAATGCGTCTTAGCGGTTCTGGCCTTGTACTCCCAAGGGACGGAGGATGCCAAAGCAAAGGGTGAAATTAAATAAGACAGCTCAACTCACGTAATGGGCCGCTATGGGTCATAGGACTAAATCGCTCGCGCGGTAGAACGCCGCGGCTGGCGACACGGCGAAGCAATAGGCGACAGCTCATCGTGACGAGCGGGGCAATTAGCCCGTAGCTGGCGATGATCCGATGATCGAGGACGTGCTGATCTGGAAGTTCGTGGCGGATGACCTTGCCCCTCGGGCTTAATCCAGTTTGAAGTTCGTTCTGGCCCAAGCCGAGGACCAGAGCATGAAGCGCAAGCGGTTTACGGAAGAACAGATCATCGGGATTTTGAAGGAGCACGAAGCGGGGATTCCGGTCGCCGATCTCTGCCCCAAGCATGGTGTAAGCGCGCCAGCATCTACAAATGGAAGGCCAGGTTCGGCGGGATGGACGTCTCGGAGGCCAAGCGACTGCGGTCGCTGGAAGACGAGAACACGAAGCTGAAGCGGCTTCTGGCAGACGCCATGTTGGACAATGCGGCGCTGAAGGATCTCGTGGGAAAGAAGTGGTGACGCCCGCGGGGAAGCGGAAAGCTGTCGCTCATCTGGTGGATGCCCATGGGATGAGCGAACGGCGGGCGTGTAAAGCCATCGGCTGCTGCCGCATGACCATGAGATACCGGACGACCCAGGCTGACGATACCAGCCTTCGCCAACGCATGAGGGCGATCGCCCAGGAGCGCCGCCGCTTCGGCTACCGGCGACTGCATGTTCTGCTCAGGCGGGAGGGCTATCTGATCAACCACAAAAAGCTCTTCCGGCTCTATCGGGAAGAGAAGCTGACGGTGCGCCGCCGTGGTGGCCGCAAGCGGGCGATCGGGACCAGGGCGCCGATGCTGGTTCCGATGACGCCGAACGACCGGTGGTCGCTCGACTTTGTGTCGGATCAGCTGACCGACGGCCGCCGCTTCCGCATCCTGACTGTCGTCGATGATTGTACCCGTGAGTGCCTGGCGCTGGTGGCCGATACCTCGCTCTCCGGCATCCGCGTGGCGCGGGAACTGGACCGGCTGATGATCGAGCGCGGCAAGCCCAGGATGGTGGTCAGCGATAACGGCAGCGAACTCACCAGCAACGCCATCCTGGTGTGGGCCGACCAAAGCCGTGTCGAAGGGCACTACATCGCGCCGGGCAAACCCATGCAGAACGCCTTCATCGAGAGCTTCAACGGCCGGCTGCGGGATGAGCTGTTGAACGAGACGTTGTTCACGTCACTGGCACAAGCCCGCGTCACACTTGGAAGTTGGCGGGCCGATTACAACGACACAAGACCACACTCGCAGCTCGGATGGAGAACCCCGTCCGAGTTTGCGATGACCTGCCACCCGCGCCGGGATCTGGCGCTGCGCTATGCCGAAGGCTCCGCGCCAGCTCCCGTCGCTGCCACCGCCCAACCGGGCAAATCCAACGGCACGGGCGAACTCAGGACTGGATAAAACCTGGGGGCAAGGTCACGGAGCACCAACCATTGCACAAGAGCCAACTCGAACCCTCGATCGGCGGTTCACGGACGACACCCCCCGCAGGGGCCGTCATAGACGTGCTGCGCGGCCTGTGGCCAAGAGCGGGGTATGCCGTGATCGAAGGCGCAGGACATATGGGTCCGTTGACGCACGCCGAGACAGTCAACGAGATATAGACGGATTCATCGGCCGGGTGACGGGATCAATGTCCACGACGGGCGTGTAGACATCTACACTGGTCGGAACTACCGATTTGGGTCAAAGCGTCGGTTTGGCGCTCAGCGGCAAAGTTCCGGTCTCCCCATATGAACCGGCACTTGGGCTACACGCCCCCTAGCGAAGCGATGGGCCACACCCCGACACGAGACGCCCAACTGGTTCGATCTCGGCCAGCTCTGAGCACCGACATCAATTATGGAACTGTCCTACACTCTCGCGCTTAGCAGGTGGGCGGCTATGGGGAAGGCCAATTCATCATTGCTCGTGAACTTACCCAGGGCGTTCCTGACGTCGGTGATTAGAGCTGCGCGCGCCGCATCGTCTGCCTGTGATACCGGACCAGCCAATGGTGAGCCCGCAACGAAACTCAACACAAATCGCTCCACCGTCGGAAAGCGCACGATCCCACTTCGCTGTTGAATTACAATGTCCTGAAAACCTGTGGCACGAACGAGAGCTTCCAATTCGTCGGCATTGGACAACCCAAATGGCGCACGCATGATAGCTACCGCCGCTTGACCAACGTGTCGCTGCAGTGCGTCAGCCAGCACGGCAAATCCGGGACTTTCGTGAATGCCGCGCCACACCATCAGCGCGAGTCTTCCTTCGGGACCAAGAACCCTACGCATTTCGCGTAAGGCCGCGGGCCGGTCGGGGAAGAATTGCAGGCCCAACTGGCAATATACGACGTTAAATGAACCATCTGGGAATGGCAGCTTATCAGCACTTGCCTCTTGCCACTGGAGTTGTCCGCCGGACCGCGAATCCGGCGATACGACTGATCTAGCGACGCTCAACATTCCAGGATTGAGATCAATCCCGACCACGGTACCACTTGGACCTACGCGCGTTGCGGCGATCCGCGTCACAACACCAGTGCCGCACGCGACATCGAGAATACGCTCGCTAGGCCGAGGTTGAGCTAGCTCAACGAGTATCGGAGCCCACACCCCAAACACAGCCGGCACCAGCTCTCCCTCGTATACGTCGGGCGCGCTGCCCACGACCTGCCACTGTCCTTGCTGGCTCATTTCCATGCCTCATACCTGCAAGAAATGTTTGACCGCAACAAGACTTTACAAAGTACGTCGTGAGGCCAGCATAACTCGGTGCTATCAAGCAGCTATGGGTCAAACTGCGAAGAACTCAACGTGAGCAAATCTAGTCCGCCCTGTCTCACTGAGCGGACATCCACAAGGCGCGAGGCTACTTCGCAAACGGGCCGCAAGCCGACCTGGCGGCTTGCGACACGGATGAGTCCGGAAAGCGGCCTGCGACTGCCCTCATGGAGGTCGATGTGGCGTCAATGATGCTTGACGGGAATCAATGAGGGCCCGCTGTGGTCAACCGGCAATATCTCGAACAGCACATGCACCATCGGCGCGTCAGTCTTATTGAAGACGCTGTGATTAACGTCGCCAGTCTCGAAGAAGAAGTCCCCCGGTCCGTAGACGATTGTCTCATTCGGCAGGACATAAGTCATGTAGCCGGACGTCACCTGCCGAATGCCGGGCCCGACATGATTATGCTCGCCCACCTGCCCGCCGGGGGCAAGCGTGAGATCGGTAACCCGGAGCTTGTACTTTCGGTTGATCTCAGAGAGGAAGCCGCCGAGCGGCGCCTCGAATTTGATTTTGGCAACCAGGCCTTTGGTATCGACCCTTACCGGGCTCCCTGAGGCTTGCGCTATTGCTTCGCACGGCTGCATGGCCAAGGAAATCAATGGCAATGACGCGATCGCCTGCAAAACGTCTCGCCTCTTGTGTTCGTTACTCGACATGAAGACCTCCTGTTGGGCTCGACAGTGGTGACTGAATTAATCACGCACACCGATCCAGCCGCTAGTCCAAAAACTGCACTACTGCGCGTGCACCTTCTGTGCTACTTTGCGACATGCACCTCTATGGCCATTGACATGCACCTGTATGGCCAATATTGCCCCGTAGCCCGCGCAGCTGAGATTCTTGCGGATCGCTGGACCGTGCTCATCATCCGTGAACTTCTCGCGGACGTGAAACATTTCAACGAACTCGAGCGCGGTCTTCCTCACATGTCTCGCACGCTGCTTGCCGAGCGGCTGCGGCGGCTGGAGCAAGCGGGCGTATTGGAACGGCGGGGCGCATCGCGCGGTAAGCCGACTGAATATCGTCTGACGCCGGCTGGACGCGAGCTCCAGCAGATCATTGATCTATTTGGCAAGTGGGGAGCGCGCTGGGCCTTCGGTCCTCCGCGACCTAGCGAGCTTGATCCGATCACTCTCCTGTGGTGGATGCGCCGGCGGGTCGCTGTGGATCGTTTTTCATGCCGTCGCGTCATCCAGTTCGAATTTCGCGGCGCGCCGCAGCGCGCCTACTGGCTAGTTATCGATCCCTGCGATATCTCGGTCTGCCTAAAGCATCCCAGGTTCGACGTGGATGTGATCGTAACCGCCACCATTATGACCTTTTACCAGATATGGCTCGGCCGCTTGTCCTTGTCAGACGCCGTAGGCAAAAACCTCGTCTATCTTGACGGTGCGCCGGCCGATGTCCGCGCATTCCCAAGTTGGTTCACCTGGAGTCCGATGGCCGAGACCGTGCACGCGGCACTAACGGACCGTCCCATAGCTCGTATCAGGAGATCTCGACCACCAAGGCTGGAGACGAAGGCCCTCGCGCCCAGGAAAGCCTCGTGAGCCGCCTCAGGCCTGTCGTCAAGCAAGCCACCCTCAGGCCTTCTTGCGGAGCGCCGTCACGGCCCGCAAGGGGTGACGGCGCTCCATGACCGCTATGGGTCATAGGACTATAAATCGCTCACGCGGTAGAACGCCGCGGCTGGCGACACGGCGAAGCATAGGCGACAGCTCATCGTGACGAGCGGGGCAATTAGCCCGTAGCTGGCGATGATCCGATGATCGAGGACGTGCTGATCTGGAAGTTCGTGGCGGCGCACCAACCATTGCACAAGAGCCAACTCGAACCCTCGATCGCGATTGTGTGCAACGTCGCGCTAGTTGGACCCAGTCCAGGAATCTCGACGTAAGCAGAGTTACAAATGCGGTGATGCTCTTGACGAGCAGCTCGAAACAGTTTCGGCTCTGATAGCTCCGGGGGCTTTCCAGCCGCCAGAGATCAGTTTGTCTTCGTGGCCTTCAATATCGAGGAGCTCACGTTTAGATTGTGTGGTGTGGTATTTTTGCTGTAGCCAAGCCATTGAAAGTACAGGTGCCGCCAAACATTAAATTCCCATAGGCGATCGTCCCGATCGTCGGAAGGTTGTTTGACGCGACTAGCTCGATCACGCAGCATCATCCTACGTCCCCCAGCGCGGTTTCCTCCTTTGGAGGCTTTCGGACGCCGGCCCCCGTGTGCGCGGCAACACCGTCATGGGAGCCGGCATCCGAAACCCTTCACAAAATGAAGGACTCAACCTGAGCAAATCTTGTCCGCCATGTCTCGATAAGTGGACTTTGTGGAGTGATGCCGCCACAGGCTCAAGCGAGGTGAACTCGGCTCTGAAGCACCACTGAGACGGAGACTTCCAGCGCGCTGCGCTTTCATGGCTGACTATCGCAATTTGAGCTTCGTCTTTAGATCGGCGTTAACGGCGTCTGCGGAGCGGAGCGCGCCTTAACCTCCGGTGAAGGTGAGGGGACGGATGCTGGCCGCTTTACGGCGGCAGAACCATGGCCAAGGACATCATTACGCACCAGGACGCGCTGCGCCACACCGCGGGCCGCTCCGCCGTGAGCGTCGGCCTGACGGTCGTCTTGACGTTGTCCCTGTGCCTCCTGCAGTTCGGACCCGACCCGGATGCCTTGGTGCGCGTCGGCTTCGTGACCAAATCGTCCATCCTGATCAGCATGGCGATTTCCGGGCTGCTGACGGCGGCCCTGAGCTACCGGTCCGCGCTGACCATGCGCGAGCTGGCGCTGACGCGCGCCGAACTGCAGCGCATCTCTGGCACCGATCAGCTGACCGGACTGCTCAACCGACGGGGCTTCGACCAGGCTGCCGAATCGGCCTTGACCAAGGCACGCAATGCGAACCTGCCAACCACCGTGCTGATGTGCGACATCGACCGTTTCAAGGCGATCAACGACCAGTTCGGGCATGAGTTCGGAGACAAAGTGCTCATCGCGGTCGCCCAGGTGTTGCGCTCCTTCGCCGAGCGAAGGCGGATGCTGGTGGCAAGGCATGGCGGCGAGGAATTTGCCGTTGTGATGACCGGGCTATCCAAGGAGCGCGCTGCCCAACACGCCGAAGATCTGCGGCAGGCCTGCGCCGCCGAAGCAGTCGTCGCCGAAGGTGCCTCGACGAACGTGACGATCAGCATCGGGCTTGCCCAATCCCAGGGTGAAATGGATCTGGGCAAGGTCATGCGCATGGCCGATCAGGCGCTCTATGCTGCCAAACACCGAGGCCGCAATCGCGTGGTCCGGGCGGACGTCCTGGCGGACTCGGTAGCGGCGTAGTGGTACCCCGTCGATGATGGATGCACTGCGGCGGAGCGTTGGTCAGCTGGCCTCGCCGGCGAAGGCGGGCAAGCCCGCCAAGAAACCGCGGAAGGCGGCGGCCTGGCCAAAACGAAATGCTGATGCCAATCGCCGGCAAGAAGGCGGCGGCGAAGAAGCCAGCAGCCAAGCCGCAACGGAAATCGGCCTAAGTCGCGCGCACGGATTGTCGAATGTCCCCGTCCCAAATTAGCGCGCCCAGCGAGGCGCCACTAGGCTTCGGGGCACTCCGGGCAGGTGTCGCCGATCGAGTCCAGCACGTCCCGGACACTTCCGCGACGACCGCGTCAGGAGAAACGCCACCGGGGGGATTCTGACGAGCGAAATCGACGGCGCGCTCGCGTGCGTGCGGATCGGCGCGGTCCTGCATCCAGGCGTGCTCCTCGCACTCCCGGATCGCGCCGGGCTTCCTGCAGAACCGAGATCGCCCAGCCGCGCAGCGTCCGGATCGCAGGCCGCCGTTCTTTGAACATCAGCATCGAGGTTGCTCCTGCCTGGGACGAATCCTTGCCGGCCGTCTCCGTTCCGGGCTGCTAACACAGACCAGGATTCGGACTCTCAGGGGCTGTGGTTTGTCCCCGTGTTCCGTCGGCCTGTGGAGAAATCTAGGCAGCCAAGGCAGGGTCTTCCTTCTCTCCGGTCGCCACGATCTTCAGCGCGCCGTCCGGCAGCGGCCGCTGCAGGGCCTTGGCCTCATCCCATGGCGCCCGCAGCGACGCCTCGTGTTCCTCCGCTGTCGTCAGGATCACCGGCATCGCCTTGCTTTGAACGCGCTTCACCTCGGCATTGGGCTCGCACGTCAGGAAGCCGAGGATGTCAGCGGTCACTTCGCCTTCCTTCGCCTTTCGTACGCTGGTCCAGTTCGTCCAGATGCCGGCGAAGGCGACAAGGGGAGGGCATTCGTCGAGGGCAAACCACACCGGCACCTTCTTGCCGTCGATCGTGTCGTACTCGGAAGACGATGTGAGCGGCACAAGGCAGCGATTGTCCGGTCCGAGCCACCGCTTCCAGTGGCCGCTGTTGGTGTTGCGGATATTTGGTGGTGCCGCCGTCCGGCTCGATCCGGAGCAATTCCTTGAAGTCGACGGTCTTGCCTTTCGCTTGCAGCTTCTCGGCGCGCTTCTTGGTGGCGTCCATCAGCGCCTTCGATGAGGACGGCATTCCCCAGCGCGCGGTTTCGAGCTCGCGGCCATCAGCACCGGTCCGGACGATCGGCGCCTTGTAGTCGGGAAACACGCCCGGCATCGGCGCAAGGTTGCCGACGTACCGGTTGACCACGCGGAAGAGCGCGCTGATGGCGGCTTCGTTAGTAGTGATCGAATACAGATTGCACATAGGTCCCAACTAACCTGATTCCTTGGCCGGGCTAACGCTCTTCGTTAGGGTGCACCCACTTGTAAGGCGTAATCGCCTGCCTCTCGGTGAGCTTGATCATCTGAACGGGCGGTGCAGAACGCCCGCTGCTGGCGCATGTCGTGTCGCCAGCCTCGGATACAAGCAGGGCGGCCCCTCGGGCTATGGCCGAACGAGAACTGATCGATGAAAGCGGGTCCGCGCTCTGCCTGACCTCGGAGGAGGTTGTCGCTAAGCTTCCCGCCGCGGGCTACTCGCAAATCCAGGAACTACCGGAAAGATCAAGACAAGGCCGTCAAGGAAGGCACCGCGCGCTCGGTGATCATCGACAGTACCGGCCACATCGCAGAGGTGGCGAGATAGCGTGCCGGTTGGCGTCGCAATCTCCATGTCGACGACGCGAAACGAGCCGTGATTTTCGTAAACGTAGCGAAGGTGCCAGACCGGGCCGAGTTCTGGCGAAATGGCAAAAGTCATGCAACGCGCTTGTGATGTTGTGAACGGCATCGCGTTGCCCGACCGGTGCGGAGAACATCGCGTCTATCAGCGCGGCCAGGCTCATGCCGCCGACCACCATGCCTCGTGCAGCTTCGTCGCCGTGAGTTAGCTGGAGGGCGGTCACGATGACCGCAATAGCGTCAGGGTTTCTTAGAGGCACGGCAGGTTCAGACCCAAAGGCGGACCGCTGATGTAAGGACGCGGGGCGGATTGCTTATTTTCGCAACTCGATGGACGACTGCTACAACACCTCAGCACGAACCTGAGCCACGCCACGATCCGTAATCCCCAAGGTGCGCGCGGCGGCGAGCGAGAGGTCGAGGACGCGGCCACGAACCCATGGTCCGCGGTCGGTGATCCGAACCACCACCGAATTATTCGTCTCAAGATCAAGGACTCGGACTCTCGTGCCGAACGGCAGACGGCGGTGCGCCGCGGTTAGTAGATTCCGATCAAACGATGAACCGCTCGCTGTCTTGCCTTTGGAGTACGAATAGTAGGAGGCTTTTCCGGAAAAGACTCGGTTGAAAGACTGAGTGCCGGAACGAGCATTCAAGGGCTCTTGTCCGTTCCGAGGTTGCGCTTGCGGCTCATCCTTCTTTGCCTGGTCGAGACCTTCAGGAGCGGGCTCCGCGTGAGCCTTTGGAGTGATGGACCATCTGTCATCGAATGTTTGCCCGACAGCAGGGGGCGCAATCCCGGTCCATGCGGAGACCGTTGCGATCACGATCATTCCAGAAAGCAGACGCATAATCGACCTCACTAAACATGACAAAACACAAGAACAATGCAAACTCATGAGGCGCGTTCCGGCATGTGCGGGAATCCTCTGCCGAGAGGTGATACCATACCGATAGTTGGGGTGTTGCACGGCGCAGCGTGGCGCAGTGCAGCAAGCAGACAGCCCGCTGCAATGCATCACGTTAATCGGCCAGCATTTCTGGGGCTCTCTGGCGAAGTGAGCGTCAACACCGCGTGTGCGTGCAGGCGATTCAACGCGTGAATGTCTTCGCCCGATTGTAGAGACTAGGAGAACATTGAACGGACCGCCCCAATTTAGTGGGGCGCGAGGCCGCGAGCTCGCGTAAGACGATCGTACGTTATCCGGCCTCGCTCACAGCGGATCGCAAACGGACGCAACAACGGCTCGTCACGTTGGCTGGTCGTCGCCGCTCGCGGGATGTTGAAATCCCGCGCGGCAAGCTCCAGCTCGAGTTCAGTGATCCGCTCAAAGATGCGTGCAGCAATCGCCTCCAACTCGTTGGATGGCCATTGGATCAATAGTCCAAAACCATGATCAAACCGCAACCGGCGAGCGCAAGTGGCCGGGCAGTTCTCGCGGTGCTCCGGCTAGGCGTCTCGGCATGGGATGCCGAAGCTGTCGCAGGTACTCGCGAACGTCTCTTTTGCCGCGGTATCTTCGAAGCAAAAGCGCGTGCCGACGTCTGCACGATCAATCCACCAGTCGACCTTGCTTCCTTTTGCAATGCGAGACGCTTCACCACGTAGGAGATCCAACTTTCTCCCGGTGGCTTGAACGATCAAGCAATATTCCTTCGCCATGAATGCTTTCCTCTCGAGAATAGAAGTTGTTGCCGACAAAAATGCAAACGTTCTGCAGTGTTACTGGAACGGGGTAGCCCAAGCTGGCCTTCACCAAAAGCGGCGTAGATCGCAGTGCGCTTCGGTTGAGCACGAGCTGACCAGAATCTCCAGCTTCAATTGCTCCTCGCTCAGGCGACGTTCGACAAACTGCCGTTCGAGACCCGTCAGATTGGTCTGCAATAAAAGGCGATACCGTTGAATATTGTTGCAGTCGATCATCATCGTCTTCCTGTGAGGGATACACCGATCCATTCATCGTTTGCTTGACGGGGCAGGCGACCACGAGGCAACATTGCAAGACATCGCAGGAGCGGAGTATCTTCGCCCGCGCGCTCGTCCATGCTAGTGAACTCGTCTTTCCCGATCTGTGAACTATTTCACACCGCTCAGCGGTCGTCGCCTGCAATAGTTTGCTCGTTGTTAGACCAGCCATGCAGATGACCCGCGCGAACTGTTTCCCGCAGGGCTACAAATACACGGTGGTCATTATCTCGAACACCAAGCGGGTGCTGCCTGAAGACCCTCCGCTCGAATTCAAGCTGAAGTTTCTCATCATCTCGACGCCTGCGAGCAACCCGAACGATGCATGGCTGACCGCAGAGGTGATTGCCGCGATTGATCCGATGTGCGACCACGGCCAGGAAATGGTTCGCGAGGCTGCAAAGCTTGACAAGGGAAAACTCGGTCGGCCCGGGATGCTCGACGCACTCGCCAAATTCTTCCAGCGCTTGCGGTCCTCAATCATTGCGTCTTCCCGTCGATCAGCCGATCCCCGCATAGGAGAAATCGAAATGACCACGTCATCGCGAGAGGCCAGCCATAGGGCCAACATCACCTCGGAGAGCACGAGGCAAAACGCGCTCGCGGCGGCTAAGGCAGCCTTCGACGGGACTCCGGCCGCATACCCGACCTACACAGCGGCAGTGAAAGCCGCGGACGTCGCCCACTGCCGGCGGCCATTGCCAGCGCCGCGGCGAACGGTCTCGATGGCTCACCGCGGACCCTACATGATCTCACGGGCTCATGGGTTTGAGAGCTCCGTGGTTGTGATGACGCCCTGCATCCGCGACGGCTGCTCACCTCGGCGTGGTGCATTGATCGTGCGTGGACCCGCAGCCCCTCAGCAGCCGGATCAAGGCTGATGCGGCTCGATCGACGGCGCGACAGGCGAGCACTTTTGTTGTCCACAGTGAGTTGCAACACACAGTATTGGCGCGACTCGTTGTAAGTTTAACCTGCGCCTTCATGGCGCCTTTCCTCCCTGACCTTGAGCCCGTCGCAAATGATGGGCTTCCTTCGAGGGGCATTGCAGGGACGCTAGATCTGCTGCGACGCAATCCGGCCGGGCCTGGACAGTTGCAATCAAGTCCGTGCGGCATAGATCCCGCACGGACTTGATTCATTGGGAACTGGGCTACCCAATCACCAACTCCGCGGCCATCACAGCTCTCGATCCATTGCTGGGTGCCTGCGGTTCTTCACCTTGATCAGTACTTTTGCGTGCCGCCGCGGTAGGGCCGATCGCGATGCTTCGAGACGAGACCTTCAAGGCCCATGCGGCAGGCCGCCCGGAAAAGCTCCGGTCCGATCTCGCCACCCTCGAATGGCGCGACCGTGATCCCGTCCGGCCGGCGTGCCAACAGCCGCGCCAGGTTGGACGTGCGCAGGTGTAGCGGGAGCTGCGTTCTGATCAGGTCGTTTCTGGTGCGAAACTGTTGCTGTAGATTATTTGCAGCGCACTCGCCTGAATCCAAGAATCTTATTGGCTCACACGCCTTTTAAAAGAAATTCGATGGTCCGGACTGAGTGGCGTCTAACCCGCAGCTTGCGCTCTCGCTGCAGCTATCCGGCGCTCTCGAGATCTTGGGTCCGTCGACCGATTCAGGTGAGGTTGTCCGTTGCCCTGCAACGAATCGTGCGCAATGTCGCATTGCGAAATTGCGGCTGCGCGATTGACAGGCGAATGAGCATGTGAAATTTTGTCTGTAATGAAAAAAATTACAGGTGGAGATGTGAACGCTAGCGGCCGGCCCATTTCGCCGTTTGACGACGATGGCAGCCTTGCATCGCGTGCCGCCTGGCTGCATTACGCCGGCGGGTTGACGCAGGGCGAGATAGCCGCGCGCTTGAATATTCCGGCCATCAAGGCTCATCGGTTAATCGCGCGCGCCGGGCGCGAGGGTCTGATCCGCATTTTCGTCGACGGAGCGGTTGCCGACTGCGTGAAGTTCGAGGAAGCGCTTAAGGAGCGCTTTCAGCTCGACATGGTTCAGGTCGCGCCTGATCTTGGCGAGCCCGGGCTTCCGCTCAAGGCGCTGGCGTTTTCCGGAGCGAGCTATCTCCATGCAGTCCTGCAGCGGACCGATGGCCAGATCGTTGGGATAGGTCATGGGCGCACGCTGGCCGCTGTTGTTAGGCACTTGCCGACCATGCCGGCCTCCGAAGTCAAATTCGTCTCGCTGCTCGGCGGCCTGACGCGGAAATTCTCGGCGAGCCCGTTCGATGTCATTCATCTCATTGCCGAGCGAACCGACAGCGAAGCCTATCTGATGCCGGTGCCGCTCTATGCCAACAGTGCGGCGGATCGCGCCGTGCTGCTCGCGCAGCTCGGCGTCTCCGCGGTGTTCGATCTCGCGCGTCAGGCAGACCTGATGCTGGTCGGCATCGGTGAGGCACGTCCGAGTGGATCCCTGGTGCAGACCGGGATGATCCGACCCGACGAAGTCGCCGAGCTTGAGCGCGCCGGCGTCGCCGGCGAAATGCTTGGGCATTTTTTCGACGCCGAGGGCAAGGTCGTTGAAACCGAGTTGTCCGGCCGATCGATCTCGGTGTCGCCGCGAGATCTGCGCGGCCGCTACATCGTGGCGATCGCGGGCGGGCCGAGCAAGGTTGCGGGCATCCGCGCAGCATTGGCCAGCGGACTTTTGAAAGGGCTGATCACTGATGAACTCACCGCGCGCCGTCTCGTCGACGAGCGGGGCGCGGTTGTTCCCGACAAAAAGAACGGCCAAGGCCGTCGCGTCAAACCACAGAAAAAGCAAGGGGAGTGAAGCATGACAGACAGAATCAAGGCTCTGTTCGACGCCTATGCGGCTGGCCGTGTCAGCCGTCGAGATCTGATGCGCGGCGCCGCCCATCTCGGCGTCACCGCGGCAACTGCCAATGTGCTGCTCGGGTCCTCGCTGGTCGAGGCGATGGCCGCCGACTATGACTGGCAGGCACAAAAGGGCACGGCCATCAAGCTGTTGCTCAACAAACATCCCTATGCCGATGCGATGATCGCCGATATCGAGAACTTCAAGAAGTTGACCGGCATCGATGTCAGCTACGATGTCTTCCCCGAAGACGTCTATTTCGACAAGGTGACCGCGGCGCTGTCGTCGAAGTCCGATCAGTATGATGCCTTCATGACCGGCGCGTACATGACGTGGACTTATGGACCGGCCGGATGGGTCGTCGATCTCAATGAGTACATCAAGGATCCGAAGAAGACGAACCCGAGTTTCGCCTGGGACGACGTGCTGCCCGGCTTGCGCGCGTCGACCGCCTGGAATGGCGTGCCCGGCGGCGAGCTCGGCTCAGCGGATGCCAAGCAATGGTGCATCCCCTGGGGCTATGAGCTGAACAATCTGGCCTATAACCGGACGATGTTCGACAAGGCCAAGGTCAGCGTTCCGAAAAACCTTGGCGAGCTGAAGGAGACGGCGGCAAAACTGACCAAGGATCTCGGCGGGCCCTATGGCATCGGCGTCCGCGGATCACGCTCCTGGGCGACGATCCATCCCGGCTTCCTTTCGGGATACGCCAATTTCGGCGAGAAGGATTTAACGGTCAACGGCGGCAAGCTCAAGGCTGCGATGAATTCCACCGGTTCGAAGGCGTTCCACCAGCAGTGGGTGGACATGATCCGGGAATCCGGTCCGAAGAACTGGTCCACCTACACCTGGTATCAGGTCGGTGCCGATCTCGGCGCCGGTGCCTCCGCGATGATCTTCGACGCCGATATTCTCGGCTATTTCGAGAACGGCGGTGACAACAAGGAGAAAGGCAATTTGGGTTACGCCCCGTTCGCGGCCAACCCTGCGGCAAAGGCGCCGACGCCAAACGTCTGGATCTGGTCGCTGGCGATGTCCAGCTTCTCAAAGAAGAAGGACGCTGCCTGGAAGTTCATGCAATGGGCGACGTCACTCGAGCACGATCTGTTCGGCGCACGCAAAATGGACTTCGTCAATCCGGTCCGGGCCTCGGTCTGGAAGGACAGCGAATTCCGCGACCGCATTGCCAAATCCTATCCCGGCTATCTCGAGCAGCATGACGTCTCGGCACCGGGCGCGAAAATCTACTTCACCGCGCAGCCACTGTTCTTCGACGTCACCACTCAATGGGCGGAGACGCTGCAGAAGATGGTCGCCAAGGAGGTGCAGGTCAGCGAGGGCCTCGATCAGCTGGCTGCGAGCATCGACAAGCAGTTGCGGGAAGCTGGCCTCGGCTGAGTCCTTGCTGCAGTCTTCCTGTTCAATGCTGCTCCGCCCGACCCCCTCGGGGGGCGGGCATCGGAGGCTTCTTCATGACGTCACAGCCCATTGACGAGCCCATTCGCGTCGTCGATCGCCGTCCGGTCGAGTGGCTTCCTTATCTGCTCAGCCTGCCGGCGCTGCTGGTCTGCATCGGTATCCTGATTCCGTTCGTCACTGCGCTCTATTATTCGGCGTTGCGATTTCGCCTGAATTTGCCGGCGCTGAAGGGCTTCATCTGGTTCGGCAACTACATCAACCTGCTGTACGACGCCGAGTTCTGGAATACGGTCAGCATCTCCTTGCGCTACACCGCCCTTACGGTGGGAGTGGAGCTGGTGTTCGGATTGATCATCGCGCTGCTCTTGCAGCGGCAGACCCGGCTCAACAACTTGATCTCGGTCCTGCTGCTACTGCCGCTGATGACCGCGCCGGCGATCGCCTCGCTGATGTGGAAGTTGATGACGAACCCGAATTTCGGGATCCTGTCTTATTTGGTCAGCCTCGCCGGCGTGTCCGACTTCGGATGGGCATCCAGCCCGTCAACCGCCTTGTTCACGGTCGTTCTGGTCGATGTGTGGGTCTACACCCCGTTCATGATGGTGCTGCTTCTGGCCGGGCTGCGCTCGTTGCCGCAGCAGCCGTTCGAGGCGGCCGCCCTGGATGGCGTTCCCCGGCTGTTCGTGTTTTTCAGGATCACGCTGCCGATGCTTTCGCCCTACATCATCACCGCAAGCCTGTTCCGCCTGCTCGACGCCATCCAGCAGTTCGACATCGTCTACGCAATGACCCAAGGTGGGCCCGGCAACACCCTGCTGGTGTTTCAGGTCCGCGCCTATCTCGAATTCTACCAGTACACCAATGTTGGCAAATCGGCAGCGCTGCTGGTGGTGCTGTGGATGATCACCTACGTCCTCTCGCACTTTTTCATCAAGAACTGGCTGCGCCTGCGCGAACGCAGCCACGCCTCGGCATGAGGAGCAGATCAAATGGAGCGTAGCTCGATCATCGAACGCGTCCTCCGCGCCGTGCTGCTCACGCTAATCGTGATCTTCTTCCTGTTTCCGATCGTCTGGATTCTATTGATGTCGTTCCAGACCAATGAGCAGATCCTGCGCATTCCGCCCAGTCTCTCGTTCGTCCCGACCTTGGAAAATTACAAGGCTCTGATCAGCGGCCATCTGCTGACCAGCGCCGGCTCGCTCGATATCGCCTTCATGCGCAATCTCGGCAACAGCGTGCTGCTGTCGACCTGTGCCGTGGTGCTGGCGCTGATCCTCGGCGTGCCGGCCGCCTATGCCTTCGCCCGGTTCAAGTTCTGGCTCAGCGAGGACATCGCATTCACGTTGCTGTCGTTTCGCTTCGCGCCGCCGCTATTGGTGCTGCTGCCGCTGTCGCTTTACTTTCAGGACCTCGGATTGGTCGATACCTATGTCGGGCTGATCTGGGTCTATCAGCTGATCGCACTGCCGCTGATCCTCTGGATCGTGCGCGGCTATTTCGAGGATATCTCGCCCGACATCGAGAATGCCTACCGCATTGCCGGCCACTCCTGGCTGCGGACCTTCTTCAAGATTGCCGTGCCGCTGGCTGGGCCGGGCATTGCGGCGGCGGGGCTGCTATCCTTCATCTTCTGCTGGAACAACTTCGTGTTCGCTCTGGTGCTGGCCTCCGCCGACAAGCAGCCGGTGACGGTCGGGGCGCTGGCATTCGTGACCGCCTCCGGTATCCAGTACGGCCAGGTGGCGGCGGCCATTGTGCTCTCGGTCACCCCAACATTGCTGCTCGCGCTCTATGCGCAGCGCTGGCTGGTCGAGGGCCTGTCGCTCGGAGCCGTCAAGGGCTGACATGGCGTAGAATGATATGACGCAGATCGAGATCAGAAACCTGCACAAGACCTTCAAGGCCGACGCGGTCCTGAATGGGCTGTCCCTGAGCGTCGACAGGGGCGAGATCGTCACCCTGTTCGGGCCCTCGGGGACCGGGAAGACCGTGCTGTTGCGCCTGCTCGCGGGGATCTATCCACCGGACGCCGGAACGATTCTCCTGCGTGGCCGTGACGCGTCAGGGAGCCCGCCGGACAAGCGCGGCATCGGGATGGCCTTCCAGAATTTTGCGCTGTTTCCGCACATGACGGCGCGCAATAATATAGCAAGCGCCTTGACAGCGCGGAAGACGAACGCAGGTGAGATCGCGCGCAAGGTCGAGGCGGTCGCGCAACTTCTCAAGATCGGCCACGTGCTCGGCCATTCGCCGCGCGAGTTGTCCAATGGCCAGAAGCAGCGCACCGCACTGGCGCGGGCGCTGGTTGCAGATCCCGATATTCTGCTGCTCGACGATCCCTTGCGCAATGTCGATGCCAAGCTGCGATACGAGATGCGGCTGGAGCTTCCGGCGCTGCTGAAGCGCGTCGGCTCGACCGTGCTCTATGTAACACAGGACTTCAAGGAGGCGATGGCGCTGGGGGACCGTGTGGCCGTGCTGCTGGATGGTCGGATCGCACAATGCGATACGCCGGCACGGATCTATGCCGAGCCGGTCAATGTCGGGGTGGCGCGGCTGTTCGGCGATCCGACACTCAACCTGATCGAAGTCGCGCCTCAGCTGGTGGACGGTGCGCCCGAAATCCGGCTCGGCGGTATGAGGATCAGGTTGCCCGCAAGCTATGCGGTTGCGGCCGGCGGCCTTTATCTGCTCGGACTGCGGCCGGAGGCACTGCGCCTCGTCGAGGCGCCGGGGCCCCGCACGGTTGCAGTAGAGCTGGTGGCGGTGACGCCATTGAACGAGAAATCGGTGCTGCTGCTCACGATGCAAGGCGGCGAGGAACTCCTGGCGTCGGAGGCCGGAGATCGTGACGAGCCGCGGCGGACTGGACCCGCTCACGTCGCGTTCGATCTTGACGCATTGCTGTTGTTTGAGCGTGAGAGCGGACGGCGCTTTATTCCGTCCGGGAACGGGGAGGTGGCTCATGAGCGCATCGCTATCACTTCGCACCGTTGACAAAGTCTATCATCCGCGCGGCCGGTTGGCTGTCCATGCGGTCAAGGCCCTCAGCATGGATGTCGAGCGCGGCGAGATCGTCGCCTTGCTCGGCTCGTCCGGGTGCGGCAAGACCTCGACGCTGCGCATGGTCGCGGGATTCGAAGCGGTCAGCGCGGGCGAGATCTCGCTGGCGAACCGGCGGATCGAGCGTCTGGCGCCGGCCGCGCGTAACGTCGCGATGGCGTTCGAAGGCTATTCGCTCTATCCGCCGCTGACGGTGCGGGAGAACATCGCGTTCGCGCTGAAGCGTGGCCGGTTGTCCGCGAGCGAAGTTTCGCGGCGCGTCAAGGAGGTGGCCGCGCTGGTGGAAATCGAGCCGATCCTCGACCGCTATCCCAATGCGATCTCCGGCGGCCAGCAGCAACGTGCATCGTTGGCGCGAGCATTGGTGCGCGATGCCGCGCTCTATGTGCTCGACGAGCCGATGGGACAGCTCGAGCCGCAGTTGCGCGCCCTGCTGCGCGGCCGGCTCAAGCGCCTGCTCAAGGATCGGGCGATGACCTCGATCTTCGTCACCCACGACCAGACCGAAGCCAATGCGCTGGCTGACCGCATCGCCGTCATGGAAGGCGGCGTGCTGCAGCAGTTCGCGCCCCAGCATGTTCTGAAGGAAAAGCCCGCCAATCTCTACGTCGCCACCTTCATCGGCGAGCCGCCGATGAACGTATTCGATGCATCTGTGATCCGCAGTGAAGGTTGTACCACGTTCGAGCTCCACAACGGGCCGAGCTTCGGCTTCGGCGACAATGAGCTGGGTCCAGAGGTGCGGCAGGCGATCGGCAATCGGCGCAAAGTCGTGATCGGGGTTCGTCCACACCGTGTCGTGCTGGGCAGCGGCAGCGCCGAGACGGCACGCGTGGTTTCCAACCAGTGGCTCGGCGACCAGAGTCACGTCGCAATGGCGGTTGCAGGCAAGCTGCTGGTTGCGGTCTCGCATGCACGAGTGCGGGCGGGGATCGGAGACAGCGTACCTTATGGCGTGCGGGCGCAGGATCTTCATATCTTTGATCCCGACACCACCGTCGCGCTGGCGCACGGAGCGCGAGCCGCATGACGCGCGATCTGATCATCGGTCTCGATGCCGGCACCTCGGTTATCAAATCGGTGGCGTTCACGCTTGACGGAACGCAAGTCGCAATGGCGTCGCGCCCGAATTCCTACAGCCGTTTCGGGCGGGGATGCGTCGAGCAGGACATGCTGCGGACCTGGGATGACGCCAGGCAGACGCTTTGCGACCTCGCCGCCGTCGTCCCCGATCTGGCGGAGCGCGTCGCGGCTCTGGCTGTCACCGGTCAGGGCGATGGTTGCTGGTTGATCGATGCCGCCGGCGAGCCGATCGGCGACGGGCTGATCTGGCTGGATTCGCGGGCGGCCGAGATGGCGGCGATCTTCGTCGCAGGACCGGACCACGCCGCCCACTATGCGACAACCGGCACCGGCCTGAACGCCTGCCAGCAATCGATCCAGTTGGCCTGGCTACAGCAGCATCAGCCGGAGCGACTGGAGCGGGCCACGACCGCCCTGCACTGCAAGGACTGGCTCTATTTCAAGCTGACCGGCATTCGCGCCGTCGATCCTGCGGAAGGCATCTTCACCTATGGCGACTTCCGCAGCCGAAGCTATGCACCTGATGTGAGCGAGCGGCTTGGCATTGCGCGACATGCCGGCCTGATGCCCGAGATCGTGGACGGCGCGCTGACGCATCATCGGCTCACAGACGCAGCGGCGACAGCGACCGGTCTGCCGACCGGCTTGCCCGTGGTGCTCGGCTATGTCGACGTCGTCTGTTCGGCGATCGGAGGAGGGCTCTACGATGTTGGCGGCGAGGTCGGCTGCTCCATTCTCGGCTCGACAGGAATGCATATGCGGATGAGCGTCGGCGCCGACGCGGTGGCGCTTAACCCGGCCTGTTCGGGCTACACCATGGCGTTGCCCGGACCCGACCTCTACGCGCAGATCCAGTCCAACATGGCAGGGACGGTCAATATCGACTGGGCGGTCGAGATGGCCCGGCAGGCCTGCGCCATGGCCGGAATCGATGCAAGCCGTCAGGCGCTGCTGGCCGGCGTCGATGCGCATGTCGCCGCCGCGACGCCAGGGAGCGCGCTGTATCATCCCTATATCCTGCAGGCCGGTGAACGCGGTCCCTTCATGAATGCCGAGGCGCGCGCGCAGTTCGTCGGATTGTCGACCAATACCACTTTCGCCGGCCTGGTCCGCGCGATCTATGAGGGGCTGGGCCTTGCCGCTCGCGATTGCTACAGCGTGATGGGACAAATTCCTGGCGAGATTCGCGTCACCGGCGGCGCAGCGCGATCAGCGAGCCTATTGCAGATTTTCGCCGATATTCTCGGTGCATCAGTGCGGCGAGTAATGCGCGAGGAAACAGGAGCTGCGGGCGCAGCCATGATTGGAGCGATCGGTCTCGGCCATTACGCGAGCCTCGCGGCTTGCGCGGAACAGTGGGTCACACCGACGCTCGGGCCTTCGATCAACCCCGATCCCGGATGCCGCGTGCTCTACGACAAGCTGTTCCCGATCTATCGTTCTGTTCGTGAAGCCATGCCCCCGGTTTGGGCCGCCCTGGCTGACGCAAGGGAGGCGACCCAATGACGCAGTCAGTGGCCATCATCGGGGATCGCTTCATGCTGCCGCGCCTGTTCGAGGAGGCGCTACGGGATGTCTGCGGTGATGCACTCGCCATCCGCTCACTCGAGCAGCCATGGCCCGATGAGCCGATGGAGCACGGCTATGCCAAAGCGGGCATGGATGGGCTGAAGGAATATATGGGGCACCCCGACGATATCGTTGCATTCATCGGCGATGCGCCGATTTTGGTAACTCATCTCGCGCCGTTATCGGCCGCGATGATGGATCGCCTGCCGGGTCTCAGGCTCGTCGCGGTCTCCCGCGGTGGGCCCGTCAACATCGATCTTGCAGCGGCCCGTACCCGCGGCATCCAGGTCGTCAACACGCCCGGACGCAATGCCAGCGCGGTCGCGGAATTCACCATGGGCGCTATCCTTTCGCAAACCCGCTTGATCACGCGCGGTCACGATGCTCTGCGGCGGGGCGAATGGCGCGGCGATCTGTACCGCGCCGATCTCACTGGAGACGAGTTGTCGGAGATGACGGTGGGCGTCATCGGCTATGGCCATGTCGGCACGCGCGTGGTGCGGCTGCTCAAGGCATTCGGTTGCCGGATTCTGGTTTGCGATCCCTATGTTCAGCTCGCGGTCGAAGATCTGAACGACGGTGTCGAGCAGGTCGGGCTCGACCGCCTGCTGGCGCAATCCGACGTGGTCAGCCTGCATCCTCGGGTAACCGATGAAACGCGGGGGATGATCGGCGCGGCGCAGTTCGCCGCGATGAGGCCGGGCAGTTTCTTGATCAACACCGCGCGCGGTCCTCTGGTGGACTATGCAGCCTTGTACGACGCGCTCGCCTCCGATCATTTGCGGGGCGCTGCGATCGAAACCTTCGCGGTTGAGCCCGTTCCGCCGGATTGGCCGGTGCTGCAGCTGCCAAACGTCACGCTGACCCCGCATATCGCGGGCGCCTCCGTCAAGACGGTCAGGATTGCGGCACGGGCGGCCGCCCTGGAGGTGCAGCGATTTCTGAACGGAGAATCTCTCCACCACCTCTGCTGAGCTACCAGGAGCTGACCATGGATGACACCGAACTGCAGTTGCGGAAAGCGATCGTCGATCAATGTCGCTGGATGAATGCCACGGGCCTGAACCAGGGCACGTCGGGCAACATTTCGGCCCGGCACGGCGACACCATGCTGATCTCACCATCGGCGACGCCGTATGACATCATGACGCCGGAGATGGTCGCCGCGATGCCGATCAATGGCGAGTATGGATCGTGGGAAGGTCCGTTGAAGCCGTCGACCGAATGGCGGTTTCACCTCGACATCATGAAAGCGCGGCCCGAGATCGGCGGTATCGTGCACACCCACGCGACATATTCCACAGTGCTGGCGATCGCACGCAAGGAAATTCCGGCCTGCCACTACATGATGGCGGCGTTCGGCGGCATGAACGTGCGCGTCGCTGACTATGCACGCTTCGGCACCAAGGAATTGTCGGACTATGCGCTGAAGGCCTTGGAGGGCCGGACCGCCTGCCTGCTGGCAAACCACGGCATGGTCGCGGTCGGGACCTCGCTCGACAAGGCGATGTGGCTGGCGGTCGAGCTCGAGACCATCGCCCGGCAATACTATCTCACTTTGGCCATCGGCGGACCTGTGCTGCTTAGCGAGGCCGAGATCAAGGAGACGGCGACCGCATTTGGCAGCTATGGTGTGCAGGATCCGCCGTCCAGGTCGGGGAAGAAGATCGCGTCAGCGTGATGTCAACCCACCAGGTCGATCTTCTCGTCGTCGGCGGCGGTATCAACGGCGTCGGAATCGCCCGCGATGCGGCCGGCCGGGGCCTCAGCGTGCTGCTATGCGAGAAGGACGACCTGGCGCAGGGAACGAGCTCGAGGTCCGGCAAGCTCGTCCATGGCGGCCTA
Source organism: Bradyrhizobium sp. 132 (assembly GCF_023074185.1). Classification (GTDB taxonomy): domain Bacteria; phylum Pseudomonadota; class Alphaproteobacteria; order Rhizobiales; family Xanthobacteraceae; genus Bradyrhizobium. The sequence continues at coordinate 93,717 of NZ_JADPKY010000131.1, read as the reverse complement.
CGCTATCTTGAGTATTACGAATTCCGCCTGGTTCGCGAAGCGCTGATCGAGCGCGAAGTCCTATTGCGGGCAGCACCGCACATCATCTGGCCGCTGCGTTTCGTGCTGCCGCATTCGCGCGAACAGCGCCCGGCATGGATGATCCGGCTCGGGCTCATGTTGTACGATCATCTCGGTGGCCGAAAGCTGCTGCCGAAGTCACGCCGCCTCGATCTGTCCAGCGAGCTCGCGGGCAGGGCGCTCAAGCCGGAATTCAGGACCGGCTTTGAATATTCGGATTGCTGGGTCGATGATGCGCGGCTCGTCGTGCTCAACGCGCTCGACGCGGCGGCCCGTCGCGCGCAGATCCTGACGCGGACAGCGCTGGTTTCGGCGCGCCGCGAAGGCGGAATCTGGCGTGCCGAGCTGCGGGACCAAGCGGGTGTCGTCAAGAGCGTTTCGGCCCGCGCCATGGTCAATGCAGCGGGTCCCTGGGTCGAGGATGTGCTGCGGCGCAATGCGGGGCTGAATGCGGGTCACCGCGTTCGCCTGGTCAAGGGCAGCCATATCGTGGTGCCCAGGTTCTGGGACGGCCCGCACGCCTACCTGTTCCAGAATGACGATCGCCGGGTGATCTTCGTCAATCCCTATCAGGACGATCTCTGCCTGATCGGCACCACGGATATTCCCTATTGCGGCGAGGCCGATCGCGTCGGGGCCGGTGAGGACGAGATTTCCTACCTGCTTCGCGCCGTCAATCGCTATTGCGTGCGGCAGCTCACGCGTGCCGACGTCGTGCATTCGTTTTCCGGCGTCAGACCGCTGTTCGACGACAATGCCGAGAATCCGTCGGCGGTCACGCGCGATTATGTCTTCGAGCTCAACGACGCCGATGGGGCCGCGCCGATCCTGTCCGTGTTCGGCGGCAAGATCACGACCTTCCGCAAATTATCGGAGCATGCGCTCGAGAAATTGAAGCCCTACTTTCCCGGCATGGCCGGCCCGTGGACGGCTGGCGCCGCACTGCCCGGCGGTGATATCGTGTCGGCCGATTTCGATGCGTTCGCCGCAGGACTGTGCCGCGACTATCCGGACCTCCCGCGCGAGGTGCTGAATCATTATGCGCGGCTCTATGGAACCCGCGTTCATCGACTGCTCGATGGCGTGCGGACGCGCAATGACCTCGGGCGTCATTTCGGTGGCGCGTTCTATCAACGCGAGGCCGAATTCCTGAAAATTGAGGAATGGGCCTTGACGCCTGAGGATATTTTGGAGCGGCGGACCAAGCACGGACTCCATCTAACACCTGGTCAAAAGCAGGCCTTTTCCGACTGGATGTTCACGAGGGCGAAATCAGCGTGACGGATACAGCCGATTCCGAGATGCGTGACCTGCTCGCGCTTGCGGCGCGGCTCGGGCGAGATCCGCTCCTCATTCAGGGGCCCGGCGGCAACATCTCGCTCAAGCGGGATGGCGTGATGTGGGTCAAGGCGAGCGGCACCTGGATGGCCGAAGCGATGGAGCGTCGAATCCTGATTCCGATCGACGTCGCCGCGGTGCTTGACGGACTGGCGGCCGGCGACCCCGCCTGCGAGACCTGCGAACAATTTATGCGCCGCGATCTCTCGGACCTCACGCTGCGCCCCTCGATTGAAACCACCCTGCATGCGGTGATGCCGCAGCGGGTTGTGGTGCATGTACATTGCGTCGAGACGATTGCCAGCGCGTGCCTGTCCGACGCGGCTGAGCGGCTTGCGGCGCCGCTATCGCGCCTGAACTGGAGCTTCGTGCCCTATGTTCGTCCCGGCGCATCGCTTGGACGCGCCATGGCCAAGCATCTTGACGCCCGGACCAACGTCGTTGTGCTCGGCAAGCACGGATTGGTGGTGGCCGCCGACAGCGTCGCCGAGGCGGAACGACTGCGCGCCGATGTGTCGCAGCGGCTCGCCCGAACCGCACGAATAGTGCCGGCACCGGATCGTGAGAGGCTACAAGCTGTCGCAAGCGATGGCTATTCGATTCCGGACGATGGTAGCTGGCATGCGATCGCGACCGACCCGGTCAATCTCTCCGCTGCCCGGAGCGGATCGCTGTATCCAGACCACGTCGTCTTTCTCGGTCCCGGCATCGTGACGACCGAAGCACGGGAGCGTGCAGTTGACGCGACGCGGCGATGCGGCCGTATTGGTGTTCCGTTGGTCGTGGTGCCCGGCGCCGGCATCCTTGTACATGAGGCGGCAACGCCAGCCGCTCGCGCGCTGATACGGTGTCTCGCCGATGTCACAAGCCGGCTGGAGACCGGCAATCCGATCGCGCCCTTGAGCGTGGATGAGGAAGCGCAACTGCTGAATTGGGACCCGGAGAAATATCGGCGGTCGCTCGATGCGAGGATACCATGAGCGATCTTGTTCTCGGCATCGATGTTGGCACCTCGGGAGTGCGGATTGCTGCGATCGATCACGCCGCGAGCGTTGTGGCGCTTGCGACCGCAGCGATGCCGGCTGCGCATCGCAGCGGGCAGCGGATCATCCAGGACGCGGCAGTCTGGGCACGCGGGCTGGACGAAGCGATGGCTCGCCTCGCATCGATGATTGAAGTTTCGCGGGTGAGCGCGCTGGCCGTCGACGGCACCTCGGGGACGCTGGTTGCGATCGACGATCGTGGTGTGCCGGTCGCGCCTGGCAGCCTTTACAATGATCGCGCTGACGATGCCGACATCAGTGCTGTCGAACGCGTCGCGCCGGCGCAGGCCGCTGTCCATGGCGTGACGTCGCCGCTGGCGCGCGCGATGCGTTTGCTACGGACGCCCGGCACAACGAGAGTTCTGCACCAGGCCGATTGGATCGCCGCGCAGTTCACCGGGCGCTTCAATGTCAGCGACGAAAGCAACGCGCTAAAGACAGGTTATGATCCGGTTGGCAGAAGATGGCCGGATTGGATCGCAGCCACCGACGTCGCGTTGTCTCAGCTTCCCGCAGTCGTCGCGGCGGGCAGCATCGTTGGCCAGGCGTCAGCGGAGGCGTCGCGGCGATTTGGGCTATCGATGCAGACCGTCGTTGTCGCTGGGATGACCGACGGATGCGCGGCCTTCATGGCAGTGGGCGCAGCGCGACCGGGGGACGCTGTCACATCGCTCGGCTCGACGCTGGTCTTGAAGCTTGCGAGTGAAGTCCCGTTATTCGCGCCGGAATATGGCATCTACAGCCATCGTATTGGCGATCTCTGGCTGGCGGGTGGTGCTTCCAATGCCGGAGGTGCGGCTCTTGCACAGTTCTTTTCAGTGGAGCGCCTGCGCGAGCTCAGTTCGCGGATCGATCCAGACCTTAGCACTGGCCTCGATTATTATCCACTGCCCGCGCCCGGCGAGCGCTTTCCCCTCAATGACCGGACGCTCGCGCCGCGGCTGACCCCGCGTCCGGACGACGATGCGGTGTTTCTGCAAGGACTGTTCGAAGGCATCGCGCGCGTCGAAGCGCTGGGTTATCGGCGCCTGTCCGAACTCGGCGGCTCTGGCCTGACAAAAGTGACCACCGTCGGTGGTGGGGCAGCGAATGAGACCTGGCGCCGCATCCGGGCTGCGACCCTTGGCGTTCCCGTGGTCGCTTCCGAGAACGACGAAGCTGCCGTCGGCGTCGCCCGGCTCGCACTCAGCGGGGTTGGAGCAGGATCGTCAAGATGAAGCGCATCGATGGCCTGCGCGAGATCGCCGATCAATTCGATCTGTACCTCGTCGATCAGTACGGGGTACTGCATGACGGCGTCTCGGCCTATCCCGGCGCCATCGAGGGGCTGGCCCGAATTGCCTCCGGCGGGCGTAACGTCATCGTGTTGACGAACTCGGGCAAGGACGCCTCCGACAACCTGGCCCGGCTCGTGAAGCTGGGGTTTTCGGAACACCATTTCCGCGTCTTGAGCTCGGGAGAGGTCGGCTTGCAGCTCGTACGCCGCGGTGGCCTCGGCCCGCGGTTTACGATCGGAGCCACGGCCTGCGTGATTGGGCGCAGCGGCGATCGATATGCGTTTTCGTCAGGCGAGTTCGATCTGGTGTCCCGACCGGATGATGCCGCGTTCCTGGTCTTTGCCGGCTCCGACGCGCCGAGAACCTCGCTGGAATCCTATCGCGCACAGTTGCAGACGGCGGCACAAGCCGGCGTGCCGGCGATCTGCGTCAATCCCGACATCACGATGATCAGGGATGGTGAGCTCGTGGCTGCGCCGGGCGCGATCGCGCGGATCTATGAAAATATGGGGGGCAAGGTCGAGTATGTCGGCAAACCGCATGGTGCGATGTTCCGCCATGCGTTGGACGGTGTGGCGACCGGGGTAGGGCGCACCGTCGTGATAGGTGACAGTCCGGAGCACGATGTCTGCGGCGGCAAGGCGATGGGATTGTCGACGCTGCTGGTGCGCACGGGCATTCACCGGTCTCTGGGAGAGCCGGAGCTTCTCCATCTGTGCGCGGCATGCGGCGGCATACCGGACTTCCTAGCGTCGGCCTTCAACTGGTAATTGATCTCCAGAATCTCAAACGGTCCCGGCCGAGGTCCCAGCCACCGGCGGCCACGCTTGCGTCTTGCGCTTGCGATAGAACAAGGCGCGATAGATCTCGATCGGTGCGATGGCGCCGCCGGTCCGCAGCCTTGCCATGGCCAGGATCGGCGACACATCGGTGGTGCGCGCCGGGGCCGTTTTGGTTGGGTACCGCCTGTGGCTACCGCTGATGACCCAGACCGAGACCGAGCGCGAGCGCCTTCTGTCTCAGCGAACCTTCGGACCTCTTCATCAGTTTTGAAAGTTTGGCGACAGGGGTGCGAGCCTTGGAATGAACTTTGATCAGTTTAACGTCTTCATTCGTATATTCTTTGCGTTTGGTCTTCGTAGTTTTAGCCACCGATGCTCTCCGAGCCGATTCATGAGGGTGCGTAATAGCACGCCGAGCTGCATCATCAAGAGCAGTACGAGATTTGTCGATGCGTGACGGTGATATCGTGATGATGCTGTCCGTCGTGTTGCGGATCAAACGCACGCTGGAAGGTGTTGAGATCGACAAGATCATCTCGGATGTGGAGACTGAAAAGACGTTGGCGGCCGAGCACAGGCGGCGGGCTGACTGGCGCAAGGCTGAGCTGGCGGCCAAGTCATTCTCGGCGGATGTACTCGAACCAGCGATGCCAAGACCCTCGGAGCTACGTCTCCGGGGGGCTATTTTGTGTCTACACGACGGTCTCCTTTGCTCGTTCGATCTCGGCTGGCGCTTGTACTTCCACATTGCAATGATGGTGAACGCTTGTTCAATAAAGTTTCGCGGCTGTTCCCGGAACGGCGACATTCCCTGCGCGTTTGCCAACCGTAACCAGCGAAGGAGAAGCACAATGAGGAAGGTTTGTTATGTCCTCGCCGCAGTGACGGCACTCAGTGCGGCAGCGCCGACGCTCGCGAGTGCGCAGGAGTTCGGTTTCCGGATCGGTGGCGACCACGGATACCATCGCGACAGGGATTACGGATATGACCGTGGTTATGATCGCGGATGGCACCACGGCTGGTACAACCATGATCGAGACCGCACGGTAGTCATTAGGCGTCATCATCATTGGGACTACGATTAAGGAAAATGGCCCCGACATTCGGGGCCATTTTTTTCGCTTCTCTTACCACACCACCTACAGCGGCACTGCTTCAACAAACACGCACGATCCCGGTTGTATTTACCAGCGTAAACGATCCAATCGGTAGCGGCTTCGTCGCGAGTTTTGCGCGCCCCGGCGGCAACGCCACCGGGTTTATCATTCTCGAACCAACCATTAGCGGCAAATGGTTGGAGATGCTGAAGGAGATTGCACCACATCTCCATAGCATCGCTTTCCTATTCAATCCGGCACAAGCACCCACCGCCCAGTATTACCTCAATTCGTTCAGAGCCGCCGCTCTGTCGATGGACTTGGAACCAAGCTCCGTGCCTGTTAAGGACGTCTCAGATATTGAAACGGCGATGGTGACGACTCAGACACCCCCGATGAACGGTGGCGTTCTCGTAGTGCCGGATGGTTTTTACTCGCGCACCGCGTGGAGATCGTCTCGTTGGCGGCTCGGTACCGCGTGCCTGCTGTTTATCCATACCGTCAATTCGCTGAGGTCGGTGGTTTACTGTCTTATGGGTCCGATGCGGCCGACAGTTGGCGGCGAGCGGCCGGCTATGTGGATCGCCTCCTCAGGGGTGAGGCTCTGAGCGAGCTGCCCGTCCAAGCCCCGGCCAAGTTCGAGCTTGTTATTAAGTCAAGACAGCGAGGGCGCTCGGCCTCACCGTGCCACCTTCGTTGCTCGCCCGCGCTGACGAGGTGATAGAATGACGCTCCCGTGTACCAGTGTGGAATGCCCCGGCGTGGGCAGCCCTCCTGCATCGAACCAACTTTTTGAAAGGGACAGACATTAAGCGTGAACTTCGAGCTAAAACTTTCCGTAGTTTCCCTTTGCATCAATGGAGTACGCTGTTGTTCTAGAGCTGGGGGCGCGGGGATGACGCACTACCGAGCATATCTTTTGGATCAGAAACGCCACGTTATAAGCGTGGCTAAATTGCAGTGTGCCGACGAGCAGGAAGCACGCGACCGTGCTCAGCAGCTAGTTGATGCCAACGACATCGAGCTATGGCAGCTTGATCGGCGCATTGCGGTGTTTGAGGCACCCACAAGCAGAACCTCGCAGGCGGCGGCAGAGGAAAGCGTTCAGCGGGCGCAACCTCCTAGAATGAAACCTAAGTAAAGGCTGCGATCAAAGTAGGCGCACAACTCGGTTGAGCGCGAGGATGGCGGCTCGGCTGGTAGTGATGCGGCGTCCGACCCTACGCGACCTCGATTATTCGCGGCTTGGTGGCCCGCACGCTGCGGAGGTAATAACCTCGCGCGTGAACCGCTGATTTGATCTCATCGCTGACCTTGAGAACTCTTTTTCTGCCCTTGCGCCACTTATGTGCAGAGTAAAGCACGGGTATGGCAGAGCCTGTACTTAGAACAAGAAAGTCGCGCCTGTCATTGCGATAGACATCAAACATCTTCGCCCCCGCTGAACCGTATCGAATTAAATATGAGATTTTCTTGGGTCCTCGACCGATCAGCTTAGTGATTTGGATGCGTGCTGAGGTTGTAAATTTGCAACGCCCACCCCTTCTGTGCTCCGGCCCCTGAATGGGAGCGAATTGAGGCAAGCTCATCAGCCTGTGAATTGCGGGCAAAAGCGGATGTATACGGACGATCCACTTAGATTTCTGTTTGTATGTTGCTCGCATGTCACGCCAAGGCACCAACTCTGCTCTTGATCAATACGACTTGGCAGTCGCTGAGATCGTTGCCGTTTGCGATGGCGATCTGCATGGCGCGCTTCGAGCGCTGATGCTCCTGAATGAGCAGTTAGAGTAACAACTGGAGCTGATGGGCGGGCTCCGTCCTCCTGACCAGCGGCTGCACTAAACATGGATTAGTTCAGCGAGGCGTTGGGCATAGGCAGGTCACCGACGTAGCGATGACTCCAGGGAGGAGCGCGAGGATGCGGCTTGGGTGGTAGTGATGCAATAGAGGTTCCCCATGAGAGCACGAGCCGCCGGCGTACTCGACCTGCAGGCCACCAAGAGCGAATTGATCGAGGTCGAGTAGCTTGACCTCGATCTTGGAGATCCCGAAATCACTACGGGCGAAGTTTTGGCGAGTATAGAATGATGCGTCCTCAGGCATAAAGTATTTCGTAAACGCCGCCAGTTGCGTGGGGTGCCGCCCCTGTTGCTGCAGTCGATCTGCTCGCCGTCGCGTTTGGAGCGATCGCGCCCGGACATCCCGGATGTCGTCAGGAATATTCGGTTGCGGATGCTTTTCGAGGAGTAACAACAACATGAAGCAACACACCGTCGAAACATTCTTCACCACAGCGATCGCCTGGACGCCGTTCGTGGCTATCCGCGCCGTGCCGCCCCGAGATCCTGATGACGACGAGGAGGACGAAGAGGACGACGAAGAGGAGGATGACGACGAGGAACCGGCAGTCGTACGCGAGCCGGACGAAGACTAGACTAGCCGGTGTCCGGCAGTCAGCGCTATAATAGCTCCCATGGATTGGGATGCGAAAGACGTAGCGCTGCTCAAAAGGCTCTGGGCCGCAGGACAGAGCGCGGCAGAGATTGCGCGCCGTCTCGGGTCTAGCCGCAACGCGGTCTGCGGCATGCTAACCCGTTTGGGCCTGAAGCGTGGGCCACAAGCCGCCAACAGCAAGACCCACGATCAGGACGTCCCCCAAGCTAAGGCCGTTCTCGTCGGCCGCCTCCGCACGTCCAGTAGCAAAGAAGGTGTCGCGGAGCCACAGCAGAGAGGCAGCAGCCTGGGGAATTCAGCAAGCAGCAGCTTTACACCATTCTAGCTGCGGCGGTCAGGAACACTGGCTAAGAGTCTTACCACGAAGGTCGTTACGCTCCGCGTCCGTGCCTAGTCCAACTCGACGGATTCTGCAGTCGTGAACATTCCCCAAGCCTCGGCCTACTTCGGGTCAAAATGCGAAGAACTCAGCCTGAGCAAATCCGGTCCGCCATGCCTCATTAAGCGGACCTCAACGAGGTGCGCCCGCACTCGGCTGAGGGGCCATGAGCCGACAAAGGAATGGGGGCCGACTTACGTTGTCCATTGGCTCGCGCGAAAACGGCGACGTTCAATTGACTGCGGCATCTAACGGCACGACCAGCGTGAAATGGGTACCTCTAGTCGACGCTTGCCTCGTCAATTCGCCCCCTAACTGACCTGCCAATCCTAGAGCAATGCGGGTCCCGAGGCGCTTACTGAGAGCTGGATTAAAGTCGCTGGGCAGTCCAACTCCGTCATCGCTGACCGAAATCGAGACTGCTTTGTCGTCGCTCAGAATGAGTTGCAGGCGGATCATCCCTTTGGATGCATCGGGATAGGCGTGTCTGCCAGCATTCAAGATCAACTCGTTGACAATCAATGCGACAAGGATTGCGCGGTCTGCGGCGAACTGGATTTCTTTGGGGGTCTCAAGTTGGATCTCGCAGGGCGCAACTGCGGGCTTCAAATCTTCGACGACTTCCCGCAAGTAGGCGACCAAATCTATGTTCTCATAGTCGGCATTGTACGCGAGACGACTGTACGCTCGGCCGATCGCCGAGACTCGAGTGGATGCTTCCATGAGCCGTTCGCTCAGTGCGGGATCACCGGCGGCGCTCGCTTGTAGATGAAGCATGCTCGATACTACTTGAAGGCTGTTCTTGACCCGGTGGTTAACCTCCTTGAGCAAGAGTAGATGACGGTCCAGTGCAGCTTGCAGCTTGCGCTGATACTGTTGCTGTTCGATCGCCATACCGAGAATATTCGCAGCGCCTTGCAGGAAAGCGATATCATGCTCGCCGAACTCTCCTTCAGATCGGCTGTCGACTTCGAGCACTCCAAATGGCAAACCGTCGCCCAGCAAAATGACATTCATGGCACAGCGGATTCCGTGTTCGACGAGCAATTCCGGAGTTCGAAATCGTTCTTCATTTTCGAGGTGATTGGAAATCACGGGCTTGCCAGTGCGGAGGGCGTAGCCAGCCGGCGAATCCAAATCGGCTCCGACTGTCGCGCTGCCAACCACACCTTTGCTCCATCCGACGCCCGCGCGAACAAGCAAACGCTTTTCTGCCGGAATGTACTCCAAGATTTTGCAGTATTCGACATTCAGGCCTTCAGCCGTCATCCGCGCGCCGTGATTGAGAAGGTCGGCGAAGCTCGTGCGTTGCAGGGCCAGGACCCCGAGTTCGGCGAGCAACTCCTGCTGCCGAATGCGTAGTCGGAGCGCACGTCCGGTCAAATCCTCAGGTTCGTTGCCTGGCTTTCCCTCAACTACGGGTTCGGCTGGGTCAGGTGTCGGGCTCATTCTTCGTGATAGCACAATCGCGATCAAAACTCTCGGGAACTTGGCCCATCAATTCCATGGACGCAATTTTTTCCATTGCCTTCTTCGGTTTGCTCGGCGGGCTTGCCGCCTTCGTCATCCTGGAATTCCTGCCTGCTCACGGGTTCGTTTGGGTCATGCGCGTTGTCGGCGGGCTTAACCTGATGCTGTCGCGATCTACTTCGGCTTGCCGTGCTCCCGATGCACACATGAACACTATCGCCACCCTCGATCAGCGAGGGAAGGTCCGCGATCAGCTCGGCCAGATGTTCGGCGTCGGGCACACGGCGATCAGCAGGGCGTTCGCCGTCGCCATGGTCGGAGTGACGCTGCACGTTTTCTTTGGGTGATTATGCTGCGATGCCTGATTGCTGCCCCCCGGTAACGCCCGGATGTTTCAGCGAAGTGACACGTGCCGGAATTTGGTAGTCTCCTACAGAGAGTCGCACAATTAACAGGCGGGCGCCTGTTCGTAAGTCACCCTGTGCCTACGTTGTGCGTTGCGTCGAGAAGGCGCCAGGGTGTCGAATGACCCTCATGTGCTCACGTTGATTCGAGAGTGGCGCTAAGGAACGGTCCGGCAACGCCTTCAGTTCATATCAATAGGAGTTGCATGCATTTGGCGCAGGGCTGCACACATTAATGATGGAGGCGGATTATGGGACGACGTTAGCCGCGTCAGGGACATGCGGTCGGCCCCTGATAGCGTAAAGGCCTGCATCACCTTGCACGTGATGCAGGCCCTAGACCGCGCAAACCGGTCCCGGTTGGAGACTCAGAATGATCGCGGGGCGCACTTAAAGACTCGCATGTTCGCTCGATCTTTTCAACCGGACCTCCAAAACAACCTGTGTGGAGGTTTACGGATGCGTAAACGCCTAAAGCACTGGGTGCGTTCCTACGTTCGCGTTCGCCATCGGCGACCGGAGCATGTGCGCGCTCACTTTCGGCCCAAGGACTAGGTCCTGAGTTGATGGCGGTCATGGGCTTTCGTTAGCGGCTCTGAACCGTTCTCCCTGATCGTGATTGCCGTTTCGGAGCGCGGGACTGAGGCTCCCGCGCTCCCTCAATCGCGCAGACGGCGCCTTTTCTCGCGCATTATTTTGTTCCACAGAGTTGATGTTTCCGGCGGAGGCTTTCCCCATATGACGTGGTTCATCTCACATCCTCACAAGTACGCTCACGCAATAGATGAGATTCCGAAACAGCGCGATCGTGGTGCCGCCATTATCGCAACTGCAATGTTGGAAGAGCATCTTCTTGAGGCAGTTCAATCACGACTTGCACGACATCAATCAACAGGGAAGAAAGTCTTCAATGGATATGGGCCGCTTGCCACCTTCTCGGCGCGAATAGATTTCGGTCTTCTGCTTGGGCTGTACGCCGAGTCAGATCACCGCGACCTGCATCTGATCCGTCGTATCAGGAACAACTTCGCGCATAGTATGCATCCGATATCTTTCAAATCAAAGCGTCGATTGCAAAAAGCTAAACGAGGGGCGCAGAGATTTGCGATCACTGCACAAGACGCTGGATGCGATTACGAAACCAAAGAAGGTCAAATTCACCATGGCTCGATCCAGCACCAATCCTAGAACACAATTCATTCGAGCCGTACAACGGCTGTGCATGGACTTTGCCATGCAGGGGATTGTCGCTGAAATGTCGCCTGAGTGGCAGAAGCAAAAGGACCGCGCGCCCCAACCGAAAGTGCCGGTGCGGAGTATCGGTTGACCTCGATCCCGACAACCGGACATCATCAGGCCATTGATCCGCATTCATCTCAATGCGGTGGCCGCAGTTACGTTAACAACAGTCCGCGCTTGGCGGACGGACCAAATGCCGCGATATTTTGAGCGTCGGCCATAGCCGCTGCTTTGGGGCAGGGCAATTCTAAATGGCTGGCACGGGGTCGCTGGCGATACTGTGCGAAAGCTGGCGGCCCCACGACGGGGATAGCACGCCCGGTCCAATCCACGTGCCACCGGCTGGTGGGCGCGAAAGGGTTTTGGTTAACTCTTCCCTGATATGGTGCTGATCGTCGCGGACTCGTATCGCGTACCGCGACCATTGGTGTCGTATGCAAACAATAGAAATCACTGACCCCCGAGAGGCCCGACGCTGCCGCTTTGCCCAATATCGGGGCGAAAAGGCGATAGTGATGTCGAATGGACTGCCTGTCACGGGGATGGTCCGTTCGATCATCGAAGATAAGTCGAGCAGCCCAACGCGGTGGACTGTCACCGTGGCACTCACGCGGTAATTCAAAAGCCCAAGGCATCAAGCTGTCACGCGGCGACCAGTCTCGTCACGTCATGCGAAAGGGGCGCCCGCTGCACGAAGCGCTACACCGCGTCGGGCCACGACTCTGCTTTCATTTGTTTGGCTTGTTCTTCGGCTAGAAGCTGGATCAGCATGGCGTGACGGCCCTCGTCACGATGCGGGTCATCTGTGCTCATGGCGATCAGTTTCTGGTAGCAGCGGATGTTTTCGCGGGTGATGTAGTTGTGCATCGCGCCCTCCAGAAAACCGGGCTTCAGCGTGGCACGCTGGGATCATCCACTAAGCGACGCATTGCGAACGCAACGCAAGGTCCATGTGGGGCTTGCGAATGCGGGACAGTGCCGCAGTCCAAGTGGAGCGCGACCGGGCGGTGATGTTCTCGCGGATCGGGGTGCAGGGGCCGCTACCGGCTAGAACGCAAAAAAAATCTTCGCTGACCGGCCGCGCAGCCGGACACAACGGAGGACACGCCGATGCCACCCCGTGGATTTAACTCGTGTTTTTGTCGTGCGCGATCCGTTGCGCAGTGAAATGCCGCGGCAGCCAGCGCGATATCCGCTGGGCTGACCGCTCCGGGTCGGGATATCCGTCAGGCCACAAGCTGCTGGGCCTGTTCGACGGCTTGCGTCGGAACATTCTCGATGATGCGCCGCAGTTCGGCGGCAACACCATCCAACACCGCGCGCTTTTCCTTCATGCGCTTGCTGTGATTGTAGACCTTGCCGGTAACCGTCGGCACGATCTGCTCGGATTTCTTGCTCGCGGCGTGATCCAGGCACTTCGCGATCCACGCATCGTCGAAGCCGAGATCGCCGGCCAATGTTGCCGCCGTCCGCCGCAGATCGTGAGGCGTGAACGGCTTGAGGCCCAACAGCTCACAGAGTCCAGGCGTCTTGCTCTTATCCTCGTTTTTCTCGTGTTTGGTGCCGCGCAGCGCGTCGGCCATCGCTTTGCGGTGGATCGGCTGACCCTTGTACATCGGGCTTTCGAACACAAGCTGCTGGTCTGCGGACGCCAGCGCCTCCTTGATGATTTTAACCGCCAGATCGGACAAGGGCTGCTGGATCACCCGCCGCTTCTTCACCCGCTTGAGGGGTACCTCGAAGCGCGGGTTGTCGCCATTGAGGTCGGCTAGCTCACACCGGTGCGCACCGAGCAGTTCACGGGAGCGGAGCATGGTGACCAGCTCGAACTTGAGCGCCAGCCGGGTCCGGCGGTCCCAGGGCAGGTCATCGCGATCTAGACCGTGCCAGAAGATCCTGATCTCGTCCTCGGACAGGACGCGGGTGCGCGGATGCTCGGGATCGAGCCTGGGCAGGTTGATGCAGGGGCTGGCCGTCACATACTCGCGGCCTGCCTCGGCCGCCCAGTTGAACAGGCCCGAAGCCGCCTTTCGCATGTGACGTGCGTTGCTGACCGACGGCTTGCCGAACTTGCCTGCGACGATGTCGTTCGAGAGTGTTGCGATGTCGTGCTTGGTGACGTCTCTCGCGAGTGTTTTGCCAAGACGCGCACCGAGGAAGCGGCGCAGGTGGCTCGCCGTATTTTCCCAAGCCTCCAGCCGTGGCCGCATCTCGCCATCCGATTTCTTGACCAGCGTCTTCATCCACTCGATCCGCTCCTCGATGATCTCGGCGACGGTCTTGCCGCGCCTCCCTTTTGCGGCCATCTGGTCGCGGAAGGTCTCGGCGAGAGCCTCGGTACCCAGTCCCTTGAAGCCGTAGACCCTGCTGCGGGCGTCCTCGACGGAAAAGGTCTCGGGATTGTAGACGCCGAGCCAGCCGGTGCGCTGCTTTCCGGTCTGCCGATCGGTGAACTTGAACGAGAAGGTCGCCACGCCCGCCGTGGTGATGCTGACGTAGAGACCAGGGCACTTCCGGTCGTACAGCTTGGTCCGCTTGGCGACTCGTTTCTCGCACAGGCGGTCGGTCAGAATGACGCTGCTGTTGCGTCCCCGCTTGCCGGTGGGGGAGGGGACAGTGGTAGTATCCATGTGGTTTCGGCTCCTAAGGTTGGGACCAAAGGGCTCGGCTTGGGGGCTTTCAGTTTGTCGTGCGGACGCTGAAAGCCGTAGGGCCGGGCCCTTATTTTGGTGAAGCCCGCTGAAACAGCCCGGATCAGGGTAGCGCAAATCCGCTTATTTTGTAGGGTTTTTGTAGTTTCGGCGTGTTTCACCGAGTGCCAAAATATAGACGTGTGGTCCTGGCCGTCGTTGCTACGGTCAAGCCTTTGCGGATGCGGCACTTGCGTCAACCGGCGCGGCGTCGCGACTTTCGCGAAGGCGAGGGAGGCCAAAACGAACTCGGCTCCCGGGAGAGCACGGCATAAGCCGTAAAGCCACTGCGCAGGGAAGGCCGAGTGATTGGCTACACCTGTATGCTGCTGTGCGGTTCTTTTGCGCTACATTTTCGCGCCGCGGACCGCAGGTGCCAGCCGGCACCCGGCCTTCCCTGCGCCCTCTTGGACAAGAGGGTGCATCGACGAAGCAAAGCTCGGGCGCAATGCGCCGCGAGGCTGCGAAGGTGTGACTGGAAGGCAAAGATGAATGCGAAGAAGAACCGCTCCTGTGCCCCGGACGCAGCGCAGCGTCCCTTCGACGGTGCGCCGCAGAGCCGGGGCCCATGTCTCCGAGCAATCCGTGTCGCCCTGGATCCCGGCTCTGCGCAGCAGCGCAAGAGCGCTGCGGCGCGTCCGGGACACGAGAGTGGGCGGCGGCACGTCGTTCTAACCGCCGAGTATCCTCCGGCACGCGTCGACGAACACCTGGGCGCCGGTGACGATGTCGGCGTCGGCGGTGTTCTCGGTCCAGTGATGGCTGATGCCGCCGATCGACGGGACGAACAACATGC
The DNA here is from genome assembly GCF_023074185.1 of Bradyrhizobium sp. 132. GTDB lineage: Bacteria > Pseudomonadota > Alphaproteobacteria > Rhizobiales > Xanthobacteraceae > Bradyrhizobium. Next base: position 78,685 of record NZ_JADPKY010000131.1, on the reverse strand, counting down.
CTGCGGGCATGACGGTCGCAAGCATCTGCGCGTCGTGGCCGGCGCCGCTGGGCATGCGGACGGACCGTCCGTCCGCCAGCGCCTTGCTCGCCGCTTCGATCGCGTCCTGAATGCCGGGGTTCATCATGGCGGGCGCACCGGTGCGCAGCTTTTTCACGGTGACGGTGCAGGGGCCGTTCGCGCTGGCCTCATCCGCCATGCTCCGCAGCAGCTGCTCCAGCCGCGCGATGACGGTAGGATCATCGTCGCGGATCTGGAACAGCATCTCGGCTCCGCCCGGAATGATGCTGGGCGCGCCGGGATCGAGTGTGATGCGGCCGGTGGTCCAGACCGTGCGTGGACCGCACGCGGCAGGAAAACGCCCGTCGATGGCCACGCAGAATTTTGCGAGCGCGAGGCCCGCATCCTTCCGCGCTGCCATGCGGGTGGTGCCGGCGTGATTCTGCTCGCCGACAAAATTGATCTGGTATTGCCAGATGCCGACGATGGAGGTCACGACGCCGACCGCAAGGCGTCCGCTTTCGAGCGTGTCGCCCTGTTCGATATGCGCTTCCAGATATCCGACGTGCCGACCCGGCTCTGCGGTAGCGCGCGATCGTCCAGCGAACCCCATGTCGGCGAGCGCGTCCCGCATGGTGCGGCCACTGGTGCGGTTGCGAGCCGCGTCAATATCGGCCTCGGTCACTTGCCCGACATAGGAGCGCGAACCGAGGAAGTGCCCGAAGTGTCCTTCCTCGTCACACCAGGCGGCAACTTCGACCACGCCGCTGACCGAGGGATCGGCATTGAGCACGCGGGCCGCTTCGAGCGCGTAAACGACACCGAGCGGGCCATCGAGCCAGCCGGCGTAGTTCTGGCTTTCCAGGTGCGATCCCGCCAGCAGCTTGGGTCCGCGCTTTGCGCTGCTGCCGAAGACATTGCCGATGCCGTCAATGGCGGCGGTGAGGCCCGCGTCGGGCAGCTTCTGCACCAGCCAGTCCAGCGAAAGCCTGTGCGGCTCGGAGAAGGTCGGCTTGTGCACCCCGGTCTTGTAGGCTCCGATGGCGCGGAGCGCATTGAGGTCGGCGAGAACCCGTTCGTCGTTTGCGCGCGAAAACGTGTCAGGCATGTTCGGCAACCTTCAGCGCCTCGGTACGGATCTCCTCGACCAGCCGTTCCTTCAGCTGGACGAATTCGGGCGTGGTCTTGATCTTGTAGGAGCGCGGATGCGGCAGGTCCACATTGATCTCGGCCTTGATGCGGCCGGGGCGTGCGCTCATGACGATGACGCGGCTGCCGAGGAAGATCGCTTCCTCGATGTCGTGGGTCACGAACAGCACAGTCTTCTGGTCGCGCTCCCAGATCCCGAGCAGCATTTCCTGCATCAAGGCGCGGGTCTGGTTGTCGAGCGCGCCGAAGGGCTCGTCGAGCAGCAGGATCTTCGGATCGTTGGCGAGCGCACGGGCGATTGCGGTGCGCTGCTGCATGCCGCCGGAGAGCTGTTTCGGCCAATGGTTCTCGAAACCGGACAGCCCGACCTGGCGGATGAAGGTATCGGCGATCTTGTGGCGCTCCGCCTCGGACACGCCACGCTCGCGCAGGCCGAAGGCGATGTTCTCGCGTACGGTCAGCCAGGGAAACAGCGTGTAGGACTGGAACACCATGCCGCGGTCGGCACCCGGGCCGGTCACCTCGCGTCCGTCGAGCATCACACGTCCGCCGGTCGGGCGATCGAGGCCGGCGACGATGCGAAGCAGCGTGGACTTGCCGCAGCCGGAGGGGCCGAGGATGGTGACGAAGTCGTTGTTGCCGATCACAAGATCGGTCGGCTCCAGCGCCCTGGTCGGTGCGTTGCCGTGGCGCGCGGGAAAGGTTCGCGAGACCTGTTCGATCTTGAGGGTCGTCATGCGAGCCTCCAGGGAAACAGCCACGCGTTGAACGCCTTGAACAGGAAGTCCGAGACGAGGCCGATCAGTCCGATCACGATGATGCCGAAGATGATCTGGCCGGTGTTGAGCAGCGCCTGGCTGTCGGTGATCATGTGGCCGATGCCGGAGGAGGAGCCGATCAGTTCGGCGACGATGACATAGGTCCAGGCCCAGCCCAGCACCAGCCGCAGGATCTCGGCGATCTCCGGTGCGGAGGAGGGCAACAGCACGCGGCGGATGATGCCGCGGTCGCTGGCCCCTAACGTATAGGCCGCCTCGACCAGATCGCGCCGCGTCGTGCCGACGGTCACCGCGATCATCAGGATGATCTGGAACACCGAGCCGATGAAGATGACGAGCAGCTTTTGCAGTTCGCCGATGCCGGCCCACAGGATCAGAAGCGGGATGAACGCGGACGCCGGCAGATAGCGTGCAAAGGAAACGAAAGGCTCGAGGAAAGCCTCGACCGGCTTGTACGCGCCCATCACCACGCCGAACGGCACCGCGATGATTGCGGCCAGCGCGAAGCCGCCGACGACGCGCCAGATCGTCATGCCGATATCGAACAGGAAGCCCTGTTTGGCGATCAGATCGACGCCTTCCTGCACCATGGTGAGCGGGTTGGCGAGGAACACTTTCGACACGTGGCCGCCGAAGGTCGCCCAGGACCAGAGGGCAACGAACACCACGAAGAACGCAAGGCCGTAAGCCACGCGCTGCTTTGACGTCACGGGATCGAGGGGACGCATCAATGGTCTATCCGAGCGGTGAACAAGTTTACCGGCCCCGCCGAGAGACAGGGCCGGCGGCTCCTGGGAGGTTTACTTGATGTAGCTCGCGTCGAAGAGGTCCTCCACCTTCGGCGCGGCCTTGATGATGCCGATCTCAAGCAAGAGGTCGGCGGCCTCCTTGTTGAAGGTCAGGAAATCGCCGGCGAAGAATTTCTGGTTCGCGGCCTTGTCCTGCCAGCGCAGATACTTTGCCGAGTTGCCGAACGCCTCGCCGCTCTGCTTCACGTCGGCGCCCATGATCTCGTAGGCCTTGGCCTGATCCTTGGCGATCATGTCGAGGGCCTCGAAATAGCTGTCGGCGAGCGCCTTGGCCGCCTTCGGGTTCTCGGTGAGGAATTTCGGCGTGCAGCCGAACGTGTCCATGACGATCGGGTAGTCGAGCGTGGTCGCGATGATCTTGCCCTTGTCGGGCGCGGCACGAACTGTCGACAGATACGGCTCGTAGGTCATCGCGGCGTCGTTCTGGCCGGAGACGAAGGCTTGAGCGGCAGCGGCCGGCTCGAGGTTCACGACGGTGACGTCCTTCACCGACAAGCCGTTCTTCTTGAGCATCCAGGCCAGCGCGAAATAGGGCGAGGTGCCGGGCGCGGAAGCAGCAACCGTCTTGCCCTTCAGGTCCTTGATCGCGGCGAGATCGTTGCGCACGGCCATGCCGTCGGCACCAAAGCTCTTGTCGAGCTGGAAGATCTGCTTGGTCGCGACGCCGTTGGCGTTCCAGGAGATCCAGGTCTCGACGGTGGTCGCCGCGCACTGGACGTCACCGGAGGCGATCGCGAGATGGCGGTCCTTCTGCGGAATCTTCTTGATGGTGACGTCGAGGCCGTTCTTCTTGAAGATGCCGGCTTCCTTCGCCAGCGTCAGCGGTGCGAAGCCGGTCCATCCGGAGATGCCGACGCCGACCTTGATGTCGTCGGCGAGCACGGGAGTGGAGGCCGTAAGCGCAATGATTGTCGCGAAAAGTTTCGAACTACGCATGATTGTCGTCCTCTTGCCGATCGATGGATTGACGTCCTGTTGATCACTGTCGGCCCCTGTGGACCGTTGCCCGAAGCGTTGCACGATTTGTGCCGACATCGCTCTCTCAGCCTCCCTTGAATCGGGCGACAAGGCGGTGAGAGTCACCGGGATAGAGCAGCCTCACAGCGGTGATCGTGCGCGCGCTGCGCCAGGTATAGCGGTCGATCACGAGGCAGGGCGCGCCGAGGGCGATGTCGAGCGCTTCCGCCGTGCGATCGTCCGCAACGATGGCGCTGATCGTATGCTCGGCCTCTGTCCATGGAACATGGTGAAGCAGCCACGAGCCGGGCGGCTCGCGCGAGAAATCCGCGGTCGCCGCATCCGGCACCGACGCAAGATCGATCAACCTGTCCTCGACCGCAAAGGGCACGTTGTCGGCGCTGTGCCGGCAGGTGATCGCAACCACCTTGCCGGCCTTCTTGACACCAAGACGCTCGCGGTCGGCAGCAGTCGCGGCGCGGAGCTTGCGGCCGATCAGCTCATAGCCGTAGCCGCGGCCGAGCGCGGTGATTTCGGCGCGAATGTCGGCGATCTTGAGCACGGCAGATTGGTGTTGCGGCCGGCGGACGAAGGAGCCGGCACGTCGCCGCCGCTCGATCAGGTCGGCTTGCGCGAGCTCCGACAGCGCCTTGTTTACGGTCATGCGCGAGCAGCCGTAACGCGCGACCAGTTCGTGCTCGAACGGAATGCGATGCCCCGGCGGCCACTCGCCGGTCAGGATACGCTTCTCGATATCGGCGCGGATCCGTTTGTAGAGCGACGGCTGCTCCGCTGTATCAGTAGCGAGGCTCATGCCACGAGCCTCCGCACAGACGCGTTGAAGTGGTCGCGTGCGACCTGCCGCAGTCTGTGCCGGCCGCCCTCGACGACCTTGTCGCCACCGGCCCAGACGCAGTCGATTGCACCGCTGCCCGCGGCAAAGATCCAGCCGTCGATGGCGACGTCGCGCGCGCGCCCCGCCAGCGAGGGATGCGTGGTGTCGAGCGTGACGATGTCGGCGCGTGCACCTGGCGTGAGGCCGACTGACGTCTGCGCCAGTGCCCGCGCACCACCGGCGAGCGCATGATCGAACAGGGCGCGTCCCGTCGAGCGGCCTGCGCCAGCGGAGAGCACGTTCCGCTCGCGGTGCTTGAGCCGCTGACCGTATTCGAGCTGGCGCAGCTCGTCGGCGGCGCCGACGAGCACATTGGAATCGGTGCCTACACCGAAGGCGCCGCCGGCATCGAGAAATTCGCGCGCCGGAAAGATGCCGTCGCCGAGGCTCGCCTCGGTGATAGGGCAGAGGCCGGCGACCGAGCCGGTCCTGGCGAATGCGGTGACTTCTTCATCCGTCATGTGGGTCGCGTGGATGAGGCACCAGCGTCGGTCGACGGGCGCGTGCTCCAGCAGCCATTGCACCGGACGCCGTCCGGACCAGGCCAGGCAATCTTCGACCTCCTTCACCTGCTCGGCGGCATGAATGTGCACCGGGCCGCCGTCCGCGAGCGGGATGATGGCGCCGAGTTCGTCCGGCGTCACCGCGCGCAAACTGTGCGGAGCGATGCCGATATTCGCGCCGGGCAATGTTGCGATCGCCTTGCGCGAGGCGCTCGTCAAATCAGCGAACTGATCGACCGTACAGATGAAGCGGCGCTGACCGGCATGCGGCGCGGCGCCGCCGAAGCCACCATGCGCGTAAAAACCCGGTAGCAGCGTCAGCGCAATGCCCGAGGCTTCGGCGGCCTGCGCAATGCGCGCGGCCATTTCGCCGGGGTCGGCGTAACGCGAGCCGTCGCGATCGTGATGCAGATAATGGAATTCGCCGACGCGGGTAAAACCCTGCTCCAGCATCTCGACATAAAGCAGCGTCGCGACGGCGGCGACGTCATCCGGCGTCATCGCCAGCGCGAAGCGGTACATCGTCTCGCGCCAGGTCCAGAAGGTGTCGGTACTGTCGCCGCGCATTTCTGCAAGTCCCGCCATGCCGCGCTGGAACGCGTGGCTGTGCAGGCTCGCAAGTCCAGGAAGTGCAATGCCGTGGCGTTCGTCGCCGGCGGTCGGCGCGACGTCCGGCGTCACCTCGCCGATCGCGCCGGCGGTGATCACCACCTGCACGTCATTTGCCCAGCCCGAGGGCAGGAGCGCGGAGGCGAAATGCAGGCGTGTCATGTTTCCATGCCGGCTGGACAGAACCGCCCCACGATTATATGTCTAGACATATAAGTCAAGCATCCCACGCGAAGGGACAGTTGCATGGCAGAGCGCTTCGACCGGATCTGGCATAACGCCCGGCTCGCCACGATGCGGGCCGATCGTCCCAATCTCGGTGAGATCGAGCACGGCGTGATCGCCGCGCGCGACGGCCGTATCGTCTACGCAGGTGCGCGGACCGATTTTCCGGCGGATGCCGAGGCCGCCGACCGGATCGATTGCGAAGGGCGCTGGATCACGCCCGGCCTCGTCGATTGCCACACCCATCTGGTCTATGGCGGCAACCGCGCCCATGAATTCGAGCTGCGCCTGAAGGGCGCGAGCTATGAGGAGATTGCGCGCGCCGGCGGCGGCATCGTCTCGACGGTGGCCGCGACACGCAAGGCGAGCGAGGCCGAGCTCGCAGCACACGCGCTGCCGCGGCTCGATGCGCTGATCGGCGAGGGCGCCACCACCGTCGAGATCAAGTCCGGCTACGGCTTGGACATCGAGACCGAGATGCGGCAGCTTGCCGCCGCGCGCAGCCTCGGCCGCCAGCGGCCGGTTACGATCCGCACGTCGTTTCTCGGCGCGCATGCGCTGCCGCCAGAGGCCGATGGCGACAAGGATCGCTACATCGATCTCGTCTGCAAGGAGATGTTGCCGGCGATAGCAAAGGCAGGCCTCGCCGATGCCGTCGATGCCTTCATGGAAGGTATCGCATTTTCCGGTGAGCAGACGGAGCGGGTGTTCGAGACGGCGAGGCGGCTGGGACTGCCGGTCAAGCTGCATGCCGACCAGCTCTCGAACCTCGGCGGCGCTACGCTTGCCGCGAAATTCTCGGCGTTGTCGGCCGATCACCTCGAGCACACCGATGAAGCCGGTGCAGCGGCGCTGGCGAAGGCTGGAACGGTGGCCGTGCTGCTGCCCGGCGCCTTCTACTTCATCCGCGAGACGCAAAAACCGCCGGTCGAGGCATTCCGCATGCACGGCGTTCCCATGGCGCTGGCGACCGACTGCAATCCGGGCAGCTCGCCGCTGACTTCGCTCCTGCTCGCCATGAACATGGGTGCGACGCTGTTCCGGATGAACGTGGCCGAATGCCTGGCCGGTGTCACCCGTGAAGGCGCGCGCGCGCTCGGCGTGCTGAACGAAACCGGCACGCTCGAAGCCGGCAAATGGTGCGACCTCGCGATCTGGGACATCGAACGTCCGGCCGAGCTCGTCTATCGCATCGGCTTCAATCCGCTACACCGGCGAGTTTGGAGGGGCCAGTGACGGAGTCGCACGCAGCGATCGTCGTCAAGCCGGGAACGGTCAGTCTCGACGATCTCGCGCGCGTGCTTGCAGGCGCGTCAGTCGTGCTCGATGCCGCGTTCTGGCCGCGCGTAGAGGCCGCGGCGGAGATCGTCGCGAAGGCCGCTCAGGCCGCGACGCCCGTCTACGGCATCAATACCGGCTTCGGAAAGCTGGCGTCGAAGCGGATTCCGCCCGACCAGACCGCGCTGCTCCAGCGCAACCTCATCGTCTCGCATTGCTGCGGCGTCGGCCCCGCGACTCCGGAGCCGATCGTCCGACTGATGATGGCGCTGAAGATCATCTCGCTCGGGCGTGGTGCGTCGGGCGTGCGCCGCGAGGTGATCGAGCAGTTGCAGGCCATGCTGGCGCAGCGTGTTTATCCACTGGTGCCGCAGCAAGGTTCGGTCGGCGCCTCCGGCGATCTCGCGCCGCTCGCGCATATGACGGCTGTGATGATAGGTGAAGGGCAGGCGGTCATCGAAGGCAAGACCGTGTCCGGCAGTGAGGCGCTCGCCGCGGCCGGCATCACGCCGCTGACGCTCGGTCCCAAGGAGGGGCTCGCGCTGATCAACGGCACGCAATTCTCGACCGCATACGCCATTTCCGGTGTGCTCCGTGCATTTGGCTTGGCCCGCGCTGCGCTCGTGACCGGCGCGCTGTCCGTCGATGCGGCGATGGCCTCCACGGCACCGTTCCGTCCCGAAATTCAGGCGCTGCGCGGCCATTCCGGACAGATCGCGGCTGCGGCAACCTTGATGGCGCTGCTCGACGGCAGCGACATCCGCCTGTCGCATCTCGAAGGCGACGAGCGCGTGCAGGATCCCTATTGCCTGCGCTGCCAGCCACAGGTCGCGGGCGCGGCGCTCGACCTGATCATGCAGGCCGCGCGCACGTTGATCGTCGAGGCCAATGCCGTCACCGACAATCCGCTCGTACTGGTCGAGACCGGCGAGATCGTCTCCGGCGGCAATTTCCACGCCGAGCCGGTCGCCTTTGCGGCGGACACCATCGCGCTGGCGCTGTCGGAGATCGGCGCGATCAGCGAGCGGCGCATCGCGACGCTGGTCGATCCCGCGCTCAATTTCGGCCTGCCGCCGTTCCTGACTCCAGATCCCGGTATCAATTCCGGCTTCATGATCGCCGAGGTGACGGCGGCCGCGCTTTATGCCGAGAACAAGCAGCGCGCGGCCGCCTGCTCGATCGATTCGACGCCGACCAGTGCCAACCAGGAAGACCACGTCTCGATGGCCGCGCATGCTGCACGACGCCTGTCGGACATGGCCGACAATCTTGCCGCGATTCTCGGCATCGAGCTCTTGGTCGCGGCCCAAGGTATCGCGCTGCGCGCGCCGCATGCGACGAGCGCGCCGCTCGTTGCCGCGATCGCCGCACTGCGCGAGCAGGTGCCGGCGCTCGGTGCCGATCGCTACATGGCCGGCGATCTCGCCAAGGCTGCAGCGCTGGTCGAAGCCGACGCGCTGCCCGCGGCGGCGCTCGCCGCGCTTTCAACTGACCCGTTTCCGACACTTGCTTGACGAGGTGTTCCGCATGAACCGCCGACTGGACAATGACCGCACTATCCGCGCGCCCCGCGGCAGCGAAATCAGCGCGAAGAGCTGGTTGACGGAAGCGCCCTTGCGCATGCTCATGAACAATCTCGATCCCGACGTTGCAGAACGTCCGAGCGAGCTCGTCGTCTATGGCGGCATCGGCCGCGCCGCGCGTGACTGGGAGAGCTTTGACCGGATCACGGCGGCCTTGCGCAAGCTCGAAGCCGATGAGACGCTGCTGGTCCAGTCCGGCAAGCCGGTCGGCGTGTTCCGCACCCATGCCGACGCGCCGCGTGTCCTGATCGCGAACTCCAACATCGTGCCGCACTGGGCGACGCTCGACCATTTCAATGAGCTCGATCGCAAGGGCCTGATGATGTACGGCCAGATGACGGCCGGCTCGTGGATCTATATCGGCAGCCAGGGCATCGTGCAGGGCACTTACGAAACTTTCGTTGAGGTCGGACGCCGCCATTATGGCGGCAGCCTCGCCGGCAAATGGATTCTCACAGCCGGTCTCGGTGGCATGGGCGGCGCGCAACCGCTGGCTGCAACCATGGCCGGGGCTTCGATGCTGGCGGTCGAATGCCAGCCGAGCCGCATCGAGATGCGGCTGCGCACCGGTTATCTCGATCGCCAGGCCGCGACGCTCGACGAGGCGCTTGCGATCATGGCGGAGGCGGCGACGACGAAGAAGGCGGTCTCGGTCGGCCTGCTCGGCAATGCCGCGGAGATTTTTCCCGAGCTGGTCCGCCGCGGCGTCAGGCCCGACATCGTCACCGACCAGACCAGCGCGCACGATCCGATCAACGGCTATTTGCCGAAGGGCTGGACGCTCGCCGAATGGGAGACCAAGCGCGCCGCCGATCCCAAGACCGTGGAGCGCGCCTCGAAAACCTCGATGGTCGAGCACGTCCAGGCCATGCTGGATTTCCATGCGCAAGGCATTCCGACGCTCGACTACGGCAACAACATCCGCCAGATGGCGCAGGACATGGGCCTGAAGAATGCCTTCGATTTTCCGGGCTTCGTTCCCGCCTATATCCGTCCCTTGTTCTGCCGCGGCGTCGGGCCGTTCCGCTGGGCCGCGCTGTCGGGCGATCCTGAAGATATCTTCAAGACCGACGCCAAGGTGAAGGAGCTGATGCCTGACGACAAGCATCTGCACAATTGGCTCGACATGGCCAAGGAGCGCATCAAGTTCCAGGGCCTGCCGGCGCGGATCTGCTGGGTCGGCCTCGGCGATCGCGATCGCCTGGGCCTCGCCTTCAACGAGATGGTGGCGCGCGGCGAATTGAAGGCCCCCATCGTGATCGGCCGCGATCATCTCGACAGCGGCTCGGTGGCGAGCCCCAACCGTGAAACCGAGGCGATGAAGGACGGATCGGACGCCGTGTCCGACTGGCCCTTGCTCAACGCGCTGCTCAATTGCGCCAGCGGCGCGACCTGGGTCTCGCTGCACCATGGCGGCGGCGTCGGCATCGGCTATTCCCAGCATGCCGGCATGGTGATCGTCGCCGACGGCACGCCGGAAGCGGCGAAGCGGATCGCGCGCGTGCTCTGGAACGATCCTGCCAGCGGCGTCATGCGCCATGCCGACGCGGGCTACGACACTGCGATCGAATGCGCCCGCGACAAGGGTCTCGATCTGCCGAGCTTGGCGAAGTAGCTGGGACTCAGGCCACGACCTTGGCTCCGGCGCCGCCAAGGCGCCGGCGTTCCTTTGTGAGATAATCGTCGATTACGTCGGCAGGCATGGGCTTTGCGAAGTAGTAGCCCTGGATGAAGTCGCATCCCAGCCGGCGCAGGCTGTCGAGCTGAGCGCGAGTCTCGACGCCCTCGGCGGCGCCAGCGCAATGCATTGTTGCACCGACAACGGTGCGGGCTGACATGCCGGCTTCACCTGTCCCCCAGAGAAGGAGAGGTGAAGATAGCGCAAGACAGTCGCTATTTCTTCTCGAGCGCCGCCGTCTGCTTTGCAAGCTGCTTGTCGAAATCTTCCGACAGGCTGGTTGCGTAGGTTGCGAGTTCGCCCGCCTTGACGAACGGGTTCGGTGCGCCGTCCTTCATCTCCGCGCGCTTGGCCTGCATGCCATAGACCTCGGGATGCGGCCCGAGCAGCACGTCGATCTTCATCGCCTTCACCTTGGCGAAGGTCGCGCGGTAGTCGTCGACAATGCCGGCATGGGTCGGCTGGCCGACCAGCCTGTTGAGAGCCACCGTGCCGCTGCAGAAAAACAGCACCTCGCGATCCTGACTGCCGTCCTTGACGGTCATCTCCCAGCTCGTACAGCCGGGCGAGTGGCCAGGGGTTGAATGCGCAGTCAGCGTGGTGTCGCCGAGCGTGACCTTGTCGCCTTCCTTCACGGCGCGGTCGACCTTGACCGCGGGGAAGGCGAGGTCCTCGTTCTTCTCGTCGCCGGGATAGTAGCCGCCTTCGAGCAGCGGCTTGTCGCGTTCGCCGGCGATGAGCTGGGCGCCGGTCTCCTTCTTGATCTCGGCGAAGCCGCCGGTGTGGTCGAAATGCGCGTGTGTGTTGAGAATGATCTTGATGTCAGAGACCTTGAGACCGAGCTTCGCAATATTGTCCTTGATCATGCCGGTCGACTGCGGCAGCGCCGTATCCATCAGGATCAGGCCCTGCGAGGTCTTGATGACGTAGACGGCGATACCATCGGTGCCGACATAGTAGATATTGCCGATGAGCTGGAATGGCTCGAACGGCGTGGTCCATTTCTTGGTGACCGCGGCAATGAAATCCTTGACGGTCTGCGCCTGCGCGCCGGTTGCGAGGAACGCCAGCGCGCAGAGCACGGCCGTGAGCTGCTTCATCGTTTGTCTCCCAGAGTGTTCTTGCAGAGTGGTCTTGTCGTTTTGATGGGGCGCGGCCGTCGCGCGGCGCGGCCGGCCGGCAAGCTACGTCGTGCGAGATGCGGCAGCAACGGCCACGTGTCCGGAAAATTTCGTGGCATGCGCGGAATAATGGTGCCTGGCCGGTTTGCGCATGGCGGCATTTGCTGCAACGCGGCCAAGTGGCATTTGACCGCGCGCAGGCGGCTCGCCATACTTTGCGTCAAGACGAGCCAAGACTCGTCGGCACCGGGAGCTGAAATGACCAATTCGTTGTCCGTCCTTGCGGGGACGCTGATTTCCCTCGTCTCCTTCACTTCGATTGCCGTCTCGCAGCCGGCCTGCGTCACCCAGAACATGGCTGTGCCGCCTAGGGCCAACAGCACCGACAAGGCGGCCCCGTTCTTCATTGATACGACAGGTCTCGACTTCAAGACGACGCCTCCGACGCGTGATCCCTCCAATGCCCGCTACCCGCGCGCGACCGAGCTGCCTGACGGAACGCTGCCGCCACCGGGGGCTGAGGGCAATTTCATCATCGGTCCCACCCACAATCCAGCGCCGGAGACGATCGCAAAGGAGGGCGTGCCGCGCGGCACCACAAAATCCTTCACGCTGTCGTCGAAGGAGAGCACGATCTACAATCCCGGCCTGATCCGCGACGACGCCGCCGGCTGCACCAATTCCTCGATCATGACGACCGTCACGGCGCCTGGTGATAAGTCGCACATGATCGTCACCACCAGCCACCCAGGTATCTGGTCGCGTACCATCGACGTCTATGTGCCGGCGCAATATGTGCACGGCACCGAGGCGCCGTTCATCGTGGTCGGCGACGGCGGCTCCAACGCCTACAAGGATCTCGGCACCACGCTCGACAATCTGATCGCGCAGCGCCGCGTGCCGCCGATGATCGCGATCCAGGTCGGCAATGGCGGGCAGGACGCACAGGGCAGCCAGCGCGGCCGCGAATATGACGCGGTGTCAGGTGCCTACGCGCAGTTCGTCGAGCGTGAAGTGCTGCCGCTGGTCGAAAAGAAGGCCGACGTCAGGCTGACCAAAAATCCCGATGGGCGTGCGACCATGGGGCTGAGTTCGAGCGGCGTGGCAGCCTTCACCATGGCGTGGTTCTATCCCGAGCTCTATCACCGCGTGCTGGCCTTCTCGCCGACCATGGTCAACCAGCAATGGCCGTATGATCCGTCGCTGCGCGGCGGCGCCTGGGAATATCACAGCGCATGGACGGGGCCGGCCACACCCAACCTCATCTCGAAGGCCGGCGTACTCACGCCGGCTGAGCCGCCTGGCGCACCGCTGATCGTCGCCGCACCGACCAAGCCGATCCGCTTCTGGTTCTTCGGCGGTGATCAGGACCTGTTCTATCCGAACCCCACCATTCCCGACGGCATGCACGACTGGACCCTGTCCAACGCGCTGACGGCCAAGGTGCTGGCGGAGAAGGGCTATCATTATCAGTTCCTGTTCGTGCGCAACGCCAAGCACGTCGACCGTCCGACGATCGCGCAGACGCTTCCGTCGGCGCTGGAGTGGGTCTGGAAGGGCTATCCGATCCCCTGAGCGCGAAGAAGCCTAACGCCCGACCGTCACGCCGGCGGTCGAGCGCATGGCGTCCTTGAGGCTCGTCGCGTTCTTGTCGTCGAGGACCTGACGCGTCAGCACGGTGGTCTGGCCGGGCGTGTTGAGGATCGTCTCTCCGCGCGAGGAAGAGAGCCGGTCGGCCTTGTAAGGTGCGGCCGGATCGGTGGCGGGCGCTGTAGAGGACGCATGCTGCGGCCGTTTACCGGACGCGGCAAAGGCTCCCTGCGAGATGCAGAGGGCCGCGATCACGACCAGTCGTAATGATTTTGCGGGCATGCGATCTCCCATATTCGGGGGCGTCAGCCTAGCGTATGGGCGCGTCGTCGCAGAGAGGTAAGGGTCAGGCGAGAGCCGCCCGGCGTTCCCGCATCGGTTCGCGGACCCGGTCGGGTTTCCCGGGCTCGGCGAGCCGCGTAAAACTGCGCTGGCTTGCATGCGCGGGTGCTTCGACAATCACGCCCTCGCAGGCGATCTGTCCGCCGAGCATCCTGAATTCCAGCTTGTCGTAGCGCGGCATCGTCTCGCCGGGCGCGGGCGGCAATAGCCCGACGCTCCCCTGGATGTTCAGCGTGGCATCGCCGGCGCCGTGAAGCCGCGGATTCCACATCCTGATCCCGGTCTCCGCCCAGCGCTGCCGGATCAGCGCGGCGCGGTCGGCGGGTTCTGCGATTTTTGCACGAGCCTTCGGCGCGCTGGCGATCTCCAGAGCGGGAGCCTCGAGGGCCATCTCCGGCGCGACGTCCGCGACGACGCTCGGTGTGGAGACGGCAAACTTGTCCGCGGCGATCGCTGCAGCCGGAGCCGGATCGCTTGCGGGGACCGGTGCGATCTCCATCGCGGCGTCGACAGACGAGACCGGAGCCTCCTCCGCGATGACGAAGTCGACGTCCGTCGAGATTTCCGTGAGCGGATCGTTGCTGATGAGGTCAGCCGCATCAACCGGCTCGCTCTCGATCTCGACCGGCGAGAGAGAAGCCTCTTGCCCGACGATCGGCTCGACCTGCGTCGGCGTCTCCCGCGATGAATCGTCGCTGCCGCCGACATCGGTTGCCGCTGCCGACGGGCTATCCGCGATGACAGAGATAGCAGTGTCGTCTTCGATGGCCGGAGCCGCGACCGCGGCGTCGCAGCGCGACGGTTCCGCGCTGATGCTGGTCTCAAGAGGCGGAGCGGCTTCTGCAATTTCGGCAACAAGGGCGGGCGAAGCGTCTGCGCTATCAGGCGCGACGTCGATGCTGCCGCCGTGAGGCAACGGCCGAAGCTTCGTGAACGCCCATTTCACCGCGGGGATGCGGCGCAGCAACGATATCAGTCTCGAAAGCACTGGGAGTTGTCCAAGAGGTACTCGGCGTGAGGCAATCGCTGATTCGCCAGCAATGTAAAAAAATGCCCCGGCCATCACACTGATGTCAATGTAAGTGGGACCAATTGCAGAACATCCACACCCATCGCGCGCAGGCGGTGATTTCGCCCGCGTGACTGTAACCTCAGTGCAGCCCCGCCCGCACCGTGACCTTCGCGCATACCATCGGCGACGACAAGCTTTGGCTGCACGAAAACTTTTGGAGAGGGGACGATCGCCCCTCTCCAGATTTCCGATCGATGCCGGCCTATTTTCCGGAGCCCGCGCCGCCGCCGGCCTGGCTGCCCATGTTATTGGTGTTGCTGCCGCCGGCCGAAGGGGTCTGCTTGCCCTTGCTGTCGCTGGCCTCGTTCTGCATGTTCGACGACGCGCCGGTCGTCATGCCCTTGGTCGCGGGGCCCCGCGACGAGGGGCCGACGTCGCCCTTGCCGGATGCGCTTGGGGCGGGTTGTGTTTGCGCAAAGGCGCCGCCGGTCGCCAGCGCCATGATGCACGCAGATGCCAAAATGAACTTCTTCATCTGGTTTCCTCCTGGGTTCACCTCCGGACAACCTGCGCGCGGGGCGGACGTTCCCAATTGGCAGCGCCGCGAGAATCGCACCAACGCGCGTTGACGAAATGTCGATGTTCCCCTGCACGGCCCTTATCGAGGTAGAGTTTGGAACATCCGGCTTCTGGTGTAAGGACGAAGCATGAAGAGGGTAATGACCTTCGGAGCGGTTCTGCTCTGGTCCACGATCGCATTCGCGCAGGACGGCACCATCACTGTGGCCTCGACGACGTCAACGGAACAGTCGGGGCTGTTCGGCTATTTGCTGCCGCTGTTCTCGAAGGCCGGCGGCATCGATGTGAAAGTGGTTGCCGTCGGCACGGGCCAGGCGCTCGACATCGGGCGGCGCGGCGATGCAGACGTCGTGTTCGTCCATGACAGGCCTGCTGAAGACAAGTTCATGTCCGAAGGGCACGGCGTGAAGCGCTTCGATGTCATGTACAACGACTTCGTCATTGTCGGGCCGAAGAGCGATCCCGCGAAGATCGCCGGCGGCAAGGACGTGGCCGAGGCGCTGCGCAAGATCGCGGCCGCGAAGGCGCCGTTCATCTCGCGCGGCGACAAGTCCGGCACGCACGCGGCCGAGCTGCGGCTATGGAAGGAAGCGGGCGTCGACCTCGGTGCCGGCAAGGACGGCTGGTATCGCGAGATCGGCCAGGGCATGGGGCCGGCCCTGAACATGGCGTCGTCCTCGAATGCCTATCTCCTGTCTGACCGCGGCACCTGGTTGTCATTCAAGAACCGCGGCGAGCTTGCTGTCCTGACCGAAGGCGACAAGCGGCTGTTCAACCAGTACGGCGTCATGCTGGTGAATCCGGCAAAGCATTCGAACGTGAAGGCGCAGGACGGGCAAGCCTTCATCGACTGGCTGATCTCTCCTGGGGGGCAGGAGGCCATCGCCGGCTACAAGGTCGGCGGCGAACAGCTATTTTTCCCCAACGCGTCCCACTAGCAGGAAGGCGACGGTTGATACTGCGACGCTGAGCGCGAGCAGGATCAGCCCGAGCCCGAGCGCCAGCGACAGGTCGCCCTTGCTGGTCTCCAGCGCGATCGCTGTCGTCATCGTGCGTGTGAAGCCGCGGATGTTGCCGCCGACGATGATGATGGCGCCGACCTCGGCGATCGCGCGCCCGAAGGCTGCGAGAAAGGCCGTCAGCAGCGAGGTCCGGCCCAGCGCGAACAGCAAGCCGATGCTGCGCAGCACCGACAGCCCGTCGATTCGCGCCAGGTCGCCATACTCCGCCCACAGCAGGCTCGCCGGCCGGTGCACCAGTGCGACGACGATCGGTGTTGCGAGCAGCGCCTGCGCGATCACCATCGCCGCCGGCGTGAACAACAGGCCGGCCGCCCCGAGCGGGCCGGAGCGCGACAGCAGAAGATAGAGCGCGAGCCCGACCACGACCGGCGGAAGACCAAGCAGCGCATTGGTCAGGACGATGATGACCTGCCGCCCGCGGAACCGGGTGATCGCAAGCAGGGCCCCGAACGGCGCCCCGATCAGAAGCGCGACGATGCTGGCGGTCAGGCTGACGCGCACCGACAGTCCGACGATGCCCAGAAGCTCTGCGTCGGCCTCGCCGATCAGCGTGAATGCGGCGCCGATGGATCGCGCGAAGTCGTTCATCCGTGCCTGAGCGTCGGCGCCCGCCACGATGTCTCGGGTGCGTCGATTTCGGGACTGCGGAGGTGATTCACGTATATTTCCCTGAGGGTATCGTCGTGCAAAGCAGCGGCGGAGCGGTCTGGTAACCCGAATTTGACCGGAAATCAAAAGCCGCGGGCGGCATGGCACGAGGCCGCGTTTGGCATCATCGATTGACGCTGGCCGATGCCGCGACCGTCGGGGCTCAGATCAAGCCGCGCAGCACTTCAACAAGCCGGGCACACTCGGCCTCCGTTCCTACGGTGATGCGCAGGAAATCCTCGATGCGCGGCTTTCCGAAATGCCGGACCAGAACGCCACGCTGGCGAAGCGCTGCCGCAAGATCTGTTCCGCTCCGGCTTCGATGGCGCGCGAAAACGAAGTTTGCGAGCGACGGCAACACCTCGAAGCCGAGTTGTCCAAGCTCGCGGGCCAGCGTTTCGCGGCTCGCGATGATACGGGCGCGGGTCTTGCGGAACCAGCCGTCGTCCTCGATCGCGGCGACGGCGCCGGCGATAGCGAGGCAATCGACGGGATAGGAGTTGAAGCTGTCCTTCACCCGTTCCAGCGCTTCGATCAGCGGTCGTTGACCGATGGCAAAACCAACCCGCAGGCCAGCGAGCGAGCGCGACTTCGAGAAGGTCTGGATGACCAGCAGATTGTCGTGGCGTGCAACCAGCGGCACGGCGCTCTCGGCGCCGAAATCGACATAGGCCTCGTCCACCACCACCAGCCGGTCCGGTTGTTCGGCAAGCAGCGATGCGATTGCGTCGCGCTGAAGGGCGATGCCGGTCGGGGCGTTCGGATTGCAGAGAAGGATGGCGCTCGATGGTCGCCTGTAGTCGGAGATATCGATTCTCATCGCGGCATCGAGCGGCACCTCGTCGTGCGTTATTCCATAGAGGCCGCAATAAACGGGATAGAAGCTGTAAGTGACGTCGGGAAACAGAAGCGGCATATTGTGCTTCAGAAGAGCCTGGAAAGTGTGGGCCAGAACCTCGTCGGAGCCGTTGCCGACGAACACTTGCTCGGGCCTCACATCGCAATGCGCCGCGATCGCCTCGCGCAGGCGCGTCGCACCCGGATCGGGATAAAGGCGCAGCCGCTCCGCAGCCGATGCGACGGCCGCCAGCACGCGTGGCGAGGGCGGGTAGGGATTCTCGTTGGTATTGAGCTTGACGATGCCGTCCTGCTTCGGCTGCTCGCCGGGGACGTAGGGCGAAAGCGTGTGGACGACCGGACTCCAGAAACGGCTCATGATCTCCAATCCGAATTTGATCGCGGCACAGTAGGGTATGCGGGACCTCCGCGGAAGTGCGCTTGCATTCGGCGTTCCAGGCAATCCGCACCAGCCTCACGGCCGGAGGCGTTCCCGCCCGCGCGACCCCTGTGCTAGGGTCATCGCGAAACCGCCCAGAACAGAAAACAAGAACGAAGGCCGGTGCGCCCAAGGCGCAGAACAGCCGCAAAGAGAGGAACACATGCCGGGTGCAGCCCTTCCCACCGCTCCCTCGATTCCGACCGCGCCCGTGACGTCAGCTATTCTCGACCGCTTGCGGGCAATCGTGGGCGGCAAAGGCCTGATCCTGGACGAGCAAGACAAGCAGCCCTTCGTGACCGACTGGCGCGGCGAACTGGCGGGACAGGCCGCGGCGGTCGTGCGTCCGGCCAGCACTGCGGAAGTCTCCGCTGTCGTCAAGCTCTGCTACGACAACGGCATTGCCATCGTGCCGCAGGGTGGCAACACCGGCCTGATGGGCGGTGCCACGCCATGGCCTATGCACCGCGGCATCGTGCTGTCGCTCGGTCGCATGAACCGGGTGCTGAATGTCGACCCCGTCGGCTACGCCATGACCGTGGAGGCGGGCTGCATCCTCCAGACGCTTCAGGACACGGCCGCGCGCCACGACCGCCTCTTTCCGCTCAGCCTGGGTGCTCAGGGCTCGTGCATGATCGGGGGCAATCTGTCCACCAATGCCGGCGGCGTGCAGGTGCTGCGTTATGGCAATGCGCGAAATCTGGTGTTGGGTCTCGAGGTCGTGCTGGCTGACGGCGATGTCTGGGACGGCCTGCGCGCACTCAAGAAGGACAACACCGGCTATGACCTCAAGCACCTGTTCATGGGCGCCGAAGGGACACTCGGTATCATCACCAAGGCGGTGCTGAAGCTTTGGCCGGCGCCGAAAGACGTGTGCACGGCATGGCTTGCGATCCGCGATGCCAAGGCAGCCATCGACCTCCTGTCGGAGGCGCATGCCGCTTCCGATGACAATGTCGGCTCCTGCGAACTCATCAGCCGAGCGTGCACCGACATGGTGCTGCGCCACGTTCCCGGGACCCAGGATCCTCTCAAGGCGGAGACCGAGTGGTATCTCCTTCTCGAATGGTCGTCGGCCCGGCCCCGGCAAGACGGCGGCACGGGCATGTCGGACAAGATGGAGCAGTTTTTGGCCGACCAGCTCGAGGCGGGCCGGGTGCTGGATGCGGTGATCGCGCAAACCGAAACGCAGTCGCGCAACATGTGGCGCATTCGCGAGAGCGTGGCCGAGGCATCTCGTACCGAAGGGCCGGGCTTGAGCTACGACGTGTCGGTCGCCATCTCCAGGATTCCAGAGTTCATCGACAGCGGTCTCGAGGCCGTACGCGCAATCCTGCCGACGATCCGCCCCTACCCGCTCGGCCACATCGGTGACGGCAATTTGCACTTCTCCTTCATGGGTCCGAAGGGCATGGACCGCGCTACGCTCAAGCAGTATTCCGCGGCGATCTCACGGGCCGTCAACGACCTCGTCACCTCCATGGGCGGCTCGATCTCGGCGGAACATGGCATCGGCATCGAGAAGCTCGACGAGCTCCAGTACTATCGTTCCCGGACCGAGCTCGACATCATGCGCATGATCAAGCGGGCGCTCGATCCCAAGAACATCATGAATCCGGGCAAGGTGCTTCGTCTCGATTGAGGCGCTCCCCGCCTCGGGCACGGTCCTCCCGGACCCTCGGCGCTCTTGGGGGAGGAAGCCGCAGATAGCTCGGGCCTAACAGGCCAGGAGGCGCCGAATCATGCTGTTTCGCGGCCGAATGGCGGCTTTATTCCCGCGTTGGATGCTTTAAGGAAGGGCAGGATCAGGTCGCACCCGCCCGGTGGCGGTGCTAGACCCTGATTCAGGAACAATGGGGCGGTGCCGGTATGGCACGTCCGTAAGGATGAAGGATTTGAGGCAATGATCCAAACCGTCGGAATTATCGGGGCAGGGACCATGGGGAACGGCATCGCGCAGATTTGTGCCGCGGCCGGGCTTTCGGTCGTGATGGTCGATATTTCCGATGCGGCGGTGAACCGCGGGATTTCGACCGTCGGCGGCAGCCTCGAGCGGCTGGTCAAGAAGGAGAAGATGTCGGCGGGCGATCGCGACGCGACGCTCAAGCGCATCACCGGCACCACCGACCGCGCGAAGCTCATCGATTGCGACCTCGTCATCGAGGCCGCGACCGAGAACGAGGAGCTCAAGGTCAAGATCCTGAAGGACCTCTGCGCGACGCTGTCGCCGCGCACGCTGCTCGCGACCAACACCTCCTCGATCTCGATCACGAAGCTCGCCGCGGCGACCGACCGCCCCGACCGTTTCATTGGCATGCACTTCTTCAATCCGGTACCGGTAATGGCGCTGCTGGAGCTCATCCGCGGCTTGCAGACCTCCGACGACACCCACGCCAAAGCGCTCGATTTCGCCAAGCGCATCGGCAAGGTGGCGATCACCGCCAAGAACAGCCCCGGCTTCGCCGTCAACCGCATCCTGTGCCCGATGATCAACGAAGCGATCTTCGCGCTCCAGGAAGGGATTGCGACGGCGGAAGAGATCGATGCCGGGATGAAGCTCGGCTGCAACCACCCGATCGGGCCGCTGGCGCTCGCCGATCTCGTCGGGCTCGACACCATGTTGTCGGTGATGGAGGTCTTTTACAAAGGCTACAACGACCCCAAATACCGTCCGGCCCCCTTGCTCAAGGAAATGGTCGATGCCGGCCATCTCGGCCGCAAGACCGGACAGGGCTTTTACACCTACAGCGCCTGACAATGGCGCAGGCGGCGGGCAATTGGTACTCGCCGCCAGACCCCGCAATTTGCGCTGCGACAAAGACGCCGCGCGCAATTGAGCTCACAATGTCGAACGGGCGGCCTGCGGGAACAACGGAACGGATAACAAAGGACATGTCGGATCGATTGAAGGCCGAGCGCGAGGCTGCGGCCGAGCGGCGGAACCTGCTGACCCAGGACGCGATCAAGCGCACGGGGATCACCGAAGAGATGATCGGCGAACTCGTCACCCGCTTCTACGGACGCGTGCGCGAGGATGCACTGCTGGGCCCCGTGTTCGCGAGGGTGCGGAATTGGGACGAGCATCTCGCCAATCTCAGGGACTTCTGGTCATCGGTCGTTCTGATGAGTGGCCGCTACCACGGCTCCCCGATGCGGGCGCATATGCCGCTGAGCCTGGCCGGCGATCATTTCGACCGCTGGCTGGATTTGTTCGAACCGACCGCGCACGAAGTCTGTCCGCCCGCGGCGGCCGCGCTGTTCATCGACAAGGCGCGCCGCATCGCCGACAGCTTTGAGATGGCGTCGGCCACCTTGGCGGGTCGGATTGCCGCGCCGCGTCACGTGCTCAGGTCCTAAGGACGATCGGTCTGCCTGCAGACATACAGCGACTTTGTTTCGCCTTTGCGTAACGGGTAGGGCGGCGCACCAATTCCGATATCATCGGGCTGGTCTGCAAAATCATCATGCGAAGCGCGTGATGTGACGTTGAAATTGCGAAAACCGTTCGATTGCGTTCATTCTTGCTCAATCAAAGCGAGCAAAGCCATATTGATGCATTGCGGCGCCAATCCTTCGCCTTGTTTTCGGCAGAGTTCCAGCGCCTCCTAATTGCATGTCCAGCGCATCGTTCATCACCCATTCCTCATCCTCCGAGAATGTCGCGGAGCCTGACGTCGACGCCGGCATCGAGCAGACGCGGCGAACGCTTTTGCTCGGTGCGCTCGCCACCACTGCTTGCCTTGGCTGTGCCTCGCAGGTGCAAGCAGGAGAGGATCCGCCCGGCTCGGATGAGCGGCCGCAGAAGGGTGATGTGCTCGTCTTCTCGGAAGGCGATCGGGAAGGGAAGCTCATTACCGCGGCCGATCTGTCGGTCGGCGGACCGCCGGTGCAAGCCTGGCCGAAAGACCCAAAGACGTCGGTCGTGCGCAGCGCTTCGCGCCTCAACGAGATCCTGATCATCCGGCTCGATCCCGCCGAGCTCGACGAGCAGACGAAAGCACGCGCCGTCGACGGCATCATCGCCTATTCGGCAATCTGCTCGCATGCCGGCTGTCCCGTCACTGCCTGGGTGAAGAGCGATGTCGGCGACAAGGAGGTGTTCAAGTGCATGTGCCACAACTCCGAATACGATCCTCGCGCGGGCGCGCAAGTCGTGTTCGGGCCAGCGCCGCGACGGCTCGCGGCGCTGCCGCTGGCGCTCGCTGACGGTTCGCTCAGCGTAGCCGGGAACTTCATGGGAAAGGTAGGTGGCGTGCAGCCAGGATGATGGACGGTGCGGGTCGTACCCGCGTCACGAGAGGCCGCATCCGCCGATGGGCGGACGACGGGACGAACGACAAGAATTCAAAACAACAATTCAAAATAAGAATTCAAACGGATGAAAAAGGGGAACGTCCATGACCAGGAAGCAATGGTTACTGTCCGGCTTCGTCGCCTTCACGTGTCTTGCCTCGACCGCCGCCGTATCAGGCCCGGTCGAGAACTACGCGCCGGTCACCGCGCAGCGATTGGAAAACCCGGAGCCCGCCAACTGGATGCTCTACCGGCGGACTTATGACGGGCAGGGCTACAGCCCGCTCGACCAGATCAACACCTCGAATGTGAAGAACCTCACCCCGGTCTGGACCTTCGCGACCGGCGTCGTCGAAGGCCACGAGGCGCCGCCGATCGTCAACAACGGCGTGATGTTCGTGGCGACCCCGATGGGGCAGGTGATCGCGCTGAACGCCAAGACCGGCGACGAATATTGGCGCTACAAGCGGCAGCTCCCCGACGATCTGTTCCAGTTGCATCCGACCAGCCGCGGCGTCGGCCTCTGGGAGGACAAGCTCTATCTCGCCACCACCGACGACCATGTCGTCGCGCTCGATGCCAAGACCGGCAAGGTGGTGTGGGACACCAAGGTGCAGGACTACAAGAAGGGCCAGTACATGACCCTGATGCCGCTGATCGTCGACGGCAAGGTCATCGTCGGCGGCTCCGGCGGCGAGTTCGGCGTGCGCGGCTATGTCGCCGCCTATGATGCCAAGGACGGCAAGGAGCTGTGGCGGACCTATACCATTCCCGGCGAAGGCGAGCCCGGCCACGACACCTGGCAGGGCGAGGACTGGAAGAACGGCGGCGGCTCGGCCTGGATGACCGGCAATTACGACAAGGACACCAAGACGATCTATTGGGGCGTCGGCAACGCCGCGCCGTGGCCCGGCGAGATGCATCCCGGCGACAATCTCTATACCTCGTCGGTGCTCGCGCTCGATCCGAACACCGGCAAGATCAAAACCTATCACCAGTATCACCAGAACGATTCCTGGGATTGGGACGAGGTCGAAGCGCCGATGTTGATCGACCTGCAACGCGACGGCCGCACCATCAAGAGCCTGGTCCATCCGGGACGCGATGCGATCTTCTGGATACTCGAGCGCACGCCGACCAAGATCAACTACATCGCCGGCTGGCCGTTCGTCTCCACCGACGTCTGGAAGGGCATCGATGCCGAGAGCGGCAGGCCGATCCTCGATCCCGCGCACAAGCCGATGGTCGGCAAGCGCGTGGAGTTCTGTCCGTCGCTGTGGGGCGGCAAGGATTGGCCGTCGGCGGCCTACAGCCAGAAGACCGGCCTCGTCTACGTGCCCGCCAACGAGAATTTCTGTGGCGGGTTCACCGGCGAGAAGGTTCCGCTCAAGCCCGGCGAACTCTGGCTCGGCACCAAGCCGGAGGACATCGGCCTGAAGACGAAGCCTGGCGCCGATCATTTCGGCGAGCTCCAGGCTTGGGATCCCGTTACGGGCAAGAAGATGTGGCAACACAACTTCCCCAAGTCGCAGCTGTTCGGATCGGTGACGGCGACCGCAGGCGACCTCGTTTTCGTGGGCGGCACCAACGACCGCAACTTCCGCGCCTTCAACGCCAAGAGTGGCGAGCTGCTGTGGGAGCAGAAGACCAACTCCGGCATCATGGGCATGCCGGTGTCCTATGAGATCGACGGCACGCAATACATCGCGATCCAGTCGGGATGGGGCGTGGATGCGCAGCGCATCCAGGATGCACTTGTGACCAACAATATCGGTATCGAAGCCAACGTACCGCAGGGCGGCGTCATCTGGGTGTTCGCGCTGAAGAAGTAAGCTCCGCTGGCGGATCGAAAGAAGCGGAGTGTCAGGGGGCAAATGCGGCGGACGGCAACGTCCGCCGCATTTTGCGTGACGGGATGGGATTGCTGCCCGCGCCACGAAGTCGTCATGGCCGGGACAAGCCTGGACAAGCCCGGCCATGACGATGCGGTCGCACGCGACGCCAGATCGCTACTTCCCCTCGCGCTCTACCTTGCCCTTTTCCTTCCGGTTCATTTCCTGAACCTTGGGATCCGGATTGTGCTGCCCGGTGGTCTGGGTGGTCGAGGGCGGCGGGGCATTGGCGTTGGGCAGGGAGTTCTGGTCCGGCGTGCTGGGGCGCGTGGCCGTGGTTGGCGGCGCCGTGTTGTTCTGGGCGAACACGCCTGTGGTCGTCAAAAGAAAGGCGCTCGACAGCGAAACTGCGAGCGCCTTTGAAATTTGGGTCATCGATCTGCTCCTGTCAGATCGATGGAAACGGCGCGAAGCCGCTTTGTGTTCCCGAGCGCGATAGACTTCTATCGCGCCCTTTCCTGATTGAGCATGGTCTGTTCGGAAAACCGGTGTCCACTTTTCCGGACCAAGCTCTCACGCCTCCAATTGCTTGCCGAGCGGAAGGTTGCGGATGCGCTTTCCGGTCGCGGCGAAGATGGCATTCATCAGCGCCGGCGCGAACGGCGGGACGCCGGGCTCGCCGACTCCGCTCGGTGGCGTGTCGGGTCCGGGCGGCACGATGTAGACGTTGGTCACCAGCGGGGATTCATCCATCCTGAGGACCTGGAAGTCGTCAAAGTTCTTTTGCTCCACCTTGCCGTCCTTGAAGCTGATCTCGCCGTATTTGGCGAGGCTCAGCCCCATGATCGCCGCGCCCTCGATCTGCGAGGCGATGCGCTCGGGGTTGACATAGGTGCCGCAATCGATCGCGGTGTCGACCCGCGGCACCGTCAGCTTGCCCTTGTCGTCGACGGCGACCTCGACGATGGTCGCGATATAGCTGACGAAGCTGCGGTGCACGGCGATGCCGAGGCCATGGCCCTTGGCGACCGCGCGGCCCCATTCTCCCTTCTCGGCGACCAGCTCGACCACCTTGCGCAGGCGCGCGGTGTCGATCGGATAGCTGTCGAAGGGCTCGCCGTAGTTCCACATGTCCTTCACGGCCGGCTTGACGATGCGCGGGCTGCCGATCAGCGCCAGCAGCGTCTCCTTCTGGTCGCGGCCGGTCGCATGCGCGATCTCGCCGACCATCGACTGTACCGCGAAGGCGCGCGGGATGTTCGAGACCGAGCGGAACCAGCCGATGCGGGTGAACGCCGCGGCTTCCGGGTTCTCGCAAGAGATGTTGGCGATCTCGAACGGCATGTCGACGAGGCCCATGCCGAGCTCGAAGGGCGCCTCGTGATTTGCACCGGCGGCGAAGGTCGAGGCGATGCTGGGAGCCACGCTGCGGTGGCGCCAGGCGATCACCTTGCCGCTCTTGTCGAGGCCCGCTTCGATCCGTTCCACGGAGACCGTGTGCAGGAAGTCGTGGCGGACGTCGTCCTCGCGCGTCCATTGCACCTTCACGGGCGCGCCGAGCTCCTTCGACAGCAGCGCGGCCTCGAGCGCAAAGTCGCATTTCGACTTGCGGCCGAAACCGCCGCCGAGCAGGGTGACGTTGACCGTGACATTGCCCTCGGGGATGCCGAGCGTCTTGGCGACGTCCTCGCGTGTGCCGCCCGGGCTCTGCACCGGTGCCCAGATCTCCGCCTTGTCGCCCTTGACGTCGGCGACCGCCACCGGCGGTTCCATGCTGACATGGGCGAGATGCGGCAGATAATATTCGCCGACGATGATCTTGTCGGCACCCTTCAGGGCAGCATCGGCGTCGCCTTCCTGGCGCACGACGAGGCCCGGTTTGCGTGAGGCTTCCTCGAGCTCCTTGCGGTAGGCGACGGAGTCGTATTTGCCGTTGGCACCGTCGTCCCAGGTGAGCTTAAGTGCGTCGCGGCCCTTGATCGCCGCGCCGGTGTTGCGCGCGATCACGGCAACGCCGCCGAGCGGCTGGAATTTCGACGGCCACGGCCAACCGCGCACCTGCATCACCTTCTCGACGCCGGGGACCTTCAGCGCCGCGTCCGGATCGAACGAGACCAGCTTGCCGCCTGTTACCGGCGGGCGCGCGATCACGGCATACTTCATGCCAGGCAGCCGCACGTCGGCGCCGTAACGCGCCTTGCCGGTGGTGATGTCGTGGAGATCGACGATGCCGACCTGGCCCTTGCCGAGATAGCGGAAGTCCTTGGGGTCCTTCAGCTTGAGGCCTTCGATACTCGGCACCGATTCCTTGGCGGCATCGGCTGCGAGCTCGCCGAAGCCGAGCTTGCGGCTCGTCGCGCTGTGGACGACCTCGTGATTGACGGCCTTGACCTCGGTCGCCGGCACGCCCCAGCGCTTGGCCGCGGCCTGTTCCAGCATGGTGCGGGCGGAGGCGCCGATCTGACGCATCGGCATCAGATAATGCCGCGTGCTGCGCGAGCCGTCGGTGTCCTGGTTGCCGAACTTGACCTCGTCGCCGTGAGCCTGCTGCACTTTGACTCGCGACCAGTCAGCTTCCATTTCTTCCGCTACGATCAGCGGCAGACTGGTGCGCACGCCGGTACCCATCTCGGCGCGGTGGGCGAGGATGGTGACGG
This sequence comes from Bradyrhizobium sp. 132, assembly GCF_023074185.1. Classification (GTDB taxonomy): domain Bacteria; phylum Pseudomonadota; class Alphaproteobacteria; order Rhizobiales; family Xanthobacteraceae; genus Bradyrhizobium. The sequence goes on along the minus strand of NZ_JADPKY010000131.1, from coordinate 51,848 downwards.
TGCCGTCGGGCGCGACCGCGACGAACACGCGCGGGTCCACCACGACGCCATGCGGCATCTTGCCGGCGCCGGTCTCATAGGCGAACGCCTGGCGCGACATCACGGGGGCAGCGAGCACGAAGCCGCCGGTGATGCCGAGCCCTTTCAGGATGCTGCGGCGCGAGACTTTCTCGACCTTGATGTTCTTTTCGAAGCCGCGAAGCTTCCCCGGATTGTCGATGAAATTCATGTCACACTCCCGTCGATGCGAGATAGACCGCGTTCTCAATGCGCTGGTAGCAGCCGCAGCGGCAGATGTTGCCGGCCATCGCTTCGCGGATCTGGTCGTGCGACGGCTTTGGGTTGTCCATCAGTAGCGCCGCCGCCTGCATGATCTGGCCCGCCTGGCAGAAGCCGCATTGGGGTACGTTGACCTGGCGCCAGGCCTTCTGCACCGCGTGATCGCCGTTCGGATCCAGTCCCTCGATCGTCGTGACCTCGCGGCCGGCGACGTCGTTGATCGATGTGATGCAGGAGCGCACGGCTTCCTTGTCGACGATGACGGTGCAGGCGCCGCAAAGGGCCTGGCCACAGCCGAACTTGGTGCCGGTCAGCCCGGCCTCGTCGCGCAGGAACCAGAGTAGCGGGAGATCCGGGTCGCCGTCCCAGCTCTGTTCCTGGCCGTTGATCTTCACCTTGATCATGATCGTCCCTCGCTCTTCATAAGCTTGCCGATTTCAAATTGTCCCGACGTCGGTCGGTGCAATGCCTGCTGCGTCGTGTCGTCGCGTTCCGGCCGTCATCCAGCGCGGGCAGATCCCGGCAGGAAGCAGGAATGCGAGTGTCATGTCCGGATGTGCTCGATACCTCCGTCTTGTTCTTGATTATTAGTTTCGCGCGGCATCGTGACGACGCAATCGTAGCAGAGATCGCCTCGGTCCGGCGTTCACAGCCAAGTGTTCTCTAGTCAGCCGTTCTCTAGTCAGCCGTTCTCTAGTCAGCTGTTCTCTAGTCAGCTGTTATCGACGGGAAAAGATTGCAACGAAGGTTTGTCAAAAGCAGGGCGCTGCATCACACAGCGCGCCTCCCGAAACGGGCACAATGAAAAAAGCTTCGTCCGCCAGAAGAACTGTGCGGACGAAGCAGGATGCCTCAGTCGAGGGAGGGAGAAACGCAAGCGCTGCGGACTTCAAGCAGGAAGCCGGCGGCCCTGCGCAGTCATTCAGAGACCAGGACTGAGGGACCTGATGGCCCTCGTATACGCAGAGTGGAGAAGCGGGGGCATCGCCGCGATTGGTCCTGGGGCCGGACCCGTCCGCTCGCTGGCGAGAACCAGCGAGCGGACGGGCGCGGCAAACGTCAGGCGGCTTGGCTCAGGCGGCTTTGGCCTTCGCCACGTGGGTCGCGATCGCGTCCATCAGCGCCGGCGACAGGCAGTCATAGGGCTCGAGGCCGATTTCCTTCAGCCGCGAACGAATACCGGGCATTTCCTCCGGCTTCACGCCCGCTTCGATCACCGAGGAGACGAAGGCGGCGAATTGCGGTGCCTGCGAACCCTGTTCCTGGAACAGTTCGGGGTGAATGAAGTCGAGGCCGTAGAACGGGTGGCCCTTGTTCTCGATGCGGCCGTACATGTGGGTGCCGCAGGCCTTGCAGGCATGGCGCTGGATCACCGCAGAGGGGTCGACGATCTGGAGCTTGTCGCCGTTCTCAATCACGCTGACGTTCTGGCGCGGCACCACGGCGACGACGGAGAAATTCGCGCCCTGCGGCTTCCAGCACTTGGTGCAGCCACAGGCGTGGTTGTGCGCGACGTCGCCCTTGACGGCGACCTTGACCTGATGGTCCTTGCATTTGCATACGAGCGTGCCGCCGGCAAAGCTGCCGCTGCCCTGTTTGAGGCCGTTATCGATCGAGGGATGGAGTGCAACAGTCATGGGTCGATCCTCCTTGGGGGTGACGCTTTTCGAACTAGAACACGACGACTGAACGGATGGATTTGCCCTCATGCATCAGCTCGAAGCCTTTGTTGATGTCTTCGAGCTTGAGCGTGTGGGTGATCATCGGGTCGATCTGGATCTTTCCGTTCATGTACCAGTCGACGATCTTCGGCACGTCGGTGCGGCCGCGCGCGCCGCCGAAGGCGGTGCCCCGCCAGTTGCGCCCGGTGACGAGCTGGAACGGGCGGGTGGCGATCTCCTTGCCGGATTCGGCAACGCCGATGATGATCGAGGTGCCCCAGCCGCGATGGCAGGCTTCCAGCGCCTGGCGCATCACCGTGGTGTTGCCGGTGCAGTCGAAGGTGTAGTCGGCGCCGCCGTCCGTCAGGGTCACGAGATGCGGGACAATGTCGCCGGTGATCTTCTTGGGATTGACGAAATCGGTCATGCCGAACCGCCGGCCCCATTCCTCCTTGGAGTCGTTGATGTCGACGCCGATGATCTTGTCGGCGCCGGCCATCTTGGCGCCCTGGATCACGTTGAGGCCGATGCCGCCGAGGCCGAACACCACGACGTTGGAGCCCGGCTCGACCTTGGCGGTATTGACGACGGCGCCGACGCCGGTGGTGACGCCGCAGCCGATGTAGCAGCTCTTGTCGAACGGCGCGTCCTCGCGGATCTTGGCGACCGCGATCTCCGGCAGCACGGTGAAGTTCGAGAAGGTCGAGCAGCCCATGTAGTGGTAGATCGGCTTGCCCTTGTAGGAGAAGCGGCTGGTGCCGTCCGGCATCACGCCCTTGCCCTGAGTCGCGCGGATTGCGGTGCAGAGATTGGTCTTCTGGCTGAGGCAGCTTTTGCACTGCCGGCATTCCGGCGTGTAGAGCGGGATGACGTGGTCGCCCGGCTTCACCGAGGTCACGCCAGGACCGATCTCGCGAATGATGCCGGCGCCCTCATGGCCGAGGATCGACGGGAAGATTCCTTCGCTGTCGAAGCCGTCGAGCGTGTAGGCGTCGGTGTGGCAGATGCCCGTCGCCTTGATCTCGACCAGGACTTCGCCGACCTTCGGTCCTTCCAGATCGACCTCCACTATCTCGAGCGGCTTCTTGGCTTCGAAAGCGACGGCGGCGCGTGTCTTCATCGTAAACTCCTCAAATTCTAGCAGGGCGCCAGGAACCAGGTCCTGGTCGGGCTCCGCACGTTCACTTCTTGTTGCCCATGCACGAATCTTCGTTCTTGGTATAGGCGTCGTTCTTGTCCTCGTGCTTGCCAGGTCGGGTGCGGCCCCAGGCCTCGTTGGAGCGGGCGCGCAGATAGACGTAGAGATCGTCCATGTAGCAGGCGACGTTCGGGTTATCGCCGAAGGCCGGCATCACGTTCTCCTGGGCAGTCGAGATGTTCTTGCGGCCGGAGGCGACGACGCCGAGAAAATCCGCGTAGCTCATCGTCTTCAGCGAATCCTTCAGCGCCGGGGCGTAGGTCGAGCCCATTCCATCCGGGCCGTGACACACATGGCAGTCCGAGTGATAGCGGCGGTACCCGGAATAGGTGTACCAGTCCACAGAGCCCTCCGTGATCTTGTAGGTTGGGTTGCCTTCCTTGTCGGACCATTCGCCGGTTTCGTTCTGCTTGACGGCGGTCGGATCACCTGAGCCGTCCGCGACGGCAATTCCCCCGGACGCAATCAAAAACATCGCAGCGATGGCAGAGCAGATTTTACGCAAGAGATTTTCCTCGGAAGGCATTCTGTGAGACGAGCCGGCGCGTGGAGTAGATCCACGCGCCGGAGCGATGCTGAGAGGCCTAGTTGGGCAGCGAGAACACGGTCAGCGTACCGCCGAGTGCCGTGTAGCTGCTGAGCGCCGCGTAGCCACCGACTGCGCCGAGACCTGCGGTCGGATCGGTCAGACCCGCCGCCAGACCGATACCGGCCCAGCCACCCACGCCGGAGAGGACTGCGATATACTGCTTGCCGCCGTTCTCGTAGGTGGTGACGTTGCCGATGATACCGGAGGGAGTCTTGAACTTGTAGAGCTCCTTGCCGGTCTTGGCATCGACTGCCTTCAGGTAGCCTTCGAGCGTTCCGTAGAACACCACGTTGCCCGCGGTTGCGAGTGCACCCGACCAGACCGAGAACTGCTCCTTGTTCGACCAGACGATCTTGCCGGTCTTGCCGTCCCAGGCGATGAAGTTACCCATATGGGTTTCACCCTGCGGCGGATACATCGAGAGCGTCGCACCCACATAGGGCTGGCCCGCGGTGTAGCTCACCTTGAACGGTTCGTAGTCCATGCAGACGTGGTTGGTCGGAACGTAGAACAGCTGCGTGTCCGGCGAGTAGGCTGCCGGCTGCTCGTCCTTGGTGCCGAGCGCGGCCGGGCAGATGCCCTTCACGTTGTGGTCCTCGCCCGCCTTGTCGGTCGAAGCTGTGTCGAGCACCTTCGGACGGCCATAGGTCGGCGAGTTCTTGTCCATGTCGACGCCGGAGGTCCAGTTGACCTTCGGATCGTACTTTTCGGCGACCAGAAGCTCACCGTTGACACGATCGAGCGTGTAGCCGAGGCCGTTACGATCGAAGTGCGTCAGCAGCTTGCGCGGCGCTCCGTTGATCGTCTGGTCCGAGAGGATCATCTCGTTGACGCCGTCATAGTCCCACTCGTCGTGGGGCGTCATCTGATAGACCCACTTGGCAACGCCCGTATCCGGGTTGCGCGCCCAGATCGTCATCGACCATTTGTTGTCGCCGGGACGCTGCTTCGGATTCCAGGTCGAGGGATTGCCGGAGCCGTAATAGACGAGGTTCAGCGCGGGATCGTAGGAGATCCAGCCCCAGGTCGCGCCGCCACCGATCTTCCACTGATCGCCTTGCCAGGTCTTGAGGCTGGAGTCCTTGCCGATCGGCTTGCCGAGTGCTGTGGTCTTCTCGGGGTCGACCAGAAGCTGATCATCCGGTCCTTCCGAGTATCCACGCCATGCCAGCTTGCCGGTCTTGATGTCGTAGGCGGACATGTGGGCCTGAACGCCGAACTCGCCGCCAGAGATACCGATCAGCACCTTGTCCTTGACGACCATTGGAGCCGAAGTGCCGGTCTCGCCCTTGCTGGCGTCGCCATTCTTCGCGGTCCATGCCACCTGACCGCTCTTGGCGTCGAGTGCGACGAGCGTGGTGTCGGCCTGATGCAGGAAGATCTTGCCGTCGCCAAAGGCCAAGCCGCGGTTGACCGTATCGCAGCACATCACCGGGATGACATTCGGGTCCTGCTTCGGCTCGTACTTCCAGACGATCTTGTTCTCGTTGGAAAGGTCAATAGCGTAGACCTTGTTCGGGAACGGCGTGTGGACGTACATCATGTTGCCGATGATCAGCGGGCCGCCTTCGTGGCCGCGCAGCACGCCGGTCGAGAAGGTCCAGGCGACCTGGAGCTTGCCTACGTTTTGTGCGTTGATCTGGTTCAGTTTGGAATAGCGGGTATTGGCGTAGTCGCCCGTCGGCATCACCCAGTCTTTCGGGTTTTGCGACATCTTGAGCACTTCATCGTTGGCCGACGCGCTGCCGACGGCGAGAGCCGCCGCGGAGCCAAGATAGGCCGCCAGTAGTACCTTGCGCATAGTCATTCCTCCATTGGTCTCGTTTATTGTTTCCGAAGCATTGCTTAATCACCGGGCTTTTGGTCCGGCGTCTGCTCGTGCAGGGCGGTCACGATTGGGACCAGAAACGATGCGGTGGTGTTACCTCCTCCTGATGAGAGTCACGGGTCCACGTGCAGAGCGGCCCGTTCTTGTTGTTCCTGCCGCAATTCGTAACGACTTCGTAATCGGGAAACTTGCCCAAGAGAGAAGCTGGTTTGCTTCACAGCGCACGGACACGAAGATTTTGATTTTGCAGTAGCGAATTCAGCAGCTTCCGCATTGCTTTGGGGCCGTCTTCAACGCTCAGGTTCCCCTTGACGGCGCTGCGACTAAGGCGGAGGATTAACTTTCAAGGGTGACAATGGAACGATGGCGCTCGTTCTAGAAGATCGCTCAAATCGAGGTAAACGTCACGCAATCATGGCTGAGGGCTCCGGCAGCGCTGGTTGCGATTCGTATCGAATCTCCGGATCAAACCAGTGGCTGGATTAATGTCCGACACAATACACACGCTCTCGACGACGGGAATGACGCCGAAGCGGCAGATCCAGAGCTGGATCGATGGGCTGACGAGCCTGTGTGGGCATTTCGACGTCGATCCGCTGGAGGCGTCCTCGCTCGAAGGCCGCATCGACTACACCTCCGTCTCGCGCTTGAAGCTCTGCCAGATCGAGGTCAGCCAGCATCGCATCGCGCACACGCTGGCGCGCGCCAAGGCCAATGAGCACCCGTACATCAAGATCCACTTCCAGACTTACGGTGTGTCCTATTTCGAGCAGGATGGCCGCCACATCGAGCTGAACCCGGGCGACATCATCGCCTATGACGTCTCCTGCCCGCATTCGATCATCAGCCCCGCTTTCACGCGCCACGACGTGGTGATCGTGCCGAAGGCGCTGCTGCGCGACCGCGGATTCCCGTCGCAGCGAATGCCCGCCTGCAAATTGACGTCACGCACGGGGACGGGGCGGATCGCCCATGATTTCGTCCATGCGACCTTCGACGAGGCGGCCAAGCTGTCGGCGAACAGTGCGGTCGGCGTCGCCGATTCGCTGATCGACCTTTTGCTGCTGCCGCTGCGCGAGGCGGACACGATGCTCGATCGCGTCGGGCCCGAAGCGACGTATGTGCGCGCGCAGTTCTTCATTCGCGAGCATTTGCGCGATCCGGATCTGTGCATCGACCAGATCTCCGCCGAGCTCGGCTGCTCCAAGCGCTATCTGCACATGTTGTTCTCCGAGCGCGGCACCACGGTGAGCGACTACATCTGGCAGGCGCGTCTTCAGAATTGCCGCCAGGAGCTCGAGACCCATGCCGGCAAGACCATCACCGACGTCGCGTTCTCCTGGGGCTTCTCCAGCTCATCGCATTTCAGCCGCGTGTTCCGGAAATATTTCGGCGTAGTGCCGTCCTCGATCCACAAGGCGCAACAGGGCGCCGTTGCCGCGGACGAGCATTAGGCGAACGCCAAGCTCGGCGGTCGCCGACAGCAAATGACCGTCACACGTCCGCGATGTCTCTCACGCCGATAGGGCGACGTAGGGGATACCGGCCACGAGAGCGGCGAGCAGCACCGCGTTGCCCAGCATCCCGCTCCAATGTAACCGGCGTAATCGGCGTGGGGCTTCGGTATCACCGGCGTCTCGCGCGCTGAGCTGGTCGTCGATCCGTCGCATGAAGCCGCGGCGTCCGTAGATCGCCAGGGCTGTAACCAAGCCAACGCCCATCGCAGCGAGCAATCGACCGTCGAGCAGGAAAGCGACCGTTCCGATGATTCCGGCAACGCGCATCACCAGAAAATGGGCATTGAACATTCCGCGCAAAAGCTGGGCGACGGGCTGGATATCCAGCTTCACCAGCAGGAAGGCGGGCGAAGCCAGCGTGAAATAGCCCATCGGAAAGAGCAGAATGATCATGACGGCTATGGCGACGCCATCCGGTGTGACGCCATCCGGTGTCATGGGATCGGCCTTTCTCGTCAGCGCCGGGGAGATCTTCCGCCAGCGTGGCACAATCATAGCGCGAAACCGCGTTTCCGACACTAGGCTTTGGTCGGAGGCCGGTGCCGCGAAGGCACCTTGCCTCGACGTTCAGGCCGGCTCGAGGCCGAGCGACTTCGCGCTCTCGATCCAGATCGGCAGCTCGCGCTGATACAGCGCGTTGGTTTCCTTGAAGCCGATCGCGGGTTCGAGCACGAACGTGTTGAGAACGTCCTTCACCTTGGGATCGCTGTTGGCGGCAACGCAAAGCTCCGCCAGGCGGTCGACGATCGGCTGCGGCGTCGCTTTCGGCACGGCCCAGCCGGAGAAGCCGCTGACGGTGAAGAATTTCGACGTCGCGCCCTGCTCGGGGAGGGTCTTTATGGCCGGGATCGCGTCGACCTTCTTCGAGTGCACCGCGAACACAGTGCCACGGTCGCTCTGCAAAACCGATTGCGCAGCCGTGTAGCTGCCCATGGCAGCATCGAGCGTACCTTCCAGCATGCCCGTCCACATCGGGGCTTCGCCGCGATAATGGATCGGCTCAATCGCAAGGCCGTACTGTTTGTTGAGCTCGTGGATCGTCATATGCGGGGCCGAGCCCGCGCTATAGGTGCCGAAATTGACCTTGCCGCTCTTGCGGGCAAAGGCGACGAAATCCTTCAGCGTCTTGACGCCGGTTTTCGCGTTCGCGATCAGCAACAGGCCGGCGCCCGGAATGACGCTGACGAGCGTCAAATCCTTGTCCATGTCGTAGCCCGGAGCCTTCATCACCACCTGGTTCATGATGTAGGTGGTCGAGATCGAGCACAGGATGGTGTGGCCGTCGGGCTCCGCGCGGGCAACCTCCGCCGTCCCGATCGCGCCCGAGGCGCCGGGCTTGTTCTCGACGACGACGGTCTTTCCGACCTGCTTGGAAATGAATTCGCCATAGGCGCGTGCGAGCAGATCGGTCTGTCCGCCAGCGGGATAGCTGCAAATCACGCGGATCTGCCGCGATGGCCACGGACTTTGCGCCGAGGCGCTGCGCGAGACGAAAGGCATCGCGAGTGCGGTGCCGCCGGCGGCGATGAAGTGGCGGCGATCGAGTTTCATGGACATGATTCCCTCCAGATTTTTGCCGAAGGTACTGCATCAGGTCGCCTCTGCGATCGGCACCAGGCGAGACAGATTGGCGCATTTGACAGGCCGTGCCCGTACCTATTCGGGCGTCATCCGGACGATCGCACCTTTCGCATGACACGCAGCCAGACGATTTCGGTTAGCGCCACGGCAATCAAGCCAAAGGCGCCGCCGATCAGCACGTTGACGATGCGCTCCTCCGCGATGCCGCTGGCGCCGCCGGCGAAAGAAGCGGCCAGCGCGATGAAGAAGCAGCGCAGGCCGAAGCCGACGATGTAGCGGGAGAACGAGATCAGCGTGAGGGTGGCCGCGAGAACCGCGAGTGCATAGCCAACCCGGCTCTGCGGCAGCACCATGCCGGCGATGAAGCCGAGCGGCACGCCGACCAAGGCGCCGATCGCCCGCTGCTTCAGCTTGCCGGTAGACGCGGTGAGATCGCCGACCACGACACTTGCGGCCGACCACATCACCCATTGGCCGTGCGCGAGATCGAGGATCTCGACCAGCGCCGCCGCAGCCAACACCGCAAGGGCGGTTGCTGCTGCGGGCAGAAACCACTCGGCCGCGGGCGCTCCGAACGAGGTCGCCGTGGTGTCGCCGCGCCGCTGGTCGTAAATCCGGATGGCGCAGACCAGCGCCAGCGCGATCGGAGAGGACACGATGATCATACCGGCATGGCGGAGGGCGTCCGAGGCGCTCACGCCCTCCCGCACTTCGCAGGCGAGATACACGGCGGGAATGAACACCCAATTTCCGAGCGTGCGGAAATGTTCGCCATGGCGCGTCGCCGCGGCCGCAAGGAATCCGGCAAGCGCCGTCAGCACCACGAATAGCGGCTTGATCGGGGCGGCGAGGAACAGCGCGGCAAAGGTGACGAGGATCGCGAGATAATGCCACGCGACGACTTTTGGCGGCAGCTGCAGCCTGAGTGCGGGAATCAGCAACGAGACCGCGACCAACCCGAGATTCAGCAGCGCGGTCTCGCGCGCGATGAAAAAAGCGGCGACCATCGGGCCGACGACGATCAGCGCCCGCACCAGCTCGCCGGTCTTGATTTCGCGCGAGAGGTGATCGCGCAGGCCTGCGGCGGAGGGAATGGTCGGGGAGCTCACAGGGCACCGATCGTCAAATGAAGCGCCAAGTATAGCACGGAAATGATGTCGGCACTTTAGCGTGCCATGTCAGGCCATCTCACCGCTGAATGATCTTCATCCAGACTTCGCCGAGGATTGCAGGCTCTCGCGGCGGCAGATAGGTCAGCCCTGCCTGCCTGCCGAATTCGGCGATCTTGCCCTCGGCAGCAAGCCCGCTCAGCGCCGTGTTGACGGCGTCGATCAGTGCGGGATCGCCGGCGAGCCCGACATAGCCGCGGTTGGCGCCGATCGGATAGTAATAGCCGGACGCCGTGATTGCCGTGTCGGGATGCGCGGCGCGATGGGCGTCGAAACGGCCGAGGTCGATCAGCGTCGCGTCGTAGTCGCCACGAGCGAGCGCGCCGAGGAGATCGTCGCGACCGGGGACGAGATGGGTGATGTTGTCGATCAGGCGCCCCTTGTCGAAGGTCATCAGGACGGCATCGCCCAGCGAGCCACTCTCGATGACGAGGCGAAGGCCGGCAAGGTCGCCGATATCGCCGATCTTGCGGCCCTGCGCCTTCGGCCCGAGCACAACCGTCATCGGCGAGTAAACATAGGGCTGGCTCGGTGCGAGCACGCCGAGCGCGACGCGGCGGCGCCGGTCGTCACGGGTGGCGCCGGCAAAATCCGGCAAGCGTGCCGTCTTCATGCCGGGCTTGACGAGGGAATCCGTCGTCAGCGCGTAGCCGCCGACCAGCGAGCAGCGCCCGTCGGACAGCAGCGCATTGGCCTCGAGCTGCGGGCTCGAATCCTCATCCAGCTTGCTCTCGAACCACTGGATCGTCAGAGGCCGTCCGAGCCGGTCGGCGAGCGCCTGCCCCAGCCTTACGTCGAAGCCGGAGTCCGGCTTGCCCTTGTGATGCACCGAGAGCGGCGGCCGGTCCTCGTCGAGACAGATCCTGAGCGGATCGTCGGCCGCGCGCGCAGCCGTGGCCGCCGCCGCGAGAATCGCGGCAACGCTCCACGCGACGTGCCAAGTCTTCATGGCTTCCTCCGGCTCGAGATGAAAGCCCAGAGATCCCCGATCTCGTCGTCGTTGAGGATGTCAGCCCAGGGCGGCATCTTGTTGTTCTTGCCGTTCTTCACCGTGGTGACGAAGCGCGTCTTGTCGTTCGGGAAGGCGCGCAGGTCCGGCGTGATGGTGCCGGGGTTCATCATGTTGGGGCCGTGGCAGTGCGAGCATTTTTCGGCATAGGTCGACTTGCCGTGGTCGATCTGTGCCTGCACGGGATTGCCGGTTGCGTCATCCGCGGCACGAACGGTCGCCGCAAGCGCGACCGTGAGCACCGCGACGGCGGCGAGGATCGCCGCCGTCTTGTGAGATCCGTCTTTCAGCATCGCGCCGTGGTTACTGCTTGACCGCAAAGACCCACAGCGAGCCGCCGGGCGGCACCTTGGCAAGCCGCTCGTCGCCGGAGAACAGCGAGTAGACACCGCCATAGCCGCTGGTGACGGCGACATACTGCACGCCATCCTGCTGCCATGTCACCGGTTGTCCCTCGATGCCGGAGCCGGTCTGGAACTGCCAGAGCTTCTTGCCGGTGTCGGCGTCGAAGGCCTCGAACTCGCCGGTCAGCGCGCCCGAGAACACGACGCCGCCCGCGGTCGACAGCACGCCCGAGAAGCGCGGGATGTCGCTCGGCGCCTCCCACTTCGCCTTGCCGGTCATCGGATCGATCGCCTTCAGATGACCGCGCGGGCCGTCACCCCACTCCCAGAGATCGGTGAGGTCCATGCCGAGATACCATTCACCCTGCTTGAAGGTGACGGGTTCGGTCTTGTACCGGCCACCGAAGGCGAGCGTGTTGGCGTAGGCCAATCCGGTCTGCGGATTGAACGACATCGGTTCCCAGTTCTTGCCGCCGAGGATCGACGGATAGACTGTCACCTTCTTGCCTTCCCGAGCACCTGTCGTGACGTCGGTCTCCATCGGCTTGCCGGTCTTCATGTCGATTCCGGTCGCCCAGTTGACCTTCACGTAAGGATTGGCCGCGAGCAGCTTTCCGTTGGTGCGGTCGAGCACGTAGAAGAAGCCGTTGCGGTTGGCGTCCATCAACACCTTGGTCGGCTTGCCCTCGATGTTGATGTCGGCGAGGACCATCTCGGCCACGCTGTCATAGTCGAACGGATTGTTCGGCGAGAACTGGTAGTGCCACTTGATCTTGCCGGTCTTGGGGTCCATCGCCAGCACGGAGCAGGTGTAGAGGTTATCGCCGGGGCGCACCGCCGAATTGAACGGTCCGGGATTGCCGATGCCCCAATAGACCGTGTTCAGCTCGGGATCGTAGGAGCCCGTGATCCAGGTCGAGCCACCGCCGAGCTTCCAGGTATCGCCCTTCCAGGTGTCGCCGCCGGGCTCGTCGGGGGAGGGGATCGAATGGGTACGCCACAGGTGCTTGCCCGTCGCCGGATCCCAGCCGTCGATGAAGCCGCGGGTGCCGAACTCGGCGCCGGAGATGCCGGTGATCACGACGCCGTCGGCGACCAGCGGCGCCACCGTCATCGAATAGCCTTCCTTGATGTCGGCCGCCTTCTGCCGCCACAATTCCTTGCCGTCCTTGGCGTCGAGCGCGATCACGTTGGCGTCGAGCGTGGTGCGGAATATCTTGCCGTCGTAGAGCGCGGCGCCGCGATTGATGATGCCGCAGCAGACGATGCGCGGCGTCTCGGCCGGATACTCGATCTTGCTCTTCCAGATCTGCTTGCCGGTCTTGGCGTCGACCGCCATGGTCGCGTTGTGGGAGGTCACGTAGATCACGCCCTGATACACCAGCGGCTGCGATTCCTCGCTGCGATCGTCGTTGAAGGAGTAGTTCCAGACCGGGACAAGGTTCTTGACGCTGTCCTTGTTGATCTGCTTCAGCGTCGAAAAGCGCTGGAGATTGTAGCCCATCCCGTAGTTGAGAACGTTCGATGTATCGGTCACGCCCTTGACCAGCTGCTCGCTGGTTTGTGCATTTGCACAAGTCGATGCAAGCATGACGAGGCTCGCGGCCATCGCAAAGCGTTTCATCCGTTCCTCCCAATATGCGCGCCTGTTGACGCTGCGACAGCAACACTCCGCCCGAATGCAAAACGCGTCAATACGAAAGTCGAAGGCGCGCTGCCGATATGTTGGATGCCAGACGCCGGTTACCTGACGGAAACCTTACAAACGACTCTCAACTTGTGCGCAGGCGCTGAAGAAATTCCGCGGCGCGAAGCGGAGCCCATGCGGGGCGCCGCGCCCGGGCCGTCGGGTTCTGCGGGTTGTGCAGTGCGCAGGTTGCAATTCGGGGCTTGAACGGAAGCCCGCGTGTGGACTTATGTCATTACGATCCGGCTCCCAATCGGAGCTCTCGGTCAGGGAGATTTTGATGATATCGCGTCGCTCTGTTGCGCTTGCGCTCACGATTGCACTGCTGTCCGGTCCGGCCTGGTCGGCATCCGGCGGCGCCGTAAAAATGTTCGATACCGACAATGACGGTACGCTCGATCTTGCCGAGGTGAAGAAGGCGGCGGCCGCATTGTTCGCCAAGCTCGATCCCGATCACGACGGCACGCTCGACGCCCGCGAATTGCGCGGACGGTTAACGGCGAAAGAACTCGCCGCCGCCGATCCCGATCGTGACGGGACCCTCACGCTCGACGAATATCTCTCGGTGGTGGAGCAGCGTTTCAACGCGGCAAATCCCGACAAGGATGGAACGCTGGATGCGAAGGAGCTGAACTCGCGCGCCGGCCGCGCGTTGCTGCGATTGTTGCGCTGAGAGAAGCCGCGCTTGCCTGGGAGCGAAGGCGTTTTGCCCGAGAGGGAAATTCGCGAGCGCGATGCGACAGTTCGCGGTGTTCGTCGTCTGATTCCGGACTTGCGCTGTCGCTGACGCAGCCCTAGGTTTTGCCCCGCGCGATGTCGCGCTCATCCCTTGGGAGACCCCCGAATGGCTTGGAAAGCTCCGAAGATTGTGGAAGTGCCGGTCGGCATGGAAATCAACATGTACGCCTGCGCTTTGCGCAAGTAAGACTGACGACCTGTCGCGGCTTCGATGGCAAACGCCGTCGAAGCCGTGGTAGTGTCAGGGATGCGCGCGAGAGCCCATACATTCTGGACCATAGCCGCCTGCACAGTCGCGCTCGTACCGGCGTGCGTCAGCGCCGAAGAGGGCTTCGATACCGAGCACATCTTCGGCTTTTTGATCGGCACCGATGTCGGCAATCCCGGTGAGCGCGAATTCCAGACCGAAACGACGGGGCGATTCGGCAAAGGCGGAGGGACCTATCGCGCCCTCTCGCAGGAAGTCGAGATCGAGATCGTGCCGCTGCCGAACTTCCGCATTGAGGTCGGCGGCATCGCTAGCTTGCACGACATCACCGGCGTCCCCGATATCGATGATCGCCGCCAGTTCAATTTTCAGGGCGCCTCGCTCGACCTGCGCTATCGCCTGCTCGACCGCGAGCACGCGCCGTTCGGCATGACCGTCGGCGCTGAGCTCCATGGCGACCGCATCGACGAAACCAGCGGCGCGAAAGGGCGGATGTACGGCACCGATTTCACACTCGCCTTCGATCGCGAACTGATCCCGAACTTCGCCATCGGCGCGCTCAATCTGATCTATCAACCGGAATGGGCGCGCTTCGAGGTGGCGGGACTGTCCGAAAAGAGCTCGACCATCGGCGCGGCCTTCGCCGGCATGGTGCGTGTGCGGCCCAATGTGCTGCTCGGCGGCGAGATGCGCTACTTCCGGCAGTACGAAGGCATCGGCCTCGGCGAGCTTGCCGGCCAAGCCCTGTTCGTCGGTCCGACCGCTTATTTCCAGCTTTCCGAACGCTCGCGCCTGACCGTGAGCTGGAGCATGCAGGCCTGGGGCCGTCCGGCCGGATCAGGTGCCAATCTCGACCTCGTCAATTTCGAGCGCCACCAGGCGAGGCTGGTGTTTGGGGTTAACTTCTAGGAAGGCGAGTTCCCCGCGGCCTCTCTCACGGCCGGATTGAAACTTCCCGCTCCTCGGAACGTAACCTTTTGTGCTAATCTTGATCGCCTCTGCGAGGATCCCGGCATGAACCCGATCGACCTGGTAGTGACTGTATGTGCGTTGCTCTCGCCTGCGACCTGCGAGGAGCAGCATCTGGTATTCAACTACGCCGGCTCGCCGACGCAGTGCGCGATGGCCGCGCCGCCCTATATCGCGCAATGGATCGGCGACCATCCGAAGTGGCAGGCGGTGCGATGGCGCTGCGAATATCCGCACCCGCACGACAAGGCGTGAAGCGTTGCGCTGCCTTACTGGTCGAGATTGGCTTAGGTCCTCATCCTGAGAGCTTGCGAAGCAAGCGTCTCGAAGGATGGCCACAAGGGACAGGCGGACAGGCGGCCCTGCATGGTTCGAGACGCGCTTCGCGCTCCTCACGATGAGGGGAAAACGCCAGTAACGCAGCCACGTTACTTGTTGCAGTCCTTCAGATCCTTGTCGGCGATCGAGAACACCGCATCCGGCTTGATCTCGATGTCGCGGACGATGCACTGCCGTGCACTGGGATAGCTGACCTTGGCGTCGTAGCGGCCGGGCTCGATACCGGTGATGCGCAGCCGCTCGTCGTGGTCGACCTCCTTGTCCTTGTCGTTCAAGCACTGGTTCGGTCCCCACTCGGTCTTGCCGGCCGGCGAGAGCTGGAAGCCGGAGATCGTCTCCGTCGTCAGATTCCAGAGTCGGATGCCCTTGCCCTTGGCCTGCGCGAGCGCCGCGCCCGGCATCGCAACCAACAGGATGCCGATCGCAATCAACTGACGCCGCATGGTGAACCTCCCGCGAAGATTTCGTTGGTCCAGTTGACCATGAGTTCTCATTTCGATTCAAGCTGCAGCGCCGCGAGCTCGGCCCTGATCCTGCCGAGCTCGGCCTCGCTGCGCTGCGCACGTGGGATGGCAATCGGCACCTCCCGCACGATGCGCGCCGGCCGCGGCGACAGCAAGAACAGGCGATCGCCGAGGCGGATCGCGTCATCCAGGCTGTGGGTGACGAGCAACGTCATCACCGGACGGCGCGCCACCAGCGTAGCGATCTCGTCGCGCAACCGGCCGGCGAGTGCGTCGTCGAGCGAGGCGAGCGGCTCGTCGAGCACGAGCAGATCGGGCTCGACGGCAAAGGCGCGGGCGAGCGCGACGCGCCGGGCGAGGCCGAGCGACAGCTCGCCGGGAAAGTGGCTGCGATGCGCGTCCAGCTCCAGGATTCTAAACAGCTCGGCGAGCTTCGCATCGGTGACATCGGGGGCCGCAAGCCGCACATTCTGCTCGACAGAGCGCCACGGCAACAGCCGCGGCTCCTGAAACACCATCCCGATCCGCGCTTCGGGCGGACGCGAGACGTGCCCCCCGAAATCGCGGTCGAGCCCGAGGATGATGCGCAGCATCGTGCTCTTCCCGCAGCCGGACGGACCGATCAGCACGCCGACCTCGCCGGATTGAAGCGCGAAGCTGACCGGCGCGAGCACCCTCTGCGTTCCGCCCGCGGCACTCCTGAACGTCTTGCCTGTGATCTCGACCTCAAGCCGCACGGGGTCGCCACCGTGTTGCGCGGGCTTCGAACGGTTGCACCAGCGCCGTCTCGATTACGAGCACGACGGCGGCGAATGTCAGGGAATAGGCCAGCAGCCGCGGCGTGTCGAACAATTGGAAGGCGACGCCGATTTCAAAGCCGACGCCGTTTGGCCGCCCCAACAGTTCGGCGACCAGCACGATCTTCCAGACCAGCGACAATCCGGAGCGGGCTGAGGCTGCGATATAGGGCGCCAGTTGCGGCAGCACGACGTGGCGGAACGCGCGCCAGCGCGGCATCGCGAACACGCTCGCCATCTCGTCGAGCGAGCGGTCGAGCGCGCGCGCACCCTCGCGCAGGGTGACGATGGCGGTCGGCAACTTGTTGATGGCGATCGCCGCGATCGCTGCGGCTTCAGTGAGCCCGGCCCAGATATAGGCCAGCACGATCACGACCAGCGCGGGCAGGTTCAGGAGCAGGATCAGCCAGGGATCGCCGAGCCGGTCGGCAAGCTTCACCCGTCCCATCAGATAGCCGATGGCGCTGCCGAGTGACATCGCCAGCACAAAGGCGAGGCTGACGCGAGCGAGCGTGGCGCCGAGATGCAGGAACAGCGCGCCGCTCGAAGCTTCCGCGACGACGACGTCGAGCACGGCGGGCGGGGAGGGCAGCTTCGCGGCGCCGACGAACAGCGCGGCGATCCACCAGATCGCGAGCAACAGGGCAAACGACAGAAGACGCAGCACCTCAGTCTCCGGGAACTGCGTGATAGAACGTGCCCGGCTCGAGTTCAGCGGCCGGGCCGACTAGGTCGCGGCCGCCCGTCTCGGCGAGCACGCGGTAGAGCACGCGCGCGTCCTTTTCTTCGTCATCGATGCTCCGGCGCGGAATGCCGTCGCGATATCGCTGGCGATAGGTCTTCAGCAGGATAGCATCGCTCGTGCCGGTGAGCGGCGCGATCTTGTCCCAGGCGGCATCCGAGGTCACCAGCAACTGCTTGGCCTTGCGCGTCATCGCAATGAAGCGCGCCACGGCCTCGCGATGGCTCGCCGCCCAGTTGTCGTCGAAGACGTAGCCGACGGCGGAGACCGCGCCCTTGGCGCCCAGCTTCGGCAAAATGTCCTCGATGCCGGTGAGGCGCCTAAAACCCTTGGCCTCCAGTTGGGCGGAGAAATTCCAGAAGTTGAGGCTCGCATCCATCTCGCCGTCGAGCGTCTTGGCGGCGATCAGGGGCGGGGCACCATAGACGATGGTCGCCTCCGACTTCAGGTCGATGCCGTCCTGTTTCAACCGGGCCTGGAGCAAGAGCCAGCTCTTGTCGATCGGGCCGCCGCCGACGGCGAGCTTGCGGCCCTTCAAATCGGCGAGCGACTTGATCGGCGAGGAAGCCGGCACCATCACCGCGCCCAGCGCGCTGGAATAGGGATAGAAGGTGAGCTTGGCGCCGAGCGCGCGCTCGCGCGACACCCACAGCCAGTCGGACAGGATGATGTCGGCATTGCCGGCGCGCAGCGCGATCTTGCCGGCCTCGGGGCTCGCAAGCTCGGTGACGTCGAGCGACAGGTCGGCCTCCTTGTCGAGGCCACCGGCGCGGATCGCGGCCAGCTCCCAGGAGAATGTTCCGGTCTTCTGCACCGCAAGGCGGATGGTATCCGCGGCGCGGCCGGGTCCGGCGAGTGTCAGCGCCAGCGTCACCGCGAGCGCCAATGGTCGACCAAGTGCTCTTATCAAACCAAGTGCTCTCATCACCTTGTGAGCCGTTTCCTCTGACAGAGTGCTTTTCAGGACAATACGCATAGCATAGCTTTCGTCGCAACCAGCGGGAGGACGCGCATGAATCTGGCCGGACAGCTACGACCGATTGTCGCCGCATTGGCGGTGTGGGCTGCGACCGCGCTCGCAGTGCGCGCCGAGCAGGCGAATGATTATCCGACGGCGGCGCGTGCGGAGTACGTCTATGGCTGCATGAAGGCCAATGGCGAGAGCCGGCAGGCGATCGAACAATGTTCCTGCTCGATCGACGTGGTGGCCTCGATCGTATCCTATGAGCGCTACGTGACCGCGGAAACCGCGCTCAGCATGTCCCAGGTCCGCGGCAATCTCGGCGTCCAGTTCCGCACCTCGGAGCAGGCGAACTCGGCTGTGAACGATTTGAGGCGCGCGCAGGCCGAAGCCGAGGTGAGGTGTTTTTAACCCCTTGGCGGCGTGCATCCATGACGGGTGAGGGGCTCACGTCCCCGGCTTCTCCACATCCCACTCGTTGCGGAACACGTGTCCATCCGTATCCTTGGCCTCGGCGCGAAAACGCTTGGCGCCGTTGGACACATACGTGAACCGCAGATTGGGATCTTCCGAGATCGAGATGCCGCCTTCCATCGAGAGCACGGGGCTGTCGTCCTGCGTCAACTTGAGCTGGTTGACGAAGAAGGCGGGAATATAGAGCTGCGTGACTTGGTCCATCTGCAGGCCGGAATTGTTGGGATGGCCGATCATGATCTGCGCCTCGCGCATGCGGCTCGCGGGGGTCTCTTGCCGCGCGAATTGCCGGTAGCGCATCTGGCCGAGCCGGTTCTGGGCTTCCTCGGCATTCTTCCCCGCCGGGGCAGAGCAGCCGCCCGAGGCCTTCACATAGACTTTTGAGACATAGAGTTGGCCGTCGCTGAGCTCGGCAACCGCATGAACGTCGGTGTAGTTGTTGATGCGTACCCGCGTCGAGATTTCGGTGACGTTGGCATCGGGGCCGAGCTCGAACTTCGCCGCCATCGGCGCCGGATTGCGGTCGATCACCAGCGTGATCGAACGGATGCGGCGGGCATCGCCCGGCGAAAGCTTGCTGCGCAGGGTCACCGGCACGATCGCCGCATCCTCGGCGCGATACGGCATGTCGATGCCAATGACATCGCCGCCGTCGTGCATCGGACGGTTGCTGAAGATGTCCTGCACGAGGCCCAGCCAGGGATCGTAAGCTTCTTCTGCCTGCACCGGCACGGCGAATGCCATGCCGAGGAGCAGGGCGATCAGGGGCAGGCGGCGTGTGCATCCCATCATGGTCATGGTCCCGCGCGGACGAAGCAGAAGCAGTTGTCGGGCCTAGCGTAGCGCGTCCGCTACTCCCATTCAATTTCCGAAAATGCTGCGGTTGCGTTGCGAGCGTTGTAGTCGTCGAATAGGAGCCATCGAGACCGTTCCGAGGCAGCCGCCTTGTCTGCGGCGGTTCGGATCGGTTCGCCCTTCTTGTTCGACGCCCGGACGTCCGCCAGCAGCGCCGTGAGATAACGCCGTTCATCGGTCAGCGCTGCAGGCCATTCGCTCACGGGTCCGTGACCCGGAACGACGCGCAGTGCTGGAATGCTCTCGAGTTCCCCGAGGATGCCGAGCCAGCCGCGAATGCTGCCGTCCATCACCGGAATATGGCGGAGGAAGACGAGATCGCCCGCGAAAAGTGTCTTGCTCGTCTCATCGAACACGGTGAGATCAGTGTCGCTGTGTCCGGCCGGCCAGGCCCGCAAGGTCAGGTGGCGCGAGCCGAGATCGAGCGTCAGGGTGTCCGTGACAGGTATTGTGGGCGGCACGATCTTCACGGGAGAGATCAATTCGTCGCCCATGATGCGTCTGAAATTGTCGAGATAATACGGCCCGCGCGTCGCCAACGCCTGCGGCAGCCGGCTATGGCCGACGAAGCGCGTGTCCCCGGCGACGAAGGCTGAATTGCCGAAGACATGATCGGGATGGCCGTGGGTGTTGATGACGTAGCGGATCGGCTTGCTGGTGCGGGCCCGCACCGCCGCCAGCAGCGCCTCGCCCTCGCGAAGGCTACCACCGGTGTCGATGACGGCGACCGCATCCGCGCCGACGATGAAGCCGACATTGGCGATGTCGCCCTCGTTCTCTCGGGTCATCAGGGCGATGGTCCCGGAGTGTACGAAGATTCCCGGCGCGACTTCGCTTACAGGCAATTCGGCCACTCCTGCGCATGCTAGTGTCGCCGTCACCAGCAGGGACCAGGCTGCAATCACGAAAGCGATGCGAGACACTTTTCCGCCTCAGTTCAAAGGGTTGCGCAGTTGCACTGCAACAAAGAAAAGCCAGCACAAAGTCTGGCAGAAATGGTGCGTCATGCGTTGCATGGTTAGCATTCAAACAATCCTAGGAGGAAGCGCGATGACGGAGGCCGGACGACATCGTCGCTGGTTGGTTTCACTGAGTATCCTGGTTGCGTCTTGCGCGTTCGGCGACGTCGCCGTCGCGCAGACCAACGACGCCGGCGACCTCTCCTTCGAGCTGGTCGATCCCAAGGTGCTGCGCGTCTGTGCCGACCCGCGCAATCTGCCGTTCTCGAATGAAAAGGGTGAGGGGTTCGAAAACAAGCTTGCCGAGTTGTTTGCAGACAAGCTCCAGAAGAAGCTCGACTATGTCTTTTTTCCGCAGGCTACCGGCTTCGTGCGCATGACGCTCGGCTCGCATCGATGCGACGTCATCATGGGCTTCCCCCAAGGCGATGACCTCGTGCAGGGCACCAATCCCTACTACCGCACGAGCTATGCGCTGGTCGCGAAAGCCGGCAGCGGGCTTGAGGAGGTCGACACGCTCGAGGATACCAGGCTGAAGGGCAAGCATGTCGGCATCGTCGCCGGAACGCCGCCTGCGACCAACATGGCCATCGCGGGACTGATGGGCGATGCAAAGCCCTATCCGCTGATGATCGACACGCGCTACGATAATTCGGCGCAGGCAATGATCAATGATCTCGCGGCAGGCAAGATTGACGCCGGCGTGCTGTGGGGACCCATGGCGGGATTTTACGCGAAGCAGGCGGGCTCGCTTCATGTCACGCCGCTGGTAAAGGAAACCACCGGACCAAAACTGGCCTATCGCATCGGTATGGGCGTGCGTGCCGCCGACCAGAACTGGAAGCGGCAACTCAACAAGCTGATCCAGGAGAACCAGGGCGAGATCAACAAGATCCTGCTCGATTTCGGCGTGCCGCTGCTGGACGAGAGCGACCGGCCGCTCGGCGCGGAGACGGCCAAGACGCCATGAGGCGGCAGATTGCCGCTGCGCTGGTCGCCGCCACTCTGGTGGCGCCGGTAGTCGCGCAGCAGCAGGAGCCGTTCGAGCCCGAGGGTTATCGCGCCGACAATTACCGCGCGCCTGTGCCGGCGACGCTCGGCGGCGCGCGCGTGCTGTCGACTTCGGAAGCCGAGGCGATCTGGCACGCGAAGAGCGGCGTGTTCATCGACGTGCTGCCGCGCGCGCCGAAGCCGAAGAACCTTCCCGCGGGTACCGTTTGGCGCGAGGCGCCGCGCAAAAACATTCCGGGCAGCATCTGGCTGCCCGATACTGGCTATGGTGCGCTGCCGCCGGCTATGGACGATTATTTTCAGCGCGGGCTCGCGCGTGCGTCGCTTGGCGACAAGGCCGCGCTGCTGGTGATCTATTGCCTGGCCGACTGCTGGATGTCCTGGAACGCCGCCAAGCGCGCGCTCGCGTATGGCTACTCCAACGTCGCCTGGTATCCCGAAGGCACCGACGGCTGGGAGCGCGCCAAACTCCCAACCGACGAGGCACAGCCGGAGCTGCGGCCGGAGCAATAAAGAATTGAGCGAGCTCTGTCATCGGTGGCCTCGTGGTTCGAGACGACCGCTTCGCTGTCTCCTCACCACGAGGGTCTATATCCCGCAGCGAAATCAGATCCTGTGAGGCGCCCGCCGAAGGCGGGCGCCTCACAGGATGGCGGCAATGGGACAGAGAGTTTCCCCTACTGCTTCTGCAGCTTGGTCAGCGTGCCCGTGCCGTTATTGACGGTTGCAGAGTAGCTCACCCTGTCGCCGGCGTGCACGGCATCCAGCATCGCGGCGTCCTTGGCCTTGTACTCCTGGAGCGCGCCGGCGCCGCCTGCGCTGCCGCCGACCGTGCCTTTCTGCATCTGCTGGATCGAAATCGTGCTGTTGAGCCGATCTATCCGCGTGACCATTCCGGTCATGTCGTCAGCGAATGCGCTGCTTGCAAGCATGCTGATGGCCGCAGCGCCTGCGAGGATGAATTTCGTGGTTCCCATCAAGGCCTCCCGACGTCTTGGACTCCCTTCGACAAGCTATCCTGGATCGATTTAGTTCCGGCAGATAGCGCGGCAAAGGTTAACGATAGCGTAGAGATCGCCGGAACTTGCAAAGCTGTCAGTGGGGATGACGCTATTCCATTTCCTGCTGAATGACGCGTCCCAGCGCAAACAGGCGCTGATCGATCGTGGTGGGAACCTCGCAGACGAACCGCACCACTTTGTGGCGGTCCTCGAAAATGCGAGTCTTCCAGATCAGCTCGTTGCTGAGCGCATCGACCTTGGCCTCGTCGCGCGGCGTTGCGCCCTGGAGCGCCTGGAGCTGGATCGACTCCTCGCGAATCTTGTCGGCGGCCTCGCGCTGCTTGCGGCTGACGCGTTCCAGCCCGCCGATGACCTGCGAGCGCTGGGCGTTGAGCGTGTCGAACAGGCCGGCGAACAGAAGTTTTGCATTCGCGGTCTTGTCGGCCGCGGAGCCCGCCAAGAACTCCTTCACCGACTTCTCGGCCTCGTCCAGCGGCGTCTTGCGGGCCGCCAGTTTCGAGACCAGCGCGCTGACCCTGGCGTCGTCCTTCCACGTGTTCTGCACGTCATCGAGCGAAGGACCAGCCCACACGGCGGCGAGCGAAATTTCCGGCACTTTGGCTTGCGTACAGGGCCAATCCGGATAGCGCGGATCGGCCGCGCGTGCCGCCGTGCTCGCGACTGCGAGCATCAGAGCGGCCATGGCCAGAACCCGAACCTTCATCCTTCGCCTCCCGCAGGGCCCCGTCGCGCCAGCCCGCGCGAGGGATCATAGGCATAGATCGCTCCGATCATGAAGACGATTGTGCAGGTCGCGACCACCGCCAGCGAGACCCAGTTGATCTGTCCGTACAGCGCAAACCGGATCAACTCGACCGCATGGGTGAACGGATTGGCCTCGCAGAGATAATAGAGATAGGGACTGCCCTCCTGCACGCGCCAGAGCGGGTAGAGCGCGGAGGATGCGAAGAACATCGGGAAGATCACGAAGTTCATGACGCCGGCAAAGCTTTCAAGCTGCTTGATGCCGGACGAGATCAGCATGCCGAGCGAGCCCAGCATCAGTCCGGACAGGATCAGCGCCGGTAGTACGGTGAGATAGCCGATCGGGGGAGGTGTGATGTCCCAGAACCAGGCGATCAGCAGGAACGCATAGACCTGGAGCAGCGACACCGCGGTGCCCGCGAGCAGCTTGCAGAACAAGAGGAAGCCGCGCGGCAAGGGGCTTACCAGCAGCGTGCGCATGTTGCCCATCTCGCGGTCATAGACCATCGAGAGCGAGGACTGCATGCCGTTGAAGAGCTGGATCATCGCCATCAGCCCGGGCGCGATAAAGACCTCATAGAGGATGTAGGTCTCGTACGGAGGGATGATGGAGATGCCGAGCACCTGGCGGAATCCGGCGGCGAAGATGAACAGCCAGACCAGCGGCCGTACCAGCGCCGAGACGAAACGCTCGCGCTGATGCAGGAAGCGCAGGCCCTCGCGCCAGACGATGCCGGTGAGGCAAGTCATATACTCGGCGGCTGAGAAGCCGCGCGGCGTGTCGCGTGTCGTGATGCTGCTCATGCGCCGCCGCCCGGCAGGGTCTGCGCGCCGGTCAGGCGCATGAAGGCGGTGTTGACGTCCTGCGCGCCGGCTTCCGCAACGACACGACTCATTGGTCCCTGCGCCAGCACCTTGCCCTGGTGCAGCACCACGAGATCGTCGCCGGCCATGATCTCGTCGAACAGATGCGTGGCCCAGAGCACGCCGATGCCTTGCTCGGTCACGAGCTGACGCACATGGCCAATGATGTCTGCGCGCGCCTTGACGTCGAGGCCGACGGTCGGCTCGTCCAGCAATAGCAGGCGCGGACGGTGCAGCAGCGCGCGTGCGATCTCCAGCCGCCGCATCTGCCCGCCCGAGAGATCGCGCACCTTGCTGCCGGCGCGCTCGGTCAGCCCGATGCGGCCGAGCAACTCGGCGCTGCGCACTGCGGCCTCGCGGCGGCTGATGCCGTGCAGCGCGGCGTGATAGAGCAGGTTCTGCGTCAGCGACAGATCGAGATCGAGCGTGCGCGGCTGGAACACGACGCCGAGCAACCGCAGCGCCTCGCCGGGACTTTTGCTGACGTCATGGCCGAAAATGCCGACGCGGCCGGTCTGGATGCCGAACAGCCGCGTGATCAGCGAGAACAGCGTGCTCTTGCCAGCGCCGTTGAGGCCAAGCAGCGCCGTGAAGCTCGCCGGCTGCACGTTGAACGACACGTCCATCAGCGCCCGGCGCGGGCCATAGGCGTGGCTGACGCCGTCGATCGACAGCGCCGGCACCGCAGCGGGATTGGGCTTCGGCACCTCGCGTTGTTCGGCGATGGGAGCAGGGCTGGTCATCGCGCGATCGTGATGCCCCAGGGCAGTTCGCCCACCTGAATGGTCTTGATCACCTTTTGCGCGGCGACGTCGATGACGGAGACGTCGTTCGACACGCCGTTGGTGGTGAGCAGATATTTCTCGTCCGGCGTGAACGCCATATGCCAGACCCGCTGTCCGACCAGCAGATATTTCGTCACCTTGCGCGTGGCGGTATCGACCACGGCGACGCGGTTGGCGGGACCGAGCGCGATGAAGGCGGTCTTGTCGTCCTTGGTCATGCCGATGCCGACGGGCTGGATGGCCTCCTTCCTCAACCCCGGGATCTCGAAATTGACCTTGCCGGTCACCTCGTGCCTTCTGGGGTCGATGATCGACACGGTGCCGCCGATCTCCGAGGACACCCACAATTCGGAAGCGTCGTGCTTGAATTCGGCAAAGCGCGGCCGCGCGTCCACCAATACATTCGCGACGATCTGGCGCGATGAGGTGTCGATGAAGTGCGCCATGTTGGTCGTCTCGGACGTGTTGATCAGCGTCTTGCCGTCCGGGCTGATGGTCATGCCCTCGGGCTCGACGCCAACCTGGATGTCGCCAAGGCGGGCGCGCTTCTCGAGGTCGATCACGGTCACCGTGTTGTCGTTCTCGTTGGCGACATAGAGGATCTTGCCGGCGGCATCCTGGGCGAACAATTCGGGGTCGGGTCCGGAGGGCAGGCTGTCCACCACGGCTTGCGTCTTCGCGTCGATCATCTGGATGGTGTCGTCGTCGCCGACCGCGACCATCACGAACTTGCCGTCGCGCGTGAAGTCGATGCCGCGCGGGCGCTGGCCGACCTTGATGGTCTTGGTGACCGTCCAGCTGTCGGTGTCGATCACCGACACCGTGTTGCTCTTCTCGTTCGAGACATAGGCGATGAACGCATGCGCCGGCGCTGCCGCCAGCGCCAGCCCGGACAGCAATCCCACACGCCACAAGCGCAGTATTCCGCTGCGGGTTGGTTTCACCTCCCCGGCTTGCGGGGGAGGTCGCATCGCATCGATAGATGCGATGCGGGTGAGGGTTCTCTCCTCTAGGAGGTTATCGCTCGCGGAGACACCCTCTCCCCAACCCTCCCCCGCGAGCGGGGGAGGGAGCGCAGCGTCGTTGTAGTCGCAGCTCGAACTCATCTCACAATGCTCACTTCAATTTGCATTTGCTCTCCGGGCGGTCGTAGCCGAGCGTGTCGAGCTCAGAGACCTGGTGCAGAAAACCTTCCTGCGGCGACACCGACACCACCATGCGGCCGTCGACCAGCAGGATCGGCTGGCGCAGCTGCAGGTTCCAGTCGCGCAGGGTCAGCTTTGTGCCCTTGAAGGCAGCAACCGAAAAGTCCGGGCCCTTGATGAAGTCGGTGACCTTCTTGACGTCGCCGGAATTGGTGCGCGAGGTGGCCTCGCCGATCATGCGCACCGCGGTCCAGACCTGCATGTCGAGCGCAGTCATCCTCCGCGCGTTCAGCTTGACGAAGCGGTTCTGCATCTGGATCGCGCCCCACTGGTCCTGCGATGCGTCCCAGCTCCGCGGCACGAGGCCGGCCGAGCCCGCGACCGGGCGGGGATCCCAGGTGCGATAGGGCAGGTACGCGCCGAACACCTCGCTCTCGTCGGCGGCGACCAGCACGTCGTAAGCCGGTGCCTGTTGCGTGAACACCGGCATCTGGCGCTGGATCAGCGTCACGCCTGAGTCCGTGCGGCGCGCGCCGCCTTTGTCTTCGAAACTGCGCTCCTGCACGATCTTGGCACCGAACCGCGTGGCCGTGCGCCTCAGCGCGTCGGCGAACAGCTTGTCCTCGTCATGCGAGCCGACCACGAGCAGCCAGCGCTTCCACTGCTTCCACACCAGATACTGGCCGAGCGCATCGGCCAGCATCGCGCGTGTCGGTGCGGTGTGGATGACGTTGGCACGGCAATCGGCCTCGCGCAGACGCTCGTCGATCGCCCCGGCATTGAACAGCAGCGTGCCGCGGTCGCGCAAGGCGTCTGAGACTTTCAGCAGCGCATCCGCCGGCAGGTCGGCGATAATGAAGCCGTTGCGTGCAGCGAGATCGGTCGCGGCCTGCACGGCATCCTCGCCCTCCTTGATCCGGCGCTCCTCCAGCACAAATCGCTGGTTGAGGAATTTGCCGGTGGTGTTGTTGTCCTCGATGGCGAGGCGCGCGCCCGCGACGCCGTCATTCTCCGCGGGCTGCTCGACCAGCGACAGCGTCGATCTGGTGCCGGCGACGCCGAGATAGCCGACGCCGATCATGACAGGGTCGGCGGCGAGCGCGCTCGTCGCAGCAAGACCCAGGCCGATCAGGCCGACCAACCATCGGATCATGTTTCCTCCAGATGTTCTCCCCGGCTTGACCGCCGGTGGAGAATTGTCTCTGCTAAAGCATGACCGATTTGTCAGGGCATGCAACCCCGCATTTCGCCCCGCGTGCACGAGGACCGAAATCACGATCATGCGAGCACTGATATGTTTCGCTGCCTTGCTGTTGACGACGTCGGTCGCGTTTGCCGATCCGCCAAAACTCGCGGTGTTCGACTTCGAGTTGATCGACACCAGCCTGCCCGGCGAGTTCTACGGCTCCAAGCCGGAGGAGGCGCGGCTCCTGCTCATCGGCGAGCAGTTGCGCAAGGAACTGACGGAGTCAGGCAGGTTCCAGATGCTCGATATCGCGCCGATCAGGGACGCCGCCCGTCATGCCAATCTGCAGGCCTGCGGCGGCTGCGACCTCAAGCTTGCCGGGCAGCTCGGTGCTGACCTGGAGATCACCGGCATGGTGCAGAAGGTCTCGAACCTGATCATCAATCTGAACATCTACCTGCGCGACGTGAAGACCGGCACCATGATCACGGCCGCCAGCGCCGACATGCGTGGCAACACGGATGAATCCTGGACGCGCACGATGAGCTATTTGATCCGCAACCGCTTGCTGGCACCGAATTACGGCAAGCCGTAAGGAGGGAACTTCTCTCCGCGAGTCCAATTCTCATTGAACGCGCGGACACAACCACTCGTCCGGCGCTTCGCTTCTCTCACAAGAAGGGGAGAAGGAAAGAAGCCATCATCCCTTCAATCTTTCCGCATGCCAGTGCAGATGATCGCCCATGAAGGTCGAGATGAAATAATAGCTGTGGTCGTAGCCCGCCTGCCGCCGCAGCGTCAGCGGGATGTTGGCCTTGGCACAGGCCGCCTGCAGCAATTCGGGACGAAGCTGCTCCTTCAAAAAGTTATCGGCCTCGCCGACGTCGACCAGAAAGCCCGAAAACTTCGCGCCGTCCTCGATCAGCGCCACCGTGTCGTGGCTGCGCCAGGCGTCCTTGTTGGGACCGAGATAGCCGGTCAGCGCCTTGATGCCCCAGGGCACAAGCGACGGCGCCACGATCGGGGCGAAGGCGCTGGCCGCGCGAAAACGGTGCGGGTTGCGCAGCGCGACCGTCAGCGCGCCGTGGCCACCCATCGAATGGCCCATCACCGATTGGCGCTTGGCATCGACCGGAAAATTCTCCGCCACGAGTTTTGGCAGTTCGTCGGTGACGTAGCTCCACATGCGATAGTTGCGTGAAAACGGCGCTTCCGTCGCGTCGACATAGAAGCCGGCGCCCAGGCCGAAATCATAGGCATTGTTGGCATCGCCCGGCACGTCGGGCCCGCGCGGGCTGGTGTCGGGCGCGACGAAGATCAGGCCGAGCTCGGCGCAGGCTTTGCGGAATTCGCCCTTCTCGGTGACGTTGGCATGTGTGCAGGTGAGGCCGGAGAGATACCAAACCACGGGCAGCTTGGCGCCAGCCGCATGCGGGGGAACATAGACCGAGAACGTCATATCGGTTCCGGTCGCCTGGCTCGCATGGCGGTACACGCCTTGCACGCCGCCATAGGAAGTATTGGTCGAGACAGTCTGAATCGTCATGCCGTTAGCTCCGTGGCGTCAAACCACATCAGGATTGCAATGCTTGTGTGACCGAATTCGTGGCGGCCGTCAGGCCACGCCGCTGTCGATCGCCAGCCGCACCAGCTCGACCGAGGTCTTCACCCCAAGCTTCTGGCGCATGATGGACGAGGTGTTGGCAACAGTCTTGTAGGACGACTGCACCAGCCAGGCGATCTCGGACAGGCTCTTTCCGGCGCTGAGCAGCCGCAAAATCTCCATCTCGCGCGCGTTGAGCTTCGACAGCGGGCTTTGCGCCAGCGCGGGTCCCGCAAAGGCGATGCTGCGCGCGATCGCGCTCGGCAGATAGGTGCCGCCGCTGCCGACGGTGCGGATCGCCTCGACGAGATCGTCGGGGTCGCCGGTCTTGGAGACGTAGCCCTTGGCGCCGCACTCGATCGCGCGCGCGGCAAAGGCAGGGTCGTCGTTCATGCTGAACATGATGATTCGGGCCTCGGGCGCGCGCTCGAGGATGCGGCGCGCGAGCTCGAAGCCGGACACGGTCGGCAGGTTGATGTCGATGATGGAGAGGTCGGGGCGCTCGACGATGAAGACGCACTCGCCGTCTTCGGCGTCGGCGGCCTCCAAAATCTCGATCTCGCCCTCGTCGGCTAGCACGGCACGGCAGCCGGAGGCGACGATGGGATGATCGTCGACGATCAAAATGCGCATAGGCGTTCCTCGCGACAGCGTCTTGGCCTGTTTCGCGCCCGGCCGGGATTGCTGTACGCTTTCGATTAGATATCGGGCGCTTCGCCTCTGTCAACGTCATCGGACAGGCGCAGGCCAACCTTCGCGGGGGCACGGGCGACACCAATGTGGCAAAATCTATCCTTGCGCGGGCGCATCAATCTGCTGCTGGCGCTGCTGCTGGCACTGGGGCTCGCCGTCAATATCGGCCGGCAGGTCGCGGAAGCCGGGCCGCGCGTGCAGGCCGAGGACCAGAGCGTGATCCGGCTCGCGCGCGAATTCATCGGGATGATCGTTGCCGATCTCAACGAGGCGCCCGATCCGGACACCAGGCTGAATCAGATCGCGCGCGACCTCAGCCGCCTGCGCCATGTCAGCATCGCGCTTCGGGACGAAAGCGGCAAGCCGCTGACGCAGCCCCGGGCCGACGCCGATGACGACACGCGCGGGCCGCCGGCCTGGTTCGTCGGCCTGGTTCATCCCGAGCAGACCGCGGTGAGCGTGCCCGTCTCGATCCACGGTAAGCCGGGCTCGCTGCTGATCACCTCGCATCCCGACGACGAGATCGCCGAGATCTGGGACGCCATCGTGACCCAGCTCGAGGTCGGCTCGGGGATCGCGCTCGCGCTGTTCCTGGTGATGATGAATGTGGTCGGCCGCGCCCTGGCGCCGCTCCAGTCCCTGGCGGATGTGATGGCCGAGCTCGAAGACGGGCGCTATCAGGCGCGCGTCACGCCGGGCGGCGCACCGGAGCTCGCCGCGATCTGCACCAAGCTCAACCATCTTGCGGCAACGCTCAGCGAGGCCGTCGAGGACAAGCGGCGCCTCGCCGAGCGAGCGGTGTCGCTCCAGGACGTCGAGCGCAAGGAGATCGCGCGCGAGCTCCATGACGAGTTCGGGCCATATCTGTTCTCGCTGCGCGCACATGCGAGCGCGCTGGCAAAGCAGGCGGACGGGCGCGCGCCGAGTGCGGAGGCCGTGCGAAAACACGGCAGCGCGATGATGGAGCAGATCAACGCGCTTCAGCAGTTCAATCGCCGCGTGCTGGAGCGGCTCCGGCCCGTCGGACTTGCCGAGCTCGGCCTGCGCCAGGCGCTGGAATCGCTGTCGCGGCTGTGGCGGGAGTCGCATCCCGATGTCGCCATCGAGACCGTGATCTCGCCGGCGCTTGGCGTCACGGGGGAGACCGCCGACCTCACGATCTACCGCATCGTGCAGGAGGCGCTCACCAACGTGTTCCGCCACGCCGGCGCGACCTCGGTCAATGTCCTCATCGAGCCGGCGGAGCAGGCGGCGGCCGATGGCCGTGGCTGCGCCCGGGTGCGGGTCAGCGACAATGGCCGCGGCATGGAGCCGGGCCATAAGCTCGGCTTCGGCCTGGTCGGGATGCGCGAGCGGATACTGGCGCTGGGCGGCACGCTCAACGTCGTCTCCGGCGATGGCGGTCTGACCGTGGAGGCGCTGGTTCCGACGGCGGCGGCGTGATCGCGCCAGATACAATCGGGAAAAATTCCCGATTTTGTCGGGAAAACGGGTGCGAATGTCGCCCGACCTTTTGTGGCTGGCGCGCCAACGGCCGCCGATTACACTCGTCTCAACCAAACGGCGAAAATCAAAACAGCCGGTGGTCACGGATGGGACGGCAGGGATGGGCAAGCTGAGTAGCATGCGTCGTTTGTGGATGGCCTCGGTGTCGACGGGGCTGATGTCGGGGCTGGTTTTCGCGATCCCTGCGGGTGCTGCGCAGGACGAGGAGACCAACGTCCAGAACCTGCCCGCGGTCGAGATCACGGCGCCACCGCCGCCGACTGTGAGGCGCAGTGCGCCACCACGCCCGGTCGCGCGCATCGGAGCGCCGTCATCCGCCAGCCCCAGGACCCGCATTTACGTCTACCCGACGTCGCCCGGAGCCGGCGGCAGCATCGAAGTCGACAAGATTCCAGCCAGCATCAACGCGGTCGATGCAAACCAGATCAGGCGCACCCGCTCGCCGAATATCGCCGACGCCCTGCAGCAGTATGTGCCTGGTGTCAGCATCAACGAAGTGACCGGTAATCCATTCCAGCCCGATGTGCAGTTTCGCGGCTTCGTCGCTTCACCTCTGGCCGGCACGCCGCAGGGCCTCGCCGTTTACCAGAACGGCGTGCGCATTAACGAGGCGTTTTCCGACACGGTCAATTGGGATCTGATTCCGACGGTTGCGATCCGATCGGCGCTGGTCGTGACCAACAACCCCGCGTTCGGCCTCAATGCGCTCGGCGGCGCCATCGATCTGCAGATGAAGAACGGCTTCAACTATCAAGGTGCCGAGATCGACGTCATGGGCGGCTCGTTCGGCCGCATCCAGGGCTCTGCACAATGGGGCAAGCAGGTCGACAACAACTGGGCAGTCTACGGAGCACTCGAAGGCATCCATGACACCGGCTTCCGCAATTTCTCGTCATCGGACGTCCGGCGCTTCTATGGCGATGTCGGCTATCGCTTTGAAGGCAACGAATTTCACCTCAACATGGGCGTCGCCAACAATTCCCTGGCGGGACCCAGCACCGTTCCGGCCGAATTGCTCCAGCAATATTGGGGCGCGACCTATACAACGCCGCAGACCATTTCCAACAAGGTCGGCTATCTCAACCTGACCGCCAAGGTGGAGGCGACGCCGACCTGGACCTTTGAGGGCACGGCGCATTTGCGGGGCTTCAAACAGAACACTGTGGACGGAAACCCCACCGACGCCCAGTCTTGTGCTGATCCAACCCTCCTGTGCTTTGGCGATGATACGGTCCCGGCTTTTGGCCTGAATGGCGTTCAGCTCGCCAATCCCTTTACGCCGGGCGCCGTACTCAGCGAGGTCGATCGCACCAGCACGAGATCGACCACCTTTGGCGTATCCGGGCAGGCGACCAACAGCGATCAGCTGTTCGGTCATGAGAACCGCCTCGTGATCGGCGCAAGTTATGATGTCAGCAGCACGCGCTTCAACGGTAGCGCCGACTTGGGAACGACAGGCACGAACTATGTCGTCACCGGCAGCGGGATATTCCTCGGTCCGTCCGGCGCCCCGACGTCGGTCGGCCCCGTGTCGCTTCGCACCGTCAACCAATACCAGGGACTCTATGCGCTCGACACGTTCAATGTGGACGATCGGTTTGCGGTCACGGCAGGCGGGCGGTTCAATGCGGCCCATATCTCGCTGATGGACCAGCTTGGCACCGCGCTCAATGGCGATCACAATTATGATCGGTTCAATCCGATCATCGGCGGCACCTACAAGATCACGTCCGAAGTGACCGCCTATGCAGGCTATTCCGAAGCCAACCGGGTGCCGACGCCACTCGAACTCGGCTGCGCCGATCCGGCAAGGCCGTGCATCATCGGGCAGTTCCTGATCGCTGATCCCCCACTTCAGCAAGTCGTATCCAAGACGTTCGAAGCGGGTTTCCGCGGCACAAAGGAATTGAACATCGGATCGCTCGGTTGGAAAATCGGTGCCTACCGCGCGACCAACTACGACGACATCCTCGCGACGCCAGTTCCGGGGTTGACGGGCTTTGGCTTCTTCCAGAACGTCGGCCGGACACGCAGGCAGGGTATCGAAGCCGAGGTGAGCCTGAAGTCGAACGTGCTTCAGTTCCAGGCGAGCTATGCGTTCCTCGATGCACGCTTTCTCGATGCGCTGCAGCTTGGCTCGGAGAGCCCGTTTGCCGACGGCGACGGCAACATCCAGGTCCTGCCGGGTAACCAGATTCCGCGCCTGCCGCGCCATCTCCTTAAGGCCAGCGTCGAATATTCCGTGACCGATGTCTGGAAGGTCGGGGGTGACGCGCTCTTCGTCTCGAGCCAGTATTTCGTCGGCGACGAGTCCAACCAGTTTCCGAAGCTGCCATCTTACGCCGTGTTCAATCTCAACACCTCCTACCAAGTTACCAAGAACCTCCAGATCTATGGTCGCGTAGCCAACATTTTCGACAATCGCTACTCGACGCTCGGCACCTTCTTCGACAGGGAAGCGCTGCCCAACTTCACCAATGGCGGCGCCGAGTTCACTGACCCGCGCTCGCTCAGCCCGGCACGGCCGCGTGCGTTCTATGCGGGGATGCGGGTGACGTTCTGATCCTGGCAGGACGCCCAGGGGCTTATGGGTGACGAGGAGGCCGGGGTTTTTGCCGCCCCGAGCGCGTGTCACCCCGGTTCTGTTCTACCTCAGGCCGATTGACTCCATGTTCATGTTTTGTTCTTATGCTGGTCGTCCAGCCAAGGGAGCGAGCCATGGACAACCGCATCAATGAAATCCGCAGAATAATCAGGGCATTACGTGTCAGCATGCGTGAGGCTGAAGCTATCATGCACGAGCAAATCAACAGGGACGAAGATTGCGCCTTCGTCGCCGGGGAAGTCATGAAGATGCGCACGGTGATGAGCGAGCTGGTCCAGGAGCGGGCCGCTCTCGGTGACACCGACCCGATCGTCGTCGCCAGCCTTTTCATTCCCCGCCGACGGCCGATGGCGCTGCGCCTTCGTCTTGAGAGGCGTCGTCTCGTTCCGCCGCGCGAGGCGGCACGGGCATGAAAGGACAGAGGCCGAGCTACTTCTCCGACATGCAGGAGCCGCCGGAGTTCCTGAAGGCTCTCGATCAGGCGCGCCGCCTGTCTTGCTTCGAAGGCTGGTGCCGCATGCACATCGAGGCCATCCAGGTCGCGATCGATCAGTATGCGGAAGCCGCTCTCGGTAACCGGGAGTTCTTCCTCAACAAGCCGCACAGCATCGGTGGAAGTCGCAGCGGCGACGTGCCGTGACGTCTGAGACGGCGGCCAACTCCACTTTTCCAAGCCAAAGTCGGCACGGCCTCGCCCTTAACCGCTCGGAAACCATGGTAAATGATCGGAAAACTTTAACGAAACTGTTCGGCTGTCTCTGAGTCGATTTGTCGGAGGGCCCGTCCGATGACAGAGCACCAGTTGAGAGAGCTGGAATTCCAGATCGCGCGTTACAGGCGTTTGGAGCGCGAAGTGACCGATCCGCTTGCCGCCTGCCTGCTTCACAGCATCATCGAAGACCTGGAAGCCGAGCTGCGCAGGGACACCGCGGATTGGCACGGGCTGCGCGATTAACGCTTTGTTAGCGCTAATCATGCGGATTATTCAGGAGGGACTGCCAACGGAGACTGCTCCCATGCTGAAGGACGGCACCTATTCGGCGTGGTACAAGACGCCGCTCGACCAGGGGACGGGGATCGTTCATGTCGCAGACGGACAAATCTGGGGCTGCGACAGCCTGATGACATATCACGGCTCCTGCAAGGTCGATGGAGATCGCTTCACCGCCACGGTGTCGACGAAGCGCCATACCGACGGACGTGCAACGGTCTTCGGCGTCGACGATGAGCTCACGCTGGACATCGAAGGAAACTGCCCCGGCAAGGTCGGGACCTACACGGCGACGGCAGCACAGGTGCCGGGAATGATCCTCCAGGGCACGCTCATTCTTACGGAACAGCAGCCGCCCGCACGTGAACGAACCGGGCAAGCACCGGCGTTCAATCCCGACAAGCTCCCGAAGTTGCCGAAGCGTTCGCGCTGATCGCATTGAGCCCCAGCCCGCTAAGGCTGCGGGCTTTCTATTCGGGGGCTGCCGTTTTGATGTGGGTTCGAAGCGCACGCCTCGTCTCGGAGGGATATTCGCCGAACATTCGATGATAGTGGCCGGAGAATCGGCCGAGACTCTGGAAGCCATAGTGCAGGGCAATGTCCGAGATCGTCCTGCTATCCCTTGGCAGGCGGAGAGCCGCGTGGACCGAACAAAGCCGCCGGTGCTTGAGAAAGGCGATCGGGCCGATACCGAGTGCCTCCTGAAAGGCGCGATGCAGCGTGCGCCGCGGCAGATGCATGTAGCTGCAAATTTTGGAGATATGGACCGGCCCCGGGCCGGCCTCGTCGAGATACTCCTCGACCTGCCGTACGATCTTCAACGCAGACGGCCGCGGACCGTCACGTTCCGACGACCGGCCTTGGACGATGTTGGCACTCATCGCTTCGATAACCGCGCGCTTCCAGAAATCGGCGGATTCGGCCGTCAGTGACGCGTTGCCGAGCCTTGCCACCAGGGACTGCAGGCGAGGGACAACACTCTGAACCGTGTGGGCATTTCCCTTGTAATGGCTTCTTCGCCACGCAGCGGGATCGCTCAGCTCACCTTCGCAGGCAAACGACGAACTGATGTCTTCGGATCGTATCGAGGCAATGATGACTTTGCTGCCGCCATAATAACGGTTCTCATGCTCAGTACCGGGCGGCGTGACCAAAACGTCTCCCGGGCAGGATTCGTAAGAGAAGCGCGTCACACGATCGGTGCTGTCCGCGAGCATGCCGATGACGACGCCATCCGCGCCGGAAACACCCTTCGTTCTGAGACCAAGATTGAAGCTGGCGGTGTCAATGCGCAGACCGTCGATCAATGCGTGCGAGAGGCGGCCGGAGAGCATTCCTTTTTGAATCTGGACCACCTCGCGAGGCGCGCCAGCAACGACTTCTCTGAATTCCTCGAACCCTTTGATCTCATGCGTCTGCAGCAAGGCAAATCCTGCCATTGTCAGATCCCGCTCGATTCAAACCGCGCCGTCGGCGACTATATTGCATTATCCGGCGTCGCTATTGAGGCACGCTTTGCAACTCGGGCATGTTTCGAACGGCGCGGCGATGCGTCGCGCCGCAGTTTGATTTGGATCAACATCGCCAAAAATTTTCCGCGTTTTCCAGCAATCGCTGCTTTTCGAACATTTGGCACAAACTGGACGTCACAGGAGGGCGATTTTACCTTATCGTTGAAATACAACGAGAAATAGAAGCGGGCAGAAAATGGAAGCGGCGCGATCTCAAGGCTTACGAGGATATCGAGCCCGAGAATCGCCCGCAAGGGTGGAGCATCTGGGCGACCTTCTCGATCGCTCCGGAGGCACCCTCCGCTTCGGCGAAGCCTCTGGCCCGCAATATTGAGAGCGAAGGTAGCTCCGATGGCAGGCGAAAAACCGCCTAACGCCCGTCGCTTCCGGGTCGGCTTCCGGACCTCGATTATTGCCGTATTCGTCGGAGTCGTGCTCGCAGTCGGACTATCTCTTGTCTGGCTCAGCTTCGAACGGGTGACGAGGATCACTTACAACGCCGCGACTGGCTTCATCGAGAAGGTCGCCCAGCTCGGCGCCGATCACGTCGACGAGCAGTTCACCAACGTGCGTGACAATCTGAGGATACTCGCCGGGCTTCCGTCGATCCGTTCGGCGGACATCGTCGACAACCCGCGCCTTTATGCCGTGCTGGCCTCCATGCTGCGCAACAATCCGCAGCTATTCAATCTCTATGTCGGCTATGATGACGGATCGTTCCTCGAAATGGACGTCATCGATCGCGCCTCGCCGGCCTTCAGGGCGAGCTTGAAAGTCGCGGACGAGGCCGCCTTCCGCCTGGTGGTGATACAGCGCAGCGGTCGGATCAATTTTTCGACGATCTATTTGTCCGAGACGCTGGATGCGGTGAGCACAAGGACTGAGCCAACCGACTACGACCCCAGACAGCGCCCGTGGTATGTCGAGGCGTTCAAGGTGGACAAGACGCTTCTGACCGGCCCCTACGTGTTCTTTGCGACCGGCGAGCCCGGTTACACCCTGCGGGTACCTCTCGGGGCAGGGCGTTCCGGAGCCGTCGCCGGCGACATTCTTCTCAACACGTTCGAGGACATGCTGGCGCAACAGAAGCTGGGCAAGTCCGGTCTTGCGTTCCTGTTCGATGATTCCAATCGGGTCGTCGGACATCCGGAGATGAGGCGCCTGATGGGCGCGGGCCAGGAGCTTCCGACTTTGGCAGCGCTGGACGTGCCCGGCCTGATGCCCGCAATCGAGGCCTGGCGGCGAGGAGGTCCCTCACAGCAGATCTTCGTCGACAAGGCCGGGCGAACCTACCTGGCCGGTTTCCATCGCGTGCAGTCGACGGGAGACGCCGACGTCAGGCTGGCGGAGGTCGCGCCTCTCGACGAGTTCTACGGCGAGATTCTCTCCGAGCGACGCTCTCTGTTTGCGCTGGCGCTCGCTTTCGTCGGTGCGACTTTGCCGTTTGCGTTCTGGCTCGGCTCTCTGATCGCGCGCCCCTTGCGCAAGCTCGCCGACCAGACCGACGAGATCCAGCGATTCAAGATCGCCGATCGCCCGCGCGTTCGCTCCAGCATCGTTGAGATCGACGAGCTCGGCCGCTCGGTTTTCACCATGCGCAGCGTCGTCCGGAGCTTTTCGAGCTACGTCCCGAAGCAGATCGTGCGACAATTGGTCGAGACCGAGGCCTCGCTCGAATTAGGCGGATCGCGGCGCGAAATTACGGTTCTGTTCACTGACGTCGCCGACTTCACAGCCAAAACCGAGATGGCCGACCCGTCTCAAGTGATGATTTACACGTCGCGCTATTTCGCCGCCCTTTCGGAGGAGATCATGCGTCACCGCGGCACCATCGACAAGTTCATCGGTGACGGCCTGATGGGATTCTGGAACGCGCCGGCAGAGGATCCGGATCATACGGCAGGCGCCTGCCGCGCCGTGTTGGCCTGCATCCAGGCCAATCAGGAGCTGAACAGGGCGTTCGCAGCAGAGGGGTGGCCACCCTACCATACCCGCTTTGGCCTTCACGTCGGTGACGCCGTGGTAGGAAATATCGGCTCCAACGATCGAATGAACTATACCGCGCTCGGCGCGACCGTGAATCTTGGCTCGCGGCTGGAAGGTCTCAACAAGAACTATGGCACGCAAATCCTGGTGAGCTCCGCCGTCCGCGCGCGTGTCGCCGATCGCTTCCTGTTCCGCAGCGTCGACCGTATTAGCCCGAAAGGCTTCGCGGACGCCGTCGACATCAGCGAACTTCGCGCGGAACTTCCGGACGCTCTTCCGGAGGAGGTCGCGATGTGCCGGCGCTGGGAAGACGTTTTTCGATCAATAGAGCAGAAAGCTATCGAAAGCGCCTCGTTTCAACTCTCCGCTTTCTTGATCGACTTTCCGGAAGACACGATCGCCCTCTACCATGCTCGGCGACTGCAAGAGCAGGTCACTCAGCAGCCTGTCTGACGCGTTCCCGATACTCAGGGGCAGTCCCGCGATTTTGTCCGACGCACTCCGTCATCGGCAGATCACTGCGAATATGAAAGCTGATCTTCCGTAACGACTCGCTCAATCTTCTCCGACTTGCACTTGATGCGGTATCGGAGACGTCCATCGGCCTCGATGGGCATATGCTGGACGATGGTGTAAATCATCGGCTCATCAGTTGCGGCACGTCCTTGTGGACCTTGGGGCTGATGGCGAACGTCTTCATTTAGCTTGTAGGCATACGACATATATCTACCTCGAAATTCACAGTTGCTCTCACGTGGGGGCAGTCGTTGTGTCTTGTCAGGACAGGCGCTTAGTCAAGCGGAAGGGGTTACCACAGTCTCCAGCGTTTATCCGCGCCGTGAGCCGGTCGTTCTCCTCTTTGACTCGTGCAGGCAGTTGATCAGGCTCTCTAGGTTGGTTTGCTCCGACGCTGCGGCCTCAAGCTGCGAACTGGCTCACCCACTAGCTGGTCCACAGCAGCCCTCCCCAAAAAGGCGGGAGTGCAAGCACTCTCAGTCGCCGCCAATTGCCTGGAGCGGAGCGGCGATGGCTCCATCATACATCACATTTGGCAACTTTGGTCGTAAATTCTGAGGGGGTTATGGCATTCTGCAAGCATACGGCGCCCGCGTCTCGCAGGGAACTGACCCCTTCCTTTCCGGATTGGGCTGGGAACTCTGAGCTAACCCGCAGGCCAGGTCCAGGCATCTGGGTTCGTACATGGACGGCGCGGGAGCGGTTTGATGGTTCTGGGCGTAAGGCACACAAGACCGTGTACCGGTTTGGAGGCCAAGTCAGCCTGAACCACCATCGTTTTTTGCTGCGCCCTCGCGAAAGTCGCGATCTCAGGCTTCTGGTCATTCACCTCACGCCGCTTGGCGAATTAACATGGGCACAGGATGTTTTCGGCAATTCTGTCGCCACGGCCAACTTCACGGGCAGTACAGAAAGCCTGGTCGTCGAAAGTTTGTCCGAGGTCGAATTGACCTCGACCGCCTGGCCCGTTTTCCCTGTTTCGGCGTCAGCCATCTCCTACCCGTTCCGGTACACGGACGAGGAGTGGATGGACTTGGGGGCGCTCGTCAGGCCTCAGTAGGTCGGCCGACGATCGCGGTGGTCTTTCAGACCGCGTTGTCGCATCCGGCAATTCTGCATCCTCAGCCCTCGGCTCGCCCGCTTCTCGAACGACCCGCGATTCGCCATGGTGCCGCGGCAAGAGCATCACCCCGGAGCAACATCAATGTCGGACAAGGTCTCGCGTCGCCAGTTCGCGAAAATCGCGGGATTGTCCGCGGCCGGGCTGGCAAATCCTCTGGAGGCCGCCGAGATCAAGCGGGCACCGGCGCCGCGAGGCATGGACGGCTTTCCCGCGGGCTTCCTCTGGGGCACGGCGACCTCGTCCTATCAGGTCGAGGGTGCGGTCAACGAGGACGGGCGGGGTCCCTCGATCTGGGACAAGTTCGTCCGTATCCCCGGCAAGATCGAGGACGGCTCTACCGGCGACCGCGCCAACGAGCATTATCACCGGTACAAGGAGGACATCGCGCTCATCAAGGAGCTTGGCTGCAAGGCCTATCGCTTCTCGGTGGCCTGGCCGCGGGTGTTTCCGGACGGCGACGGCCAGCCGAATCCGAAGGGGCTCGACTTCTACAATCGCCTGGTCGATGAGCTCCTCAAAAACGGCATCGAGCCGTGGCTGACGCTCTATCATTGGGACCTGCCGCAATCGCTTCAGGATCGTTTCGGCGGCTGGCGCTCGACGGAGACCTGCAAGATCTTCGGTGACTACGCAGCCTATGTCGCCGAGCATCTCACCGATCGCGTCAAGAACGTGTTCACGCTGAACGAGAGCGGCCGCTTCGTCTATTTCGGATACGGCATCGGCATCGATGCGCCGGGCCTGACGCTGCCGCAAGCCGAGGTCAACCAGATCAGGCACAACAGTGCGCTCGCGCATGGGCTCGCGGTGCAGGCGGTACGCGCCTATGGCCGCCGCGGCACCCGGGTCGGGCCGGCCGAGAACATCGATGCCTGCGCGCCTGCGATCGACACGCCCGAGAACGTCCGCGCCGCCGAGATCGCGCTGCGCGAGATGAACGCCGGCTATCTCAACGTCATCATGACGGGCCAGTACACCGACGCCTTCCTGAAGTTCGCCGGGCGCGACGCGCCGAAATACACCGATGCCGAGCTGAAGATCATCTCTTCGCCGGTCGATTTCCTCGGCCTCAACATCTACGCGCCGCAGAACTATGTGGTGGCCTCCGACCAGGGCGCGGGCTTCATGCCACTGCCGATCCCGAAATCGTTCCCGCACATGAATTCGGACTGGCTGCGCGTCGGCCCGGAGACGCTCTACTGGGTGCCGAAGCTCGCTGCAAAAATCTGGAAGACCGATGCGATCTATATCAGCGAGAACGGCACCTCCGGCGAAGACGTCGTGACGCCCGACGGCAAGATCTACGACACCGACCGCATCATGTTTTTGCGCAACTATCTCGCCCAGCTTCAGCGCGCCACCGCAGAAGGCGTACCGGTGCGCGGCTACTTCCTCTGGAGCCTGATGGACAACTTTGAATGGGTGTTCGGGCTCAACAAGCGCTTTGGGCTCTACCACGTCAATTTCGACACGCAGGTCCGTACGCCGAAACTCAGCGCCAGTTTCTATCGCAACGTTATCGCGAAGAACGCGGCGGGGGCGTGATTGCTCTCCCTCGCCCCGTCTTGCGGGGGCGCGACGAACTTGGCTGGCGCTGACGGGGGTGGGGCGAGGGGTTCCGGTAGCGCGCATTGACTCCATTCGCCCCCTGATTCAAAACGCCTCTAACCATTCAAAAAGAGGACAACGCCAATGACCGACGCACTCATCATCGATGCCTGCCGGACCCCGCGCGGCGTCGGCAAGGCCGGCAAGGGGGCGCTCTCGGGCATCCATCCGCAGCAGCTGGGTGCAACTGTGCTGCGCGCGCTCGCCGAGCGCACCGGGATCGACACAGCCGACGTCGACGACATCATCTGGGGCTGCAGCGCGCAGGTCGCGACGCAAGGCGGCGATCTCGGCCGCATGTCGGGGCGGGATGCCGGCTACGACGTGCGCGCGAGCGCCGTGACGCTCGACCGCTTCTGCGGCTCCGGCATCACCAGCGTCAACATGGCCGCAAGCTCGATCATGGCGGGTGCGGAAGACCTCGTCATTGCCGGCGGTTGCGAGATGATGTCGATGGAAGGACGTCGCGGCGGCGGTCCGATGATGATGGATAGCGGTAATCTGCGCCTGCGTGCGCGGCATCCGCAGTCGCATCAGGGCGTCTGCGCCGACGCGATCGCGACCATGGAAGGCATCACGCGGAGGGACGTCAACGCACTCGGGCTCGAAAGCCAGAAGCGCGCAGCACATGCGATGGCGAACGGCCACTTCAGGAAGAGCCTCGTTCCGGTGCATCG
The DNA here is from genome assembly GCF_023074185.1 of Bradyrhizobium sp. 132. Taxonomy (GTDB): domain Bacteria; phylum Pseudomonadota; class Alphaproteobacteria; order Rhizobiales; family Xanthobacteraceae; genus Bradyrhizobium. The sequence continues at coordinate 9,904 of NZ_JADPKY010000131.1, read as the reverse complement.
TGAGGACGGCAGCCTCGCGCTCGATCATGAAGAATATCCGCGGCCGCAGACCACGATGGAAGGGTTGAGCGCGCTCAAGCCGGCATTCCCCGCCATTGCTGACTATGCGATCGACGACAAGGGCACGACGTATCGCGGTCTCATCCTGCAGAAGTACCCCGACCTCGACATCGACTTCATGCACCATGCCGGCAACTCGTCCGGTGTCGTCGATGGCGCGGCCGCAATCCTTCTCGCGTCGCCTGCTTACGCGAAGGCGCATGGGCTCAAGCCGCGCGCCCGTGTGGTTGCGATGGCCAACATGGGGGACTCGCCGACCCTGATGCTGAACGCGCCGGTGCCGGCGACGCGCAAGGTGCTGGAAGGCGGGACTGACCATGGACGACATCGACCTGTTCGAGATCAACGAGGCCTTTGCCGTGGTTGCGGAAAAATACATCCGCGACCTCAAGCTCGACCGTGCCAAAGTGAACGTCAATGGCGGCTCGATCGCACTCGGCCATCCCATCGGCGCCACGGGCTCGATCCTGATCGGCACCGTGCTGGACGAGCTCGAACGGCGCGGCCTCAAGCGCGGTCTCGTCACCATGTGCGCGGCCGGCGGCATGGCCCCGGCCGTCATCATCGAGCGCGTCTAGCCTTATTTTCTAGGGTGAATCGCGACCGGCCTTCCACAAAGAGGCCGGTCGTCGCTTGTCGAAAGCATCGAATCAGCTTTAGCAAGGCTGCGTGCGGGCCTTTGAAACAAGGTAGAATCCGCTGCCCGAGGCTCCTTCCGCACTGGAAGTGGCTAAAATGCAGGGTTTTTTGCCACAGAGGGCCAAAAAAGCCCGTAAAACCGCGACAAAACTGTGCAGAAGGCTATAGGCCTTCGCCGGTTGGTCTAATATGCAGCCGCCAACGAATCAGAGGAGACACGATGCCAACCCAAATGTCCAAATCGCAGCTGATCGAAAAGATTGCGACCACCACCGAGCTTTCCAAGCGCGACGTCAAGAGCGTCATGGAGACGCTGACGGAAGTCGGCCACAAGGAGCTCAAGAAGAACGGCCTGTTCCTGGTGCCGGGCTTCGCCAAATTCGTGGTCATCAAGAAGCCCGCCACCAAGGCGCGCAAGGGCACCAACCCGTTCACGGGTGAAGAGATGATGTTCAAGGCCAAGCCGGCCCGGAAGATCGTCCGTGCCCGCCCGGTCAAGGCGGCCAAGGACGCCGTGGGCTAATAGCGCAAAGGCCCCCTCGAGCGAGGGGGCCTTTTGTTTGGGGCTGCCGCGAGGACTTGAGACGGAGGGCTCAACCCTTGCGGCGCTTCACCCGGACCGGGACCGGCTGAAGCCGCGGTCCTGGCGCCGCCAGCGCATCGCGAACCCCGTCGATGGCGCGATCGAGCAACTGGCGTAGCCGCTGCGTCTTCCGCGATCGCTTTGCTCTTCCCAGCAGTTTCTTCATCGCATTCACTCCGCCGCTTCGATCTTGGCGTCGGCCGGCTCGAGCGCCGCGGCGATGGCCTCGTCGACGCGCTCCAGCCAGATGAATTCGAGGTTGTCCCGCGCGCTCTGCGGGATTTCGTCGTAGTCCCGCTTATTGCGCGCCGGCAGCATCACCCGCTTCAGGCCCGCAGCCGCGGCCGCCACCACCTTCTCCTTGATGCCGCCGACCGGCAGCACCAGGCCGCGCAGCGAGATCTCGCCGGTCATGGCGGTGTCGCTGCGCACCGTGCGGTTGGTGAGCAGGGACGTCAGCGCCGTGAACATCGCAACGCCCGCGCTCGGCCCGTCCTTCGGGGTCGCGCCTGCGGGCACGTGAACGTGGATGTCGCTCTTCTCGAACAGCTGCGGATCGATGCCGAGCTGCGAGGCTTTGCTCTTCACCAGCGTCATCGCAGCCTGCACGCTCTCGCGCATGACCTCGCCGAGCTGACCGGTCAGGATCATCCCGCCACGGCCCGATACGCGCGAAGCCTCGATGAACAGGATGTCGCCGCCGACTGGCGTCCAGGCAAGACCGGTGGCCACACCTGGAATGCTGGTGCGCTGCGCGATCTCGCCCTCGAAGCGCGGCTGGCCGAGCACGGTGCCGATGTCCTTCGGCGTCACGACGACCCTTACAGCCGTGCCCTCGGCGACCTGCACCGCGGCGTGCCGAAACAGTTTGCCGATCTCGCGCTCGAGATTACGCACGCCGGCTTCGCGGGTGTAGCCCTTGACCACCAGCTTCAGCGCCTCCGGCTCGATCTCGGCCTGCTCGGCGGTCAGGCCATTCGCCTCGAGCTGCCGCCGCACCAGATAGCGCCGCGCGATTTCCAGCTTCTCTTCCTGGGTGTAGCCGGCGAGGCTGATCAGCTCCATGCGGTCCAGCAGCGGACTCGGGATCTGGTCCAGCATGTTGGCGGTCGCGATGAAGACCACGCGCGACAGGTCGAAGGGCACGCCCAGGTAATTGTCCCGGAACGTCCCGTTCTGCTCGGGGTCGAGCACCTCCAGCATCGCAGCCGAAGGATCGCCCTGCACGCCGCGGCCCATCTTGTCGATCTCGTCCAGCATCATGACGCAGTTCCGCGTGCCGGCCTTCTTGATGCCCTGGATGATGTTGCCGGGCAGCGCGCCGATATAGGTGCGCCGGTGGCCGCGGATCTCGGCCTCGTCATGCACGCCGCCGAGGCTGACGCGCACGAAGGGGCGATCCATCGCGCGTGCGATGGATTGGCCGAGCGAGGTCTTGCCGACGCCGGGCGGCCCGACGAAGCACAGGATCGGCGCCTTGCCTTGCGGCGCGAGCTTGCGCACCGCCAGGTATTCGATGATCCGGGTCTTGATCTTCTCCAGGCCAAAGTGATCAGCGTCGAGGATGCGGCGCGCTTCCTTGATGTCGATCGGCTTCTCCGCGGGCAGCGCCCAGGGCAGCTCGATCAGCCAGTCCAAATAGGTACGGACCATGCCGGCTTCGCCGGCGGCCTCCGGCATGCGCTCGTAGCGCCGCAGCTCCTTCTTCGCATGAGCATCCGCCTCGGGCGGCATGTTGGCCTTGGCGATGGCAGCGGTCAGCTCGGCGACCTCGGCCGCCTTGCCGTCGCCTTCGCCGAGCTGGCGCTGGATGGTCGCCATCTGCTCGCGCAGGATCGCCTCGCGCTGCCGTTCGTCGAAGCTGGCGCGGGTCTGCTGGCCGATTTCATTGCTGATGCGTAGCACCTCCAGCCGTTCGGCCAGATGCTTCGACACCTTCTCGACACGCAAAGCGAGGTCGATGGTCTCCAAAACCTCCTGCTTGTCCTGCGCCTTGATGTCCATGAACGAGGTCGCCAGGTCGGCCAGCGCGCCGGGCGCGGTGGTGCTCTGGAACATCGCGACCAGCTCCGGCGGCGCCTGCGGCAGCAGTTCGATGGCCTCGATGGCCAGGCGCTGCAGGTTCAGCGCGCGCGCCTCGATCTCGGGCGAGTTCGCAGTCGGCTCCGGAATCTGCTGGATCCGCGCGGCCGGGAACGGCGTCCCCGGCAGGAAGTCGAGGATGCGCGCGCGCTGCACGCCCTGGCAGACGATGTGATGGGTGCCGTCGGGCGCGGTGATGTAGCGCACGATGTTGGCGATGGTCGCGACCCGGTAGAGGTCGTCCGGCCCGGGCTCGTCGGTCTCGGGGCTGCGCTGCAGGACGATGCCGATCGGCCGCTGCTCGCGCAGCGCCTGCTGTGCGGCGGCGATCGACTTCGGCCGTGCGATCGCGATCGGCCCGATGGCGCCAGGAAACAGCACCATGTCGCGCACGGCGATGATGATCAGCGCGTCTTCGGGAATCTTCACGTCGGAAGTGTCTTGCGGATTGGTCTGTGCGGTATTCATTTGCTCGGTGGCCATGATCGACCTCAAGATTTGGCGAGGCGCAATGCGACGCAGCCGTCCATCACGAAGCGGCTGATGGCGTAGCGGCCAATGGGAAGCACGATGCGCCGCTCGAAGCGGCCCTGCGGCAGCTCGAGCCGGTGGATGCGGGCGTTGCGAAGCTCCGGCGGAAGGGTGCGCTGGCCGGAGATGACGAGCACGCCGTCATGGATGACAGTCTCGACATTGTCGGGATTGACGCCGGGAAGCGCGACCAGGATCAGCAGCTCATGCTCGGTTTCGAGCACGTCGATCGGCGGCTCCCAGCAGGCCTCCTGGCGGCCGAACTGCTGACGCAGCCGTTCGGCGCGGGTCAGCTGGTCCAGGGCTTCGGACAGCATCCAGTCGAGGGGATTTTTGGGTTGCATGATGCAGGCTCGGCGGTGGGGAATGCTGCATATGGGGCTGGTTCCCGGGAATTCCAGCCCGGCGGCGCGGACGTGCCATGCGGATCGTGCGATCCGAACAGACAAGCGCCGCGGCCTTCCGGGCCGCGGCGTTGCGTTGTCAGGCGTGAGCGGCTCAGGCCGCTTTGCGGTATTCCTCTTCCGCTTCGAGGTTGATCACGGAAGTGGCGAGCTCGGTCAGGGCGTGGTCGGTCGCCTCTTCCTCGTCCAGCGTCGCCTGCAGCAATCTTGCTGCGTCCTGCATGCCGAGCTCCTCGGCCCAGGTGCGCAAGGTGCCGTAGCGGGAGATTTCATAGTGCTCGACCGCCTGCGCCGCTGCGAGCAGGCCGGCGTCGAGCGCAGGAGCGTTCTTGAACTCCTTCATGATCTCGGCGCCTTCGTCGGTAATGCCGTTGATCGCTTCGCAAGGCTTGCCGCGGGGCGGCTTGCCCAGCATCTTGAAGATCTGGTCCAGACGTTTGACCTGGCCCTGCGTCTCGCGCAGATGCTTGTTGAAAGCCGCCGCGAGCTGCTTCGAATTGGCAGCCTTGGCCATCTTGGGCAAGGTCTTGATGATCTTGTTCTCGGCGAAATAGATGTCCTTCAGCGTCTCCAGGAACAAGTCGCTCAACATCTTCGGCGCCTGACGCGGGCGCCGCGCCGCGGTCTTCTTGGTTGTACGTTTCTTTGCTCGTTTGGCCATAGATCCTCCTCTTGAGGTGACACGGGAAAGGCATCGCCTTCCTCAATCCTCAGGCGATCAAAACCTTTGCGAGAACGAAAGTTCCAAACTGCAACCTGCGCTCACGGCGATCGTTCAGGTCGGGCGCTTATGAGGATCTTCCTGCTGCTGCCGCGCCTCAGTGTTGCGGTCGAGCTGTGCGCGCTCGCTGCGCCGCAGGCGTCCCGATTTCGACACGCCATAGACGAGAACTGCACCGAGCAGGAAGGCTCCGATGAACCAGAGCCAGAGCAAATTGGCCGAGAGGTGGCCCAGCAACATTCCAATTCCACTGTCACTCATTGTGCATCTCCGGTGATTTTCAAAGCGGTTCTGCCGGGCTAAGTCAGTCCGCCAGCCATCGTTCCTGCGTCCAGGGAGCCCACCGAGACATGATCGACTTCACCCTGTCGGCCTTCGTGACGCTGTTGCTCGTGGTCGATCCCGTGGGCCTTGCGCCGGCTTTCCTCGCCGCGACCGGCGGCATGCCCGACAAGACCAAACGCACCATCGCGCTGCGCGCGCCGCTGATTGCGGCGTCGATCCTGGTGGTGATCGCGCTGATCGGAAACTGGCTCCTGCGCCAGCTCGGGATCGGCATCCCCGCCTTCCAGATCGCCGGCGGGCTGCTGCTGTTCGGCGTGTCCTACCAGATGATCTTCGGCGACCGTCCGCATCGCGAGGCCCGCGAGGCCGACAAGGCGACGTCAGAGCATGCCTTCGACGTCGCGGTATTCCCACTGGCGATCCCGATGATGGCCGGTCCCGGCGCGATCGCGACCACGCTGCTGCTTTCGGGCGATGCCGGCTACGGGGCGAGGCTCGCGATCATCATCGCGGTCGTGCTCTGCGTCTGCCTCATCTGCATGCTCTGCTTTGCCTCCGCGAACATGATCGCGCGCACCCTTGGGCGCACCGGCAACGCCGTGCTTTCGCGGGTGCTCGGCATGCTGCTCGCGGCCTATTCGGTGCAGTTCGTGATCAACGGGATCGCCGCCGTCCGGCCGAGCTTGCCGTAGGGCTGTGACAATCTGTTAATGCGTTGATTTTCATGAGTATTTCACGATGCGGCGAGAGCGCCGGTGCGATCGCGGGCGATCCGGTCTGCTTTCTCTTGCGCTGCCACATTGCTTTGACGTACTCCCCGTCTAACAAGCGCCCATCGTCAGGAATTCGATATCTCGATGACAGCGGACGAGCTCGACAAGAGACAGGCCATCATCGGCGCCTGCCGCCGCATGAATGCGCTCGGCATCAACCAGGGCACCTCGGGCAATATCAGCGTCCGCCATGTGGACGGGCTTCTGATCACACCGACCAGCGTGCCCTATGACGCCATGACGCCGGACCAGATCGTCTTCATGGCGATGGACGGCTCACATGCGCCCAGTCAGAAGCCGTCCAGCGAGTGGCGCTTCCACCTCGACATCCTGAAGGCCCGGCAGGACGTCAACGCCGTCGTCCACGCTCATCCGACCTATTGCACCATCCTCGCGATCATGGGCATGGAGATCCCGCCCGTGCACTACATGATCGCAGCCGCCGGCGGAGACAGCATCCGCTGCGCGCCCTATGCCACCTTCGGAACGGTCGAGCTCTCGGAACATGCGGTGCGGGCGCTGGAGGATCGGCTCGCCTGCCTGCTCGACCATCACGGCATGATCGCGGTCGGCAAGTCGCTGGACAAGGCGATGTGGCTCGCGGTCGAGGTGGAGACACTGGCGCGCCAATATCACGGCTGCCTCCAGATCGGAGCGCCGCCGCTGCTTTCGAGCGCCGAGATCGAGCGGGTCCGCCAGCGCATGTCCGGTTACGGCATGTCGGAAGAGTAGGGCGGACAGAGAGTGTTCCTTCGGATCAGACATCTCACCGATCGCAAGGGGACGAACCGCGTCATGGTTCGGCTGCGGGCGCTGCTGCGCAGCAACGAATTCTATCTGATCCCGCTCGCCCTCGTGATCGGCACGCTTGCCGGCGCCGTCGTGACGCTGATGGCCGAGATTGCGCAGATTGCTCATATGGTGATCTACGGCATTCCCATCGACGTCCGCCTTTCCGCCAACGCGCGCGTCAGCCCCTGGGCCGCGCTGATCGCGCCTGCGCTGGGCGGGCTGGCGCTCGGTATCATGGAGTGGTGGCGGCGGCGGTGGAAGATCTCCAACGCGGTCGACCCGATCGAGGCGAACGCGCTGCGCGGCGGCAATCTGTCGATGCGCGACAGCCTGGTGGTGTCGAGCCAGACGCTGATCTCGAACGGCTGCGGCGCATCCGTCGGTCTCGAGGCCGGCTATACCCAGATCGGCTCGGGTATCGCCTCGCTGTTCGGCAAGTTCTTCAATCTGCGCCGCAACGATCTGCGCCTGATCGTCGGCTGCGGCGCTGCCGCTGCGATCGCGGCGGCGTTCGGTGCACCGATCACCGGGGCCTTCTACGCCTGCGAGCTGATTGTCGGCGTCTATTCGGTCGGCAGCGCCGCCCCGATCCTGGCGGCCTCGCTCGCCGGCGCCTTGACCGCGCAATGGCTCGGCGGCGCACCGTACTCGCTCGAAATACCGAAGGTCAGCGCTGTCGGCGTCGAGCAATATATCGCGTTGATCGGGCTTGCACTCGTCACCAGCGGCGTCGGCATCGCCGTGATGCGCTCGTCCTCGATGTTCGAGCGCCTGGTCAAATGGATGCCGATCTGGCTGCGCCCGGTGATCGGCGGCCTCATCGTCGGCGGCTTTGCGATCGTCACACCGCAGGTGCTGGCGGCCGGCCACGGCGCCATGGTGCTCGATCTCTTTCACGACATGACGATCGGCCTGATCGCGCTGATCATCGCCTTGAAGGTGACGGCCTGCCTGATCTCGCTCGCCTCGGGCTTCCGCGGTGGGCTGTTCTTTGCCTCGCTATTTGTCGGCAGCCTGATCGGAAAGTTCTTTTCCGCGGTGCTGTTGCTGATCAGCCCGAACTTCGTGATCGACCCCCTGGTCGCGATGCTGACCGGCATGGCGACGCTCGGCGTCGCCATCGTCGGCGGTCCCTTGACCATGTCGTTCCTCGTGCTCGAGATGACCCGCAACGTCGACGTCACCGCCGTGGTGCTCGCCGGCTGCATCGTCACCTCGATCTGCGTCCGCTTCATGTTCGGACACTCCTTCTCGACCTGGCGCCTGCATCTGCGTGGCGAGACCATCCGCAGCGCCAACGATGTCGGCTGGCTGCGCAACCTCACCGTCGAGCGGCTGATGCGCTCCGACGTCGGCAAGGTGCCGTCGACTACGACCATCGCGGCGGTCCGCGGCGAATTCCCGCTGGGATCGCGTCCCGGTATCGTCATCGTCAACAATGCGGACGAATATGTCGGGCTGGTCCTGCTGCCCGATTTGTTCTCCGGCGACCTCGACACCATCGCCGACGAGATCCAGGTGATCGAGCTCGCCCGCCTGACCGAGATCGTGCTGATCCCGGAAATGAACGTGAAATCGGCGATGGCGGTGTTCGACGAAGCGGAAGCCGAGATGCTCGCGGTGGTCGATTCCACCGACAGCCGCAAGGTGGTCGGCTTCCTCACCGAGACGTTCGTCCGACGCCGCTATGTCGAGGAGATCGACAAGGCGACGCGCGGCGTGCTCGGCGCGCTATCGTAAGGACACGCGAAAGCGGGACGGCGTGCGTCATGCGCCGCCGTCCGCGCCTTCTATCGGCCCGGTTGGGAGGGAGCCGCGACGACGCTAGCCACGATCCGGCGGACCAGTGGCAGCACCATCAGCAGCGTCGGAAAGGCGACGAGCCATGACAGCCCCCAGGCGCCCGGCCACGTCGCGAGGAACGCCGGCGTTGCGCCGAGGCTCCGAAGCGTGGAAATGACCGACACCACGGCTGTCATGAGGATGGACAGCACGAATGGCATCACGATCGGCGCATAGCGCGCCGGCAGTTTGCGAACCGCAATCATCTGATTTCTCTTTGGAATAGGACGGGTCAGTCACGGTGAACCTGAAAATGGCATCGATCCCGACGGCGTCGGTTGATGCGTTGGTTCACGTAAAACGCTTACGGCGACCGAAAAAAACGGCGCGGCTGTTCATTATCCGCTCATGTTGGATGGTTCAAGATTGATTTGGTCGTCGGTTTACAATCGTTCAAAGCGTGACAGATTGCCGCGATCAGGAAACCATTTCAGTGGTTTGCGCATCATGTCTCGTTTGATTATGTCGCTTTGAGCGAGCAGAGGAAGGTCAAGATGAATAAGGGACCGATGATTTCTGCAACCAGCCGCAACCTTGTGTTGGCAGCTTTCGCAAGTCTTGTTCTGATTACGGCCTCTATCACGCCTTCGGCTGCCACCTCGCCCGCGCCCAAGGCCGCTGCAGCGGGCCCGGCCGCTCCGGCTGCCACCGATTTCAGCGCTGCTCGCCGCCACCGCTATTATCGACGAGGTCCGAACGCTGCAGGCCTCGCCTTCATGGGCGTGGCGGCAGGACTGATCGGCGGCGCTATCGCGGAGAGCAGGCGCCAGGAGTACTACGAGGACCGCTATAATTACGGCCCCGGTCCTTATTACGGCGGCCAGGGATATTACGGCGGCGGTCCCTACTATGGTCCACGTGGCTATTATCAACCGTATTAGGCGCCTGTCTTCGCCGCAGTCTCTATCGCGCCAAGGGGCGGTGTTTTGCATCGCCCCTTGTTGCTTCTGCGCGAGGCGTCTCATTGCGCGACCTGTGTCGCGGGTGCGTCAATCCTCTCCGGGAAAAAGGTTCCGTTTACCGAAATTCGGTTTTGACGTATGTGTCGCCCATCCCGGCTCACCCTTGAGGGGCGACCATGTGTCGTGATGGTCGTAGAGCCGGGCTTGCGGTGGACGCGGCAGCGTCGGGCGCGAAAGTGCGGGCAGGGCGGATTGATCTCTGTGAGCCCAGAACTTCGTGCCGACGAGCG
>NZ_JADPKY010000010.1 GCF_023074185.1 Bradyrhizobium sp. 132 | reverse complement strand
CTATCGGATTCACACATCGGCCATTCGCAGTGAGGCGCCAAATTTGATGCGCTGGAGGGCTTCGAGCCCCAAGCGCATGGTTTTTGGTCCCGGCTTGCCATAGTAGCCGTCCCATCCGCCTAAGCGGGCAATGACCCAGGCAGCGAAGGCGAGCGAACCCTTTGGGTGCGCATTCTTTTGCCGTTCGGTCTTGCCTTCCAGCTTTGCCGAGACGGCCTCGATGATGGATTGATCGGCAGGCTCGAAGACTTCAAGCAGGGTCTGGCCGGTAGTGCCGTCGCGTGCCTTGACCAGTTGCATCACCGATACGGCCGCGACGGCGACGGCAGTGGCGAACCTGATCATGACCTCGGGATCGCTGATGTCAGCTGCCTCGATATCGAAGCCCCCGGTCTTCTGCGTGTGGAAGTATTCTTCGATGACCCAGCGCATTCGATAGAGATCGACGATACGACGCGCTTCGACCAGGTTTGTGACCGGATGGGTCGTCAGCAGCCGCCAATGGATCGGCTTGCCGCCCTCCACTGTCGATGTCTCGCGCACATCGACCATGGTCAAGGTGACGGCCTCGGGCAGATCGGCCGCACCATGCAATGGCTTGCACAGGGCGACAGGCGAGAAGCGGACTGCCAGCTCGCTGCTGCGTGCCTTGCGTCCCGGAGCCGCGGGGACGTTGACTTTGAGCCGACCTGCTTCGGGCAGGCTATCGATATGAGAGAACAGCAAATCAATCTGCTGCTCCTCCTCGCCCGTCTCGATCCGCCGGTTCTGGCATGCCCGCACGATCAGATGTGCCCGTGACGGACGGAACGCGAAGTGCGCGTAGATGTCGCTTTCCCGGTCCGATACCACCGTGATGGTCGCAGCCTCCGTCAGAACCTCCGCCGCGCGCCTCGTGCTATCGAGCCAGCGTTGTGATTCCTTCTGTTTCGTTGTCCGCGACCGTCGATGCTTGGCCTTGCCGCCCGTGCGGTTCCATACCTTCGCATCAACAAGGCCGATCACCCCACCGTTGCCGGCATCGATCGCCAGAGCTGCATGCAGCAACAGGCCACGCAGCGCCCCGCCTTTCCCAACCGGTCCGTAGCCATTCGCTTTCGCCCGCTGCCCGCCCAGCGAAAGCTCGCTCGTATCCTGCGCCACGACCACATCACGGCCTCTCGCACGCCCCGCCGTGCGTTCTCCCGCGCAGCCGGCGATCTCTTCTGCCGTCACTGCATCGTTGCGAAGAAAGCGCGTGAACTGAATCTCACGCGCGCGGTTGCGTTGCGCCAGCTGACGGATGCACGAGCCCGGCCGTGCAACAAGCGCCGCATGCAAATGCGCCCCCCTTTTTCCAGCCGCGCGTCGCCAAACCGACCCAGACCGTAATCCATCCCAGACATCGCTCGCTCCCGCGAATCATCACTCAACTCACGGAATCAGCAATCAAATTCCTCCGCAATATGTGTGAATTCGA
>NZ_JADPKY010000011.1 GCF_023074185.1 Bradyrhizobium sp. 132 | reverse complement strand
GGCGGATTCAAACGGTCGTCGCAACACCCTGAAGTTGGAGGTTGCGATGAAAGTTGTAAGTCGACGTTCGGGGCGGTCAGGACGAGCGCCATTGCCATCGCCAGGCCGGCCTTCTGCTGCAGGACGCGATGAACAGAATAGATTTTGGAAGGCGATTGCCACAGGGCAGAGCAGCGAAGATGCTGCGTTTGAGGCCGGATTATCGCAACCTGTCGGAAGCAGATTGTTCGGAAAGGCAGGCGGCATGCCACCATCGATGTTCAGATCTTCGGCCAAGCCTCTCTCCGGGCGCTACCTTTCATTGGCTGAACGCGAGGAAATCGCCCTTCTAAAGGTGCAGGGCCATTCCATACGGGAGATTGGGCGCCGCTTGGGGCGGGCTGCTTCGACGGTCTCCCGTGAACTGCGGCGGAACGCGGCCACCCGCGGCGGCGGGTTGGATTATCGGGCAACAACTGCCCAATGGCATGCAGACCGATCTGCCCGCCGGCCCAAGCCGACCAAGCTTGCGCCCAACGCAGCCTTGCGGACTTATGTGGAGGAGAGACTTGCCGGCAGGGTCGTAGCCCCGAGCGGAGCTTGTGTTGCTGGCCCCGCCGTTCGGTGGAACGGCCGCCGGCACGGCCGGCGAAAGGATCGACGATGGGCCAAAGCATGGAGCCCTGAGCAGATTGCCCGACGCTTGCCGATCGACTTCCCGGACGACAAGACGATGCGCATCAGCCACGAAGCCATCTATCAGGCTCTCTTCGTTCAGGGCCGCGGTATACTACGCAGCGAACTGACCGCCTGCTTGCGAACCGGCCGCGTGTTGCGCGTGCCCAGGGGGCGCGTACGCAGGCGGGGCAAGGGCTTTGTCTCGCCGGAGATCATGATCAGTGAGCGCCCCGCTGAAGCGGCCGATCGAGCCGTGCCGGGACATTGGGAGGGAGACCTCATCCTCGGTCTTGGCAGCTCGGCGATCGGCACGTTGGTCGAACGCACGACGCGTTTCACAATGCTATTGCACCTTCCCCGGTTGGCGGGTCATGGCGAAGCTCCGCGCAAGAAGAACGGACCTGCGCTTGCGGGACACGGGGCGGAAGCCGTGCGTGACGCGATCTCGCGCACCATCATCACTTTGCCCGAAGAACTACGTCGCACGCTGACTTGGGATCAAGGAGCCGAAATGGCTCAGCACGACCGCCTCAAGATCGATGCGGGTATCCAGGTCTACTTCTGCGACCCGCAAAGCCCTTGGCAGCGCGGCACTAACGAGAACACCAACGGGTTGCTGCGGCAGTACTTTCCGAAAGGCACAGACCTGAGCATCCACAGCGCCGACGAGATATCCGCTGTAGCAGCGGCCCTCAATGCCCGACCGAGAAAGACACTGGGCTGGAAAACGCCGGCAGAAGCGCTTGACGAATTACTGTCATGAGTGAAAACAATTGGTGTTGCGACGACCGTTTGAATCCGCC
>NZ_JADPKY010000052.1 GCF_023074185.1 Bradyrhizobium sp. 132 | reverse complement strand
GGCAGCCAAGGCGGATTCAAACGGTCGTCGCAACACCAGTTTTTTCACTCATAACAGCAATTCGTCAAGCGCCTCCGCCGGCGTTTTCCAGCCTAGTGTCTTTCTCGGTCGGGCATTGAGGGCCGCTGCCACAGCGGATATCTCCTCGGCGCTATGGATGCTCAGGTCTGTGCCTTTCGGGAAGTACTGCCGCAACAAACCGTTGGTGTTCTCGTTGGTGCCACGCTGCCAAGGGCTTTGCGGGTCGCAGAAGTAGACCTGGATACCCGCATCGATCTTGAGACGATCGTGCTGAGCCATTTCGGCTCCCTGATCCCAGGTTAGCGAGCGGCGCAGCTCTTCGGGCAAAGTGATGATGGTGCGCGTGATCGCGTCGCGCACGGCTTCGGCCCCGTGTCCCGCGAGCGCAGGTCCGTTCTTCGCGCGCGGAGCTTCGCCATGCCCCGCTAACCGGGGAAGGTGCAATAGCATCGTGAAGCGCGTCGTGCGCTCGACCAGCGTGCCGATTGCCGAGCTGCCAAGACCGAGGATGAGGTCTCCCTCCCAATGTCCCGGCACTGCTCGATCGGCAGCTTCAGCAGGGCGCTCGCTGATCATGATCTCCGGCGAGACAAAGCCCTTGCCTCGCCTGCGTACGCGCGCCCTGGGCATCCGTAATACACGTCCTGTTCGCAAGCAGGCCGTCAGCTCGCGGCGCAGCGCCCCACGGCCCTGAACGAAGAGAGCTTGATAGATAGCTTCGTGACTGATGCGCATCGTCTTGTCGTCCGGGAAGTCGATCGGCAAGCGTCGGGCAATCTGCTCAGGGCTCCAGGCTTTGGCCCATCGCCGATCCTTGCGCGGCCCATGCCGGCGGCCCTTCCACGGAACGGCGGGACCAAGAACGAGCGCGCCACTCGGGGCTACGACGCCGCCAGCAAGTCTCTCCTCTACATAAGTGCGCAAGGTTGCATTGAGCGCAAGCTTGGTCGGCTTGGGCCGGCGGGCGGCTCGATCCGCATGCCATTGGGCAGTTGTTGCCCGATATTCCAACCCGCCGCCGCGGGTGGCCGCGTTGCGCCGCAGTTCACGGGAGACTGTCGAAGCAGCCCGCCCCAGGCGACGTCCAATCTCGTGCATGGAATGGCCCTGCACCTTGAGGAGTGCGATCTCCTCGCGCTCTACCAACGAGAGGTACCGCCCGGAGAGCGCCTTTGCCGAGGATCTGAACATCGCTGGTGGCATGCCGCCCGCCTTTCGGAATAATCTGCTTCCGACAGGTTGTGACAATCCGGCTTCCAGCGCAGCATCTTCGCTGCTTAGCCCCGCGGCAATCGCCCGCCAGAAGTTGTTCTGTTCATCGCGTCCTGCAACAGACGGCCGTCCTGGCGACGGCAATGGGGCTCGTCCTGACCGCGCCGATCGGCGCCTTACAACGTTCATCGCAACCTCCTACCTCCGAGTGTTGCGACGACCGTTTGAATCCGCCCAATAC
>NZ_JADPKY010000112.1 GCF_023074185.1 Bradyrhizobium sp. 132 | reverse complement strand
GGCAAGCCGGGACCAAAAACCATGCGCTTGGGGCTCGAAGCCCTCCAGCGCATCAAATTTGGCGCCTCACTGCGAATGGCCGATGTGTGAATCCGATAGCCGTAAGAACGGGGCGAGGGAGAAGATCAATCCAGCTTTGCCTCCATGCCCCGCTTCACCGCCGGGCGGGCCATCAGGGCCTCGTACCAGCGCTTGACGTTGGGGAAATCGGCCAGCTCAACCTTGTGGCGAGGGTGGCGCCATGCCCAGCCCAGGATGGCAAAATCGGCAACCGATATCTCGCCGGCGACGAAATCGCGGTCCGCTAGCCGGCGGTCGAGCACGCCGTAGAGCCGGCGCGTCTCGGCCATGTAGCGCTTGAGGCCGTAGGCGCGGTCCTGCTCGTTCTCGAGCGCGATGAAATGGTGCACCTGGCCCGGCATCGGGCCGAAGCCGCCCATCTGCCACATCAGCCATTCATAGACCGGGATGCGGCCGGCCAGCGATTTCGGCAGGAATTTGCCGGTCTTTTCGCCGAGATAAAGCAGGATCGCGCCGGACTCGAAGAGGCTGACGGGCTTGCCGTCCGGCCCCTCGGGGTCGAGGATCGCCGGAATCTTGTTGTTGGGTGAGAGCTTCAGGAAATCCGGCGCCATCTGCTCGCCCTTGCCGATGTTCACCGGCACCACCTTGTAGGGCAGCCCCATTTCCTCCAGCGCGACCGAGATCTTGCGGCCGTTCGGCGTGTTCCAGGTGTGCAGCTCGATGGTCATTTTTCGCGTTTCCTTGCCCCGTTTCCTTGCCCCGTTTCCTTGCGCAGTTTCCTTGGCCAGTTTCGTGGCCCAGTTTCCTGCCCAAGAGATATCTGGCATCCACCTACTCCAGAAGGTTGCACCCCCACAACCGGCGGGCCGGGATGGCCGATCCCTGTTGACGGGGGAAGCCCCCTCTGGAATGTCGCGTCCGTCGCGGATAAATTCCGCCACTTCCAAAAACGCTCCCGAGGGCCCGCCGTGTCTAAATCCGCCTCCCGCGCCCGACTGTTCGAGATCATCCGCCGGCGCTCCTTCGGCCGCGGCGAGGTGACGCTCGCGTCGGGCCGCAAGAGCGATTTCTACTTCAACCTCAAGCCGACCATGCTCGATCCGGAGGGCGCCACTCTGCTTGCCGAACTGACCTATGAAGCGCTGAAGGACGACCAGCTCGATTTCATCGGCGGGCTCGAGATGGGCGCGGTGCCGCTGGCCGGCGCGCTGGCGCAGATCTCCTGGATCAAGGGCCATCCGATCGCGGCCTTCTTCGTGCGCAAGAAGCCGAAGGAGCATGGCGCGAAGCTCGTCATCGAGGGACTGCCCAGGGGCGAGACGCTCGAGGGCAAGCGCGTCGTCATCGTCGAGGATGTCACCACCACCGGCGGCTCGGCGCTGAAAGCGGTGGAATCCGTGCGCGAGGCGGGCGCCGAAGTGGTGCTGGTGCTGACCATGGTGGACCGCGAGGAAGGCGCCGACGACACATTTGGCGCGGCCGGCCTGCCGTTCCGCTCGCTGTACAAGGCCTCGGAGTTTTTGAAGGCTTAAGGGTGCCCCGTCCCGGGCGCAGCGCAGCATCCGGGGCACGAAGCCTCGCCCTCAACCGCTCATTTACCATCCCGCTTTATGGTGAATCATGTGCTGAGACCTAATGGTCCCGGCCGGTCGCGTAGCGTCGGGTGGAGTAAGGGTTTGCGTACAGTCATGTCCCATGCGCGCCGGCGGCGGCGCGTAATGCTTGTCGCCGCCACACTGGCAGCACCGCTGCTTGCGGCTCCGGCCCCGGTTTCGGCCGAAGGCCTGTTCGACTTCTTCTTCGGCGGAATGCAGCAGCAGCGGCCGCAGCGTGAGGTGCCGCAACAGGCGAGCTCCTACACCGACCCCTTCACCGGCCAGCAGAACGCCGCATCCCCGCAATACGTGCCGCCGACGCGATCGGCGGCGGCCGGCGGCTCGGGATCCGCATTCTGCGTGCGCAGCTGCGACGGCAAATATTTTCCGCTGATGCGCGGCCTCACCTCGCCCGCGCAGATGTGTCAGGCATTCTGTCCTGCCAGCACGACAAAAATCTATTTCGGCTCCTCGATCGACGGCGCCGCGTCGCAGACCGGCGAGCGCTACGCCGACAGCGAGAATGCGTTCGCCTATCGCAAGGCGCTGCGCGCCGACTGCACCTGCAACGGCCGCGAGCCGGTCGGCCTCGCTCCGGTCGATCTGGCACTGGACTCGTCGCTGAAACCCGGCGACGTGATCGCCACCACCGACGGCCTCGTCGCCTACACCGGCATCCGCGTCGGTAACGACCAGGCTGCCGACTTCACCCCGGTTGCCTCCTATCCCGGCCTCACGGCGCAGGTTCGCGCGCGCCTCGGCGAGATGAGGGTGGCGCCGGTGCGCGCAGAGACGGTCGCGGCGAATGCCCCCGCCGCGGAGATCGTGCGCGAGACGCTGCCTGACGTGACGGTGCCGAAGACGCAGAAGCCGGCGAAGCGGGCGGGCCTGGATTGAGATCCTCATGGTGAGGAGGCGCGTAGCGCCGTCTCGAACCATAGAGGCCCGACTCAGGCAGCTCGACCTTCATCCTTCGAGACGCGCGCAAGCGCGCTCCTCAGGATGAGGAGCGAGAGCACTACCTACCGATGATCACCCCGATCACGTTCGGCGCCGCCAGATATTTCTCCTCGATCGCCGCGCGCGCGGCAGCGCGGTTGTCCGCCGTGAGCAGGCCGCGCTTTTCGGCCAAGATCATCCAGCAAAAGCCCCACCAGTCGGTGAGCATGCCCTGATCGTCGACGAGGTCATAACCCTGCTCGGCTGCAAAGATGCGCGCATGCGCTTCGTCCAGCGTGTCGAGGAACAGATGGTCCTCGGCCGAGAACAAATCGTCGCTGACGTCGTCGATGGTGTAACGCCAGATCGACTGGCACACCGCATTGAACTCGCGGTCGAACTGGTCGTCATCGACGGCATAGCGCCGCGCCGCCTGATGCAGCCGCGATAGCGAGCGCGCGAAATCGGCGATCTTGGTGAGGGCAAATTGATCGAAGGCGATGGTGGACATGTAGTCCTCGCAAAGTCTGACGGTCGCTAGATATGGTGTCGGCCGCACGCCGAATCACAATGATATATCAAAGACTTGCTAAAGTGTTCTTAATTTGTTCTGATGCCAGGCGCCGTTGTTTGAGAAGCGTCGTCCTGGCGAAAGCCAGGACCCATTACCCCGGTGAGCGTTGCTTTTGCGAGGTTGGGCCATGAGCGCGAGCAGCTACTTCGTCTACATTCTCGCAAGCCGCCATCACGGCACGATCTATATCGGCGTCACCAACGACATCCGCGCGCGGCTTGAGTTACATCGTTCGGGTCGCGGCTCGAAGTTCGTGCAGAAGTACAAGATATTCCGCCTCGTTCACGTCGAAGCGTTCACGACACCGCAGGAGGCGATCGCGCGCGAGAAGCAACTGAAGTTCTGGAAGCGGGACTGGAAGATCAAGCTGATCGAGGAGGAAAATCCCGATTGGAATGATCGGTCGAGCCTTATCTAACAGGCGGGGCAATGGGTCCTGGCTTCCGCCAGGACGACGTGTGGTGGCAGCATTCCCCCAAGCATTGTCGCGCTTTTTAGCGAGCCACTTCCCCTCAATTCACCGCCGACATCAGCCTGTCCCCACACGCGCTCGCATAAAACTTGCCGCCGCATTGGCGCTTGATGGCGGCGCAGCGCGTGGCCGGGGATGCGTTTTGCGGGAGAGTGACGCCGCAATTCAGGCCGTCGGCGCTGCGGCCCATCTTGCCGGCGGCGAAGGCTGCGCCGGAGGCGGTGATGCAGACGACGAGGAAGGCGACCGCGGCGATTTCGATCAGCAGTCTCATCAGAGGCTTCATGGGACGTCTTCTCCACACTGATGGCTGAATCTGCCGCCATTCTAGCACCAAATCCACGTTTCCCCGTAGGCGTCCGGGTTCCCAAATCGGCCCGTTCCTTGCATAATTTTACGCCAGCGCAGTGCACGGCCGCGCCAGCGATGGTTCCGGTACGGTGCCAAGATGCGTAGGGTGAGTAGTAGTCTTTCGACCAGGAAGTGACGGCTTTGCAAGATTCATCGTTCCAGCCCAATTTTCCCGCACCCGCACCCGGCCAGCCCATCGACGAACTCGCACTGGCTGAGATCAAGGGCGCGATCCTGGCGAAGCTGCGCCTCGCCGTCGGCAAGGACGCGGGCATGGCGACCAGGCACGACTGGTACCAGGCCGCGGCGCTGGCGCTGCGCGACCGTATCGTGCATCGCTGGCTCAGCGCGGAGAAACGCAGCTACGATGCCGGGCGCAAGCGCGTCTATTATCTCTCGCTCGAATTTTTGATCGGCCGTCTCTTCACCGACGCGCTCAACAATATGGGGCTTCTCAAGATCTTCGAGGTCGCGCTCGGCGATCTCGGCGTATCGCTGCCGGAACTGCGCAAATGCGAGCCGGACGCCGCGCTCGGCAATGGCGGCCTTGGCCGCCTCGCCGCCTGCTTCATGGAAAGCATGGCGACGCTGTCGATCCCCGCGATCGGATACGGCATCCGTTATGATTACGGCCTGTTCCGCCAGATCATCAATCAGGGCTGGCAGCAGGAATATCCGGACGAATGGCTCGGCTTCGGCAACCCCTGGGAATTGCAGCGGCCGGAAGTAATCTATGACATCAATTTCGGCGGCGGCATCGAGCATGTCGACGACAAGGGCCGCGACCGCGCGATCTGGCATCCGTCCGAAACCGTGCAGGCGATCGCCTATGATACGCCGATCGTCGGCTGGCGCGGTCAGCACGTCAACGCGCTGCGACTGTGGTCGGCGCGCTCGCCCGATCCGTTGAAGCTCGACGCCTTCAACAAGGGCGACTATGTCAGCGCCACCGCCGAGCAATCGCGCGCGGAAGCGATCTGCAAATTCCTCTATCCGAACGACGAGAGTCCGGCGGGACGCGAGTTGCGGCTGCGCCAGGAATATTTCTTCGTCTCGGCTTCGCTGCAGGATCTGATCAAGCGGCATCTTGCGTCGGACGGCCAACTCCGCGGCCTGTCGAGCAAGGTCGCGGTGCAGCTCAACGACACCCATCCGAGCCTCGCCGTCACCGAGCTGATGCGCATCCTCGTCGACCTGCACAATTTCCGCTGGGACGAAGCCTGGAAGATCACGGTCGCTACGCTATCCTACACCAACCACACGCTGCTGCCCGAGGCGCTCGAGACCTGGCCGGTCGAGCTGTTCGAGCGGCTGCTGCCGCGGCATCTCGAGATCATCTACCGCATCAACGTGCAGCATCTCGCGCTCGCCGAAGCGCGCGCGCCCGGCGACATTGACTTCCGTGCCTCGGTCTCGCTGATTGACGAGAGAAGCGGGCGGCGCGTGCGCATGGGCCAGCTCGCCTTCGTCGGCTCGCACCGCATCAACGGCGTCTCGGCGATGCATTCGGACCTGATGCGCGAGACCGTGTTCCACGACCTCAACCATCTTTATCCCGGCCGCATCACCAACAAGACCAACGGCATCACCTTCCGCCGCTGGCTGATGCTGGCGAACCCGAAGCTGACAGACTTGTTGCGCGAGACCTGCGGCGACGCCGTGCTCGACGATCCTACCCAGCTCAGCCTGATCGAAGCCCGCGCCAGCGACGTCGAATTCCAGCGCAAATTCCGCGCGGTCAAGCTTCACAACAAGACCGCGCTCGCCCGCCTGATCGGCGAGCGGCTCGGCATCAAGGTTGATCCGACCGCGCTGTTCGACGTGCAGATCAAGCGCATCCACGAATACAAGCGCCAGCTTCTCAATGTGATCGAGACAGTCGCACTGTACCAGGCGATCAAGGACGACCCCAACGGCAACTGGGTGCCGCGGGTGAAGATCTTTGCGGGCAAGGCCGCGGCGAGCTATCGCTACGCCAAGCTGATCATCAAGCTGATCAACGACGTTGCGGAAGTCGTCAACAACGATCCTGCGATCGACGGCAAGCTCAAGGTCGTCTTCCTGCCGGACTACAATGTCAGCCTCGCCGAGGTGATCATTCCGGCGGCCGACCTGTCCGAGCAGATCTCGACTGCCGGCATGGAAGCCTCCGGCACCGGCAACATGAAGCTGTCGCTGAACGGTGCTCTCACCATCGGCACGCTCGACGGCGCCAACATCGAGATCCGCGACCATGTCGGCGCGGAGAACATCGCGATCTTCGGCATGGAAGCTGGCGACGTGATGATGCGGCGCAAGCAGGGGCTGGACGCCTCCGACGTGATCCGCAATTCGCCAAAGCTCCAGCGCGCCATCAATGCGATCGGCGCCGGCGAGTTCTCGCCCGGCGATCCCGGCCGCTTCGAATCCATCGCGCACGCGCTACGCTACCTTGACCATTATATGGTCAGCGCCGATTTCGATTCCTATTACGAGGCGCAGCGCAGCGTCGATGCGCGCTGGCAAGTGGCGCCGGCCTGGACGCGCGCCTCCATCCTCAACGTCGCGCGCATGGCGTGGTTCTCCTCCGATCGCACCATCCGCGAATATGCCGAGGAAATCTGGAATGTACCGGTCAATCCGATCACGCCGCCATTCCAGGACGCGGAGGACCAGCGCGGCGCGGCCGGCTGATTTTCCGCAGCGTGAAATCGGCTACTCCAGAGGTAATTGCACAGGCCAGCGACGGACGTGATATGACGTCCGTCATTGAGCGCCGGACATGACAATGCACGCCAAGCTTCCGCACCCTTTCGACGACGCCACCCGCATCACCGCGGGCGATAGCAGCTGGCAAGGGCACACCAGTGACGATTACTGGGCCTTCGTCGGCCCGTTCGGCGGCGTCACCGCGGCGACCATTTTGCGCGCGCTGATCGACCATCCGGAACGCGCCGGTGATCCGCTGGCGCTTACCGTCAATTACTGCGCGCCGATCGCGAAGGGGCCGTTTGATCTCGACCTGCGGCTAGTGAAGGCCAACCGCTCCAGCCAGCACTGGAGCGTCGAACTGTCGCAAGGCGGCGGCGAGGTCGCAACGCTCGCCACTGCCGTATTCGCCGAACGCCGGCCGTCCTGGGAGCACAGGGTGGCGCAATATCCTGACACTAAGCCGTTCGAAGAGACGCTGCCGTTCCCGAAGATCGCGGCGTCCTGGGCCAACCAGTATGAATTCCGGTTTGTCGAGGGCGAGATGAGGATCGGGCCGCCGCAGGCCGAGCTCGCCAGCACCTATTCAAAAATATGGATCGGCGACCGCACGCCACGCAAGCTCGACATGCCGTCGCTGATGTCGATGTCGGACGCCTTCTTCGGCCGCATCTTCCACGCGCGGCGCGAGCTGGTGCCGTTCGGCACGGTGTCGCTGACGACCTATTTTCACACGGACAGCGAAGAACTCGCGGCCGAGGACATCACCCGTGTGCTCGCGACGGCCGACGCAAAGATCATGCACAAGAGCTACGCCGACCAGAACGCCGAGCTGTGGTCACCGAACGGGCGACTGCTCGCGACGACAACGCAGTTTGCGTATTTCAAGGCGTAGGCGCTTCCGCGGATTCGTCATTGCGAGCACAGCGAAGCAATCCAGACTATTTCCGCTGAGGGATTCTGGATTGCTTCGCTGCGCTCGCAATGACAAGTGGAGAGATATCGCACAAACAAAGGGCGGCGTTGCGGCCGCCCTTTTGTATTCAAGCAGAAGCAATCTACTCGGCCGCGAGCTTCACGTCCGGCGCAGCGGCGCGGACCTCGGCGTCGACCTGCGCTTCGAACTTGGCAAAGTTCTTCTGGAACATGCCGACCAGCGCACGGGCGGTCTTGTCGAACTCGTCCTTGTCCTTCCAGGTGTTGACCGGGTTGAGGATCTCGCTCGGCACACCCGGCAGCGCGGTCGGGACCGCGAAGCCGAAATATTTGTCGGTGCGGAATTCGACGTTGCGAAGCGAGCCGTCGAGCGCGGCGGTGAGCAGCGCGCGCGTCACCTTGATCGGCATACGCGAGCCGGTGCCGTACTTGCCGCCGGTCCAGCCGGTGTTGACCAGCCAGCAGTCGACATTGTGCTGGGCGATCAGGTCGCGCAGCATGTTGCCGTAGACGCTGGGGTCGAGCGGCAGGAAGGGCGAACCGAAGCAGGTCGAGAATTCCGGCTGGGGCTCGTTGCCGAGACCGCGCTCGGTGCCGGCGACCTTGGCGGTGTAGCCCGACAGGAAGTGATACATCGCCTGCGCCGGCGACAGCTTGGCAATCGGCGGCAGCACGCCGAAGGCATCGGCGGCGAGCATCACCACGTTCTTCGGCTGCGGCGCGCGGCCGGTGCGCGAGGCGTTCGGGATGAATTCGAGCGGATAGGCCGAACGCGTGTTCTCGGTCTTGGAGCCGTCGTCGAAATCGACCACGCGAGTGTCTTCGTCGAGCGCGCAGTTCTCGAGCACCGCGCCGAAGCGCGTCGAGGCCGCGTAGATCTCGGGCTCGGCTTCCTGCGACAGCTTGATGCACTTGGCATAGCAGCCGCCTTCGAAATTGAAGACACCGTTCGGGCCCCAGCCGTGCTCGTCGTCGCCGATCAGCGTGCGGTTGGGATCGGCGGACAGCGTGGTCTTGCCGGTGCCGGACAAGCCGAAGAAGATCGCGGCATCGCCCTTGGCGCCGACATTGGCCGAACAATGCATCGGCATCACGCCACGCTCGGGCAGATAGTAGTTCAGCGTGGTGAAGACCGACTTCTTCATCTCGCCGGCATAATAAGACCCGCCGATCAGCACGATCTTGCGGGCGAAATCAATCGCGACGACGTTTTCCGACTTGCAGCCATGGCGCTTCGGATCGGCGCGGAAGCTCGGCATGTCGATGATGGTGAGCTCCGGCGTGAAGCTCGACAACTCGACCGCCTCGGGGCGGATCAGCAGCGTGCGGATGAACAGCGAATGCCAGGCGAGCTCGGTGAAGACGCGAGTCTTGATGCGGTAGGCCGGATCGGCGCCGCCGTAGAGGTCCTGCGCGAACAGCGACTTGCCTTCGGCGTGCTTGAGGAAGTCCTGGTAGAGCGTCTCGAACTGCTCTGCGGTGATCGACTGGTTGCCGGCCCACCACATCTTCTTGTCGGTGGTGGCGTCACGCACCGTGAACTTGTCCTTGGGGCTGCGGCCGGTGAACTCGCCGGTGTCGGCGCAGAGCGCGCCATCGGCCGACAGCACCGCCTCGCCCGCGGAGAGCGAGTATTGATAGAGTTGCGGCGCACCGAGGTTCCAGTGAACCTGCTTGAGATTCTTTAAACCGAATTTGTCGGCACCGAAGGCACCGTTGCGCACGCCCGTCTCTTGCACGAAAAATCCTCCTAGAACCCGCGACTCTCAGCGCGATCATGCTTTAGCGCCGTCGCGGTCACCGTGAATGATAGGCCATCCGGCCTCGGCTGCGCGACCTAATACTGATGAACGCTGGCGTTGCCAAGCTGATCCCGCAGGATTTGGTTTATTCAAGGACCGCACCAAACGCCGCGCATGTCAGCTCTGAGCAGGCGCATCAAAAAATCACGAATGATCGCGCAACCAAATGCACGTTTCGGCGTTTCCCAAGGTTATTGCGACGCACAAATGCCCAAGGACAGTTTCTCTGAGCAATTTCTAACGCCGTCCTATCGTGCCTCGCCTTCGCCGATGAGCGCGAACGGCCCCCACATCGCGGGATAGGCATTGCGCGGTGACGAGGTGTCATCAACATAGGTTAACATCGCGCGGCGCAAAGCTTCGGCACGACCGATTTTTGGATCGTTTTTGAGCAGCTCGAAAGTCGTCGTGGTCAGGCGGGTGGCAGCTTCCGAATCCACCGCCCAATGCGAGACCAGCAGGGCGCGGGCGCCGGCATAGAAGAACGAGCGTGCCAGTCCCGACAGCGCCTCGGCGCCGGGCTTGTCGCCTGCGATGGTGTTGCAGGGCCGACAGTACAACCCAATCCGCATTGAGCTTGAGCTGGGCGACTTCACTCGCGGTAAGCAGACCGTCATCGAGCTCAGTGGGCTGATCGGGAATGGAGAGCGCGAGCGAGGGCTCACCCAGGCCTTTGATATCACCGGCAACGAGACCGTGGGTGGCAAAGTAGATGATGCCGTATTGAGCAAGCGCTGCACCCTTGAGCGTCGTCTCGCTGGCGTCGCGGCCGAGATGGATATCGGCCTCGGCAGCCCCGACATCCCTGGCCACCGCGTTCAACTCGTCGGCGGTATCCGGCAGTTGCGGCAACGCCTGCGCAAGCCGCGCGCGATCGACGCCGGCACCGCGCCAGAAGTCGGTATAGGCGATGGTCGCGATGCTGCGCGCGGCGGCCTTGCCGTTCGCGGCGCGCCGCTCGGCGGGCGCTTCAAGCGCAGGATTGAACACGGGATCGCCAAAGCCGGTCATCGGCTTCACGCCATGATCCCTCCGCGCGAAGGCGCGCAGCGATTTCAGGCTGACCACCGACGGCAGCACGGAGACGGCCTGACGCCGCAGCAGCCAGGCGGCGCCGCGATAGCCTTCGAGCACACCCAAGTTGTTCAACGCGGCGGAGAGTTCGCGACCGGTGTCGCTCTTCTCCAGGCTCGCGACCATGCCTTGCGCCAAAGGCAGTGCTTCCGAATATTTGCCGGCGCTCATGAGTGCGTTGATCCGCGTGCTCTCCGCGGCGAGACCTTTCTGGGCAAGGCCTTTCTGCGCAAAGCTTGGCGTGACAAGCGATGCGGTAATCGAGAGCGCCAAACCCGCAACCAGCGCCAGTCGATTATATCCTGCCATGAACAGCTCGCCGTCGCCTTCGGGTCGCGGCGATGGGCAGCAGCGTTCAAATTTTGGCGCTCTGGTCCGTCTTTGTGCGCGCTTCGCCAGCGAGGCGGACCAGCATCTTGCGCAGCGCCGTGCCATCAGCCACCCGCTCCGGGAAGTCCAGCCGCAGCACGGTCTGGCCCTCCTGCATGTCGATGCCCTCAGGATCGCAAC
This sequence comes from Bradyrhizobium sp. 132, assembly GCF_023074185.1. Lineage (GTDB taxonomy): Bacteria > Pseudomonadota > Alphaproteobacteria > Rhizobiales > Xanthobacteraceae > Bradyrhizobium. Next base: position 105,876 of record NZ_JADPKY010000112.1, on the reverse strand, counting down.
CGGTGCAGCGCCAGTCGCCCTCGGCCGCGTCGAGCAGTTTTGTTGCATAAAGGCCCATGGCGTCGCGGTGGTCGGCATTCATGTGCGCGACCGCTCCCTCCTCCGCCGCCAGCAAATCCTCGGCCCCGGTGAGGTCCGTGAGGAATTGCCCGGGCTTGAGATCGACGATGCGGCCGAAGCCGGCAACCAGATGGGTTCCCGTGGGCCGGATCCGGTAGAAGGAGAAATCCTTGAAGGAAACAAACGCTTCCGCAGAGGGATGGGCAGCGAGATACCGTCGCCGGAGCAGATCCTTGTCGGCATCGGCCTGCTCGGCGTGACCGGACAGCATGATCCGGGCGCCCTCCAGGGGATCGCCCGCCGCCCGCTCGTCCAGCATCAGGGAGACCCGGCTATCGGCCAGGATGTTCCTAGTGTGCACGGCCAATCCCGAGATCAGCAGGATGGGCGAGCCGTCCGGATGGCTGGCCAGATTGACCAGGGAACAATAGGGATCGCCGCTGCCGGCCATCAACGTTGCCAGGGCCCCCTGCCGCGACCGCCGCAGCAGCGATTTGGCGAGCTTTCCGGGGTCGAAATCGGAGGTCGGTTGCATCGGCTTTCTCGGCTCAGGTGGTTGCATGGAGTGCCATTTTTCGGGTAAACCGGGGCCTGGTTATGGGTCGAGGTACGGCGAATCTGCCGTGTTTCGTGGAACTTGGTCACACTTCAGCCTAGCTTGCATTGCTCGGTAACAAGGTTCGACTGCCAAATCGGCACCCATCTATGCGGCGCACCACTGGATTGCTCGCCGTTTTAAGCCACGATTCAAACGGAAAGCAGAAAGCAGAGGCTCATGCCCACAATCGCTTTGGTCGACGACGACCGCAACATTCTCACATCCGTCTCGATCGCGCTGGAAGCCGAAGGCTACCGCATCATGACCTACACCGACGGCGCCTCCGCGCTTGACGGTTTCCGCACCACCCAACCCGATCTTGCCATCCTCGACATCAAGATGCCGCGCATGGACGGGATGGAGACGCTGCGCCGTCTCAGGCAGAAATCCGACCTGCCGGTGATCTTCCTGACTTCCAAGGACGAAGAGATCGACGAACTGTTCGGCCTCAAGATGGGCGCCGACGACTTCATCCGGAAGCCGTTCTCGCAGCGCCTGCTGGTCGAGCGCGTCAAGGCCGTGCTGCGCCGGTCGGCGCCGAAGGACCCGACCGTCACGCCGAAGGAGAACGACGCCAAGGCGCTCGACCGCGGCCTGCTGCGCATGGATCCGGAACGGCATACCTGCACCTGGAAGAACGAGCCGGTGACGCTGACCGTCACCGAATTCCTGATCCTGCAGGCGCTCGCGACCCGACCCGGCGTGGTGAAGAGCCGCAACGCGCTGATGGACGCCGCCTATGACGATCAGGTCTATGTCGACGACCGCACCATCGACAGCCACATCAAGCGACTGCGCAAGAAGTTCAAGGTGGTCGACAACGAGTTCGAGATGATCGAGACGCTCTATGGCGTCGGCTACCGCTTCAAGGAAGCCTGAGGCGCACGCGCCTTCACCAAAGACTGAGAGCATCGCCGGTTCTGATTCCATCACGACCGGGATGGCTCTAGGATGCGAGGACCTTCGCACGAGTTGTCTTAACGCGGGCGTGAGCATTGCTTGACCGAACGCAGCCTGACGAGAACCAGAACGCCGAGGACGTCACCGCCCACGGCGATCCGGATCAATTGGCCGATGACAAGCCGGCCGTGCACGGCTGGCGGCCGCTGAACTGGCTGACGCGCGCCGGGCAGTTCTTCTTCGCGCTGTCCTTCTCGAGCCTGACCCGCCGCATCGTCTCGCTCAACCTCGCCGGCCTTGTGGCGCTGGTGGCGAGCATCCTTTATCTGTCGCAGTTCCGCGCCGGCCTGATCGACGCGCGCGCGCAGAGCCTGCTGGTGCAGGCGGAGATCATCGCCGGCGCGATCGCGGCCTCCGCGACGGTGCAGACCAACGCCATCACCATCGATCCCGACCGGCTGCTCGACCTCAAGCCGGGCGAGACCTATGGCGGGTCGGACGAGTATTCGCCGCTGGATTTTCCGATCAATCCGGAGCGCGTGGCGCCGGTGCTGCGCACGCTGATCTCGCCGACCAAGACGCGCGCCCGCATCTACGACCCGAACGGCAGCCTGCTGGTCGACAGCCGCAGCCTCGAGACCGTGGTGCGCTTCCCCCTGCCGTCGGTCTCCGCCGAGAACCCGGGCATCGTCGAACGCGGCATGGTCGCGGTCCGCACCTGGCTGAACCGCGGCGACCTGCCGCTCTATCGCGAACTCGGGCCCGAGAACGGCAACGGCTATGCGGAGGTGGGCGACGCGCTCCATGGCCAGAAGCGCTCGATGGTGCGGGTCAATTCGCGCGGCGAGGTGATCGTCTCGGTCGCGGTCCCCGTGCTGCGCTCGCGCGCCATCCACGGCGCGCTGATGCTGTCGACGCAGGGCGACGACATCGACCAGATGGTCACCGCCGAGCGCCTCGCTATCCTCAAAGTGGGCGGCGTCGCCGCCGCGGTCATGATCATGCTGTCGCTGCTGCTTGCGAGCACGATCGCGGGGCCCGTGCGCCGGCTTGCCGACAGCGCCGAGCGCATCCGCCGCCGCATCAACACCCGCGTCGAGATTCCCGACTTCACCCGCCGCCGCGACGAGATCGGCCATCTCTCCGGTGCGCTGCGCGACATGACCAGCGCGCTCTACAGCCGCATCGAGGCGATCGAGATGTTCGCTGCCGACGTCGCGCATGAATTGAAGAACCCGCTGACCTCTTTGCGCTCCGCGGTCGAGACGCTGCCGCTGGCGCGCAACGATAACAGCCGCGCACGCCTGCTCGAGGTGATCGAGCATGACGTCAAGCGGCTCGACCGGTTGATCTCGGACATCTCCGACGCCAGCCGCCTCGATGCCGAACTGCAGCGCCAGGATGCGATCCCGGTCGACCTGCGCCGCCTGTTGACGACGCTCGTCTCCGTCGCCAATGAAACCAAGCTCGGCCATGACGTCGCGGTCGAAACGCGCTTGGAAGGCCGCAGCCCGACCGACAGTTTCGCCGTGACCGGCCACGATTCGCGGCTCGGACAGGTGGTCTCCAACCTGCTCGCCAACGCACAATCCTTCTCCGAGCCCGGCAACAAGGTGCGCCTCACCTGCCGCCGCGTGCGCGGAGAGATCGAGATCGTGGTCGACGACGACGGTCCCGGCATTCGCGACGACGCGCTGCAACGCATCTTCGAGCGCTTCTACACCGACCGACCACATCAGGGCTTTGGCCAGAACTCCGGCCTCGGCCTGTCGATCTCCAAGCAGATCATCGACGCCCATGGCGGACGCATCTGGGCGGAGAACCGCCCTGGCCCGGCGGACGAGGACGGAGCGCCTACCGCTGTCGGCGCGCGCTTCGTGGTGAGGCTGCCGGCGCTATGAGCGAGGGCGGTCCCAGCATTCACGCCTCCGCCGTCAAGGTGGGAGATCTGGCGGTGCTGATCCGCGGGCCTTCCGGCTCCGGCAAGTCGCGCCTTGCGTTCGATTTGATCATGGCGGGGCGCAGCGGCGTGGTCGAAAGGGCCGTTCTGGTCGGTGATGACCGTGTCCATCTGGCGACAGTCGGCCGCGAAATTGAGGTCCGCCCGAGCAGGACACTGGCCGGCCTGATCGAAATCCGGGGGCTGGGAATCCGCCGCTGCGACTTCGTGGAGCATGCGACCGTCGGCCTCGTGGTCGATCTCGATGCAGCGGACGCGGAGCGGCTGCCAGCAGCCGAATCCCTGAAAACAAGCATTTTAGGTGCCGAAATACCGCGAATCCCAGTTGGCCGCGACTATTCGCCACTGCCTTTGGTTGTCGCCGCCTTGACCACTACCAAGAGTTCATCTTCCGTTAACCCTTCAGGCGATTGTTTGAAGGGAAATGGTAACCATATGAACCCCACACTCGCGACCGAATAGACCGGCGCAGCTCCCCTCATCCATCCGTCTAGATTCAGGGAGATACGCAACATCCCCTCTTGCGCGGGGGCTCTGGATGGTCAAAGTGGCGCGTTCGTGCGGTGCACCAAAAGCGCCCGCGAGGAGTTTTCCGATGATTGGTCTAGTACTTGTGACCCACGGGCGCCTTGCCGACGAATTCAAGGCAGCGCTTGAACATGTCATGGGCCCACAAAAGCAAATCGAAGCGATCACGATCGGCGCCGAAGATGATTCCGATCTCTGTCGAAGCGACATCATAGAAGCGGTTAACCGCGTCGATTCCGGCGACGGCGTCGCGATCCTCACCGACATGTTTGGCGGCACGCCGTCGAACCTCGCAATATCCTGCATGAGCCGGCCGAAGGTCGAAGTGCTCGCGGGCATCAACCTTCCCATGCTGGTGAAGCTCGCCAAGGTGCGCGAGGAGCGTCCGCTGCCCGACGCGATCGCGATGGCGCAGGAAGCGGGCCGCAAATACGTCACCATTGCCAGCCGCGTGCTCGCCGGCAAATGAGCGACGAGGCGCCGCAAGCCGGGACGGGTGTGCCCGCGGGCGCGATCTCCAAAGACCTCCTGATCATCAACAAGCGCGGCCTGCACGCGCGGGCCTCCGCAAAATTCGTCCAGGCCGTCGAGCGCTTCAACGCGCAGGTCTGGGTGACGCGCGGCGGCGAGACCGTCGGCGGGACCTCGATCATGGGCCTGATGATGCTCGCCGCTGGTCCCGGCACCACCATTACTGTGGCAGCCACCGGCGACGATGCCGAAGCTGCGCTCGCCGCAATCACCGAGCTCGTTGAAAGCAAATTCAACGAGGAAGGGATTTAGGCGGCTTCGCCTCGATCATTTCCCCGGCGGCGCGATGTAGATATTCCAGCTCATCGACGGACCGGCCTTGCCGTGAGTGAAGCGGCGCGTCGTCATCACGATGCGCTCGGCGTTCGGCGCAACATCGGACACCCATTTCTCGAACGCCGGCAAGCGACCGTCGGCCGGATCGAACACGCCGATGAAGCCGTATCGCTTGACGTCATCGGGCGAGATCAACCCGGACCCCCAGGCTTCGAGCGGCGTGAACGCGGCCGGATGATCCGGGCTGTAGAACACCATCGGCTGGATCGATTCCATGGTGCCGGCGACGACCGCCCAGCGCGAGGCGAAGCGCGCGTGCCAGGCCTGCGTCAGCTCGCGCGCGAGATCCGAGCGCGCGCCATAGGTCGCCGTATTGCCGGCATTGGCCGCCATCTCGCGCGCGGCGATCCAGGGCGAGGCAGCGAGCGTCGCGACGCTGAGCACGAGCCAGATCGCGACAATGTTGAACAGCGCAGCACCCTGCACCCGCAACGCCGGGATCGCGACCAGCGCGAGCGGCACCAGGAAGAACAGCGAGATGCCCCAGTCGGTCTTCATGTAGATGCTGAAGGCCAGCGCGCCGAGCGCGGGGCCGAATGCGACGATGATCTGGATGATCCAGACGTTGCGCGCCTGCGAAAGGTTCACACCGGGATTCGCGCCGCGCGCCCAGGCCCGCGTGACGATGCGCAAGGGCGCGCGCATGAGCAGCGAGACCCAATGCGGCACAAGGGCCATCGCCAGCGCGGCCAGCGCCACCGGCAATGCCAGCAGCGCGAGATTATGCAGGGCATAGCCGGCCACGAGCTGATCCACCTGGCCGCTGTCCTCGAGGCTGTAGGTGTCGCCGGCATAGGTCAGCGGCACGAAATGCGCCTCCGCCAGCCAGACGATGTGCGGGATCATCGCCACCACCATCGTCACGATCGCAACCCATGGCGCCGGCGACGACAGGAACCTCATCCGCTCCGGATGGATCAACGCGGCAAGCCCGATGGCGCCGATCATCGTCAGCACCCAGTATTTGGTCATCAGCGCCAGCGCGCCGGCAAGTCCGAGCAAGACTCCGGATTGCCAGCTCCGCTTCTCGAACGCATTGAGATAGGCGAGCACGAGGAGCGGCAAAGTGACGAGCTGGAGCAGGTCGGGATTGTACTTGAAACCCTTGAAATTGAAGATCGGGTAGAGCGCGACCATCACCACGACCAGGAACGCGCGCCGCGCATCCACGACGCGCAACGCGATGAGCCAGCAGATCACCATGCCGACGCTGACGGTCGCCATCGCCAGCGCATAGGTCGCCCAGTCCGTCGGCGGGAACGCCATGAACCAGACGCCGGCGACCCAGCCCGACAGCGGCGGGTGCTTGCCATAGCCCCACAGGAATTTCTGCCCCCAGCCCCAGGCTTCTGCGACGTCCATGTGAACGTCCTGCGCGGCCTTCAGGTTGATCAGGATGAAGGTCCAGAGCACCGCATGCAGGATGGCGAGCTGGATCACCAGCCAGAGGCGCGCCTCCGGCCGGATCGCGCTGGCAACCAGCCAGGCCCGAAAACGGGCATAGCTCACCCGGGACTTCGCGCGCGCTCGGGCAGACGGGATCGAGGTCGTGGACATGGGCCGTTGCGTAGCGCGTTTTGGCACCTGGTGGAATCAGCTTGGCGTGAACAAAGGCCCTGAAATTACAGCAATATGGTTGCCGCACGGGGATGTGAGTGGTATCCCGCGCCCATGACGACCGTCCCCATTTCCAACATTCGCAATTTCTCCATCGTCGCCCATATCGACCATGGCAAATCGACGCTGGCCGACCGTCTGATCCAGATCACCGGCGGCCTCACCGACCGCGAAATGGCCGGGAAGGAACAGGTGCTCGATTCCATGGACATCGAGCGCGAGCGCGGCATCACTATCAAGGCGCAGACGGTTCGGCTGAAATACCACGCCAAGGACGGCAAGGATTACATCTTCAACCTGATGGACACGCCGGGCCATGTCGACTTCGCCTACGAAGTCTCGCGGTCGCTGGCGGCGTGCGAGGGTTCCCTGCTGGTGGTCGACGCCAGCCAGGGCGTGGAAGCGCAGACGCTTGCCAACGTCTACCACGCGCTCGACGCCGGTCATGAGATCGTGCCGGTCCTGAACAAGGTCGACCTTCCCGCCGCCGAACCCGAGAAGATCAGGCAGCAGATCGAAGACGTGATCGGCATCGACGCCTCGGACGCCGTGATGATCTCAGCCAAGACGGGCCTCGGCGTTCCCGACGTGCTCGAAGCGATCGTCACCCGCCTGCCACCGCCGAAGGGCGATCGCGACGCCACGCTGAAGGCGTTGCTGGTCGACAGCTGGTACGACGTCTATCTCGGCGTGGTCGTGCTGATCCGCGTCGTCGACGGCGTGATGAAGAAGGGCGGCCGCATCCGCATGATGGGCACGGGGGCTGCCTATGACGTCGAACGCGTCGGCTTCTTCACCCCGAAGATGACGCAGGTCGACGAGCTCGGCCCCGGCGAGATCGGCTTCATCACCGCGGCGATCAAGGAGGTTGCCGACACCCGCGTCGGCGACACCATCACCGACGACAGAAAGCCAATCACCGAAATGCTGCCGGGCTTCAAGCCTGCGATTCCGGTGGTGTTCTGCGGCCTTTTTCCGGTCGATGCCGACGACTTCGAAACGCTGCGCGCCGCGATGGGCAAGCTGCGGCTGAACGACGCCAGCTTCTCGTTCGAAATGGAAACCTCGGCCGCACTCGGCTTCGGCTTCCGCTGCGGCTTCCTCGGCCTGTTGCACCTCGAGATCATCCAGGAGCGGCTGTCGCGCGAGTTCGACCTCAATCTGATCGCAACCGCGCCGAGCGTCATCTACAAGATGAAGCTCAACGACGGCACCGAGATCGAGATTCACAATCCCATCGACATGCCTGATGTGGTCAAGATCGCGGAGATCCAGGAGCCCTGGATCGAGGCCACGATCCTCACCCCCGACGAATATCTCGGCAGCGTGCTGAAGCTGTGCCAGGACCGCCGCGGCTCGCAGAAGGAGCTGACCTACGTCGGCTCTCGCGCCATGGTGAAATACGATCTGCCGCTCAACGAAGTCGTGTTCGACTTCTACGACCGCCTGAAATCGGTCTCCAAGGGCTACGCCTCGTTCGACTATCATCTCACCGACTATAAGCCGGCCGATCTCGTCAAGATGCAGATCCTGGTCAACAACGAGCCGGTCGATGCGCTCTCGATGCTGGTCCACCGCACCCGCGCGGAGGGGCGCGGCCGCGCCATGGTCGAGAAGATGAAGGAGCTGATCCCGCCGCACATGTTCCAGATTCCGATCCAGGCGGCGATCGGCGGCAAGGTGATCGCGCGCGAAACCGTTCGCGCCCTGCGCAAGGACGTCACAGCAAAGTGCTATGGCGGCGACATCACCCGTAAGCGAAAACTTCTGGAGAAGCAGAAGGAAGGCAAGAAGAAGATGCGGCAGTTCGGCAAGGTCGACATCCCGCAGGAAGCCTTCATTGCCGCGCTGAAGGTGGATAGCTGAGGCGGGGGGTCGGGCAGGTCCGGTCCGGAACGTTTGGGCTGGACAATTAAAAACGCGAAAACAACCCCATGCACAGTAGCCGACCCATTGTTGGCGTTGCGCTTTTCGATTTTTACGAAACCGGTTTGACTTGTCGGGCAAAACAGGGGCATGATGGCATCATGGTAGCGGGTGCAGTCGGCAGACGGTGATGTCCTATCAAACGACCCCCGTCACGTTTGTGCTCATAGCCCGGATACCTCCAGCGGGCGTCGAAGCGTTTCGAGCCTACGAGGATGCCGTCCTGCCGCTGTTGCCTGAGTTCAATGGATCTCTGGAGCGTCGTCTTCGCAATCCGGACGGCACCATCGAGATCCACATCGTCAGCTTCACGTCCGAAGCGGACTTTCAAAACTACCGGAATGATGCTCGGCGGGCAGCGCACGCCCGGCTGTTGGAAAAATCATCCGCGAAGCTGGAATTGCTCCCGATGGCGAACGTCTAGCGTCCGACAAGATCTGGCTTGCTGTTGCGTCGCGGCAATCGTACTGAGAGCGCTCGTCGGACCCGAGTTTATCGGGTGGCTCGGCCGGGCGCCCATCCCCCGGAAACTCTCAGCGTAGCGACATCGAAGCTTAACTTTAGGCCGACCGGGCGCCGCCCGTCGCCTCGCTGGTCTTATTGGTTTCAGCAAAATGACGTTCTACCAAACGTTCCGCCGCGAGTGGCTGACAAACGTTTCCACGGACCTGCTCTCCGGTGTTCTCGTCGCGTTGGCGCTCATTCCGGAGGCCATCGGTTTTTCGATTGTCGCGGGCGTCGACCCGAAGGTGGGCCTTTACGCCTCATTCTCGATCGCCTGCGTGACTGCCGTCGTCGGCGGCAGGCCGGCGATGATCTCCGCAGCGACGGCATCGACCGCGGTGCTGATGATCACCCTGGTCCGCGATCACGGCCTTCAGTACCTGTTCGCCGCGACGGTGCTGATGGGACTGATTCAGATCGCCGCAGGGGCCGCGCGGCTTGGTCTGCTCATGAAGTTCGTGTCCCGCTCGGTCATGACCGGATTTGTAAACGCCTTGGCCATTCTCATTTTCCTGGCTCAGTTGCCGCAATTGACGCACGTCGGCTGGGAAACCTACGCCATGGTCAGCGCGGGCTTGGCCATCATCTATCTGTTCCCTTACGTCACCAAACGAGTGCCGTCCGCCCTGGTCAGCATCATCGTACTGACCGCGTTTACGCTGTGGTCCGGGATCAAGCTGCGTACCGTCGGCGACATGGGCGAATTGCCGTCCAGCCTTCCGTTCTTCGCGATCCCCCAAGTCCCCTTCAATCTGGAGACCCTGAGGATCATCCTGCCGTACTCGCTGGCGATGGCTGCGGTCGGGCTGCTGGAATCGCTTCTGACGGCTTCGATCGTCGACGACATGACCGATACCGGCAGCAATAAGAACCGGGAATGCGTAGGCCAGGGCGTCGCCAACTTCGTCACCGGCTTCCTCGGTGCAATGGGCGGATGCGCCATGATCGGGCAATCGGTCATCAACGTCACCGCCGGCGCGCGCACCCGTCTATCAACGTTCTTCGCCGGCGCCTTCCTGCTGTTCCTGATCGTTGTCCTTGGCGAGTGGGTGAAGCAGATCCCGATGGCCGCGCTCGTGGCCGTGATGATCATGGTCTCGATCAGCACGTTCAACTGGTCGTCCCTCCTTAACCTGCGGTCCCATCCCCTAAGTTCGAGCGTTGTGATGTTGGCCACCGTCGTCGTGGTTGTGGCGACCGGCGATCTGTCGATGGGCGTGCTCACGGGCGTCGTACTCAGCGGCGTGTTCTTCGCCGGCAAGGTGGCACGCCTGCTCGGGATCGAAACGGAGCTATCCGAAGACGGACGCGAAATCACTTACTTCGTGACAGGGCAGGTGTTTTTCGCCTCCTCCAACAGTCTCGTCGATGCCTTCGACTATCTCGATGTACCGAGCCGGGTCCGAATCGACGTCAGCGACGCGCATTTCTGGGACATCACTGCCATCGGAGCACTGGATGACATCGTTCTCAAGCTTCGTCGCCACGGCGCCGAAGTCGAAATCATCGGGCTCAACCAGGCCAGCGCCACAATGGTCGAACGCTTCGGTACGCACCATAAGCCAGGTGCGCGGCCGAAAGCAGTCCATTGATGGAAGCATGATGTTGCTCGGCTGGGTCAAGTCGGACTCACCGCATCAAGCTCGCCGGATGGGTTGAGCCCTGGCAAAACCCGTTACCCTGATGCGGAGCAGTGATTCTTGTTAGCTCGATCCGATCGTAAGGCTGAAGCTTGATGGGCTTCGCGTTCGCTCTCCCCGTCCTACGCGCTACATCGGAGACGGCTTAAGTTGCCTGCTGGCCCCAGCTAAAGGCCGGGTAGGCCGGGGGGCGGCTTGTGCGTCCGTGACGCCTGCTCGAACGCGTAGGCCAGACGTAGCAGCTTGTGCTCGCTCCAGGCACGGCCGGCGAAGGTGACGCCGAGCGGATAGTCCGGCGTGTCCTTGTCGTCGGCCCCCGAGACGAAGCCTCCAGGCACCATGACGCTGGGATAACCTGCTTTGGCAGCGATCGGGGCGCCCATAGCGCCGGGGAATAGGACAGCATCAAGCTTGTGCTGGTTCATGTAGGCATCCATGCCGCGCGTCCTGGCGGTGAGCAGATCCATGGCGCGTGCGGATTTGTATTCGCGCTCGCTGAGATCGCCCCTGGTCGCGTTGGCGGCGAGCAACAGGTCCTGGCCGAAACGCAGCGCCTTTTCGGCGTTATCGTCGTTGAAGGCCACGATGTCGGCGATCGTCTTGATGTCGGTCTCGATCGCCCAATCCCTCAGATAGAGATTGACGTCATGCTTCAGCTCGTAGAGGAAGACGATCCGCTGCGCGACCGGATTGCCCTTGTTGGCGCTCAGCGGATTGCGATTGAGCACGGCCATGATCGTGCCTGGTCCGTTCATCCAGCCGGCGGTCGGCATGCTGGCGCGCACAATGACGGCGCCGAGATCCTCCAGCACCATGATCACGTCGGCCATCAGCTTGGTCCCGTCGGGTGGCAACTTGCCGTAGTAGCAATCGTTCAGCGGGTCGGCGGGGTCGCTCGGCACACCGATGCGCGCACCCTTTAACGCATCCCGCGCGAGATCGGCGGTGTAATCGGCCGGCCTGCGCTGCCGCTCCGTCACCGGATCGAGCGGGTCCTTTGCGGCCAGCACGTTCAGCAGCATCGCGGCGTCTCGCACGGTGCGCGTCATCGGCCCCGCTGTGTCCTGGCTGTGCGAGATCGGCACGATGCCGGCTCGGCTGATCAGTCCGACCGTCGGCTTCACGGTGACGAGGCCATTCCGGCTCGCCGGATGCAGCAGGGAGCCGGAGGTCTCGGTGCCAATAGAGGCTGCACACAGACCTGCCGCCACGGCGACCGCCGAACCCGAGCTCGATCCGCCCGGGTCCACGAGCGGGATACCGTGATCGTCGGCGAGCGCCGGTACGTAGGGATTCCTGACCTGACCGCCCAGCGACGAATAGCCCGAGGGCATGTCGATCGCGAGGATGTTGGCGAACTCCGTCAGGTTTGCCTTGCCCAGGATCACCGCGCCGGCGTCCCGCAGCAGCTTGACAATCGTGGCATCGTCCCTCGCGCGCGCCCCCTCCAGCGCCAGCGAGCCGGCTGTCGTCGGCTGCCTGTCGCCGGTCGCGATGTTGTCTTTCACTAGGATCGGTACGCCAGCCAGCGGCCGCTTGGCCGATGGCACGATGCCATCTAACTTGCGGGCGATCATGAGCGCGTCGGGATTGAGCTCGCGCACGGAGTTGAGCATGGGCCCACCACGGTCGTAGGCATCAATGCGCGCCAGATAGGTTTTGGCCAGCGCCGTAGCGGTGGCCCGTCCACTGGTCAAAGCATTGATGATATCGCTCATGGGTGCGTCATGGAGCTTTGGCTCGGCCTGCTCCTCGACGCTTGTGGAAGCTGCGGCAGGCCGAACACCGCGGCGGGTTGGCTCCTTCATGACGTGCCCCGTGGGCGGCCTCCCAAGATTGTGCTACAGACGGTAGCATCAACTCTGGTTGCGCGACAAGCTGATTGCCAATCTGGGACGCAGGCGTCAGTCATTCTCAAGGGCTTCAGCGGAGCGGTTCATGGAATGCAAAATCAGGCCTGCGCTTGACGATGACGCCGCTGCCATCAGCGCGGTCATCTTGCGGGCGCTGCGCGAAACCAATCCGAAAGACTATACCGACGAGATCATAGGGAGGGTCGAGCGCAGTTTCAGTCCAGGCGCCGTACGGAAGCTGATCGGGAAACGTACTGTCTTTGTCGCCATCATCGGCAGCCGCCTCGTCGGAACGGCAAGCCTTGACGGAAGCGTCGTCCGCACGGTCTTCGTCGCTCCCGACGTTCAGGCCCAAGGTGTCGGCAAGCTGCTGATGGCCCAGATCGAGCGTACGGCGCGCGAACGGAACATTCCCGCGTTGACCGTTCCTTCCTCGGTCACCGCCGAAACTTTCTACGCACGACTCGGGTTCAATGCCGTACGCGATAGCTACTATGGTGACGAACGCACGATCATCATGGAGCGAGTGCTCGATGACCCGTGCTAAGTCCGGTCCACGCCATCAAGATCGGGACGCAAGACACTTCGCGCGATCGCGCGCCCCGAAATGACAACCGCACCACCTTGATCCTCCCTGCCAAATAGACCACCATCGCGTCTTACCGCTCACGGCAGAATGGGCGAGGAAAACGCGCATGAACGCAACTCCCGGAGTTGGCCTCGTCGAACGTGCCCGCGCACTTGCGCCGCTCATTTCGGGCGAAGCTGACGCGATCGAGCGGACGCGGCGGCTGACCGCTCCCGTCGTCTCGGCACTGATCGAGAACGGGCTCTACCGCGCACTGCTGCCGCAAAGCCTCGGCGGCGCTGAAGCTGCACCGGAAGCCTTCATGCAGATGCTGGAGGAGATCGCGAAGGCGGATGCCTCCACGGCCTGGTGTCTCGGCCAGTGCACGGTCTGCGCCATGATCGCAGCTTCGCTCGATCACGATACCGCGCGGGAGATCTTCAACGCGGGCCCCGGCATCCTCGCCTGGGGCGCGATTGCACATGAGGCGCGGGCGGTCGAGGGCGGCTACCGCGTCACGGCGCGCTGGGACTTTGCCTCGGGCTCGCGGCAGGCGAGCTGGCTGGGGGCGCATGTCCGCATCGTCGGTGCTGACGGGACGCCGCGCAAGAATGCCGATGGCTCGCCGGAGGTGCGGACTATTTTGTTTCCGGTGGCGAGCGCGACGCTTCATGACGTTTGGCAGGCGATCGGGCTCGCCGGGACCGGCACCGACGCGTACGAGGTGAGCGACCTCTTCATCCCCGAGCGTTTCACGGCGTTTCGTGACGTGCCGTCCGCGCTGCGCGAGACCGGCCCGCTCTACAGGATCGGCACCGGCTCGACCTTCAGCCTCGGCTTTGCCGCGGTCTCGCTCGGCGTGGCGCGCGCGACGCTGGATGCGGCAATCGCGCTGGCACGTGGAAAGCATCAGTCGCTGGCCGCACACACCATGCGCGACAACCAGGCGGTCCAGGGCCTGATCGGCCGCACCGAGGGCGATTTGCGCGCCGCGCGCGCCTATCTCTATGCAACGGCGAATGCGATGTGGCGCGATCTCAGCGCGAGCGGCGAGTTCAGCACGGCACATCGCGGCGCCGTCAGGCTGGCTGCGACCTGGACCATCCATCAATCGGCGCGCGTGGTCGACACCGCCTATCACATGGCGGGTGCGACCGCGGTATTCCGCGGCAATCCGTTCGAGCGGCGGTTTCGCGACATGCACGCCATCGCCCAGCAGATCCAGGCGCGCGACACGCATTACGAGGACGTCGGCAAGGCGATCCTTGCCGAAAACCGATAGTCTCAGGCGAATGAAGCTGCGGCGCTTTGTCTCGCGCTATGACGAATGACCAATGCTCCATGCGCTCACTGCATTGAGTCATGCAAAAGGATGGCAACGAATCCGTTGAAACACGGAGGACGTGCCGGCCTTGTTGTTAAGCAATTTCTGGGACCTTCCGCAAAAGCAAGATTTGGAAATGCCTGGGAATTTTCGATGTTCAAACTCAAGTCGATTGCCGCCCGCCTGATTCTCGCCATCGCGCTCACCGTTGCGGTGGCCTGCGCCATTCTCTCCGGCTTCTCGATCAGCCAGCAGCGGGCGCTGACGCGGCTCGCGCTCGATCAGCAGCTCAAGCTGCAATATGAAAGCGTGATCGCCGCGATCGACTATGAAGGACGTGCCGCGCTGGCAGTCTCCACCGTGATCGCGGCCCTGCCGCCGGTCGGCGATGCCATCGCCAAGGGCGACCGCGACAGTCTCCTCACGCTGCTCGGCGACGCCAACAAGGCGCTGAAGGCGCAGGGCATCCCGCTGATCACCTTCCAGCTTCCGCCGGCGATCTCCTTCGTCCGCGTCCACGCGCCCAAGACTTTCGGCGACGACGTTTCCGCCCGCCGCGCCACCGTGGTCGAGGCGCTCAAGACCGGCCGGCAGATCGTCGGCGTCGAGCCGGGCCGCGAAGCGCTCGGCATCTTCGGCATGACGCCGATCGTGCGCGACGGCAAGAACCTGGCCAATGTCGACGTCGGCGCCGCCTTCGGCAAGGAATTCGTCGACCGCGCCAAAAAGCGCTTCGGCATCGACCTTGCCGTCTACTCCGTCGACGGCAAGAATTTGAACAAGCTGTCGTCCACCTTCGGCGAGAACGCGGTCGCCAAGCCCGACGAATTGAAAGCCGCGATCGACGGCGCGCCGCTGCTGCGCGAAGCCGAGCTCGACGGTCATCCAGTCGCCGTCTACGCCGGGCCGATCAAGAACTACGCCGGCGCGCCGGTCGGCGTCCTTGAAATCATCAAGGACACGACGGAATACGAGGCCGCTTTCGCGGCCGCGGAACGCAATCTGATCCTCGGCACGGTCGCGATCCTCGCTGCCGCCATCGTGCTGGCGTTCCTGCTCGGCCGCGGCCTGTCGCGGCCGCTTGCCGCGATCACCGCGGTCATGAACCGGCTATCGAGCGGCGATACCAGCGTCACCATTCCCGGGAGCGAACGCCGGGACGAGCTTGGCACCATGGCCAAGGCGGTTGACGTGTTCCGCCGCAACATGCTTGAGGCAGAGGCAATGCGCGAGGCGCAGGAGGCCGACAAGGCCCGGGCAGAAATGGAGAAACAGGCGCTGCAGCGCCAGATGGCTGATCGTTTTGAGGCCGACGTCAAGGGCGTGGTGTCGGCCGTCGCAAAGGCGACCGAAGGCATGCAACACGTCGCCGGCGAGATCACCACGAGCGTCAACGGCACCTCGCAGCGTGCTTCCGCCGCGGCGACAGCCTCCGAGGAGGCCTCGACCAGCGTCAATGCGGTCGCTGCGGCGACCGAGGAGCTGGCCTCATCGGTGAACGAGATCGGTCGCCAGGTCACCCATTCCAGTCAGGTCGCGAGCGGCGCGGTGGTCAAGGCCACCGAAACGACGGCGATGGTCACGAGCCTCGCCGCCGCAGCCGAGCGCATCGGCGACGTGCTGCGGCTGATCAGCGAGATCGCAAGCCAGACCAATCTGCTGGCGCTCAACGCCACGATCGAGGCGGCGCGTGCGGGCGAAGCCGGCCGCGGCTTCGCGGTGGTCGCCGCCGAGGTAAAGGGGCTCGCCAGCCAGACCGCGAAGGCCACCGACGAGATCGCAAGCCAGGTGACCGCGATCCAGGCCGCGACCGGCAATTGCGTCACGGCGATTTCAGGGATCAGCGACACCATCCGCGAGATCAGCGGCATTACCACCACCATCGCCGCTGCAGTCGAAGAGCAGGGCTCGGCGACGCGGGAGATCGCCCGCAGCGTGCAGCAGGCGTCCGCCGGCACCACCGACGTCTCGGCCAATGTCGCCGGCGCGAGCCAGTCCGCCGACCAGTCGCGCGCACTGGCCAGCAATGTCATGGTTGCTTCGGGTGAACTCGGCCAGCACGCCTCCGCGCTCCGGCAGAGCGTCGACACCTTCCTCGCGGGCCTGCGCGGCGCCGCCTAGCTCACAAAGTGTCGTTCTGCACGTTGCTCGCCACCGTCAAGGCGCCGAACAGCAGGGCCATCGCCAGCATCCAGTCGAGCAGAATGGCTTTCAGCCGCCGCGAGAAGCGGGCGTAGCGCGGTCCGGGCGTCAGGGTTGAGGCGTCAGAGGCGATGGCAATGTCGCATCCGCTCGTCCGATCCAGCCATAAGACGCCGGCGGACGGCTCAAGGTTCGACCGTATCAGACTGCAGCATCACGCCACCAGCGCGGCGTCCTCGTCCAATCCGTCGATGCCGCGCTGCGCGGCCAGCAGGCTGACGATCTCGGCGTTCGGCCGGGCCTTGCTGAACAGAAAACCCTGACCCTCGTCGCAGCCTTCGGCCCGGAGGCAGCTCAGCTCGGCTTCGGTCTCGACACCCTCGGCGGTGATGATGACGCCGAGCCCCTTGCCGAGGCTGACGATGGAGCGGATGATCGCCTGGGCCTCGCGGTTGGCGCCGAGATCGCGCACGAAGGATTGGTCGATCTTGATCTTGTCGAAGGGGAAGCTGCGCAAATAGCTGAGGCTGGAATAGCCGGTGCCGAAATCGTCCATCGAGATGCGTACGCCGAGCGCGCGCAGCGCATGCAGCGTCGCCAGCACCTGGGCGCTCTTCTCCAAAAGCAGCGTCTCGGTGATCTCGAGCTCGAGCCGCCGCGGCGGCAGGCCGGAATGCTTCAGCGCGTCCGTCACCACCGAAAGCAGATTGCCGCTGCGGAACTGCAGCGGCGACAGATTGACGGCGACGCGGACGTCGTCGGGCCAAGTCGCGGCGTCCAGGCACGCCCGGCGCAGCATCAAGCCACCGAGCGGGTTGATCAGCCCGGTTTCTTCCGCCACCGGAATGAACTCGGCCGGCGAGACCATGCCGCGATCGGCATGCGGCCAGCGCACCAACGCCTCGAAGCCGGTGATGCGGCCGCTCTGGAGGTCGATCAGCGGCTGGTAGTACGGACGCAGCACGTCGCTCTGGATCGCGTCGCGCAGCTCGACCTCGATCTTGCGCCGGCCCTGCGCTTTGGCGTCGAGCGCGGCCTCGAAGAACGCAAACGTGCCGCGCGCATCCAGCTTGGCGCGCGACAGTGCCATGCCGGCGCTCTTGAGCAGCTTCTCGGAATCATCGCCGTCGCCCGGCGCCATCGCGATGCCGATGGAAGCGCCGATCACCACGGAATGGCCGTCGAGCAGATAGGGATCGGCGATGGCTTCAAGCAGGCGCTTCGCCAGCAACACCGCGTCCTCGGGGCGCGTCAGGCCGCTCTGCACGATCGCGAACTCGTCCGAGTTCAGCCGGGCCAGCGCGTCTTCCTCGCGCAAGGTCGAGCGCAGCCGCTTGCCGACTCCGCGCAAGAGCTTGTCGCCGACCGCGTGTCCCAGCGCGTCGTTGACCGCCTTGAAATTGTCGAGCCCCAGCATCAGCAGCGCGACCTTGTCGGTGCTGCGGCGGGTGTGCAGCAGTATCTCGTCGACCTGCTGGCGCAGCAAACTGCGGTTGGGCAGGCCGGTCAGGCCGTCATGCTGCGCCATGAAGGCGAGCCGCGCCTCGGCGCGTTTGCGCTCGGTGATGTCCATCAGCGCGAGCAGCACCGCGGGCCGCTCGGCATAGCTCAGTTCGCGGGAATAGATCGCAAGATCGATCAGCGCGCCGTCGGCCTTGACGTGCTTCCAGGTGCGCCCGGCCTGCTCCTCGCCGGTCGGATCTGAGGTCCAGGGCGGCTCGCTCTCGAAAGCCTGCAGGGAGCGGATTGTCAGCCGCTCGAACTCGGCGCGGCTGTAGCCGTAATGGGCGACCGCCGCATCGTTGACGCTGAGGATACGCTCATCGTCCAGCGCGCAGACGATCATGGGGACGGGATTGCCGTCGAACAGCAGGCGGAACGAGGCCTCGCGCTGCTTCAACTCGGTGATATCGACGCGCAGGCCGACGACGCCGCCGTCGCCGGTCAGCCGCTCGTCGATCAGGATGACGCGACCGTCCGCCAGCTTCTGCTCGTGGCGCGCGCCGGGCTGATAGAGTTTTTGCAGCCGCTCGGCGATCCAGTCTTCCTCGTGGCCGGCAGCCTCGGGATAGTCGCCGCGGGCGACACCAATGCGCAGCGTGTCTTCGAGACGCGCGCCTTCTTCGAACAGATCGGCGGTCTTGCTGTAGATCTCGGCGTATTGCTTGTTCCAGAGGACGTAGCGGCCCTCGGCATCGAGAAATACGATGCCCTGCGGCAGGATCTCGATGGCCTGACGCAGACGCTCATGGGATTTGCGCGCTTCCGCGATCGCGGCTTCCGCCTCGGCGCGGCTGCGCAGAACCTCGTCGCGTTCGGACGGAGGATGAGGCGCGCGCGCAAAACGCGGCTTGCGCGGGTGCAGGCCGAGCCTGCCAAGCACGCTCCCCTTCCGCTTTTTTGGTTTTCGAGACCCCGAACTCAACTTCACTCGTCCCAGTCGCACTCAGCGACCGCAAGGTGTGGAGCAAGTGTCTGAAAAAAAGGTAATCTTGGGTAGTTCGACGGTTGGACGCACGGACTGGCAGCCACAAGAAGTCAGCCGTTATTGCCCGTTTACAAGGCGCGGCAGCGCCGACGGGCGCGCCAAGCGCATCGCATCGTCGCCATTGGAGAACGAGATGGCGCAAAAATTACGCGCTGCCTTGAATTATTTCCGGGATCGCGCGCGATTGCATGCAGAGCGGAGTGAGTATGCGTCCTCCGCACGAATTTTGGCCAATGCATGAGAGGGTTATCGCGCCGTTAAAAACGACCGGCTCCGCGCGGGGAACTGCGACTTTCGGACGATATTTTGGCCGAACGACTGTTTCTTAACCCCGACGCGGTGTTGGGTTATAAGGTTGCCAGCATGAGTCCCCGCCGCCTCACCCCCCTCCTGCTCGTCATGACGCTCCTGGCCGCCGGCGACGCGCTGGCCCAGGACAAAGGCAGCGTGACCCCGAAACCGCTGCCGCCGCTCACCAATCCCAACGATCCCAGTATCGGCGCCAGGGAGCTGTTCGCGCGAAAGCTGCTGCCGTCGAGGGGACCGGCCCATGTCATCGGCTCCTACGTCAAGGGCTGCATCGGCGGCGCCGAGCAGATGCCGCTCAACGGCGACAATTGGCAGGTGATGCGACTGTCGCGTAACCGCAGCTACGGTCACCCCGCGATGATCGCGCTGATCAAGCGCCTCGCGGCCAGGGTGCACAAGGACGCGGGATGGCCGGGCATTTTGGTCGGCGACATCGGCCAGCCGCGCGGCGGGCCGGCGCTGTCAGGCCATGCCAGTCACCAGATCGGCCTCGACGCCGATATCTGGCTGACGCCGATGCCGGACCGACGTTTGTCGCGCGAGGAGCGTGAGGAGATGTCGGCGGTGATGATGGTGCGGCAGGACCGGCTCGACATCGATCCAAAAGTGTTCACGCCAGGCCATGTGCTGGTGCTGCGAGACGCGGCGCGGGAGCCGGCGGTGCAGCGCATCTTCGTCAATGCCGCGATCAAGAAGGCGCTGTGCCGTGAGGCCAAGGGCGACCGTTCCTGGCTGTCGAAGATACGGCCGTGGTGGGGCCACGACTATCACTTCCATATCCGCATGCGCTGCCCGGCGGGCGCGGGCGAATGCGAAGGCCAGTCCTCGCAATCCGAGGACGAGGGCTGCAAGCCCTCCGATCTCGCTTACTGGTTCAGCGATGGCGTGCTGCACCCCAAGCCGCCGCCGGAGCCACCGAAGCCGAAACCGCCGATGACGCTGGCGCAGATGCCGGCGGCCTGCAAAGTGGTGCTGCATGCGAGGGACGCGAAGCCTTAGCCGGCTGTCCTCCTCGCCTTGCGGGATCGGAGCTGGATCGGACCAAACGTCGGCTTTGACCTGTTTCGCCAGCCTGTTATGGTCGCACCAGCGATCGCTTGCCGGACCGTAAGTCCGGCGGGCTTGCCGGAACAGCGCTTCCGCCGGTCGCAGCCTGACTCAACCAACGCCGTCTTGCGCGCGCCGCCTCACGTGCCCTGAGCGTGCGCATGGAGCGCTTTCGATGTCCCGCCTTTCCGCGCTTTTTTCGGTTTTGCTCGTTCTGACCGCGAGCCTTTCGCCTGCCGCCGCCGAGCACAAGACCATCACCGTGTTCGCCGCCGCCTCGATGAAGAACGCGCTCGACGAGGTCGATGCCGCCTACACCGCAAAAACCGGCGTCAAGTTCAGCGTCAGCTATGCCGCGAGCTCGGTGCTCGCCAAGCAGATCGAGCAGGGCGCGCCGGCCGATATGTTCGTCTCCGCCGATACCGATTGGATGGACTACGCGACAAGCAAGAAGGCCATCAACGAGCCGACCCGGGTCAATCTGCTCGGCAACAGCATCGTGCTGATCGCGCCGAAGGATTCCAAGATCGACAACGTCACCATCGCGCAAGGCTTCGACCTCGCAAAACTCGCCGGCGACGGCAGGATCGCGACCGGTGACGTCAAGTCGGTGCCGGTTGGAAAGTATGCCAAGGCGGCGCTGGAGAAGCTCGGGGCGTGGCAGGCCGCCGAGCCGAAATTCGCGATGGCCGAGAGCGTGCGCGCCGCGCTGACGCTGGTGGCCCGCGGCGAGGCTAATCTCGGCATCGTCTATTCCACCGATGCCAAGGTCGAGCCAGGCGTGAAGATCGTCGGCACCTTTCCGGCGGACTCGCACCCCGCGATCATCTATCCGGTTGCTGCGACCACGGTCGCGAAGGGCGAGACCAGTGACTACCTCGCCTTCCTGCGCTCGACCGCTGCCAAGACCATTTTGGAGAAATACGGCTTCAAGTACCTAGTCAGCCCCACGACTTAGTATCTCCGACGTGATATCTGCGACTTGATGTCCGAGATTTCTCCCGCCGAATGGACGGCGATCCTGCTCTCGCTCAGGGTCGCGATCGTCGCAACGCTGGTCGCAACGCCGTTCGGCATTGCGCTGGCGTGGCTGCTCGCGCGGCGTGATTTCTGGGGCAAGTCGGTGCTCGATGCGCTGGTGCATCTGCCGCTGGTGCTGCCGCCTGTTGTCACCGGCTATCTGCTCTTGCTGACGTTTGGACGCCGCGGCCTCGTTGGCGGCTTCCTCGCCGATACGCTCGGCATCGTCTTCGCCTTTCGCTGGACCGGCGCTGCGCTCGCCTGCGGCCTGATGTCGTTCCCACTGTTGGTGCGCCCGATACGGCTGTCGATCGAGGCGATCGACAGCCGGCTCGAACAGGCCGCCGAAACGCTCGGCGCGGCACCGTGGAAAGTGTTCTTCACGGTGACGCTGCCGCTGGCGCTGCCCGGCGTCCTCGCCGGCATGGTGCTTGGCTTTGCCAAAGCGATCGGCGAGTTCGGGGCCACCATCACCTTCGTTTCCAACATTCCCGGCGAGACCCAGACGATTTCGTCCGCGATCTATTCGCTGATCCAGACGCCTGACGGCGACGCGGCCGCGGGGCGGCTGGTGATCGTCTCGATCGTGCTCGCGCTCGGCGCGTTAATCGCCGCCGAGTGGTTCGCCCGCCGCGCCACGCAGCGCCTGCACGGGAATTGACCATGCTGCGCGTCGACATCGAAAAGCAGCTCGGCGAGTTCTCGCTGTCCGCGTCCTTCACCAGCGAGGGCCGCGTCATCGGACTGTTCGGCGCCTCCGGCGCGGGCAAGAGCTCGCTGGTCAACATGATCGCAGGGCTGTTGCGTCCGGATCGCGGCACCATCGTGATCGACGGCGAGACCGTCGACGACACCGCGGCCGGCATTCATGTGCCGACCTATCGCCGCCGCATCGGCTATGTGTTCCAGGACGCGCGGCTGTTTCCGCATCTCAATGTGGCGCAAAACCTCGATTACGGCCGGCGCATGAGCGGCCTTGCGTCCGACCCGGCCCAGCACACGCGCGTCATCGACCTGCTCGACATCGGTGCGCTGCTTGATCGCCGCCCCGGAAAACTCTCCGGCGGCGAACGCCAGCGCGTCGCGCTCGGCCGCGCGCTGCTGTCGAAGCCGCGCCTGCTGCTGCTCGACGAGCCGCTCGGCGCGCTCGACGAGGGCCGCAAGCTCGAGATCCTGCCCTATCTGGTGCGGCTGCGCGACGAGGCCAATATCCCCATGGTCTATGTCAGCCACGACGTCGCCGAGCTGCGCCAGCTCGCCACGCAGATCGTGATGCTGAAGCAGGGGCGGGTGACGTCGTTTGGTGGGGTGAAGGTGCTGACGTAGCGACGAGGCGATCGCGTTTCGACGAACCGCCTCGCTCTAACTTACAGCCCGTCTACCAGCCGCGATCGACGTTGCGCACCTCGCCCGTTCGGGCGTCCACATCGACTTCCATCCAGCGGCCGACACTGTCACGGCCTTCGATCTGCCATTCGTCGCCGGCGAACTCGGTTTGCGAAATGGTCATGACACCAATATCGCTCGCGACGTCGAGCGCGGCCTGCATCGAGATCTGATCGCCGGTGTCATAGGCCACCGCCGGGGCCGCCGATCCGAGACCGATCGCGACGACGGCCGGCAAGATGAGATTTCGCATAGGTTGCTCCTGTCAGATACGTTTACGCGGCTAAGAACGAGCGGCGTCGCGGAGCGTTCCGGACACAGGGATCACGAAGGCGCAAATCTTTGGCGGTTGCGGCGATTTGGTGGCGGCTCCTCATTTTCGTCACACCGGGTTCGCGCTAGCGCGCGCTCCGGAGTGACAACGAGATGACTAGACCCCCGCCACCGAGGTCCACAGCTCCGCTAGCTTGCGGCGCAGCGCTTGCCTGCGCGTCAGCGGCGCGGGCGCTTCCTCGTCTTCCGGCAGGCGCAGGCCAACGACGTTGACTCGGCCGCCGGAGATGGAGCGCGCGACGAGCACGATCGGATCCAGCGCGAGCTCGGCGCCCTCTTTCGGCGCGCGGTCGAGATGGACGTCGAAATAATCGGCCAAAGTCAGCTTGCTCTCGTCTTCGCCGGCCTTCACGCCGTAGATCTCCGCGAGCTCGGCGAGCGTGTGCTCGCCGGAGACCATGAAGTCGCCGAGCAGATGCGGGTCCGGCGCCGAGCTCGGCTGCATGTCGACGAAGAAGCGGTCGAGCGATTCGGCCTTTTCCGGCGGCGCCAGCAGATAGATGTAGTCGCCCGGCGCGATCGGCTCGGCTTCAACCGGCGTCAAAATGTTCTCGTTGCGGATCACCAGCGTCGGCTTGGACCAGGACGGGATCAGGCCGCGGCGGAAATACAGGCTCTTGGGCCGCACCGGATAGCCGACGAGTTGCTGCTCGAGCTGGCCGGGCAGATCGAGCTCGACGCGGCGCGGGCCGCGCTCGGCGCGCGGCAGCGCGACATGAAGCTTGCGCGCGGCCGGCGCCAGCGTCCAGCCTTGCAGCAGCAGCGAGATGATGACGACAACAAAGGCGACGTCGAAATAGAGATATGCTTTCGTCAGCCCGACCAGCATCGGGATCGAGGCCAGGAAGATCGCGACCGCACCGCGCAGGCCGGTCCAGGCGATGAAGATCTTCTCGCGCCAGTTGAAGCGGAACGGCGCCAGGCACACGAACACCGCGATCGGCCGCGCCACCAGCATCAGCACGAAGGCGATCCCGACCGCCGGCAGCACGCTGGCGCCAAGCCGGCTCGGCGAGACCAGCAGGCCGAGCAGCACGAACATCACGATCTGCGCCAGCCAGGTCGCAGCATCCAGGAACGCCACCACCGAATTATGCGCACGGGTCGGCCGGTTGCCGATGATGATGCCGGCGAGATAGACCGCGAGAAAACCCGAGGCATGCATGATCTGCGAGCCACCGAAGATGACGAGCGCCGCAGTCGTGACAAACGGCGCATGCAGGCCCTGCGGCAGCGCCACCTGGTTGAGCGCGACGACGACCAGACGTCCGCCGAGGAAGCCGACGACGGCGCCCAGCACCGCCTCCAGCAAGAACTCCATCATCACATGCCCGGCCGTGCCCGTTCCGAGGGAGATGTATTCGACCAGCATCAAGGTGAGGAAGATCGCGAAGGGATCGTTGGTGCCGGATTCCACTTCCAGCGTCGCGCCGACACGCGGGCGCAGGCGCAGGCCCTGGGTATGCACCAGCAGGAACACAGCGGCGGCATCAGTCGAGGCCACCACGGCGCCGACCAGCAGCGACTCCGTCCAGTTGAGATCGAGTGCGTATTTGGCGAACGGCGCCGTGATCAGCGCAGTCAGAAGCACGCCGACGGTGGCGAGCACCACGGATGGCGCGAGCACGGTGCGGATGCTGGCAAAGCGCGTCTTCAGGCCGCCGTCGAACAGGATCAGGGCAAGCGCCACCGAGCCGACCAGATAGGTGGTGCGGACGTCGTCGAACTGAAGCTGGCCGGGGCCGGAATCGCCCGCGAGCATGCCGATGGCAAGAAAGACGAGCAGCAAGGGCGCGCCGAAGCGCAGTGCAAGCAGGCTCGACAGGATGCCGGCCAACACCAGGACGGCGCCGAGCAATATGGCGAGGCTGACAGAGTCGAGGGAGGCCATCCACCTTCCGGGTACGAATTCGCTGGAATGGCATCCTTATCGTCGGCGGACTCCCGCGCCAACCCATTTTCTCCCGCTCGCGGCAATCTGCCCGTATTTTGCGGCCTTAACGCACTTCACTTAGCGGTGTATCGGTGGCCCGGCCGCTCCCTTTGTGGGATTCTGCGGCGCCCTCGAATCAAATCCTCCCGCCCGCTTCCCGACGAGACCGATGGACATGGACCTCAAAGACTTCATGGAGTTCGTGCAGACCACCGCACGCAGCGTCGGGGCGGAGATCTCCTCACCCTGGTTCTACCTGCAATTCGGCCTGATCCTGGCTGCGGCCGGCATCGCCTATGCCGCGGAAGCCGGGGTTCGCCACCGCGTCGACATGACATCGCTGGCGATGCACTGGCCGCTGCCGCTCCGGCACTTCGCCCGCGTCATGGTGAGCAGCGCCTCGACGGCGGTGTTCACCCTGCTGGTGATCATCTCCCGCGTGGTGATGTATCACGCGACCTGGCCGAGCCGCAGCTATCTGCTGATGGTCGCCGCCAAGCTCGGGCTGGCCTGGCTCGCGATCCGGCTGCTGACCTCGATGCTGCGCAACGCCTTCATCGTCAAGCTGGTGTCGATCACGGCTTGGTTTGTCGCCGCGCTCTCCATCCTCGGCCAGCTCAATGCGACGGTGGATTTGCTGGATTCCTTCGCCATCGTGCTCGGCGGCCTGCGGCTGACGCCGCTGCTGGTGATCAAGGCCGGCGCGCTGCTGCTCATCGCGCTCTGGGCCACCAATATCGCCAGCAATTTCGCCGAGAGCCGGATCAATTCGACCACCGATTTGACCCCGTCGGTGCAGGTGCTGCTGATCAAGATCATCCGCATCGGACTTCTGGCCATCGCAATTGTCATTGCGCTCGGCGCGGTCGGCATCGACCTCTCCGCGCTCGCGGTGTTCTCCGGCGCGGTCGGCGTCGGCATCGGTATCGGCCTGCAGAAGATCGTGGCCAATTTCATCTCGGGGATCATCCTGCTCGCCGACAAATCGGTGAAGCCCGGCGACCTCGTCACCATCGGCGACAACACCGGGCGGATCAGCGCGATGAAGACGCGCTATATTTCCGTCGCCGCCGGCGACGGCCGCGAATTCCTGGTCCCCAACGAGGATCTGGTGACGCAGAAGGTCGTCAACTGGACCTACACCGACAAGAACACGCTGGTGAAGATCGCCTTCGGCACCAATTACGACGCCGACCCGCGGCTGGTCTGCAAGCTCGCCGCCGAGACCGCGGCCGCTCATCCCCGCGCGCAGAAGGGCAAGCCGCCGAATTCTATCCTGACCGAGTTCGCGGAAGCCGGGATGAAGTTCTCGCTGACCTTCTGGATCGCCGACCCCGACGGCATGGACAACGTCAAGAGCGACGTGATGCTGTCACTGTGGGACGCCTTCAAGCGCGAGGGCATCCGGGTTCCCTATCCCGTCCGCGAAATCCGCATCCGCGGCGGCGCCCTGCCGGTGGAAACCACCGTAGAAGTCCCGAATTAGGCCCGCTTACGGGCGCAAGGCAGGCACGTCTGACTTGCATGAAGGCTCGCAATCATTAAATTGGAGCGTGAAATCAAGCCTTTCCGCCGATATCGAGCCCACCCCAGAAGATAGCGCCCGCATGAGTTACGTCGAAGCTTCCGATACCTCCCTGCGCAAGACCGGACAGATCAAGCTGCACGGACCGAGCGCCTTTGCCGGCATGCGCAAGGCGGGAGCGCTGGTGGCGAAGTGCCTCGACGAGCTCACCGACATCGTCGGGCCCGGCGTGCCGACCGAGCGCATCGACCAGTTCGTCCGCGACTTCGCCTTCAGCAACAATGCCTATCCGGCGACGCTGATGTATCGCGGCTACCGCTACTCGACCTGCACCTCGCTCAACCACGTGGTCTGCCACGGCATGCCCGGCGACCGTCCGTTGAAAGAGGGCGACATCGTCAACATCGACGTCACCTTCATCGTCGACGGCTGGTATGGCGATTCCAGCCGCATGTATGCGGTCGGCCCGATCGCGCGCAAGGCCGAACGGCTGATCGAAGTGACGTATGAGGCCATGATGCGGGGCATCGCCGCGGTGAAGCCCGGCGCCACCACCGGCGACATCGGCCACGCCATCCAGAGCTTCGTCGAGCCGCAGGCCATGAGCGTGGTGCGCGATTTCTGCGGCCATGGCCTCGGGCGCATGTTCCACGACGAGCCGAACATCATCCATATCGGCCGGCCGGGCGAAGGCGTGCAGCTCAAGCCGGGCATGTTCTTCACCATCGAGCCGATGATCAATCTCGGCAAGCCGCATGTGAAGATCCTCTCGGACGGCTGGACCGCGGTGACCCGCGACCGCTCGCTGTCGGCGCAGTTCGAGCATTCGGTCGGCGTCACCGCGACAGGCGTCGAGATTTTTACGCTGTCCGAGCGGCACGGCGAGAAGCAGATCGGGTGATGGCGGCGCAAGCGCCGACGCGCGCCTATCGCGGCCGGCGGAATGACGACGGCCGCCG
Organism: Bradyrhizobium sp. 132; assembly: GCF_023074185.1. GTDB lineage: Bacteria > Pseudomonadota > Alphaproteobacteria > Rhizobiales > Xanthobacteraceae > Bradyrhizobium. Next base: position 78,389 of record NZ_JADPKY010000112.1, on the reverse strand, counting down.
CTTGTAGGTCGCGGCAAAGGCATCGTTGAATCTGCGAACGCTGCCGAAACCTGCGGCGAAGGCGATCTCCGCCAATGTCATGCTGGTCTGGTCGATCAAGCGCTTGGCTTCCTGCACCGCCGCGTCGCTGCGATCTCGCTCGGGCTCGCCCCGGCGTGGCGCATGAACAGGCGAAGCAGGTGGCGCGGCCCGACGCCAAGGGCTTCTGCGAGCTCCGTCATTGACGCCTCATCCAGAAAACCGTCATGGATCAGACGCATCCCGCGCGCCACGGTGCTCGCCGTTCCCATCCAGGCCGGCGACCCCGGCGCCGTTTCCGGCCGGCAGCGGAGGCACGGGCGAAAACCGGCCCGCTCGGCGGCGGCAGCTGTCGCATAGAAGGTGACGTTCTCGGAGCGAGCAGGACGAACCGGACAGACCGGCCGGCAATAGATGCGCGTCGAGCGGACACTGGAGAAGAACAGTCCGTCGAAAGCGCGCGCACGGGCCAGCCGAGCCCGATCGCAGGTTTCCCAGTCGAGATGCGGTGGCAGCGTTTGCCGATGCGCCGAGCCTGTCGCCATTGCGCGATAATAATGCCCGCGCTGCACGCCGAGTAGCTGAAATCGGACTCGATCGGGCGATGAGGTCCGAATTCAGCCAGCCTCTCCCGGCGCTCCGGATCATGGTGTCGATCGCTTCAGGAGCAAATCGCATGAGCATGCAAGGGCAACAAACGACGCGAAGCAAGACCACTCTCGCGCTGGAGATCGGGCTCCTGCTGCTGCTCTCGCTGATCTGGGGCAGCTCGTTCACGCTGATCAAGGTCGCGATCCAGACGATTCCGCCCTTCACGATGGTCGCCGCGCGGGTGACGATCGCGGCCATTATCCTGATCCTGATCGCTCTCGCGCAGGGACACGCCCTTCCCCGCCGAGGATCGGACTGGGCGGCCCTCTTCGTGCAAGGGCTACTGCAAAGTGCGCTGCCCTTCACCCTGATCAGCTGGGGCGAGGCACATATCGCAAGCGGTCTCGCCGGCGTACTCAATGCAACCCCGCCGATGTTTGTGCTCGCGATCGCGATGATGACCATGCGCGGGCGGCTGACCGTCAACGGCCAGAAGATCATCGGCGTCGGTCTCGGTCTCGCGGGCGTCGCCGTGACCATAGGTACCGATGCGTTTGCGGGGATCGGCACGGCCGCTCCGCTGGGCCAGGCAGCGGTACTGTGCGCGAGCCTCTGCTATGCGCTCGCACCGATATGGGGGCAGCGCTTCTCGGGCCGTCCCGCGATCGTCACGGCGGCCGGAGCCATGAGTTGCGCGGCGCTTCTCATGCTCCCGATCGCCGCCGCTCTCGAACAGCCGTGGACACTGCCGCCGCCGCCGGTGCAGGCGATCGCGGCGGTGATCGCGCTCGCGGTGGTCTGCACGGCTTTCGCGATGGTGATCTATTTCCGGCTGATCCACACGCTCGGTCCGCTCGGCACGACAAGCGGAAGCTATCTGCGCGCCGGTTTCGCGGTGGCGCTCGGTACCGCATGGCTCGGCGAGCAATTTACCTGGTCCAGTCTTGCCGGAATGCTGTTCATTCTCGCCGGTGTGGTGGCGGTCACGGTGCCCGCACCAGCGCACGGCGCCAGGAGACCGGCGGGCTGAGTCACCATCTTCAAAGCCAGATGCCAGGGCCTGCGCGCCGTCCCGCAATTGACGGTTGCAAAAGCGCTGGTCCGCGGCAATGCTGGCGGCCGATGCCCGCCAAGTCAGACCACGACAAGAGCAAGCCGGAGGAAGCGCCGCACTATCTCGGCCATCGCGAGCGGCTGCGCGAGCGCTTCTACAGCGCCGGTGCGGATGCGCTCAGCGACTACGAGCTGCTGGAAATGGCGCTGTTTCCGGCGCTGCCGCGGCGCGACACCAAGCCGCTGGCGAAGACGCTCATCAAGACATTCGGCTCGTTCGCCGAAGTCGTCCATGCCCCGGTGGCGCGCCTGCGCGAGGTTGACGGCGTCGGCGAGCCCGCGATCCACCAGCTCAAGCTGATCGCGGCGGCATCGCACCGCGTCGCCAAGGGCGAGGTCAACAACCGCAACGCGCTGTCGTCCTGGAACGAGGTGATCGACTATTGCCGCACCAGCATGGCGTTTGCCGACAAGGAGCAATTCCGCCTGCTGTTCCTCGACAAGCGCAACCAGCTCATCGCCGACGAGGTGCAGCAGACCGGCACCGTCGACCACACCCCGGTCTATCCGCGCGAGGTGATCAAGCGCGCGCTGGAATTATCCGCGACCGCGCTGATCCTGGTCCACAACCACCCCTCCGGCGATCCCTCGCCGTCGCAGGCCGACATCCAGATGACGAAGGCAATCATCGACATCGCAAAGCCGCTCGGTATCGCCGTGCACGACCACATCATCGTGGGCCGAGGCGGCCATGCCAGCCTGCGTGGGCTGCGGTTGATCTAGGCTATCGAATCACATGACAAGGACAGCATGAGCGATTGGCTGCACAATCTGCCACTGCCCTGGATGGCGCTGGTGGTCTTCGGTTTCACCTATCTGGTGGCGATGGCCATCTTCGCGGCCGTCGCGCTTGTCGCAACGGGGGAGCGCGCGAAATCGCTGAAGGCGATCTCACCGGGCATGCTGCCGGTGCTCGGCATCATCTTCGGCCTGTTCGTCGCCTTTACCGCGGCGCAGGTCTGGGGCGACAGCGACCGCGCCGGCGCCGCGGTGAGCCGTGAGGCCAGCGCGCTGCGAAGCGCCGTGCTGCTCGCCGCCGGCCTACCGGCAGAGCAGGAGACAAGGCTGCGCGGCCTGGTGCGCGACTATGTCGAGCAGGCCGTCACGGTGGAATGGCCGATGATGGCGCATCAGGAGGCGTCGCTGAAGGTGACGCCGCCCGCGCTCGCCGAAGCCTTGCAGCTCGTCGTCGCGATGGCGCCGCAGGGCCGGAATCAGGAGACCGTGCAGCACGAGATCATCAGCGCGCTCCAGCAGGCGCTGGATGCGCGGCGGCAGCGGATCATCGTCAGCCTCGCCGCGGTGAATTCGGTCAAATGGTGGTGCCTGTATCTCCAGGCGGCCTGCGCGCTGCTCGTGATCGGCCTCGTCCATTGCGACAACCGGCTGGGATCGGCGATCGCGATGGGCCTGTTCGCGACCGGCGTCGCGACCTCGGTTCTCTTGATCGCCGCGCACGACCGGCCGTTCGCCGGCCAGGTCTCGATCCGGCCGGAGCCGCTGCTCCAGATCATGCCGGAGTCAGCGGCGAAAAGTTGAGGCGCGACAGCTCGTCTCGATCTCAGTAGCAGTATCGGGGATCGACCGGGACGTAGGAGCCGTCCCGGCGCTGCATGTAGCAACCGCGCTGATAGGCGTAGTAGCCGGAGCGGCGGCGTTCGCCCTCGGAGGCGATCGCAGCGCCCGTGCCGGCACCGACGACGGCGCCGATGGCGGCTCCACGGCCCCCGCCGAGCGCGCCACCCACGATCGCTCCACCGACGCCGCCGAGGATGGCACCGCCAATTGCGTCCTGCGCCGCCGCCTCGTGGACCGGCATCGCCATCGCGACCGTCAGACATGCCGCGATTGCGAAACTTCCAATACGAAGACCTCGAAGCATGCTCGCCCTCCCCTGTGGCCAGGCGAGTCATAGCGCCGGAAGCGGATTCGGGCCAGACAAATTGCCGACGCCGCGCCTCATCACGTCATGCGGTGGCGCCGGAGGCGTAGCGCAACGGCGGCTTTAATGATGCCGCTTGCGATGCACGGGCTTGCCGATTCATCTCAAGCATCGACCCAGCGCTGCACGGCCTCGGCGGTGTCGGCGGGCGTGGTGTTGAAACAGATCGCGGCGTCAGGCGCCAGGCGGTGGACGAGGTTGAGCACCTTCTCGAACAGCAGCAGGCGCTCCTTCGGCTCGCGCAGGCCCGCGCCGATCACGATGCAGTCGAAGCTCTCGTCGCGCAGCGCCGCCGTGACGCCGGCTTCCGCCGCGGCATCGAGGTCGATCAGGCAGCTCGTGACCTCGTAACCGAGATCGCGCAGGCGCAGCAGCTGCGCATCGATGTAGTCGCGCACGAGTTCCGGCGTGAGCTGCGGGAATGCGCTGTAGTCCGCATTGCCGGGCTCGATGCCGATCGCGAGGACGCGCTTGGTCATGCAGGGCTCCTTGCGGGACTGCCTCGCGCCGCTAACGGAGGAGGATCCCTGCCGGTTCCCTCGGGGGCGACCGCGTCGATCCCGGTGCCGCCGCTCATTTTCCCGGCGAGGCTGTAACCCAGTTCACACGCGCCGCGCCGGCGGCCTGCCAGATTTGGGAGATCACGCTGCCGTCACGCCCTGATCACGGCACCTGGTTCACTTGGACTGACACGGAGTTGCGATAATTCATTCATTGTAGGAGCGGAAAATGGTCTCATTCGAGAGTTTGAAAAGCGAATACGAGCGGAATTGGGCCAATCTCGAGATCCGGCCTCCACGCCTCTCCGACGCGAACGGGGTCGCACGCAAGGCCATTAACGGCAAGGCGACCTATCAGCAGGTCGAGCGGCTGACCGGCGTCCCCTGGTATTTCGCTGCCCTCTGTCATTACCGCGAGTCCAATTTCGATTTCGACACCTATCTCGGCAACGGGGAAACGCTTCATCGCGCCACGACCGTCGTTCCGAAAGGGCGCGGTCCGTTTGCCACGTTCGTGGACGGCGCCGTGGATGCATTCAGAATCGAAAATTTCGTCGGCGCTCACGACTGGGGTATCGCGCGGATTCTGTTCCGGCTCGAGGCGTTCAACGGCTTCGGCTATCACGCCAAGGGCTGCAATTCGCCCTATCTTTATGGTGGTTCGACATTGTATGGCCCGCCCGAGGCAAGGGCCGGCAAGTTCGTCCGCGACCATGTGTTCGATTCGAACCACGTCGATTCCCAGCTCGGCACCGCCGTGATCCTGCATGCGATGATGTCGCTCGATTCCTCGATCACGCTCGACGGCAACCCGCAATTCGCGAGCCGCGTGGAACCGGAGGACGACTCGGCATCGACGATCGTTCTCATGCAGCAGGCGCTCAACAAGCTCGGCGCCAATCCGCCGCTCGACGAGGACGGCATCAGTGGACCGAAGACGAAGACCGCGGTCTCGCAGTTTCAGCAGCGGAACGGCCTGAGGGATACCGGACTTCTCGACGGCGCCACGGTCGCCGCTCTCACGCGCACGGCGCAGTCGGACCCCACCGGACCGACCGGCGATGTGTCCCAGATCATGAAGCGGCTTGAGGACCTCGCACAATTGCTGCGGCCACCGGCCGGCGGTGTGACGCCGGGAACGACGACATCGGGCAACACGCTGCCCGCCACCAACGATCCGATCAGCCTGTTCGAACGGCTCCTTTCCCTCGTCAACAAGACAGCTCCCATGCCAGGACCAGTCACCCCGACCAGCCCCGCCCCCGTCAATCAGTTGAAGCAGGTCGTCGACCTGCTCAGTACCTTGCTCAACAAGGACGGCAAGCCCGTCCTCGGCCAGGTCAACGGCGCGCTCGGCGACACCATCGGCAAGATGCTCGACGGCAAGAAGACTGCGCTCGGCATCGGCGGCTCGCTGATCACGGCGCTGCTCTCTTCGGTGACGGCGAGCCCCAACGCGGGCGGTATTGCCGGGCTGCTCGGGACGATCGTGTCCGCCGTGCCTGGCCTCGGCCAGTTCGCGATGCCGATCTCCCTGGCACTCACGGCCTGGGGCGTGCTCGGCAAGCTGGAGAAGTGGGCCCAAGGCACCGCGCCGCCGCCGAAGGCGACGACGTAACCTGCGGTCATCCTTCGAGACGCCCGCCTATGGCGGGCCCTCAGGATGAGGTCGCATTTCGCGGCGCCTACTGACGCAGCATGATCAGGGGATCGGCGGTATCGGGAACGCGCCGCCATTGCGCGTTGTCGTCGGCCTCGAACTGCCAGGCGTCGCCGGCCTTCGACATCAAAATGATCTGACCGCGCTCGAGCCGCCATTGCGTGGGGTTGAACTGCGCGATGGCCGCGTCGCATTTCGGCTTGAGGAAGACCTGGAAATTGTCGGGCCCGGCTTCCGTGTTGGTCAGCGTCAGCGCGCAGACCGGCTGGCCGTTGCTCCGCACCATCGACCAGTCGCCGATCATCTGGTCCATCGACTTCGCCATCGAGCGGGCGGCGGCGAGGTCTTGCAGGATGTAAACGCCCTCGCCTTGCCGCAGGCCCTCGAAGATACCGGCCTCGACCTCGGTGAAGTCGATCACGGCTTCACCGCTCGCATCCTGCATACGGACGATGTCGAGACCCCTGACGCTCCAGGCGACGATGCCCTTGGTGAAGGGCAGCGCGGCCTTGCAGGCCGGCTCCAGCTCGAGCTTGAAACCCTGCCCGGCTGCCTCGCCCTTCATCGTGATCACGCAGGTCTTGCTGCGCTCGGTGGTCGAGAGCTCCCACTGCCCGACCATTTCCTTCTTCAGGGTCGTCGTATCCTGCGCCTGCGCGAGCGTCGAGGCGGCGACAAGCGCCGCCACCACCCACGCAGCGAGGCGAAGCGCGTTCATCAGCGTCCCTTGAACGGCGTCTCCGCAACCGACGTCAACGGCGCCTTGCCGGCGAACCAGGATTTGAGGTTGTCAACCACGAGCTGGTCCATCGCGTTGCGCGTCACCACAGAGGCCGAGCCGATATGCGGCAACAGCACGACGTTCTGCATGGTCTTGAGCTCGTCCGGCACGGTGGGTTCGGCCGCGAACACGTCGAGACCGGCCGCCAGAATGGTGCCGGACTTGAGCGCCTGGACCAGCGCCGGTTCGTCGATCACGGAGCCGCGCGCGACGTTGACCAGCACACCGCGCGGTCCGAGCGCCTTCAATACCTCGGCGTTGATCATCTTGTTGGTGCTGGCGCCACCGGGGACGATCACCATCAGCGTGTCCACCGCCTTCGCCATCTCGATCAGGTCAGGGTAGTGCTTGTAGGAGACCTCCTTGGACGGATTGCGGGTGTGATAGACCACCGGCACCAGCGAGGCATCGAGCCGGCGCGCGATCGCCTGTCCGATCCGGCCCATGCCGACGATGCCGACCTTGCGGTCGCGCAGCGAGCCGACGCTGAGCGGATAGTTCTGGGTCTGCCAGAGGCCGGAGCGCACATAACGGTCGGCCTTGATGAACTCACGCACGGTGGAGATCAGAAGGCCCATGGCGACGTCGGCGACCTCCTCGGTCAGCACGTCGGGCGTGTTGGTGACGATGATGTTGTGCTCGGCGGCGTATTTGGAGTCGATGTGGTCGTAGCCGACGCCGAAGCTCGCCACCATCTCGATCTTGGGCAATTGCGACAGCGAATCCTTGTCGGCGCGCACGGTGTGATAGGTCACCGCCACGCCGCGGATCTTTTCGCGGATCGCCGGCGTCAGCCGCTCGAGATCGCCCCGCGTCTCCGCCTTGTGCACGACGAAATGATCGGAAAACCCGTTCTCGAGGATCGGCCGGACCGGCCCATAAATCAGAAGGTCGATCTTTTCGGACGAAATCGAACCGGTGGTCATCAGTTGTCCTTTCCAAGCGCGCTCTCATGCCAGCGCCGTAAAACGAGGTGCGAAACTAGCGCCAGCACCCCATAGATGACAATCCCGGCCAGCGACAGCAACAGCAGCGCTGCGAACATGCGGGGTATGTTCAACCGGTAGCCGGATTCGGCGATCCTGTAGGCGAGCCCGGAGCCGGCTCCGGCCGTTCCTGCCGCGATCTCGGCCACGACCGCGCCGATCAGCGACAGGCCGCCGGCAATGCGCAGGCCGCCGAGAATATAGGGCAGCGCCGCTGGCAGCTTGAGAAAGCGCAGGGTCTGCTGTGGCGAGGCGCCATAGAGCTGGAACAGGCCGGCGAGGTTGCGATCGACCGAATTGAGCCCAAGCGTGGTGTTCGACAGCACCGGGAAAAAGGCGACGATGAAGGCGCAGACCACGACCGCGGTCTGCTGCTCCAGATAGATCAGCAGCAGTGGCGCAATCGCGATGACCGGCGTGACCTGAAGCACTACGGCATAGGGGAACAGTGAAGCTTCCACCCATTTGGACTGGTTGAACAGCAGCGCCATCGCGATGCCGCCGATGCTGGCTGCCACAAAACCTTCAAGCGTGGTCAGCAACGTTGCGGCGAGCGATTGTGACAGCACCGCCCAGTCCTTGATCAGCGTCAAAAAAATGACCGAGGGCGCCGGCAGCACGTAAGGCGGGATGTCCTTGATGCGGACCACGAGTTCCCAGGCGAGGAGTCCCGCCGCGAATACGATGACGGGCAGCACGAAACGCAACGCGCGTTTTGCGCCGGACGGCTTTGCCGCGACGGTCGCTTGCGCATTCATAGCGTCGACTGCCCTGAATAGGATGGCGCCAGCGCGGCCGACACGGTCCGGCAATAATCGGAATAGGCAGCCGAGGTGCGAAACCCCTCGCCGCGCGGCTCGACCGTCTCGATGCGGATGTCGGCCTGGATGCGGCCCGGCCGCGCCGACATGACCACCACGCGCTGCGACAGATAGACAGATTCGAACACTGAATGGGTCACGAAGATGACGGTCTTGCCGAGCCTGCGCCACAGCGCAAGCAAATCGTTGTTGAGGCGGAAGCGCGTGATTTCGTCGAGCGCCGCGAACGGTTCATCCATCAGGAGGATATCAGGGTCGGTGACGAGCGCACGCGCCAGCGACACCCGCATCTTCATGCCGCCGGAGAGTTCGCGCGGAAAGGCTTCGGCGAAATCAACAAGCCCGACGCTCGCCAGCGCCTCGTCGGCGCGCGCGCGCGCGTCCGCCTTCGGCACGCCTGCGAGCCTCAGCGGCAGCCGCACGTTCTCGCGCACGCTGGTCCAGGGCATCAGGGTCGGCTCCTGAAACACGAAGCCGATGCCGTGACCTGGCTGAAAATGACCTGGCTGAACATGGCCCGGCTGCGCCTTGCTCTCCTGACGCGCCAACCGCACGACCCCGGACGACGGCGCGCTGAGCTCCGCGATCAGCCGCAGCGCGGTGGATTTGCCGCAACCGGACGGTCCCAGCAGCGAGATGAACTCGCCCTTGCGTACCGCAAGATCGAGCGGGCCGAGCGCCATCACGCCGTTGTCATAGGCCTTCGTCACGCCGCGCAGGCTGACGGCGAGGGCCGTCAGGCCGGTCTCGACCCCCGCCGTAGTTTTGACTGACGACATCGACCTTGCGCTACGGCTTGCTGGGGCGCAGCTCGACGCCGACGCCCTTGTTGACGAAGCGCAGCGTATAGGATTTGCGGAAGTCGAGGTCCGGCTTCACGACACCCGCCTTCACCATCTTGTTGAAGAAGGAGGTGTAGCGATCGTCGCTCATCGCGCCGATGCCGTTCTTCAGCGACTCGCCGGAATCGACGATGCCGTATTCCTTCATCTTGGCGACGGAATAGGCGAGCAGTTCGTCGGTCATCTCCGGATTGAGCTTCTTGATCATGGCGTTGCCCGCGGAATTGTCGCGGTAGATGTAATTGTACCAGCCGACCATGGAGGCGTCGACGAAGCGCTGCACCAGGTCGGGCTTCTTCTCGACCACGTCGCGGCGGGTCTCGATCAGGGTCGAATAGGTGTTGAAGCCGTAATCGGCGAGCAGCAGCACATTGGGCTTGAAGCCGGCCGCCTTCTCGACCGCGAAGGGCTCGGAGGTGACGTAACCCTGCATCGCGCTCTTGGGATTGGCGATGAAGGGCTGCGGATTGAAATTATAGGGGCGAACGTTCTTCTCGCTGAAACCGTATTCGGACTTCAGCCACTGGAAATAGCTGGTCATGCCCTCCTTGGAGACGAACAGCGTCAGCGGCTTGAGGTCCTCGATCTTGGCGACCTTGGCGTCGGGCTGCGTCAGCATCACCTGCGGATCCTTCTGGAACACCGCGGCGATGGTGACGACCGGGACGTTGTTGGCGACCGCGTCGAACGACATCAGCGTGTTCGCGGCCATGAAGAAATCGATCTTGCCGGCGATCAGCAGCATCCGGTTGTTCTCGTTGGGCCCGCCGGGGACGATGGTGACGTCGAGGCCGTATTTCTCGTAGGTGCCGTCGGCGACGGCCTGGAAAAAGCCGCCATGCTCGGCCTCGGCAACCCAATTGGTGCCGAAGGTGACCTTGTCGAGCGTTTCGGCACGCACGGGCAGGGCCGCGAGAGATGCGGCCACCAAGGCCCCCGTTAACGCTCGCCAGAGATGGATGAGACGCATGATTGGACTCCGTCGATCGTTCCGGCCCATGATAACAAGGCAATCGGGGACGCAAGCCGGCCGAGTCCGCGTCCCCTCCATAACCCCAAACTACGTGACAAATTTGGGCAAAGAAACCTCCAAAGAAACCTTGATGACGCCCTCCCGCGACTGGACCGATATCCGCTGGTCCGAAGCTGGCCTCACCGACGTGTCGCGCTGGATCGCAGTGCTGCCGCTGGCGGCGACCGAGCAGCACGGCCCGCACCTGCCGCTCACAACCGACGTGCTGATTGCGGACGCCTATCTCGCGCGCATGCACGAGCTGTTGCCCGCGAACATTCCGGCGATTTTCCTGCCTGTTGAGCCGGTCGGGATTTCCACCGAGCATATCGACTATCCGGGCACGCAGACGCTGCCGACCGAAATCGCGCTGAAGAGATGGACAGGAATCGGCGAGGACGTCGCGCGGCGCGGATTGAAGAAGCTCGTCATCATCACCAGCCACGGCGGCAACAGCGCCGCGATGATGCTGATTGCTCAGGATCTTCGCGCGCATCACAAGCTGCTGGTGGTGACGACGTCGTGGTCGCGGCTGTCAGCCGCGGACAAGCTGTTCCCGGCCGACGAAGTGCGCCACGGCATTCATGGCGGCGCGGTGGAGACCTCGATCATGCTGGCGCGCTATCCCGATCAGGTGCGCGCCGATGCAATCGCGGATTTCCCCGCGAGCAGCATCGCGTTGGAGAAGCAATATCGCTGGCTGTCGACGCAGCGGCCCGCGCCCTTCGCCTGGCAGGCGCAGGATCTCCACCCGAGCGGTGCCGTCGGTAATGCGACGCTGGCCGTGGCCGCGAAGGGCGAGCAGCTGATCGACCAGGGCGCCCGCGCCTTTTGCGAACTGCTTGCCGAGGTCGATAACTTCGACGTGAACAGGCTCGCCAAAGGCCCCCTCGGCTAGCTCGTATCTCATTGTAATCATTCAGGAAGGATTCGAACTGCGCGACTGAATTCGCGGCCTTCGAACCGGATTCGAGGAGCCTCCGTCCAACTGGGCACGCGGGCCACAACGGACCGCCTCAACCCGGATGGAGTTTCAAATGTCGATCAAGACCAAGATTTTCGCAGTTGCCTTCGCCGCGCTCACCCTGACCGGCAGCGTCGTGGCCACCACCTCGCAGGCGCAAGCCAAGCCGCTCGGCTGGGGCGTCGGTGTCGGCCTGGGTATCGCTACCGCCGCCGTCGTCGGCACCGCGATCGCCGCCAGCAACGATCCCTATTACGGCTATCACCGCTGCGGCTGGGTCGCCCGGTACAACGCCTTCGGCCAGTACGTTGGCCGCGTTCGTAGCTGCTACTGATTTGAGTACCTGAGGCCGATCTCACGTGGATCCTGCGTCCGACACGGGCGCCTCATCCACCCCGTGTCGTGCCCCGACCCCGCCCGGATGTCCCCCCGGGCGGGGTCATCCGTTTTCAGGCCTCGGGAATTTGTTGCAGTCCCGTCACACCGAGGTGCGAACTATCCTCCGCGGCAATCCGCATCAGTTGCTATTGCGAATTAATTGCAATAAGGTTTGCAACGGGCTCAGGGGCTTGGGAAGAAACTGCGCCGGATCGAGATCATCTCGTCCGATCGCGGGAGCACCCAAGACCTGATGACAGGGTCGCCGCGAATCGGCAGGGATATCGCGGCGGGTGGGACACATTCGCGTTTGGGGGCGTGCGTTTTGGCGTTGAGGGGTCACCGACAGCTGTACTTGCGGACGGCCGCGGCGATTGCCTCGGGCGTATTGGCTTTTCCCGCCACCGGCAACGCGGCCGACCTGCCGCTGAAGGCGCCGGCGCTGAAGGCGGTCTACGACTGGACGGGCCTGTATATCGGTGCACACGCCGGCTATAGCCTGGGTTCGTCGCGCTTTGCGCTGAACGACGGCACAGGGATCAACGACAGCGGCGTCTTCAGCGGCATGATCGGTGGCGTGCAGGCCGGCTACAATTACCGGCTCAACTCCGGCTGGCTGGTGGGCGCCGAAGGCGATTTTTCGTTTCCCAATTACATCACGTCCAACTCGATCGTCTCCTTCCTGGCGACACCCGCCAACACCGTCACGCAGCAATGGGACTACACCGCGAGCCTGCGCGGCCGCCTCGGCTACACCAGTGGTCCGTGGCTGGTCTATGCCACCGGCGGCTTTGCATGGATGGGCGAGCGCTATTTCGACACGCCGGCCGCAGGTGACGTCCCGAAAATCCTGAACACGCGGCCCGGCTGGATCGCCGGTGCCGGCATCGAATACGGCTTCGCGCCGCATTGGAGCGCGCGAGTCGAATATCTCTACAGCCGCTTCGACAGCGCCAATGTCGCCTTCTCCACGGGCGCCCAGTACACTTCCTCGTCGCTCGATTTCCAGTCGATCCGGCTCGGCCTCAACCGCAAGGTCGATTGGCCGGGCATGCCGAGCTACAACCCCAAGAGTTCGGCGATCAGTTCGCTGATCGACACTGAATCGGATCGCTGGGAGATTCACGGCCAGAGCACTTATCTGCCGCAAGGCTATCCGTCGTTCCCTGCTCTCTACACCGGGCCGAACTCGCTCTCGCCGTCGGCGCAGGCCAAGGCGACGTGGAGCAACAGCCTGTTCCTGAACGCGCGGCTGTGGGACGGTGGCGAGGTCTATTACAATCCCGAGCTGCTGCAGGGATTTGGATTGAACGACACCGTTGGCGCCGCGGGCTTTCCGAATGGCGAAGCGCAAAAGTCGAACTTTCCCTATCCGCATTACAACACCTCGCGCCTGTTCGTGCGCCAGACGTTTGGCTTTGGCGGCGAGCAGGAAGAGCTCGCGAGCGGCCAGCTGCAGCTTGGGCAGAAGGTCGACGTTTCCAGGCTCACGGTGCAGGCCGGCAAGTTCGCGGTGATCGACGTGTTCGACGGCAATGCCTACGCCAAGGACACCCGCAAGGACTTCATGAACTGGTCGCTGTGGGCGCCGGGCGCCTTCGACTATTCGGCCGACAAGGTCGGCCTCACCTACGGCGTCACCGCCGAGTTCAACCAGAAGCAATGGGCGCTGCGCGGCGGTTATTTCCTGATGGTGGCGGAGCCCAATTCAAATCATTTCGACACCAAGGCCGGGGAGCGTGGCCAGTACGTGGTCGAGATCGAGACGCGCTTCTCGCTGTTCGGCCGACCCGGCAAGCTCAGGACCATGGGCTGGCTCGACAGCGCCAATATGGGCAGCTTCCGCGAAACGCTGGACAATCCCGCGCTCAATCTCGACATCGCCCAGACCCGGCGCGGCCGCATCAAGGTCGGCTACGTCGTCAATCTCGAACAGGCGATCACGGACGATGTCGGGCTGTTCGGCCGCTGGAGCTGGAATGACGGCAAGAGCGAAACGCTCGCCTTCACCGATATCAACCGCAGCCTGTCCGGCGGTCTTTCGATCAAGGGCACGAAATGGGGCCGGCCCGATGACGTGATCGGCGTCGGCGGCGCCGTCAATGCCATCTCGCAGGATTATCGCGACTTCCTGGCCGCCGGCGGCCTCGGTGTTCTCATCGGCGACGGCGCGCTCAACTACCGCAGGGAACGAATCCTCGAAACCTACTACGCCTACGCGCTGAACAAGAATCTCACCTTCACCGCCGACTACCAGCTGATCGTCAATCCCGCCTACAACGCCGATCGCGGGCCGGTGTCGGTGTTCTCGGGCCGGCTGCACGGCGAGTTCTGAGCGCTGCCCGCGACGCGTTTCCTATGCAGCGCGGATGGCGTCGAGAAATTTTCCGACCTCGACCTTGAGGCGGCTGCTCTCGCCGGACAGCGACCTCGCTGACGCAAGCACGTTGGAGGAGGCCGATCCGGTCTGGCTCGCGCCGCGCTGCACGTCGACGATGCTGGCGGAGACCTGCTGGGTGCCGCGCGCCGCCTCGATGGTCGCGTTGAGTCCCAGTAGATTGGTCTGGCCCGCGATCTGGCTGATGAGCTCGACCACGTCGCCGATCCGGCCGGCAGCCTTGGCGAGCTCGCCGACATGGTCGTTGGTCGTAGTTGCGCGGGGTGCCGGCGTCGCTAGCGTTCAGTGACGCGAGAGGTTCCCTCGGCCCGGATGCGACAGAATCGTCGGCATTTCTTCCCCGAATACCTATATCAATGCTTGCGCCGCCGTCTGGCCACACTCCATTACCTCGGAACGTCAATGCTCTCCGTCGAACTCGCCATCGTCGTCGTCCTGATCGTCATCAACGGTTTGCTCTCCATGTCCGAGCTGGCGGTGGTCTCCTCGCGCCCGGCACGGCTGTCCATACTTGCCGCCAAGGGCGTACGCGGCGCCGAGCGGGCGCTGACGCTCGCGGCCGATCCCGGCAAATTCCTCTCGACGGTGCAGATCGGCATCACGCTGGTCGGCGTGCTCTCCGGCGCGTTCTCGGGCGCGACGCTCGGGCAGCGGCTGACGCAATGGCTGCTCGAACTCGGCTTGTCCGCAGGGATTGCCGACATCGTCGGCGTCGGCATCGTGGTCACGCTCATCACCTACGCCACCCTGATCGTCGGCGAGCTGGTGCCGAAGCAGGTGGCGCTGCGCGACCCCGAGAGCATCGCGGTCAAGGTCGCCCCCGCGATGCACGTTCTGGCGCGGGTCTCGCTGCCGCTGGTTTTCCTGCTCGATCTCTCCGGCAAGCTGATCCTCTCGCTACTCGGCCGCGGCGGCAAGGCCGAGGAGAAGGTCTCGGAGGACGAGATCCATCATCTGGTCAGCGAGGCCGAAAGCGCGGGCGTGCTGGAATCGGGCGAAAAGGAAATGATCGCAGGCGTGATGCGGCTTGGCGACCGGCCGGTCGGCGCAATCATGACGCCGCGCACGGAGGTCAACGAGATCGACCTGCGCGATGCACCGGAGAACATTCAAGCGACCATCGCGAAGAGTCCGCATTCGCGCTTCCCCGTGTCCGACGGTGACCGTGACAAGCCGATTGGCGTGCTCCAGGCCAAGGACCTGCTGGTCGCCTACATGAACGAGCGCACGCCGGATTTGCGCGCGCTGGTTCGCGAGGCGCCGGGCATTCCCGCGTCGGCGGATGCCCGCGACGTGCTCGCGATCCTGAAGGCTGCGCCGGTGCATGTTGGCCTCGTCTACGACGAATACGGCGCCTTCGAAGGCATCGTGACGACGGCTGACATTCTGGAATCGATCGTCGGCGCCTTCCATTCCGAGGAAGGCCCGCCGGAACCGGCCTACGTCAAGCGCGCGGACGATTCACTGCTGATCTCAGGCTGGATGCCGGTCGACGAGTTCGGCGAGCTGCTCGGCATCGAACTGCCGCCGCACCGCTACAACACGGTCGCCGGCTTCGTGCTGCAGCAGTTCAACCTGCTGCCTGATGTCGGCGACGCCTTCGACCTCGGCGGCTGGCACATCGAGGTGATCGATCTCGACGGGCGGCGGATCGACAAGATTTTGGCGAGCCGGATCGGCGAAGTCGAGACAGGATAAGATGCTGCCTGTCTCCGCGAAACTCGATTACAAGAGAAGCGCTCGCGGAGAGAACCCCTCACCCGAACCTCACGCCGATCCGCTTTTCCTTGCGCCAGACCACGGTGCAGGCGAGATGCGTGCCGTCAACCTGGACGAACAGGGTGAAATGGTCGGGGATGCCGACGGGGCTGGAGACGTCGAGCGCGGCGCCGGTACCGGACAGGTTGCGGACGGTGCAGTCGATCGCGCCGCCGCCGAACTCGATCGTCCCGGCCTTCAGCACGCGATGCCTTGCCTTGTCGCGTCGTTCGTCCATGGAGCCAGTTTACACCCGAAGCTGACACGGACGTTAAGCTGCAACCTCGCTCCCGGGAAATTTACGCGCGGTCAGACGTGGGGCGGTATCATGCGGTGGACCGGCGCCTACTGCGCCGGCTGGAACGTCTCCGTCCGCGCCATCTGCCAGGCGTCCCGGAAGCGCGGGTCTTCGGTGCCTTCGAGCAACTCACCCGGGCGCAGCGACGGGTAGAGCTGTGCGAAGGATTTCACCTGGGTCGTCGAGGTCCGCTGGCTGAAGTGGATCGGGCGCAATTGCTGCGGATGTTCAAGGCCGGCCGCGGCAATCAGCTCGCTCAGCGAGTGCAGCGTCGCATGGTGGTAGTTGTGCACGCGGTCGATCTTGAGCGGCACATAGAGCGCGCGGGCACGCGTCGGATCCTGGGTTGCGACACCGGTCGGGCAGCGGTCGGTGTGGCAGCTCAGCGACTGGATGCAGCCGAGCGAGAACATGAATCCGCGCGCCGAATTGCACCAGTCGGCACCGATCGCCATGGCGCGCGCCATGTCGAACGCAGTGGCGATCTTGCCGGAGGCGCCGAGCTTGATGCGGTCGCGCGCATTGATGCCGATCAGCGCATTGTGGACGAAATTGATCCCTTCGCGCATCGGCATGCCCAGATGATCCATGAACTCCAGCGGCGCCGCGCCGGTGCCGCCCTCGTTGCCGTCGACGACGATGAAATCAGGATAGATGCCGGTCTCGATCATGGCCTTGCAGATCGCCAGAAATTCCCAGGGATGGCCGATGCAGAGCTTGAATCCCGTCGGCTTGCCGCCGGAGAGGCGGCGCATCTCGGCGATGAACCGCATCATGCCTATTGGCGTCGAGAAGGCGCGGTGCGAAGCCGGCGAGATGCAATCCTCGCCCATCGCGACGCCGCGGATCTTGGAAATCTCTTCCGAAACCTTCGCCGCCGGCAGCACGCCGCCATGGCCGGGCTTGGCGCCCTGGCTGATCTTGAGCTCGACCATCTTGATCTGGTCCTGGGTCGCGACGCGCGCGAACGCCTCGGGATCGAAGCTGCCGTCGAGATGGCGACAGCCGAAATAACCCGAGCCGATCTCCCAGATGATGTCGCCGCCCATCTCGCGATGATAGGGACTGACGCCGCCCTCGCCGGTGTCATGCGCGAAGGCGCCCTTCCTGGCGCCGGCATTCAGCGCTCGCACGGCGTTCGGGCTGAGCGCGCCAAAACTCATCGCCGAGATGTTGAACACCGAAGCGGAATAGGGCTTCGCGCAATCCGGCCCGCCGATGGTGACGCGGAATTTCTCATCGGCATGCGTCTTCGGCGAGACCGAGTGATGCATCCACTCGTAGCCCTCGCGGTAGACGTCCTCCTGGGTGCCGAACGGACGCTTGTCGAGCTGCATCTTGGCGCGCTGATAGACCACCGCACGGATGTCGCGCGAGAACGGCATGCCGTCCTTCTCGCTCTCGAAGAAATACTGCCGCATTTCCGGACGAATCTCTTCGAGCAGGAAGCGGATATGCGCCGAGATCGGGTAATTACGCAGAACCGCATGGCCCTTCTGCATCAGGTCGCGGACGCCAAGCGCCGTCAACGCGCCGAAGATCAGGATCGGGATCAGCAGGATGTCGAAGATCTTGCGGTCGGCGATGCCGATGCCGATCAGCAACGCGGTGACCACCGCGCAGATCGTCAGGATGATGAAGCGTGGGGAGAATGGCAGCAGCAGGGTTTCCATGATCCCCTCTTCCGCCAGCGCCAGACGTTTGGGCGATAAGTGCTTGGACGATTCCTGCGTTGTGTTGTCGTCGGCCACGATTCCCATCCTCTCGCCAGCATGAGGCGATACGATACGCCCGCGCCCGTCATACGGATATGACGCGGCCCTTGTTTCAGGCTAGCGAATTCGGGGGAGACAAATCAATCAGCCCGATGGGCGGACTTTTGCAGTGCAGCAGAAGTGCTGGGGAGGACGGACCATTAACCGGTCAAGGCGCTTTACCCATAGCCTTCGTCCTGACGAAAGCCAGGACGACACCGAAAGGGCCTACCGCTCGACGAACGCCTTTTCGATCACGAAATGGCCGGGCTTGTTGCCGGAGCCCTCGACGAAGTCGCGGCCCTCGAACATCACTTTCAGCTCTTCGAGCATCCCCGGGCTGCCGCACATCATGACGCGGTCGGTCGCGATGTCGAGCGGGCCCTGGCCGATGTCGTTGAAGATCTGCTCGGAGCTGATGAGATCGGTGATGCGGCCGCGGTTCTTGAAGGGCTCGCGGGTCACGGTCGGGTAGTAGATGAGCTTGTCCGCGAGCAACTCCCCGAACAGTTCGTCCTCGCGAAGGCTGGCGACGAGCCTCTCGCCATAGGCGAGCTCGGAGACCTGACGGCAGCCATGCACCAGCACGATGCTGTCGAACTGGTCGTAGACCTCGGGGTCCTTGATCAGGCTGGCGAAGGGCGCCAGGCCCGTGCCGGTCGAGAGCAGCATCAGCCGCTTGCCGGGGATGAGGTTGTCGGTGATCAGCGTGCCGGTCGCCTTGCGGCCGACCAGGATGGTGTCGCCTTCCCTGATCTTCTGGAGACGCGACGTCAGCGGGCCGTCCTGGACCTTGATCGAGAAGAACTCGAGCTCCTCCTCGTGATTGGCGCTCGCCATGCTGTAGGCGCGCAGCAGCGGGCGGCCCTCAATTTCGAGGCCGATCATCGCGAACTGGCCGTTCTGGAAGCGGAAGCCGGAATCGCGGGTGGCGCGAAAGCTGAACAGGGTGTCGGTCCAATGCTGGACGGAAAGAACTTTCTCTCGGTAAAACGCGCTCATGATTTTTCGATATTCCGAATAATTGCGGTTTTAGGGCAAAAGCATTGCCCGGCCCCTGAAAGCGGAGCGGACACCATTGCCATGGCGGAGGATTTCTCGTGTGTGATCTACGCCATTGAGACCAATAATCAACCTCGTTCCGGATGCAATTGATGCCGGTCAAACCGGCGTTTGCAGCGGAAATGGCCGCATCATTAGTGAATCTGCTGCCGGGCACGCGCGAAGGGCAATTTCTTTTCCTTCCAAGGCCTCATTGCAGCACTTAATTTCCGTCGCGCTCGCGATAATTTCATTAAGAATAGCTCTGACTTTCACCCTGGATTGGCGCCGTTTCCCGCATTTTTGCGGCTTTTGGCGACAGGAACGACGGAAACTGGCGACCGACACATGGCGGCGAGCGGCGAGCGGATCTTCGTCCAGGCGATCAGGCGCTATTGCGCGAACCATGGCATCGCGCTCGATGTCCGCGCCGGCGGCTGGCTGCTCGCGATGCGCCGGGGCGCGCAGCACCACTTCGCCTTCGGCTACGACGTTGGCCTCAACAGCGCGATTGCGCATCGCATCGCCAACGACAAATCGGCGACCGCCGAGGCGCTGACGCTTGTGGGCGTGCCCTGCATTCCGCATCACCTCTTCCTCAATCCGAAGCTGGGCATGAATGTTGTTGGCGCCGGCTGGCAGGAGGCAATGCTTGGGCTGCTTCGCGACAATTCGCAGGGCGTGGTGGTGAAGCCGAACGAGGGGACGTCGGGACGATCCGTCTTCAGGGTGGCGACGCAGGCGGAGCTCGACCACGCGGTTGGCGAGATTTTTTCGATGAGCGCCGGGCTCGTGATCTCACCCTACGTCGCGATCGAGGAGGAGGTCCGTGTGGTGCTGCTGGATGATGTGCCCCGTGTGATCTACAGCAAGCAGCGTGGCTCGGATTGGCGGCACAATCTCGATGCCGGCGCAAAGCCCGTGCTGGCGCAGAATGGCGAGGTCCGCGCGGCCTGCGGAAAACTTGCCATCGACGCAGCCAACGCGATCGGCATCCGCTTCGCGTCGATCGACGTGGTCCGTGTCGATGGCGCGTGGATCGTGCTCGAGATCAATTCCGGCGTGATGATGGAGGCGCTGGCGAAGCTGCATCCGGAGTTGGTGCAGGCGACGTATGATGCGGCGCTGGATCGGGTGTTTGGCGACGAACGCTGAGCGCCCCCGCGCGCTGTAATCCTTCTCCCCTTGTTGTGGGAGAAGGTGGCGCGAAGCGCCGGATGAGGGGTTCTCTCCATTCGCGGGACACGGCGCTCGTCGCACATGCCCTAATTATTCGCGCTCGCGGAATCGTCCATCGCCTTGAAGGCTTCCTCCAGTTGCAGCGAGATCGGCACGTTCAGCCGTTCGCCGGTCGGAAGCCTGGCGGTGAACCATTTGTTGTAGAGCGGGACGAGGTCGTGGTTGGACCCCAGCTTGCGGAAGGTGCGATCGACCACGACCGTCAGTTGCGGTTCGCCCTTGCGGAACATGATGCCGTAGGGGTCGTAGGACAAATAATCGCCGGTGACGCGGAACCTGTCCTGCGCCTTGTGGCGCACGATCAGGCCGGACAGCAGGATATCGTCGGTCGCGAAGGCATCGGCCTTGCCGTCGACGAGCATCTGGTACGACTGTTCGTGATCGGCACCGACAACGATGGTCAGTCCCAACGCGGACTTCTTGTCGGCCGCCTGGATCGCCTGCTCGTTGGTGGTGCCCTTCGTCACCACGATGGTCTTGCCCTTCAGATCGGTCAACGACTGGACGCTTGATGCCTTCGGCACCATCAGCTTGGTACCGGCGACGAACATCAGCGGCGAGAAGGCGACGCGCTTGCCGCGCTCCGCATTGGCCGTGGTCGAGCCGCATTCCAGGTCGATCTTGTTCTGGAGCACGGCGTCGATGCGGTCGTCCGAGGTGACCTTGACGTAGCCGATCTTCAGATTGGGATCGTCGACCTCGACGCCGATCTCCTCGACGATAGCTTCGCAGAGTTCGAGGCTGTAGCCGATCGGCCGGTTGGCCTGGTCGAGGAAGGAGAACGGCGGCGAGCTTTCGCGATAGCCGAGCCGCACGGTGTGACTGCTCTTGATGGCTGACAGCGTCGGGCTAAGCCCTTCGCTGCCGCCGGTCTGGGCGGAGGCACCCGTTGCCAGCAGGCACGCTGTCAGCAACAGGCCGCCCGAAATCACCGTTGAAGGGCGCATGATGCACCTCCCGTCAATGGCCGGCCATAGCAGGCACTTCGCCGGGGATCATGTCCCCCGGCACGGCGTCGCCCGCTCCAAGCTCGTGCTCGGGGCCGAGTTCGCCTTCCCACTTCGCCACGACCGAGGTCGCGAGCGTGTTGCCGATCACATTGGTGGCGCTGCGGCCCATGTCGAGGAAGGTGTCGATGCCCATGATCATCAGCAGACCCGCCTCGGGAATGCCGAACTGCGACAGCGTCGAGGCGATCACCACGAGAGAGGCGCGCGGCACACCGGCGACGCCCTTGGAGGTGATCATCAGCGTCGCCAGCATCGCAAGCTGCGTCGAGAGCGACATCTCGATATGATAGGTCTGCGCGATGAAGATACTGGCGAAGGTGCAGTACATCATCGTGCCGTCAAGATTGAAGGAATAGCCGAGCGGCAGCACGAAGCTCGATATTCGCGAGGAGGCGCCGAACTTGTTCAGCCCCTCCAGCGTCTTCGGGTACGCCGCTTCCGAGCTCGCGGTGGAGAACGCGATCATCAGCGGCTCGCGGATCAGCTTCAGCAGATGGCTGTAGCGCGGCCCGATCACGATGAAGCCGACCACCACGAGGATGCCCCACAGGATCATGAGCGAGAGATAGAAGCCGCCCATGAAGACGATGAGCTTCCAGAGCACCAGCAGGCCGTTCTTGGCCACGGTCGCGGTGATGGCGGCCCACACCGCGATCGGCGCGAACAGCATCACATAGCTCGTCACCTTGAGCATGATGTGGCCGATATCGTCGATCAGCGCCAGGATCGGCTTGGAGCGCTCGGGCATCGAGCCCATCGCCACCGAGAAGAACACGGCGAAGATCACGATCTGGAGAATCTCGTTCTGCGCCATCGCGTCCGCGATCGAGGTCGGGATCAGATGGGTCAGGAATTTCTCGATCGAGAACGCCGAGACCGGCAAGCCCGTAGACTGTCCCTTGTCCGGCAGCGTGCCGGGGAAATTGGCGCCGGGCTGAAGCAGATTGACCATCACGAGGCCGAGCATCAGCGAGACGAAGGACGCGCTGACGAACCAGCCCATGGTCTTGGCGAAGATGCGGCCGAGCTTGGAGCCGGAGCCCATATGGGCGATGCCGCCGACCAGGGTCGCGAACACCAGCGGCGCGATGATCATCTTGATCAGGCGCAGGAAGATCACTGCGATCAGATTGATGGAGGAGGCCCAGTCCCCGCGCGTATCCGGCATGAAATTGTAGATCGCCGAGCCCATGACGATGCCCAGAGCCATCGCCGCCAGAATGTATTGCGTGAACCTGTTCGACATTGGTTACCCCCACGACACCGGCCGCTTCATGATGTCGCAGATACGACAACGAAGCAACACGCTTTGCGTGTGCTCGCAATGACGGGATCTTCCCGTTGCGGAACTGGCGCCGGCGATCTAGCTTTCATGCAGCGCACAACGAATGCGGCCTGCACGTTTTCTTTGCGGTGGCTGCATCAATAATCGTCAAACAAACGAAGAGGAAACACCATGAGCGGCAGCGTTAATCGCCAGATTCTTCTGGTGGAAAAGCCCAGCGGCAAGCTCGGTCCCGAACATTTCAAGATGGTCGAGGGTGCAATGCCGGAGCCGAAGGACGGCGAGGCTTTGCTGCGCGTGCGTTATATCTCGCTCGATGCCGCCAACCGCGCCTGGATGCACGGCGCGACCTATCGATCCGCCGTCGAGGCCAACAGCGTGATGGCCGGCGGCGGCATCGCCGAGGTCGTCAGCTCGAAGGCGCCCGGGCTCGTGCCGGGCGACATCGTGTTCGGCGACACCGGCTGGCAGGAGTTTGCCGCCGTGCCGGCGAAGCACCTCACCAAGATGCCGAAGCTCGAACCTATGACGCATCTGCTCAGCGTGTTCGGCATCGCCGGGCTCACCGCCTATTTCGGCCTGCTGGAGATCGGCAAGCCGAAGCAAGGCGAGACGGTCGTCGTGTCCGCGGCGGCAGGCTCGGTGGGCTCGATCGTCGGGCAGATCGCGAAGATCAGGGGATGCCGCGTGGTCGGCATCGCCGGCGGCGCCGACAAGTGCAACTGGCTGACCTCCGAACTCGGCTTCGATGCCGCCGTGGATTACAAGGACGGCGCGGTGTTCAAGGCGTTGCGCGCGGCGGCGCCCAAGGGGATCGACGTCTATTTCGACAATGTCGGCGGCGACATTCTCGAAGCCTGCCTGCCGCAGATGAACAATTACGGCCGCATCGCCTGTTGCGGCGCGATCTCGCAATATGACGGCGCGCCCTCCGCACACGGCCCGCGCGGCGTGCCCGGCTTGATCGTGGTGAAGCGGCTCGTCATGCAGGGCTTCATCGTGATGGACTACATGAAGGAGAGCCAGCGTGCGCTCGCCGAACTCCAGGCCTGGGTCGCATCCGGCAAGCTAAAGGTGCAGGAAGACATTATCGACGGATTGGAGAACACGCCGAAGGCGCTGATCGGATTGCTTGCGGGCGAGAACCGCGGCAAGCGCATGGTCAAGCTCTGACGACGTAGTTACGTCGCAATTTGCGCAGGTAATATCTACTTGCGGTAGTGGCCAAAGCGGTCAAGGATACTGTCGCGAGGCATCACTCGCGGCGATTGCGTTTGCATCACATTTTAGAATCGTCGGCGTTACCGGCAGGGCGGGAATTCACCCAAATGTTCAACATTTTGAAACATGTCTCAACGCGTAGCGCGATGTTGGCGGTAGCGCTCTTCGCAACTGCAACAGGCGCATTTGCGCAGGCGCCGACCGACGCCCAGAAGAGCGCCATCCGGTCCGCGTGCCGCTCGGACTTCATGGCGCACTGCGCGAGCGTCACGCCCGGCGGTGTGGAGGCGTATCAATGCCTCCAGAAGAACATGTCCGGCCTGTCATCGGGATGCCAGACTGCGGTGCGCGCGGTCGAGCCCGCTGCGGCGCCCAAGACCGAAGCGGCGCCCAAGGCGGAAACTGCGCCTTCCGCGACGAAGGCTGAATCCGCCCCCGCTGAAAAGCCTGCCGCCGCAGCCGCGCCGAAGGCTGCTGCGGCCAAGCAGCCGAGCAGCGCTCAGGTTGCGGCGGTCAAGAGCGCATGCCGCGCCGATTACCCCAAGGTGTGCGCCAGCGTGCCGCCGGGCGGCGCGCCCGCGCTCGAATGCCTGGAGAAGAACAAGGCAAAGGTTTCGCCGGCCTGCGAGAAGGCCGTGACCGCTGCGGCCGGTGGCGGCGCAGCGGCAACGGCGGCGCCTGCCGGCGCAGCTCCTGCGGCGGCAGCAGCACCGGCAGCCGCGCCAGCCGTGATCGTGCTGCGCCCGCTGCGGCCGCGCGAAGAGCTGTTGATCGTTCGCTCCGCCTGCGGCGCCGACATCCGCACGCTGTGCGCCGGCGTCGCGCCCGGCGGCGGTCGCATCGTACAGTGCATCGCCAGCAACGCCGCGTCGCTGTCGCCCGGATGCAAGGATGTGCTGGCGCCGTTCGCGGCGCGCTAGAGAAGCGTGCCATCAACATCTGACGGCGTGCACCGTTCTCGCACGCCTGCAACGACATTCGCGACCATTGCCGATATCCGATTTCAATGACGACAACACCGGGAGGAAGACATGCGTTCATTCCTACTCACCGCCTCGGCGCTCCTCGCCTTCGCTGCGACCATGACCTTTGAAGCCACCGATGCCAATGCAGTGGTGTGCGCTCGCGGCGTCTATCGCGCTGGCTGCGCCGGGCCGAATGCGGCCGTCGTGGTCCGCAAGCCGGTTCCGGTGGTCCGCTGCACCAGGGTGCTGGTCAACGGGGTCTACGTAAAGCGCTGCGTCTGACGGTGCGGATGGCCAAGCCGGCGCGGTTTGGCTATGCTTCGCAACGTACTGCTTCGGACGCGCGCCAAGCGCGTGTCCGGGCATAGGCTTCGCATTTTGCCGATAATTCCGCTGGCGCAGGACGTCGGAGGACATTAGTGTTCCCCTAGATAGTAAGCATACTGTCAATCAGGGAGGCAGACGTTGCGGATCGCCGTGATTGGCGGGGGGCCCGGTGGGCTCTACTTCGCCTATCTCTGGAAGAAGCGTCACCCCGAGGATCAGGTCGACCTGTTCGAACAGAACCCGGCCGACGCGACCTGGGGCTTTGGCGTCGTGTTCTCCGACCAGGCGCTGGAATTTTTGCGTGCCGACGACCCCGAGACGGTCGACGCGATCGCGCCGCACATGGAGAGCTGGGAGAACATCACGCTCAATTTGCATGGCGACAGCGTCGCCATCGACGGTGTCGGCTTCTCCTCGATCGGTCGGCTCGAACTCCTGCAGTTCCTCCAGCAGCGCGCGATCGATGCCGGCGTCACGCCGCGCTTCGACACACCAATTCATGCGATCGACCAGCTCAACGGCCACGATCTGATCGTCGCCGCCGACGGGCTGAACTCGCTGGTTCGGCGTGCCTTCGAAGGTGATTTCGGCACCTCGCTGTCCTACTCCTCCAACAAGTTCGTCTGGTACGGCACCTCGAAGCGCTTCGACACGCTGTCGCAGACTTTCGTCAAGACCGACCGCGGCGCCTTCAACGCCCACCACTACCGCTACTCGCCGACCATGAGCACCTTCCTGGTCGAATGCGACCACGCGACCTGGCAGGCCTACGGCTTCGCCTACAGGGACGTCGAGCAGTCCAAGGGCGTCTGCGAGGAGGTGTTTGCAGACACCCTGGGCGGCCGCTCGCTGGTCTCCAACAAATCGGTGTGGCGCAATTTCCCCTGGGTCTGGAACGAACACTGGTCGTTCAAGAACATGGTGCTGCTCGGCGACGCGCTGCACTCGGCGCATTTCTCGATCGGCTCGGGCACGCGGCTCGCGATCGAGGACGCCATTGCGCTGGTCAAGGCGCTGGAATCGGACGCGCATCTGTCCACCGCCCTGCATCGCTACCAGGCCGCGCGAAAGCCGGTGGTGCAGAAGCTCGTCAACGCCGCGCGGACGAGCTCGTTCTGGTATGAGCACTTTGCCCAGCACATGCAGCAGGGCCTGATGGACTTTGCCTACAGCTACATCACCCGTTCGGGCCGCATCGACGACTCCCGCCTGCGCGCGATGTCGCCGGGCTTCATGGCGCGCTACGAAGCCGCCAGGAACGGTGGGGATGAGGCATGAGTAACGAGATTCGCGACCAGGTGCCCGCGGACGGCGCGGGCGCCCGCGAGATCGGCTTCGCCATTCCGCAAGTCTACAATGCCAGCCGCGTGCTGTTCGACAATCTCGCGAGAGGATGCGGCGACAAGGTCGCACTCATCGGTCCCGCGGGTACGCGCACTTATGCCGAGCTCTGCACGGAGGCTTGCCGCTGGGGCAACGGCTTTGCCTCGCTGGGCCTCAAGCGCGGCGATCGCGTGCTGCTGTTCCTCGATGACACTCCGGCCTATCCCGCCGCATTCTTCGGAGCAGTGCGCGCCGGCTTCGTTCCGCTGCTGATCAACACGCTGACGCCGCCGGATCTGCTGCAATTCTATCTCGCCGATTCCGGCGCGGCTGTCGCGGTGGCGGATGCCGAGTTCGGTGCACGTTTCAACGCCGAGGCCTGCAAGGACACGGCCCTGCACACCCTGGTCGTCGTCAATGGCGCGGTAGGCGATCACGCCGCGCCGAACGCCGTTTCTGCCGCCGGCTGGCTCGCGCAATTTCCGGCCGAACTCGCGGAAGCCGACACGCATCGCAACGAGATGGCGTTGTGGATGTACTCATCCGGATCCACCGGCCGGCCCAAGGGC
This sequence comes from Bradyrhizobium sp. 132, assembly GCF_023074185.1. Lineage (GTDB taxonomy): Bacteria > Pseudomonadota > Alphaproteobacteria > Rhizobiales > Xanthobacteraceae > Bradyrhizobium. The sequence continues at coordinate 51,593 of NZ_JADPKY010000112.1, read as the reverse complement.
ATCGTGCATCTCCAGCACGACATGGCCTATAGCGATGCCGCCTTTGCGCAGAACGTCTTGAAGCTGATGCCGGATGACATCTGCTTCTCGGTGCCAAAAATCTTCTTCGCCTATGGCTTTGGCAACGCGATCACCTTCCCGTTCACGGCAGGCGCGACGACGCTGCTGCTGCCGGGCCAGCCGAAGCCTGCGGCGATCTTTTCGGCGATCGAGCAGTACAGGCCGACGGTCTTCTTCGGCCTGCCGACGCTCTATACCTCGCTGACCAAGGCCGACGGTGCCGACAAGTCCGACTTCTCGTCGCTGCGCATGGCGCTCTCAGCCGCCGAGGTGCTCTCGGCCGAAGTCTTCAACGGCTGGAAGACGCTCACCGGTCTCGATATCCTCGAAGGCCTCGGCTCGACCGAGGTGCTGCACATCTATCTCTCCAACCGCCCCGAGCGGAAGAAACTCGGCGCCGCGGGCCTGCGCGTGCCCGGCTACGAGGTCGCGCTGCGCGACAAGGACGGCCGCGACGTCGCCGACGACGAGGAAGGCATTTTGTGGGTGCGCGGCGATTCCAACACGCCGCTGTACTGGAACCGGCCGGACAAATCAGCCGAGACGATTCGGCAGGGCGGCTGGATCTACACCGGCGACCGCTTCGTCCGCGATGCCGATGGCTTCCACTTCTTCCGCGGCCGCGCCGATGATCTCATCAAGATCTCCGGCCAGTGGGTCTATCCGCTCGAGGTCGAGCTGTGCCTCGCCGATCACCCCGACATCCGCGAATGCGCTGTGTTCGCGGCCGAGCTGCCGGACCGGCGCATGACGCTGAAGGCGGTCGTGGTGATGAACAGCCGCGCCGCCGATCAGCGCGAGACGACACGGCGGCTCCAGGATTATGTGAAGGGTAAGCTGCTGCCTTACAAATATCCGCGCGAGGTGATCTTCATCGACGAGCTGCCGAAGACGGGCACGGGGAAGATCGATCGGCAGGCGTTGTTGCGGATGTGAGGGGACGGCGCAGCCGCTCCCTCATTGTCATCCCGGCGAAGGCAGTGAGTGATGCACGAGTATCGCCCAACCACTCTCCTCACCCCGCCTTCCCCAGATGCTCCAGCGCATCCTCCGCCCGTAGCGGCACCCGCGACGCCTCGTTGTTGAGATCGACGAGCTGCACCAGGAGCCCCATCAGCGCCTTGCGGTCGGCCGGCTTGAGCGGCTCGAGCATGCGCGCCTGCGCACGCTCCACGGCGGGGAAGATCTCGCGCAGGATCGCCGCGCCTGATTTGGTCAAATAGAGCAGCTTGATCCGCTTGTCTTCCAGCGCCGGCCTGCGCTCGACAAAATCCTTGGCCTGAAGCCGCTCGATCACGCTGCCGAGCGTCGAGCGGTCGAAGGCGATCACCGCAGACAGCCGCGTCGCGTCGATACCGGGGTGGGTGTGGATCGCGATCAGCGCCGCATATTGCACCGGCGTGAGGTCGAACGCCTTGCACTCCTCCATAAAGATCGAGACCGCGATCTGCTGCATGCGCCGGAACAGATAGCCCGGCGCGGCATAGACTGCGTCTATCGTGATCGGAGGCGGCTTACTCGGCATCGGGCTGCTTCTCAGGCGCGGCGTTCGCGAACGCCGGCAGCGCCTTTGCGGCGGCTTCCGCCTCGAGCAAACGCGGATAGGCTGTGACATCGACACCGAAGCGGCGGGCGTTGGCAAGCTGCGGCACGAGGCAGAGATCGGCGAGCGTCGGCACATCGCCGAAGCAGAACGGCCCCGGCTCGGCCCTGATCAGCGTTTCGCAGGCCGAGAGCCCCTCGCGGTTGATCCACGCCGCCCAGTCCTGAACCTTCTCCTCCGGCAGCCCAAGCTCGCGCAGCCGCGCCAGCACCTTCAAATTCTGCACCGGATGAGTGTCGCAGGCGATGGCCAGCGCGAATGCCCTTACCTTGGCGCGCTGCAAAATATCCTTCGGCAGCAGCGGCGGATGAGGATGGGTTTCGTCGAGCCATTCGATGATGGCGACCGATTGGGTCAGCACTGCACCCGCATCATTCTCCAACGCGGGCACCAGGCCCTGCGGATTGATCGCGAGATAGGCCGGCGCACATTGCTCGCCTTTGCGAAGGTGATGCGGCAGGTGCTCGGCACCGAGACCCTTGAGGTTCAGCGCGATCCGCACCCGGTAGGCGGCGCTGGAGCGAAAATATCCGTGCAGCTTCATCGAGACCTCCCTCTCGTTCCTTTTCGTCAAGTTGACGCTACCTAGACCGTAAGTATACTGTCAATCAACAAAACGAACGGGAGCCGCACCATGGAAGCCGTGACCAAGACGCCGGAACGCGAGGCGTTCTACAAAAAGATCGACGGCGAGAATCTCACCGCGTTGTGGACGGTGATGAGCGATTTGATCACGCCGGAGCCGAAGAGCCCCTGCCGGCCGCATCTGTGGAAGTTCGACATCATCCGCGACTACATGACCGAAGCCGGCAAGCTGATCACCGCAAAAGAGGCCGAGCGGCGTGTGCTGGTGCTGGAGAACCCCGGCCTGCGCGGGCAATCGAAAATCACGACGTCGCTCTATGCCGGCGTGCAGATGGTGGTGCCCGGCGACGTCGCGCCCGCGCACCGGCACAGCCAGTCGGCGCTGCGCTTCGTGCTCGAAGGCAAGGGCGCCCACACTGCGGTCGACGGCGAGCGCACTGCGATGGAGCCCGGCGACTTCATCATCACGCCGTCGATGACCTGGCACGATCATTCCAACGAGACGGACGAGCCGATGTTCTGGCTCGACGGCCTCGATATTCCCCTGGTGCAGTTCTTCGATTGCTCTTTCGCGGAAGGCTCCAAGGAGGATCAGCAGAAGATCACGCGGCCCGCCGGCGACAGCTTTGCGCGCTACGGCCACAATCTGCTGCCGGTCGACGTGAAACGGAGCTCGAAGACCTCGCCGATCTTCAGTTACCCCTACGCCTACACGCGGGAGGCACTGGAAAAGGCTCGCACGAGCCAGGAGTGGGACGCATGTCACGGGCTGAAGCTGAAGTTCAGCAACCCCGAAACCGGCGATTTCGCGATGCCGACCATCGGCACGTTCATCCAGCTGCTGCCGAAGGGTTTCAAGTCCGCGCGCTATCGCTCGACCGACGCGACGGTGTTCTGTCCGATCGAAGGCCATGGCCGCACGCGCATCGGCGATGCGATCTTCGAATGGGGCCCGCGCGATTTGTTCGTGGTGCCGAGCTGGCAGTGGGTCACGCACGAAGCTGACATGGATGCGGTGCTGTTCAGCTTCTCGGATCGACCCGTGCAGCAGAAGCTGGACTTGTTTCGCGAGGATCGCGGGAACGCGTGAGGTCCTCGTAGGGCTGCGGCCATTGCAGCTACCGCCAGTGCAGCAGCCGCGTCTCCAGCCAGTTGATCACCCTGCCCACCATCAACCCAAACACCGACAGGATCACCACACCCGCCAAGAGCTGATCCGTCTGCATCAGATTGCCGGCCTGCAACACGAACGCGCCGATGCCGTACTGTGCGCCGATCATCTCGGCGCTGACGACGAGCAGCAGCGCCACCGACGACGTGATGCGGAAGCCGGCGAGGATCGCGGGCAGTGCACCGGGCCACACCACCTTGCGCACGATGGTCGCGAACGGCACGTTGAAGCTCTGCGCCATGCGGATGAGGTTGCGCGGCACTGCATCGACGCCGCTATAGACCGAGATTGCAGTCGAGAAGAACACGCCGAGCGCAATGGTCGCGATCTTCGGCTCTTCGCCGATGCCGAGCCAGAGAATCAACAGCGGCAACAGCGCGATCTTCGGGATCGGAAACAGCGCCGAGATGAAAGTAATGCCGACGCTGCGCGCCAGCCGCGACAGACCGATGGCAAAGCCGACGGCGACACCGGCCGCCGTGCCGAGCAGCCAGCCGACACCGATGCGCAGCAGCGAGGCGGACAGATGCTGCCACAGCGCGCCCGAGATCGCGAGCTGGTAGATCGCCCGCGCGATCGCCGACGGCGCCGGCAGGAACAGCGGATTGACGAGACCGGTGCTGCCGGCAGCCTGCCAGATCGCAATGACCAGCGCGAGCGCGATCCAGCCGCCGAAACGGCTGCTCGCCGGCACGAAGCCGGCGCCGCGAAAGCGGACGCGTCGGACCAGTTCATCCTTCGCAGATGTTCCCGCCGGAGCGCGATCAAGCATGCTGGACCTCGCGCTCGGCATCGATCGCCTCGTTGCGGATCAGCGACCAGATCTGGTTCTGAAGCGCGAGCAGCTTTTCACGGGCTGCAATTTCGCCGCGTTCGGCGCGCGTCATCGGCACGCTCACGACCTCGCGAATGCGGCCGGGACGCCGCGACAGCACCACGATGCGGTCGGCAAGCCGCGCCGCCTCTTCGAGATTATGGGTGACATAGACCGCGCCCATGCCGCCATCGGCGAGCAGCCGGACGAAATCCTCCATCAGCAGTTCACGGGTCTGCGAATCCAGCGCCGACAACGGCTCGTCCATCAGGAGAATGGCAGGCCTGACCGCAAGCGCACGCGAGATGCCGACGCGCTGGCGCATGCCGCCTGAAAGCTGTTTTGGATAGGCCTTGCGAAAATCGGTCAGGCCGGTGCGGCGCAAGGCATCGTCGACCAGCGCGCGGCGCTGTGCGGCCGAGACCTGGGTGTGCAGCAGCGGAAATTCGACGTTCTCCTCCACATTGGCCCAGGGGAGCAGCGCGAAATCCTGGAATACGAAGGTGAGCGGATTGAGACTGTCCGCCGGCGGCGCGCCGCGCAGCTCGGGCGCGCCGGAGGTCGGCAGCAACAGCCCACCGAGGATCGACAGTAGCGTGCTCTTGCCGCAGCCCGAGGGCCCCACGATCGCCACCACCTCTCCGGCGCTGACGGTGAACGAGACGTCGTCGAGCACGGCGAGATCGGCGAAGCGATGGGTGATGTGGTTGGCGATCAGGTCCATGGGAAACTCCCCGTCCTCGTTCCTTCACCACCCTGAGGTGCCGGAGCGAAGCGGAGGCCTCGAAGGGCGACGGCCCGGCTGCATCCGGGCCGTGCATCCTTCGAGGCTCGCTTCGCGAGCACCTCAGGATGACGGGTTTGGAACAGCGCGCGCATCAATCAATCCGCCTTCACAAAGTCCTTGGCGATGATCGAATTCGCATCAAAGCCCTTGTCGGCAAAGCCCCGCTCCTGGAGCCATTTGATCTGGTTGTCGACGTTCTTGACGTCGAGCTTGCCGTCGGGATCGATAAAGGCGCAATTGCCGACCACCTGCTCCACCGGCAAATTGGTGTACTTTGCGATGATCTCCAGCAGCGGCTTTGTCTGCTCGTTGATCGGCGCGACGCCGTCCTTCATCGCGGCAAGAATGACGTCGTGATATTCGCGATCGGCCTTTGCCAAAGCGCCGAGCAGCTTCGTCACCAGCACCTTGTTGGTCAGCGTCTTCGGCGAAGCGAACACCGCGCCCAATTGCCAGGGTGTCTCGTCGCCGACCCAGCCGAGAAACTTCGCGCCGCCTTCGTCCATCAGCTTTCGCGCGGTGGAGATCGGCAGCAGTGCTGCATCCACAGTCTCGCCCTTCAGCGCGGCCGCGGCATTCGAGAGCGATTGCAGCGGCACGATCTTCACCTCCGCGAGCTTGAAACCATATTTGTCAGCGAGCAGGCCGAGCGAATAGTGAAAGCTCGAGCCGACCTGCGTCATCGCCACGCGCTTGCCCGCGAGATCCTTCGGCGTCTTCAGCCCGGCGGCATAGGCGTTGTTGCTGGCGAAATAGCCGATGAGGGGATAGCCGGCCTTCTCGCGGCTCATGCCGCCGATCACCTTCACCACGCCCTTGCCGGCGAGATTGTAGAGACCAGCCGTGAAGGCGGTGACGCCGAAATCGATGTCGCCGGAGGTGGTGGCCACCGCGATCGGCTGCGCCGCATCGAAGAATTTCAGCTCGACGTCGAGGCCGGCTTCGCGGAAATAGCCCTTGTCCTGCGCGATGAAGACGGGCGCGGAGGACGACAGGCGGAGCACGCCGATTCTGGCCTTAAGCGCGTCCTCGGCCCGGACCGTGCCCATCGCTGTGATCGCCACCAGGCTAGCTAGCGCGAGCCGCACAATCCCGATCATCCCGTTTCCTCCAGTGGTTCTTTTGGTGGTTCTCTTGGTCGTTTTTGCAGCCCGTCAGAGCCCTTCGGGCACGGGCTGGTCCCGGCCGATGAAGGCGCCCTGTTGTTTCAACGTTTCCTGCAGCTTTTCAACCGGGATGTCACGCGGGATCCGGTTTCCGGACAGCGCCAGCGCCGCGGCGGAACCGGCTGCCTCCCCCATCACGAAACAGGCACCGGAGACGCGGGCCGCGGACTGGCCCTCATGGGTCATCGAGGCGCAGCGGCCGGCGACCAGCAGATTGTCGACACCTTCGGGCACCAGCATGCGGTAAGGTAACTCGTTATAGCCGCGCGATTCCGGGATTGGCGGGAAGGTGAAGACGACGTCGCCGGGAACATGGGCCTCGATCGGCCAGCCGTTGACGCCGATGGAATCCTCGAACGAGGCGCAGCCGAGCACGTCCTCGCCGCTGAGCTGGTAGCCGCCGGTGATGCGGCGGGTCTCGCGGATGCCGAGCTGCGGCGGCAAATCGACGATATAGGATTTTTCAAAGCCCGGCACGGTGCGCAGGAATTCGAAGGCGGCGAGCGCCTGCTTGCGGCCTTCGATCTCGCCGCGGGTAAGGTCATCAGGCTCGATGCCGTTGATGGCGTGGCCGTCCTCCCGCGCCACTTGCGTAAAGTTCACCCGCCATTCGATGCCGGATTTTTGCGGCCGCACGATCGCGCTTTTGCGCGGGAATGTGTGCGTGCCGGCGGCGGTGGCCTTCTCCATCAATTGCGGGATGGTCCGCCATGCCTCGCCCGCCTTCTCTGGATCGATGCCGTTGAGACGGAGCATCATCGAGGGGTACATCGGATGGCCGTGCTCGTCGCCGAATTCGAACGGCGCGCCGGCCCAGACCGCGAGATCGCCGTCCCCCGAGCAATCAATGAAAATCTCTGATCGCACCGCCTGCCGGCCCGCCTTGGTCTCGACCATCAGCGCGTCGATGCGGCTGTTATCGCCCATCACCACGCCGGCGCCAAGCGCGTGGAAGAGGATGTGCACCTTGTGGCTGGCGAGCAGTTGGTCGGCCGCGATCTTGTAGGCGGCGGTGTCATAGGCCTGGGCGAAGACCTTGCCGAGAATGAGATGCGGCGCGTTGAGGCCGTTCAAATGATCGATCCGCGCCAGCAGCTCGGACGCCATGCCCTGCACCAGCCTGTGGGCCTGGCCGTAGACATTGCCGTGCAAACCACAAAAGTTGGTGACGCCTGCGGCGGTGCCCATGCCGCCAAGGAAGCCGTAGCGCTCGATCAAGAGCGTCTTCCGCCCCACGCGCGCCGCTGATGCCGCCGCGACGATGCCGGCCGGACCGCCGCCGAGCACGACCACTTCATATTCGCCGTAGAGCGGCACCTGGCGTGCCGGTTCTTCGATCGTCATGACCTGCATGGCGCATCCTGCTCCCAAAATCTCTTGCTTGGGCCGGACTATGAATTAACGCGGGCCGGGCTACAATCTACCAAAATAAGCGATCACCCTTCTCGAATCGCGAAAGGCCGGAGATGGACATCCTGGTAAACCTTCAGGCGTTCCTCGCCACCGCGGACGCGGCCGGATTTTCCGCCGCGGCAAGAAAGCTCAATGTCGCGACTTCGGTGGTCGCGAAGCGGGTCACCCAATTGGAGACGCGGATCGGCACGCCGCTGTTTCATCGCTCGACGCGTCAATTGCGCCTGACCGCGGCCGGCCAAGAATATGTCCACCGGGCGCGCAGCGTGGTCGCCGATGTCGGCGATCTCCTGTCGCGCATGGGCGAGAAGGGCCATGATCTTATCGATCATTTGCGTATCAAGGCACCGACATCGCTGACCATCGCCCGGCTTGCCGATGTGTTCAGCGCGTTCCAGACCCAAAACCCGAAGCTGAAACTCGAAATCGTCCTGATCGACCGTCCCGTCGATCCGGTGACGGAAGGCTTCGATATCGCCATCGGCGCCTTCCCGCACTCCTTCGGCGGCGTAGTGGACGAGCCCTTGTGTGCACTGAAGCGGCTGCTCTGTGCTTCACCTGCCTATCTGAAGAAACACGGAACGCCAAAGCATCCGCGCGATCTCGTCGAGCATCGCTGCCTCAGCTTTCTGCCGACGGGGCCGGAGTGGATTTTTGACGGCCCGCGCGGCCGCATCAGCATCCAGGTCAGCCCGCTGCTCTCCTCCAACGAGGGCCATGTGCTGGCGCGCAGCGCGATCGCGGGCAACGGCATCGCGTTGATGTCGCATTATCTCGTCGCGGACGCGTTACGCGACGGCACGCTCAAACCGGTGCTGCGCGACTTTCCGATCCCGGAATTGTGGGTGAAGGCCGCAATCCCCGAGCGGCGGCGCAATGCGGCCGCGGTGCAGGCGCTGCTCACACTGCTAAAAACGTCCCTCGCGACGTCGTTATGAGAAGTTGCGCCAAGTGCGCGAGGCCGTAGCGCGTATGAGCGATATGCGGGTCCCTTTTGGCATTCCCGGATGTCGCTTCGCTCATCAGGCCTACATCCCACATCCACAGCATCTGCCGTGGCTGCTGAGCTCACCTCGTTCCGCCGCCCCAATTCCCCGCCCGCTTCTCCGCGAACGAGGCCAGTCCCTCCGCGGCTTCCGCGCTCTGTCGCTTCAGCGAATGCAGGTGCACGAGCCGCGTGTAGGCCGCGTCGTCCACCGCCATGCCGCCGAACGAGCTCTCGAGCGCCAGCCGCTTGGTCTCGGCCATCGCTTCAGGTCCATTGGCAAGCAACTGCTCGACCACCCTTGCGCCGGCGGCGTCGAGATCGGCGAGCGGCACCACCTCGTGGACGAGGCCGATGCGGCGGGCGTCCTCGGCGCCGAAGCGTTCGCCTGTCAATGCGTAGCGGCGGACTTGCCGTACACCAATGGCATCGCAGAGCTGTGGGATGATGATGGCCGCGGTCAGGCCCCAGCGCACCTCGGTGATCGAGAACAAGGCGTTGTCCGCCGCGATCACGACGTCGCAAGCTGCGATCACGCCAGTACCGCCGCCAAAGCAGCCGCCCTGCACCAGCGCGACCGTCGGGATCGGCAGCGTGTTGAGCCGCTGCACAGCCTCGAAAGTCGCACGCGACGCCGCCTTGTTCGCATCAGTCGATTGCGGCCGCACGCCGTTGATCCATTTGAGATCGGCGCCGGCCTGGAAATGCTTGCCATTGCCCCGGAGCACCACGACGCGAAGGTTGGGCTTGCTGCCGAGATCGTCCATGGCCGCAAGCACACCTGCGATCAATGCGCCGTCATAGGCATTGTTCACCTCGGGCCGGTTCAACGTGACGGTCGCAACCCCACGCGTATCCAGGGTCCACAGGACGGGGCTGTCAGTCATTGGCGATCCCTCCGGTCGTTTGTTTGCCCTGCACTATGACCGACGCCGCTCGTTCCGATCCATATCTTTCCGGCGTAGGGCAGCCGCGTCCATCGCATGGCGGCTTGTGTCATGCTGCCGCCGGGCGGCATTCAAGGGACCAGGGACGGGACATCACACCATGCGCATCTGCATTTTCGGCGCGGGCGCCGTCGGCAGCCATATCGCGGTCAGGCTGGCGCGCGCTGGCCATGAGGTCTCGTGCGTGATGCGCGGCGCCCATCTGGAGGCGGTCCGCGCCAATGGCCTCAAGCTGCGCGTCGGCGATTCCGAGGTCTCCGCCAAGGTGAACGCCTCTGGCGATCCGGCCCAGCTCGGCCCCCAGGACGTCGTGATCTCGACGCTCAAGGCAACCGCGCTCCAGGGGCTGGTCGCCAGCATCAAGCCGCTGCTTCAGGACGACACCGCGATCGTTTTTGCGCAGAACGGCATTCCCTGGTGGTACGGGATCGGCCTTCCGCCGCGGCATCCGACACCGCCCGACATTTCCTTTCTTGACCCCGGCGGGCGCTTGCGCGCCTGCATTCCGAAAGAGCGGATCGTCGGCGGCGTCGTCTTCTCCTCCAACGAGGTGACCGCGCCCGGCGTGGTGCACAACCTCACCCCGGACCGCAACCGCCTGCTGATCGGCGAATGCGACGACCGCAATTGCGAGCGCATCACGACGCTCCGCGGCGTCTTCAGCGACGCACGGCTGGAATCGCCGGCGGTCGCCGATATTCGCGAGGCGATCTGGTCAAAGCTGCTGACCAATATGTCGCTGTCGGTGCTGTGCCTCCTCACCGGTCAGACTGCGCGCGGCGTGCGCGACGATCCTGCGTTCGCCGAGGTCATTCCGCGGATGCTGAACGAGGCCAACGATATCGCGCAACACTTCATTCCCGAGGTCAAGCGCGTGAGCCGCAGCGGCCCCGCACCCAATCACAAGCCGTCGCTGCTGCAGGATTACGAGCTCGGCCGCGCCATGGAGATCGACGTCCTGGTGAAAGCGCCCGCCGCCTTCGCACGCACCGCCGGCCTGTCGACGCCGACGCTTGACCTGATCGCTGCGCTCGCGATCCAGAAGGCGCGCGACAAGGGACTTTATTCGGCGTGAGCTTCAGGCGAGCTCGTCGATCCAGGCCGCGAGTGTATCAAGCACCTCTGCAAGCGCCTCATCGTTGCTGCGGCCGGACTTTTTCAGCATCGCGAAGGAGTGATCGCCGCCTTCGACCTCATGCAGCGTCGCGTTTGGGCTGAGCGCCTTGATGACGGGCTTGAGATGGCCAGGATCGGCAAGCTTGTCGCGCGTGCCTTGCAGGAACAGCATGGGAATTGCGATGCCGGCGAGATGGTCGGCACGCTCGGTTGACGGCTTGCCGTCGGGGTGCAGGGGGAAGCCGAGGAAGGCGAGCCCTTTGACATCAGGCAATGGAGCCTTCGATTGCGCCTGCGACGTCATGCGCCCGCCGAACGATTTTCCACCCGCGACGAGCGTCACGCCGGGGCACAGCCCCGCCGCCTGCTCGACCGCCGCGCGGACGGTGGCGTGCGCGACCGCCGGCTGGTCGGGACGCCCCTGTTTCTTCTCCATGTAAGGAAAATTGAAGCGGAACGTCGCAATGCCGCGGTCGGCAAGGCCGGCGGCGACTTTCTCCATGAAGGAATGCCGCATATCCGCGCCCGCACCATGGGCCAGCACGTAACAGGCGCGCGCATTGTCCGGCTGCGTCAGGATCGCCGAGACCGTGCCGATGCGCTCGATGTCGAGCTTGAGCTCTTGAGTTTTGACAGCCACAATCAGACATCCCGACAGACGCTAATCCGGCCGCCTTGGTAGCGTCACCGGCGCAGCCTGAAAACACAATAATTGCCACGGCCGCCCGGCCTACCAAGCCGGAAAGCCGCATTGACCGAGGTGACCATGTCCTACCGCTCCTCCTGGATGACCGAAGAGCTCGAAATCTTCCGCGACCAGTTCCGGAAATATCTGGCCAAGGACCTGGCCCCGCATGCCGAAAAATGGCGCGAGCAGAAGATGGTCGACCGCTTTGCCTGGCGCGGGCTCGGCGAGATGGGCGCGCTGCTGGCGAGCGTGCCGGAGGAATATGGCGGCCTGGGTGCCACCTTCGCCTATGATGCCGCCGTGCTCGACGACCTCGAAAGCACGGTGCCGGAGCTGACGACCGGCGTCTCCGTGCATAGCGCCATCGTCGCGCACTACATCCTCAATTACGGATCCGAGGAGCAGAAGAAGCGCTGGCTGCCGAAGATGGCTTCCGGCGAGATGATCGGCGCCATCGCCATGACCGAGCCCGGCACCGGCTCGGATTTGCAAGCCGTGAAGACCACCGCCAGGAAGCAGGGCAATTCCTACGTCATCAACGGCCAAAAGACTTTTATTACCAACGGCCAGGCCGCCGATCTCGTCGTCGTGGTCGCGCGCACCGGCGATGTCGGCGCCAAGGGCATCTCGCTGATCGTGGTCGAGACCGCGGGCGCGGATGGTTACAAGCGCGGGCGCAACCTCGACAAGATCGGCCTGCATGCCTCCGACACGTCCGAGCTGTTCTTCGACAACGTCACCGTGCCGCCGGAAAACCTGCTCGGCGGCGAAGAAGGCCAGGGCTTTGTCCAGTTGATGCAGCAATTGCCGCAGGAACGCCTCGCACTCGCGGTCGGCGCAGTCGCCGCGATGGAGCGTGCGATAAAACTCACCGTCGATTACACCAAGGAGCGGAAAGCGTTCGGCAAGCCGCTGATGGAGTTCCAGAACACCGCCTTCAAGCTCGCCGAGCGCAAGACCGAAGCGATGATAGCGCGCGTCTTTGTCGACTGGTGCATCGAGCGCCTGGTCGCAAAGGATCTCGACACTGTCACGGCGTCGATGGCGAAATACTGGTGTTCGGAGAAGCAGGTCGAGACTGCCGACGAATGCCTGCAGCTGTTCGGCGGCTACGGCTACATGCAGGAATACCCGATCTCGCGCATCTTCATCGATTCCCGCATCCAGAAGATCTATGGCGGCACCAACGAGATCATGAAGCTATTGATCGCCAGATCGTTGTAGTCGGTCGCTGTAATCAGGTCGCTGTGAGCGGCTACTTGATCCGCTCGTCGGCCACGACGAAGTCCGCACCTTCGCGGAGAGATATTTGCGGCTCGGATAAACCGCGAACAGCTTGCCCTCGAAAATGACCTGCCCGGACATAACGTATCCCGCTCGATCGCAACGAGTTCAAATTTACGAGACAACCCGTCATTGCAAGATGCGGCACCAGACCTTACGCTGCGTGTGACGGGCAACAACCATCTGGTTTCGTTTTCGTCCCGTCAGGAGACAAGCGAATGGTTCACGTCTCGCGCCGGAAACTCCTCCAGCTTGCTGCTGTTGCATCGTCTGCCCTTTCCACCGCATGGATGTCACCGGCACCAGCCGCTGCCGGCCCCAAGACCCTCATTGCGGTGATGCAATCGGACCTTCGCGTCACCGATCCCGGCTTCACGACAGCCATCATTACCCGCGACCATGGCTATATGGTCTACGACACGCTGCTCGGCATCGATCCCAGCTTCAAGGTGCGGCCGCAGATGGCCGACTGGACGGTGTCCGCGGACAAGCTGACCTATACCTTCACCTTGCGCGACGGCCTGAAATGGCATGACGGAGCGCCGGTGACGGCGGAGGATTGCGTCGCCTCGCTGAAGCGTTGGGGCACGAGCGTCGACGGCATGGCACGCAAGTTGATGGACTTCACTTCGGGTATCGAGGCAACGGACGCCAAGACGATCGTGCTCAAGCTGAAGGAGCCCTATGGCCTGGTACTGGAGACGATCGCCAAGCCGTCGGCCGTCGTCGCCTTCATGATGCCGAAGCGGTTGGCCGAGACCCCGATCACCAAGCAGATTCCGGAGCAGATCGGCTCCGGCCCATTCAAGTTCGTCGCGAGCGAATTCCAGCCTGGCGTGAAAGCCATCTACGAAAAGAATACCGACTATGTGCCGCGCAAGGAGCCGGCCGAATGGACATCGGGCGGCAAGGTGGTCAAGGTCGACCGCGTCGAGTGGATCACGATGCCGGATGCGCAGACCGCGCTCAACGCGCTGCAGTCCGGCGATGTCGATTTCGTCGAAACGCCGCCGTTCGACATGCTGCCCACGCTCGAGTCCAATCCGGACATCACTGTTTCCATCCTGAACAAATTTGGCTTCCAGTCGTTCGGCCGGATGAACTTCCTGCATCCGCCGTTCGACAATGTGAAGATCCGCCGCGCCGCGCTGCTCGCGATCAACCAGAAGGACGTGCTCGACGCCCAGATCGGCAATCCCAAATACTATAAGTTCTGCGGCGCATTCTTCATCTGCGATACGCCGCTGGCCAGCGACGCCGGCGGCGAGACCCTGATCAAGGGCAACGGCATGGCGGACGCGAAGAAGGCGTTGGCCGAGTCCGGCTATGACGGCACGCCCGTGGTGATCTTGGCGCCAGGCGACCAGATCCTGCTGAAAGCGCAGCCGATCGTGGTCGCACAGCTGCTGCGCGAGGCCGGCTTCAAGGTCGACCTTCAGGCGATGGACTGGCAGACCTTGGTCACCCGCCGCGCCAACCAGAAGTCGCCGAAGGAAGGCGGCTGGAACATGTTCTTCACCTACCAGGGCGCCGCCGACTCCTTGAACCCGCTGGTCAACGTCCCGATGGGCGGCAAGGGCACGAGTGGTGGCTGGTACGGCTGGTCCGAGGACCCCAAGCTCGAGGAGTTGCGCGATTCCTTTGCCCGCGCGACCTCGCCCGAGGAGCGCAAGAAGATCGCGCTCGAGGTGCAGAAGGAAGCTTATGATCAGGTGATCTACATCCCGCTCGGCCAGTTCCAGGCGCCGAGCGCATGGCGCAAATCACTGACCAGCGTGATCGACGGCCCGGCAACGCCAATGTTCTGGAATGTGGAAAAGAACGAGTAGGCTGACGGCCCCACGAAGCTCTAGTTCGGATGCCACCAGCGGCCGCCGATGACGACGCCTTCGGACACGATCTTGCGATCGCCAATCAGGTGCTCGCCGACGACGTCCTCATAGTCGAACTGGCCTTCCTTGACCGAGATCAGCGTGGCGTCGCCGACGCTGCCCGGCTTGAGGCTGCCGAGCTCGGGACGCCGCAGCGCCATCGCAGCGTTGACGGTGGAGGTTGCGATGACGTCGGACAGCGGCATGCCCATGCACAAGAATTTCGACAGGGTCGTCACCTGGTCGAAGGCCGGGCCGTCGATGCAGAGCTGATGGATGTCGGAGGAGATGGTGTCCGGATAGAAGCCGTTGGCGAGCATGGCGCGCGCGGTCTTGAACGCGAACGAGCCCTTGCCGTGGCCGATGTCGAACAGCACGCCGCGCTCGCGGGCGTCGAGCACCGCCCGCTTCACCGTGCCCTGCGCGGTCGCGGGCGTGTTGGGGAAGGGCCGGAACGCATGGGTGAGCACGTCGCCGGGGCGCAGGCGCGCCAGTACCTCCTCGTAGCTCGGCGGCGGATGGTCGATATGCGCCATCAGGGGCATGCCGACCTCGTTCGCGACCTCGAGCGCGATATCGAGCGGCACGACGCCCGACGTGCCCGAGGAGTGCAAGCCCACGCGCACCTTGATGCCGACGATGAGATCGCGATTTTCGTTAGCCACCTTGGCCGCCTCGATCGGATTCATCAGCCGCAGTTCTTCGCTCTCGCCGACCATGATCCGGTGCGAGAAGCCGAAAATGCCGGCATGCGAGACGTGCAGATAAGCGAGAATGCGAACCTGGCTCGGCTCGATCACGTGCTTGCGGAAGCCGGCGAAATTGCCGGGCCCCGCGCTGCCGGTATCGACCGCGGTGGTGACGCCGGAGAGGCGGCAGAATTCCTCGGCGTCGATGCCAAGCGAAGTGCCGCCCCAATAGACATGGGTGTGGAGATCGATCAGCCCCGGGGTCACGATGTAGCGAGAGACGTCGCGCACATCCGTGCCCGGATCCGCCTTGAGGGCGCTGCCGACCGCCGCCACCTTGCCGCCCGCAAAGGCCACGTCCATCACGGCGTCGAGCTTTTGCGAGGGGTCAACGACGCGTCCGCCGCGCAGGATCAAATCGAAAGACATCGTATCTCCAGATATGGCAGTGAGGCGGGACCGGCAAGTCAGCCCCGGGCAAGGAAGGAAGCTTCGCGCTTCTAGCAATTTTTGCGCCGACGAGCGTGGCAAACGCAGCGATTGCTCATTGAGAGACTGGCGATCCCGGGAAGACTCGAACTTCCGACCTACGGTTTAGGAAACCGTCGCTCTATCCGGCTGAGCTACGGGACCGCGGAACCCGCGGGACGGGTTCGGCCCCCTCATAGCAGAGCAGGATGCGGTTCGCCAGCCGCAAGGCGGGCCAGATCATCGTCAACCTGAACGGGACGGCTGTACGATCGCCTCCAGATCCCACTCGGCGGAGTAGCCCACATGATCGAAAGCATCAGCGCCATCACGCTCGGCACGCATGACATGGGGCGCGCCGTGCAGTTCTATCGTTCGCTGGGGTTCGAACTGCTATATGGCGGCGAGGCCGCTGCATTCACAAGCTTTCGCGCCGGCACCGGCTATCTCAACTTGACTGCGCAGCCGGAAGACAAGCGCTGGTCCTGGTGGGGCCGCGTCATCTTCTACGTCGCCGATGTCGACGGGGTCTACGCGCGCGCACGCGGCGCCGGATGGCAGCCGTCGACCGCGCCGCGCGATGCAGAATGGGGTGAGCGCTACTTCCATCTCACCGACCCCGACGGCCATGAGCTCAGTTTCGCGCGACCGTTGTCCGGACCGCATAAGTCACATCCGCTGACGTTCCCAACTCGCGAGTAGCGCCGTCTCAGCCGCCGTGGCAAACTCGGCGCAGTTTCCTCAAGCGAGAATTGTATCTGGGTTCTAACCAGGGAGGACGACCATGGTAACCTATGTCGTGCTGGGGAACTTCACTGATCAGGGAGTCCGCAACGTCAAGGACTCGCCGAAGCGGGTCGACGCTTTCAAGGAAATGGCCAAAACGTTCG
Organism: Bradyrhizobium sp. 132; assembly: GCF_023074185.1. Classification (GTDB taxonomy): domain Bacteria; phylum Pseudomonadota; class Alphaproteobacteria; order Rhizobiales; family Xanthobacteraceae; genus Bradyrhizobium. The sequence goes on along the minus strand of NZ_JADPKY010000112.1, from coordinate 35,056 downwards.
GCGTGACCGTGAAAGAGATCGTCTGGACGCAGGGACGATATGACGTTGTGACCGTTCTCGAGGCTCCAGATGAGGCTGCCGCAATGTCGCTCAGCCTTAGTCTCAGCGCGCTTGGCAATGTCCGCACCGAAACGCTGCGCGCGTTTTCGGCAGCAGATATGACAAAGATCGTTGGCAAGATGCTCTGACGTTCAAGCCCGCGCCAGCGCACCGGACCTGGGATGGCAATCCCGGGAAGGGGCCTCTCACGCCCTGATATTATTGTCCTTCACCACCTTGCCCCAAGTGGCGACCTGCTTGTCGAAGAAGGTTTTGAAGGCGAGGCCGTCCTCGAGCAGCAGCGTCATCTGCTGGGTCTCCTTGAGCTGCGCCGCGGTCGCGGGCTCGCTCAGGATCTCCCTGGACGCCGTCGCGAGGGCTGCGACGATGTCAGGCGGCGTACCCGTGGGCGCGAAGATGCCCCACCATGCCAGCGTCTCGAAATCCGGAAAGCCCGCCTCGATCGCGGTCGGCGTATCCGGCAGGCCCGGCAGCCGCTCGCGGCCGAGTTGCAGGATCGGACGCAGCATGTTGGTGCCGAGCTGCGCTGCGACCAGCGCCGCCGATCCCGCGATCAGATCGACATGGCCGCCGAGCACGTCGTTCATCGCGGGACCGCCGCCGCGATAGGGCACGTGCATGATCTCGACGCCGGCCTTGTTGCCGAGCACGGTCATGGCGAGATGGCCGAGCGTGCCGATGCCGACGGAGGCATATTTCACTGCGCCGGGCGTCGCCTTGCAGGCCGCCACCACGTCGGCAAAGCTCTTATAGGGACGGCCCGCACCGGCCGCGATCACGTAGGGCGCGGTGCCGACCAGCAACACCGGTATCAGCTCGCGCTCGACATCAACGGGCGGCTTGTCGAGGATGGACGGGATCACCGCGTGAGAATCGAAGGTGACCAGGAACGTGGAGCCGTCAGGCGGGCTCTTGGCGACCTGCGCCGCGCCGAGCGCGCCGGCGGCGCCCGACTTGTTCTCGACAATGACGATGCGATTGAGCTTGGTTTGCAGATGGCTCTGGAGCAGCCGCGCCATCGCATCGGTCGATCCGCCCGGCGGAAACGGCACCACCAGCGTGATTTTTGAGGCCTGTGCGCTTGCCGGTGCCATCGCGAGGATGGCGGGCGCAGCCAGCAGCGCCCGTCGTGTGATCGTCATGTTGTCCTCCCTGTTTTGCCTTCGCGCTTTGCTTTTTTGTTTGTGAGCGCTTTAAGCCGTTCCGAAACCGGACCCCGCTTTTCTGTATTCTGGCCGCGGTGGACTAAAGATGTCCAGCACGCGGGCGCCGTCGGGGCCGGCGCGCATGGTATGCGGCACATTACCGGGCGTGCGCCAGAAATCGCCCTTCTTCACGGGAATCTCTTCGTCGCCCTGGACGCGGATCGCGGAGCCGTCGAGCAGCACGCCCCATTGCTCCTCGGGATGATGGTGCAGCGTGCCCTCCGCATGCGGCGCCAGCGTCACCACCGACAGCATCGCCTGCTCGCCGGAGAAGATGCGCGTGGTCACCCCTGCCGCGAGTTCGCGAAGCAGCCCGTCGCCGGTATCGTCGAGATTGTGGAATTCCTCTTTCTGGCTCACGCCATCCTCCCCTTCTTTTTTTCTGATCAGGATTTTCCATACGAGCCCTGATAGCGGCCCTCGCGGATCGCCTTCAGCGTCTCCTCCTCGCGCGCGACCTGGGCCCGCACCGCTTCCAGCAGCGCCGCGGCACCGGCGGCGGGAAACGACACCACGCCGTCCTCGTCGCCGACCACGATGTCGCCGGGCGAGATCACGCTGCCGCCGATCGAAACAGGCAAATTGATCTCGCCGGGGCCGTTCTTATAGGGACCGCGGTGGATCACCGCGCGGGCGTAGCAGGGAAAGTCGTCGGCCGCGAACGCCGCAACGTCGCGGATCGCGCCGTCGATCACATAGCCTTCGGCTTTGCGCCACTGCGCGATAGTCTTCATGATCTCGCCGACCAGCGCCCGCGTCTCGTCGCCGCCGCCATCGACCACGATGACGTCGCCCGGACCGACCAGTTCGAGCGCGCGGTGGATGGCGAGATTGTCGCCGGGCCGGGTGCGGATCGTGAAGGCCGTGCCCACCAGCTTGCCGCCGCGATGATAGGGCTTTAGCCCGACGGCACCCGGCAGCCGGGCGAGATTGTCCGAAATGACCGAGGTCGGCGCACCGCGAAAACCCTCGATGATCTCGGCCGGCGGCTTCGGCACAGAGTTCGCAGCGATGGTGATGGTCATGATCGTCAGTCCTTCCCGTGAATTGTCTTACTCGGCGCGCGCCCGCGCCTGCGCCTGCGCCGGCAGGATCCGGAAGGCGCGCCCCTCCTTCATCCACGCCGCGCGCTCATCGCGCAACAGCGTGCGGCGAACTTTACCGGAATCATCGCGCGGCGGGGCGCTGACGATCTCAAAGCTCTCGGGATGCTTGTAGCGGCTCAGCCGTTCCTTCAGGAAATCCGCCATGCCGTCGGCGATCACCTGACCGTCCGCGTCGCCCTCCGGCTCGATGATGGCGTGCACGCGCTGGCCCAGTTCCGGATCGGGCAATCCCACCACCACGCAGGAGCGCACGCCGGGACACTCAGAGACCGCGGCCTCGATCTCGGCCGGATAGATGTTGGCACCTCCGCGCAACACCATGTCGGCAAGGCGGTCACCGAGATAGAGATAGCCTTCCGCATCCAGCCTGCCGATGTCGCCGAGCGACTCCCAGCCATCCGCGCGGCGCTTCGGCTCGGCGCCGAGATAGTGATAGGTCGCGTCCTTGCCGTCATTGTTGAGGAAATAAATCTCGCCGCTCTCGCCCGGCGCCACGTCGTTGCCGTCCTCGCCGACGATGCGCAGGCGCGCCATCTCGCCGATCTTGCCGACCGAGCCCTTGTGCGTCAGCCATTCCGTGCCGGAGATGATGCATGAGCCTTGCCGCTCGGTGCCGCCATAGAGCTCCCAGATCCGCTCAGGCCCGAGCCAGGCGATCCAGTTTTCCTTCAGCCAGGGCGGCATCGGAGCGGCCATGTGGAAGACGGTCTGCAGGCTCGACACATCGTAGGCATTGCGCACGTGCTCCGGCAGCGCCCAGATCCGGTGCATCATGGTCGGCACGAAATTGACCCATTGCACGCGCTCGCGCGCGATCTGTCGCAGCGCCTCCTCGGCGTCGAACTTGACGAGGCCGGTGAGCTGGCCGCCGGTAAACAGCGCGTAGTGCGACACGATGAACGGCGCATTGTGGTAGAGCGGACCGGGATTGAGCAGCGAGACCCCGAAGGGGATGTTGAGCGGCGGCGCGGCGGCCGTGTCGGTCACCGCCGGCTGGTGATCGAGGATCACCTTCGGCCGGCCGGTCGAGCCACCGCTGGTCATGGCTTTCCAATAGCGCGCCACCGGTGCGGTGAGCGGCTCGTCGGAAAATCCTTCCGGTACGAAATCCGCGGGCAGACGGTTCGGCGCATTCCAGTCGGTTTCGCCGCCGACCACCAGCGCCGGCTTCAGGATGTCGAGCACCGCGGCGGCTTCGCCGCGCGGCAGGCGCCATGACAGCGAGGTCGGCGTCGCGCCGCATTTCCACACCGCAAAAGAAGTCTCGAAGAATGAATTGCCGTTGGGCAATCCGATCGCGACGAAATCACCGGGCTTGACGCCCTTGGCCGCAAACGCCCGTGCGCGCCGGTTGGCGCCGCGCTCAAGCGCGTCCCATGTCAGCGTGTCCTGCCCGTGACGGACGGCGATCGTGCCTTGAGGTTTGCGCTCGGCGTACCAGCGCGGCACATCGGACAAGGGCAGCAGCATCAGGCGTTTCCACTTCGTCTTCTTGGCGTCGCCAACGAGGCAACCGCAGGATGAAGTGACGCTGTGACTCCTGCGCCACGTCAAGCAAAAAATGTCAGCATCGCAGCCATGAATTTCCCGGGTTCCATGGGTGACAAGCCGGCCATAAAGGGGCAAAAATCCGACCCGACTCAGTTCGGGTTGAGTTTTGCAAGGAATGCTCTCGTAGAATGTCGGACGTAGTTGCATCGCGTCGTGCGGCGCTTGTCTTGGCGGCAGCAGGATTTTTCCTGCTGGCGCCGTCGCATGCCCAGGCACAATGGTGGAAACGCGCGCCTGTTGACTTCGAGGCATGCGCCGACGCCGCCGAGAAAGCCGCGACCAAGACCGAGAAAACCTCCGCGCTCGCCGACTGCAACGCGAAATTCGCCGGCCGGCGCAAGGCCGGCGGCGGCTACTCCTATTACGACTTCCTCCAGGACCGCAGCTTTGACATCGCCGGCCCCAATCCGACGCCGGAGGAGCAGAAGAAGATCGACGAATCCTACACCGCCTATCTCGCCGTTCAGCGCCGCAGCAATGAAGCCGCCCAGGCGGTCGCGCGCCAGCAGCGCGAGCAGCAGGAACAACAGGCGCAACAGCTCCAGCGGGTCGCGCTGCAAACCGAGGTCGAGCGTGTGCCTGTGCCGGTCGAGCGGCCGAAAGTGCAGCAGGCCGCCATCGGCGACGCACGGCCGCGGCCGAAGGGCGCGCCCTGCACCAAGGGCTCGTTCTCCTGCGAATGGCCGCGGCTGTCGGATGGATTGAATGATCTGAAGAAGCTGTTCAGCCCGACGCCGAGCAAGCCCGCGAAGAAGGGCTGAGCTAGCCACAGCCGTCATTGGATGGAGATCCGTCTCCCAGCCTCAGTTCGTCCGCTTCGTCTTGCTGCGCTTCGGCTTGACCACCGGTGCGGTTGCTGCGGGTGAGCTACCCAACTGTGAGCGGCTTTCCTTCAGGCGTGCGTCATAGCCGGGCGAATTCGTGACGGTCGGCGGCCTTGCCTGGGCAAACGTGGAACCTGCGCAGAGGGCGGCCAATGCGACCCCGATCGTCAAATAGCGTTTCATCGCAATTCTCCCGTCGGCCGGCGTGAGCTCATGCAACGCCGTGGATCTGCTGCGGCGTCAGCCGCGGCGGGCCCTTGCCCGCGGCCTCAGCCTCGTTGATCAGCGCAACAATGCGGCGCGACAGCGGCACGTCGATGCTGTTCTGTTCGGCGAGCGCGATGATCGCGCCCTGGAGATAGTCGATCTCGGTCTTGCGGCCCTGCTTCAAATCCTGCCACATCGAGGAACGCGCCTCGGGATCGATCTTCATCGTCCTTCCCAGGATCAGGTTGAAGATCGGATCAGGCAGTCTCAGCAAGGTCGGCATCCAGGACGACGGGATCGGCGTCGCCGAGACCGGAGTGATGCCGGCGGCTTTCATCGCGGTCAGCCCCTCCGCCATCTGATCGGCGAACAGCCTTCGCCAGCCGCGGTTCGCCAGTTGCGCGGCGAGCGGCACATCGGACAAGGCGCTGAGCGCATTATTCAAATTGATGATCAGCTTGCCCCATTGCACGCCTGTGATGTCGCGGCTCGCGTGCATGACGAGCCCCGGCGCCGACAGCGCTGCGGCCGTGTTCGCCTCGTCTTCGCCAACATGAATGTCGCCGGAGGTCGAGCGGTGGAAGTGGCCCTCGCCCATCCCGATCACGTTGAAAGGCACCATGCCGGCGATTACGCGGCGGCCGCCGAGGCGCTCGCGCAGCACCGCGACATTGCCGACGCCGTTTTGCAGCGAGACGATGACGGCATCCTGCGGCGCATGCTGCGCGATCTGCTCCGCGACACCGGCCGTGTCGGCGCTCTTCACCGTGACCAGCACGATACCGGCGCTGTGGAAGATCGCGGGATCTTCCGACAGCGCAAGTTGGCCGGGGTCGAGCTTCTTCTCGGAGCCGTCGAAATCGGTCAGAAGCAGGCCGAACCGTTCGATCTCGGCCTTCACCCGCGGCCGCACCAGCAGCGCGACGCGGCGGCCGCCAGCCGTCAGCATGCCGCCGACGAAACATCCGATGGCGCCCGCGCCGGCCACCACGATCGGTCGATCCGTCATCACCTCGCCTTGCTCCCCGAATGGCCGGCCTTCGATAGCAGAGGCGAGGCCTGCTGCCCATCGCGCCGCATCCGCCTTGTAACCGTCATGAGAGCCTCATATGTTTTTGCCCGGGGGCCGATCAGCGGCGAGAGCTCGCCGACGAGAACGCCAAAGGAGAGCACCATGGGTCTACTCGATGTCCTCAACGGCATGCAGAACGGCCCGCGCGGCCCCAGCACGCCAAGCTCTGAGAAGTCCTCGGGCGGCATGTCGCCGATGACCATGGCGCTCCTTGGCCTGCTCGCCTGGAAGGCGTTCAAGCACGTGACCGCGGGCCAGCCCGGCGCGGCACCGCAGCAGTCCCCGACGCCGACGCACCTGCCCCCGCCGGTGAATGCGGGTGCTGGCGGCGGACTTGGAGGTGGTCTTGGAGGCGCACTTGGCGGAGGCGGCGGCCTCGGTGACCTGCTCAAGGGCGGCCTTGGCGGCCTGCTCGCGGGTGGCGCGGCCGGCAGCGTGCTCAGCGGCGGTCTCGGCGATCTCCTCAACCAGCTTCAGCAGGGCGGCCACGGCGAGGCCGCCAATACCTGGGTCGGCAAGGGCGAGAACAAGGCGATCGCGCCCGGCGATCTCGCCAACGCGCTCGGCGCCGACCAGATCGAGAGCCTGTCCGCCCAGAGCGGCCTGTCGCGCGACGAGTTGCTCTCCGGCCTCAGCCAGTATCTGCCGAAGGTGATCGACCATCTGACGCCGGACGGACGGCTGCCGACCGAAAACGAGATCTCGGGCAGAATCTGATTTGAGTCAAACGAGGGGAGCACGGACATGAGCATGGGTGGCTTGTTGTGGATCATCGTCGTCGGCTTCATCGCCGGCCTCATCGCGCGCTGGCTGGCGCCGGGACCGAACAACCCGAGCGGCTTCATCCTCACCACCATCCTCGGCATCGTCGGCGCATTTCTCGCGACCTTCGTCGGCCAGGCGATCGGACACTACAGTCCCGACCAGGGCGCCGGATTCATCATGGCCACCATCGGCGCGGTGGTGGTGCTGTTCATCTGGCACCGACTGGTCGCGAGTGGCGTGATCAAGGGGTAGCCCGCCGTCGCTTTGCAGCGTGGCCTGCCAAGAAATTCAGTGTCGTCCCGGCGAAGGCCGGGACCCATAGCCACCGAATTTGGTTTGGCGAAGATCGGTAGTTGTCGATTTCGAACGACAACCACGGCCTGTGGTTATGGGTCCCGGCCTGCGCCGGGACGACGGTTGTGTTTGCCGCGCTAGCGGAGCGAGCTCACGTAATCAAATGCATCCCCGCATCCATGCGCACGACCTCGCCGGTCATGTTGCTGGAGGCAGGCATCGCCAGGAAGCAGACGAGCTGGGCGATGTCTTCCGCTGATGACGCGACCTTCAGCGGCACCTTCGCCACGACGCTGTCGCGCACCTGCTTGGCACCCGCCTCGCCGCGGCCCTTGGTGAACCAGGGCGTGTCGATATAACCGGGACACACCGTGTTGACGCGGATCAGCGGCGCCAGCGCGCGTGACAGCGACAGCGTCATGGTGTTGAGCGCGCCCTTGCTCGCGGCATAGGCGATCGACGAGCCGACGCCGCTGATGCCGGCGACCGAGGACACGTTGACCACGGCGGACGGCCGCTCCGAGGCTTTCGCGCCGGCCTCGAGCAGGCTGCGTGCCGCACGTACCATCTGGAACGGGCCGATGGTATTGACGCCGTAGAGGCGCTGGAAATCTTCCGCCGACAATCCATCGAGATCGGCATGGGCGACATGCTTGGTGGTGCCGGCGTTGTTGACGAGCACGTCGAGCCGGCCCCAGCCGCTGGCTGCCGCGACGATCTTGCGGCAATCGTCATCTTTCGAAACGTCGCCCTGCGCGACCAGAACTTCCGGCGAGCCCGCCTTGCGGCAAAGCTCCGCGGTCGCCTCCGCTTCCTTCTGGCTCGAGGAATAGTTGATGATGAGCCGCGCCCCGCTCCGTGCGAGAATTTCCGCGGTCGCAGCGCCCAGGCCGGAGGCGGACCCCGTCACGATTGCGCACAAACTGTCCTTTGCCATCCTGATTTCCTTCCAATGTCTTTGATGCAAGCCTGAGGTAGCTGGTCTTGTTTAGCGAGTTTGCCGCGCCCTGCAAATCAGCAAACTCCGCTAAGCGGAATTAGCTTATCGCCCATGCCCGCGCCGCAGGTTGACCTGCGATCAACGCTTGTCAGGGCCATGGCTTTTTCCGATCATCCGGCGCAAGAAGAACCTGCGCGCCCTGCCCTTTCGGGCCGGATGCGCCAATGGCAAAACACGGGGAACGCTGTGGCGGAGAGTTACAATATCGTCGTCGAGACCGCGGAGAAGATCTTCGCCGATCTCGCCGATCCGCAGACCGTCAACAACGACAAGAAGGATTCGTGGCAGGCGCCGCTGTGGCACGCGCTGAGCGAAGCCGGCCTGCCGCTGTCCTGGGTGCCCGACGATCTCGGCGGCTCCGGCGCGAGCCTTGCCGACGGCTTTGCGCTGCTGAACGCCGCCGGCCGTTTCGCAGTCGCGGTTCCCCTGGCCGAGACCATGCTGGCCGGCTGGCTGCTGGCGCAGGCGAAGATTCCTTCCCCAGAGGGAGAGATGACGCTGCTGCCGGCCTCGCCGAAGGACCGGATCACGCGCGACGCCGACGGCGCGCTCTCCGGCCGCGCCCGCGGCGTTCCGTTTGCGAAAGCGGCAAAGCACTTCGCAGTGCTGGCACACGGCAAGGACGGCGCTGCGATCGCGCTGGTCGACGCCAGCAAGGGGCGGATCGAGACCGGGCTCAATGTCGGCTATGACCACAGCGACACCGTCACGCTCGACAAGGTGCAGCCCGTCACCATCAAGCCCGCCCCGAAGGGCTTTGACCAAACCACCCTGATGCTGATGGGCGGCGTCGCGCGCAGCCTTCAGATTGCGGGCGCGCTGGAAGCGATGCTCGACATCTCGGTGCGCTATTCCAACGAGCGCGTCGCCTTCGAGAAGAAGATCTCCAAATTCCAGGCGGTGCAGCACAACCTCGCCCGCCTCGCCGGCGAGTCGGCTGCTGCGCTTGCGGCTGCGACCTCCGCGGCCGACGCCATCGCCAATGCAAAGTCGTTCGACGACGCGGTCTACCTCGAAGCCGCCTCGGCAAAAATCCGCTGCGCGGAAGCTGCGGAAAAGGGCGGCGCCATCGCGCATCAGGTGCATGGCGCGATCGGCTTCACCCTGGAGCACATCCTGCATCGCTATTCGCTGCGGGCGCTGGCCTGGCGCGACGATTTCGGTTCGGAGAGCCATTGGGCCGTCGAGCTCGGCAAGCTGGTCGCAAACCGCGGTGCCGATGAATTGTGGCCGCTCGTGGCTTCGCGCTGATCAGGGACGAGACAACAATGACCGCTGCCCTCCGTTTCGATCCGATCCGCCTGCCTGAAAAATGCGAGCAATTGCGCAAGGAAGTGCGCGCCTTCCTCGCGGAGGAAATCGCCGCCGGCACTTTCGATCCGCATAAGCCGAACCGCGAAGACACCGACGCGCCGGAATTTTCCCGCCGGGTCGGCGCCAAGGGCTGGCTGGGCATGACCTGGCCGAAGAAATATGGCGGCCAGGAGCGCTCGTTCCTCGAACGTTACGTGGTGACCGAGGAAATGCGCGTGGCCAATGCGCCGACACGGCGCTTCTTCGTCGCCGATCGCCAGAGCGGGCCGGTGCTGCTGAAATACGCCCCGGAAAATATCAAGATGGACATCCTGCCGCGCATTTGCCGCGGCGAGATCTGCTTTGCGATCGGCATGAGCGAGCCGAACTCCGGCTCGGACCTGTTCGCCGCGAAGACGCGCGCGACCAAGACCGACGGCGGCTATCTCATCAACGGCACCAAGATCTGGACCTCGTCGGCGCACATCGCCGACTACATGATCGCGATCTTCCGGACGTCGCAACCGACCAAGGAAAACCGCCGTCACGGCCTGACGCAGTTTCTGGTCAAGATGAAGCAGCCGGGCATCCAGGTGAACCCGATCGGCCAGATCACCGGCCAGTACGAGTTCAACGAGGTCGTCTTCACCGATTTCTTCGTGCCTGACGATCACGTGCTCGGCGAAGTCGACGGCGCCTGGAAGCAGGCGACGAGCGAGCTAGCCTATGAACGCTCGGGCCCCGAGCGTTTTCTGGAGACCTATTACGTGCTGACCGAGCTGGTTCGCGCGGTCGGCCCCAATCCGGACACGCGCAGTGCCGAAGGCATCGGCCGGCTGGTGGCGCAGCTCCACACCATGCGGCGGATGTCGGTCTCGGTTGCCGGCATGTTGCAGGCCGGCAAGGAGCCGGTGGTGGAAGCGTCCATCGTCAAGGACATCGGCACGGTGTGGGAGCAGCAGCTGCCGCACCGCGTGCGCGATCTCGCCGCCTTCGTCGAGGAGACCGCGACCAACCGCGAGACGCTGGAGCGGCAGCTCGACTTCGCCATCAAGACCGCACCGAAACTCACCATCCAGGGCGGCACCACCGAGGTGCTGCGCGGCATCATCGCCCGCGGACTTGGTTTGCGCTAGGCGCGCGGACCTGGTTTGCGCTAACTCTTCGAGGACATCATGAGCACCTATAAAGATATCGGCGTCGAGAAGGTCGGGCATGTCGGCACCATCGAGATTCGTCGCCCGCCGCTGAACTTCTTCGACATCTCGTTGATCAACCAGATCGCGGATGCGCTCGACGAATTCGATCGCGACATCGAGATCCGCAGCTCGGTGCTGTCCGCGCAAGGCAAGGCGTTCTGCGCCGGCGCCAATTTCAAGGACCCGGCGCGACAGGCGCAGGAGGCGCGCGAAGCCGAGAAAACCGCCAAGGGCGATCCGGCCGACAGCCTCGGCGCGATCAACCATCTCTACATCCAGGCGGTGCGCATCTTCCGCGCCAAGAAACCGATCGTTGCAGCCGTGCAGGGCGCCGCCATCGGCGGCGGGCTCGGGCTCGCGGTGTCCGCGGACTTCCGCGTCACCTGCCCCGAAGCACGCTTCTCCGCGAACTTTACAAAACTCGGCTTCCATCCCGGCTTCGGCCTGACCGTGACGCTGCCCGAGCTGATCGGCAAGAACAACGCCGAGCTGATGTTCTACACCAGCCGCCGCGTCACCGGCCAGGAAGCGGTCAAATGGGGCCTCGCCAACGAGCTGGTGCCGCAGGACCAGGTCAAGGCGGCCGCACTGAAGCTCGCCGGCGAGATCGCCGAATGCTCCCCGCTCGGCCTCGTCTCCACCCGCGCGACGATGCGCGCCGACTTGGCCGACCGCGTCATGGCCGCGACCAATCACGAGCTCGAGGAGCAGACCCGGCTGCGCGCGACGGAGGATTTCAAGGAAGGCGTGAAGGCCACGGAAGAACGGCGTGTGGCGAATTTCAAGGGGCGGTGATTGCGCTCTTCCTTCTCCCCTTGTGGGAGAGGGATTAACCCCGCCCCACCACCAGCGCATCGACGATCGTGACGCCCTGCCCCTCCGGGTGCACGTGCACCGGGTTGAGCTCGATCTCCGCGATTTCCTCTGCATGCCGTGACGCAAGCACGGAGATGTCGGCAATCAGTTGCGACGCCGCCGCGACATCCGCCTTCGCCGCTCCCCGAAAACCATTCAACAACGGCGCGGCCTTCAGGCTCGCCAGCATCGCGCCGGCTTCTTTCGCGCTCACGGGCGCCGGGCGGTAGACGACGTCGCGGAACAGCTCCGTGGTGATACCGCCGAGGCCGACCATCACCATCGGCCCGAAGGTCTTGTCCGTCATCGTGCCGATGATGATCTCGACGCCTTTCTTCGCCATCGGCGCGACCAGCACGCCTTGAATTACGGCATCCGGCCGGTGCTTGCGCGCATTGTTGAGCAGCGCTTCGAACCCAAGAAACACCTCGCCCTTGGTGGTGATATTGACGCGCACGCCGCCGACCTCGCTCTTGTGCGCAATGTCCGGCGACTGGATTTTCATCACCAGCGGGAAACCGACGCCCGCGACGGCCGCGTCCAACTCGTCCTTCTCTTTCACCAGCACTTCGGCCGGCAGCACAACGCCGGCGGCGCGAAGCAATTCCTTGCTGTCGGCCTCGGACAGAACCGATGAAGTCAGATGCGCCGAGAGATCGCGCGCGGGCAGCTCCGCCCCATCCGCCGGCTTCTGCAGTTTGAAATTGGCGTAGTCGACCAGCTGCCGCATCGCCACACCGACATGAGTCAGACCGGACAGCACAACGACGCCGGATTTGGCAAGCTCGTGCCGGGCGAAGTCCGACGGCACCGTATAGGAGTAAAACACCACGGGCTTGTGCTGCGCGGCCAATACCGGCTTCAGCTCCGCTTCCCTGAAGGGCTTGCGCACCTCGCTCGACAGCGACAGCAAGACCAGAATTGCATCGACCTCGTCCGAAGCAGTCAGCAGATCAACGCTCTTTTGCAAGCCCCCCGACGTCACGCCTTGCGCTGTGACGTCGATCGGATTGCGCGCGGTGCCGTAGGACGGCATCAGCGTCTTGATCTCCGCCTGGATTTTTCCGGAGAGCTCCGGCACTTGCAAGCCTTGCCGCGCCACGGCATCGGCGCCCCAGATGCCGGCACCGCCGGAGACGGTGACCACGGCGACGCGATCGCCTTTCGGCAACGGATTGCTCGCAAGCACTGCTGCGATCGTCAGCGCCTCGTCGAGATCGTTGGAGACGATGAAGCCATATTTGGCAAACACGGCGTCGTAGGCCGCCGACCACCCGGCCATGCTCGCGGTGTGCGAGGCGGCCGCGCGCATCCCGGCGCCGGAGCGGCCGACTTTTGTCACGATGACAGGCTTCTTCAGCTCGGCTGCCCGGCGCGCTGCCGCGAGAAACTTGTCGACGTCGCGAATGCCTTCGATGAACAGCAGGATCACGTCGGTCGCGGCGTCCTGCACCATGTAATCCAAAAATTCACCGGCCCCCAGATCGGATTCGTTGCCCGCACTGACGACATAGCTCACGGCAATGCCGATCGCCTTGGCGCGGTGATAATAGGCAAAGCCGATGCCGCCGCTCTGCGCGACAATGCCGATCCGTTTCGTCGTCGCGACCAGCGGCGCCACGCCCGGCTTGACGTCCACGGCGGGACTGAACGTTGCCGCCACACGCTGCATCTGGCTGAAAAAGCCCTCGGCGTTCGGACCGGAAATCCGCATGCCGGTGCGCCCGGCCAGCGCCGCGATCGCGTCCTGCATCGCCGCGCTGTCGCCACCTTCCTCGGCAAATCCGGAGGAGATGATCACTGCGTTCCTGACGCCGGCGGCGGCGCATTGTTCGAGCGCGGCAAGCACGGCGCGTGCGGGAATGATGATGACGGCGAGATCGATCGGCGCGCGGATCTCCGTGATCGATTTGTAGCAAATGAGCCCGTCGATCTCGGCGTAGTTCGGGTTCACCGGGTAGATTTTTCCGGGATACTCGTTCTTGCGCAACATCGACAACAGCCGGCCGGGAATCTTCTCGTGATCGCGCGAGGCGCCGATCAACGCGATGCTTGCTGGTGCGAAGAAGCTGTCGAGCGGATGCGGCATGTGACGTTCCTTACTCGCCGGTAGCCGTCGCCCTTCGAGGCTCACCGAAGCGGCGAGCACCTCGGGGTGACGGATAACGATCAAGGGATCAACTGACGCGGAACGTCACCCCGCCGAGCAAAAACTCGTCGCCTGCAACCGCAAGCCCCTTTGCCTTGGCCGCATGCAGCACCTGTGCTTTGTCCGCAACCCGAAACTCCAGCCCGCTCATGATCTCGCCGGCGCCTTTGACGAAGCGGAAGGTCGCATTGGGCAGCTTCAATTCGGTATCGCCACTCGGCGCAACGCCGATGATCTTGCCCCAATGCTCGGCCAGCCCTGTTGGATCCGGGCTCTGCATCTCCACGCTCGTCAACGTCTGCGTCACGTCCTTGCGGATAAATTTCTGCCAGTCCGGCCCCGCCGGCGGATACGGCCCCAAAATGTCGTCGCTGCCCTCGGTGTGGTTGAACTCGATGAAGGCGGCGCGGCAGTCGCGGGGATGGAGCTGCACGCCGTGATAGGGCGCGTGGTCTATGACGTTGGCCGTGCGCACGCCAAGCGCGTTGGCGTTACAGCCGCGCTCGTCGGGATCGTTGCAGCAGAAGATCGCCATGTAGCCGCCGCGCCCGCCGCTCTTTTCGATGAAGCGACCGGCGGTGGTGCCGTCCTTGAACGGTGCGACGACCTCCAGCAGAATCGTGTCGACCGGAAGCAGCGCGTTCTCCAGGCCGTATTTTGCGACATTGCCGTCGCGATAGCAGACGGCGAGGCCCATGATTTCCGCGATGTCGGAGATGACAGGCGCGAGCTGCGGCGCGACCAGGCAAATCTGCCGCAGCCGCATATAGGGCGCCATCGTCATGCGCCCTTGAAGGTCGGCTTGCGCTTCTCGACGAACGCCTTTGCAGCCTCCTTGTGGTCCTCGGTGTCGCTGCAGCGGGTGTGATGGATCGCCTCGCCGTCGAAGCAATCTTCGAGCGCGAGATGCTCGGCATTGTTGATGTTGCGCTTGATGAAGCCCAGCGCAATGGAAGGGCCCTGCGCCAGCGACAGCGCCAGCTCGTGCGCGGCCGTGTCGATCTCGGCATCGGGGACGACCTTCGTCACCATGCCGATCGCATGAGCCTCCCTCGCGGTCAGGACCGGCGACAGCAAATAGAGCTCGCGCGCCCGCGCACTGCCGAGCAGCTGGGTGAGGAAATAGGTACCGCCGTAATCGCCGGAGAAGCCGACTTTTGCAAAGGCGGTGGTGATCTTGCAGGATTCGGAGACGATGCGGAGGTCACACGACAGCGCCATCGACAGACCCGCGCCGGCCGCGGCGCCATCGAGCTGCGCCACCACGGGTTTCGGCATCTGGTGCAGGATGCGCGACACCTCCATGCCGCGGCGCAGGTTCGCCATCTTCACTTCGAACGGCGGCGGCGCGCGTCCCTCCGCCATCGACTTGACGTCGCCGCCGACGCAGAAGCTGCCGCCCGCGCCTTTGAACAGCACCGCACGCACCTCCGGATCGTCCGCCGCGCGCCGCGCCGCCACGACCAGCCCGGCGACCATGTCCGGGTTGAGCGCGTTCTTCCGTTCGGGCCGGTTCATGGTGATGGTGAGCAGCCCGCCTTCGAGCTTCTGCAGGACCATGTCGTTGCTCATGGGACGTCTCCCTTGTTGTTGTTTGATAGAGCTTTGGCCACACCCGTCATTGCGAGGAGCGAAGCGACGAAGCAATCCAGACCGTCTCTGCGGAAACATCTCTGGATTGCTTCGCTCGCAATGACGAGCCTTATTTCTTCACCAGCGGGCAGCGCGACTGCTCCAGCGACTGGAACGCCTCGCTGCCGGGCACGGTGGCGAGCAGCTTGTAGTCGTCCCAGCGGCCCTTGGACTCCGACGGCTTCTTGACCTCGAACAGGTACATGTCGTGGATCATGCGGCCGTCCTCGCGGATCTTGCCATTTTTGGCGAAGAAGTCGTTGATCGGTGTCTCCTTCATCACCTTGATCACCGTCGCAGCGTCGGTCGTGCCGGCCGCCTTCACCGCTTTCAGATAGTGCGTCACGGAAGAGTAGACGCCGGCTTGCGCCGAGGTCGGCGGCCGCTTCATGCGCTCCTGGAAGCGCTTCGAAAACGCACGGGTGTCGTCGTTGAGATCCCAGTAGAAGGCTTCCGCAAGCAACAGGCCCTGCGCGGTCTCGAGCCCGATCGAGTCGATATCGGTCACGAAGGCGAGCAGCGGCGAGACTTTCTGACCGCCCTTGGTGATGCCGAACTCGGCCGCCTGCTTGATGGCGTTGACGGTGTCGCCGCCGGCGTTGGCAAGGCCAATCACCTTGGCCTTGGAGGCCTGGGCCTGAAGCAGGAACGACGAAAAATCCGACGTGTTGAGCGGATGGCGCACGCTGCCAAGCACCTTGCCGCCGGTCTTGGTCACGACGGCGCTGGTGTCCTTCTCCAGATCCTGACCGAAGGCGTAGTCGGCGGTCAGGAAGAACCAGGTGTCGAGGCCCGACCTCACGGCCGCGAGGCCGGTCACGTTGGCCTGGCCGTAGGTGTCGAACACGTAGTGAATGGTATAGGGACCGCAGGCCTCGTTGCTGAGGCGGATGGAGCCCGGGCCGTTGAACATGATGATCTTGTTGCGCGCTTTCGCGATCTCGCCGGCGGCAAGCGCGGTCGCGGAGGCCGCGACGTCGTAGATCATCTCGACGCCCTGGTTGTCGAGCATATCGCGGGCGATGTTGGCGGAGAGATCGGCCTTGTTCTGATGGTCGGCGGCCAGCACCTGGATCTTGCGTCCGAGCACCTCACCGCCAAAGTCCTCCACGGCCATCTTGGCGGCGGTCTCGCTGCCGGGGCCGGTGATGTCGGCATACAGGCTCGACATGTCGAGGATGCCGCCGATCTTCAGCGGCGGCTTGTCCTGCGCCTGCACGGCGCTCGCACTCAGCGCCAATGCGGCGGCAAAAATGCCCGACAAAACATGCTTCATCGAAAAAGACCTCCCTTATCGCGCCGTACTCTGATGGCGGCTTGGTTATTGCTCTTGGTTCTTGCTCTTGGCTAAAGCTGTTGCCGCAATCATGCCGCATGCACGAGAGCGCAGCAAGCGAAGGTGCGCTACGGGGACACGATTGGCGCGTACGTTTTCCGCAAAACGGAATGGCCGTGTGCGGCAAGATGCTTCCACGCCGTCCTTGTCTCGCTGCGCCCGCAATGACGGAGTGTAACGAAGCCTCTTCGCGACACGCCGCGCTTGAGTTAAGACTGGCGGGCAACGCAACCTCTCCGGGTCACGTGACGCAACGGCTTCACCTCATCGTCGCAATCCTTCTCGTCGCGGGTCGCAGCGCATTCGCGAGCCCGTGCCGGTTCGAGTCCCAAGGCGAAGGCCGCGTCGTCGCGATCGATGCGCGCAGCGTCCGTCTTGACGACGGCCGCGACATCCGCCTGAACGGCATTGAGCCGACCGCGACGACGAAGCAGGCGCTGACCGCGCTGCTCGTCGGCCGCGACGTGATTCTGCGCAGCGCTGACGACACGCCCGACCGCTATGGCCGGCAAGGCGCGCTGGTCTTTGTCGGCGAGAGCGACATCTCCGTGCAGGCGGTGCTGCTCGCTCAGGGCGACGCCATCGTCTCCGCCGAGATCACCGACAAGGATTGCGCGACCGCCCTGATGGAATCGGAGGCCGAAGCGCGGCGCCAAAAAAAGGGCAACTGGGCTGACCCGTCGGCCATAAAAAACGCGGAAAGTCCGGACGATATTTTGGCGGAGATCGGGCGTTTTGTGGTGGTCGAGGGCAAAGTCCTGTCGGTCCGGCAAGCTGGGGCAATAACCTACCTCAACTTCGGACGGAACTGGACGCGCGGCTTTGCCGTGACTATTTCAAAGCGGACACTACCGGCATTCGAAAGCGCCGGGACCGCTCTTAAGTCTCTGGAGAATAGACGTATTCGCGTCCGGGGCTGGGTCGAGGGGAATACGGGGCCGCGTATCGATGTACGCCTCGCGGGACAGGTCGAGTTGCTCGGCGCAAACGAGCCGACAGGGGTAGGGCCCTAAAAGGGCCAGGCACGGGTTAAGCAACGTGAATGGGGTGCTAGAACGGCACGGACGAGGCGAACGCCGCCGCCTGCGGGCAGCGCCGGCCGTGCTATGCCTTGTTCTGGGTTCAGCCCTTGCCGGCTGCGGTGACATGAACCGGTTCCAGACCGCCGCGGCACCGCCGATCGTGGCGATGCCCAAGCCGAAGCCGGCCGTCGCGCAGACCCCCGCCACCGAGAAGGAGCACGAGCGCATCCTGGCGAGCTATGGCGGCACTTACGACGATCCCAGGCTCGAATCGCTCGTGACCAAAACGGTCGACCGGCTGGTCGCGGCGTCCGACCGCCCCGACCAGGGGTACCGGGTCACGATCCTCAATTCCGGCGCGGTGAACGCCTTCGCGCTGCCGAACGGCCAGCTCTATGTCACCCGCGGCCTGCTTGCGCTCGCCAGCGACACCTCGGAATTGTCCTCCGTGCTGAGCCACGAGATGGCGCATGTGCTGTCCAAGCACGCCGCGATGCGCGAGGACCAGGCGCGCCAGGCCGCGATCGTCACCCGCGTCGTCACCGACATGAGCAACGATCCCGATCTCACCGCGCTCGCGCTCGCCAAGACCAAGCTGACCATGGCGAGCTTTTCGCGTAATCAGGAGTTCGAGGCCGACGGCATCGGCGTCGGCCTCTCCGCCAAGGCCCATTTCGACCCTTATGGTGCCGCACGTTTTCTCTCGGCGATGGAGCGCAATGCGGAGTTGAAAGTCGGAAAGACTTCGCTCGATCCGCGCGCGCAGGATTTCACCTCATCGCATCCGGCAACGCCGGAGCGCGTGCAGAACGCGCAGACTATCGCGCGGCAGTACTCAGCGCCAGAAGGCGCCGAGCGCGACCGCGAAACCTATCTCGCCGCGATCGATAACCTTGTCTACGGCGAAGACCCCAGCGAAGGTTTTGTCCGCGGCCGGCGCTTCCTGCATCCGAAGCTCGGCTTCACCTTCCAGGCGCCGGACAATTTTACGCTCGACAACACCGCGCAGGCCGTGATCGGCGTGCGCGACGGCGGCTCGCAGGCGATGCGTTTCGACGTCGTCCGGGTGCCGGCCGAGCAGTCGCTCGGCGATTACCTGAATTCCGGCTGGATGGAAGGCGTCGAGAAGGCGTCCACGGAGGACATCACCATCAACGGTTTCCCGGCGGCGTCCGCGACCGCCAAGGGCGACCAGTGGCAGTTCAAGGTCTATGCGCTGCGCTTCGGCAGCGACGTCTACCGCTTCATCTTTGCGGCACGGCAGAAGTCGACCGAGAGCGAGCGCAATGCGCGCGAGACCGTCAGTTCATTCCGCCGCCTGACGCTCGACGAGATCCAGGCCGCGCGCCCCCTGCGCATCAAGGTCATCACCGTGCAGCCCGGCGACACCGTGGAATCGCTCTCCCACCGCATGGCCGGCGTCGATCACCCGGCCGAACGTTTCCGCGTGCTCAACGGCCTCGATCGCAACGCTCAGGTGAAGGTGCGGGATCGCGTGAAGGTCGTGGCGGATTGAGGCTGCAGTAGGATGGGCAAAGCGAAGCGTGCCCACCATTCTCGACGCGATGTTTGCGGATGGTGGACACGGCGCTACGCGCCTTTGCCCGCCCTACAAGCCGCTTGCGCCCTAACCGCCCGCGTCCATGTCTCCGGCCTCGCGCTGGCCGCTGAGCCAGAGCGCGAGCAGGGTCCAGAACGCGCCTGACAGCAGATACGCTCCCGAGGCGATGACGCCGAGATTGGTCGCAAGCAACAGAGCGACCAGCGGCGCGAAGCCGGCGCCGAACAGCCAGGCCATGTCCGAGGTCAGTGCCGAGGCCGTGTAGCGATACGCCTGCTTGAAGTTCGAGGCGATCGCGCCCGACGACTGGCCGAACGACAGGCCGAGCAGGATGAAGCCGATCACCATGTAGATGGTCTCGCCGAACGCGCCGGCATCGAGCAGCTGCGGAGCAAAGCCGCTGTAGATCGCGATCGCGATCGCCGATCCCATCAGCAGCGACTTGCGGCCGACGCGGTCGGCGATGACGCCGGAGAGCACGATCGCGCCGACGCCGAACACGGCGGCGACGATCTCGATGATCAGGAAGCGCACCGGGCTTTCGCGGGTGAACAGGAACACCCAGGACAGCGGAAACACCGTAACCATGTGGAACAGCGCAAAGCTCGCCAGCGGCGCGAATGCGCCGAGCATGATGTTCTGGCCTTCGCGCGCCACAGTCTCGGAGATGCGCGAGGGCTGCAATTCGCGGGTCTCGAACAGCGAGGCATATTCTTCCGTCGTCACCATGCGCAGGCGCGCGAACAGCGCCACGACGTTGATGGCGAAGGCGACGAAGAACGGGTAGCGCCAGCCCCAATCGAAGAAATCGTCGGCCGAGAGATTCCCCGCGAAATAGGCGAACAGCGCGCTCGCCACGATCAGCCCGAGCGGCGCGCCAAGCTGCGGCACCATCGCGTACCAGCCGCGCTTTGACGGCGGCGCATTCAGCGCAAGCAGCGAGGCCATCCCGTCCCAGGCGCCCCCCCAGGCCAGACCCTGCGCGATGCGCGCCAGCGCCAGCAGCCAGATCGCCGCAACGCCGATCTCGTGATAGCCGGGCAGGAACGCGATCGCGACGGTGGCGGTGCCGAGCAGGAACAGCGCCGAGATCAGCTTGGCCGTCTTGCCGTATTCGCGGTCGACCGTCATGAAAATGACGGTGCCGATCGGCCGGGCCACGAAGGCCAGCGCGAAGATCATGAAGGAATAGAGGGTGCCGGTCAGTTCGCTCGTGAACGGGAACACCAGGCGCGGAAAGACGATCACCGAGGCGATCGCGAAGACGAAGAAGTCGAAGAATTCCGAGGTGCGGCCGATGATGACGCCGATGGCAATCTCGCCGGGACGGGCCTGGTCGTGGCCGTGCTCGCCCGAGTGGAGGTCTGCCATTGCGGGGGTCTGTGCCGTCGCCATTGGTGCGCCCTTAACGTCCTGAAAACCAAAGCCGACCGCCCGGCGGGGCGCCAGGCGATCCGGTTCTGTTTGGCGCAACATTTCGCACTGCAACATTGGACAAATTGTCCAATGTCCGGATTGCTGCGTCGCAGCTACCCCTTGGTCTCACGAAAGAAACTCATTCTCATAAGGTCGGCCCGTGTCCCGTCTCAAGATCCTGGCGCTGCTACCCCTGGCGGTTGCACTCAGCGGCTGCAACTACGTCGTGCTGGCACCAGCCGGCGATATCGCAGCGCAACAGCGCGACCTCGTCATCATGTCCACCGTCCTGATGCTCCTGATCGTCGTTCCCGTGATGGCGCTGACGGTGCTGTTCGCCTGGCGCTACCGCCAGTCCAACACCGACGCCCGCTACGAGCCCGAATGGGACCACTCGACCAGCCTTGAGCTGGTGATCTGGTCGGCGCCGCTTTTGATCATCGTTTGCCTGGGCGCGCTGACCTGGATGGGCACGCATCTGCTCGATCCCTATCGCAACATCGGCCGCATCTCCGCGGAGCGCTCCGTGGACCAAAGCAAGGTCCCTCTCGTGGTCGACGTCGTCGCGCTCGACTGGAAGTGGCTCTTCATCTATCCGGACTACGGCATCGCCACCGTCAATGAGCTCGCGGCGCCGGTCGATCGTCCGATCAATTTCCATATCACCGCGTCTTCGGTGATGAACTCTTTCTACATCCCCGCGCTCGCCGGACAGATCTATGCGATGCCGGGCATGGAGACGTCGCTCCACGCCGTGATCAACCACGCCGGTACGTATAAGGGTTTCTCAGCGAACTATAGCGGCGCCGGTTTCTCCGGCATGCACTTCAACTTCCACGGGTTCGACGACAAGGGCTTCGACGCCTGGATCGCCAGCGCCAAATCCGGCGGCGGCTCGCTCGGCCGCGCCGAATATCTCCAGCTCGAGAAGCCCAGCCAGAACGAGCCGGTGCGGCGCTACGGCACCGTCGATTCCGATCTCTACCGCCTGATCCTCAACATGTGCGTCGAGATCGGCAAGATGTGCCAGAGCGAGATGATGGCGATCGACGCCAAGGGCGGCCTCGGCCATGAGGGTCTGAACAACACGCTGCCGCTGGCCTACGACAAATACGCGCGCCGCGGCACCGCGCTTGGGCCGGAGCCCAGCTTCGTCGCCGGCACCTGCACGCCCGATGCGCCGCAGGGCAGGACCACCGCCTCCATCACGGCACCGCTCGACACCGCGCCGCTACTCGGCGCCGGCCTGAAGCGGCCGACTTTCACGCCGCTGAAGTCCTCGTCCTTCTTCCTCGGACAACGTCCGAAGTCAGATTCGTAAAGAGATCCCGCATGTCTCCTGATCTTCTCAAGCTCATCTTTGGCCGGCTCACCTTTGAATCTCTGCCGCTGCACGAGCCGATCGTCGTCGGCACCTTTGCGGTGGTGGCGACCGGCGGCCTCATCATGTTCGCCGGTCTGACCTATTTCCGCCTCTGGGGCTATCTCTGGAGCGAGTGGTTCACCAGCGTCGACCACAAGCGCATCGGCATCATGTACATGATCCTCGGCATCGTGATGCTGCTGCGCGGCTTCGCCGATGCGCTGATGATGCGGTTGCAGCAGGCGCTCGCCTTTGGCGGCTCGGAGGGCTATCTCAACTCCCATCACTACGACCAGGTCTTCACCGCCCACGGCGTGATCATGATCTTCTTCGTGGCGATGCCGCTGGTCACCGGCCTGATGAACTTCGTCGTGCCGCTCCAGATCGGCGCGCGCGACGTGTCGTTTCCGTTCCTGAACAATTTCAGCTTCTGGATGACGGTCGGCGGCGCGGTGCTGGTGATGGCCTCGCTGTTCATCGGCGAATTCGCCCGCACCGGCTGGCTCGCTTATCCGCCGCTGTCGAACATCGGCTACAGCCCGGACGTCGGCGTCGATTATTATATATGGGGGTTGCAGGTTGCAGGCATCGGAACGACGCTGTCCGGCATCAACCTGATCTGCACCATCGTCAAGCTGCGCTGCCCCGGCATGACCATGATGCGGATGCCGGTGTTCACCTGGACCGCGCTCTGCACCAACGTCCTGATCGTCGCTTCCTTCCCGGTTCTGACCGTCGTGCTCGCGCTGCTTTCGCTCGACCGCTACGTCGGCACCAACTTCTTCACGAACGATTTCGGCGGCAGCCCGATGATGTACGTGAACCTGATCTGGATCTGGGGTCATCCCGAGGTCTACATCCTGGTTCTCCCCGCCTTCGGCATCTTCTCCGAGGTGACCTCGACCTTCTCCGGCAAGCGGCTGTTCGGCTACACCTCGATGGTCTACGCCACTGTCGTCATCACCATCCTGTCGTACCTGGTCTGGCTGCACCACTTCTTCACGATGGGGTCGGGCGCCAGCGTCAACTCGTTCTTCGGCATCACCACGATGATCATCTCGATCCCGACGGGCGCGAAGATGTTCAACTGGCTGTTCACGATGTATCGCGGCCGCATCCGCTTCGAGCTGCCGATGATGTGGACGATCGCGTTCATGCTGACCTTCGTGCTCGGCGGCATGACCGGCGTGCTGCTGGCGGTGCCGCCGGCCGACTTCGTCCTGCACAACAGCCTGTTCCTGATCGCGCATTTCCACAACGTGATCATCGGCGGCGTTGTGTTCGGCGCGTTCGCCGGTATCGGCTACTGGTTCCCGAAGGCGTTCGGCTTCAAGCTCGATCCGTTCTGGGGCAAGCTGTCGTTCTGGTTCTGGGTCACCGGCTTCTACCTCGCCTTCATGCCGCTCTATGTGCTCGGCCTGATGGGCGTGACCCGGCGCTTGCGCGTGTTTGACGATCCCAGCTTGCAGATCTGGTTCATCATCGCCGGCATTGGCGCCTTCCTGGTCTTCCTCGGCATCCTCTCGATGCTGATGCAGTTCGCCGTCAGCTTCCTCAGGCGCGAGCAGCTCAAGGACGTCACCGGCGATCCCTGGGATGCGCGCACGCTGGAATGGGCGACCTCGTCGCCGCCGCCGGCCTATAACTTCGCCTTCACCCCCGTCGTCCACGACAATGACGCGTGGTGGGATATGAAGCGCCGCGGCTACCAGCGTCCGCTCACCGGGTTCAAGCCGATCCACATGCCCAGCAGCACCGGCACCGGCATCATCCTCGCCGGTCTTGCCACCGCGATGGGTTTCGGCCTGATCTGGTACATCTGGTGGCTTGCCGCCGCGAGCTTCGCTGCGATGCTCGTCGTCGGGATCGGCCACACCTTCAACTATCACCGCGACTTCGACATTCCGGCTGACGATGTCATCCGGGCCGAGGACGCGCGCACCAAACTACTCGCCGGAGCCAAGTAATGACTGTCACTGTCAATCCCGCGCAAACCGGCGAACCGGTCTTCTACCTCGCCGACGAACACCCGCATCCAGAAGGCTACAGCACCTCGCTGGGCTTCTGGATCTATCTGATGAGCGACTGCCTCATCTTCGCGATCCTGTTCGCCACCTTCGGCGTGCTCGGCGGCAATTACGCCGCCGGTCCCGCGCCGAAGGACCTGTTCGAGCTGCCTTTGGTCGCGGTCAACACCTCGATGCTGCTGCTGTCGTCGATCACGTATGGCTTTGCCATGCTGACCATGCAGCAGAACAAGATCGGCCAGACCCAGATGTGGCTGGCCATCACCGGCCTGTTCGGCGCCGCCTTCATCGGCATCGAGCTCTCCGAGTTCGCCCACATGATCCATGAAGGCGCGACGCCGCAGCGCAGCGCCTTCCTGTCCGCCTTCTTCACCCTGGTCGGTACCCACGGCCTGCACGTCACCTGCGGCCTGATCTGGCTGGTGACCCTGATGGTGCAGGTCTGGAAGTTCGGCCTGATCGAGGCCAACCGCCGCCGCCTGATGTGCCTGTCGATGTTCTGGCACTTCCTCGACGTGGTCTGGATCGGCGTCTTCACCTTCGTCTATCTCCTGGGAGTTCTGCGATGAACACCGATACTCACGCTGCCCACGCGGACGATCATCACCAGGGCGACAGCCACGCCCACGGCTCGTTCTCGACTTACATGCTCGGCTTCGTGCTCTCGGTCGTGCTCACCGCGACCCCGTTCTGGCTGGTGATGAGCGGCGCGCTTCCGAGCAAGCAGATCACCGCGCTGGTGATCATGGCCTTCGCGGTCGTGCAGATCGTCGTGCACATGATCTACTTCCTGCACATGAGCCCCAAATCCGAGAACGGCTGGAGCATGATGGCGCTGATCTTCACCATCGTCATGGTGGCGATCGCGCTGTCGGGTTCGCTGTGGGTGATGAACCACCTCAACAGCAACATGATGCCGATCCACCAGATGACTGGAATGAAATGAACGAGACTGGGACTGTGATAAGCAAAGCAGACGGGGCTCGCGGAAAAGCTGCGCGTCCGTCCTTGTGGCTCACGGTCCTCTCGCTCACGGCCTTTGCACTTCTGATCGCGCTCGGCGTCTGGCAGATCGAGCGCCGCGCCTGGAAGCTGGCGCTGATCGATCGCGTCGAGCAGCGCGTTCATGCCCCGGCCCAGCCGATCCCCTCGATCGCGTCATGGCCCGCGGTGTCCACCGCAAATGACGAATACAGGCATGTTAGCGTCACCGGCCGCTTCCTGCATGACCGCGAGACGCTGGTTCAGGCCGTCACCGAAGAAGGCCCGGGCTATTGGGTGCTGACGCCGCTTCAGCGCAGCGACGGCACGATGGTCCTGGTCAACCGCGGCTTCGTGCGGTCCGAGCGGCGCGACGCGTCGATGCGCCGGGACGGCAATCCGGACGGCCAAGTCGAAATCACCGGCTTGTTGCGCATCACGGAGCCGAAGGGCGGATTCCTCAGGAACAACGTGCCCCAACACAATCGCTGGTATTCACGGGATGTCGCCGCGATTGCGGCGGCACGCGGGCTCGGCGAGGTCGCGCCGTTCTTCGTCGATGCCGACGCCGGATCACAATCCAGCAGCGGTCCGATCGGCGGATTGACCGTGGTCCGCTTTCCCAATAACCACCTGATCTATGCGCTGACGTGGTTTGCCCTGGCTTTCATGCTGGCCGGCAGACTTTTTGTCACATTCGGCGGCGGGCTGTTCCGCCGCAAGAAGCCCTGGAGCGGCTTCGTCCACGAAGCGGCCGGCGGCTCCGATGCCGTCGCCCGCAGGACGGGATCAGATGCTGGAACGATCGTCGAGCCAACCTGACGACGGAAGAACGCATGGCGCTGTCACGCTGCAATCGCAGGCGGACGCGCGCAGCGAGCTGATCGGGGCTGCGCCGACCGACGACGAGACCAACCGCAAGAACATGGCGCTGCTGATCCAGCTGCGCTGGACTGCGGTGGTCGGCCAGATCGTGACCATCGGCGGCGTGCATGTCTGGCTTGGCATTCCCCTGCCCCTCACCCGCATGGGCGCGGTGATCGGCGCGCTGGTGTTTCTCAACGTCTCCAGCCTCGTCTGGGTGCGCCATCGCGCCGCGATCACCAACAACGAGCTGCTGGTCGCCTTGATGCTGGACGTCGCCGCGCTGACCGCGCAGCTTTATCTCAGCGGCGGCGCCACCAATCCCTTCACCTCGCTGTTCCTGCTCCAGGTGACGCTGGGCGCGGTGCTGCTCGATGGCCGCTCGACATGGTCGCTGGTCGCGTTGACCTGCGCGAGCTTCGTCTGGCTGACGGTCGCGTACCGGCCGCTCGACTTGCCACCGAACCCGCTGAGCGAGACCTACACGCTCACCGTCGCCGGCATGCTGCTGGGCTTCGTGCTCAACGCCGTGCTGCTCGTGGTGTTCGTCACCCGCATCAACAGGAATTTGCGCCAGCGCGACGCACATCTGGCGGCGCTGCGCCAGCATGCCGCCGAGCAGGATCACATCGTGCGCATGGGCCTGCTCGCCTCCGGCGCGGCGCACGAGCTCGGCACGCCGCTCGCCTCGCTCTCGGTCATCCTCAGCGACTGGCGGCGCATGCCCGACCTCGCCGCCGATCAGGAGCTGGCCGAGGATCTCGCGGAGATGGAGACTTCGCTGCAACGTTGCAAGACCATCGTGACCGGCATCCTGGTGTCGGCCGGCGAGGCCCGCGGCGAAGGCTCGTCTCCGACGACGGTGACGGCCTTCGTCACGGCGCTGGTGGAAGAGTGGCGCGACGCGCGCTCGGCGCACACGCTGTATTTCGTCAACACCTTCGGCGAGGACGTCGCGATCGTGTCCGACATCGCGCTGAAGCAAGTCATCTTCAATGTGCTCGACAACGCCTACGAGGTCTCGCGCGACTGGGTCGAGCTCGTGGCCGAGCGCGAGGGCGATAATCTCGTGCTGTCTATCAGCGACCGCGGCGCGGGCTTTGCGCCGGAGATGCTGGCACAGCTCGGAAAGCCCTATCAATCGAGCAAGGGCCGCGCCGGCGGCGGGCTCGGCCTGTTCCTGGTTGTGAACGTCGTGCGCAAGCTCGGCGGCAGCGTGACCGCCGAGAACCACAGGAAGCGCGGCGCCACCGTCCGCCTCACGCTGCCGCTCGCAACGCTCGCGATCGGAGGCAGCTTTGACGCCTGACCGCTCGCTCATCGTCGTCGAGGACGATGCCGGGTTCGCGCGCACGCTGAAGCGTTCGTTCGAGCGCCGCGGCTACGAGGTCGTGCTCGCCGCCTCGATCGAGGACGTGCGGAAAGCTCTGGAGCAACGATCGTTCGGCTATGCCGTCGTCGACCTCAAGCTCGGCGGTGCCTCGGGCCTCGCCTGCGTCGAGCTTTTGCATACGCACGACCCGGAGATGCTGATCGTGGTGCTGACAGGCTTTGCCAGCATCTCCACCGCCGTCGAGGCCATCAAGCTCGGCGCATGCCACTATCTGGCAAAGCCGTCGAACACCGACGACATCGAAGCCGCCTTCAGCAAGGCCGAAGGCAATGCCGAGGTCGCGCTCGACGCGCGGCCGACATCGATCAAGACACTCGAATGGGAGCGCATCCACCAGACCCTGATCGAGACCGACTTTAATATTTCGGAAGCGGCGAGAAGGCTGGGGATGCACCGGCGCACGCTGGCACGAAAGCTAGAGAAGCGGCCGGTGAAGTGAGCCAGCGCCCCGACCAGTGCGAACCTAGGGTGGGTTAGCGTCGCGTAACCCACCTCTTTGTTTTTCGCGTGGAAAGAGAAGCGGTCGGTTACGCCTAGCGGACTGCGCAACGCGCAGCCGCGAGGATAACCCACCCTACGAAACCACGAACTCCGAACAAAAAGCCCGGCCAAACGGCCGGGCTTTTGAACTGTTGCGATGAACGCGAGACGCTACGCCGCCTCGTCGGCGACCGTGGTGCCGCCGCCGCCCTCGGTCTCGTCGCTTTCGCCCTCGGCGTCCGTATCGGCCTCGCCTTCGGCGGCTTCCGACTTGGCGCCGGTGCGGCGCGGGCTCTTGGCGAGCTGGGCCTCGATCTCCTTGACCGCTTCGGTCTCGGTCGAGTGCTGCACCACCGCGATCTCGCGGGACAGACGGTCGAGCGCTGCTTCATAGAGCTGGCGTTCGCTGTAGGACTGCTCGGGCTGCGACTCGGAACGGTAGAGGTCGCGCACGACTTCCGCGATCGCGACGATGTCGCCCGAATTGATCTTGGCTTCGTATTCCTGGGCGCGGCGCGACCACATGGTGCGCTTGACGCGGGCGCGGCCCTTGAGTGTCTCGAGCGCACGCTTCACCAGCGCAGGATCGGACAGCTTGCGCATGCCGACATTGGCGACCTTGGCGGTCGGCACGCGCAGCGTCATCTTGTCCTTGATGAAGTTGATGACGAACAGCTCGAGCTTCGCGCCGGCGATCTCCTGCTCCTCGATGGCCAGGATCTGGCCGACGCCGTGAGCGGGATAGACGACGAATTCGTTGGCCTTGAAACCCTGACGCTGGGTCACGACCTTCTTTTCCTCGACCTTCGGCGCAACAGCCGCGGGCTTCACGACCGGCTTGGCGGCAGCGACAGGGGCGGCCTTGGCAGGAGCAGCAGCAACCTTCGCCGCGGCCGGCTTGGCAGCGGGAGCCTTGGCAACAGCAGGTTTGGTAGCAGGCTTGGCAACAGGGGGCTTGGCAGCAACAGGCTTGGCCACGGTCGCTTTCGCGGCCGGCTTGGCAGTCTTGTTAGGCATTGCGCTTCTTTTGTTCTTCGAGGACTTTGCAGCCGGCGCCTTCGTCGCGGTCCGACCCTTGGATGCGCTACGGCTGGCCGCGGCGACTTTCTTGGCCACCTTGTGGGAAGCCTTCGCAGAAGTACTCTTTTTACGCGTTTTCTGTGACACAGCCTGTGCGCGGAAACTGCCACGCCCCTGTTCGACATCTGGTTTCACGGGAACCCAACGGGCCGACGGGGCTGACGAAGGGTTCGGTTTAATGTGCCCAATATAGCACATTTCCCGCAAAAATCAATGATTTAGGGGTCTTGAGGGCTGGTTTTCGGCGGTAGCGCCGCTATTAGGGTTAAGTTTGGGCCCGAATTAGTCGCCGGAGCCTGGGTTCGGAGAAAAATACTTGTCGAACTTGCCCTCCACGCCGTCGAATTCCTTGGCGTCGGCAGGTGATTCTTTCTTCTGGGTGATGTTCGGCCAGCTCTTGGCGTAGTCGGCGTTGACGGTGAGCCACTTTTCCAGGCCCGGTTCCGTGTCCGGCTTGATGGCGTCGGCGGGGCATTCCGGCTCGCACACGCCGCAGTCTATGCACTCGTCAGGATGGATGACGAGCATGTTCTCGCCCTCGTAGAAACAGTCGACCGGGCAGACCTCGACGCAGTCGGTGTACTTGCACTTGATGCAGTCTTCAGTGACGACGTAAGTCATCCAACGCTCCGAAAAGCTCTTTTAAAACTCGCGGCTTGCGTAGCGCGGATGGCCCGGCGCTGCAAGGTCGGCAACGGCCGATCATGACGGCTTTATGTGTCCGATCGACCAAGAAATGAATTCAAAGCGCAATTAATTGCGCTGAGAATTTGGAGGGCCTTCACTGACCTCTTCGTAGAGCACACGGGCCGATGCGGCATCGCCGCGGCGCTCGTTGAAGGCTGCGACTTTCAAGACGCGCACGGTGCGATCGAGCGCGACGGTGAGCACGTCGCCGATCTTGACCGCATGCCCCGGCGATTTTTCGCGCACGCCGTTGACGCGGACATGGCCGGACTCGACGAGTTCAGCAGCCGAGGTCCGCGCCTTCACCACCCGCGCATGCCACAGCCATTTGTCGATGCGCTGCCGCTCGGTCGTGACTCTATTCCTTCTGACGCGTTTTCTTCACGCGAACCGCTCCGCACTTCGCTTGAAAACGCTGTGCTACTCCTTACGCCCGGACAGCTGCTCTTTCAGCGCGGCGAGCTTTGCGAACGGCGAGTTCGGATCGGCAGGACGATCGCGCTCGCGCGGGGTGGCGCTCGAGGCGTAGGGACGCAGCGACGGGCCGCCCTGGCGGTCGCGGCCCTTGTCGCGGTCGCGGCCACGGTTGTCGCGGCCCTTGTCGCGATCGCCGCCGAACTTGCCCTTGTTGCGATCGCGATCCTTGTTGTCGCGGTCCTTGCCTTGATCTCGACCTTGGAGGCTGCGGTTCTTGTCGCCGCGCCCCTGTCCCTCCGGACGCGGCGCAGCTTCGCCACCGCCTTCGCGCGGCTTGCGGAAGTCTCTGCCGCCATCGCGACCGGAATCTCTGCGATGACCACCGCCATGGCGATGACGCTCGCCGCGCTTCTCGCCGTCGGCGGCCTGCGCTGCTTCGCCTTCGGCAGGCGCGGCGCCTGCTTCAGCACCCGCCTGCGGGCGCGGCTGGTTGTGGTGGCGCTGGTTACGATGGCGCTCGTGGCGCGGCTTGCGATCGTCGTGACGGCCGCTCGGACGCCAGACCTCGATGAGCTCGGGCTCGGCGGGCGTGGCCGCGGCCTCCACAGGCGCAGCGGCATCGGCCGACGCAGCGGCTTCGGCTGCAGCGGTCTCTGCGGGAGCGGTTTCGGCGGGAGCAGCTTCGGCAGCCTCGATGGGTGCAGCAACCTCTTCCACAGGCGGCGCGATGCCGGGAGCGTCTTCCGGCGTGACGGGGGCTTCAGGGGAAGCTTCGAGAGCCGGTTCTTCGTGCACGGGCTCGTCGTGCTGCTCCATGCCGGGCGCGTCTTCGACGGTCACAGGCTCGGCGGCGGCTTCGATTGCGGCATCCGCAGACACGGCAGCGTCTTCGACCGGCGTTTCCGTCTCGGGCGTCTCGGCCGGAGCTTCGGTGCTTGCTTCAGCAGCCGGCGTCTCCACGACAACCGGCTTTGCCGGCAGCGGTGGGCGCTTATCCATGCGGTAGCCGAGCGCGCGCAGCACGGACGCAAAGTCCTCGCCGGCCGAGCCGGTGAGCGACGTCATCGCCTGCGTCACGACAAAACTGCGGCCGTCGAACGCGCCGGCGGGCTTCTCGCCCGACGCGTTCTCGCGCCAGGCCAGCGCCGGGCGGATCAGATCGGCAAGGCGCTCCAGGATATCGACGCGCACGGCACGCTCGCCGGCCTGCTTGTAGCCGAGCACGCGATAGGCATCGCGCGGCAGCTGCTTGTCGACCGGGAACGAGGTGCGGCCCGAACTTGCCAGATGCTGCGCGCCCGACAGCGCGGAGGGATCGACGTTGTCCTGCTTCAGCGCCCAGAGCAGGGCGGCCAGCGCACGCCCGGCCGGCTTCAGCAGGCCGGGGAAATAGATGTGATAGGCGCCGAAGCGGACGCCATATTTGCGCAGGACGGCGCGCGAGGGCTGGTCGAGGTCCTTCAGCTCGTTGGCGATCTTCTGGCGCTCCAGCACGCCGAGCGCCTCGACGAGCTGGTAGGCGATGCCGCGGGCGATGCCGGTGACGTCCTCGGCCTTCGACAGCTCGAACATCGGCCCGAGCAGCTTTTCGATGTGCGTCTTGAGCCAGAGGTCGAGCCGGGCCTGCACCTTGTCGCGGGGGCCGCCGGTCAGGCGTTCGTCGGAGATGATGCGGATGCGCGGATGCAGCGCGTCCTCTGCGGCAGACAGCCGCGCCACAGCGTCGCCGGTCCAGCGGATCATGCCTTCCGAGGTCAGCACGAACTGCTCGTCCGGCGCGTTGCCCAGTTTTTCGGCGCGCGCGTTGATCTCGCCGGCGAGCACGGCCTGCGCTGCCGCCTGCAACGCTTTCGCATCGGAGCCGGCTTCCGCCGCATCCGGTGCAAAGGTGAAGCCATCGAGGCGGCCGATGACATGGCCTTCGACGATGACTTCGCCGGTCTTGCCGATTTCAGTATTCAAGCTCGTGTTCTCCCGCAGGCGGCGCATCAATACACTGGTCCGGCGATCAACGAAACGCTCAGTCAAGCGTTCATGGAGCGCATCCGATAATTTATTTTCGACCTCGCGGGCGATTCCCTGCCAGCGTTCGGGGTCTTTCAGCCAGTCCGGGCGGTTGGCGACGAAGGTCCAGGTGCGAATCTGCGCAATCCGGGCCGAGAGGGTGTCGATATCACCGTCGACGCGGTCGGCCTGGTCGATCTGGGTCCTGAACCAGGAATCGGGGATGCAGCCCTTCTGCATCAGGAAGCCGTACAGCGTGGTGACCAGCTCGGCATGGGCGGCCGGCGACAATTTTCGGTAGTCCGGGATCTGGCAGGCCTCCCACAGCCGTTCCACGGCCTCCTTGCCATGCGCGACATCGCGCACCTCGGCGTCGCGGGCGGCATGGTCGAGCACGCGCATGTCCTCGGCGATCGGCGCGCGCGTCAGCGCCTCATGGCCGGGGCCCAGGTTCAGGGACACCTGGAGCGCGCCGAGCGAGGCGAAATCCAGCTTCGAATTGCGCCATTGCAAAACCTTGACCGGGTCGAAGGTGTGGTTCTGCAGCGCGTTCACCAGCTCGGGCTCGAACGGCCCGCAGCGGCCGGTGGTGCCGAAAGTGCCGTTGCGGGTGGCGCGGCCGGCACGGCCGGCGATCTGGGCGAATTCGGACGGCGTCAGGCGGCGGAACTGGTAGCCGTCGAACTTGCGGTCGGAGGCGAAGGCGACGTGGTCGACGTCGAGATTGAGGCCCATGCCGACGGCGTCGGTGGCGACGAGATAATCGACCTCGCCGTTCTGGAACATCGCCACCTGCGCGTTGCGGGTGCGCGGGGACAGCGATCCCAGCACCACGGCGGCGCCGCCATGCTGGCGGCGGATCAGCTCGGCGATGGCGTAGACCTCGTCGGCCGAGAAGGCGACGATGGCGGTGCGGCGCGGCTGGCGCGTGATCTTGCGGTCGCCGGCGAATTCCAGCTGCGACAGGCGCGGCCGCGTGATCATGGAGACGCCCGGCAGCAGCCGCTCGATGATCGGGCGCATCGTCGCCGCGCCCAGCAGCAGCGTCTCGTCGCGGCCGCGGCGGTTGAGGATGCGGTCGGTGAAGACGTGGCCGCGCTCGAGATCAGAGGCGATCTGCACCTCGTCGACGGCGAGGAAGGAGACGTCGAGATCCCGCGGCATCGCCTCAACGGTGGAGACCCAGTAGCGCGGCGATTTCGGCTTGATCTTCTCCTCGCCTGTCACAAGCGCGACGGCATCGGGGCCGACCCGCGCGGCGATCTTGTTATAGACCTCGCGTGCGAGCAGGCGCAGCGGCAGCCCGATCATGCCCGAGGGATGCGCGAGCATCCGCTCGATGGCGAGATGGGTCTTGCCGGTGTTGGTCGGCCCGAGCACCGCAGTGACGCCGGCGCCGGGAAGCCGCTCGGAAGCGAAGGGGGAGGAGGAAAAGGGCATCTCAGAGATTAGGTAATGGCGATTGGGGCGAATGTCAGTGCTGTTTTGGGGCGGGCCGGAGGCTGGGCCTTGCTCCTCATCCTGAGGAGCGCGTCAGCGCGTCTCGAAGGACGAAGGCCCCGGATGGTGCCGGGCCCCTCGCCCTTCGAGACGGCCGCTTACGCGGCCTCCTCAGGGTGAGGGGATCAAGCAGCGGAGAATATGGTGACGCTCCCCAAACCCCGCGCAACTGTCTCACTTTGCGACGCTTTTCCCTGTGTCTTTAAGCTTCGGAACGAGTTGAGAACGAATCGCGGCCGAATCGCAGACTCCCCATGAGTCCTGTTCCGTTCACGCAACATGTCGCGGGAGACTTACTGGTTGTGCACTAGATGGAGTTTCGGGCTGCCGCACAAGCGACGTTTCGGTGGCGCGTTCCTTAAAATTGGGGATGGCGCGGAGTCGAATCAGAATCGGCGAGGAGTCAAATGGATTCCCTGCTCAAGGCCCCCTCCAAAACAAAACCGCGAAAACAACCCCATGCACAGTAGGTAAGTCGTTGAAATCGCTCGTGTCTGCTTTCGCAAAAAAGGGCGAGGCGCCAGGCCTACTGCGTCTTCGCGACCCGCGGCGGCTGGGCTGATGTGATGAAGCTGGTGGCTTCCAGCATCGCGGGGCCGAGCGGCGTCGGCACTTTCAGCCAGAACGGGACCAGGACGCGCGTGCCCGCCACCGGCGCGAAGGCGATCTCGATGTTGCGCTGGGCGGCGAGGTATTTGATCACGGGGCGGTCGGGGATGTAGCCCGCCACAGGCACGAAGAACAGCGAGCAGACCACGACCGGGCCGTGATAGCCCTTCTCCGCCTTCACGGTCTCCATGCGCTTGAAATCCAGCTTGAGTTCGTAGCGCATGCGGCCGTCGAACACGGCGGCGCTGCCGTGGCAGGCGTCCGGCGACAGCACGTCGCCGGTGCCGGGCACGCGCACCAGCGAGGCCGTCATCGGATCCCAGACGCCACGGCGATGCGCATCGGTGACGACGATGCGGTCTGCATCGACCGGGGGCTCCGGTACGATGGCAAAATCCTTCACATTGCCCTTGTCGAGCGTGATGCGGATTTCCTCGGTCTTTTTCGAGGTGGTGGTGGAGGCTTGGTAGCCGGTCGCGACCAGAGCGCCGTTGATCACCCGCCCTTGGCTGGCGCCGGTGCCGGACCCGCCCGCGAACGACTTCAGCAGCCCCGTGGTGCCGCCCGAGGCGGCTGCGGCGAACACGTCGTCTCCGATATCGATGTTCCAGGCGCCTCGCCCGACGGGAATGCCGGCCAGCGAGGCCTCATATTGCGCCTCGAGCTTGCCCTGCGCCGCCGCGGGCTCCGCCGCCCACGCCAAAACCAGCCCGCACAGGGCCGCCATGGCCAGCCGGCCGGCGGAGCGCGGATCGCTTGCGCGCCGCTCCGTTGAGCGCAGGCCGGGCGCATGATGAGGCGTTGTGAACACGAAACAATCCAATCGGAGCGCGAACGGTTGTTACTTAAGCCAAATACCACGGCAAGCAATGTGTCCGGGCATGTCCGCTTCCGAACTCCACTGAACTCTTCGGGTGCGAATACGCCCTTTATGTGATGGTAAAGCGCTTGAAACACTGCCGTTTTGGTGATCGGGGGATTGCTCCGGGCTCCAGTACCTCTCCCGCTTGCGGGAGAGGTCGCGCGAAGCGCGGGTGAGGGTTTTCTCCTCTTGGGGACACTGCCTGTGATAACGAGTGCCCCCTCCGCGGAGGTACCCCCACC
>NZ_JADPKY010000036.1 GCF_023074185.1 Bradyrhizobium sp. 132 | reverse complement strand
TCCGCTAATGGAATGGTCCGGCCGTGCTCCGGCCCTGCCAGCAGGACAAGCTGGCAAGGGGCGCCCAAGACAAGGAGCACGCCATGTCTCAGAAACTCGACACTTCGCCCGCCGTCATCGGCATCGATATCGGCAAGAACTCGTTCCACATCATTGGCCAGAATCAGCGCGGCGGCATCGTGCTGCGGCAGAAGTGGTCGCGCGGCCAGGTGGAAACGCGGCTCGCCAACCTGCCGCCGTGTTTGATGGGCATGAAGGCCTGTGTCGGCGCGCATCACCTCAGTCGCAAGCTGCAAATGCTTGGCCACGACGCCCGCTTGATGCCGGCGAAATACGTGCGCCCCTATTCGAAGGGACAAAAGAATGACTTCCGAGATGCGGAAGCCATCGCCGAGGCGGTCCAACGCCCGACCATGAAGTTCGTCGCAACCAAGACCGCCGACCAGCTCGACCTGCAGGCGCTGCACCGCGTGCGCGAGCGATTAGTCGGTCAGCGCACCGGCGTCATCAATCAGATCCGTGCGTTCCTGCTGGAGCGGGGCATCGCGCTGCGGCAAGGCCTGCGCTCCCTGCGGTCCGAGTTGCCGGGTATCCTCGCGACGCGCACCGATGTGCTCTCGCCTCGCATGTTGCGCATCATCGAGGATCTGGCGGGCGACTGGCGCCGGCTGGATGAGCGTATCGAGGACCTCTCCAGCGAGATCGAAGCATTGGCTCGTCAAGACAAAGGCTGCGAGCGACTGATGACGGTGCCTGGTATTGGCCCGATCATCTCGAGCGCGATGGTGGCCGCGATCGGCACTGGAGACGTGTTCTCGAAAGGCCGCGACTTCGGCGCCTGGCTTGGACTGGTGCCGAAGCAGATATCGACCGGCGACCGCACGATCCTCGGCAAGATATCGAGGCGCGGCAATCGCTACCTGCGCGCGCTGTTTGTGCAGGCCGCGTGGGTTGTGCTGGTCAAGGTCAAGAGTTGGGAGCGCTATGGCCTCAAATCTTGGATCGAAGCCGCCAAGAAACGATTGCACCACAACGTGCTGGCGATTGCGCTCGCCAACAAGCTCGCCCGCATCGCCTGGGCGGTTCTCAACAAGGGGCGCGCCTTCGAGTGCGTCAAGACCGATGAGATGGCGTCCCGACCTGCTTGATCCTCGCGCCGTGCTCGGGGCCGTCAAGGCGCAGCCTGGCAGCGGTAGAGCAAGACGTCAGGACAGCACGACGGCCGGCCTTGACGGCCCTTGCGCGCGGCGCGTCGGCGCGCAGGCCGGGACGAAGGAACGGCCGCCAGGCACGAACAAAGGAACAGTGCGACGTGAGGAGCGTTCGATGACGTAACAACATCCCTTACCCGCCGAGGTCTGCGAGAGAAATGAGACAACGATGGAGGATCGGTCTTCCCGGCGCATGCGAACACTGGTGACCCGAATGGCCCGTTCGAGGCCTGTCCGCTAATTAGCTCGAATGCGCGCTGATATCCATGATGGCCCGGAGCACAACACGCTCCAATCAGAGGCCGGATACATTGATGCAAGACCGCAT
>NZ_JADPKY010000174.1 GCF_023074185.1 Bradyrhizobium sp. 132 | reverse complement strand
GACCAGCTCCGCCGATCGCACGTTGCTCACCCCGCGCCAAACGGCGTAACATCCGCTGAGGCTCTAATCGCCACTGGATGAAACTTCGGAGGCAGGTCAAGCTGTATCATGAACAACACCGGCATTGAAAACCACGACTGCTTTTCCCTTCGCCCTCAATGCAAATTCAAGTTGGTCCGTAAAGCGGTAGCCGACGGCGATACCGCTACCGGCGGTGTGAGAGTCCCCGAGCACGACGATTCTGGCCGGCTTGTCGT
This sequence comes from Bradyrhizobium sp. 132, assembly GCF_023074185.1. Classification (GTDB taxonomy): domain Bacteria; phylum Pseudomonadota; class Alphaproteobacteria; order Rhizobiales; family Xanthobacteraceae; genus Bradyrhizobium. Next base: position 1,321 of record NZ_JADPKY010000174.1, on the reverse strand, counting down.
CGGCGCGGGCGTTGTGGCTCGTCAGGCAAGACAACGCTAAGCAAACTGCCATGGAGACAATCATGGCACGGCGAGAAACCATCGCGCGGAGGCCTTCCGATTGTGGGTTCATCGTGCTCTCCTAGTAGGTGAGCAAGCGTCTGCACGTTCGGTTCCAAATGCGTCTTAGCGGTTCTGGTCTTGTATTCCCAAGGGACGGAGGATGCCAAAGCAAAGTGAAATTAGATAAGACAGCTCAACTCACGTAATGGGCCGCTTTGGGTCAGACTGCGAAGAACTCAGGATGAGCAAATGCCGTCCGGATTACCCCTGAATGCGGACACCGCTCGGTTCAATTGGCACGTCGCGAAAGTCACACCAGCAGACGATGCTTGCCAGCTAACTAGCAAGCAACGCGGGCTCATTTGTTGGGCGGCCTGCGTTCCCTATGAGCAACGATCTCGAAGAGCAGGACGAAGGGTCCCATTATCGCAAAGCCGACGGTGCCGGATATGAGGATCATCTGAACCACGGAGTATTGCTTCGTTACTTCTCCAGTCTTGATCTTTCCCGAGGCTGGGAATTTTGGTAAGGCTCATAGCTCATCATCGTCGCCATCGTCATCCTGATCGTCTTCGTCCGAATCGACGGCCATCGCTTCGATGTACTCACGACGGACAGCGCGCAGCGTGCGGCCCGATGTCGGATCGGCCAGGAAAAACCACCATCCCCCGGTCTTCTTTCCATAGATGGCAATCGCCGCTTCCCTTGCGGTCTCAAAAGGCTGACCATCCACTTCCACGCGCGGGTCGTTCCAAGTTGCGAGATATCTTTCTCTAAAGCGCCCATTCGCCTACCATATTAACTGGGGCGGTTAGGAGGAGATATGTCAGATCGGCGAGAACTATATCGCAGTCCAAATGGAGACACTTGGTTCATCGGGCGCGAGCCGACTAACGGACATGCTTTTATTGTCCATCAGCCCAATGCCCCTTCTGGTGGCCGCCTTTCTCACATTGAATTGGGCGACTTCTTGCGTGACGGAAAGGGACCCGAACAGCAAGCGTTGCTGAGACTGATCGGAACACTGGTCGAGGTACCGCCGTTTGCCTAGGACTTGCAAGCTTAGCAACAGAGCCCGCGGTTACTCCGTTCGCCAAGCTTGAACGGCTTTCAGCTAAGCAAGCTCAAACCGGCAACAACTTCGAAGCTGACGTTTGGATTGTAGCAAAGGAAATCCTCGCGCCCATGTTCGTGCCACGTTTTGAGCTGATGCTTGAAGCACGGCAGAAAAAAACAAAAGCGTCGGAGGAAACCGTCATGACAACGAAGTTGGCAAGTG
>NZ_JADPKY010000014.1 GCF_023074185.1 Bradyrhizobium sp. 132 | reverse complement strand
GGCTCGGAGATGGTATAAGAGACAGGACTACCAGGGTATCTAATCCCGTTTGCTCCCCTGGCTTTCGCGCCTCAGCGTCAGTTGTCGTCCAGAAAGCCGCTTTCGCCACTGGTGTTCCTCCTAATATCTACGCATTTCACCGCTACACTAGGAATTCCGCTTTCCTCTCCGATACTCTAGCATCGCAGTTTCGGTCCCCTCACGGGGTTAAGCCCCGCACTTTTAAGACCGACTTACGACGCCGCCTGCGCGCCCTTTACGCCCAATAATTCCGGACAACGCTTGCCACCTACGTATTACCGCGGCTGCTGGCACGTAGTTAGCCGTGGCTTTCTCTTACGGTACCGTCACTTACGACGGGTATTGACCGTCGTACCATTCGTCCCGTATAACAGAACTTTACAACCCGAAGGCCGTCATCGTTCACGCGGCGTTGCTCCGTCAGACTTTCGTCCATTGCGGAAGATTCCCCACTGCTGCCACCCGTAGGCTGTCTCTTATAC
>NZ_JADPKY010000178.1 GCF_023074185.1 Bradyrhizobium sp. 132 | reverse complement strand
GCCCCATGAACGCAAACTCGGCAGCCAAACCAAGGATGATATCGATAAAGAACCTCGCGAAGAACGGTCCTGTGGGCGTTCTCAAACCTCGTTGTACAATCCGAAGCGAAGGCATTCGACGATCGGATATCTGAGCCCTATGGAGTTCGAACGGAAGGTCGGATTAGCTTAAGCCGGTGTCAACAGAACCGGGTGCATGAACCGCCCCGGGTTTGCCGGAGGCTCCAACTCCTGAGAGGATGGAGCCATGACGAGCAAGACGACGAACAAGTTTTCACCCGAGGTCCGGACCCGAGCGGTTCGGATGGTTCTGGATCACGCGAGCGAGCACCCGTCGCGCTGGGCGGCAGTGACGTCAATCGCGGGCAAGATCGGCTGCACGCCGCAGACGCTGCATGACTGGGTCAAGAAGGCCGAGGTCGATAGCGGTCAGCGGACCGGCGTCCCGACCGATACGGCCGAGAAGCTGAAGGCGCTCGAACGGGAGAACCGCGAGCTTCGGCAGGCCAACGAGATCCTGCGCAAGGCAAGCGCCTATTTTGCGATGGCGGAGCTCGACCGCCGGTCCAAGCCATGATCGCCTTCATCGACGATCATCGTGGGGCGCATGGGGTCGAGCCGATCTGCAAGGTCTTGCCGATCGCCCCCTCGACCTACCACGCCCATGTGGCGAAGCGGCGCGATCCCGCCAAGCTGTCGGCGCGCGCCAGGCAGGACGCCGCGCTGAAGATCGAGGTTCGGCGCGTCTTCGATCAAAACTTCTCCGTCTACGGCGTGCGCAAGGTCTGGCGGCAGCTCAAGCGTGAAGGCTTCGATGTTGCCCGTTGTACCGTGGCGCGGCTGATGCGGGACATGGGCCTACAAGGGGTCATCCGCGGCAAGCCCGTCAAGACCACGATCAGCGACAAGGCTGCGCAATGCCCGCTGGATCAGGTCAATCGCCAGTTCAAGGCACCAAGGCCGAACGTCCTCTGGCTCTCCGACTTCACCTATGTCGCGACCTGGACCGGCTTCGTCTACGTCGCCTTCGTCATCGACGCCTATGCCCGCAGGATCGTGGGCTGGCGAGCCTCCCGCACGGCGCACGCCAGCTTCGTGCTCGATGCGCTGGAGCAGGCCCTGCACGATCGCCGACCGGTCCGCCGCGGCGGGCTCGTGCATCATAGCGATAGGGGCAGCCAATACGTCTCTATCAAATACAGCGAGCGCCTGGCTGAAGCTGGTGTTGAACCCTCTGTCGGCAGCGTCGGAGATTCCTATGACAACGCTCTCGCCGAAACTATCAACGGTCTCTACAAGGCCGAGGTGATCCATCGGCGCGGACCATGGCGCAGCTTCGAGGCCGTCGAGTTCGCGACCCTGGAATGGGTGGACTGGTTCAACAACCGGCGGCTCCTGGAGCCCATCGGCAACATACCGCCGGCCGAAGCCGAGCAACGCTACTACGCCATGCTGGAACAGCCGGCCATGGCGGCATAACTTAAACCAAATGGCCTCCGGCAAACCCGGGGCGGTTCAGCAGCTCAATTCGGGCAAGACGACAGGAAGCGTCTTATAGAGGCACTCGACAGCAGAGAGTCTATTTGGATGGAATTGGCGTTCAAAGAAGTGGATGGAGACGTCAGATCAGCAGAACTGATCAAGACGACAGAGCCGCCCAAGGCTGCAGCATCCGTCGACGAGCCGTAAGTACAGCGGCCGGCGCGCGGGAGGAGGTCCTAGCTCAAAGCGAGTAGGTAGTAATAACTGGAAGCTTGCCCGGTTGAGCCTGCCGCTTCGCGTTCTCTAGCGCCTTCAGCAACTCGGTGGGTGACCGCCCCTCCAGCCATCTGGAGGTGATGACGGTCCCAGAGACCACGTAGTCCCCGCAAGTAGCACAGTGGAAACCATCGCCGTCATGAGTTTTCGGCAGCGGCTCAGCAGGTTTCCCACAGACTGCACAATGCATCGCTTTCACTCCATTTCAGGTTGGCGACGCCAAAACAGCTAAGTAGCCGGTTGCTTAGCTAGCTTCGACGAGGGCTTAGGCTCAACATAGTCGCCATTAAGCTGCGGAAATGGCTGCATGGCCTGGCAAATCTCCTCGAAGCCCACAATCCCGCCGTCTGAGGTATTGATGAAGGCGCCGCTGGTGGATGAGAAGACGGCAATGGTCCTTCGGATTCCGGTGTAGCCACCGTATGAATTTTTGGCGTTCGCCTCAATGCAGACGCACGATGTCGCTGTGGGGAATAGACCGTTTTGTGTGGGGCACGTCACTGGTCCGCCGACTTTTGCATCTCTGATTGAGTAGGGATCTTTCCACATCGTGGACCTGTTCGCCAAGACGGCTTTAGTGGCGACGTCGGCAGAAATAGTGCGCTGATATGCGACGGACGGGGCCGGATCGTTTTGCGTAACACAGCCGCCCAGCACGGCGCAAAGCGCCGCACTTCCTAAATAGCGCATGAAGATTCCCCGACCCGACAAACCATCCAAGCGCAACCGCCGGGCGAGCGCAAGCTGCAGTGCACCGGATCGCAACAATCTTTAGTTGGGGATACCAAGCACCGATCTCTTTACCGCCGCGACTCAGGAGCCGCCTTCCGCTGCGCAATCCAGCGCTTTGTGGAGGTGCTCGTTCGACCTGTCAGTCGCGAGTAAAGCCGGCGCAGAGCCAGCCGACTAGCCAAAACCCATAGAACAGAGCCGCTGCGGAGACGATCGACGCTACGGCACCAATTGTGAATGGCTCAATCGCATATTGCAACGGCGCCGGCTTCTCTTTCGCATAGAAGAGGACCGTAGGAAGGTCTTCATAATACAACGGGCCTGACGGGCAGCCGGTCGCATCAAAATCGATCTTCGTCTGATCATAGCTTTTCATCTTGATCGGCCAGTTGTTCCGCACTCTATCATTCATGCAGACGGCCTGCTCGTAGCGACCCTGTGCACTGTTTTGCTGGCCTATGGCGATCGGAATTGTGATCGCGAAGCCACCGACCAACACGATGACGCCGAGTACAATGCCGACGCGTTTGAAGCCTCTGATGAATCGCGCGCCTGCCGTGAGCGGGGGCTTAAGCGGTCGTGCGTAGGGGCGTAGATCAGTCATGGGGTTTCCATCAAATCGAACCGTAGGTCGAGGGCAAGGGGAGGTGCTTGATACGATTGGCCTAGTCGACGCGACTTGCGTCAGATGGCACCCATCTTCACGCAGAGTGCGTGGGCGACCATGAATACTGGGAGCGCGATCAGGAACCATACGATGGCGTCTCCGTCGCGATCTGGCGCAAACTCCCGGTTCGCATCTGTCTCGCGGGTATGAGGAACTACAGAAAAGACCTGGCTTGGTCGGGTGCGCTTGGCTGCGCGACGCAACAGCTGTTTGAGGGTTGCTTCGGGCTTTGGCATCGTAGCTGCGCGGGTTTCTTGGTCAGACATCAGTTTTGGCTATCCATCTATCTCGACCAAATATACCGGTAGGCCAGCATCTGCCGATCTCGCCGCGGTCTGCTCTCGGTAAAGCTTCTTTTCGTCGGCATTGGACAGTCGCACGCCCAAGGTTGCGAGTTCGTCACAAAGAGGTTTGCCGGCCGACCAAGTCGAACTGAGCTTGTCGCGGATTCTTCGGTCGGCACAGATCGTCTCAGCATCCGAATATTTTCGAGCTGAGAAAGCAATGACCGGCTTTCGATCGACCTCGATTGTAAATACGGACAATGAAATCTTGTCCTCGATCATGCCTTTCCCTTGCCGCGGTCGACACGTTGCTCCCGGAACTCCGAAGGCCCCTTGATCAACCGCCGCTTCCGAGTGGCGTTTTCCTCGGCCGAAGCGGCAGGATCGCCGATTCGGTCAATCGTCTTTCCAGCAGGCTCTTTGGCGCGCTCGGCGGAGACTTTTCCGGTCGACGCCATCGCAGGGTTTGATAGGGACTTACCTAGGCCGATCTCAACCAGCCGGCGGATTGCCTCGGGACGTGATGGCTTTGGTGCAGGCCGCCCTTCAATCCAGCGGTCGACCCCCTGCATCTCGTTTGGCGGCATCCGCACCATCACAGGTACAGCGTCGACGCGCGGCCTTCCTAGGGGGCGTTTTTTTCTGATATTAGAAACTGTTGACTTTGCCATTCTTACCTGATATCAGAAAAGACAGGCCGGAGCAAGGTGGCTGCCTCGCTTTCGGCCCTGACCCCAGCGCGAAAGGATCTTCTGCGCCATGGCTGACACCACTATATCCAAACTGACCCGCCAACACCGCCGCATCGTTACACTCATGCACGGCGCACTGCCACAGCGCGTCGTTGAGATGCTGGACGACACCGCCAATGACGTGCTCGGCCAGCTTGCCGAAGCCGAGGCGACGACTTGGCTCGAATTCTCGGACAAGGTGGCCTGCTTAGTCGGCGGGCTGCCGCACGATCCGACGTCCGGCTGGCTGGTGCGCGTGCGGGACAGCTTCGCTGCTGACTTGCTGGCGCTGCCGGTGCACTCGGCATGGGCGGAGAGCGAGTTGGCCGAGGCGGCGGAATAGATACCAATCGGCGGCCCGGCAGCTCAGCGCCACCCCATCAAGCCCACGCCAAGCCCGCTCGTGAAAGGGGCGGGCCATCCGCTTTCTCAAGCGCAAGTAACAAAGAGTTACAAATCGGTTGCAGCGTCGGTTTGTGCCGCATTTGTTCTAAAGCGACCGTGTATAAATAAAATGACTCGTGCGTCGGGCCTCAGCCGGCGAGGTAAGCAGAGCAATCTACTATTCAGGGACTCGCTCTTGCCCGTTCCAGCCAATGACAACAGCCGCGTACAGCCGCGCGGCTTACGCCGTGCCGATGCGGCGCGGTACCTCGGGATCTCTCCCAGCTATTTCGATACCCAGCGCAAGGCTGGCAACATTCCGGCGCCGAGGCAGATGCTCGGCGTAGTGTTATGGGACCGCAGCGACCTCGACCGCTTGTTCGATGGTGTTTCGGTCGGGAACGAAAACGACGACTATTGGGATAAGCAATGCGGCAGCGGAAACCCAAATACGTAAACGAGTATCTGGACAGGCACGGGCAGCCGCGCGTCTATCTGCGTCGGCCGGGCAGGTCGCAAGTTGCCTTGCCTGCGCCTCTTTACACCCCGGAATTCTGGACGGCCTATCGCGCTGCTATGAGCGCCGACGAGCCAACGCCGGAGGTGCGGCGTATCAAGGCCGGCACGATTGCTGCTGCTGTGCGGGGCTACTACGGGAGCGCCGAATTCAAGGCGCTGGCCGAGAGCACGCAAACCATTTATCGCAACGTCCTGAATCGTTTCGTCGACAAGCACGGCGAGGGGCCGATTGCTGGCATTCAGGCCAGGCACGTCAACAACCTCATCGACGAGATGGCCGACAGGCCGTCTGCCGCGAGCAATTTCCGGAAGCGTCTGAAGGCCGTTATGGATTACGCGGTGTCGGCCGGGATGCGCAGCGATAACCCGGTTGTTGTCGCCAAGCGCGTGAAGCTTAAGACCACGGGCCACAGAACATGGACGGAGGGGGACATCACCGCATTCCGCAAGCGTCATGTTGGTACGCCGCTGCGGCTTGCCTTCGAGGTATTGCTTCACACCGGCCTGCGCCGCTCCGATGCCGTGCGGCTTGGCTGGAAGCACCTGACGAAGGACGGCTTCGTTATCACCACCAAGAAGAGCCAAGGCCACGTTGAGCTTTGCATCCCGGTGCACGCCGACTTGGCCCGCTACATTGCCGAGTGCCCGAAGGACGGTCCGGCCTTCATCGCAACCATGTACGGCCGCGCTCGAAGCGAGAAAGCGTTTTCCGCGTGGATTAGCGAAGCTGCGGCTGACGCTGACCTGCCTCCGAAGTCGTCACCGCATGGAGTCCGCAAAGCTGCGTGCCGTCGTCTTGCAGAGGCTGGCTGCACAGCCCTCGAAATCATGTCCATCACAGGCCACACCGATATCCGCGAAATCGAGCGCTATTGCCGCGCCGCTGAGCGCAAGGGTTTGGCCGCGACGGCAATGACGAAGCTGCAAGCAGGATTCGATATCAAATTGCCTAACCCACCTAGGCAGTTAGGCAAAAGTGCCCGCAAATCATTGAAGTCACTGGTAGCAAAAGCCGACTGGCGATCCCGGCAGGAATCGAACCTGCAACCCTCAGAGTAGAAATCTGATGCTCTATCCAGTTGAGCTACGGGACCGTTTTGAGCCGCCCTGGTTTGGGGCCAGCTGTTCATCTATCATGCCATTATGAAAAATATCGTCTTTAGCCAAGCCTGAACCGAACCGTTTTCCTCGAAGCCGCGACAAAGCGGAACGGTGGGGTGTCAGGGTGCCGGGTTGAGCGGCAGCGGACTGGACGATGGATCACATCGCCGGGAACGCTGACTAGCTTCCGGGACACGGCCGCCGGTCGACTGGTCCGGTATTGCTGCGCCATCAGGACGGCGTGCGCGGCGGTATCTCGATCAGTCTCCTCTGGGCTTGCCTAGTCATGGCGAATACGACGATTTGCACCTTTGGTTCCATCGCCTTGAGTCCGTCACCTTTCCGCGCATTTCATGCGACAAGCGGCGTTCGTCCGCGATTTCCGGGAGTCCATCCATGATCGGTCTTGTTCGCGCCGTCACACTCTGCGCCACGCTGGCGTTCGGCCTTAGCGTAGCGCAGGCCGCCGACAAGGCCTTCAAGCGCGACGATCTCGCCGATTCCGCGATCAAGCTGGAGGCGCAGATCAAGGGCGAGGCGGGGCCGGTCGCCAAGACCGGCGCGAGCTTGCGCACCGACGCCGATGCTGCCTTCCGGCGCAACGACTATCGCACCGGCCTGTTGGTGCTCGGCCAGATCGCGGCGACCGCGCCGGAGGATGCCGGCAACTGGCTGCGCCTGGCAAAAGTCATCTTCCAGATCACGCCGAAGAGCTCGAGCGAGCAGACCTTCCTGCTGGAGCGCGCCTCGACCGCCGCCTACATCGCCTATCAGCGCACCGGTAATCCGGGCGAGGAGGCCGACGCGCTCGCCGTGCTCGGCAAGTCGCTGTCCGAACGAAAACTATGGCGGCCGTCGTTGGATGCGCTGCGGCTGTCGCTCGACATGCGCGAGGTCGCCGACGTCCGCGGCCAGTATGAGAAGATGCGCGACGAGCACGGTTTTCGGCTGCTCGACTACACCGTGGACTCGGACTCGGCGAGCCCGCGCGCCTGCTTCCAGTTCTCGGAGGAACTGGCGAAGCGAACCGATTTTGCGCCGTACCTCGCGCTGGCGGGCCAGGACAAGCCGGCACTGTCGGCCGAGGGCAAGCAGCTCTGCGTCGACGGGCTGAAGCACGGCGAACGCTACAACATCAATCTGCGCGCCGGCCTGCCGTCCACCGTGAAGGAGGGCCTGCCGAAATCGGCCGAGTTCAACGTCTATGTGCGCGACCGCAAACCGTTCGTGCGCTTCAACAGCCGCGCCTATGTGCTGCCGAGGACCGGCCAGCGCGGCATTCCCGTGGTCAGCGTCAACACGCCCGCGGTCAATATCAACGTGTTCCGGATCGGCGACCGCAATCTGATCAACACGGTGGTGGACACCGACTTCCAGAAGACGCTGTCCAAGTATCAGCTCAGCGACCTCGGCGGTGAGCGCGGCGTCAAAGTCTGGACCGGCGAGCTCGCGACCGCGATGACGCTGAACCAGGACGTCACCACCGCGTTCCCGGTCGATCAGGCGCTCGGCGAACTCCAGCCCGGCGTCTACGTGATGACGGCCGCGGCCAAGGGGCCGGGCTCGGACGACGACTACCAACTCGCAACCCAATGGTTCATCGTTTCCGACCTCGGCGTCGCAGCCTATTCCGGCAATGACGGCATCCACGTGTTCGTGAATTCGCTGGCGTCCACCGACCCGGTCGGCAAAGCCGAGGTGCGGTTGGTCGCGCGCAACAACGAGATTTTGGCGACGCGCAAGACCGACGACAGCGGCCATGTGCTGTTTGAGGCCGGGCTTGCGCGCGGCGAGGGCGGCCTGTCGCCGGCGATGCTGACGGTCACGGGCGAGAAGGCCGACTATGCCTTTCTCAGCCTGAAGACCTCCGCCTTCGACCTGTCCGACCGCGGCGTTTCGGGCCGCGCGGTGCCTGCGGGCGCCGACGCCTTCGTCTATGCAGAGCGCGGCGTCTACCGCTCCAGCGAGACCGTCTATCTCACCGCTCTGCTCCGCGACGGGCAGGGCAATGCGGTCACCGGCGGGCCGATGACCCTGGTGATCGAGCGCCCTGATGGCGTCGAATTCCGCCGCGCTGTGGTGTCCGACCAGGGCGCCGGCGGCCGCACGCTGGCCGTGCCGCTCAATTCGGCCGTGCCGACCGGGACCTGGCGGGTGCGCGCCTTCACCGACCCGAAGGGCTCCTCGGTCGGCGAGACCACCTTCATGGTCGAAGACTACGTTCCCGACAGGATCGAATTCGATTTGTCTGCCAAGGACAAGCTGATCAAAGCTAACGCTCCAGTGGAGCTTAAGGCGGACGGTCATTTCCTCTATGGCGCGCCGGCCTCGGGTCTGGCGCTCGAAGGCGACATGCTGGTCGCGCCCGCATCGGAACGTCCGGGCTTTGCCGGCTACCAGTTCGGCGTCGCCGACGAAGAGACCACCTCGAACGAGCGCACGCCGCTGGAGAACCTGCCCGAGGCCGACGCCAACGGCGTTGCAACCTTCCCGGTCACGCTCGACAAGCAGCCGGCCTCGACGCGTCCCCAGGAAGCGCAGATCTTCGTCCGCATGGTCGAGACCGGCGGCCGCGCCGTCGAGCGTAAGATCGTGCTGCCGGTCGCACCCGTGGCCGCCATGATCGGCATCAAGCCGCTGTTTGGCGACAAGAACGTCGCGGAGGGCGACAAGGCGGAGTTCGAAGTCGTGTTCGTCTCGCCCGAGGGCGAGAGGCTTCGCCGCGACGGCCTGCGCTACGAGCTCCTGAAGATGGAGTCGCGCTACCAATGGTATCGCCAGACCAATTATTGGGAATACGAGCCGGTCAAGTCGACCTCGCGCGTCGCTGACGGTGACGTCACCGTTGCCGCCGACAAGCCGTCGCGGATTTCGCTGACGCCGCAGCCAGGCCGCTACCGGTTGGATGTGAAGTCGAACGACGCCGACGGCCCGGTGACCTCGGTGCAGTTCGACGTCGGCTGGTATTCCGACGGCAGCGCCGACACGCCGGACCTGCTGGAAACCTCGATCGACAAGCCGCAATACGCTTCGGGCGACACCATGACCGTGTCGGTCAACGTCCGCAGCGCCGGCAAGCTGACCGTCAACGTGCTCGGCGATCGCCTGCTGACGACGCAGACCATCGACGTCAAGGAGGGCACCGCGCAGGTGAAGGTCCCGGTCGGCAAGGACTGGGGCACCGGCGCCTATGTGGTGGCGACGCTGCGCCGTCCGCTCGATGCGGCCGCGCAGCGCATGCCGGGTCGCGCGATCGGCCTGAAATGGTTCGGCATCGACAAGCAGACCCGCACACTCCAGGTGAAGCTGACGCCGCCGGCGCTGATCCGGCCGAATGCCATGCTGAAGATCCCGGTCAAGCTCGACGGGCTCAATCCGGGTGAGGACGCCAAGATCGTCATCGCCGCGGTCGATGTCGGCATCCTCAATCTCACCAATTACAAGTCACCGGCGCCGGACGATTATTATCTCGGCCAGCGCCGCCTGAGCGCAGAGATCCGCGATCTCTATGGGCAACTCATCGACGGCATGTCGGGCACGCGCGGACAGATCAAGTCCGGCGGCGACGCCGGTTCCGCCGAGCTCCAGGGCTCGCCGCCCGCGCAAAAGCCGCTCGCGCTCTATTCGGGCATCGTCACCGTTGCCGCCGACGGCACAGCGGAAGTGAGCTTCGACATTCCGGAGTTCGCCGGCACCGCGCGCGTGATGGCGGTGGCGTGGACCGCGACCAAGCTGGGCCGCGCCAACATCGACATCGTGATCCGCGACCCTGTCGTGCTGACCACGACCCTGCCGCGCTTCCTGCTCAACGGCGACCACGGCACGGTCAATCTCGAGATCGACAATGTCGAAGGGCAGGCCGGCGACTACGTCATCGACGTCAAGACGGGCGGCCCGGTGAAGACGACCGGCAATCCCGCAACCACGGTGAAGCTCGCCGCCAAGCAGCGCAATTCGTTCACGCTCGCTGTCGACGCGACCGCGGCGGGGCAGGCGACGCTCGACGTCGACATCAAGGGACCGAATGGCCTGGCGCTGGCGCGCCACTATGCGCTCGACGTCAAGGCGGCGACCCAGGTGCTGGCGCGGCGCTCGATCCGGACGCTGGCGAAGGGCGAGAGCCTGACGCTGACCTCGGACATGTTCGCCGATCTCGTGCCGGGCACCGGCAGCGTCTCGGTCTCGGCGAGCCTGTCGACCGCGCTCGATGCGGCGACGATCCTCAAAGCGCTCGACCGCTATCCCTATGGCTGCTCGGAGCAGATCACCAGCCGCGCCATGCCGCTGCTCTATGTCAACGAGCTCGCGGCGGGCGCGCATCTGGCCATGGACACCGAGGTCGACCAGCGCATCCGCGACGCTATCGAACGGCTGCTCGCGCGCCAGGGCTCGAACGGTTCGTTCGGCCTGTGGTCGGCCGGCGGCGACGACGCCTGGCTCGATGCCTACGTGACCGACTTCCTGACCCGGGCCCGCGAAAAGGGCTTTGTGGTGCCGGATGTCCTGTTCAAGACCGCACTCGACCGCATTCGCAATTCGGTCGTCAACGGCAACGAGCCGGAGAAGGATGGCGGCCGCGACCTCGCTTACGGTCTCTACGTGCTCGCGCGCAACGGTGCAGCGCCGATCGGCGATCTCCGCTATCTCGCCGACACCAAGCTCTCCAACCTCGCGACTCCAATCGCGAAGTCGCAGCTCGCGGCCGCGCTCGCGCTGGTCGGCGACCGCAACCGCGCAGAACGGGTCTATGGCGCAGCCCTCGACAGCCTTGCGCCCAAGCCCGTGCTGGAATTCGGCCGCACCGATTACGGCTCGCAGCTCCGCGATGCAGCAGCGCTGGTGTCGCTTGCCAGCGAAGGCAACGCGCCGAAGGCGACGCTGACGCAGGCGGTGACGCGAGTCGAGAGTGCGCGCGGGCTGACGCCCTACACCTCCACGCAGGAGAATGCGTGGCTGGTGCTGGCGGCGCGCGCGCTCGCCAAGGAGAACCTGTCGATGGAGGTCAACGGCCAGCCGGTCAAGACCGCGCTCTATCGCAGCTACAAGGCCACGACACTGGAAGGCAAGCCGTTGAAGATTACCAACACCGGTGACGCGCCGGTGCAGGCCGTGATCTCGGTGTCGGGCTCGCCGGTGATGCCCGAGCCTGCGGCATCGAACGGCTTCAAGATCGAACGCAACTTCTTCACGCTCGACGGCAAGCCGGCCGATATCAGCAAGGTCAAGCAGAACGACCGCTTCGCTGTTGTGCTGAAGATCACCGAGGCGAAGCCCGAGTACGGCCACATCATGGTGTCCGACTATCTGCCGGCCGGTCTCGAGATCGACAATCCAAAACTGGTGTCGTCGGGCGACAGCGGCACGCTGGGCTGGATCGAGGACGGCCAGGAGCCGGAGGATACCGAGTTCCGCGACGACCGCTTCACGGCGGCCGTCGACCGGGCCTCGGATTCCAAGGCGGTCTTCACGGTGGCTTATGTCGTGCGTGTGGTCTCGCCCGGCAAATACGTGCTGCCGCAGGCCTATGTCGAGGACATGTACAATCCCTCGCGCTACGGTCGCACCGGGACGGGCACCGTCGAGGTGCGGGCGGCGAAGTGAGTGATGGCGAGATGAGCGATGTGGTGAGAGACCATTTGGATGGCCGGGATAAGCCCGGCCATGACGGAGCAAGGGGCAGGGGCCATCGCCTCCTCTCCGGCCTCGCGCTCACGCTCATCCTCGCCGTCGTCGGCTTCGTCGCGTGGGTCTACTCCCTCGGCCCGCTACCTTTCGACGAAGCCCGCCAGGTCTCCACCACCATCGTCGACCGCAACGGCAAGCTGCTGCGCGCCTATGCGATGGCGGACGGGCGCTGGCGGCTGCCGGTCGAGACGAAGGCGAACGTCGATCCGACTTATCTAAAGCTGCTGCTTGCCTATGAGGACCAGCGTTTTTACGCCCATGACGGCATCGACCCGCTGGCGCTCGGGCGGGCCGCATTACAACTCGCCACGCGCGGCCACATCGTCTCGGGTGGATCGACCATCTCGATGCAGCTCGCACGGCTGATGGAGCCGCGGCGGCAGCGCTCGCTCTACGCAAAGCTGCGGCAGATGGTTCGTGCGATCGAGATCGAGCGGAGCTTGAGCAAGGAGCAGATCCTCGATCTCTATCTCGCGCTCGCGCCTTACGGCGGCAACCTCGAAGGCATTCGCGCCGCCTCGATCGCCTATCTCGGCAAGGAGCCGAAGCGGCTGTCGCTGGCTGAGGCCGCGCTGCTGGTCGCGCTGCCGCAATCGCCGGAGACCCGCAGGCTCGATCGCTATCCCGATGCGGCGCGCAAAGCGCGTGACCGCGTGCTTGACCGTATGGTCGAGGAGCATCAGATCAGCCTCGACGACGCGACGCAGGCCAAGGCCGTTCCCGTGCCAAAGCTGCGCAAGCCGATGCCGATCCTGGCGCCGCACGCCTCCGATGCGGCGCTTGCGACGGTCAAGGACACGCCCGTCATCAAGCTGACGCTCGATGCCAACCTCCAAAAGGTGCTGGAGTCGCTGGCGCGCGACCGCGCCATTGCGCTGGGGCCGAACATCTCGGTCGGCATTATCGTGGTCGATAACGAGAGCGGTGACGTGCTCGCCCGCGTCGGCTCGGCGGATTATTTCGACGAGCGCCGGGCAGGGCAGGTCGACATGACCCGTGCCATCCGCTCGCCGGGCTCGACGCTGAAACCGTTCATCTATGGGCTCGCCTTCGAGGACGGTTTTGTTCATCCCGACAGTCTGATCGACGATCGGCCCGTGCGCTTCGGCTCCTACGCGCCGGAAAATTTCGACATGACGTTCCAGGGCACAGTGCCGGTGAAGAAGGCGCTGCAGATGTCGCTGAACGTGCCCGCGATCGTCCTGCTCGACCGCGTCGGCGCGAGCCGGCTGGCATCGCGGCTGCGCCAGGCCGGCGGCAATCTGGTGCTGCCCAAGGACGAGGCGCCGGGACTTGCCATGGGCCTTGGCGGTGTCGGTGTGACGCTGCAGGACCTCGCCCAGCTTTATGCAGGCTTCGCCCGGCTCGGCACCACCAAGCCGCTGCGCGAGGTCATGACTGATAGGGACGACCGCGAGCCGCTGCGGCTGCTCGATCAGGTCGCAGCCTGGCAGGTGGGCAATGTGCTGCTCGGCACCCCGCCACCGGAGAACGCGGCGCACAACCGCATCGCCTTCAAGACCGGCACCTCCTACGGCTACCGCGACGCCTGGTCGATGGGCTTCGACGGCCGCATGACCATCGGCGTCTGGGTGGGACGGCCCGACGGCGCGCCGGTGCCGGGCCTGATCGGCAGGGTTGCTGCCGCGCCGATCCTGTTCGACGCCTTCGCCCGGGCCGGCAAGACGCTGGTCCCGTTGCCGAAGCCACCGAAGGGAACCCTGGTCGCCAACAACGCGAAGCTGCCGTTGCCGTTGCGGCGGTTCCGCCCGGTCGGTGATCTGGTACGGGCTGGGGGCGAACAGGCTCTGCACATCCAGTTCCCGCTGAACGGCTCGCGGATCGATGTCGATCGCTCGGGTGGCGAGGGCGGCGCAGCCATGCCGGTCAAGGTCGCGGGCGGCGTCCTGCCCATGACCGTGATGGTTAACGGAACGGCGCTGGGCGAGATCGACGGACGGCGCCAGCGGCTGATCGATCCGCCCGGTCCGGGCTTTGCGCGGCTGACCGTCATCGACGCCACGGGCGCCGCGGACACAGTCGTCATTCGAATTCAATGACCCTGCCTCAAGCGGTTGTGGCAATGACGGTTTCAGCGTAAGCGGAACCAATGGCCGAGACCTACCCAACACCCCGTTTTGGAGCTCCCCGCGAGCCGAAATCCCCGGTGAATCCGGGTAGCCGGCTCGTGTCCATGTTCGACATCGCCACAGCCAGCCACGCCCGTGCGGTCGGCTTCCTTTTGGTTTGCGCGTTGCTGCTGTTCCTGCCGGGCTTCTTCACGATTCCACCGGTTGACCGGGACGAGGCGCGCTTTGCGCAAGCGACCAAGCAGATGGTCGAGAGCGGCGATTATATCGACATCCGCTTCCAGGAAGACGTCCGCTACAAGAAGCCGGCCGGCATCTACTGGCTGCAATCGGCCGCGGTCGAGACGGCATCGGCGCTCGGCCTGCCGCGGGCCGAATTGCGCATCTGGGTCTATCGGCTCCCCTCGCTGATCGGCGCGATCGGCGCCGTGCTCATGACCTACTGGACGGCGCTCGGCTTCGTCACGCGGCGCGCCGCGGTGCTTGCCGCGCTCCTGATGAGTGCCTCCGTGCTGCTCGGCGTCGAGGCACGGCTCGCGAAAACCGACGCGATGCTGCTGTTCTGCGTGGTCGCCGCCATGGGCGCGACGGCACGGGCCTATCTGTCGTGGCAGCGCGCCGAGGACGAGACGCATCCGCCCTGGAGCTGGCCCGCGATCTTCTGGACCGCGCTCGCCGTCGGCATCCTGATCAAGGGGCCGTTGATCCTGATGTTCGCCGGCCTGACCATCGTCGCGCTCGCGATCCAGGACCGCGATGCCTCCTGGCTGTGGAAGCTGCGTCCGCTCTGGGGCCTGATGTGGATGCTGGTGCTGGTGCTGCCCTGGTTCGTCGCGATCTTCTGGCGCGCGGGCGATGCCTTCTTTGCCGATTCCGTCGGTGGCGACATGCTGAGCAAGTTAGGCGCCCAGGAATCCCACGGCGCGCCGCCGGGACTGTATCTGGTGCTGTTCTGGATCACGTTCTGGCCCGGAGCGCCGCTGGCGGCGATGGCGGCGCCCGCAGTCTGGCGCGCGCGGCGCGAGCCCGGCGCGCAATTCCTGCTGGCCTGGCTGGTCCCGTCCTGGATCGTGTTCGAGGCGGTGCTGACCAAGCTGCCGCATTACGTGCTGCCGCTGTACCCTGCGATCGCGATCCTCACCGCCGGTGCGCTGGAGCGGCGCGTGCTGTCGTGGTCCTGGTTGATGCGCGGCTCGGCCTGGTGGTTCGCGATTCCGGTGGCCGGCTCGATCATCGCCGTTGTCGGCGCGGTGATGCTGACGCGCCAGCCGGCCTTCGTGGCCTGGCCGTTCATCGCGGCCTCGCTGATCTTCGGCCTGTTCGCCTGGTGGCTTCACGACAACAACCACGCCGAACGCTCGCTGCTCAACGCGCTGGTCGCAGCCCTGATGCTGGCGGTCGTGGTCTACGGCATCGTGCTGCCGTCGCTGACGCCGGTGTTTCCGAGCATCGAGGTCGCACGCGCACTTCGCAACGTCACCTGCGTCGGGCCGAAGGCGGCCGCGGCCGGCTATCACGAGCCGAGCCTCGTCTTCCTGACCGGCACGCAGACGCTGCTCACCGACGGTTCAGGCGCGGCGGATTTCCTGCGGCAGGGGAGCTGCCGTTTCGCGCTAGTCGAGCAACGTTCTGAGCGCGGCTTCGTGCAGCGCGCCGAGGCGATCGGGCTGCGTTACAAGGTTGGCACGCGCATCGACGGCTATAATTTCTCGCAAGGGCGCGCGATCTCGATCTCGATCTTCCGCTCGGAAGGCACCGAGTAGGATGCCGGCACCAACCGACATCGCGCCGCGCCCGAGCTATCCCGCGCAATTGCTCGCGGCGTCGGGGCGCGCCCTGGCGCAACTCGTGCGTACGCCCTCGCATTCGCGCCGCGCCGAGGCCGCACGAAAGCTGGCGCGGCATTCGCTATGGCTCAGCGCGGCCGGCGCAGCCCTGGTCATCGTGCTGATGCTCGCGTTCGATCAGACCGAGATCCAGCTGATGCCGGCGCGTGGCGCGCCCGGCCTGTGGCCGATCCGCATCCTCACCGATTTCGGCAAGGACGAGTATGTGCTCTCGGTGCTCGGGGGGGCGCTGGTGGTCCTGGCGCTGGTTGCAGCGGGATGGCACGGTACCCGCCGCACGTTACTGCTCGGCCTCGGCACGCGGCTGCAGTTCATGTTTCTCTCTGTTGCCCTGTCCGTATTCGTCGCCGAGATTCTGAAATATCTCATCGGTCGCGGACGTCCGTTCGTCGGCGGCAAGGCCAATCCGTTCAATTTCATCCCGTTCGAGGGGACGGGGGCCTATGCCAGCCTGCCGTCGAGTCATGCGGTGACGGCGTTCGCGCTGGCGTTTGCGGTCTCGGCGCTGTGGCCGCGCCTGCGCGTGTTCATGTTCACTTACGCAATCGTGATCCTGCTGACGCGGCTGGTGCTGCTCGCGCATCACCCGAGTGACGTGGTGGCCGGCGCCCTGGTCGGCATGGTCGGCGCCATGGCGGTGCGCTACTGGTTCGCGGCCCGCAGGCTCGGCTTTGCCATCCGTTCCGACGGCACCATTGTGCCGCTTGCAGGGGCGGTCTCGGGCCACCTCAAAAGGGTTGCCCACGGGGCATCCGCCCCATAAAAGCGGCTGCCTGCCGGGAGCGCCGGTTCCCGAGCCAAGCCCATTCCAACCACGAGCTTCGATTTGTCGTCCCAGCCTTCGGTTTCCATCGTCGTCCCCGTGCGCAACGAAGCCGACAATATCGCACCGCTGATCGCGGAGATCGGCACGGCGCTCGATGGCCGCTGGGCCTATGAGATCATCTACGTCAATGACGGCTCGACGGATACGACCGGCGACCGGCTCGCTGCCATCATGCAGCGGCGGGACAATCTGCGGCAGCTTCGTCATGCCAAATCGGGCGGTCAATCGGCGGCAGTGCGCAGCGGCGTGCGCGCCGCGCGCGGCGCCATCGTGGCGACGCTCGACGGCGACGGCCAGAACAATCCGGCTTTCCTGCCCGACCTGATCGCGGCGGTCGAGAAGGGTAGCAAGGTCGGACTGGCCGCGGGACAACGCGTCGGCCGCAAGGATACCGGCTTCAAGAAATTCCAGTCGCGCGTCGCCAACGGCGTTCGCAACGCGATCCTGAAGGACGGTACGCGCGACACCGGCTGCGGATTGAAGGCGTTCCGGCGCGAGGTGTTCCTGATGATGCCCTATTTCGACGGGCTGCATCGCTTCCTGCCGGCGCTGGTGCGCCGCGAGGGTTTTGAGATCGCCTATGTCGACGTGATCGACCGGCCGCGCCATTCCGGCGTGTCCAATTACGGTTTCTTCGACCGGCTGTGGATCGGCATCATGGATCTCGTGGGCGTGTGGTGGCTGATCCGCCGCAAGAAGCCGACGCCAGATGTGTCTGAGGTGCAAGCATGATCATCCAGTACGGTCAGGCGTTGAACAATTATCTCTATGACGTCTTCGTCGCCAAGTTCGATTTCTGGCTGGCGTTCGGCCTCGTCGCGCAGCTGTTCTTCACCGCGCGCTTCCTGGTGCAGTGGATCGCGAGCGAGCGCGCCGGCAACAGCGTCGTGCCGATGGCGTTCTGGTTCTGCTCGATGGGCGGCGGGCTGATGACGCTGGTCTATGGCGTCGTCAAGCGCGAACCGGTCATCATCCTCGGCCAGGCGCTCGCGACCATCATCTATATCCGCAACATCATGCTGATCATCAAGAACCGCGGCCGCGGCTCACAGACGCTGGAGCGCTGATCCGAGGCGACTAACGCGGAAGCGCCGACGCCGCACCTGCTGCGGGCAGGGCGGCGGTATCCGCCTCGTGCCTGCGATAAGGCTCGCCCGCCGCGTCGAGCACGGGATAGGCGACCGAGCAGATGTGCGAATGGATGCGGCGCAAATCGCGCAGCACGTCGAGATGCAGCGACGTGGTCTCGAGGGTCTCGGGGCGACCCTCGCGCAGGCGGTCGAGGTGGCGCTCGACTGCGGCAAGCTCGGTGTTGCGCAGCGCCGTCTTCTCGACCAGCAGCTTGCGCGCCTCGTTGGCGTCGCCCGACATGAAGATGCCGAAGGCGATGCGCAGCGAGTCCATCGTGCGCTTGTGGAAGGCGGCGAGCTCCTCGGCGCCCTCGGGCGAGAACTGAAAGCGGCGCTTGATCTTCTTGGTGGCGAGTTCGCTCAGACTCTTGTCGATGATGTCGCCGATATGTTCCAGATTGATGGCGAAGGAGATGATCTCCATCGCGCGCCGGCCCTCGCTCTCGTCGAGGCTGCCCCGCATCAATTTCGTCACGTAGAGCTTGATGGCTTCGTCGAGGCCGTCGACGACATTGTCCGACTTAGAGACCTGGTCGACCAGCGCGCGGTCGCCGGTCATCATCGCCGCCATCACCTTGCGCAGCATCACCTCGACGAAATCGCCCATGCGCAAGGCCTCACGCGCCGCGTCGGCGAGCGCCAGTGACGGCGTCTCCAGTGCCGATTCGTCGAGATAGCGCGGCCGGGCCGGATCGTCTTCCTTGACGCGATCGGGCAGCAGCCGGGTCAGGAGACGCGACATGGTATCGAGCAGGCCGATGAAGATGACGGCTGTGCCGACGTTGAAGGCGATGTGGAAGGCCGCCGTCATCTTGGCGAGATCCGGCTGCCAGGCATGCATGTGCTCGGCGATCGTGCCGAGGAACGGCAGTACCAGTGCAATCCCGATCACGCGGTTGACGAGATTGCCGACCGGCAGGCGGTAGCTCGCGGCATCGTCGCGCCTGGCGCCTTCGAACACGGGGTTGATGGCGCTGCCAAGATTGGCCCCTAACACCAGGGCCAGCGCCGCATAGGGCGTGATGAACTGCGAATACGCCAGCGACATGATCAGCAGCACGCTGGCGACGCTCGAATGTACCGCCCAGGTCACGAGCGCGGCGATGACGATGCAGAGCACGGGATCGCCCGTGATCGCCGACATCATGGCACGAACACCCGGCGCGTTCTCCGCGGGCGCCAGCGTGTCGAGCAGGATGTGCAGCGACAGCAGCATCAGTCCGAGGCCGATGAGGACACGGCCGATATCCTTGATCCTCGACCGCGGGCCGGCGCGGAAGGCGACGAGCCCGAACACGAACAGGACGGGTGCGGCGGCCGCGATATTGAACGACAGCACCTGCACGATCAGCGTCGTACCGACATTGGCCCCCAGCATGATGGCGAGCGCGGCGGCGACGCTCACGAGGCCTTCGGCCGCAAACGAGCTGGTGATCAGCGCGGTTGCCGTGCTGCTCTGGAGCAGGGCGGTGAGGCCGAGACCGGCGGCAAACGCGCTGAAGCGGTTGCTGAGCGCCTTGCCCAGCAGTCGCCGCAGGTCGGGGCCGAAGGCGCGCAAAATCCCGCTGTGGACCATGTGCAGGCCCCACAGCAGCAGCGCAACGCCGCCCATCAGATCGAGCAGAACCAACGTTCCCATACTCCGAGTCCGGATTAGAGTCGATCGGTGAGGCTAACGCCAAACGCCAGCGGATCAAACCCCTTGTTGGCGCATCAGCGTTAACGTTTGCGTCGGCTGCACGTTCCCCCGGCGCGGGTTGACGCGTCCGCCGGCGCGCGATTGCCGCGTCCCGAGGCGCGATGCCTTGTGAGCAGGCTCACATTGCTGCCTTGAGGGCAGCGAAGCCGCGATCGAGATCGGCCTTGAGGTCGTCGACGCTTTCGAGCCCGATGTGCAGACGCAGCGTCGGGCCGCCCGGCGACCATTTCGTGGCGGTGCGATAGGTGTCGCAATCGAAGGGAATCACCAGGCTCTCGAAGCCGCCCCAGGAGAAGCCCATGCCGAAGAGCTTGAGCGTGTCGAGCAAGGTGTCGACCGCCTTCTGCGGCGCCGGCTTCAAGACGATGCTGAACAGGCCAGACGCGCCGGTGAAATCGCGCTTCCAGATCGCATGGCCCGGATCGGTCTCTAACGCCGGATGCAGCACGCGGGCGACCTCGGGACGGCTCGCAAGCCAGCGCGCCATGTCGAGCCCGGAGCGATGATGCTGCGCCAGGCGCACCGACAGCGTGCGCAGGCCGCGCAGCGCCAGGAAGACGTCATCGGGACCGGCGCAGACGCCGAGCAGGCGGATGCCTTCGGCGATCTGCGGCCAGGCCTTGGCATTGGCCGAGATGGTGCCGAACATGATGTCGGAATGGCCGCCGATATATTTGGTGGCGGCCTGCATGCTGATGTCGACGCCCTGCTCGAGCGAGCGGTGATAGAGCGGCGTCGCCCAGGTGTTATCGTCGATGACGAGCGCGCCGCGGGCATGTGCGACCTCTGCGATGGCACGGATGTCCGGCATCTCGAACGATTGCGAGCCGGGCGCCTCGACCAGCACCGCGCTTGTGTTGGGCTTGAACAGCTTGTCGATGCCGGCGCCGATCATCGGATCGAAGTAGGTGGTCTCGATGCCGAAGCGGGTGAGCATGCCGTTGCAGAAATTGCGCGAGGGCCGATAGACGTTGTCGCAGACCAGAATGTGGTCGCCGGCCTTCAGCACCGAGAGCAGGGTGGTGGAGATCGCCGACAGCCCGGACGGCACGATGCCGACCCCGGCGCATTGCGGCCCCTCCAGCGCCATCAGGGTCTCCTGGAACGCTCGGGTGGTCGGCGTGCCGTGCCGGCCGTACTGGAACTCGCCGCGATGAGCATGCAGGTCCTCGGCGGTCGGATAGAGCACGGTCGAGCCGTGGAAGACCGGCGGGTTGACGAACCCCTTCTGCGCCTTGGTGTCGCGGCCGGAGGTGACCAGCCGGGTCTCGGCGTGTTGTTCGGAGGGGTGCGAGGAATCCATGCGTCTGCTTTCAAAACCGCGTTTCCGCTCGGCGCTCGGCGCCTGACGGGACGGCCGGGGGCCGCCCTCGTTAATAACAGAACACAGAAGAGTCCCGTCAACCCCTTGACCCGGCTCGCCAGTCGTTCTGAGATGCGTACGTGCTATTCAGTCGCTGCATGTTGAGGGGCCTGCCGCGAGCTTCGATCCATCGCCTGACCGGGCCTTGCGCCACAGCCATAACGG
Organism: Bradyrhizobium sp. 132; assembly: GCF_023074185.1. Classification (GTDB taxonomy): domain Bacteria; phylum Pseudomonadota; class Alphaproteobacteria; order Rhizobiales; family Xanthobacteraceae; genus Bradyrhizobium. Next base: position 100,544 of record NZ_JADPKY010000178.1, on the reverse strand, counting down.
CGGGCGCCTTTCGGCGGGGATTAAGGTATGGGCCTCCCGGGATCGGCGAGTGATCGGCAAGGTTTTCCAGCATGATTCTTGGTTTTCCAGCATGACTCTTGCAAGGCTGGTCTTGATACGGCTAGCCCTGGCAGAGACGATCCCAAAGACAACGTTCCAGACCTTGAGACGACTTTGAAAGGCCTAAAGCCCATGAAACGCGTAACCTTGGCTCTCACTCTTGCTCTCGCCGCCGGCCTGACTGCCCAAGCCGCCGATGCGCAAACGCTCAAGACCATCAAGGACCGGGGCATGCTGTCCTGCGGCGTCAGCCAGGGTCTGCCCGGCTTCTCCTCGCCCGACGACAAGGGCAACTGGACCGGGCTTGACGTCGACGTCTGCCGCGCGATCGCCGGGGCGATCTTCAACGATCCGACCAAGGTCAAGTACGTGCCGCTCTCCGCCAAGGACCGCTTCACGGCGCTGCAATCCGGCGAAGTCGACGTGCTGTCGCGCAACACCACCTGGACCATCTCGCGCGACACCTCGCTCGGCGCCAACTTCACCGGCGTGACCTATTATGACGGGCAGGGCTTCATGGTGAAGAAGTCGCTCAAGGTGAATTCTGCGCTCGAGCTCAACAGCGCCTCGGTCTGCGTCCAGACCGGCACCACCACCGAGCAGAATCTCGCCGACTACTTCAAGGCCAACAACATGAAGTACGAGGTGATCGCATTCGGCACCAACGACGAAACGGTCAAGGCCTATGAGGCCGGACGCTGCGACGTCTTCACCACCGACCAGTCGGGCCTGTACGCCAACCGCCTGAAGCTTGCCAATCCCGGCGATCACATGGTGCTTCCGGAAATCATCTCGAAGGAGCCGCTCGGACCGATGGTGCGCCACGGCGACGACCAATGGTTCGACATCGTGAAATGGACGCTGTTTGCCATGATCACCGCCGAAGAGCTCGGCGTGACCGCGAAGAACGTCGACGAGAAGGCGAAGCTGGAAAATCCGGAGATGAAGCGCGTCCTCGGCACCGACGGCAATTTCGGTGAGCAGCTCGGCCTGACCAAGGACTGGGTGGTGCGCATCGTGAAAGCCGTCGGCAATTACGGCGAAGTGTTCGACCGCAACGTCGGCGCGGGCTCGCCGCTCGCCATCAATCGGGGTCTCAACAATCTCTGGAACAAGGGCGGTCTCCAGTACGCGCCGCCGATCCGCTGATCCCGCTTGACCCGCTGGCAGCGGCGATGGGCACCGAGGCTCGCAAACCGCCGCCCCAGATCGCGCTGAAGATCAGGCGCGTGCTGGGCGGCAAGACAGGCTGGAACGGCATCGCCGTCCAGTTTGCCTTTGCCGCGGTCCTGGGCTGGATTGCCTATGAAATCATCTCCAACGCCCGCGCCAACCTCGAGAACCAGCACATTGCCGCCGGCTTCGGCTTCCTCGGGAACAATGCCGGTTTCGATGTCAATCAGACACTGATCTCGTATACCGGCTCGGACACGTTCCTGCGCGTGTTCGTGGTCGGGCTTCTCAACACGCTCGTGGTCTCGGTGGTGGGCATCGTCTTTGCTACCCTGATCGGCTTCATCGTCGCGCTGTGCCGGCTGTCGCCCAACTGGCTCGTGGCGCGCGTCGGCGAGATCTATGTCGAGGTGATCCGCAACCTGCCGCTGCTATTCCAGATCCTGTTCTGGTACCTGGCGGTGCTCGCGGCCTTGCCCAATCCGCGGCAGAGCATTTCGCTGTTCGGCATCGCCTTCGTCAGCAATCGCGGCCTCGTCATTCCCCGCCCGATCGGCGAGAGCGGCTTCGAGGCGTTCCTGGCGGTGCTGGTATTCGGCATCGTGGCTTCGCTGGCGTTGCGCGTCTATGCGCGCCGGGCGCTGTTTCAGCGGGGACAGATGATCCGGATCTGGCCTTATGTGCTGGGCCTGCTGTTCGGGCTGCCGCTCGTCACCATGCTGATATCAGGTCTGCCCTTCACCTTCGAGTTGCCGCAGCTCAAGGGCTTCAATTTCGCGGGCGGCTCGCGGATCATCCCCGAGTTCGTGGCGCTGACATTGGCCTTGTCGACCTATACCGCCGCCTTCATCGCCGAGATCGTGCGCGCGGGCATCCTTTCCGTCCACAGCGGACAGATGGAAGCGGGATCGTCGCTGGGCCTGAGCCGCGGCACCACGCTTCGCCTGGTCGTCGTGCCGCAGGCGATGCGCGTCATCGTTCCGCCGCTGACCAACCAGTACCTCAATCTCACCAAGAATTCGTCGCTGGCCGTCGCGATCGGCTATCCTGACCTCGTCTCCGTGTTCGCCGGCACGTCGCTGAGCCAGACCGGGCAGGCCATCGAGATCATCGCCATGACGATGGGCGTCTATCTCCTGATCTCGCTGATCACCAGCGCCATCATGAGCGTCTACGGTTGGCGCGTCAGCCGGAGTCTCGGCGCATGAGCGATATCGCCTCGCCCAGCTTCGTCCGCCAGGACCTTCTCGATGAGCGCCCCGCGCCGGTGAAGACCACGGGCTTCATCGGCCTCGTGCGGACGCGCCTGTTCAACTCGCCGACCAACGTCCTGCTTACGATCATCGGCGCCTTGCTGCTCTGGTTCACCATCATTCCTTCCGTCAGGTTCCTGGTGGTCGATGCAGTCTGGACCGGCAAGGATCGCACGGCCTGCCTCGCAGAGAACGCCGGCTTTGCGGTCGGCGCCTGCTGGCCCTATATCCAGGCCAAGCTGCCGCAACTGATCTACGGCTTCTACCCCGAGGCCGAACGCTGGCGGGTCAACCTCACGCTCGTCCTGGCGGTGGTCCTGTTGTTGCCGTTGCTCATTCCGCGGTTGCCGTCGAAAGGCCTGAACGCCGGCCTGTTCTTCTTCGCGTTTCCAGTGGTTGCATTCTTTCTGCTGCACGGCGGCGGCATCAAGGGATTTGGCCTGAGTTCGACAGCCGACCTGCTGCAATTGTTCGACGACAGCATCATCGGCGCCGGGCAGGCTCTGCTCAGTCTCGGCAAGACGTCCGCTGCCGCGCCGCTGTTGTGGGTCGTCGGCAATTTCATCGTGCTTGTTGGTACTGCGATCTACTGGCTGATCTTTCCGCTGACCTGGCTGCGTGACCAGCTCCAGGGGACAGGCCAGTCGGTCTGGGTCGATTTCGCCATCACGGCCGCGATCGTCTCGCTGATCGCCTTCGTTCTCGGCGGCGGCGTTCGCACCGGCGTGCGGGCCCTGACATCCAGCATCGCGACCTTCGTCGCCATCGCGATCGTCATCGAGCTGATGGGGCTCGATCACGGCGGACTGCCGATCGTCACGACGAATTTATGGGGCGGGCTTCTGGTGACGCTGGTGGTCTCCGTCACCGGCATCGTCACCTCGCTGCCGATCGGCATTGCGCTGGCGCTTGGGCGACGCTCGACCATTCCGCTGATCCGGATATTCTCGATCGCCTTCATCGAGTTCTGGCGCGGCGTGCCGCTGATCACCGTGCTGTTCTTCGCCACCTACATGCTGCCGCTGTTCCTGCCCGGTAATTTCACGGTCGACGGCCTCGTCCGCGCGCTGATCGGCATCGCGCTGTTCACAGGCGCCTATCAGGCCGAGAACGTCCGCGGCGGGCTGGCCGCGATCCCGCGCGGGCAGGGCGAGGCGGCTGCGGCGCTGGGGCTGTCCTGGTGGAAGACGAGCTCGCTGATCGTGCTGCCGCAGGCGCTGCGCCACGTCATTCCGAACCTCGTCAACAGCTTCATTTCGCTGTTCAAGGACACTTCGCTGGTCTCGATCGTGGCGCTGTTCGATCTCCTGGGCTCGCTGCGGGCGTCGTTCTCGGACCCGAAATGGTCGTCGCCGTCGACCGCGTTCACCGGCTTTGCCTTCGCCGGGATCATCTACTTCATCTTCTGCTTTGGGATGTCGCGCTACTCGCTCTTCGTCGAACACCGCCTCAACGCTCACCGCCGCAACTGATTGAGCTCACCATGTCCGACTCCATCGTCAAGATTTCCGGCCTGAACAAATGGTACGGCGAGTTTCACGTACTGCGCGACATCGACCTCGAGGTCCGCAGGGGCGAGCGCATCGTGATCTGCGGCCCGTCAGGCTCGGGTAAGTCGACGCTGATCCGCTGTATCAACGCGCTGGAGGAATTCCAGGAGGGCGAGATCGTCGTTGACGGTATCGAGCTCGGGCCGAACCTCAAGCACGTCGACGCCGTGCGGCGCGAAGTCGGCATGGTGTTCCAAAGCTTCAACCTGTTCCCGCACCTGACCGTGCTGGACAATTGCACGCTGGCGCCGATCTGGGTGCGCAACATCCCCAAGAAGGACGCCGAGGAGGCGGCGATGAAGTTTCTGGAACGGGTCAAGATCCCGCACCAGGCCAACAAGTTTCCGGGGCAGATGTCCGGCGGTCAGCAGCAACGCGTCGCGATCGCCCGCGCGCTGACGATGAACCCGAAGGTGATGCTGTTCGACGAGCCGACCTCGGCGCTGGACCCCGAAATGGTCAAGGAGGTGCTCGATACCATGGTCGACCTCGCCGAGGAGGGCATGACCATGCTGGTCGTCACGCACGAGATGGGCTTTGCCCGCGAAGTCGCCAACCGCGTGGTGTTCATGGACGCCGGCCAGATCATCGAGGCCAACACGCCCAACGAGTTCTTCGCGGCCCCGCAGCACGCCCGCACAAAACTGTTCCTGAGCCAGATCCTGCGCTGAGCACCTGCGATCCGGTGGCCTTGTCGGTCTAACTGCCCCGCCAGCCTGGCACCATGCGAATCGGCTAGCCTCTTTTCGGGCCATCCTCCGGAGAGAGACTTTGCAGAGCAGCGCCGGCGCGCGCGCATTCCAGAACGCGCGATTGCAGAAGAAGTTGAAGAAGCAGGCGGACGCGGTCATGTCCGTCGCGGTTCAGGCGCTCGGACAAGGCAGATATGCGGAGGTTGAGACGCTCTGCCGTCAGATTCTGACGGAGGTTCCGGATCATTTCGACGCCGCACACCTGCTCGGCCTGCGCGCGTATGATGGCGGGCGGCTCGACGAGGCGCAACAGCTGCTCGAGCGCGCGATTGCGCTCGATCCGCGTTCGCCCGATGCCCATGGCAATCTCGGGGCCGTGTATTTCAATCTCCAAAAATTTCAGGACGCCCGCGCATGCCAGGAGAAGGCCATTGCGCTGAAGCCGAATTCTCCGATCGCTCTGACCAATCTCGGCAATACGCTGCTGCACATCGGCCTCGGCGAGCAGGCGATCGAACTGCACGAACGCGCTATCAGGCTGAAGCCGGACTATGCCGATGCATTCTGCAATCGCGGCATGGCGGAGCTGATCAAGGGCCAGTTCGAGCGCGCCAAGGAGAGTTTCGATCGCGCTCTGGTGTTTCAGCCGCGTCATGCGGAGGCGATCGCGGGCACGGGCATGGTGTGCATCGAGCTCCGGCATTACGAAGAGGCGGCCGCCGCCATCGCAGCAGGGCTCGCGATCAAGCCGGATTCACCGAAGATTCTCGCGCAGCGCGGTCGGCTCAATCTCGATCTGTCGCGGCTGGAGCAGGCGCTCGCTGACTTCGACGCGGCGCTGGCGCTTTCGCCAAGGCTCGAAGTGGCCTTGCAGGGAAAGGCGCAAGTCAACATTCTCAAGGGCAACACGGCGGAGGCGATGGCGGCCGTCCAGACATTGCTCGAGGGAAATCCGCGGTCCGACATCGGAATTGCGCTTCTGGCTTCCTGCTATGCGAGCCAGGGAGAGATCGCGACGGCGCTCGGGCATCTCGACGCTGGGCTGGCAATCGCGCCGGACTATGCGGACTTGATCGGGCGCAAGATCTTCCTTCTGGACTATCTCCCAGGCGCCGATTTTGCTGTCCAGCAGGCCGCGCGAAAACATTGGTGGGACGCGATCGGCGCCAAACTGCCGCAACGGGCGTTGTCGCCTCGTAAGCTCGATCCGGACAAGCGGATCTCGATCGGATATGTCGCGTCAGAATTCAGGAACCACTCGGCAGCGTTCGCTCTGTTACCGGTGCTGCGCCATCATGATCACGCCAGGTTCGAGATCGTCTGCTACTCGTGCTCGCCGTTACGAGACGAGATGACCGACAAATTCAGATCGACGGCGGACGTATGGGTCGACGCCTGGCAGTTTTCGGACGACGAACTGGCCGATCGCATCCAGGGCGACGGGATCGATATTCTGATCGACGTGTCCGGGCATTCGACCGGCAACAGGCTCCATGTCTTCGCCCGCAAGCCGGCCCCCATCCAGGTCACGGGATTCGGACACGCCACCGGTACCGGCCTTCAGACCATGGACCATGTGCTCGCGGATCCCATCTTCATTCCGCCCTCGGCGCGCCATCTGCTGGCCGAAAAGGTTCATGATCTGCCGTGCCTGATCACGATCGATCCCATCCTGGATGTGCCGCCTTCGGAGCCTCCGATGCTCCGCAACGGCTATGTAACCTTCGGCGTGTTCAACCGCATCTACAAGATCTCGGACGAGGCCATGAGCGTGTGGTCGACAGTGATGCGCGAGGTGACGGGTTCGAAGATCATCATCAAGCATACCCTGCTTGACGATCCCTTGCTGCGCGGCAAACTGGTCGCGCGTTTCGTGGCGCAGGGCGTTGCCGAGGAGAACATCGTCTGCCTGGGCTCGACCTCGCGCCATGAGCATCTGCTGGCCTTTGCGAACGTCGACATTTCGCTCGATCCGTTCCCGCAAAACGGCGGCGTCAGCACCTGGGAATCGCTCTATGGGGGCGTTCCGGTCGTCGCCAAGCTCGGCAACGGGGCCTCGTCGCGTGCCAGCGGGTCGATCGTGGCTGCCGTCGGTCTCGACGGCTGGGTCGCCGAGGACGACGACGGCTATGCGGCGATCGCATGCAAATATGCGGCGCAGCCCGCTCATCTGACGAAGTTGCGCGCCGAGTTGCCGGCTCGGATCGCGGCATCGCCCGCCGGCAATGTCGAACTCTACACGCGCGAGGTCGAAGCGGCTTACCGCCAGTTCTGGCGCGACTATTGTGGTTCCTGAACCAGATACTGCGCTGAGCCCCGGGAAATCCCGGGGGTATCACCGCGCCAGCCGACCGGCCGGCCGGGCTTGCGAATCAGTTAGACTCTTCCCGGGCGATCCTCCGGAGAGACACCTTGCAGAGCAGCGGCGGCGGCGCGCGCGCATTCCAGAACGCGCGATTGCAGAAGAAATTGATGAAGCAGGCGGACGCCGTCCTCTCCGCCGCTGCGGCCGCCTATGGCCAGGGCCGATATGCCGAGACCGAGACGCTCTGCAGTGAGATACTCAAAGCGCTTCCGGATCATGTCGATGCTACGCACCTGCTCGGCATGTGCGCGCATGACGGCCGGCGCCTGGAGGAGGCGCAAGAGCTGCTTGAGCGCGTGATTGCCATCGATCCCCGTTTGCACGATGCCCATAATAACCTCGCGACCGTGCATTTCGACCTCGGCAACTACGAGGAGGCGCAGCGGTGCCAGGAGAGGGCCATCGCGCTGAAACCGAATTTCGCGGTCGCGCTGACCAATCTCGGCAACACGCTGATGCATTTGGGGCTGTTCGGACAGGCAATCGATCTGCACGAGCGCGCAATCAAAGCCAAACCGGACTGTGCCGACGCGTTCTGCAATCGCGGCATGGTCGAGATGATGATTGGACAGTTCGCGCGCGCCAAGGACAGTTTCGATCGCGCCCTGCTGTTTCAGCCGCATCACGCGGAGGCAATCGTCGGCAAGGGCATGGTCAGCATGGAGCTTCGGCACCACGACGAGGCGGCGGCCAAGTTTGCCCTGGCGCTCGCGATCAAGCCCGGTTCGGCGAGAATCCTGGCCCAGCGCGGGCGGCTCCATTTCGAACTGTCGCGCCTGGACCAGGCGCTCGCGGATTTCGATGCGGCGCTTGCGATTTCGCCCAAGCTCGAACTGGCCCTCCGGGGCAAGGCACAGACCTGCCTCCTGCAGGGAAAGACCGCGCAGGCCATTGCGGCCGCCACGAGCTTGATCGAGCAAAATCCGCGCTCCGAGATCGGAGTGGCCCTGATGGGATTCGCTTATTCACACCAGGGAGAGATCGACACCGCGATCGAATATCTCGATGCCGCGCTGGCGATCAGACCGGACTATTCGGAAGCGATCAGGGGCAAGATCTTCTTGCAGGACTACCGCGCAGAGGCCGATTTCGTGGTCCAGCAGGCGGTGCGAAGAGATTGGTGGGACTTGATCGGCGCCAAGCTGCCGCGACGGGAACTGCCGAAGCGGCCGCTCGATCCCGAAAAGCGGATTGTGGTCGGCTATGTTGCCTCTGAATTCCAGCAACACTCGGCGGCGCTCACCTTGCTGCCGGTGTTGAATCATCATGATCACGCCAGATTTGAAATCATCTGCTATTACTGCTGGCCGACACAGGATGAGTACACCGCCAAGTTCAAGTCACTGGCGGACGTCTGGGTCGACGCCTGGCAGCTGTCGGACGACGAACTGGCCGATCGTATTCAGGCGGACAATGTCGATATCCTGATCGACGTTTCGGGGCACACGACCGGTAACAGGCTCCCTGTTTTCGCGCGGAAGCCTGCCCCCATCCAGGTCACGGGCTTCGGACACGCGACAGGCACGGGCCTTCAGACCATGGACTATGTGCTCGCGGATCCCATTTTCATTCCGCCCTCGGTTCGGCATTTGTTTGCCGAGAAAATCCACGATCTGCCGTGCCTGATCACGATTGAGCCGGTCTCGGATCTGCAGCCCTCCGAGCTTCCGATGCTTCGCAACGGCTACGTTACCTTCGGTGTGTTTAACCGCATCTACAAGATATCGGATGCTGCGATCCGTGTCTGGTCGCGCGTGATGCGAGAGGTGCCGGGATCCAAGATCATCCTCAAGCACGGTCTGCTCGACGATCCCTTGCTGCGCGATAGCCTGATCGCGCGTTTCGTGGCACTGGGCATTGCCGAAGAGAATATTACCTGCATGGGCTCGACCTCGCGCAACGACCATCTGCTGGCCTTTGCCAAGGTCGATATTTCCCTCGATACGTTCCCGCAGAATGGCGGCATCAGCACCTGGGAATCGCTCTACAAGGGCGTTCCAGTCGTAGCCAAGCTCGGTAACGGCGCCTCCTCGCGCGCCGGCGCCTCCATCGTGGCTGCCGTCGGTCTCGGCGACTGGGTCGCCGAGGATGACGAGGGCTATGCCGAGATCGCCTGCAGATATGCGGCGCAGCCCTCTCATCTGGCGAAGCTGCGTGCCGAGTTGCCGGCCCAGATCGCAGCTTCGCCGGCCGGCAATGTCGAAATCTACACGCGTGAGGTCGAGGCGGGCTATCGCCAGTTCTGGCGCGACTATTGTGCCGCCGCCTCCGAAGGCGGCGACGTTGCGTAGGCAGCCCGCACGAAGCTGTTCCTGAGCCAGTTCCTGCGCTGATAACCGGAAATCCCGGATGTTGCCGGGCCGGCTGACCGGCCGGTGACGCTTGCGAATCAGCTAGACTCTTCCCGGGCCATCCTCCGGAGAGATACCTTGCAGAGCAGCGGCGCCGGCGCGCGCGCATTCCAGAACGCGCGATTGCAGAAGAAATTGAAGAAGCAGGCGGACACCATCATCGCCGCTGCGGCGAGCGCCTATGGCCAGGGCCGATATGCGGAGACGGATGCTCTCTGCCGCCAGATCCTGCAAGCTGTGCCCGATCATTTCGACGCCACTCACCTGCTCGGCCTGTGCGTGCGTCATGGCGGGCGCATCGAGGAGGCGCGACAGCTGCTCGAGCGTGCGATCGCGATCGATCCGCGTTCGCACGAGGCCTATAACAATCTCGCGACCGTGCACCTGGACCTCAGGCAATTTGATGCAGCCCGCGCATGTCAGGAGAAGGCGATCGCGCTGAAGCCGAATTTCGTGCTGGCCCTCACCAGCCTTGGCAATACCTTGCTCCACTTGAGCCTGCCCGAACAGGCCATCGAACTGTACGATCGCGCCATTGCGCTGAAGCCGGACTTTGCCGACGCGCTTTGCAACCGTGGCATTGCCGAGCTGGCGCTGCACCGGTTCGACCGCGCCAAGCAAAGTTTCGATCGCGCCTTGTTGTTTCAGCCCCGTCACGCGGAAGCGCTCGTCGGCAAAGGCACGGTCAGCATTGACCTCAAGCACTACGATGAGGCGGAAGCCGCGCTCGCAGCGGCGCTCACGATCAGGCCCAATTCGGCCAAGGCCCTGGCACACCGCGGACGGCTCAATCTCGAGCTGTCGCGGTCGGAACGGGCGGCCGCGGATTTTGATGCAGCACTTGCGCTTTCGCCCAAGCTCGAGGTGGCCTTGGAAGGGAAGGCGAAAGTCTCGCTCAACGCAGGGAATACGGCGCAGGCGATCCTGGCCTGCACGACCTTGCTCGAGGAAAATCCGCGCTCCGCGATCGCGATGACGCTGCTGAGCGCCTGTTTTGCACAACAGGGTGAGATCGCATCCGCGATCGAACATCTCGACGCCGCGCTGGCAATGGCGCCTGATCATGCGGACCTGATCGCGCGGAAGATCTACTTTCTGGACTTTCTCTCCGATGCCGATTTCGCGGTCCAGCAGGCCGCGCGAAAACATTGGTGGGACGCGATCGGCGCCAGATTGCCGCAACGGAAGCTCTCACCCCGGCAGCTCGATCCGGACAGAAGGATCGTAATTGGATATGTCGCTGCCGAGTTCTGGTACCACTCGGCGGCGTTCGGCCTGCTGCCGGTGCTGCGCCATCATGATCACACCAGGTTCGAGATCGTTTGCTACTCGTGTTCGCCGTTACGAGACGAGATGACCGCCCAATTCAAGTCGACGGCGGACGTCTGGGTCGACGCCTGGCAGCTTTCGGACGACGAGCTGGCCGATCGCATTCAAGCCGACAAGGTCGATATCCTGATCGATGTCTCGGGGCATTCGACCGGGAACAGGCTCCCTGTTTTCGCGCGGAAGCCGGCTCCCGTCCAGGTCACCGGTTTCGGACATGCGACCGGGACCGGGCTTCAGACCATGGACTATTTGCTTGCGGATCCGATTTTCATTCCGCCGTCGGCGCGCCATCTGCTGGCCGAAAAGGTTCATGATCTGCCGTGTCTGATCACGACCGATCCGATCCTGGACGTGCCGCCTTCGGAGCTTCCCATGCTCCGCAACGGCTATGTGACTTTCGGCGTGTTCAACCGCATCTACAAGATCTCGGACGAGGCCATCCGCGTGTGGTCGAAAGTGATGCGAGCGGTGACCGGATCGAGGATCATCATCAAGCATACTCTGCTCGACGATCCCTTGCTGCGCGACAGCCTGGTCGCGCGGTTCGTGGCACGGGGCATTGCCGAAGAAAATGTCATCTGCCTGGGCTCGACCCCGCGTCATGAGCATCTGCTGGCGTTTGCGAATGTCGACATATCGCTCGATACGTTCCCGCAAAACGGTGGCGTCAGCACCTGGGAGTCGCTCTACGCGGGCGTGCCCGTCGTGGCCAAGCTCGGCAACGGCGCCTCGTCGCGCGCCGGCGGCTCGATCGTGGCTGCCGTCGGTCTCGACGACTGGGTCGCAGAGGACGACGACGGCTATGCCGCAATCGCCTGCCGATATGCGACACAGCCGGCGCATCTGGCGAAGTTGCGCGCGGAGTTGCCGGCTCGGATCGCGAGTTCGCCCGCCGGCAATGTCGAAATCTACACGCAAAGGGTCGAGGCGGGTTATCGCCAGTTCTGGGGCGACTATTGTGCCGCGGCTTCGAAGGTTGGCGAGGGCGCCTGACCCTGCCGTCCGCGGCGAAGCATCAAATCGCGCAGGCCAGCTTAGTCGTCCGGAAACCATGAGCTGGGGTACGGGCGCGCCGGTTCATGGCTCCGAAAGCTGTTTCTGTGCCTATGCGCCAAAAAGGTGCGCCAATGCTCGGTTTCGTCTGCGGCTTGAACGCCCGGCTCGGGCGGCTGCATTTCTTCCTCGCCTCGGTCGCGCTTGCGATCGTGATGACGGCGATCTGTTTTGCGATCGCAATGGCCGTGCTGCGCAGCACCTCGCCCAGTGCGATCCGGCCGGAAGACCTCACCAGGAGCTGGGCGATCATCGCTGCGATCGTCTTCTTCGGAGTGGCGACCTTCACGCTGCAATCGATGCGCATCCGCGACATCGGCTGGGATCCGGTCTGCGTGGTGCCGGCCTGGTTCGCGCTCATGATCGTCGATCATGTCGTCGCGGGCCGGTTTCCGGCCTGGGCGATCGGGCGGGAGCACCAGGCAACGGCGGTCGGCGCGCTCGTCAACCTCGCGCTGATGCTCGCGCTCATGTTCTGGCCGACCGGCGACAGCGAAGGCTCCTACGGCGCTCCCCTCCCGCCGCGCACGCGCGAGGTCAGGCCCTCGCTATCGAACGAGCGTCTCGCACGGGTGTCGCAGGGATCGTCGCGGTCGACCTGGGGCTAGACGAACGGTAGCTTGATGTTGCTGCGCTTCTCCAGCCATTCCGGCACCGGAAGGTTCTTGGCGCGCATGAAGTCCGCATTGAACAGCTTCGACTGGTAACGGCTGCCGGAATCGCAAAGCACGGTGACGATCGTCTTGCCCGGTCCGAGCTGCTTTGCAAGACGCATCGCGCCGGCAATATTGATGCCGGTGGAGCCGCCGAGACACAGGCCTTCGTGCTGGAGTAGTTCGTAGATCACCGTCACCGCTTCGGCATCGGGAATGAGATAGGCGTCATCGACCTTCGCGCTTTCGACGATTGCGGTCGCCCGGTTGAGGCCGATGCCTTCGGTGATCGAGCCGCCCGGCGTCGCCTTGGCATCGCCCGTTCTGAAATATTCATACATGCCGGCGCCATGCGGATCAGCGCAGGCGATCCTGACGTCCTTGCTCTTCTCTTTCAGATAGCGGCTGATGCCGGCCAGCGTGCCGCCGCTGCCGACCGAGCAGACGAAACCGTCGACCTTGCCGCCGGTTTGGTCCCAGATCTCGGGGCCGGTGGATTCGTAATGCGCCTTCGCATTGTCGAGGTTGTTCCATTGGTCGGCGAACAGCACGCCATTAGGCTCGGTCTTGCGCAGCTCGTCGGCGAGACGGCGGCCGACGTGCTGGTAGTTGTTCGGATTGGAATAGGGCAGGGCCGGCGATTCCAGGAGCTCGGCGCCGCACAGCTTCAAAAAGTCCTTCTTCTCCTGGCTCTGCGTTTCCGGAATCACGATCAGCGTACGGTAGCCGCGGGCGCTCGCGACGACCGCGAGCCCGATGCCCGTGTTGCCGGCCGTCGCTTCCACCACGAGGCCGCCCGGCTTGAGCTCGCCGCGTTTCTCCGCCTCCAGGATCATCCATTTGCCGGCGCGGTCCTTGACCGACTGGCCGGGATTCATGAACTCGGCCTTGCCCAGGATGGTGCATCCGGTCAGTTCGGAAGCACGCTTGAGCTTGATCAGCGGGGTGTTGCCGATGGCTTCGACAACGTCGTTTTTGATGGTCATGTCAGGGGAAATCACTGGCAAAGGGGTTGATCAGGTTGGCCAGAACCTAGTGCTTGGGAGGCAAAAGGGGAAGGCTTTTGCGCTGCGGCGAAACAAGCGGAAGTGCCCGCCGAAGCAGTGACATTTTTCCGTGCAGCAATCGCCGAGGATGAATGCTGGGCTACGTGGCGGGCTTCGGTAGGAGGATATGGCCGGTCTCTGCCTGGACATGGAAAATAACGGTCGTCGTCAGCACTCTCACGACCCATCCTCGCCTTTGGCCGGGACGCGCCGATGTCTGCGAGCGTGGATAACGTGCGGAAGGCGGCAGACATATCTGCGCGACGTATGCCTATTCGTTTTCGACAATCGACTTCGTGCGACTGGTCCGGCCTGGCTTCTGGACTGCGTTGAAGCCGCATCGCGAGCGGTGCGGGCGGATTGAGGGGATTGGCATCGGTGTGGCGGCAATATCACATGAAATCTTGGTAAGCTTGAACGCGGTCCGGAATGGCTTTGGAATTCAAGAAACACCTGCAGGACAGTGGCTTTTATATTTTCATAGTTTTGGAATCGTCGCATTTTGGCGGCCATCTCGCAACTGCGGGACTGTCCCGCTGTTCCGCGCCCGGCTAGGATGGGTGTCCGGTTCCGCAGAAGGCATCACCGCTGTGAACGAGTTATCCAGAGACCCCCGACTGTCCAGCCGCGAATCGGCTAATCCGTCGCGGTGGCGGCTCGATCTGCCCGGCGGGGGGTGGATGTGACACAGGATGTTCCTGCGATCGCCGTGTGGCGGTCTCCAGGTTCCGCGTCCCGGGCGCGCCGCGCGACGCGCTGGCTTGCAGTGCTTTGCCTCGCCGCCGGTTCGGGCGCTTGCGTGCTGACGCAGGATCTACCGGATCCGACGCTCGACGTTCCCACGCAGTACAAATACGCCGGCAAGGCCGATGCGCCGCCCACGCTGGATTGGTGGCGCGGCTTCCGCTCGGCGGAGCTGACGCAACTGATGGAGGAGGCGCACACCGTCAACCTCGACATCGCCGCCGCCGTCGCGCGCATCGTCCAGGCCGACGCTCAGGCGCGGCAAGCGGGCGCGGCACTGCTGCCGAGCCTGTCAGGGGGCGGGTCGGAGACCTATTCGCGCACCTCGGGCTCGTCGTCCTCCGGTCTCACCAATGGCGGCCGCGAGGTCGTCAACTACTCGGCCTCGCTCAGCGCGAGCTACCAGCTCGACTTCTGGGGCCAGAACCGCGATGCGCTGCAAACGGCCGAAGAGACCGCCAACGCCAACCGCTTCGACCGCGACGTCGTCACGCTGACGACGCTGGCAGGTGTCGCCAACGCCTATTTCCAGGTGCTGGCCTCGCAGGACCGCCTTCGCACCGCCCAGCGCAACATTGCGAGCGCCCAGCGCATCCTCGATGCCATCCGCGAGCGCCGCAAGGCCGGCACCGGCACCGATCTCGACGTCGCACAGCAGGAGAGCGTGCTCGCCAACCAGAAGGCGCTGGTGCCGCCGTTGCGGCAGACGCTGGACCAGAACGTCAACGCGCTCGCGGTGCTGGTGTCGCGGCCGCCGGAGAGCGTGCGTGTGCTCGGCGGCTCCCTGAACAACATCGCGATCCCGCGCGTCACGCCCGGCCTGCCGTCGGAGCTTCTGACGCAGCGGCCGGATATTCGACGTCAGGAGGCGCAGCTTGCCTCGGCCACCGCGAACATCGGCAATGCCCGTGCGCAGTTCTTTCCGACCATCCAGCTCACCGGCAATGGCGGCTATCAGAGTTCAGCGCTGGTGTCGCTGTTCCAGCCGCATGCGGCGTTCTTCCAGCTCGTCGGCAGCGCGGCGCAGCCGATCTTCGACGGCGGCAAGATCCTCGGCAATTTCGAATTTGCCAAGGCGCGGCAGGACGAATTGCTCCAGACCTACCGCAAGACCATCATCCAGTCGTTTGCCGATGTCGACAATGCGCTGTTCTCGATCAAGCAGACTACGATCAAGCTGCAATTGCAGCGTGATGTCCTGACCGCCTCGCGCCGCGCGTTCGATCTCTCCGAGCAGCAATTGCGCGCCGGCACTGCCGACATCGTGACCGTGCTCAATACCCAACTGACCCTGTTTCAGGCGGAAGACGCGCTGTCGCAGGCGCAACTTGCCCGGCTTCTTGCTATCGTCAGCCTGTATCAGGCGCTCGGCGGCGGCTGGGAGCCGAGGATGGAGAAACCGGTCAATGCTCTTTAAGCCGGACACGAAGCAAGGCGCGAAAGAAGGGACGGCGAAAAAGTCGCGCGGCCGCGGCTTCGTCATGACCCTGATCACGCTCGCGATCCTCGGCGGGCTTGGCTATCTCGGCTGGACCGCTACGCATCAGCAGCCGCAGGCGAACAACCGCAACCAGCGGCCCGATCTGCCGGTGCCGGTGCTGGCGGCGAGCCCGCGAGTCCAGGACGTTCCTGTCTATCTCGACGGCGTCGGCGCGATCCGCGCACTCAACACCGTGACCGTGCGCTCGCAGGTCGACGGCAAGCTGATCGCGGTCAACTTCACGGAAGGCCAGGAGGTCAAGAAGGGCGACGTGCTTGGCGAGATCGACCCGGCGCTCTATCAGGCGACGTATGACCAGGTCGTTGCCAAGAAGGCGCAGGACCAGGCCCAGCTCGCCAACCAGCGTATCGACCTCACACGCTACGAGCAGTTGGCTGCGTCCAACGCCGGCTCCAAGCAGCAAGCCGACACCCAGCGCGCACTGGTCGCACAGACCGAGGCGCTGGTGAAGGCCGACCAGGCCGCGATCGACAATGCAGCGGCGACGCTGAGCTACACCAAGATCGTGGCGCCGCTCTCGGGTCGAGCCGGCCTGCGCCAGGTCGACCAGGGCAACATCATCCACGCCTCCGACATCACGGGCCTCGTCGTCATCACGCAATTGCAGCCGATCGCGGTGTGGTTCAGCCTGCCGCAACAGCAGATCATGCGGGTCAACGCGGCCGCGTCGAAGGGCACGCTTGCGGTCGACGTATTCGGCAATGACGGCATCACCGTGATCGACAGCGGCAAGCTCACAGGCATCGACAACCAGGTCGATCAGACCACCGGCACGCTCAAGCTCAAGGCCGAATTCCCCAACGCCAATTACCAGGTCTGGCCGGGCCAGTTCGTCAATGTCCGCCTCAAGGTCGAGACCTTGATGCAGGCACTGGTGGTGCCGACCTCGGCCGTGCAGCGCGGACCGATCGGCACCTTCAGCTATGTCATCAGCGAGGACAATGTCGTCTCGGCCAAGCCCGTGACGGTGACACAGCAGAACGAGCATGACGCCGTCATTGCGAGCGGCCTGTCGGCGACCGACAAGGTCGTCACCACGGGCTTTGCCAATCTGTCCGACGGCTCCAAGGTGGTCATCGGCCGCGACGACCAGACCCCGTCGGCCGATCTCGCACCGCGCAAGCGCTCGCGCGGGCCGGATGGTCAGAAGAAGGATGGTGCAAAAGACGGCCAGAAGGACGGACAAGGCAAGGACGGCGAGTTTCGCGCCAAGCGGAAGAGCAGCGAAGGCGACCAGAAGGGCCAGACCGGACCGGCACCAGGGCCGGGAGCATCGGGAAGTGGAGCCAAGCAGCCATGATCCCGACAACAGCCGCCTGAGCGGCAGGCGTATCCCATGGGCGTCTCCGAACCCTTCATCCGACGGCCGATCGCGACCTCGCTGCTTGGCATCGCGCTTCTGATCGGCGGGCTGCTGGGCTATTTCGCGCTGCCGGTCTCTGCGTTGCCGCAGGTCGACTTCCCGACCGTGCAGGTGACGACGCAATTGCCCGGCGCGAGCCCCGACGTGATCGCCTCGCTGATCACCGCGCCGCTGGAGCGGCAGCTCGGCCAGATCCCGTCGCTGTCGGCGATGAACTCGACGAGTTCGTTCGGCGTCAGCCAGATATCGCTCCAGTTCGATCTCAACCGCGACATCGACGGTGCGACCCAGGATGTCCAGGCCGCGATCAATGCCGCGGCCGGCGTCTTGCCAAAAACGCTGCCTTATCCGCCGACCTACGCCAAGGTGAATCCGGCCGATGCGCCGGTGATGACTTTGGCGCTTCGCTCCGACACGATCTCGATGCGGGCGATGAGCGACATCGCCGACACGCTTTTGGCGCAACGTTTGAGCCAGATCTCCGGCGTCGGACGGGTCTCGGTGCTCGGCGGGCTGAAGCCGGCGGTTCGCATCCAGGCGGATCTGGCGCGGTTGGCTGCCTATGGCATCGCCATGGAGGATCTGCGCACCGCGATCGCCAATGCCAACGTCTCGGGGCCGAAAGGCTCGCTCGACGGCGCGCAGCAATCCTACATCATCGCCGCCAACGACCAGATCGCCGCCGCCGACGCCTACAAGCCTGTGATCATCGCGTACCGCAACGGCTCGCCTGTCACCATCGCCGACGTCGCGCAGATCGTCGACGGGCTGGAGAACGACCGCACCGGCGGCTGGTACCAGGGTTCGCCTGCCGTCATTATCGACATCCAGCGTCAGCCCGGCGCCAATGTGATCGACGTCGTCAGCCAGATCCGCGCGGAAATCCCAAAGGTCCAGCGCGCTATTCCGGCCGGGGTGAACCTCACCATCGTCTCCGATCGCACCGTCACCATCCGTGCCTCGGTCCGCGACGTGCAGTTCACGCTGATGCTGAGCGTCGTGCTGGTGACGCTGGTGGTGCTGCTGTTCCTGCGCTCGCTACGCGCCACGCTGATCGCCGGCGTAGCGCTGCCGCTGTCGCTGATCACCAGCTTCGGCATCATGTATTTCGCCGGCTTCAGCCTCGACAATCTGTCGCTGATGGCACTCACGATCGGCACCGGCTTCGTCGTCGACGATGCCATCGTGATGATCGAGAACATCGTCCGTCACATGGAGAACGGCGACGGCGCGATGGAGGCTTCGCTCAAGGGCGCCAGCGAAATCGGCTTCACCGTGATCTCGCTGACGGTGTCGTTGATCGCGGTGTTCATCCCGCTGTTGTTCATGTCGGGCCTTGTGGGTCGCATGTTCCGCGAATTCGCGCTGACGCTGACGATCGCGGTCGTGACCTCGGCCGTGGTCTCGCTGACGCTGACGCCGATGATGTGCTCGCGGCTGCTCAAGCACGCTCATGAGGAACTGGCGGTACCGGGACTGGCTGCGATCAGCCGCTTCATCGACCGGACCGTCGAGGGTTATCACCGGACGCTTCTGTGGGTGCTGGAACGTCAGCGCGCTACGCTGGTCGTGACTTTTGCTACGCTGGTGGCAACCCTGGTTCTCTACGTCGTCGCGCCGAAGGGCTTTTTGCCGCTGCAGGACACCGCCTCGATCACGGCGGTGACGGAAGCCGGTGCCGACGTGTCGTTCGCGGAGATGCAGAAGCGGCAGGGCGAGGCCGCCGACGCCATCAAGGCCGACCCTGATGTGACCGGCGTGGTCTCGGTCATTGGCGCCGGCTCGGTCAACCCGACCACCAATGTCGGGCGACTTGTCATGACGCTGAAACCTCGTGGCGAGCGGCGCGACGATGTCAGCGCGGTTATCGCCCGGCTGAAGGAGACGGTATCAGGCATCCCCGGCATGACCGTTTATTTCCAGCCGGTGCAGGACGTGCAGATCTCGACCCAGTCGAGCCGCTCGCAATACCAGTACACGCTGACCGGCACCGACGCGGCGCTGGTGTCGGAATGGGCGCGCAAGCTGGTCGCCGAGATGCGGCGCGATCCGCTGTTCCGCGACGTCTCCTCGGAGGCGCAGGAAGGCGGATTGCGGGCGCAGCTCACTGTCGACCGCACGCGGGCCGGCCAGCTTGGCGTCAGCCTGCAGGGCATCACCGACACGCTCAACGACGCCTTCGCGCAGCGCCAGATCTCGACCATCTACGGCCAGGCCAACCAGTATCGCGTGGTGCTGGAAGCGCTGCCGATGTACCAGCGCGATCCCTCGGTCCTGTCGAAGCTTTATCTGCCGGGCGGGGCGAGCGCGACCGCCGGCGCGCCCAACGCGCAGGTGCCGCTGTCCGCCGTCGCGACGCTGACCCGGACCACCGCACCGCTGGCGATCTCGCACCAGGCGCAATTCCCGTCGATCTCGCTCAGCTTCAACCTCGCGCCGGGCGCGGCGCTCGGCGATGCCGTCGAGGCCGTGAAGACCATCGAGACCCGGATCGAGATGCCCAACAGCATCGTCGGCGTCTATGCCGGCGACGCCGCGGAATTCTCCAAGGCGCTTGCCGGCCAGCCCTGGCTGCTGCTCGCCGCGGTGATCACGATCTACATCGTGCTCGGCGTGCTCTATGAGAGCTACATCCACCCGATCACGATCCTGTCCACGCTGCCGTCAGCCGGCGTCGGCGCGATCCTGGCGCTGATGCTGTGCGGGCAGGACCTCTCGGTGATAGGCCTGATCGGCATCATCCTGTTGATGGGCATCGTCAAGAAGAACGCGATCATGATGATCGACTTCGCTCTGGAAGCGGAGCGCAACCAAGGCATGCCGCCGCATGAGGCGATCGTGCAGGCTTGCTTGCTGCGCTTCCGCCCGATCATGATGACAACGCTGGCCGCGCTGTTCGGCGCGCTGCCGCTGGCGATCGAGAGCGGCACCGGCGCCGAGCTGCGCTTTCCGCTCGGCATCTCCATCATCGGCGGTTTGCTGCTGAGCCAGTTGCTGACGCTCTACACCACGCCGGTGATCTACCTCGCGCTCGACCGCATCAACCGCCGCCTCGAGCAGGCGCTGCCGCCGGCGGAATCCGGCGGCCCGCCCGTCGCGGGCGCGACCGAGGGGATGCAGTGATGGCATCGATCTCGGAGCCCTTCATCCGCCGCCCGGTCGCGACCACGCTGCTGTCGATCGGGTTGTTCCTGCTGGGTGGGGTCGCCTACGAGTTCCTTCCCGTCGCCTCGGTCCCGAACGTCGATTTCCCGGCCGTTTTCGTCTCGGCCAGCCGTCCGGGCGCCGACCCCTCCGTGATGGCCGCGACTGTTGCGTCGCCGCTGGAGCGCCGGCTCGGCGAGATCGCGGGCATCAACCAGATCACTTCGACGTCGTCGCTCGGCACCACCAACATCCAGCTCCAGTTCGACATCGGCCGCAACATCGACAAGGCCGCGCGCGACGTGCAGGCGGCGATCAACGCATCGCTAGTCGACCTGCCGAGCGATTTGCCGACGTTGCCGCGCTTCCGCAAGGCCAACACCGCCGGCGCCCCCGTGTTCGTGCTGGCGCTGACCTCGAAGACGCTGTCGGCGAGCGCGATCTACGACGTCGCCGATACGGTGCTGGCGCAGCGCATCTCGCAGGTGCCGGGCGTCGGCGACGTCACGGTTTCCGGCGCCGATCAGCCAGCGGTGCGGGTGCAGCTCAACCCCGTCGCGCTGTCCAACGCCGGCATCGCCACCGACGACGTGCGGACCGCGATCATCAATGCCAACCCGCTCGGTCCCGTCGGCATCTTCAACGGCGAGCGCCAGAGCGAGACGCTGTCGCTCAACAAGCAGATGCGAACGGCGAAAGAGTTCCGCGACATCATCATCAAAAGCTCGAACGGCAATTTCGTCCGGCTGGCCGACGTCGCCGACATCGAGGACGGCGTCCGCAACGCCCGCTCGATCGCCTGGTTCAACAAGCAGCCGGCGGTGCTGATCCAGATCACCAAGCAGGGCGATGCCAACGTCATCGACACCGTCGACCGGGTGAAGGCGCTGATCCCCGAGTTGAAGCAATGGATCCCGGCCGGCGTCGATATTTCCACCTTGGTCGATCGCACCAGCACGATCCGCGCCAGCGTGCTCGACATGCAGTGGACCTTGCTCGCGACCGCCATCCTGGTGATGGTCGTCGTGTTCGTGTTCCTGCGGCGGCTGACGCCGACGATCGCGGCTGGAATCTCCGTGCCGCTGGCGCTGGCCGGGACCTGCGCCGGCATGTGGGTCGCGGGCTTCTCGATCGACAATCTGTCGCTGATGGCGCTGGCGATCTCCGTCGGCTTCGTGGTCGATGACGCCATCGTCATGATCGAGAACATGTACCGCAATCTCGAGCACGGCATGCGGCCGCTCCAGGCGGCATTGGACGGGGCCCGGCAGATCGGCTTCACCGTTGTGTCGATCAGCCTGTCGCTGATCGCGGCCTTCACGCCGCTGATCTTCATGGACGGCATCGTCGGCCGGCTGCTGCGCGAGTTCTCGCTGACGCTGACCTTCGCGATCCTGGTCTCGACCCTGGTGTCGCTCACGGTGACGCCGATGATCTGCGCGCATTACATTCGGGAGGCCACGTCCGGGACGGCGACCCTGTTCGACCGCATCATCGAAGGCTCGCTGTCGCGCATCGTCGCGTTCTATACCCGCACCCTGCGCACTGTTCTCGAATATCCGCTGCTGACGCTGCTGGTGTTCTTCGCCACCATCGGCCTCACAATCACGCTCTACATCAAGATCCCCAAGGGCTATTTCCCGACCGACGATTCCGGCTTCGTCATCGGCGCGACGCGCGCCTCGGCCGACATCTCCTTTCAGTCGATGCTGAGCCTGCAGCAGCGGCTCGCCGACATTGTGATGCAGGACCCGGCCGTGGCCGGCATCGGCTCGACCGTCGGCAGCGGCGGCGGGCCGGGCGGCGCGACGTCCAATCGCGGCATCATGTACATCAGCCTGAAGCCGCCGGAGGAGCGCGACCACGTCTCGACCCAGGTGGTGATCGACCGTCTCAGGCGCGCCCTGTACCCGGTGCCCGGCATCCGCCTCTTCATGTTCGCCGCCCAGGACGTGCGCGCCGGCGGCCGACAGAGCGATTCCGACTATCAGTACACGCTGACCAGCACCGATCTCGGCCTGTTGCAGAAGTGGGCTCCCATTGTGGCCAAGCGCATGGAGAGCGTGGAGGGCATCACCGATATCTCCAGCGACCGCGATCCCGGCGGACTTCAACTGACCCTGTCCATCGACCGCCAGAAGGCCTCGGCACTCGGCGTCCGTGTCCAGGACATCGACAACGCGCTCAACAACGCCTTCTCGCAGCGGCAGATCGGGATTATCTACACCCAGCGCAACCAGTACATGACCGTGCTGGAGATCGATCCGAAATTCCAGGTCGACCCATCCAACCTCGAACGCATCTATGTCGCCGGCGCGGGCGACGCGCAGGTGCCGCTGTCGGCCGTGGTGCATGCGACGCGCGGGCTCGCCGCGCTCGCGGTCTATCATTCGCAGTCGTTCCCATCGACCACGGTGTCGTTCAACCTGCTGCCGGACGTGCAGATCCAGGCCGCAACGCAAAGCATCCAGCGCGCGGTCGAGGAATTGCACATGCCGGAAGGCATCCGCGGCAGTTTTGACGGCAACGCCGGCGATTTCGCCAAGACCAGCGGCCGCCAGCCGCTCCTGATCCTTGGCGCGCTGGTGGCGATGTATATCGTGCTCGGCGTGCTCTACGAGAGCCTCGCCCATCCGCTCACGATCATCTCGACGCTGCCCTCGGCGGGCCTCGGCGCTCTTCTTGCACTTCAGATCACGAATACGCCGCTGACGGTGATCGCCTTCGTCGGCATCATCCTGTTGATCGGCATCGTCAAGAAGAACGGCATCATGATGGTGGATTTCGCGCTCGACGCCGAGCGCCAGCGCGGCCTGTCCTCGGCGGAGGCGATCTTCGAGGCCTGCCAGGCGCGCTTCCGCCCGATCCTGATGACGACCATGGCGGCATTGTTCGCCGGCATTCCGCTGGTGGTCGCGACCGGCCCCGGCACGGAGCTGCGCCGTCCGCTCGGCATCACCATCATCGGCGGGCTGTTCGTCTCCCAGATCCTGACACTCTACACCACGCCCGTGATCTACCTGCTGATCGACCGCCTGCGCCGGCGCTCCGAGCCGCGCCCGCTGGCCGCGCCGGCTGAATAGGCAGGTTGTTGAACCGCCGTGCAAAGCGTATAGCGGCGGCCATGTCGAACCTCACCGCCGCCACGCCGGCCGATCCGATCCCTGAATGCCCGCACTGCCAGAAGCCGATGCCGCTGTGCATCTGCGACAGCGTCACGCCGCTTAAGAACCGCCTTGGGCTCCTGATCCTGCAGCATCCGCAGGAGCAGGACAGGGCACTCGGAACCGCCCGGCTGCTTGCGAAGCATTTCGCCGATGCCACCTTGCGCGTCGGCCTGTCCTGGCCGAGCCTGTCCAAGGCGCTGGGGCAACCGATCGAGAACGCCTCGTATTGGGCCGTGCTCTATCTCGGGTCGGCGCACGCCGCCGATCTCGGGGCCGAGGGCGAAATCCTGGCGCTCAACCGCAAGGGCGAGGTCGCGGACAACCAGCGAGCGCTCCTCGGCAAGCTCGAAGGCGTGGTGCTGCTGGACGGCACATGGAGCCAGGCCAAGGCACTGTGGTGGCGTAACCCCTGGATGCTGAAATGCCAGCGTGTCATCCTTAATCCGGCCGCCCCCTCGCGCTACGGGCGCCTGCGCAAGGAGCCGCGGAAGGACGGACTGTCGACCATCGAGGCCGCCGCGACGATCTTCTCCGGTCTGGAGAAGCGCCCCGACATCGCCGAGACGCTCAATGCCAGTTTTGAACGGATGTTAACACGCTACCGCGAGGTCCAGACCGAGATGCCCGAATTGGCGCCAAAGCGGGTGGCCAAGGACCGGCGGCGCGGTGTCCGGCGGGGCAAGCGAGCCTGACTTCGGCGTGGATCATTCGTACGGTCGATTGCCCCGCGAGGGGCGGACGGATAGAGACGATCGGCCAACAGGCCGCGATCTGCTATCCTGTCGCACCATCGCAGCGCCGGGAGCGGAAGGGGCCGTCGAATTCAGCTTGCAGCGAAGGAGATCCTTGGCCAGGCGGCGCGGTTCGATCGTTGGGGCACGCTCGCCCTGATGGACATTTCGCTGCGCTATCGACGCACCGTGATCGGCCCGCTCTGGATCACTCTGACGCTCGCGGCGACCATTGCCAGCGTCGGTACGGTCTATGCGGCACTGTTCAAGCAGGACGTCACGAGCTTTCTGCCGCCCTTCGCCGTCGGCCTGATCGTCTGGACCCTGATTGCGACGACGCTTCAGGAACGCTCAAACATCTTCGTGGCGTCGGGCCATCTGATCAAGGCGGTGCCGGCACCGACCTGCTTGAAGATGCGGCCGATCGTGAGCTCGTCCCAGATTACGTCGTAGTCATCCGGTGCGGTTTCGCCGCCGATGACGTTCCGGCGCATGGAGAGATCGTCGGTCATCGCCCTGCCAAATCACGCCGCCGCAGGCTGCGCAAGAACGAAGCGCGCACATGCATTTCAGAACTGCTGCGGAATTGGCATTTCAGAACTGTGCTCCAAGGCGGCCCGACGGCAGTTGCCTAACCCGTTGATCTCAGGTAACGATCCGCCCTCGTTGGGGCCACGTGGCGGAGTGGTTACGCGCCGGTCTGCAAAACCGTTTACTCGGGTTCGAGTCCCGACGTGGCCTCCATCACAACCTCTTGATATTTCAGCAAATATTCGATTGCGTCGCGGGTGCCATTGGTCGCGCGCAGGCGCTGCCGCTGGCCGCGGACACCGGGTTTGCCCGGGGCCTGGCGGAAATCCGCCATTCAGCCCCGCTGGCATAGTCTTCGCATCAGCGAAGTGATGCATTTCCCGTTCGAGCGCTGGAGAGCAGGTGAGCGAAATCGTCCGATTTGTCCCGAAATCCGAGCTGGAGCGGGCTCGTCTCATTCGCGAGGCCCGCGCGATCTACGACAGCATCTTTCCGTCGGCCGCAGCCGACCGGACGCCGCAGGACAACGGGGACCGCGTCAAGACCTGATCGCGGCCGCACCGGGTTGTCGGCGTAGGGACCATAGCAAAACGCCCGCTAAGCGCGGGCGCATCCGTTCACGGTGAAGATGGCCTCAGCAGGCCGCGTACCAGCCCTCGGGAAAGGGCAGGAGAGGCCAGGCGCCCTCGTTATCGTTGGCGGCCTTGGGCGTTGCGGCGTACGTCCACGAGCGGGGCACGAAATCCTCCTCCGACGCGAACGCCGGATCTTCATGGACCATGGCGTCCTGGACGGAATCCAGCAGCAAGTTGAATTCGGCTTCGCTCATCACACCCTCCGGACCGCGGATGGCGCACTGTCGCAAAGACGGTTTGTTTCCCGATTGAGCCGATCGTTCGCATTTTAACGATCCGGCGATCAGGTCCCGATTGGTTAGCGATTCATGAAAATCCCCGCGCGAACCTTAGGTTCCTGCCGAGCGCCGTCAGTGTGAAGGAGATCACATCCGCGGCGGTTTAATTCTCCTACCCCTGCGCAACCGGCCAATTCAGGCCGGGGGGCAGGGCAGAACGGGAGATTGATCATGAAGGCGAGGTTCTTGCGGTTTGCGGGCGTGAAAAGCCGAGCGCATCGCGCCTCGACGCTCGGGCTGTTCCTGACTCTATTTGCCTCTGCGGCGCACGCCCAGGGAACACAGGAGCAACGGCGGGCCTGCACGCCCGACGTCTACCGGCTCTGCGCCGGCGAGATCCCCAACGTCCGCGCCATCACAGCCTGCCTGCGCCGCAACCGCGCCAGCCTGAGCGAAGCATGCCGCACCGTGTTCGGCCAGGCCGGCGGCTGAGCGGCCTGTGGGTTTGTGCGCAGCAAGTGGCTCGCGCGCGCTCACGAATCCAGCATAGTCGGCCTGTGGATATGCTGCGGATAGGCTGTGGAGCAACGGCGTGCCGCAGATGCCGCGCGTAGATGCGTCTGCAGCTCGTCATATCTTTGTCAAACGATCTCACCGGATAATTCGCCGATCGTGCAGATCGCTGCCGCCGTCAAGATTATTTGGTTCTCCCGAATTCGGAATTGCATGTCTCGCCATCCCGTGCGGGATGCGTAGCCCAGAGGGGCATATCGCGATCGTCACGAGCAACGGCGCCGCAGTGCCGGCGCCCACGTCGGAGAAAACAAACTCCGCCGATTCTATGAATGCCGGTTCATTGCTGCGGAGAATTCGAATCGATAAGAACTGGCTCGTTGCGTGTCTCGCGTCGCGTAACGAGCCGGAGCGCGGATTAATCGCGTCTGAACCTTCCGATTGCGCCTCGGACCAATCCCTCAAGGCAACGCCATTGGTTGCCGCGGCGCCTGCGCCGATCGACGTCAGGCGCCGGAGCCCTGTTTCGATCGGGGGAATTTTATATGAAGTATTTTCTGTCTGCACTGATCGCGATCGGTCTATCGATTGCCGCCGCGCCGTCATTCGCGGCTGACGCCCGTAACGTCACCGTCGTCAATGAGACCGGCTATGCCATCAAATTCCTGGGCTTCAACGCCCCGGACGATGGCATGGACGAATGGGACAACGAGCTCGACAAGGTTTTGCAGAACCAGGCGAGCACCTATGTCGAGTTCGACGATGACGACGACGGTTGTGTCTGGAACGTCCGCGTCGACTGGCAGAACTATGACGAGACCGTGCTCTGGAAGAACGTCAACCTCTGCAAGTTCACCGCGCTTCGGCTGCGCTACGATTCCGGCACCAAGACCACCTCGTTCATTGCCGAGTAACTTGACCTGACATGGCCCGAGGAGGGGCCGCGTGCCCTTCCTCGCCGCAATGCGCAAGATAGCGAATTCGTCCTTTGCAAGCGCAAGCGGCTTTGTTATACGCAGCCGCGCGCGAACGACGAGTTCGCCCTTTTCCTCGGTAGCTCAGCGGTAGAGCATCCGACTGTTAATCGGATGGTCGCAGGTTCGAATCCTGCCCGGGGAGCCATTCCATCGCAAATTCAATGGGTTATGCCCGCGCCTTCGCGCGATTCGTGATCGCGTTGCGACGATCTCTGAACACCATTTCCTCGATCTCCGCGTGGAATCACGTTCGATCAGATGTGTGCAATGGCACGGACGCGCCATCAGGGCGGCGCCAAATCGACTCAATTGGAACCGAGCTTCGCCAGTGCCGGATTTTTACGGAGCTGATTCCCATGCCAGACATCCAGGTCGACCGTTACCAAATGGCTCCCTCGATTCTGCCGGCGGACATCCCTGAACTCAGCGACGATGAATGCCTCGCCTGCCTGGCGCGTGCGGTCGAGACACACGATTCGGCGCGGCTGGACGAAGTCGCCGCATTGATCGGCCGGCTCGCGGTCACGATCGAATAAGCCTCGCGTTCGACGTTGCGGGTTGCGGAAGGCCCCGGTCTGCGGGGCCAAGGGCCATGTTGCGTTTTTGCCGGGCATGTTCCAAAGATGCCGCAACTTTCGTCCGCGGCATCGTCCGCCTTGCAGGGTCCGCAAATGTCCGGTTTCTCCACCGCGCGCCTAAAAATGGTCGATGGCCAGGTGCGCACCAGTGATGTCACCGACCGTCGTGTTCTCGACGCCATGCTCATGATTCCGCGCGAGGCCTTCGTGCCGGTGGCCCGGCAGGCATTGTCCTATCTCGACCTCGATCTCGACGTCAGCGAGGGCGGCGCCAAGCGCTTCCTGATCAAGCCGCAGCTGACCGGAAAACTGCTCCAGGCCGCCGAGATCGGCGAGGGTGACAACGTGCTGGTCGTCGGTTGCGCCACGGGCTACCTCGCCGCGCTGACCGCCAAGCTCGCCCGCCAGGTCACCGCGACGGAATGCGATTCGGCCTTGGCCGCGAAAGCCAAGGACACATTCGCCGCCCTCGGGCTTGCCAACGTCGCCTGCAAGGCTGCGGCCTGCAGCGAGGGCGATGCCGCTGCTGCTCCCTATGATGTGATCGTCCTCAACGGCGCCACCGAGGTGACGCCGGCAGAGCTGCTCGGGCAGCTCAAGGAGGGTGGGCGACTGGTGGGCGTCTCTGCCGAATCCAGGCCGCCGCGCGCCATGATCGTGACCCATACCCACGGGGAATTTGGCCATCGGGCGCTGTTCGATGCCGCTGCCCCGGTCCTTCCGGGGCTGGAACGGGCCGCCGCCTTCGTCTTCTGACGGCCGTTTGGAGGCTTTGGCCTGTTAAAATCCCGTTCTGAATCAGAAGTGTGGCCGGGATGCTGCACGTGAAGAGTTTCCACCGGGAACCACCCTCAGGTAGTTCCGTCGCGCTTGACCGCGTCCTATGTTGCGACGGGGCAACGACTCCACTCGTAGACGGTAACCACGCTCGCGGGCACGAGCTTGGCGTTAGAATGAACGGAATTTTTGGATGCATGGGGTGAAGCTCTTCACCGGAGCTGCGATTTCGGTCCTGTTGCTCGCGCTTGCCGGGCCGGCGCCTGCCTTGGCGGATACGATCGAGGCTGCGCTGGTGCGCGCCTATCAGAACAATCCGCAGCTGAA
Source organism: Bradyrhizobium sp. 132 (assembly GCF_023074185.1). Taxonomy (GTDB): domain Bacteria; phylum Pseudomonadota; class Alphaproteobacteria; order Rhizobiales; family Xanthobacteraceae; genus Bradyrhizobium. The sequence continues at coordinate 71,813 of NZ_JADPKY010000178.1, read as the reverse complement.
CGCACAGCGCGCCCAGGCGCGCTCGACCGACGAGAACGTGCCGCAGGCGCTGTCAGGTTACCGTCCCAAGGTCAATGTGACCCTCGGCACCGGATATCAATATCAGGAAATCCAACAGTTGCAGAGGGTGCCGCCGATCAATGGCGTCCTTCAGCCCAACAGCGCCAGCCTGACCGTCAACCAGACGCTCTACAACGGCAATCAGACTGCCAACAGGACGCGCGCGGCGGAGAGCCAGGTCTCGGGGTCCCGCGAGGCGTTGCGTGTGCTCGAGCAGACGGTCCTGCTGCAGGCCGCCACGAGCTACATGGACTTCCTGCGTGACTCGGCAACTCTCGAGGTTCAGCGCAGCAACGTTCGCGTGCTCGAACAGACGCTCAAGCAGACGCGCGATCGCTTCAATGTCGGCGAGGTGACGCGCACCGACGTGGCGCAATCCGAAGCGCAGCTGGCCGCCGGCAGGACCCAAGCCCTGACTGCCGAATCGAATCTCACGACGACGCGCGCGAATTTCCGCCGGATCATCGGAAACGATCCGACGAACCTTGCCCCGGGCTCGCCGGTCGATCGCTTCCTGCCCGCGAGCATCGCCTCCGCGGTCAATCTCAGCCTGGTGGAGAACCCCAGCGTCACGGCTGCGATGTACGGCATCGACGTCAACTATCTCCAGGTCAAGATCAACGAGGGTGCGCTGCTGCCGACGGTCACGGTCCAGGCTGGTGTCAGTACGGCGTACCAGCAGACACTGTCGGTTTTTCGAACGAATACCGCGTCCGCCATTGCGACAGCTTCCATCCCGATCTATCAGGGCGGCGCGGAATATTCGCTGATCCGACAATCGAAAGAGAACCTGGCGCAGCAGCGCCTGAATCTCGAAACCACCCGCGATCAAACCCGCGCCAACGTTGTGCAGGCCTGGGGTCAGTTGGAAGCGGGCAAGGCGCAGGTGCAATCCGCGCAGGCGCAGGTCACGGCCTCCGAGATCGCGCTGAACGGTGTGCGCGAGGAAGCCAAGGCCGGCCAGCGCACCACGCTCGACGTGCTCAACGCACAGCAGGCGCTTGTGAACGCGCGCGTTGCGCTCGTCACTGCCCAGCATGACCGCGTGGTGGCGTCCTATTCGGTGCTCAACGCGGTCGGCCGTCTCGCGCCTCAGGTGCTTGGCCTTGCGACCACGGTCTACGATCCCAGCGTGCACTACCAGCAGGTTCGCGATAGCTGGGCCGGCGTGCGTACGCCTGACGGACGCTAAAGTCCCGTAGTCATCCGGTCGGCCTCGCAAACAGTCGAGGCCGACCGGTGCTTTGCTTGCAATCATCAAAACCCCTGACATAGCCTTGCCAAGACGATGCGGGTCGATTCGCTCCGCACCTGATGTCGCGTGCGTAAAGCTTGAGTGCCAAGGGCAGGGGCGCACCGCTGCACGTTGAGCCGTGAACTGGGGACAAGTCGGGCTGCCGCGTCGAAAACGGCGGGTCACCCATCCGGAACCGGCCAATCCTGTCGTGCTTGGTGTAAAACAACGCATGCGAGGGCGTTGATGATGTGGAGTCGGAGATGACGCAGCCTGCAAAGGTCACAGAACCCTCGATGGAGGAGATTCTGGCCTCGATCCGGCGCATCATTGCCGACGATGAGGCCAAGCCGCCGCCGGCTGACGCCGCCAAGCCCGAGAAAGCTGCCGCCCCCGCCGCGCCGCCGAAGCCGCAGGCGATCAGCGACATTCCGCCGTCCAAGGTCGCGCCGGCCAAACCGGCGGCCGAGAAGCCCGTACCGCCTCCGGCCGCAAAGCCGGCACTGGCGCCACCCCCCGCCGCCGCCGCCGCGGCGGATGCATCCAACAATCAGGACGATATCGACGCGCTGCTGGCGGGCCTCGACACGGCCACGGCTGCGCCAGAAATCCGCGCTCCCGAGCCGGAGCCCGAACCTGAGCCCGACGTGCTGGAATTGACCGACGATATGGCGATGGCGATGGAGCCGACGCCGCCTCCGCCGCCGCCGAGCTTCCGCAAGGTCGAGCCGCGCGACGACCTCGAATTCGCCGAATCGCCGCCGCCGCGTCCAACGCCGGCCTCCTATGCGCCCGTGGACTACGATGCGCCGCCAGTGCCGCCCCAACAGCCGATCCTGGCCCAATCGACGGTCTCGGCAGTCGAGTCCGCCTTCAATTCCCTGGCCCACACAGTGCTCAGCAGCAATGCGCGAACGCTGGAGGACCTGGTCAAGGAGATGCTGCGTCCGATGCTGAAGTCCTGGCTCGACGACAATTTGCCCGGTCTTGTAGAACGCATCGTGAAGGCCGAAATCGAGCGGGTATCGCGCGGCGGCAGGTAGATCCGGCCGCAGGGCCCTCGTAAAGCCCTGCTTGTGTGCCATATTCGGTCTCCCGACCGGACCGGAAAGCCCTGTTGCCGTCTGGCTTTCCTTTGAGCTTTCCGTTGACTTGGACCCCGCGCGCGGCTTTCTAGCAGCCCCATGATCGAGAAAAATTACCAACCCGCCGATATCGAAGCCCGCATGTCCGTCGTGTGGGAGGACAGCCTTGCCTTCAAGGCCGGCCGCCCCGACCGCCGCGATGCCGTGCCCTTTACCATCGTGATCCCGCCGCCGAACGTGACGGGCTCGCTGCACATGGGCCACGCCCTCAACAACACGCTCCAGGACATCCTGTGCCGCTTCGAGCGCATGCGCGGCCGTGACGTGCTGTGGCAGCCCGGCACCGACCATGCCGGCATCGCCACCCAGATGGTGGTCGAACGGCAGCTGATGGAGCGCCAGCAGCCCAACCGCCGCGAGATCGGCCGCGAGAAGTTTCTGGAGCGGGTCTGGCAGTGGAAGGCCGAGAGCGGCGACACCATCATCAACCAGCTCAAGCGGCTCGGCGCCTCCTGCGACTGGTCGCGCGAACGCTTCACCATGGACGAGGGCCTGTCCAAGGCCGTGGTCAAGGTGTTCGTCGAGCTGCACCGCGATGGCCTGATCTACAAAGACAAGCGGCTGGTGAACTGGGACACCAAGCTGCTCACCGCGATCTCCGATCTCGAAGTGCAGCAGACCGAGGTCAAGGGCAGCCTCTGGTACCTGCGCTATCCGATCGAGGGCAAGATTTTCAGCCCCGAAGATCCCTCGAGCTTCATCGTCGTTGCCACCACGCGCCCGGAGACCATGCTGGGCGACACCGGCGTGGCCGTGCATCCTGACGACGAGCGCTATCAGAAGCTCGTCGGCAAGCACATCGTCCTGCCGCTGGTCGGCCGCAAGGTGCAGATTGTCGCCGATGACTATTCCGATCCGGAGAAGGGCTCGGGCGCGGTCAAGGTGACGCCGGCGCATGACTTCAACGATTTTGAAGTCGGCAATCGACACGGTCTGCGCCGCATTAGCGTGCTCGACAAGGAAGGCTGCCTCGATCTCCTCGACAACGAGGATTATCTGCGCGACCTGCCGGAAGGCGCCACGCAGTTCGCCGAAGAGTTTCACAAGGTCGACCGCTTCGCCGCGCGCAAGCGCATCGTCGAGCGGCTGGACTCGTTCGGCTTCGTCGAGCGGATCGAGCCGCACACCAACATGGTGCCGCATGGCGATCGCTCCGGCACCGTGATCGAGCCGTACCTGACCGACCAATGGTACGTCGACGCCAAGACACTCGCAAAACCCGCGATGGCGGCGGTGCGTTCGGGCGAAACCACCTTCGTGCCGAAGAACTGGGAAAAGACCTATTTCGAATGGATGGAGAACATTCAGCCCTGGTGCATCTCGCGCCAGTTGTGGTGGGGCCATCAGATCCCGGCCTGGTACGGCCCTGACGGCAAGGTGTTCGTCGCCGAGACCGAGGAAGAGGCCGTCAGCCACGCGCTGGGCTATTACGTCGAGCAGGAAGTCATCACGGTCGAGCAGGGCCGCGAGATGGCGCTCGACCGCAACAAGCGGGACGGTTTCATCACGCGCGACGAGGACGTGCTCGACACCTGGTTCTCCTCGGCGCTGTGGCCGTTCTCGACGCTCGGCTGGCCCGAAGACGCGCCGGAAGTGCAGCGCTACTATCCCACCAACGTGCTGGTGACCGGCTTCGACATCATCTTCTTTTGGGTCGCCCGCATGATGATGATGGGCCTGCACTTCATGAAGGAGGTGCCGTTCTCGACGATCTACATCCACGCCCTCGTCCGCGACGAGAAGGGCGCCAAGATGTCGAAGTCGAAGGGCAACGTCATCGATCCGCTCAATTTGATCGACGAATATGGCGCGGACGCGCTTCGCTTCACGCTGGCCGCGATGGCCGCGCAGGGACGCGACATCAAGCTCGCCACCAGCCGTGTCGAGGGCTACCGTAATTTCGCGACAAAGCTCTGGAATGCGTCCCGCTTCGCGGAGATGAACCACTGCGCCGTGCCCGAGGGTTTCGAACCGGCGAAGGTCAAGGAGACGCTGAGCCGCTGGATCGCGCATGAGAGCGCGCACACCACGCGCGAGGTGACCGAGGCGATCGAGGCCTATCGCTTCAACGATGCCGCTGGCAGCATCTACCGCTTCGTCTGGAACGTCTATTGCGACTGGTATGTCGAGCTCGCAAAACCCGTGCTGCTCGGTCCCGACAGCCCTGCCAAGGCCGAGACCCGCGCCATGGTGGCATGGGCGCGCGACGAGATCCTGAAACTGCTGCACCCCTTCATGCCATTCATCACCGAGGAGTTGTGGGAGGTGACGGCCAAGCGCGACGGTCTGCTCGCGCTGGCACCATGGCCGCTGAAGCCGTCCGCGCCGACGCCGGAGCAGCTTGCGATGCTTGCGGCAACGACGGGGCCGACCGATGCGCTCGTCTCTCCGACCTGGGTGCTGCCGATCTTCGACCATGCCGACTTTACCGATCCCGCGGCCGAGGCCGAGATCGGCTGGGTGATCGACCTCGTCACCCAGATCCGTTCGGTGCGCGCCGAGATGAACATCGCGCCGGCGACTCTGACGGCGCTGGTGCTCGCAGGCGCCTCGACCGAAACGAAGGAGCGCGTGCCTCGCTGGAGCGACGTCATCAAGCGCATGGCGCGGCTGTCCGACATCTCCTTCGCCGACCGCGCGCCCGACGGCGCGGTTCAGCTGCTGGTGCGCGGCGAGGTGGCCGCGCTGCCGCTCAAGGGCGTGATCGACGTCACCGCCGAGCGTACGCGCCTCGACAAGGAGATCGCAAAAGCCGACGCCGACATCAAGCGCGCCGAGTCCAAGCTGGCCAACGAGAAGTTCGTCGCCAACGCGGCCGAGGAAGTCGTCGAGGAAGAGCGCGAGAAGCGTGAGGCCGCGCTCGCTCGCAGGGCCAAGCTGCTGGAGGCGCTGGAGCGGCTGAAGCTGGCCTCGTAGCCCTATTTCGGGAACGGCTTGCTCAGAAACTTCGATCCCCTGACGCCATAGCGCCAGGGCAGCTCGACGGCCTTGGTGATGCCGATCCGGATTCCGGCCACCACCTCCAAATCCTCCGTCCGCGCATGCAACGCGATCGGGGGACGGTCCAGCGGCAGGGCGTTGTGCGCGATGGTGATGCCGAGCGCTTCGGTCAGCTTGCCCGGGCCCGAGCACAGCGCGTGCACATCGACCGCATGGCGGCGGCGGCGCATCGTCGCCAAGCCGTGCGTGGGCTCCAGCGCGCGGATCAGCACGGCAGCGGCCGAGCCTTCGTCCTCGCAGACGAAGTTCACGCACCAATGGATGCCGTAGGAGCGGTAGACATAGGCAAAACCGGGCGGGCCGAACATCACCTGGTTCCGCGGCGTCGGTCCGCTGTAGGAATGCGCCGCCGGCTCGGTATGATGATAGGCCTCGACCTCGATGATGATCCCGCCGACGCCGTCGACCAGCATGGTCGCACCGATCAGGTCGTGCGCGACCTCGCGGACGTTGCGGCCGAAGAAGGCGCGCTTCAGCGGCTTGCCGAGCCGAGGTGTAGAGGCTTTTGAGGTTGGAGCCATTCGAGGTGAGAATCGCCTGAGAACAGAGCAGGATAATGCCCATATCTGCCATGTTCCCTGAAGCAGGGCGAGCCGGGTTGCGATGCCCGGCGAGACCGACTAGGTAGGACCTGAACAGACCGGACACCCCATGGTCGTTATTGTCGATACCATCTCGAACCCGCTGCGCCCGCGTCACCCCGAAAAGGTGAACCGGCCCGATTCCGCTTCGCCGCCGAAGCCGGACTGGATCCGCGTGCGCGCGCCCAATACCCGTGGCTATGCCGACACCCGCAACATCGTACGCGCCAACGGCCTGCATACGGTGTGCGAGGAAGCGGGCTGCCCGAATATCGGCGAGTGCTGGGACAAGAAGCACGCGACCTTCATGATCATGGGTGACACCTGCACCCGCGCGTGCGCCTTCTGCAACGTCAAGACCGGCATGCCGAACGCGCTCGACGCGACCGAGCCGCAGAACGTCGGCGAGGCCGTGGCCAAGCTCGGCCTTGCCCATGTCGTCATCACCTCCGTCGACCGCGACGATCTCACTGATGGCGGCGCCGAGCATTTTGCCCAGACCATCCGCGCGATCCGCGCCGCGTGCCCCTCGACCACGATCGAGATCCTGACGCCCGATTTCCTGCGCAAGGAGGGGGCGCTGGAGGTCGTCGTCGCGGCGAAGCCCGATGTGTTCAACCACAATCTCGAGACCGTGCCGTCGTGCTATCTCACGGTACGGCCCGGCGCGCGCTATTTCCATTCGATCCGGCTGCTGCAGCGGGTCAAGGAGCTCGATCCCACCATCTTCACCAAGTCCGGCATCATGGTCGGCCTCGGGGAAGAGCGCCACGAGGTGCAGCAGGTGATGGACGATCTGCGTTCCGCCGACGTCGATTTCCTGACCATCGGGCAATATCTCCAGCCGACCCGCAAGCATCACGCCGTGATGCGCTACGTGCCGCCGGACGAGTTTTCGTCCTACGAGAAGGTCGCCTACACCAAGGGCTTCCTGATGGTTTCGGCGAGCCCGCTCACCCGTTCGTCGCATCATGCCGGCGAGGATTTTACAAAACTGAAGGCCGCGCGGGCAGCAAGCGCCCGCTGAACCGCCATGCCCAAATTTTCGAGCAAGCGCCGTGTCGATCACAGCGCGTCCGAGATGTTTGATCTGGTCGCCGACGTCGAGCGCTACCCGGAATTCGTGCCGCTGTGCAGCGCGCTGAAGGTCCGTCAGCGCATGGCGAAACCCGACGGCACCGAGGTGCTGGTCGCCGACATGACGGTGTCGTTCAAGCTGGTCAAGGAGACCTTCACCAGCCGCGTGACGCTCGACCGCGCCAATTTGAAGATCCTGGTCGAATATCTGCAAGGTCCTTTCAGCAATCTGGAAAACCGCTGGACGTTCGAGCCCAAAGGTGAGGGCGTCTGCGATGTCGGTTTCTTCCTCGCCTACGAATTCAGGAGCCGCATGCTGGCGCTGCTGATGGGCTCGATGTTCGACGCCGCGTTCGCGCGGTTCTCCCTCGCGTTCGAGAAGCGTGCGGACGCGATCTACGGACGGCGGAAGCTGGCATCGTCGTAGCTCCGCCGCCAAGATGGCAGGGAGCGATGACGTTTGGTGGCGGATGCACATTTGCGATCCCGATCGGTTTCGACAAAATTTGCGTGCATTTTGACAAGCACACACAGGTTTGCAGTCTCGCGACGTTTCTCGCCCGAGCTTTGCTTTTCGCCGTGGCCCTCAGGTATCGGAGGGCACAGGGAAGACCGGGTGCCGGCTGGCACCCACGGTCCACTGTGCGAAGGTTGCGCTACAAGAATCTGCACAGCGGCATACAGGTGAAGCCAAACAACCGGCCTTCCCTGCGCAGTGGTTTTACGGCTTATGCCGAGCTCTCCCCGGGGAGCGATGCACTATTGCCCCCGTCGCCTTGCGGATGGCTGATGCGCGTGCCCGGTCGGGCAACCGACATCACCACAAGACTTGACGCACAGACCCCGGGCGTCAGGACGACACGGTTTTGCCGTACGCAGACCGCACCGGTCGTGTGCGCGACGCCGTCGCTCACGGTTTCTCGCCCTGCGAGGCCCTTCGCGCCGATGCTGCCTGCGTCCACCACAACTCATCCCGCGTTTCGTGACGATCGCGATACGCCCCTCTGACAGGGATGAGGTGGCGGGACGATGCGACAAATCAGAATTTCTGTAAAGACGAATATTTTGAGGTGAGCCGATTGACCCGCTGTTTGTGTGTTTTGCCCGTCGGGCAACACAACGGATCGTGGCCCGCGGATTGCGCTTCTCCGTCCGCGCTACGGGATTTGTGTTCCCTCTGCGGCAAGGGGATCATTTCGCGCCGCCACGAGTTCTCTTCGGATTGCCCCTGGGTGAGAGCTCATGACCATCAATTTCGACACGCTGAAAGCATCGCTGGTTCTGTACGGGCTGAATGCGATCTACGCGATCCTGCTGCTCGCTGTGGGCTGGTATCTGTCCGGCGCGATGCAGCGCTTCGTCACGCGCGTCCTCAACGTCGCGCATCGGGTCGATCCGCTCGTGACCTTGTTCGTCTCGAGCGTCACGCGCTACGGCGTGCTGGCTGTGGTCGGCATCGCCGTGCTTCAGCTGTTCGGCATCCAGACCGCGAGCCTCGTTGCCGTATTGGGCGCGACATCACTCGCCATTGGTCTCGCGTTACAGGGCACGCTCTCCAATCTCGCCGCCGGCGTGATGCTGCTGTTGTTCCGGCCCTTCCACATCGGTGATGACGTCGAGGTCGCCGGCAAGGCTGGAAAGGTGAAGTCGCTGTCGCTGTTCATGACGGAACTGGTTGCGCCTGACAACACGCAGATCCTGTTGCCGAACGGGCAGGTGTGGGGCGCAGCCATCGTCAACCACAGCACCTATCCCGGCACCGGCGAGGTCAAGGTGGCGTTTCCGGTCCCGGCAGGCGCCGCCAATGCGCTAGCGGACCGGATCCTGAAGGAGTTGCGCAACGACTCCCGCATCGACAATCAGGCAGAGCCTGCCGTCCGCGTCTCCAAGGTCGTCGACGTCGCCAATCCGGCAGCGCCGATCCTGGAATTGACGGTCAGCGCAAAGGCGAAGCCGTCTGAAGCCGATGCGGTGAAGCAGTGCGTGCTCGACCATGCGAGTGCGCTGCTCGCGGCTGCGTGAGGGGTCTCACCCCCGCGGCGACCGCGGAGTCCTGCGCTTCGCGGCGTGCCGGCGCGGCGAGCGTGTCACGCGAGGGCGCAGGCGGGTTACCGCGGCTTCACGGCGCGGCTTGGCTTGAACTGGGCCGCGGGCGAGGTCCATCAGCATGCGCAGCGCCTCGACCACCGAGCGCTGGCGCACTGCGGTGCGGCCTATCGCACCGAAGCGATGCTCGCGGTGGACAATGCGGCCGTCGCGCGCGGCGACGGCGAAATGGACGAGCCCGACCGGCTTGCCGGGCGTGGCGCCGCCGGGGCCGGCAATGCCGGTGATGGCGACCGCGAGATCGACGTCGGCGCGTTCCAGCGCACCCACTGCCATTGCAGTCGCGGTCTCCTTGCTGACGGCGCCGAAATTGGTGAGCGTACTCGCCTCGACCCCCAGCATCGCGCGCTTGGCGTCGTTGGAATAGGTGACGAAGCCGCGATCGATGACATCGGACGAGCCGGGGATATCGGTCAGTGCGCCGGCGACCAGGCCGCCGGTGCAGGACTCGGCCGTCGCGATCGTCAGCTTGCGCATCCGGCATAGATCGAGCAGCGAGCGGGAGAGGGCGCGTGCGTCGCTGCTGCCCATGACCTTACACGCTCCAGGGCAGGCGGATGGTGGCGCTCGCGGTGGCCGCGATGCCTTCTTCGCGGCCGGTAAAGCCGAGTCGCTCGCTGGTGGTCGCCTTCACCGCGACGCGCGAGATGTCGACGCCGGAAATTTCGGCGATACGCGCGCGCATAGTGTCGCGCAACGGGCCGATCTTCGGCCGCTCGCAGATCATCGTGACCTCGAGATTGGCGATGCGGCCGCCGCGCTGGGTAACGCGCTCGATGGCGTATTTCAGAAATTGGTCCGAGGAGGCGCCCTTCCATTTTGCGTCGCTGGGCGGAAAGTGCGAGCCGATATCGCCGTCGGCGAGCGCGCCGAGGATGGCGTCGACCAGCGCATGCAGGCCGACATCGCCGTCGGAATGGGCGAGGAAGCCTCTGGTGTGCGGCACGCGCACGCCGCAAATCATGAGATGGTCGCCGTCACCGAAAGCGTGCACGTCGTAGCCCGTGCCGGTCCTGATGTCGCCGAGCAGGCTGGCCAGCCGCGCTTCCTCGCGCACGAAATCCTCGGGGGTGGTGAGCTTCATATTGGCAACATCGCCTTCAAAGGTTGCGACCGTCAATCCCGCCCATTCGGCAATCGCGGCATCGTCGGTGAAATCGCTGCGCCCGTCCTTGGCCGCGCGACGATGCGCCTCGAGGATGAAGTCAAAACGAAAGGACTGCGGCGTCTGCGCAATTCGCAACCGCGCGCGGTCCGGCGTGTCCTCGACATTGCCGTTCTCGCCGGTGACCTTGATGGTATCCGTGACGGGAACAACGGGGATCGCAGCGCCAGTGCGACCGGCCGCATCGATCGCGCGCGAGATCACGCCTTCCGAGACGAAGGGCCGCGCGGCGTCGTGGATCAGGACGATGTCCGGCTTGTGCTTGGCGAGCGCTTCGAGACCGGCGAGCACCGAGGCCTGCCGGGTGGCCCCGCCATTCGTCGGCGCCTCGTGCTTTAACCCTGCGACCGCCGCGGTGAAGATGGCGCTGTCGTCGAGGTTCACCACCGGCTGCACCGCAAACACGTCCGCGTGCCGGCTGAAGGCTTCCATGGCGCGATAGATCACCGGCACACCGCCGATCTCGCGATATTGCTTGGGACCACCGGCGCCCGCGCGCAGGCCGCGTCCGGCCGCGACGAGAACGACTGCGGTGCGCTGTGATTTCGCCATAGGACTCAAATACTCAGTTGGTGATCACGAGAGTCGGGGAGAGGGGAGATGCCGCATGCCTCTAGCACGGCAGGCCCGCAAAAAAAGGGGTTTCCCCGGATTGTGGGATTCAGCATTTTGCTGCACTGCACTTGAAAGTTCTGCAGAACTGTCTAAACTGTAGGCATGACGCTTGACTGCACAAGAATTGTGCGCAAGATGGGTCATGGCAGGCGCGATGAGGCCCCTGCCAACGGAACGGAACTCCTGTGACCGGCTCAGCAGTATCAGACTCTAAGCTGTTGAAAATAGGCGATATTGAAGTCGCCACCCCGGTCTTCCTGGCACCGATGTCGGGGGTGACTGACTCGCCCGTCCGCCGGCTCGCCGCCGAGCTGGGGGCCGGTTTGGTCGTGTCCGAAATGACCGCCAGCGATGAGCTCGCCAACGGCCATCGGATGTCCCGGTTGCGCTGCGAAGCCACCGGGATCGGTCCCCACGTGGTCCAGCTCGCCGGTTGCGAGACGCATTGGATGGCGGAGGGCGCCCGGATTGCCGAAGCCGAAGGCGCCGACATCATCGACATCAACATGGGCTGTCCGGCCCGCCACGTCACCGGCGGCCAGTCCGGCTCGGCCCTGATGCGCGACCTCGACCATGCCGTCAGCCTGATCGAAGCGACGATCACGGCGGTGAAGGTGCCGGTGACGCTGAAGATGCGGCTCGGCTGGGACGACCGCACCCGCAACGCGCCGGAACTGGCGCGGCGGGCGCAGGCATCAGGCATCAAGCTGGTCACCGTGCACGGCCGCACCCGCTGCCAGTTCTACAAGGGCGAGGCCGATTGGGACGCGATCCGCGCCGTGCGCGATGCCATCTCCATTCCGCTCGTCGTCAATGGCGACATCACCACTTTCGAGAAGGCGCTCGCGGCGCTCAAAGCCTCCGGCGCCGACGCCGTGATGATCGGCCGCGGCGCGCAGGGCCAGCCCTGGCTGCCCGGTGAGATCGGCCGACGCCTGAAAGGCGGGGCGGCGGAAGCCACGCCGTCGCTCGAGACGCAGCTGCATTATGTCCGCACGCTCTATGAAGGCGTCTGCGCGCTCTATGGGCTGCGCGTTGGTCTGCGGCACGCGCGAAAACATCTCGGCTGGGCGCTCGACGTCGCGGCCGATGTGAGCCGTGCGCCGGCCGAGAAGCTGAAATCCTGGCGCCAGAAGATCCTCACCTCGGAGGATCCCCGGCTCGTCCATCAGTCACTGCAAGATGCCTTCGACGACTTCGCATGGAGCGCTGCTGCATGAGCTCAGCTGCTGAACATCGTCGGCCTGTTCCGTCCGACAACGACGCGATTTTGGATGCCTTGCCCAATCCCGTGCTCATGATCGGGCCGGACGGCAAGATCGTTGCCGCCAACATCGCAACGGAAGCCTTCTTCGATATCTCGACGCAGTTTCTGAAGCGGCAGTCGCTGAAAGAGCTGGTGCCGTTTGGCAGTCCTTTGCTGGCGCTGATCGATCAGGTGCGCTCGTCGAACGCGGCGGTCAACGAATACAAGGTCGATCTGGGCACGCCGCGCATGGGCGGAGACCGCCAGGTCGATCTGCACGTTGCTCCGCTCACGGAACGGCCCGGCCATATCGTGGTGATGCTGCAAGAGCGCTCCATCGCCGACAAGATGGACCGCCAGCTCACCCATCGCAGCGCCGCGCGCTCGGTGATCGCGCTCGCCGCTATGCTGGCGCACGAGATCAAGAACCCGCTCTCGGGCATCCGCGGCGCCGCGCAGCTTCTTGAGCAGCAGGCCTCTTCCGAAGACCGCATGCTGACGCGGCTGATCTGCGACGAGGCCGACCGCATCGTGACGCTGGTCGATCGCATGGAGGTGTTCGGCGACGAACGTCCCGTGGTGCGCGGTCCCGTCAACATCCATTCGGTGCTCGATCACGTCAAACGGCTGGCGCAGTCCGGCTTTGCCCGTAACATCCGCTTCGTCGAGGATTACGATCCCTCGCTGCCGCCGGTGCTGGCGAACCAGGACCAGCTCATCCAGGTGTTCCTCAACCTCGTCAAGAACGCCGCCGAAGCGCTGATCGATGTTCCCGACGGCGAGATCCAGCTCACCACCGCGTTCCGCCCCGGCGTGCGCCTGTCAGTCCCCGGTCAAAAATCCCGTGTATCCCTGCCGCTGGAATTTTGCGTGAAGGACAACGGGCCAGGCGTGCCGGACGATCTCCTGACCAACCTGTTCGATCCCTTCGTGACCACCAAGCAGACCGGCTCGGGCCTGGGCCTCGCGCTGGTCGCAAAGATCATCGGGGATCACGGGGGCATCATCGAATGCGAATCTCAGCCGCGCAAGACCACGTTCCGCGTGCTGATGCCGATGTATTCCACATCGGTGAAACATGCCGATCACAGCAGTCGCGACGGCTCTGCCGGGAAGTCGTCGTCTGCATCTCAGGGGGCAAAATGAGGATCAACAATGCCCGCAGGTAGCATTCTCGTAGCTGATGACGACACCGCCATCCGCACGGTTCTTAATCAGGCCCTGTCGCGGGCCGGATACGAAGTCAGGCTCACCGGCAATGCCGCGACGCTGTGGCGCTGGGTCAGCCAGGGAGAGGGCGATCTCGTCATCACCGACGTGGTGATGCCCGACGAGAACGCGTTCGACCTGTTGCCGCGGATCAAGAAGATGCGGCCGAATTTGCCTGTTATCGTCATGAGCGCACAGAACACCTTCATGACGGCGATCCGCGCCTCCGAGCGCGGCGCCTATGAATATCTGCCAAAGCCCTTCGACCTGAAGGAGCTGATCGCCATCGTCGGCCGTGCGCTGGCCGAGCCGAAGGAACGGGTCTCGACGCCGAACGAGGACGCCGAGATGGAGGCGATCCCGCTGGTCGGCCGCTCGCCGGCGATGCAGGAAATCTATCGCGTGCTGGCGCGCCTGATGCAGACCGACCTCACCGTGATGATCACGGGCGAGTCCGGCACCGGCAAGGAGCTGGTGGCGCGCGCGCTGCATGATTACGGCAAGCGCCGCAACGGCCCGTTCGTCGCGGTCAACATGGCGGCGATCCCGCGCGACCTCATCGAGTCCGAACTGTTCGGCCATGAGCGCGGCGCCTTCACCGGCGCCAACACCCGCGCCTCCGGCCGGTTCGAGCAGGCCGAAGGCGGCACGCTGTTCCTCGACGAAATCGGCGACATGCCGATGGAGGCGCAGACCCGCCTGCTGCGCGTGCTCCAGCAGGGCGAATACACCACCGTCGGCGGCCGCACCCCGATCAAGACCGACGTGCGCATTGTCGCTGCCTCCAACAAGGATTTGCGCGTCCTGATCCAGCAGGGCCTGTTCCGCGAAGATCTGTTCTTCCGCCTCAACGTCGTGCCGCTGCGGCTGCCGCCCTTGCGCGAGCGCATCGAGGACCTGCCGGATCTCATCCGCCATTTCTTCGCGCTCGCCGAGAAGGACGGCCTGCCGCCGAAAAAGCTCGACACGCTGGCGCTGGAGCGGATGAAGCAGCACCGCTGGCCGGGCAACGTGCGCGAGCTCGAAAACCTGGCGCGGCGCCTCGCGGCGCTCTATCCGCAGGACGTGATCACCGGCTCCGTCATCGACGGCGAGTTGGCGCCACCTACGGTCAGCCCGGGTGCCGCAGTCCAGCATGGCGTCGACAATCTCGGCGGCGCGGTGGAGGCGTATCTCTCCTCGCACTTCCAGGGCTTCCCGAACGGCGTGCCGCCGCCGGGCCTCTATCACCGCATCCTCAAGGAGATCGAGGTGCCGCTGCTCACGGCCGCGCTCGCCGCCACCCGCGGCAACCAGATACGCGCCGCCGATCTGCTCGGCCTCAACCGCAACACGCTGCGGAAGAAGATCCGGGATCTCGATATCCAGGTTTATCGAAGCGGGGGCTAGCCTTCCCGGAACGGACGGTGGCTCAGCTCCCCCTACCAAAGAGAGCTGAGCCTGTCCGGATCGCGCTGGCCGTTATGGCTGACGCGGTGGGCAGAAGTCCTGATTGGACTGAAATGTTCCGCTGGAACATTGAAAATGGTCATTCAGCCGCGGGACGCGGCCTCACACACTATCTGACAAGCCGGCCTGTCATCGGCATCATGCTGGCGACATTCGCCGGCGGCACCTGCAAACCGGGGCCGTTGACCAGGAGGTCAGCGGCCACAATCAGCAGCAGCACGGCCGACACCATCATTGCGAGATAGAACTTGTCCATGCCCGGTTAAGCCGCTGGGCCGGAAAACCGTTCCCGCAAGCGAGGTCTTGCGACAGCGGCCTGTGGATGCGCCGGTCGGTCGCGGCCTGGACGCCGCGGAATTGTCGCAATTCGGCAACAATGTGGTACGAATACATCAGTATCCGCCCGCCGCGGATCCCGTTTTCAGCACCCATTGCCGGAATGACCAGCGCAGAGACCTCGGCCGCATCCTTTGACACGGCCCCAGCGGAAGAGCCCCGGCGTTGGTCGGCGCGACGCTGGCTGGCGCCGTTCGCCGTGGCGCTGGCGCTGCTGTCGGCGTTCCTGACCTTCATGGTCCTGACCGGCCTCACGTCAATCGAGCCAACGCCGGCGGTTGTCCGCTCATTCTATCTGATCAATGCGGGCACGATCCTGCTGCTGGTCGGCATCATCATCCGCGAGCTCTGGCAGCTGATCCTGGCGCGGCGGCGGGGCAGGGCGGCGGCGCGACTCCATGTCCAGATCGTCAGCCTGTTCTCGATCGTGGCGGTGCTGCCGGCGGTGCTGGTCGCCGTCGTCGCCAACGTCACCATCGAGCGCGGCCTCGACCGCCTGTTCTCCGGACCGACCAAGGAGGTGATCCAGAACTCGCTGACGATCGCGCGGGCCTACATGCAGGACCATGCGCAGCTGATCCGCGGCGACATCCTCGGCATGGCCAACGACATCGCCCACGCCCGGCCGCTCTACGATCAGGATCGCCGCTCGTTTCGCGAGCTGCTGACGTCCAGCGCCGCCTCGCGCAACCTGCCGGGCGCGATGATCATCGACAAGAACACCAACATTCTCGAATCCGCCGACACCGGCATGCGGCTGGCCTATTCGCCGCCGGCGCCGGACTTCCTCAGCAACGTCAACGAATCCGAGCCCGAGATCGCGGTGCTGCCCGATGCGAGCTTCGTCGCCGCGGTGGTTCGCTTGCGTGCCTTCAGCGACACCTTCCTCTACGTCGCGCGGCCGCTCGATCCGAACGTCGTCAACCAGCTCAAGCAGACCGAGCTCAGCGTCGCCGAATACGCCCAGATCGAGTCGCGCCGGCTCGGCATCCAGGTCGCCTTCGCGCTG
This sequence comes from Bradyrhizobium sp. 132, assembly GCF_023074185.1. GTDB lineage: Bacteria > Pseudomonadota > Alphaproteobacteria > Rhizobiales > Xanthobacteraceae > Bradyrhizobium. The sequence continues at coordinate 55,581 of NZ_JADPKY010000178.1, read as the reverse complement.
ATGTTCGCGGTGATCGCGCTGACCATCCTCATGGCCTCGGTGATCATCGGCCTCAACTTCGCCAACTCGCTGGTCTCGCCGATCCGGCGGTTGATGAACGCGGCCCAGACGGTCTCGACCGGCGATCTCCATGTGAAGGTGCCGGTGCACCAATCGGAAGGCGACCTCGCCCAGCTGGGTGAGACTTTCAACAAGATGACGCAGGAATTGCGCAGCCAGCGCGACGAGCTCGTCAACGCCAGCGACCTCATCGACAGCCGCCGCCGCTTCATCGAAGCCGTGCTGTCCTCGGCAAGCGCCGGCATTATCGGCGTCGATACCTCAGGCAGCGTCGGCATCCTCAACCGTTCCGCGGAAAAGCTGATCGGGCACTCCGAAGCCGAGACGCTCGGCCATCCGCTCTCCGACGTGCTGCCCGAGCTCGAAGAGATGATGAAGACGGCGCGGGAAGGGACCCAGCGCCTGGTGCAGGGCCAGATCACGATTACGCGTGACGGGCAGGAACGCAATCTGTCGGTCCGCGTCAGCGCCGAGAAGACCAGCCAGCCGCACGACAGCTACATCATCACGCTCGACGACATCACCGATCTGGTCTCGGCGCAGCGCACCTCGGCCTGGGGCGACGTCGCGCGCCGCATCGCCCACGAGATCAAGAACCCGCTGACGCCGATCCAGCTCTCCGCCGAGCGCATCCGCCGCAAATTCGGCAAGGACATCACCGAGGGCAAGGACAAGCAGATCTTCGAACAGTGCACCGACACCATCGTGCGCCAGGTCGACGATATCCGCCGCATGGTCGACGAGTTCTCGCGCTTTGCGCGGATGCCGAAGCCGGTGATGGAGGGCGAGGACGTCGTGGACACCGTGCGGCAGGCGGTGTTCCTGATGAAGGTCGCCCATCCGGAGATCGATATCGAAGCCGAGTTCAAGGAAGACCCGCTGCGCGCCCAGTTCGACCGGCGGCTGATCTCGCAGGCGGTCACCAACATCGTCAAGAACGCCACCGAGGCGATCGAGCAGGTCCCCCTGGAGGAGCTCGGCAAAGGCCGGATCGACGTCGTGGCGTCGCGCGAGGGCGAGGACGTGCTGATCGACGTCGTCGACAACGGCATCGGCCTGCCCAAGGTGGCGCGCTCGCGCCTCCTCGAGCCCTATGTGACAACACGCGCCAAGGGCACCGGCCTTGGGCTCGCGATCGTCGGCCGCGTGCTGGAAGACCATGGCGGGCGCATCGAACTGAAGGACGCCTCCGACTTCCGCGAGGGCCAGCGCGGCGCCTGGATGCGGATGCGTTTTGCGGTCTCCGGCACTCCCGCGAAAAGCGAGGGGGCCGAACCGGTGACCGCGGCAACGACCAAGCCGGACATCAGGGAAACGGTCACGAAATCCGTCAAGGATATGGAAACAAAAGAGCCGGCCACCGAAACCAAAGAGCCGGCTGAAAAGACCAATGATTCAACGAAAACCGAAGCCTCAACAGGCAGCTGAGAAAACAGGCGCGACCCATGGCAAGTGAAATTCTGATTGTCGATGATGAGGCCGATATTCGGGATCTCGTTGCGGGCATCCTCGAAGACGAGGGGTTCGTGACCCGGACCGCGCGCGACAGCGATACGGCGCTCGCCGAGATCGCCAACCGCAGGCCGCATCTGGTGTTTCTCGACATCTGGCTGCAGGGCTCCAAGCTCGACGGCTTGCAGCTGCTGGAGCAGGTCAAGAAGGACAACCCCGATCTGCCGGTCGTGATGATCTCCGGCCACGGCAACATCGAAACCGCGGTCGCCGCGATCAAGCGCGGCGCCTACGATTTCATCGAGAAGCCGTTCAAGACCGACCGGCTGATCCTGGTCGCCACCAGAGCGCTGGAGAACTCGCGGCTCAAGCGCGAGGTCAAGGAGCTGAAGCAGCTCGCGCCGAGTGCAAGCTCGCTGGTCGGCCGCTCGCCCAGCATGAACCAGCTGCGCCAGACCATCGAGCGTGCGGCCAAGGCCAACAGCCGCATCCTGATCGTCGGCCCCGCCGGTGCCGGCAAGGAACTGACCGCACGCACACTGCACACGGCCTCGGGCCGTGCCGAAGGCCCCTTCGTCGTCATCAACGCCGCCGCGATCACGCCCGAACGGATGGAGCACGAGCTGTTCGGCATCGAGCAGTCCAACGGCGAGCACGCGCGCAAGTCCGGCGCGCTCGAAGAGGCCCATGGCGGCACGCTGTTCATCGACGAGATCGCGGACATGCCGCGTGAGACCCAGAACAAGATCTTGCGCGTGCTGGTCGAGCAGTCGTTCCAGCGCGTCGGCGGCAACGGCAAGGTGCAGGTCGACGTGCGCATCATTTCCTCCACCGCGCGCAATCTGGAAGAGGAGATCGCCGGCGGCCATTTCCGCGAGGACCTCTATCATCGGCTCTCGGTGGTGCCGATCCGCGTGCCCGCGCTGTCGGAGCGGCGTGAGGACATTCCGGAACTGATCGACTATTTCATGGAGCAGATTTCGGCGGGCAGCGGCCTGCCCAAGCGCCAGATCGGGCAGGACGCGATGGCGGTGCTGCAGTCGCATGTCTGGCCCGGCAATGTGCGTCAGCTCCGCAACAACGTTGAGAGAGTCATGATTCTGGCCGCGGGCGGCCCGGAGGTCATCATCACCGCCGACATGCTGCCGCAGGACGTCGGCTCCATGGTTCCGGCGATGCCGACCAGCAACAATGGCGAGCACATCATGGGCCTGCCGCTGCGCGAAGCGCGCGAAGTGTTCGAGCGCGACTATTTGATTGCACAGATCAGCCGTTTTTCAGGAAATATTTCTCGCACGGCCGAGTTTGTTGGCATGGAACGCTCGGCGTTGCACCGGAAATTGAAGGCGCTCGGTGTCGGCTGACGCCGCGACGTGGCGGAGATAGGCGAGGAAAATCATCCATTTCCGTAGTTTTTCGGGGCCATACGGCGTGGGCTGGCGCGTGAAGCGGCTTGCCTAATAAGCCCACCTGTCCTCTAATCGCACCGCTGTTCCTTCCGAGGGGGATCTCATGAGGGACGGCAACCGGGAGAGGCTCCGAATTTCAGAAAGAGGGCCGCAACCGGCGCAATAACAACCGGCGCAATAAAAAGAAACTCAAAGCGAGAAAAAAACAATGGCGGCAGACCGCGCACAAAACCTGCAGGACACCTTCCTTAATCACGTTCGCAAAACTAAAACGCCACTGACGATCTTTCTGGTCAACGGAGTGAAGCTCCAGGGCATCGTGACCTGGTTCGACAATTTCTGTTTGCTGCTTCGGCGCGACGGTCACTCGCAGCTCGTCTACAAGCACGCGATCTCGACCATCATGCCGGGCGCTCCGATCCAGTTGTTCGAAGGCGGCGAGGAGCCGGCTTGAGAGTGATCTGATTGGAACCCCGGAATTTCGACGGGGATGCCGACCGTCCGCGGTCGGCAGGGGCCAAGCAAACGGGGCGGGTGCTTGTCATCGGCCCCTACTTGCGGGTGCGCGCGGGTAGTGCCGACGCGCAATCGGAAAGGCATATCCTGCGTGACGCCCAGGCCCGGCTCGATGAAGCCGCCGGCCTCGCGCGCGCGATCGATCTCGTCGTTGCCGACGCCATCATCACGCCGATCAACCAGATCAGGCCCGCGACTTACATCGGTAAGGGCAAGGTCGAGGAGATGGCCGGGCTGATCAAGAGCCTCGATGTCGAGCTCGTGGTGATGGATTGCGCGCTGGCACCGATCCAGCAGCGCAATCTCGAGAAGGAATTGCAGGCCAAGGTGCTCGACCGCACGGGCCTCATTCTGGAGATCTTCGGCCGCCGCGCCAAGACCAAGGAAGGCTCGCTCCAGGTCGAGCTCGCGCATCTCAACTACCAGCGCTCGCGTCTCGTCCGCTCCTGGACCCATCTCGAGCGCCAGCGCGGCGGCTTTGGATTCATGGGCGGTCCCGGCGAGACGCAGATCGAAGCCGACCGCCGCCTGATCCAGGAGCGCATCTCCAAGCTCGAGGGCGACCTGAAGAAGGTGCAGGCGACGCGGCGTCTGCATCGTGCAGGACGCCAGCGTGTGCCGTATCGCGTGGTCGCGCTGGTCGGCTACACCAATGCCGGCAAGTCGACGCTGTTCAACCGCCTGACCCGCGCCGATGTGCAGGCGGCCGACATGCTGTTCGCCACGCTCGACCCGACCCTGCGCGCGCTCACCCTGCCGCACGGCGGCAAGGCGATGCTGTCCGATACCGTCGGCTTCATCTCCAATCTGCCGACGCAGCTCGTCGCTGCCTTCCGCGCCACGCTGGAAGAGGTGCTGGAGGCCGACGTCATCCTGCATGTGCGTGACATCTCGCACGACGACGCCGAGGCGCAGCAGAGCGACGTCGACGCCGTGCTGCGCCAGCTTGGCATCAATCCCGATGACTCAGGCCGCATCATTGAAGTCTGGAACAAGATCGACCGTTACGACGCCGAGCAGCGCGAAGAGCTTTTGAACGTCGCTGCGCGCAGGCCGGAAGACCACCCGGCGATGCTGGTCTCGGCCGTGTCAGGCGAGGGCGTCGACGCACTGCTCGCCGCGATCGAGGAACGGCTCGCCTCAAAACGCACCACGCTCGACCTTTCGATCGACGCGGCCGACGGCGCCGGCATCAGCTGGCTGCACCGCAATGCCGAGGTGTTGGTGAAGGAGCTGCACGACGGCTGCTTCGACATGACGGTGCGGGTGGACGAGACCAAGCGGGACATCGTGGTGAACCGGTTCGACGCCGTGCCGCGCGTGGCCTAAGACGCCGAACAACGCACTCAGCCCCTGAGCCTTGCTCGAATATGCCTTGACCAGCTCTGAGGATGGAGTACGATCACCCTCAGGTTGTACCTGAAGTACTTTTATCGACAAACTTATTTATCGGCGCCTTAGCGGTTTCGACGCTGCCGAGTCTTCCTGTTAGGCCATGACCCGCCGCGTCAGACGCGCACTGCGCGAATGATCGAGTGCTGGTCATGGATTCAGCTGTCAAACTCTTTCAGGAAATCTCCAAGGGATTCATGGTAGTCCCTTTCTTCCGGATGCTCTTCTACGGAATCATCTTCGCGACGATCATGACGTTCATCATCGGCTGGTCGATTGGCGTATTCGAACCGATTTCAAGCTTTCCTTATCTGACAAACACGAGCCACTCGCCTTGGATCCCGGTGATGTTCGTGTCCTTTAGTTTCCTCTTCGCGTTTGCAGGTTATTTGAGCAATCTGCAACTCAAGGAAGATATTCTCAGCCCGATCCGTCAGAAGCTCGTCGGTATCTGGGAGGTGAGAGCGCTAACCTGGAAGATCGATCGAACGGAGATCGTCCAGGATGAAGTGGTGACTTACTGCACAATCGGGATCGAAGATGTCGGACGAAAGCTGATCCTACACTTCGACGTTTCGAATAGCGACATATTTGCAGATCAATCCCTAGACATCACAAACGTCATGATTGCTTTCGTGGGCGAGCCGAAGAAGCTCATCTATTTCCAGGACCATGATTTGACGTTGAAGCACCCGGTTGGAACAGGGGCGGGCCAGATGACCACGATACGCTTCCCGTTTCTCGGCGTGCTTAACATCAGCTCGCGGAATGACGAGATCAATGAAATGTCTGGCGTCTGGTACGACATCGACAACTCGGTGTTCAATTTGGCCCGTAACATTCCTAATCTGAAAGGTATGGACGAATTGATCGACAAGCTCGACAAGGGATCCGTCACATTCAAGGGCCCACTCTCTTTCCGTCGCATCGATAAGCCTGCCGGCAAGAAGTAACTGTATCGATCTGCACCCAGGCGAGAGACTCAAAACAAGGCTCTAACCCTCCGACTATTCCTGCCGCTTCGCCGCATTCCACAGCGCGTCCATCTCTTCCAGCGACGCCTGCTCCAGCGCTCGCCCCTGCGCTTCCAGCGCCCGTTCGATATAGGCAAAGCGCCGCTCGAACTTCGCGTTGGTCGCGCGCAGCGCGGCCTCCGGGTCGGCATCGACATGGCGGGCGAGGTTGACCAGCGCAAACATCAGGTCGCCGGTTTCCTCCGCGATCTCATGCTTGTCGTTGCGGTCGAGGGCGGCCTCGATTTCGTCGGCTTCCTCGCGGATTTTTGCCAGCACCGCGCGCGGGTCGTTCCAGTCGAAGCCTACAGTAGAGGCCTTGCGCTGAAGCTCCATGGCGCGCGTCAGCGCCGGTTGGCCGGCCTTCACGCCTGACAACAGCGATTTGTGCGAAATCTCTTCCGGTGGCCGGCGTGCGGCGCGCTCGGCCTTCTCCTCGTCCTTGATGCGGTCCCAGACTTCCTTGACGTGGGAGGAGGCGAGGTTACCGTCCTTGTCTACGAAGACATGAGGATGGCGCCGGATCATCTTGCGGGTGATGGCCTCGACGACATCTCCAAAAGCAAATGCGTTCTGCTCCTCGGCCATCCGGGCGTGGAACACCACCTGCAACAGGAGGTCGCCGAGCTCTTCGCAGAGATCGTCGAGATCGCCGCGGCCGATGGCCTCGACCACCTCATAGGCTTCCTCGATCGTGTAGGGCGCGATGGTCGCAAAATTCTGCTCGAGGTCCCAGGGGCAGCCGGTCACCGGCGTGCGCAGCGCCGCCATGATCTCGATCAGGCGTGAAATGTCGCGGGAAGGGGTCATTGCGGGGCAGTCTCCTGGCTCTCAAGCCTTATGCCAAAAGCGGGCCGCCGTTCCCAGCGTAGCGCGGCGGAACAGGCCGATTTCCACCGATTGGCGGCCGAGGTGCGCAATGCTAAAGCGCGGACCATGAGCGACGCATTTTCATCAGAAACCGCGCTGGTGCTGTTTTCCGGCGGCCAGGATTCCACCACCTGCCTCGCCTGGGCGCTGAACCGCTTTGCGCGCGTGGAAACGCTGGGGTTCGATTACCGCCAGCGCCACGCCATCGAGCTGGCCTGCCGCGACCTGCTGTTCGACGGCATCAAGGGCTTGCGCGCGGATTGGGCCGCAAAACTCGGCGAGAGCCACACGCTGTCGATCCCGACGCTGGCGGATGTGTCCGAGACGGCACTGACGCGCGATGTCGCGATCGCGATGGGCGCCGACGGCCTGCCCAACACCTTCGTGCCCGGCCGCAATCTGGTGTTTCTGACTTTCGCCGCGGCGTTGGCTTACCGGCGCGGCATCACCCACATCGTCGGCGGCATGTGCGAGACCGACTATTCCGGCTATCCCGATTGCCGCGACGACACCATCCGCGCCATGCAGGCCGCGTTGTCGCTGGGCATGGCCCGCAAGTTCGAGCTGCATACGCCGCTGATGTGGATCGACAAGGCGGCGACGTGGCAGCTCGCGCACGATCTCGGCGGCGAGGGGCTGGTTGACCTCATCCGCGAGCAGTCGCACACCTGCTATCTCGGCGAACGCGGCGCGCAGCATGATTGGGGATACGGCTGCGGCGAGTGCCCTGCATGCGGCCTGCGGGCGAAGGGGTGGCGGGAGTATGTGGCGGCGCGTTGACGCTACAAGTTCGATGTCATCGTCCGCGCAGGCGGGCGATCCAGTACGCCGCGGCTTCTCCGTATCCCACGCGCGTCACTGGAATACTGGATTCCCCGCCTTCGCGGGGAATGACAGTGTTGGTTTTGGGGCGATCGGCGTCTACGCGCCAAACCGCCTACCTCGCAAAATCCTCCGGGCGTAGCTCGATCGGCTTGCCGTGAGGCGTGCGATCCGCAGCGTGGTCCCAGGCATCGCGGTAGCGGTGCAGCGTCTCCAACGATGCGACGCCCTTGCGCGCAACCAGTCCTTCCAGCGTGGCGAGCCAGTGCAGATAGTAGGTCTCGCCGGTGTCAGGATCGCCGGCGACCTGGGCGCGCTTGATTTCGGAGGCCAGGGCTGCGGCCCATTCGGGCCAGGTGAACACGCCGCGGTCATGCAGCGTCAACGCCATGGCGAAGGCGTGCGCCTCCCAGGGGGCGCGGAACACTGGGCCGTCGTCGTCGCGGGGAATGCTCGGGATGGCCGCAGTTGCTGCGGCCGCGGCCGTGCTGCTCATCACGCCGGGTCCAGATAGGGCTCGAACGCGTCGATTGATACCTTCAGGGTCGGATCACCGTCCGCGCCCCAGAGATCGCGGCCCTCGAACACCACCGTATAGAGCCATTGCGGATTCTCGCCGAGCTCCATCGCCGCCGAATCCGGAAACACGTGACAGCCGTGGTTCAGCTGGACGACACCGACATGGCCGCGCACGTAGCGCGGCAGCCGCGTGTGCGTTGCCGGATGAATGTTTTTCGCGCGCACGCGGTCGCCGATCCCAAATCTCTCCGGCGCCGGAGCAGGGCGGGCGAACTTGCCGCGCACCATGGTGCGCTCGACATTGTCGCGCTCCAGCCTGCCGTGCTTGAGCGCCTTTGCGGGTTGCATCGCGTGGCCGGCGGCGACCTCCTGCCGGGTGAGATAGCCCTTCTCGATCAGCATCTCCTCAAGCCCGAGGAACCATTTCTTGTAATAGGAGCTCGACAGGTACACATGCGGCGGCAGCGTCTCGCGATAGAAGCGCGAGGTGTCGATATTGAAGGCACCGGCCGCGCCCATCGCGCGCACCATCGCCAGCACCCGCGACTCCCATTCCGCATGGAACACCGGCTCGTTCGGCTCCGGCTCGACCTTGCCGAATCCGTCCATGCCGCCCATGTCGTGCACGCCGTTCATGACGGCGCTCCCGGCGTTTTGGGAAAGCCGGTGCCGATCATGGAATCACGCGTGACGAGTTCGGCGAGCTGTTCCTCGCTCCAGCCGTCCGTGCCGTCGGGGCGGATCGGCAGCACCAGGAAGCGCGTTTCGGCGGTGGAATCCCACACCCGGATCTCCATGTCCCTGGCGACCTGCACGCCGAAATCGGCGAGCACGCCGCGCGGGTCCTTCACCGCGCGGGAGCGGTAGGGCGCAGCCTTGTACCAGACCGGCGGCAGCCCCAGCATTTCCCAGGGGTAGCAGGAGCACAGCGTGCACACGACCATGTTGTGACGCTGCGGCGTGTTCTCGACCACGACGAGATGGTCGCCGACGCGGCTGACATGGCCGAGGGTGCCGATCGCCTTGGAGCCGTCTTCCAGCAGCGCCTGCTTGAACGCGGGATCAGTCCAGGCCTTGGCGACGACGCGCGCGCCGTTATGCGGGCCGATCCTGGTCTCATAGGCCTGGATGATGGCATCGAGCGCAGCCGGCTCGACGTAACCCTTCTCGGTCAAGATCGTCTCGAGCGCGCGCACGCGCAGCTCGGTCTCCGACAGCTCGGAATGGTCGTGATCGTGGTGATGATGATGTTCGCTCATGGGTCAAAGATAGTCCCAGAATCCGGGCGTTGTCGAGACGAAGACTCTGCTAACATCGCACCATGGGCTGGGCTGCGAGAACCGGAATAGCCGCCGCAATCGCAGCATTTGGCGCATTCGCGGCGCAGGGTGCGCGCGCCGCGAATGCGCCTATGCGGTCGATGCCGCCGACATTTCCGAGGTCGGCTCCTGCAAAGTGGAAAGCTGGACGTCGGTCGCGACCAACACGGATTTTTCGGCGGTCGCCAATCCCTCCTGTGTCGTCGATCCCTTCAGGCCGATCGAGCTGAGCCTGCAGACCATCCGGGCCCGGAGCGATGGCGACTGGAGCACGACCGTCGCTCCAAAAGCCAAGACGAACTTCGTCCCGACTGGAATAGGCCGGTGGGGCTCGTCAGCGTATGGCGGCGGATCATTCGACGCGGCGAGCGGCGATGCCATGTCCGCCTTTGTCGTCATCCCCGCGACCTTCCGCCTGTCGGAGACCATGCGCATCAACGTCAATGGCGGCTGGCTGTGGGATCGCACGGTCGATCGTCATTACCTGACCTACGGCGTCGGCTTCGATTGGAAATTCACCGACACGTTGCAATGGACGATCGAGGCTTACGGGCAAGCTGGCGCCTCCGAGATCGCAAGCGTCGTCCAGCCGCGTTTCCAGACCGGCGTCCGCTACCGGCCGAACGAGATATTCTCCGTCGACGTGATCTACGGCCGCAACATCACCGGCGAAAGCGGCAACTGGATCACCATCGGGACCACGGTCCGGTTTCCGGTCCGCGGCAGCGAGCCCGAGCACCACCGCACCGGGCATTTGTGAGCACCAAGAAAACCAAGAACAGGGGAGATTGCGTTGTCTGACTATGTGAAGATCGAGAAGGGCCTCGGGCCGGAGGGGCGGATTGCGGTGGTGCGGTTCGACCGCGGCGACGGCATCAACGCGCTGTCGCCGGAGGCGCTGCGCCAGCTCACCGCGGCCGCGCGCAGTTTTGAGGATGACGCCGCAACCTCTGTCGTGGTGCTGACAGGCAGCGCGGACGCGTTCAGCGCCGGGTTCGACCTCAAGGATGTCGAAGGGCGCTCGCGCAAGGACATGGACCTCGGCGCGCTGCGGCGGCATCTCAATCTCGGACCGCGCTTGACTCGCCTTACGCGACGGGACCGGCGCCGATGTATTTCGGCAGCGGCTATATCGGGAAGGGCCAGTTCTGGGGTTTTGGGCTGATCTTCGGAGTGCTCTATTTCGCGGGGCTCCTGCTGATCGTCCTGCCCTGGTTGCAGGTCCATTGAGCCAGGCCGGAGTCCCCCGGCAGATGAATTTTCTTCGGCGGGGCGGGATTTGGAAAACTTCGTCCAATTCCCCGCAAATATGTGACATTGCAAGACCGACCTGAAAGGGCGATGGTGCGTGCTGCGGTGCAGCGCGCTCCACGCGAGCCCTCATCGCGGTTTCATTCTCCGTCGCTTGATGCGACCCGGTTCCCGGATGCCCCAGAGGCAAGCGGAACAATTGTGCATGAAGGCGCCTCCATGAACGCCCACCCATCGCTCGCGATCGGACGGCCGATCGAAAAGCTTGACGCGATCTCACGTGACGCGATCTCACCTGCCGCGACTGCGCCTGACGCGATGGTCCGTTTCGAGGGCATCTCCAAGACCTATCCGGCCTATCGCGGCAAGCCCGGCGTCGATGCTCTGCAAAACATCGATTTCGCGATCCCACGCGGCTCGATCACAGGCGTCATCGGCCGCTCTGGCGCCGGCAAATCGAGCCTGGTTCGGCTCATCAACGGACTGGAGAGGCCGACCACCGGCCGCGTCGTCGTTGACGGCCGTGACATCTCGGTGCTTGCGGGCCGCGATTTGCGGCTGGCGCAGCGCTCGATCGGCATGATCTTCCAGCACTTCAACCTGCTGTCCTCACGCACGGCAGCCGCCAACATCGCGCTGCCGCTCGAGATCGCCGGCTGGGCCAAGGCCGACATCATCGCACGCGTGGCCGAGTTGCTTGCGCTGGTGGGCATCGCCGACAAGCACGACCGCTACCCGTCAGAACTCTCCGGCGGCCAGAAGCAGCGCGTCGGCATCGCGCGGGCCTTGGCAACGCGGCCGAGCGTGCTGCTGTCGGACGAGGCGACCTCGGCGCTCGATCCGCAGACCACGCGGGCAATCCTCGATCTGCTCGCCAACATCAATCGCGAGCTCGGGGTGACCATCGTGTTGATCACCCATGAAATGTCCGTGGTGCGTCAGCTCGCCAGGGACGTCGTGGTGCTCGACGCCGGCCACGTCGTCGAGAGCGGCCACGTCGCGGATATCTTCACCCATCCCGAACATCCGATCACGCAATCATTCCTGGCTGAAGTGATCGGCGACAGCTTGCCGGTGTCGCTGGCGAGCCGGATCGTTTCGGAGCTGCCTGCGGGTGGACAGGCCGTGATCCGCATCCAGGTGCGTGGGGCAGGAGCCGGCGACACGCTGGTGGCGCGTCTCGCGCGCGAGCTCGGCCTCGACGTCTCGCTGCTGTCAGCCCGCATCGACGAGATCGGCGGCCAGCATGTGGGCTCGCTGACGTTGGGTATTCCGCTCGGCACTTCTTGCAGCGACGACGCGACGACGCGGACGCTGGCCTGGCTCTCACAATATCAATTCCCCGCGGAGCGTCTCGGCTATGTCGCCTGAACTCATCAACCTGATCATCCAGGCCACCGGCGAGAGCCTGTACATGGTCGGGCTCGCGGCGCTGATCGGCACCGTCATCGGCCTGCCGCTCGGCGTCTTTCTCGCGACCAGCCGGAAAGGGGAGCTGTTCTCGGCGCCCGTCGTCAATCGCGTGCTCGGCATCGTCGTCAATGCGACGCGGTCCACGCCCTTCATCATCCTGGTCGTGGCCATCATCCCGTTCACGCGCCTCGTTGCCGGCACCTCGATCGGATCGACGGCCGCGATCGTGCCGTTGACGATCGCATCGGCGCCGTTCATGGCGCGCCTGGTCGAGGCCGCGATCCGCGAGGTCGATGGCGGCCTCATTGAAACGGCGTCCTCGTTCGGGGCCTCGCCGATCCAGATCGTGCTCAAGGTGCTGATCCCCGAAGCGTTGCCAGGTCTTCTGCTGGCGCTGACGCTCGCGGTGGTCAGCCTGCTCGGCTATTCCGCCATGGTCGGCGCCGTCGGAGGTGGCGGGCTCGGCGATCTCGGCATCCGCTACGGCTATCAGCGCTTCATGCCGGAGATGATGCTGGCCGTCGTCGTGGTGCTGATCGCGCTGGTGCAGCTCGTCCAGAGCGCCGGCGATTATCTCGCGCGCCGGGTCAACCGCCGGCTGCGGCATCGCTGACATCGGTTGGGGGCGGCCCTCACATCGGGTATTTGATGTGGTTCTGAATATTGATCTCCGTACCTGTCTTTGCTGAATTCAAACGTTGCTGACGCCGCCGTCGACGAGCATGTCGGAGCCTGTCATGAACGCGCTCTCGTCCGAGGCGAGGAAGACCGCCGCCGCCGCCAGCTCCTCGGGACGCCCGAGTCTCAGCATCGGAACGTAGTTGGCGTACATCTTGCGAATGGCGGCGGCCTCCTCGGGCGTCGACGCTTGGGAGTCCATGATGGGCGTGTCGACGGGGCCGGGGCTCAGCAGGTTCGCGCGGATGCCGCTGTCTTTGAACTCGGCCGCCCAGGTCCGCACATACGAACGCACCGCCGCCTTGGTGGCCGCATAGGTCGAGTGGTTCGCTAGGCCCATGGAGTGCATGGCCGAGGACACCAGGATGATCGATCCTCCGCCGCCCATCATCGGCAGCATCTTCTGCACCAGGAACAGAGGCCCCTTGGCCATCAGGTTGAACGTGCGGTCGTAGTGCTCCTCCGTGATGTCGCGCAGCGGCACCTGCTCGGTGATGCCGGCATTGGACACGACCACGTCCACCTTGCCCTTCGTGCTTTGGACGGTGTCCGCGACGCGGTCGAGATCCGCAAGGCTGGATGCGTCGGCCTGGATCGCGGTGACGTTGCCGCCGATGAGCTTCACCGCCTTGTCGAGCGCTTCCCGGCGACGGCCGAAGATGAACGCGTGCGCGCCTTCCTTCACGAACCGCTGGGCGATGGCAAGCCCGATCCCGCTGTTGCCGCCGCTGATCACTGCGACCTTGCCTTCCAATCTCGACATGACACATCCCTTGGCTTGCGTTCCCGGCTCGTCCGGAGAACCTCAACTAGGTCGGTTCGTATCAGCCGTTCAGTGCGGAACTACGCACAAGGGTGGTGCGTTTTTCGACCGGTCGGATTGGGCTTTTCACCCAGGGCCAGGCGCGCAAGACCAAGCGCACATACGTCGCACGCGCTGCGCGCACCTCTGGAGAGATTCTAATGCCCCACCGGACGCCCCCAGAATCCCGGGATGTGCATGGTGTAGTGCAGCTTGTAGAGCAACGAGACGAAGTTCTCCCGCGTCACCGGCCACACCGCGCCCCAATACCGCCGGCCGCGCTCTCGGTCACCGGAATCGTGATCTGGTGGCGCAAGCGCCGCGCCCGCATCCGCGTGCGCGAGACGGCTGCGATGCGCCTCGACTGGCAGCTCACGCCGGCGGAGTAGGGCGCAGCGCATCTCGCAGGATGAACCTTCCCGGCCGGCACCGGCACAAAGACTGGAGATCGCACCCAGCCGGAACTTGCAATGAGATCGCTCGCCTTGCTCTGCTTGCTCGCCTTGGCCACGCCCGCTTATGCGGCGACGCCCGAGCAGCACTATCTCGACCTGCGCGATCGCTACATCGCAAAGTTCTCGAAGGCTCCGGAAAACGACGAGACCAGCAAGCAACACGATGCGGGGCTCAGGGAGCTGACAACTGTGCTGCGCGGCATGGTGGGCCCCGTCGCGATCAAGGGACTGCCGGCCGACGGCAAGACGAACGCGGACACGCTCTTCAAGGGCGACTCCGGCTTCGGCCATCTCGACGGGCTCGGCTTCGCCTCCGAAGGCGACACGATGCAGGCCGTCGTGACCACCATTGCGCTGCTCAAGCACTGGCTGCGCGAGCACGGCGAGGACGGCATGCCCGAGGGCATCGACGCGGCCTTCAAGTCGGACCGCTTCTACTATCAGGCGATCCAGGACTCGGCCTTCGCCAAATATGCCGAGCTGCCGATCACGAAGCCCGCGGGAGTGAGCGCGGCGGTCGCCGTGCTGGGCGTGCGTGGCAATGGCGACCTGAAGGGACCGCCGCATGAAATCGACGTGGTCGCGATTGAGGGCGAGAAGGTCTTCTTCATCGCTGCAAGCGACGCGGTGAAGACGGCTGAGATCCCGGCCTGCGAGAAAGTCTGGAAGCAGATGATGGCCAGGCCCATCGACAAGGAGGATCCGCGCGGCGACATCACCCGCGAAGACAATGCGATGACGGCTTTCACCAAGTGCTTCGCCAAGGCGGCGCCGAGCCAGAGCTGGTTCGCAGCGGTCGTCAAGAAGGCGCAAGCCCAGCTCGACCTGCTGCCGCTGCGCTAAAGCGCACTGCTCCCCAAATTCCAGCCGCGGCCGCCTTCGCCAAAGATCTCGTACCCCGTCGCCGTGACTGCAACCGTATCCTCAAGCTTGATAAACCCGCGCTTGGGATGCTTCATCGTGGTCTCGATCGACACCACCATGCCTGTTTCGAGCGGCAGGCGAGCGTCGGGGTCGTCGTAGGGGATCGGGCCCTTGGCGGTCAGGCGAGGGGCCTCGTGGCTGACGAGGCCCATGCCGTGGGCCAAAAACTCCGTGCAGTCGCGCTGGCTGATCTGGGCAAGCTGCCGCTCGGCCGCGACGTAGATGTCGCCGCCCATGGCACCGGGCTGGACCGCGGCGAAGGCGGCGCGCTGGACCGCTTCGATCTCGGCCAGACAGTCTTTCAACTCGGCATCGGGATCGCCAAGCACCGCCATGCGCGCGAGATCGCCGATATAGCCGTGATAATTGCCGCCGGAGTCCAGCGACAGCACCTCGCTTTGCTCCCAACGCTGCGCTGACGGCGCCCGGTTGTGGCTGTTGCCGCAGGCAAGCAGGCAATATTCGAAGGTCAGCCCGCGATTGGCCTCGGCGATGCGCAATGCATCCGACAATTGCTGCTTGGTCGTGCCAGGGCCGTGCCCAGCGATCACCTCCAGCATCGACGCGATGACGAGCTCGGACGCGGTCTTGAGCTTTGCGAGTTCCTCGGCAGACTTGACCGAGCGCAGCCGCTCCAGCACCAGCAGCGCGTCCTTGAGCTCGGCGCCGGGCAGGGCGTCACTAAGCGCCCGGCCCGCATCCATCGGCAAAAACGCCATCTCGACTCCGACCCGCTTCAAGGGCACGCCGGCGTCGCGGATCAGGCTTGCGGCCCGCGTGATCGCATCGATCGAGCCGTTGGACTCGGTCCGGACCTGTGCCACCCATGGCGGCGCAACGGCGCGCTGATGGGTTTCCAGCCTGTGCCCGACATAGACGGCGTGCTCCGGCGCGCCCTTGGGATAGACCAGGACCGGCAGATAACGGCTGACGCCCAGCGCATCCATATAGTCGAAGAAGATCGCGCGCTCGGCACCCAAGAGGTACTGCACATTGTGCTTGGAGGTCGCGACCAGCACGTCGAGGCCGGCGGCCTCCATCAGACGGTCGAGCTTTGCGGCATCGAATGGAATGGCGCGCGAGCGGTCTGCGCGGGCGACGTTCTCCTGCATAACGAACCTCCCAATGTCTGGCGCGGCTTGTCTGGCTGCGTCCGGTGACTTGCCTGCCTAGCGTACAAGTCTGAGCCGGGAGCAGGGTTCTCGGTAGCCGTCGATTAGGCCGGGCTGATCTGCACACCCATATCCGTAATTCGCATAAGGTATATTATGGAATATATTTATATACAATCAGATCAGTTATTTAGCCAGAATTCCTCTCACTGCACCTTCGCTCCTCGTCTTTTCCGGCCCGGCCGTCGCACGTCGTCCCAACTCTCGACAGCTACTGTGCATGGGGTTGTTTTCGCAGTTTAGATTCCGGTCTATGCATCCGAAAGCCGATATTGCCGTGACGATGTCCGGCTGCAATAAGCGAGTCTTCGCGAGATCGCAGATGACCTTCTGACCCGACGTCCGTATGGTTTGCATCTCAGAACAACAACAAACCTTCCGAGGAAGCAGACCCATGAGCTTTTCCCGACGCACGCTTCTCAAGGCCTCCGCCGCGACCGCGGTCCTGGGCGGCCTCAGTGCGCCCCATGTGGCCCGCGCCCAGAGCGCCGAGTTCACCTTCAAATACGCCAACAACCTGCCGGACACCCATCCGATGAACGTGCGCGCCAAGGAGATGGCGGCGGCGATCAAGGCCGAGACAAAGGGCAAGTTCGACCTACAGATCTTCCCGAACAACCAGCTCGGGTCCGACACCGACATGCTGAGCCAGATCCGCTCCGGCGGCGTCGAGTTCTTCACGCTGTCGGGTCTGATCCTGTCGACCCTGGTGCCTGCGGCGTCCATCAACGGCATCGGCTTTGCGTTCCCGGACTACGACACGGTCTGGAAGGCCATGGACGGCGATCTCGGCGCCTTCGTCCGCGGCGAAATCAAGAAGTCCGGCCTCGAGGTCATGGACAAGATCTGGGACAACGGCTTCCGCCAGACCACGTCGTCAAGCAAGCCGATCACCGGCCCTGACGATCTCAAGGGCTTCAAGATCCGCGTGCCGGTCTCGCCGCTGTGGACCTCGATGTTCAAGGCGTTCGATGCGGCGCCCGCCTCGATCAATTTCGCCGAGGTCTATTCCGCGCTCCAGACCCGGATCGTCGAGGGCCAGGAGAACCCGCTGGCGATCATCTCGACCGCCAAGCTCTACGAGGTGCAGAAATACTGCTCGCTGACCAACCACATGTGGGACGGCTTCTGGTTCCTGGCCAACCGCAAAGCCTGGAGCAGCCTGCCGGAGGATGTGCGCACCGTCGTCGCCAAGAACATCAATGCCGCAGCGGTCAAGGAACGCGAGGACACCGCCAAGCTCAATGCCAATCTCCAGCAGGAGCTCGCGGCCAAGGGCCTGACCTTCAACCAGCCCGCGGTCGCGCCGTTCCGCGACAAGCTGCGGTCCGCCGGCTTCTATGCCGAGTGGAAGGGCAAATATGGCGACCAGGCCTGGGACCTGCTGGAAAAGGCCGTCGGCAAGCTGTCGTAACGCGTTGGGGCCATCATGGCTCATATCGAGGTCGGGGTGAGCGGCGTGGCGGGCGAGGCGAATTTTCAGTCCCCTCGCCGACCTTCGCTGCTGGCCTCGGCGGAGCGCGCACTCGGCCTCCTCGTCGAAATCCCGGCGGCGATCCTGGTCGTCGCCGAGATCGCGATCCTGTTTGCCGGCGTGGTTGCGCGCTACGGCCTGCACCGGCCGCTGATCTGGTCCGACGAGCTCGCCTCGATCCTGTTCCTGTGGCTCGCGATGCTGGGCGCGGCGGTTGCATTCCGCCGCTCCGAGCACATGCGCATGACGGCGATTGTCGCCAGCGCCAAGCCTGCGATGCGGGCCTGGCTGGATCTGGTGGCGACCTGCGCGGCGCTGGCCTTCCTGGCGCTGATCGTCTGGCCGTCCTGGGACTACGCCTACGAGGAAAGCTTCATCACCACGCCGGCGCTGCAGATCTCCAATATGTGGCGCGCCGCCGCGCTGCCGGCCGGCATCTGCCTGATGACGGCGTTCGCGCTGTTGCGGCTGCTGCGCGCAGCCGATTACCGCATGGTGCTGACGGCCGCGATCTCCGTTGCTGTCGTTGTCGGCCTGTTCTGGCTGGCGCAGCCTTATCTACGGCCGCTCGGCAACCTCAACCTCGTCATCTTCTTCGTCGGCGTCGCCGGCTTCTGCGTCTTTGCCGGCGTTCCCATCGCGTTCGGCTTCGGCCTCGCGATCTTCGGCTATCTGGCGCTGACCACGCGCACGCCGGTCATGGTGCTGGTCGGGCGGATGGACGAGGGCATGAGCCACCTCATCCTGCTCTCGGTGCCGCTGTTCGTATTTTTGGGACTCCTGATCGAAATGACAGGCATGGCACGGGCCATGGTGGCGTTCCTGGCGAGCCTGCTCGGCCATGTCCGCGGCGGTCTGCATTACGTCCTTGTCGGCGCCATGTACCTGGTCTCCGGCATCTCCGGCGCCAAGGCTGCCGACATGGCGGCGGTCGCGCCCGTGCTGTTTCCGGAGATGAAGCAGCGCGGCGCCAAGCCGGGCGATCTCGTTGCGTTGCTCGCGGCTACCGGCGCGCAGACCGAGACCATTCCGCCTAGCCTCGTGCTGATCACGATCGGCTCGGTCACCGGCGTCTCAATCGCCGCGCTGTTCACCGGCGGCCTCCTGCCCGGCGTGGTGCTCGCGATTACGCTGTGCATGCTGGTGTGGTGGCGCTACCGCCACGAGGACATGAGCCATGTCCGCCGCGCCACGGGTGGCGAGATCGGCAAGACCTTCATCATCGCCCTGCCCGCGCTCGCGCTGCCCTTCGTGATCCGCTACGCCGTGGTCGAGGGCATCGCCACCGCCACCGAAGTCTCCACCATCGGCATCGTCTATGGCGCCCTGGTCGGCCTGCTCGTCTACCGCCGCTTCGACTGGCGGCGGCTGTTTCCGATGCTGGTCGAAACCGCGGCGCTGTCGGGCGCGATCCTGCTGATCATCGGCACTGCGACCGGCATGGCCTGGGGCCTGACCCAGTCCGGCTTCTCGCGCTCGCTGGCGTCGGCCATGACCGGATTGCCCGGCGGCGCCGGCACCTTCATCGCCGTCTCGATCCTGGCCTTCACCATCCTCGGCAGCGTGCTGGAGGGCATCCCGGCGATCGTGCTGTTCGGGCCGCTGCTGTTTCCGATCGCGCGCGCGGTCGGCGTGCACGAGGTGCACTATGCGATGGTGATCATTCTCGCCATGGGTATCGGGCTATTCGCCCCGCCCTTCGGCGTCGGCTATTATGCCGCCTGCGCTATCGGACGCGTTGATCCGGCCGAAGGCATCCGGCCGATCTGGGGCTATCTGCTGGCGCTGCTGGTGGGATTGATCGTCGTCGCTGTCTTTCCGTGGATCTCGATCGGATTCCTGTAAGCCAACGCGTGAGGGAGGTGTCGATGAGCGAACGGCAGAACCAGTACAATATCGGCCTCGACAAGACGCCCGCCAACTACGTGCCGCTGAGCCCGTTGAGCTTCCTCGCGCGCAGCGCCGCGGTCTATCCCGACCACGTCAGCACGGTCTACGAGGGGCGCAGCTTCACCTGGCGCGAGACGCATGAGCGCTGCAAGCGCTTTGCGTCCTGGCTCGCGAACAAGGGCATCGGCGCCGGCGACACCGTGGCGGCAATGCTGCCGAACATTCCGGCGATGAACGAGGCGCATTTCGCGGTGCCCATGACGGGTGCCGTGCTCAACGCGCTGAACATCCGCCTCGATGCGCCCTCGATCGCGTTTCAGCTCGACCATGGCGGCGCCAGGATCATCCTGGTCGATCCAGAGTTTTCGGGCGTGATCACCGATGCGCTCGCGCAGATGACCGGACCGAAGCCGTTCGTGATCGACGTCGACGACGCCGCGTTCAAGGGCGGCAGGCGCATCGGCGAGATCGAGTATGAGTCCGCCGTCGCGCAAGGCGATCCTGACTTCGCGGCGATCCCGCCGGGCGACGAATGGGACGCCATCGCGCTAAGCTACACGTCGGGCACCACGGGCAATCCCAAGGGCGTCGTGACCCATCATCGCGGCGCATATCTGAATGCCGTCAGCAATATCCTCGCGGGCAATCTCGGCCAGCATCCGGTTTATCTCTGGACGCTGCCGATGTTCCACTGCAACGGGTGGTGTTTCCCCTGGACCATTGCTGCCGCCGCCGGCGTCAATGTCTGCTTGCGCAAGGTCGAGCCGACCAAAATCTTCGAGCTGATCAAGCAGCACGGCGTCACCCACATGTGTGGGGCGCCGATCGTCTATAACACGCTGATCAATGCGCCCGACGCACCAAAGGGAAATGCCGCGCGCCATGTCGTCGGTCTGATCGCCGGCGCCGCGCCGCCCGTCGCGGTGCTCGAAGGCGCGGAAAACATCGGCATCAAGCTGACGCATGTCTACGGCCTGACAGAGGTTTACGGCCCCGCCTCCGTCTGCGCCGAGCAGCCCGGCTGGGACGAACTCCCCGCCTCCGAGCGCGCCAGCCTGAAGCGGCGGCAGGGCGTGCCCTACCCGCTCGAGGAAGGCGTCACCGTCATCGATCCGCAGACCATGAGGCAAGTGCCGCGCGATGGCGAGACCATCGGCGAGGTCATGTTCCGCGGCAACATCGTGATGAAGGGCTACCTCAAGAACGAGAAGGCGACCAGGGACGCCTTCGAAGGCGGCTGGTTTCACACCGGCGACCTCGGCGTGCTCGACGCGCATGGCTATGTCATCATCAAGGATCGCTCCAAGGACATCATCATTTCCGGCGGCGAGAACATTTCCTCCGTCGAGGTCGAGGACATCCTCTACAAGCACCCGGCCGTGCTGTTCGCCGCCGTGGTCGCAAAGCCCGATCCGAAATGGGGCGAAGTGCCCTGCGCCTTCGTCGAGCTGAAGGACGGCGCAAGCGCAAGCGAAGCCGATATCATCGCCTTCTGCCGCTCGCATATGAGCGGCTTCAAGACGCCGAAGGCCGTGATGTTCGGGCCGATCCCGAAAACGTCGACGGGAAAGATCCAGAAATTCCTGCTGCGCAACGAAGCCGGATCGGCGAAGGCGATCTCGACCTAAGTCTGTTCGGGCTCAGACGCCCGCCGCCGGACGGCGACGGGCGAAAGGCCTCTCCGTCGCTACATCTTCTTGTAGGCGTCAATCAGCGCCTGGCCGTCGGGCCCTGCTTTTTTGAGCCAGTCGGCGGTGAGCTGCTCGCCGATCTTCTGGAAGCCGGCCTTGAGGGCCGGGCTCGGCGGCTCGACCGTCATGCCCTTCGCCTTGAGCTGGTCGATGTACCAGGTGCTCTTGTCCTCCCAGGCCTTCCAGCCGCGCGTTTCCGCGGTCGCGGCGGCCTTGAGAATGGCCTCCTGGGTCGGCTTGTCGAGCGCCTCGAACGCAGCCTTGTTGACGAAGGTGTAGTCCTTCGGGATCCAGGCCTGCACGTCATAGAAGTACTTCAGCGACTCCCATGCCTTCGCATCGTAGCCCGTGCCGCCGGACGACATGAAGGAATTCACCACACCGGTCGCAAGTGCCTGCGGCAGCTCGGCGGCCTGGATGGTGACGGACTGCGCGCCGACCAGCTCGCCAATGCGCGCGGTTCCAACGTTATAGGCCCGCCATTTCAGGCCCTTCATGTCTTCGATCGTCGCAAGCGGCTTGCTGACATAGACGCCCTGCGGCGCCCACGGCACGACGAACAGCAGCTTGAGACCCTGCGCATCGAGCTTCTTGGCAATCAGCGGCTTCGACGCCTGATACAGTTTCATCGCAGCCGGGAAGCTGGTCGCCAGAAACGGCACCACGTCGATCCCGAATACCGGATCCTCGTTCTCGTGGATCGACAGCAATACTTCACCCATCTGCGCCTGCCCGGTCATCACCGCGCGCTTGATATCGGGTGCCTTGAACAGCGAGGCGCCGGGATGAACCGTGATCTGGAGCTTGCCGGATGTCGCGGCATCGACGTCCTTGGCGAACGCGACCAGATTCTCCGAGTGTGGATTGTCGGCGGGATACGCTGCCGGCAGATTCCATTTGGTCTGAGCCAAAGCGGGTGTCGCAGCCAGCACGGCGCCGGCGATCAGGGATGCGCGGAATAAACGAGAGATCATCGGGCTTCTCCTCACAGTCAATTTGAAAGCGGTACGCTCAGTCTGGGAAGGCGAGCTTGGGCAAAAACATCACGATCTGCGGATATTCCGTGATGATGAACACGGCGGCGAGCAGCAGGACAAAGAAAGGGAATGCCGCCCGGGCGACGGTCAAGGTATCGCGCCCGCTCATGTTCTGGAGCACGAACAAGTTAAAACCGACCGGCGGCGTGATTTGAGCCATCTCGACGTGAATGATGAGGTAAACGCCGAACCAGACCAGGTCGAGGCCGGCCTGCCTGACCATCGGCAGCACGATCACGGCGGTCAGAACGATCATCGAGATGCCATCGATCAGGCATCCCAGGATGATGTACATGATGCTCAGATACAGCGCGAGCATGCCCGGCGTGAGCTGTTGGCCCTGGACCCAGGTAGCGAGTGCCGCCGGAATGCCCGTATAGGCCATCGCTGCGGTCGTGTAGGCAGCGCCTGCCAGGATCAGCATGATCATGCAGGTCAGGCGCGTCGCGCTCATGATGCTCTCGAGGAAGTTCTTGCGTGTGAGCGTGCGGCTCCACCACGCCAACAGCAGCGCGCCGGAAACGCCCCAGGCGGCACATTCGGTTGCTGTCGCAAAGCCGAGTACGAGCGAGAGAAAGACCGCCAGGATCAGCAATAGGCAGGGTGCAAGCCTGGCCGACTCGCGCAGCTTCTGGCGAAACGACATCGGCGGGTCGCGCGGCGGAATCTTCTTCGGATTGAGCAGCGACCAGATGATGATGTAGCCGGAATAGAGCACCATCACGAGCACGCCCGGCAGAAAACCGCCCAGGAAGACCTGAAGCACGGAGACATTCGCCGTGACCGCATAGACCACCATCGGGATTGACGGCGGGATCAGCAGGCCCAGCGTGCCGGAGCCCGCGAGCGAGCCGAGACTGAGGCCCTTGTCGTAGCCACGCTTGTCGAGCTCAGGCAGCGCGATCTTGCCGATGGTCGCACAGGTCGCCGCCGACGAGCCCGACACCGCGGCGAAGATGCCGCAGCCGATCACGTTGACATGAGTCAGGCGCCCGGGCAGCCACTGAACCCAGGGCGACAGGCCTCGGAACATCTCTTCCGACAATTTGGTGCGGAAGAGGATCTCGCCCATCCAGATGAACAGCGGCAGCGCGGCCAGTGTCCACGACGAACTGGCGCTCCAGGTCGTGGTGGCGAGCACCGCGCCGAGCGGCAGACTCGTCGTCAGCGCCATCGCCACGAAGCCGACGAGGCCGAGCGAGACCGCGATCCAGACGCCGCTTCCCAGCAGCAGGATCATGACGCCGAGCAGGACGAACGACAGCTCGATCATGCCGAGATTGGCCATCGTCAACCTCCGCCGCCCTGCGAGATGCGCTCGATGAATTCGTCCGGGGTCTCGTCCGGCGAGCCCTTCTCGTAGCTCGGCCGGTTGCCGCCGGCGACACCGACCATTTCATCAATGAGCGCGATCGACAGGATCACAAGACCGCCGGCAAATCCGAGCTGCGGAATCCAGAGCGGAAGCGCGACGACGCCCTGCGCCACGTCGTTGAAGCGCCAGGAATCGTAGGTCATCTGCACGGCATGCCAGGTGAAATAGAGAACGAAGGCGGTGGCAATGCCGAGCGCCACCACCTCCGCAACCTGCTTGGTGCGCCCGTGCAGACGCTCGAGCAGCAGGCCGACGCGGATCATCTCTCCGCGCTTGAAGGTGTGTGCGAGGCCGAGGAATGCCATCGCGGCCATGCACCAGGAGGCGAAATCATCGCCGGCGGGAATGTTGACCGCAAACTGGCGCCCGACTGACATGATCATCATGATTGCAAAGATCGCAACCATGAAGGTGCCGGCGGCGTAGCCCGCACCGAGATAAAGGAGATCCAGCGCGCGTCGCACCGGTCCCCGGCTCGTTACATCGTTGCCTGCCAACGCGATCCTCATCCTCACACGAGGCGATTCAAACGGTCCCGGCGATCGCACGTCCTGTGCCGGTCCTGCATGAATATCGCCCCTGCCCAGCGCTTGTCTTTCAGACGTTAGATCAACATGATGGCGTCCACGTAAGCAAGGAGCATGCCGGTCTGTGCCGTAATTTCCACCGCAGGTTCAGCGAGTCTCCAGCCGCAGCCCGTCATAGGCCGGCACCACACCCGCGGGCAGCGACTGCCGGATCACTTCGTAGTCGACGTCGGCGGTCATGTTGGTAATGACGGCGCGCTTCGGCTTGAAGCGGTCGATCCAGGACAACGCGTCGTTGATGCTGAAATGGCTGACATGGCTGGTGTAGCGCAGGCCGTCGACGATCCAGAGGTCCAGATTTTCCAGTGCGGCCCAGCTCTCGCGTGGGATGTCGTTGAGGTCCGGCGTGTAGGCGGCATCGCCGATGCGATAGCCGAGCGCGGGAATGTGGCCGTGCTGCACCAGGAAGGCGGTCATCGTCACCGCGCCGCCCTTCCCAAGGATGATCTGGCTTTCACCGGCCTCGATCGAATGCGCCGTCAGGATCGGCGGATAGTCGCTGCCCGCCGGCGAGACGAAGCAATAGGAGAACCGCGACATGATGTCGTTCGCAGTCGTCTGATTGAGATAGGTCGGAATCCGCCGGCGCATATGCATCACGACCGAACGCAGATCGTCCATGCCGTGGGTCTGGTCGGCGTGCTCGTGAGTCAGGAACACCGCGTCGATGTGGTCGACATTGGTCGAGAGTAATTGCTCGCGTAGGTCCGGCGAGGTGTCGATCACGATGCGCGTGGTGCCGTCGCCCGATGTCTGCTCGACCAGCAGCGAGCAGCGGCGACGGCGATTCTTGGGATTGTTGGGATCGCAGGCGCCCCAGCCGAGCGCCGGGCGCGGCACGCCGGCGGAGGAGCCGCAGCCCAGAATCGTCAGCGTCAGCGTCATGCGACTCCCAGTCCTAAGCTTTCACCTTTGAAAACAGGCGAAAGAAGTTTTCGCTTGTCTGGCGCGAGATCTCGTCAAACGACACGCCGCGGGTTTCGGCGAGCACTTTTGCGACCTCGACCACATAGGCCGGTTCGTTGCGCTTGCCCCGGAACTTGCCGGGGGCAAGGTAGGGCGAATCTGTTTCAACCAGAATACGGTCAGACGGCAGTTCGGCCGCAAGCGCGCGTAACGCCTCCGACTTCTTGAAGGTCAGGATGCCCGTGAAACCGACATAGAACCCGAGCGACACCGCCTTCAATGCCAGCTCGCGCCCACCAGTGTAACAATGCAACACGGCGCGAAACGATCCCTTGGCGGCTTCCTCTTCCAGGATGCGGCCGCAATCCTCGTCCGCCTCGCGGGTGTGGACCACCAGCGGCAAGCCGGTGGCGCGGGCGGCGGCGATGTGGGCACGAAAGCCCCTCGCCTGCGCCTCCGGCGAACCGTCGTCGTAGAAATAGTCGAGCCCGGCTTCGCCGAGTGCAACGACCTTCGGATGCTGCGTCAGTGCGATGAGCTCGTCCGGCGCGATGCCGTCTTCCTCATCCGCGTTGTGCGGATGGGTGCCGACCGAGCAATAGACGTCGTCATAGCGCTCGGCGATGGCGAGAAGCTGGTTCAGCTTTCGCACCCGCGTCGAGATCGTGACCATGCGGCCGATGCCGGCCGCTCGCGCGCGCGACACGATCCCGTCGAGATCTTCGGCAAAGTCCGGAAAATCCAGATGGCAGTGACTGTCGACCAGCATGGTGCGAACGCCTTCAGGCTGCCGGCTCGATGTAGCGCGGGAAGGCAGGCGTCGGCGCGGGCAGCGTCGAGCCTGGCGCGATGCGGCTGGCGCCGTCGAGCGCGGCAAAGCTGCGCTCTCCTTCGGGAATACCGAGGCTGTCGAGCAGCAATCCCGAGGCAGTCGGCATCACCGGCTGGGCCAGGATCGCGATCTGGCGCACGACTTCGGCGGTGACGTAGAGTACCGTCCTTTGCCTGACGGGATCGGTCTTGGCCAGCGCCCACGGGGCTTCGCCCGCGAAATAGCGGTTGGCTTCAGCCACCACGGCCCACACGGCGTTGAGCCAGTGATGTATTTGCTGACCCGCCATCGCTTCGCGCGACGCAGCGAGCATGCCGTCCGCTTGTGACAGGATCGCCTTGTCGTTGTCGCTGAACTCGCCGGGTTCCGGCAGCACGCCGCCGAGTTGCTTGGCGATCATCGACAGCGAGCGCTGCGCGAGGTTGCCGAGATCGTTGGCGAGATCGGCATTGATGCGCGCGACGATGGCCTCGTGATTGTAATTGCCGTCCTGTCCGAACGGCACCTCGCGCAGGAAGAAATAGCGCATCTGGTCGACGCCGTACCGGTCGGCGAGGTTGAAGGGGTCGACCACGTTACCGACCGACTTCGACATCTTCTCACCCCTGTTGAACAGGAAGCCATGCGCATAGACCCGCTTCTGCACGGGAATGCCGGCCGACATCAGGAACGCGGGCCAGTACACCGCGTGGAAGCGGATGATGTCCTTGCCGATGATGTGCACGTCGGCCGGCCAGTAGCGCCAGTTCTTATCGCTTTCGTCGGGGAAGCCGACACCGGTGATGTAGTTGGTGAGCGCGTCGACCCAGACATACATCACGTGCTCTTCGTCACCGGGCACCTTGACGCCCCAGTCGAACGTGGTGCGCGAGATCGAGAGATCGCGCAGGCCGCCTTTGACGAAGCTCACCACCTCGTTCTTGCGGGAATCCGGCCCGATGAAATCGGGACGATCCGCGTAGAGTTTGAGCAGCTTGTCCTGATAGGACGACAGGCGGAAGAAGTAGCTCTTCTCCTCGACCCATTCGACCGGCGTGCCCTGCGGTCCGAGCCGCACGCCGTCATCGTTCAGGCGCGTCTCGTCCTCGGCGTAATAGGCTTCGTCGCGCACGGAGTACCAGCCGGCATAGGTGTCGGCATAAATGTCGCCGTTCGCTTCCATGCGCCGCCAGATCTCCTGGCTGGAGCGATGATGCTGCGCCTCGGTGGTGCGGATGAAGCGGTCGAACGACACGTTCAGGCGTTCGTCCATCTCCTTGAAACGGGCGGCATTGCGGGTGGCGAGCTCCGAGGCGGACATTTTTTCACTGGCCGCTGTCTGAACCATCTTCTGGCCGTGCTCGTCGGTGCCGGTCAGGAAAAACACATCCTTGCCGTCGAGCCGGGCGAAGCGCGCCAGCGTGTCGGTGGCGATCGCCTCATAAGCGTGCCCGATATGCGGATGGCCGTTGGGATAGGCGATCGCGGTCGTGATGTAGAAGACGTTGTCGCGCGCGGGGGCGGCCACGGGCGTGGTGGCCTGCGGCGCTGCGATGGGCTTCGGTGCGCGCGCCGCCTTGGGTTTGGCAACTTTCGGCGGCGTGGCGATGGGAGCCAGTGCTGCGATCGCGGGAGAAGCAGTCACCCTCGCGCTCTTCATCACCTGCTTCGCGGAAGCCTTGTTTTTCGAAGGAGCCTTGGTTCTTGAAGGAGTCTTGGCTGGCTTTTGGGCTGCTTTCTTCACCGCCTTCTTGGCAACGGCCTGCTTCTTCGCAACCCTCTTGCCGGCTTTCTTTGCCGTCTTCGCAGCGCTCTTCTTCATGCCCTTCTTGGCGACCGTCTTTTTGGTCTTAGCGGCTTTCTTGACCTTCTTGGCAGCTTTGCGCGCGAGCGCCTTTACAACCTTCTTCGCGGCTTTCTTCGCAGTCTTCTTCTTGCTGCTCTTGCCTTTAGCGGTTTTCTTAGCTCGCGCTGCCACGACGAATTCCTTTACCGGCTTCTCGAAATTTGGAAACGAACCTGCGCCTAGCGCGTTGCGTCCGCCAGCCAGCCGAACACCGAGAAAATCAAGGGCTTTCGCTCCAGATTGTAGGTTTCGGTGTCATGCGCGGCGCGGACGATCTTTTCCCATACCTCAGCTAGGCGCGCAAGGCGCGGCAGGTTCTGGTTGGCATTGGCTTCGTCGGCGTGCAGGCGTTCCGCGATCCAGCGATCAATGCCGTCGATGAAGGCGGCAAGCGCAACGCGGTCGCTGGTGCCAAGCGAATCGCCGAGCGTGTGCAATTCGCGCGGATCGACCTGCGGCAGTCGCGCAAGCAGCGCGGCCGTTCGTTGCTGGAGCTTCAGGGCATCACCGCCGAGCAGCGTCAGCGCCCGCGCGACGCTGCCCTCGGAGGCCTCCGCCGCCTCGCGCAACGCCGGATCGTTCGGGTCGAGATCGGCGGTGGCGGCGGCTGCACCAATCACATCGTCGGTTGCGAGCGCGCGCAGGCGCAGCTTGCGGCAGCGCGACTGGATCGTTGCGAGGACGCGGGCCGGCGCGTGGCTCACCAGGAGGAATAGCGATTGCTGCGGCGGTTCCTCGAGAATTTTCAGCAGCGCGTTGGCGGCATTCGGATTGAGCTCGTCGACGGTGTCGACGATGCAGACGCGCCACCCTTCGGCCGCCGCGGTCGAGCCGAAGAAGCCGATCGTCTCGCGAGTCTCGTCCACGGTGATCACGGTGCGCATCACGCCGCGGTCGTTGGCGGTGCGCTCCAATGTCAGCAAGCCACCATGCGAGCTCGCCGCAACCTGCCGCGCCACGGCGTTATCAGGATTGATGGCGAGATCTTCGGCGCGTTGCACGGAAGGCGCCAACGGCTGGCCGTGAGTGAGCACGAAGCGCGCCATCCGATACGCCAGCGTCGCCTTGCCGATGCCTTGTGTCCCGCCGATCAGCCAGGCATGCGGGATGCGCCCGCTGCGATAGGCGGCAAGCAGCGCGGTCTCGGCCTCGCGATGGCCGAACAGAAGACTCGTCTCGCGCGGATGAGGAATGGCGGATTCGCGCTCGGTCTGACGCGGGCTCATAGGGACACCACCGATGCCGGCGTCGGTAGCAGACGATCCCGCAGCACGGTCCAGACGCGTCCGGCAACCGTATCGGGATCGGAATTGGCGTCGATCAGCACGCAGCGCGCGGGATCGTCCGCCGCGATCTTGCGATAGGCCTCGCGCAGCCCTTGATGGAAACCGAGTTTCTCGGCCTCGAACCTGTCGGGCGTGCCGCTGCCGCGGCGTGCGGCCGCGCGCTGCAAGCCGATCTCGACCGGCAGGTCGAGGATGATGGTCAGGTCCGGCTTGAGGTCGCCGATCGTGACCCGCTGCATCGCGTTGATCAGCGCCGTCGGCACGCGGCCGAGGCTGCCTTGATAGGCCCGCGTCGAGTCGGCGAAGCGGTCGCACAGCACCCAGGTGCCCTGGTTGAGCGCGGGCTGGATCACGGTGCGGACATGGTCGTCGCGGGCGGCCGCGAACAGCAGCGTCTCGGCCTCGGGTCCCAGCAGCTTGCCCATGCCGGACAGCACCAGATGGCGCATGATCTCGGCGCCCGGCGAGCCGCCCGGCTCGCGCGTGACGAGGATGCGCATCCTTGCCGCCTTGAGACGATCGGCGAGCTTCTTGATCTGGGTCGACTTGCCCGTCCCCTCGCCGCCTTCAAAGGTGACGAAGCGTCCGCGTCCGGACGGCCACTTTACCGCGCTTTCACTCATGATCAGAGCTTCTCGGCGCCCGCGCGGAACATGCCGATCACGAGCTCGCTGGCGCCGTCGATTGCACGCCGCATGGTCGAGCCGGTGCCGATCGCCTCAGCGGCATAGACCGGCGTCTCCACCGCGATATTGCCGCTGCGCCAGACCCTGATCACGCCGACCTTCTGGCCGGCCTCGATCGGCGCGCGCACCGGACCGCTATAGACGACACGCGCGATCAGCTTGTCGCCGCCGTTCTTGTGCACCATCACTTGCACGGGCGACTTGGCGACCAGTTTCACCGAGCGGCTCTCGCCGCCGAATACCTTGGCGTAGCCGACCGGCTGATCGGCCGCCATCAGTGTGCGGGTCTCGAAATTGCGGAAACCCCATTCCAGCATCTTCTTGGCCTCCGTGGCGCGATCTTCAGCGTCTTCCAGCCCGTTGATGACAACGATCAGCCGCGTGCCGTTCTGCACCGCCGAGCCGACCATGCCGTAGCCGCCTTCCTTGGTGTAGCCGGTCTTCAGACCGTCAGCGCCTTCCATGGAATTGAGCAGCGGATTGCGGTTGGGCTGGCGGATCTTGTTCCAAGTGTACTCCTTCTCGCCGAACAGTTGGTAGAATTCGGGGAAGTCGAGAATGATGTGCCGGGCGAGGATGCCGAGCTCGCGCACCGTCATCTTGTTGCCGGGGTCGGGCAAGCCGTTGGAATTGCCGAAGGTCGACTTCGTCAGGCCAAGCTCTCGGGCGCGCTTGGTCATGAAGTCGGCGGCAAAGATCCGCTCATTGCCGGCGATGCCTTCGGCCAGCGCGATGCAGGCGTCGTTGCCGCTCTGGATGATCGCGCCGTGCAGGAGGTCGTCGACGGAGACCTTGCTGTTGATGGCGGCGAACATGGTCGAGCCGCCGGAGGGCGCTCCACCCTTGCGCCAGGCGTTCTCGCTGATCCGGTACTCGTCGGTCAGCTTGACGTCGCCCTTCTTGATGGCGTTGAAGACGACTTCCGCCGTCATCAGCTTCATCATGCTGGAGGGCGCGCGCAGTTCGTCGGCGTTCTTCTCGAACAGCACGCTGCCGCTGGAGACTTCGATCAGGATCGCGGTCGGGGCGTCGCCGTCGAAGCCGGAGTCTTCCGATTTCTTGGCGCCCTGGACGCTCTGGTTGGCGGCGTAAAGCGCCCCGCCCCAGCCAATGCCCGCCACCACAGCCGCAGCGATCAGCCCGCGCGCCAGCGCTCCGGCGCTGAACCGGGTGCGAGCAAACGAAAAAAGACGAAATGCCATGGCCAAGCCCTGAGAGCGGCGTTTTTAACAGCTGGAATTGGTGCGAACAACACGAGGCCGGTCGCGTCTCCCGAGATTGCACGATTCTTGTCGCGCCCCTATCGTGGCACCTCAGATTTTCTGACCAAACCCCTGAAACGAGGCGGAAAAGCGATGTCCTCCACCCGCGTGATCAAGGCCAACGGGATAGACCTGTTCATCCGCGAAGCCGGTCAGGGTCCACTGGTGGTGCTGTGCCACGGCTGGCCGGAACTCTCCTACTCCTGGCGCCACCAGATCGCGGCACTGGCGGAGGCCGGGTTTCACGTCGTCGCTCCCGACATGCGCGGCTATGGCCAGAGCTCAGCGCCGCCCGATGCGACGGCCTATTCGATCTTCGACACGGTCGGCGACGTCGTCGGTCTCGTGCAGGCACTCGGCGAGAGCAAGGCCATGGTGGTCGGCCACGACTGGGGTGCACCGGTGGCCTGGCAAGCGGCGCTGTTCCGGCCGGACATCTTCACGGCGGTCGCAGGCCTGAGCGTGCCGCCACCGTTCCGCGGCCGCGGCAAGCCGCTCGACCTTCTGCGCCAGGGCGGCGTCACCAATTTCTACTGGCAGTATTTCCAGGCGCCCGGCGTTGCCGAGGCCGAGTTCGAGCACGACGTCGCGCGCACCATGCGCGTCGTGCTCGGCGGGCGCGGCCTTGCCGATCCCTCCGGGGCCATGTTCGTGCAGGAGGGTATCGGCTTTCTCGGCCATACGACCGCCGAGGAGCCGCTGCCGGACTGGCTCAGCGTGGCGGACCTCGCCTTTTTCACCGAAGCCTTCCGCAAGTCCGGCTTTCGCGGCGGGCTGAACTGGTATCGCAACCTCGATCGCAATTGGGAGCTGACGGCGCCGTGGCAGAATGCGCAGATCCACCAGCCCTCGCTCTTCATTGCCGGTTCGAAAGACGCCGTCATCACCGGCCTGATCGGGGCCAAGCGCGTCAACGAGCTCGAGCGCGTGCTGCCCAATCTGACGCGAAAGCTGATCATCGAGGGCGCCGGCCATTGGGTCCAGCAGGAGCGGCCCGACGAGGTGAATGCGGCGCTGGTGAGGTTCTTGAAGGAAAGCGCGGCCTAGTAGAGGCCGCGGCCGCTCAGGATGCTGCGTGCCTCGGCGGCGCCGTCAGGAGCGCTCTCGGTGGCGTAGCGGCCGTCCCCGTCGTAGGACACGGCGCGCGCGTTCTGGAGCGCCCGGCCCCGGTTGCGGCTCGAAGCCGACATTTCCGAGGTCGCACTGAGTGAAGCCATGTCGGCGGAGGTGTTGCCGAGATTGTAGGGTCGTCCCTCCGGCGTCGGAACCTCGCCGCGAATAGCGCCGCGGTTCGACGACGGCAGCTCCGGTACGAAGGGCCTCGCGGAGGCGACCCGGACCATCGAGGGTGACGGCGCCGGGATCCCGGTCCGCAGGGTGGCCATCAGCTGGCGGTCATCGGAGCCTTCGAGCGGCGCCCGGCCGACATATTCGACACGGACCTTGGCGACGCCATTGCCTTTGAATTCAAGGAGTTCAGCGGCTTTGTTCGAGACGTCGATGAGCCGGTTGCCGTGATAGGGCCCGCGGTCATTGACGCGGACGATCAGCGACTTGCCGTTCGAGACGTTGGTGACCCGCGCATAGGACGGCATCGGCAGGGTCGGATGTGCCGCGGTCAGCGAGCCCATGTCGAATACCTCGCCATTGGCGGTCAGGCGGCCGTGGAAATCGTCGCCGTACCAGGACGCCATGCCCTCGGCGCGGTAGTTGACGTCCTCCTCGGGCACATAGGTCCGGCCGCCCACCACATAGGGCTTGCCGACGCGGTAAGTGCCACCGCCCTTCGGGACCGGGTCACCCAAAGCCACGACCCGAGGGCTCGAGGACACGCCGTATTTCGGATCGACGCGGCTGGCGAATTTGTTGGAGGAGGCGCAATTGGCAAGCGCGAGGCAGGCCGCGGCCGTCGCAACAGCTCGCGCGGCCCGCAAAACCGAATCTGACCGTCGGATCCCCATTCGCCCCAAATACCATTTCGCCGGACGCGTACCCAACCCGTTTTGGTTACGGGGAAGCGCTGTCCGGTCCTTTAATCCGAGGCGGCCCACCACCGCGCCGGAAGTGGTAACGATAACGCAACCCGAACACGGCGGAAATGGGGAGCCCGCAGCGTTCACGCCGGGATGGTAAACGGGGCGTTTGCTTCTCGCCGCTGAACTACGGGTTGGGGGGCACCCCTGCTCTGTGCCACCGCCGGACATTCTGTTGCGCCAAATCCTCACTCCACCCCCATTGTCGCGCCGCTCACCGGAATTCTTTTGACTGTGCAAGGCCGCCCGCGTTTTCTCGCGTGCAGGGCGGAATGGAATTAGACGATGATCGAGACGGTTTCGGCACTGATGGGTTTGGTAAGCGCGGGGATCTTCCTGGCCCATGCGTTTGAAGGTTACCGCACGAGGGCCTGAGGCACTCGCGCGGGCGGCAAGCATCACCTCTTTCAAGACGGCCCGTTCGGACAATCTTAATCGATCCGATCGAGCATCGAAGACAAGAGCGACAGGTGTCCCATGCGCAACCATGACCTCGTATCCGACAGCTTCCTGGCATTGACCGCCGGCGGTTTGGTCCTGCTCTGCTCGAGCCTCGTGGCATTGGCCTTCGGCTGAGCACGACCACCACTTTCCTTTTTTCTAACCACGACACCACCGCGATGCAGCACGCGATCTGTTTTGGATTGCCCTGCTCCCGTTTTAGCGCAACCCAAACAACGAGCGGC
Organism: Bradyrhizobium sp. 132; assembly: GCF_023074185.1. Taxonomy (GTDB): domain Bacteria; phylum Pseudomonadota; class Alphaproteobacteria; order Rhizobiales; family Xanthobacteraceae; genus Bradyrhizobium. Next base: position 21,944 of record NZ_JADPKY010000178.1, on the reverse strand, counting down.
GATAGAGGCTGTCGCGGGCCTCGCTCAGGCAAACGAAGCTGCCGTCATAACCCTGGCCGTACGGCTTCTGACGCCTGCCGTAGTAGACGCCTTTGCTGAAATCGAGCCAGACGACCTGGTCATGCGGGCAATGACGCTGCGCCTGCGCCTCGTAGCGAAACGGCGTCAGCGGCGTCGCCGACGCCTCAGCGCCGCTACAGCCAACCAGGATCGCAGCAGCGAGCGCGATCGCGCCGGGCCACTTGCCGAAGCCGCTCCGAGACACTTCCCGCCTCCCGCTCGGCACGGTAGCACGAAACGGCACGGTGCCCGGAAGCGAGCCGGAATGGCTCGGCCACGTCACTGCGAGCGTCCTCAAGATCAAGCTCGCCATGGCCGTCATCGGCATCTCCTCGATCGCGCTGCTGAGCACCTTCATCGAAGCCGGCAATCTCGAAGGCCGGCTTTCTTTCACTTGTCAGCTTCAAGCTGCTGCAACGCCTGGTGCAAGCATTCCTGAAGCCTCGCCGCGACCTGCTCGCGGGCTACGCCCCTGGCCGCAAGATCGCCTGACACCTTGTCGAGGATCTCGTCCATCGTCTGGCTTTCCAGATGGTCCGTCACCAACGCCGTCGCATAGCTGGTCGCTGCATCGCCGCTGAGGCCAAGCTGGCTTGCGGCCCAGAGCCCGAGCAGCTTGTTGGACCGGGCCGTGGCCTTGAACATGAGCTCCTCGTCGTGGACGAATTTGGTCTCAAAGCCCTGCTCGCGCTTGTCGAACGTGGTCATGATCAGCTCCATTCTCGCTTTGGCTGATGATCGGACTTGGCTGGAAGCGAACGTCTGCGTGGTTCATGTCAGTTTCCGATCATTGAAGCTTCCGGCGGAAGACAAATGCCGTCAAGCCCGCCCGGGCCGCGCCGCAGACCGGGCGCATGCACCGGCACGCACCAGCTCTACACCAGCCAACCTGGCTAGGCAGAGATGTTTTAACCATTCATTAAGCAGACTCAGCGCCGCATGGCCCCGGGACATCGAGAGCTGACGCATGAACAAAGAGTTGCGGGAGTTTCGACGGCTTGAACGGGTTTGCCTGGAGCAGGCAGCCCTCTCCACCATGGACCTCGCGCGAAGCGGGTTGCTCAAGGTCGCAGACGATTGTCGCGTCGCAGCCGAAGCGATCGAGGCGCAATCGCCACGAAAACCTTTCGCAAGCGCCGTTCAAGCGCTGAAGCAGGCGTTGAGCGTGACGCGCGTCCCCCACCGGCACTGAGGCCGGCGCTCGGGGCGGAGACGTCTTTGGCGTGGCGGCCGCGTTCGGTCAGCCCTTCGCCCCCGTCTGTTCACGTGCCAGCCGTTCGGCCCTCAGCCGTTCCTTGTTGGCATAAAACGCCTTCTGCGCCTCTTCATGATCGCGCATGGCCTTTTCGGCCTCGATCCGGCGTGTGGCATCGCGCGCTTGGCGCTGTTCAGGGGTCAAGGGTTTGCGTCGGTAGGAAAGGTCTTCAGTCATGCCGCGATAACGCGCAAGCGGGAAAGAAGTTCCGCAAATCGAACCCGCGCGCGCCTCAGCCATTCCGGAAAAGCAACTCTTCAAGGGCTTATCGAACGACCCCACCCGCCGAAGGCCGCTCCGATAAAGCTCGAAAACAACCCCATGCACAGTAGCCAACCCTTTGAAATGCAATGCTTTCCAATGCCTCGTTTTTGGTCTCGTTTTTGACCCTCGGCGCCGAACCGTTTGACGCGTCGGGCAAAACAGTGGCATTCTGCCATCTTCGGAAATCCTGAAGATGGCCAGATCATCTCCCGTCGGGGAAGATCTCGATGTCCGCAATCACCGGCAAATGGTCTGAATAGGCCCTTGCCTCTTCGTCGGTCCAAACTTTCCCGATCCGGCTGTCGGACGTTGCATAAATCCGGTCAAGCCGCAGAAGAGGTAAATGCGACGGGAAAGTTCGCAGCCGCGTACGGTTTGGGCAGACCTGCGCGAGCACGCGCCGCACCGATTTGACCCAAAACCAGTCGTTGAAATCCCCGAGGACGACGGTCCTTTCAGGTTTCACAAGGCTCACCAGCGCCTGAGCTTGCGCATGGCGCTCGTGGATACTCAAGCCGAGATGCGTGGCCACCACGCGTACATCGCCAACCGGCGTCAGCAGCCCCGTCGCAATCGCTCTGCGCGGCTCCCGCTCACGATAGGACACGTCGACGATCTCCGGCGGGCCGGAGAATGGAAACCGGCTCAGGAGCGTCTGGCCGTATTCGCCATCCGCCGTGACGATCGACTTGGCGTGAACACGGTGATCGCCGACAACACTCGCCAGCTTCGCAAACGGATCGTCTGATCGCGATCGCGAATCCACCTCCTGAAGCGCGACGACATCGGGAGCCCATTTGCGAACGATGGAACAGATCCCCTCCAGATCGAACTTCGGATTGAGATTGAACGTGCCATGCACATTCCACGTCATGAAGCGCATCAGCGCCTCCCGGCGAGCCACGTCGCGACGAATTGCGCGCCTGCGCAGATCGCGACCCAGCTTAAGAACGCCAGTGCAAGTAGCAATATGTTGGTCCAGGACGCATTCCTGGCCAGATCTGCGATCTGAGCGCCCAGAACCGCCATGGCGAGAATGCCGGGCGTCATGCCGAGCAGGGTTCCGACCAGGAAGTCACGCAGAGGCAACGTGCTCGCACCAGCCACGACGTTCACCACCGAGAACGGCGCGATGGGAATCATCCGGATGATAACAACGGCCAGGATGCCCTTGCCGACAACGCGTTCCTGGATGCGCGCGGCACGTCGTCCGAGCAAACGCTGGAGGCGTTCGCGGCCGAGTGCCCGTCCGATCGCAAAAACGACAAAGGCGCTGAGCAAGACGCCCGTCATGGCGGTGACGAAGCCTAGCCATGGTCCGAGTGCGGCAGCAGTTGCCGCAATGAGCACGAGAACCGGAAACACGACCAAGCCGCCCACCACGAAAACCGCGATCGCGAATGGCGGCCCCCAGATGGACTGCGCGTAGGCAGACAGGAACGTCGAAATACGCCCCGCATCGGCAAAATCGCTCAAGGACGTGTACGACCAGGCCGTCGCCAGTCCAAAAAGCGCCACGGCAATCGACACGATCCCGATGATCGTCTTCGTGCTCCACATGCGAGATGCCGCTCGCTCCAGATGAAGAGGCCGCTCAGGGTCCGCCACCGGCTGAACCATCGTGGCCAGAGTACTGGTCAGGACCGAGGATTCCACATCCCGCAGCGTCTTCGCCCCATCGGCTCTCGAGACATCGTCCAGGAGCGCGAAAAGACGATCTTCGTTTTGCGCTACGGCCTGTTCGTCGAGACCGCAAAAATGGGCGATCAGGCGCCGGCGGACCGAAGCGATGAACTCCCGGTGCTGGTCGGAGGCCGATTCGAAGATCAGGTCACATTCGCTGTCGGCGCCCATCGAGCGATTGTTCAGGTTCGCCGAGCCGATTCTCAAGATCCGATCGTCCACGACCATCAGCTTGCTGTGCACCATCACGGCTGCTTCCGTATCCCCGCTGCTTGAGACGGGGTAGACGAAGCGGATGCGATCTGCGACGCCAGCCTCGCTGAAACAGTCGATGAAGGCACCACGGCCATTCTGCATGGCCTGGGATTCCAGCCACGAGGAATGCAGCTTGGGAGCGACGACCAGAATCCGAAGCGAAGGCACGCGCAACATCTGCTCCGCCAATTCACGCGCGATCTTGATGGCGCTGGTAAACTGGTTTTCGATATAGACGAAGCTCGTCGCCGACCGGATCGCTGCGATCAACGAGCGTTCGACCTCATTGATGCCTAGACCTGCAGGACCGATGACCTCGGTCCTGGCGATACCCACCGGCAAGTGCTCGGCCTCCACCGGCACATTCGCCGGCCACCGAATGCCCTTCGGCGCGTGCCGATCATCAGGCTGTTGACCTGCCGCTCGCCAGCGTTGCCCTGCGAGGTCGAACAGCCACGCAGCCGCATCCCCGTCGACCATGCATTGAACATCATGAAATGGCAGGTATGGCTTGCCGTGGGGATCACAGCGCGATGCGTGCTTGGCGCGATGGTCACTCGTGTCCCAGCGCCTGATCGTCAGATCGAGCCCGCCGACGAACGCCAGTGAACCATCGACGCAGACGATCTTCTGGTGTTGGGCCGAGCCAAACGGAAGCGTGGAATCCAGATGAAATCGGACGCGGCCATCTGTTGCGGTGGTGAATTTCGCCGCGGAGTTCCACTCCCTTTCCGCAGCGTAAAACGAGACGAAATCCCAGACGAGAACGTTGATCCGCAAGGCGGGACGGCGTTGAACCAGCGCGCGCAGGAATGGGCCGAGCTGTTCAGGCAAGCCATCATCCGCTCGCCCGGAATCTCCGACCAGCCTGGTCTCACTATGGATATCCCATCCGATGATGTAGACGAGATCTCGCGCCTCCAGCAGCGCGTCCCGCAGGGCCGCGAAATAAGCGGCAGCATCGTTCAGAATCGCCACGCGACGCGCCTTGCACCGCCGCCAGACGGTGTCGCCGGGGATCAGGGTGGATGAACTCTGAAGCAGGTGGACCTCGCAATTCGCATTCGCGTCTAAACGCTCTGAACGCTCAAGGGGTTCCACGACTTCAGACCAGAGGCGCCTTCAGACCCGAGGCGACCGTTCAGCGCGTGCGGATCCCGGTGCCACAGTCGCCCATTGCCGCTATTTGGTTCGGACAGTCTTTGCGCCGGCGTCCCTCAAGATGTCTGCAATCTTCTCAGGGGCGTCGCCGTGAAAATCCACGGAGACTTCGATCAGACCTCCCAATTGTTGGTGCCCCTCCGGCGCGGGCGCCGCCTTGACGTCAGCACCGGCAGGATGTGTCCCTGCCGTGTTCGCGCCGCCGGCGGACTGGACGAAGACGTCGCTTCGCTGCACGCCGCATTCCTGCACGACATGCTCAACCGCAAGCTCAGCGCCGCGGCGCGAGTCGAATTCTCCAATGATCGTACTTTCCAAGCGCGTGCTCCGTGGCTGGACGAGAGTGCGAACAACAGGCCAGCAAGGACCAGGTTCCTGTGGCGAGAGCTGCACCTCACCTCGGGATCAGAACCGGACGATCCCGAACAGGACAAGCAGCGCGACAGTGATCACGCCGGAGATCAGCAGCGAGCCGAGACACCCCAGTCGGTTGGAGAAAATGAAGAACATGCGTTGCCCAGTGTGAAACTCCTGCCGGGCTAATTTCTCAAATTCGATCGCGTTCCGGATGCTCGTCGCTGCACTTTATTAGCAAGGCAGCATAAACGACAGACGGCAGCTGATGAGCCGGAATGACATCGCCATGCTCTCGCCCCCGCCGAAGCCGCGCCCCTCCCCTGGTGCGTTCAGCTCCCTTTGGGAGTGGTCCTCGACGGCGACTCGCCAAGGCCGGGATTGATGGCGAGCGAGGCTCCGGCAGCGCCGCCGGCTTCATAGGCCGTCATCGACACCATCCGGCTGCTGCTGCGCTGGGTCCGGATCTTCAGGTCGAGCTTATCGAATTCTGCATCGACCACCGAGGTCTTGAGAACGACCAGCCCGCGGCCGGTGCTTTCATTGACCTGATCGCGACTGGCCTTGATCGCCAGCAGCCGGTCCGCGATTGACGCCACCATCCCGAGCGCGAAGGAGGCATTGGCCAGATGCCGCTCCTGGTGTCGGAACCTGCTGTAGTCGACCGAGGTCTTGAAGCGGCCAAGTTCAGCGCGCACGGCGCCGTCGATCAATTCGGCCAGATAGTGCACGACCTCGACATCCGCGCCGAGACCGAAGAACACATAGCGGCTCTCGCCGGCCGCGTTCTTCTCGCGCCAGACCCGACAATCGCAGAAATGCGCGATCGCGCCGATGCAGTCGTCCAGCGGAATTCGCTTCTTGCGATGGGTCTCGTAGACCCTCCGTTCGCACGGCGACGCACGCAGTTCGACATCGGAGAGCGACAGATCGTGGCGATCCAACAGTTCGGCGACCTTGGCGGCCGCAGACAGCGCCTCGTCCTCGGTGCAACCATTGGCGATCGTCTTGGCGCGCAACGCCTGAATACGGAGCTTCAGCTTGTCGAGCGCGGCCGGATTGAACGTCTGATTCACCGATCACCTGCCCGGGAAAGCCCAACCGACAGACCTCGGCCGGATAGTACTGGCGGAAGGGGTGGGTCTGCCTACCTACACGCCGAAGACATTGATCCGATTACGAAAATAACGGTCACCTAACGATGCACCGTAGCACTGATCCGTAGCAACGATTGCTGGCTTGATCAAGGTGCGGCGAAGAGCACGCGGGAGGCTACGCCAAGTCGATCAGGCTCAGAGTGCTCGTGAAGCGACAGGTGAGGACTTTTGTTCTTCAGTATCTGTCTAATCTCCGAAGTGCCGTATGTGATGACCTGCAGGAAGTTGCTCATCGACTTGCCCGACTGCTCCGCTCGCTGCTGAGCCTCCTCTATGTGGGTGGATCGTCGTGGCGTGTACTGGATCGCGAGATCGACATCTCCGAGATCAGCGTTCCCCCGACAAACGTTAATCGAAATGCCCCAGCAAAGGTTAGTCGCTTCTCCGTTGCTGGTTCATGGGCAGGCCCCGGACGCCTTGTCGGATGTACACAAGGCGTCCGGGGAATGTTTCGGTGGAGCGGCGGACGCGCCCTCCTCCCGGCGCATTGTCATCGCTTGTGATTTTAGCCCGCTCACCAAATTGTCTAACGATCGCGGTTTATATGGCTGTGGAAATCGTCACGCGATAACCTCGCCGCTCTCGACCGCACGATCGAAAATCGCAATGTCGGCGGGTCGGCCCCTATGCTGTCCTTCTTGCGCGACAAGAACGCACTTGATGATCTTGTGCGGCTTCTGCAACACGCCGAGTTCGCTCCCAGCTTGAAGCAGGACTGGCCGGCCCAGATCATCACAGCGTCGAACACGCAAGTCGCATCGTTCACGCCGGGCTAAGCTAGGGCGTGTACTCGTAAACGTCGGCTTCCGGTTATAAAGCGGAAGCTGCCGGTTGGGTCGATCATCGGCAGCTTATGACCGCGAACGGACATTTGATCTGCGGCGAGTTTGATTAGCTAAGCCGGGGCCAACCGCGAAATGTGGGCGGTTAATCTGAGCGCGCCGCGCGGTCAAGCCGACCTCGGCGGCGCAACTCGCCGTCGACGCGAGCGCTGATGGCTCTATTTTGGAGCGCCGGTCTGGCTACCCGAGCCCGTCGTCTGCTCACTTCCCGGTCGGCCCGGAGGATGCGCAGAAGCGCCCGGCTTGTCTTGATCGGCCACGTAACCGGATTCTCCGGAGTTGCGCGTCTTGACCCCTTTGTCTGCCTCACGCTGCATCTGCTCATTGGGCTCGCTAGTCTTGAGCCCTTTGTCTACATCACCGTGCATCTCCTCCTTAGTTTGCTCACTAGGTGCGGCCTTTTGCTGTTGCGCCGCTGCTTGGAAGGCAATCGCGCTTCCGGCAACGACAATCATCGCGAGAGTTGCTGTTCGCATGCCTCTCCTCCAGTGCATTGCCCCGGTCAGCTAAACGCGCGAGTTTCCCAACGTTTCCTGGTTCCGATTGCCATTTTCAAAGGTACGTCCTTGCAATCAGATGGGATGGGCTCAATGCCGCCTATTGGCCCGTTGCCGCCGTTCGCTGACAGGGCCGTTATGTCTGCCGTCAGGAGATAAGCCGACCTAGGCTCAAGTCGGTTCGGAAGTCGGCTTGTGACCCTGAGCGGACAAATTAGCACTGCGCGTCCGTTCAGATATACTTGAGAAGGTTGAATGCGGCGGCTACGCTTCGGCCGGTATGGCTTATGGAGGCTATCGCAATGAAAATCACAGCCTTAAGGCGCTGCGCTTCAGCGGTGACGCTAGTTGCTTTGATGGGTTCGGCAACTGCCTTTGCGCAACAAAGCGATAGGCCGAACGTTGTTTTCATTCTCGCCGATAACGTCGGCTACGGCGATCTTGGGTCATATGGCGGTGGCGAGTTGCGCGGGGCTCCGACGCCGCGGCTTGATACACTGGCTCAGGAGGGATTGCGTCTCACGCAATTCCTAGTGGAACCAGCCTGTACCCCCTCCCGTGCGGCGCTCATGACCGGGCAATATTCCATCCGCAACGGTCTGTCGCTGATCGCCATTGAGGGCAGTCCTTATACGCTTCCCGCCAACGCCTTCACCATGGGCGAGTTGTTCAAAAGTGTTGGCTACGCCACCGCGATTTTCGGCAAATGGCACCTTGGAAGTGCGCCTCAGAGTTTGCCGACCGCGCACGGCTTTGATGAGTTCTACGGTATTCCGCCCGATATCAGCTGGGATGCAGCAACATATCCAGCGACAATCGCCCTCACGCACTCCAGCAATGAGCCGTACGAAGCGTTACTGAGAACGGGGCCGCAGATTGTTGAGGCGAAGGCAGGCGGCCCGTTGCAGACGGTGAAGCCATTTACGGAGGACGTGCGCGCCAACATCGACGATGAGTTGGTGGATAAATCAATCGATTTCATGCGGCGTCAGAAGGCCGCTGGGAAGCCCTTTCTCCTGTACTTGCCGTTCTCGATGGGGCACTTCCCGAACCTGCCTTCGCAACCGTTCAAGGGCAAGTCGCGGATCGGCAATTACGGCGACAAGATAATGGAAGGGGACTACCACGTCGGCCAGATCCTCGACACGCTGAAGGAACTTGGCGTCGACGACAATACCATCGTTGTCTTCGCCTCTGATAACGGCCCGCAAGGGCAAACTGCACGCGAACATGGCAACCAGGGGACGCCGGACATGGGAAATTCCGGTCCGTTTCGCGGAGAGTTAGGCGAAGCGACGGAAGGAGCGATACGGACGGCAGCAATCATCCGTTGGCCCGGCAAGGTCAAGCCGAGCACAACCACATACGCCATGTTCTCGATCATGGATTTCCTGCCGACCTTCGCCCACATTGTCGGTGGCACCATGCCAACAGACCGAGCGATTGACGGCGTCGATCAAACCGACGTCTTGTTCGGCAGCACAGCCCTAGGGCGTCGCGAAAGCATGTTGAGCTTTATCGGCGGAGACCTCGTCGCCTCGCGTTGGAAGCAGTGGCGCATTTACTTCACTGACGTACATCCGACCGGCATTGGACCGCAGCGGCAGCCCGGTATGTTCTCCGCCAGCGCTCCGATGGCCGGCTACCCGAAGATTTACAACATTGAAATGGACCCACACGAGGATCTCATTGTAGCGGCAATGTTTGGCTGGGTATCGGGTCCAGCGCTCAAAACTGTCGATGAGTACATGGCAACGATCAAGAGATATCCAAATCCGCCCCCGCCGAACATCACGCAATTTCGCAGTGGTGGCTAACTGATATCCCACGTTGCTGCGCCGTAGCGAAATGTCCGCGTCTGGCCCTTTACGGACTCTCGACGTTGAGCCCGATATGTCTGGAAAGCGCGCTAGAGCGGACGAGTGGCGGAAACGTCATCCGCAATCTGCGTTGAGCCACTTGGAGAAATCGCGTCGCTCACCACCGCCGCTAACCAATCGTCAATTCGAACGCAATGCCATCGATCCAAGATAGCTAGGGAAGCGCCTCGTATTGAGCGATCACCGCCTTTGACCCAAACGCCCGCAGTGCTTCCAGAGGCGCCGCCAGGACGAAAGCCTCGATCGCTTCGATGCCTTTGCGGGTGATATACCGGCGCCGCAATTTCTTCTCCCAGATCGAATGAGTGTTGTCGTCCAGCACACCCAGATGACGCAGAATTTGAGATACTTGGCCCGGCGAAAAGGGAATTTCGATCCCGTAGATTTTTTGGACAATTGGCTTCAGATGCTTGGCCACTTCCATCGGAAGATTTTTGTCCTCATCCTCTAAAGGGCGGTGGATAACCTGATTGAGGTCGACGTTGCCCAGAACGACATAGGCCGGCGCGCCGTCCTCCTCAACGAACCGGCCCCGGTCAATGAACGACAGTCCCCTAGCGGTTTCCTTCGACAAATAGAGGTGCGACGAGCCTTCCTTCATGTCGACAATGCCGACGTTTTGAATGCCGATCTTCTCGACGACCTTCAGGTTCTCCATCATCGCCTTGATGCGGTTTCGCTCACGGTCAGCTAGCATCGTGGAAAGCTCGGTGTACCCAATCGGTCGGATTTGACCTCCGTAGCGATAATAAATTGTGCCCTCGCGGATCGACTCAGTGATGATCGGCTTGCCGTCCTTATCGGCTGATTTCTTGGACCTGTTGATCTTGGCGATGATCGGCCTATGGGGCGAGGCATTGGTGCCGATTGCCAGAAGGATCTTTCCTTTTATTTCGTAGGTACGCGTGGAAAAAACGATCTCGGGAGCAAAATCTTCCCGTAGGCGATCAGCCCACCGGGCTTCGTCGATCACCTCCTTGATGCCAACGATTTCTCGTGGCCGATCTCGAACGCCAAATATGATGATACCGCCGTCGGCGTTAGCAAAAGCCGCAAGCGCCTTCGTGTAGTCAGACTTGTCTTTCTGGGCGAAGTCGACCTTGAATTCGCGGTGCTTACTCTCGCGCCCGGACACGGAAAGCGTGTCAACGTCAAACGTTAGAACATCCGCCAAACTTTCCGGCAGCTTGAGCAAGCAAATTCCCCCGCGCCGAGATACTCGACGCGCTCAAAAGTTGCAAGCATGTTTCACTACACTATACTTGTCCACAAGCGTGGCCAATTGGTGAGAGCCATTTGGTTAGTGAAACGGCCACCCCTAGAAATAAAAGACTTTTTAGCCTTGACTGGCGGAAGGGGTGTCCGCCTAATATGATTGATATTGCTAATGTTTTTGTCGTCTTGCAATTTGACCCATGATGCTACCCACGATCTGGAGCTTACCGTAGAAAAAGCCCGCGCCGTTGCTGACGCGGGCTCCGGCAGGTGGCTTGGCGGTTAGCTGACGGTGCATTATACAAGTCGGGTGGGAATCGGTTAGAGATACCTGTCGGCGACTACCGCACGTAGAAATGCGCTTTATTGGGGAACGGGTCGGCACATTGTGTCGGCCCGTTTCTCGTGGAGCGGCTGACGTCAGAACGCCTCGGCACCGACCACCACCCGATTCCCCGTCCTCGACGCCGGCCGCTTCTTCTTCACCGGCTTAACGCCCTCCTCCAGGTCGACGGCGCCAAGGTAGTTGGCCGTCCAAGCTGGCGCGGTCTGGTTCGTGGTGGAGGTCCAACCGAGGCTCGGTTCTGAGTCCTCGTGGGGCTCCGCGCCGTCGTGGTCGTCCTCCATATCCCGGCCAGCGGGCGGTCGTTAAATGAGCCGTGCCTTCCTATCGTTCAGGAGGAGGCATTCATGTGGATCGATCTTCTCGTCCGTGCGAGGTAAGAGGAGTACGTGCGAGCTTTGCGGCGCCATCGATGACCGCATTGCCATGTGCAAAGATCTGATCTCAGATGCTCATCCGACCGATGAGATCACGGTTGAAAGACTTGTCTGCAGAATTTCTGCTCTTCGAGCAGAGAGAGCAGCTCTACATCTCAAGGAGGCTCCCGGTCTCATCCGCGGCGCCGTCGAGATTGAGCACAAGGCGAGGAAGTGATGCCGCCACGCCCACCGCATCTTCCCACGGTTTGGGAGCGTCTAGGCCTCGAAGCTATTCGCAGCGGCGAGCCGGTACCCGGCGGGTTGAATAGGTTCAAGGTTTTCTAGGAATGAAACACGTCACCGAACGCCCTTTTGCCGATCCGGAAGTCGCCGCGCGTCAGCTCGTTCAGCTGGCTTCGGGCATCGAGGCGGTACAGGACGGCAGAATCCATATCGAGAAGATCAACTACCCCTTCCTCTACACGCTTAAGGCAAGCGGGGCAGAGTTCGGCGCCGGCATCAAGTGCGCTGTCGAGAAGGGCTGGCTAGAGTTACATGAGAGCGGCACCTATGTGCGGCTCCTGACAACCGTAGGAACCTAGCATCCCTGCCGGGCTTGCCGTCGCGCTAGCTCTCTCCTTCGAGCTGGCGGAGCGGCCCCGGCCTTGACCCCCTAGGCAATCCAGTCGGGGTCGTCTCTAAGCCGCGCGGCCTTGCCTTACTCGGCGGGTCTTCGTTGGGAACATAAAGCTGCGTCCAGAGTCTGCCCACGTAGTGGCGAGACGTGCCTATGACATCAAGACAAAATTTCGTCCGATGTCCCAAGTGCGACCGACCGACACGGGTTATAGAGCGCATTTGGAACTCAAAGCCACCCGGCTTCCTCCGGATCTTCGAATGCGAATGCGGCGAGTTGGTCTGGGAAGAACAGCCACATGAGGACGTGGAGGCAGGGCCTTGAACAAGGCGCCCGCCCTACGCACCCTGACGGCCGGCCGCTAAAGATCACGTTCGGCGAGATGCGCGAGATGGGCCTACGCGGCGTCCTGGTCTATTGCCACTGCGGCCATCACGTTGCTCTCAAGGCCGACCGATGGCCTGACAGTATGAGGCTATCGGACCTTGAGCCGCGCTTCGTCTGCCAGGGCTGCGGTAGTCGCGGCGCTGATGTCCGGCCTGACTTTGCCCCTCCCAAGATGGGCGCCAACGCATGAAGGCCCGCCAGCGTGAACCGGCCGCCTGATGCGAGTGGGCCACACGCACGGCAACCAATAGCTCGCGTCGCTGCGCTGAGCTTCAGGAACGTATCGCGTCAATAGCGTGGGCAATCAGGATTGCAACGCTGAGCGCGATTACGATTACTAGCAGCCAAGTGATCACGTTCGTCTCCATCATGGAGTTGAACGCGCTCAATCGCGCACAGTCAAAAACAACCCGCCAAGAAGCTTAATTCGGCATGGCCTGAGGATTCATGGCAACTCTTGCGTCCGCAGTCGGCCCTATCGGCGAAAGGCCAGTAGGAGAAGAACACCAACAACGCACGCCGCGAGTAACAGTAGCAAAGTACCCACGGCCCCCCCGAATCATTAGGGATTTGCATGGAAACTTACATCATGCGGGAGCGAGCCCAACTTCCCCAGGTATCGTCGGGGCCGAAAAGGCAATTGTTCAGATCGTGACACCCGCCCGGTCCGCATCCGGAAACACGAAGCTGTACCCGCGGGCGCTTCTGCTCACCCTCCCGGCCGTCCGGAAAGTGAGCAGACCACCGGTTCGGGTAGTCAGACCGGCGCTCCGAAATAGAGCGGTTTGGAGGCAGCGCCCACTGAAGGCCGCCTTACCTTCCGCCCCTTACGACACGAAACCGCGGCGACGCTATTTTGTCAGGCGGGACCGGAACCGCGGTGAACTTTGCCTCGCTCCGCTGTGCGCGTTTGCAGTTGGGGCAGACGAAAAGGTGAGCGATTGTCTCTTCCGTGTTGTCGCGGACCAACTCCGAGCGAAACCATGTCATCGTGATGCGGCAATTCGGACACACCGGGAGATCTAGCTGCCCGCGCGCTTTCGTTAGCCCGTCCATGCCACGTCCAAGGGAAAGGGTAGCAAAGATTCTCCGAGCGTGAAGTACCAAAGGATACAGAACACCTGCCAATTAACGACGCGGCGAATTAACAAATGCGATAGCTGGAACATAGGAGGCCGGGAAAAGTAGGCAAACTGGGGAGGCACAGCGATTTCATTTCGAAGATTTGAAACCCGGAAAGAGGGCCGCTGTCTCACCACACCGGCCCTTCGCGCTTTGGCACCTTGCTGCTGTTGCCACGTTTGCCCAGCGCCCCTCCGAGGGCGTGTCCGGCCCCAGCTCGCAATCCCGTCATTGCCCCAGAGCTGGGGCTGCCGGAGGTGGCTAAAGCCATCAATCTGGCCGCCGTACTTTGTACCAGTGAGTTCGGCGTCCTGTGCCTTTGGAGTGGGTATTGTGTCCAAAGAAAAAAATTGCCTGATTGTTCGTGCTGCGGGAAGACAACTGCACCTGTTACGGAGCGAAGCCTCCCGCATCGCTAAGGGCAGTAACGTCGATTGGTGGGTCGATCAGGCGCAGGTCGGCACTCGCTTCTGCTTCGAGGATGCAAAGGCAAAAGAGTCGTTCGCTCTCACTTGCGACAACTTCGGTGTATCTTGCCAAGACGGCTAGAGCGCAGTCGATTGCTGTGAGCTTGGGAATCAGACGAGCAGGCCCGCCAGTGTGAACCGGCGACCCACCCTTAAATTTCCCAGGTGGACCGGCGAGGAACGAAAGCCACCAGATCGGCTCGAGAGTGTCGCTGGCTCGCGCCCAACGGAGCCGGCGGAGCGGCCCCGGCCCACCATTCCAGCCCCACCGAAGCCGGGGTCGTCTCTAAGTGTCCCCCGGCAGAATGTCGGCCCCCCGTGCCTGGAGGTCCGCACCCAATCCGAGGCACGGGAGCCGAGCGTCAGTGCCGCCACCGACGAGGCCTATGAAGCACGAGCCTTCTAAACGGGCCAGTACCGAGATCGTCGCAAACAGGGAAAAACCGCAGTGCGGTCCAGCCCCACTGCGGTTTCCTCCAGTCCAATAGCTTTGGTGCTTAAATCTCATTCAAGTGTTCATCCAGTAGAACACGGCGTTCCGAAAATGGGAGTCCGTAATAGTACTGGCGCCCCTGTGGCAAATAGCCCGCCCCATTGCTGGCCGGGCCAATTCCCCACGGTGGGAAGTTTCAGGCCGCCTACTCCGCCGCCTGCAGCACCACCGCAGACCGTCTGGCGGCTACCTCCGCACGCTCGTCATGAACCAGCTCGTTGGCGTGACCGAGGGCCTCGTTCACAAGCTTTGCATATTTTTCCCCAGTTGCCGCATTTTACGCGCGCAACCTATTGATCTCGCGCAGTGGTTGAGGTTCAGTGCGCCCTGTTGTTTTTGGCCGGGGGGCTTTTTCAAATGCGTAATTTAGGAATCGTGGCGCTTGGCGCCGCGTTGGCTGGCTGTGCGTCAGCATCGTCAGATATCGCGCCGTCGTACGTTTCGCCGGTCGTGTACCAATCCTACAACTGCCAGCAGCTGGGGCTTGAGGCTCAGGGTATTTCGCAGCGAGCGGCCGCCCTTTCCGGCGCCCAAGACAGCCAGCGGACGAAAGACGGCTTGGTCACGGCGGCTGCTATCGTCGTGTTCTGGCCAGCCGCATTTTTTGTCGGCGGTGACAAACAGACTGCCGCGGAGCTCGCCAACATGAAAGGCCAAATGGTCGCGATCGAGCAGGCGAGCATTCAGAAGAAATGCAACATCCAATTCCAAGGGAAGCCGCCGGCGTGAGCGGGGGCGCCGATCGCGCGAAGGCCGCGGGCGCCGGAAGGCGTGTCCTGCGGCCCCGGGGCCTACGCCCAAAGGCGGTCCGCATCCGTCTTGGTGTCGAGCCACGTCACGCCGTCCTCGTCACCTACCGGGCTGTTCAGGCTGTAATCGCCGTATACCCGAGGTCGATGCCGCTGATCAGCCAAGAATTCGTCTACACGCGCTCTCGCGTCACTCAACCTGAGGCGCCCCTCCGCTATCGCAACAAACATCCGAGACATGACGTCTCCGCGCTCGTACTTAGAAAGATGGGCGGTAGCTTGCCGTACCGCTTCGTAGGCATCTTCACCCTCGTTTCGGGTCAATGACGCCGCAGCAAACCGACGCCTGGCCCTCTGAGTAGCGCTCCGCTTTGCGAATGCATTCTTATCGGAGAGGTTACGCAGCCGAGTACCCAGGTTGGGATTCGCCCTCATGAAATTCCTCATCGCTTGCTGCATTTGCGACGTTAGACCCGAACTCAGCGTTCCGCACTCATGAAGCACTGAGATGGAAGATCTCACCTGTTCTGCGCTGGGCATAAGCAGTTGACGACGGGTCTTCATACAATCCTTGCAGCGTCTGACGAGGTAACCCAGATGCTGCTGATAAAATGTATTGTCCATCGTCCGGATATGGCCGTTCTTGCATCTCTGCTGTTCGGCGATTGTCGGCCGACCGCTGTATCGCGAGCCTCCACGTTACGGTTGCTCGGACTTGCGCCGCGGCTTGTTCATTGGCCCTGGCAAGCCGCCTCGCCTCGTCAGCCCACTCGGGGTGCAGCTCGCAAATGCTTCTTGAAACGCTGAGGGGTGACGAATGCAGGGCCGCATCGCTTGTCACCAGACGTGATCCTTCGAAGCGTCTCCCCTGCGTTGAGCCGCCGCATGAACTCGCCGGCAAGCTCGGGTGTCATTCCGGGAGGGACGTTCATCCACTTCCGTCTGGCCGCGCTACGCTCCTCATGCGAACGATATGCTTGGACACAGGACATGCTCGCCTCCGCAAAGCGCTGAATTGCGCCGTGGAAGGGCGCGCCTGAATCGCGGCTGCGCAAGGGCAAACACATGTCAATCCCCCGACATCGCGCCTTGTGTTCTCGTTACGGTGGCAGTTGTTACCTACGAAGGCAGGAGGGTTAGGTGAGGAATTCAGGGCGTGCGGGGCTTCAAGACAACTTAGCTCTTCACTTCCATCGCGTCCGCATTACGGATTGAAGTGCAAGCACCGTCCTCGGATTCTCCGACAGCGCAAACTTAATGCCTTTGCGCTTTTCACATCATATTCGAGCACTATGTCAAAAACACGAAACAATCACTACGTCCCTCAATGGTACCAAGAGGGCTTTTTTGAGGAGAAGCGAAACGTTCTCGCTTATCTTGATTTGACGCCAGACCAAAAGGAGCTCGCAGGCGGCCGAATAATTACCTTCAATGCGTTCGACCACCGGCCGACTTCGCTCGCGTTCATGCAGCGAGATCTTTACTCGACGTTCTTTGGAGCGTCAGTGAACGACGAGATCGAACGCAAGATGTTTGGCGACATTGATCGTGCCGGCTCTCAGGCAATTAGAGCTTTCCAGGGCGCTGACGTCAGTGAGTGGCATCGCCACTTCCAAACTCTCTTCGAATACGTAGACATCCAGAAGATTCGCACTCCTAAGGGGCTCGATTGGCTGCGACGACACTACCCGCAGCCTTCTCAGAACGAACTCATGCTTGAGATGCAGGCGATCCGCGCGCTTCATTGCACAATCTGGACCGAAGGCGTTCGAGAGATTGTATCAGCCGAAGAAAGCGATGTGAAATTCATCATCAGCGACCACCCTGTGACGGTATATAACCTTGCCTGTCCGCCAGGCGCACCGCTCTGCACCTATCCCGACGACCCTAGCATTGCCTTGAAGGCTTCCCAGACCATTTTTCCCCTTTCGAGAAACTATTGCTTGATACTGACCAATCTCGAATACGCAGAGAACGCTTCGACTGACCCGCTTGAAAAGCGGACGTTCGCTAAGAACTTCAGGAATTCGATGGTGCGCACAGACGCGTTCATTCGCGCGCGCAAACTCCAACGCTTCGAAGTGCTGAGAGTGAATCGCGCTATCAAAGCCAGAGCGAAACGTTACATCGCGGCTGGTCGAAGAGAGTGGCTGTTCCCCGAAAGCCAAACCGCAGAGCCGTGGGAGGCGATCGCACAAACATTGCTGCCGCCCGAAGACGGGCTTTGGCATTTCGGCGGAGAGATGTTTGCAAAATTTACCGATGGCCGCGTCTATTACCAAGACCAATTCGGCCGGACCGAAAAGCAACGTGACTTTCTGTTCAAGGACAAATCAGCTCCGGCAAGCTCAAAGCATTCTTGCGGCTGCGGCTCTGGGAAGGCCTTCGGCGCCTGCTGCGAAAAGAAACCCTCATTTTTGCGCCCCAGCTGGACAGAACTCAGCATCCGAGAACGAAACATCCGGCTCTACATCGGCATCACGAAGATTCTCGATTTGGAAAATGCTAAGGACTGGTCTGAGGTACGCCGCGGCATCACCGACGACAAGATCCGAGAAGTCTATTTTTTGTATCAAGCGCTCTGGCCTTTAGAAACGGATTTAATCAGCCTTCTACCAAAGCCAGACGGCGAACCACGGTCGGTCTTCACGGGCCTCATTCATCCGAGCACCGTCACTCCGATGGCTTTGACCGGAGCATTGTACTTCGGAACTGTATTGATACAGCACCCATTCCAACACGCGGGGACGGTGAAGCCTAAGTTCAGCCCGGTTGAAAATCCAAGCGCCTACCGCCAGGAATTTCTGAAGGACATCTTAATCTTCCTCTCTCTGTTTCCATTGATCGATCTCGGTCGTATCAACCTCTTCCCAGATCCTTGTATCTTCGATGCTCACTTGCGGCGTCAGATGATGGATATGGCCGAAATGCGAAATGCGCGGAACCCGCTGCACGATCGTAGCGAGGAGGAGCGGCTCCGAAAGCTGGCGGAGGAAGACACGCAACGGATGATCATGTCATTTCCCGATGAGGTTATGCGCCAGCAACTGCTGCGCTTTAAGCCTGACATGAAGAGGCCGCTCCTTGAAAAGGTCATCGACCACATCCAGCGCTTAAAAGAGAGTGACCCGCTGGCGATCTTACAAGCCGCCGATGCTGCGGGCCAGGAGCAAGCGACAGGCCTGCTCAATCTAGTGAAAATGACTCCGAATTTTGAGATTGCGATTTATGTTGCTCAGCTTACTGGGTCGAGCATTTTAACAGACAGCGCGTATCGATGGCGAGAGATCCGAGGCGCTGTTGCAGGCAAGGGAGCGCGCCTTTCCAAGCTTTCGTCCAGTTTTAACAGCACTACGTTCAAAATGCCGCCAATGGTAGTCGATGCCGTGAATTCAATGGATGAAGGGGCAACGCGAGCCTATCCGGCTTTGATGGCCGATATCTTCAAATATCTACTCAAGGTCAACAACGGCGGTGTGCCGAAGCCGAACGTCGAGGATCGCCTAGCCGCGCGGTTTTCGAGACTGCACTCGACCGCCCAATCTGCGCTTGGGAAGCAAATGGAATGGCCGATAACTTCCCAGATTACCAGCATGTTTCCCTCGTGCGGCGTACAACATAACCACGTCAATCGTCTTCTGCTGATGTCCAGTTCCGAGCACCATCTCTCCAATGTTCCGATGGCCTTCCTGATTTCCCGACAAGATTGACGAATCCAGCCTGACGGTCTCGATCACCTTCCCAGGCAACGCGGCTCACCGCGGCCACAATGCACGTCGGCAATTCAGGCTTCTGCCGCGCCAACACTAGCAACCCTATGCCGCGCGATCTCAGCACCGGAGGCGTCGATCACGATTACAACCGTGCCTGCATCACAGTCATATTCGGGATCGCTGGCGATGTCCCGAGCAACACTGGCGCCGTATCGGAGAGCTAATTCAGCAGAGCGAAATAGCTCTCCCACATCGTCCGCCTGTGTCTCTCCGTTGTGGAAAATCGGGAAGTAGTAACGTCGCATAGCCGCTCGTCCTTTAGCGGTGATCATGGCCGCATCTGGGAATGGCCCGAACCTGTCGAAAACGACAGGGTCCTGCGAAGCGGATCACCGGGCGCCCTCTTCACAGCCCCCTTGCGTGTGGCGCCGTTGACCCGCAGCAACGACGCTTGGTACCTCCCGCTCGACGCTGGTGGTAAAAGCACCCGACCTGCACCGCTCGGCCCTCCGCTGGTACCCAACCTACCAGAGCCGACTTAATCCGTTTTGAAAACAACGCCGATGCGAGTATCACTGGACCAAACGAGACGACAATCTCTGATGATACGGTCTCTTTACAACATCATCTTGAATGTGGGACGCATGTGCAGCTTCGTCGGTAACTCGATCCCGGCCCCGTCCTCCGAGATGTTGAACACGCGGCAACGTTGGCTGCCGCCATCTCCAAAAATGTATGCGACTAAGTCGACGTCCGAACGATCGATCTTCCGGCGATCCGGCATGATTATCCTTGAGCTGACGCGGCTGTCTCGTGTCCTTCACTGGCCGAGGCAATTTCAAGCAACCTAAACTGCTTCGCGATCCGTGTCGCCAAATGCGACCGCTCTTTGGCTGGTTCTCTCTCATGGTCGGATACGTCGTGTCTGTCTCGCTCAAGGACCTCGACCAGGATCGTCTGGTTCTGAACATAGGTCGCCTTGTCAGCGATCTCTCGCGTCAAAACAGCCAATTCGTCATCATTATCTGAGGTCACCGCAATCTCTTTGGTCCGACTGATCACGTCGCAGAAAGGCGCTATTTTGCATGCTTAATACTTACAGATCGTTACGCGAGCACCTTGGACTGCCCTACCTTCGGTTGGCATTACACGTGCACCAACACCCTCCTCATATTGGCGTCTTTGACCGCAGCCGTAAGCGCGTGGGCAGCTCGACCTAGCCCAGCAAGCTGGTTTGCAAGCGCAAGTCCGGCGACGTTCACGGATCCTCCTGAACTCATCATTTACGATCGTGAAGTACGATGATAGTTCGCAGCGCTTTTGCTGGCATGAAATCGATGTCTAACAATCGACGAGAGATTCGTCCGTGGTCGCCTGAAGAAGAAGCGCAACTTCTTGCGCTACTCGATCAGGGCATAACTGCAACCGAGCTCGGCGAGCGGTTGGGTCGCAGTCGCCAGGCCGTCTACGGTCGGTTACAACGTTTCCGCAAGCAGCGAGGCCGAGTGAGCCGCACCAGCGGACGCACCTTCGCGCAATGGGTTGGTTAGCCGGGGGCCTCCCCCGGCACAACAGCCGCCGGCTTTGCATCGTTCACCGCGGCAACAACCTTCCTCAGCAGTGCGGCGCCGTGCTGCGCGCGCGCCAGCTGGACGATTCGCAACCGTCGAGGCGACGTACCCTTAAAGGGTGTGGATTTGCGCTGCCTCTAAGGGAATGGACGGAATAGCGGAGAATTGCCTAAACTGACGCGATGCACCGCGAAATCAAAGAGATGCTGATCGGTTCAGGCATCATAATCCTACTCGGCATCGGCATCATCGCATGGCCGCCCCTCGGCCTATTCGTTTATCGCTATTTTTTCTCGTACCTGAGACTGGCGCTGCAGTGGCTCATCTCTTGAACCAGGTCGGCACCCACCCTGACACTTTCGGACTCCCCTCGACGCAGCGCCCAAGGTTAGCAATCAATGTCCGGTAATCCATTGAGTATGAAAACGTAGCCGAAAGGCTTAAGCTCGTGCGCAAAGCCGTTGCCGGGACGCAAACGGCGTTTTGTAAGCGGATTGGGATTGAAATCCCCCGTTGGAACAATTTCGAACGTGGCTTTCCGTTGTCAAAAAGCATCGGCATTCTGCTAGTGCAAAAGATTCCTGGCCTTACACTGGATTGGTTGTTCTTGGGAAAAGCGGATGGATTGCCACTCCAACTTCGCAATGAGTTAGAGTCCGCCAAGCCGCAGCGAACAGCCTGATCATACCCGTCACTCCTGTCGGTGAAGGCGCGTTTAAGTTTCGTCACGCGTAGTGGGTGAGTGCGCGGCTTGCGAACTGCGCGCTATGTTAGTCGTTGCTTCACGATAGACATTGACGGCGGCAAGATGCCGATCCCGCACTCAGACGTTCGGAAAACGAGCGTGCAGCGGCCGCGGCACCCGCCTGATCTAGATTGTAACTCAGGCCAATTTGCCCTGCTCAATCAGCCTCAGCGCCATCTCGGTTCTTTCTACAAAGACGCGTCGTGTTACGAGGCCATCCTGCGCTGTGACTGATTAGGCGAGTGTTTTGCTCGTTGAGCCGGGCCACCGTTGGATAGTTTCGATCTCGTCGCCCGGTAGTGAGCCGAGAGCAATATCAGGAAAAGCGCGCTGGTCGCTTTGTATTGGCGGCGGCGCGGCTGGTCTCCCGCCCGGACATCACGGTCGCCTCTTCGCAGGTGCACACGCGCCAAGCCCATCCTCGGCCCCGCCGCTGTAAGGCAAAATCAAATATTTCGAATTGGTCAGGCATTGCGCTGCACAACAATTCCGGGCAGTCGAGAATAGTCGAAAGCGCGGATCCAATCCACAAGTCGCGGACATGCCCCTCAATGCCGCCGGTTGGAATTTTCCTCGCCTTGCCGAGTTACGAATTAATTTCGGTCGGAGCAAAACTGTTTGAAGGTTAAAGGACCCTGACCTGCCTCCGAAGTTTCATCCAGTGGCGATTAGAGCCTCAGCGGATGTTACGCCGTTTGGCGCGGGGTGAGCAACGTGCGATCGGCGGAGCTGGTC
>NZ_JADPKY010000094.1 GCF_023074185.1 Bradyrhizobium sp. 132 | reverse complement strand
GATAATCTGTTCTTCCGTAAACCTGGCTCGCTTCATCTGTCCGTCCTTCAGAAGGCCGGACTCTAACTTCAACCGGAGGAAATCGGCAGGGGCAGGTCACACTCCATCGAACCCTCCTCTCTGCGCAGCAAGAGCAATCTCGCGTGCGATCGGATAAGAATGCTTTCCAGCAAGAAAGAGCATGTGAACAGCCATATCGAGGCTTTCAAACTCGGTTACCTGCTCTTCAGTAAGAAGTTCGGTTAGGTCAAGCAGCTTCAGATCTTGCTTGGGCGCTAGCGTAGCCACAAAAACGTCGTCGTCAGCCGTCACGCGGCACTCGTGTATGCAGACCTGCAGGTTCTGTGAGCCGTACATGACCCGAAGGTCTACTGAGTCCAATCTTCCGGGATCGTCGGACGGCTTTGGCGGACTGTCGTATTCAGCGCCATTCTCCGGCGCTGCCGGTCCGACCCGAAGGCGATAGAACGATTCCCCTGGCCTTAGTATCTTTACGGGGTATCCCTTCAAAATTCTTTCGAGGACGGCCTTTCGAGTTTCCTCACTTTCGAGGGCCTTCAATGGCTCGACTTCTCCAACCATCCAAAGACGAGGGCCGTAATAAAAAAAGCCGACGTTGGGTTCTCTCGATTAGGTGCAAATCATCCTCAAACCACTGACTCATGTTGATGTCGGTCGTCTGTTGGTGATTGAACTGCACTACAGGCGCCGCTCCATAATCGCATTTGTGGAAGGAACCGAGCACGAAAAAGCGATGAGCAAGAGTAGCAATCAGCCTGTGATCTAACTTGCGTCCCAATGTAGAAGCGCAATTCGCGCAAGCTGCATTATCCGCGACCCCGATCGCCTCCGCATCAAGTCGAAGTCCCTGACTTGCAAAGCAGCGCGAACAAAGAGGATATCTTGGTCCACTTCTCCGAAAGAGCTTTGATACCTTACTAAGGATCTTCGATCCTACTTCGTCCGACTTAAAGTGCGGGATGTAATTTCCCATGAGGAACTCCGATCAGAAACGTCTTTTGGTTGATGTTTTTCCTGTATCATGCTCCGCGCGAGTAACCCTAATCGCTCACAAAAATGCTCGCGCACAAGGCCTGGTCCCGCGCGTGAATGCCAGGACGCCGCAAGCCAACACCCTGCCTCCGAATTGCCTTTGCGGTTGAGCCCTTCCCTCCTAAACTCCCGACACCACCGGCTTGAGTTCCGACGGGCCCGGTAGAAGCGGAGTACAAATTATGCCCAAATCGGAAAGCTTCCCGATCGAGAAAATCTTCGTTCCCACGAAGCAGAAGAAAGCCATCAGGCCCGAGACGGTCGGGGAGATCGCGGAAAGTATTCTGGACATCGGACAACAGGCCCCCATTTCCGTTCGGCTCGACGGAGACCGCCTCGTTCTGGTCGATGGACTGCATCGGCTCGAAGCCTGCAAGGCGCTCGGCGAGACAACCATTCTCGGTGTTCTGGTCCCGGCCGAGCTTGCTCAACCCAAGCCGCAGCTAGCCGAACGACCCGAAGTCGAGGCAGAGCGCATCAAGATGGCGCGATTGAAACAGTTGCGCCTGGAGAAGGAAGCCGCGGAGGCATCGACGGCTGCCTTGAAGAGCGTCAACGCAACGGAAGCGCCGCGCACCCGTCCTGCGAAAGGCGTCCGCGACAATTCAAGGGCGTCACCGGGCCGGACTGCGGGGTCGACACGGAAAACATTGTCGGACTGGATCACGCAGCAAAAGGGCAGCGGCGGCCGCTATTGATTGCCGGCTCCAAATTACGGTGACGGTGCCGGAGCCTCGATCCGCCCCCGAGGCCGCCACAATTTCTCCTTCGCACGCGCGTTGTGTTGGACGGCGGCGCGACCTATCCTTCCAGCGATCGGACTGCCGCACTCCCATTGACCTCGACTGTATGGAGAGCGCATCGTTGCCTGAGACGAACGACCCCAAGCCTGATACCGAAAAGCCGGACGCGGTGCGCGCCGAAGGCGGGCTGGCGCGGGCGTATGACCAGATCAAGAGCGCAGAGCAAGACCTTGCGCGGCTGGACCGGCTGGTTTCCGGAATGGAACGCGGCAGCGAAGGCCCGCGGGCCTCGCAAGCAAGCGCCGGTGCGAAGGCGGCCGAGACTCCCAGGGACAAGGCGCCGGCACCAGCTAGCAAGGTTCGCGATCAAGGCCTGAAGGGAGATCGGACCATGATGCGCGCTTTGATTGGCCTCGTGCTCGCGATCGGCCTTCTCGGTGCCGCCTTCGCTTCGCAATATCGCGATGAGGCCAAGTCGTTCAGCAAGTCGATCATGGCGCGATGGGCTCCGCCGGCCACGAGCCAGCCCCCGCAAGCGTCCGCGGTTGAAAGTCCGGCGCAGCCGCGGGCCATGCAACTGGCTGCTGCGGATGGGCCTGGTCCGGTGCCCGCGCCAACAGTCAGCAAGGAAACGGAAAGCGCTCCAAAACCTGATACTCCAAGAACCGGCGCCCCGGCGCCTGACCCATCATCGTCCGATCTCGCGCAATCGCTCAAGACCATCACCAACGAGCTTGCGAGCATCAACGGAAAGCTCGAGCAACTGAAAAGCCGGAACGAGCAGACGCTGCGCGAGCAGGCCGACACCATTCAACAGCTCAAGGCGGCGCAGGAGAAGGATGCGGCGGACAATGCGCGCCTCGCCGCACAGGTCCAGGCGCTGCAAACGCAACTGACGACGTCATCCGCATCTGTACCCGCGAAACCCGTCGCGCGGAGCGTGATGAACAACGATACGGCTGCGCCTGCACGGCCGCACGCGCAAGCGGCCGCACCTCGGCGGCCCAGGCCGTCGCGAGGGCCCTGGATGCCCCCACCCTATATGGTCGATCCCTACTACGGCGATCCGGATTGGTGAGCCCGCAGGGCGGATGAGCCGACGGCGCGGAGTCAGACCATAGCTTCCGTGTCTGGTATCGGACGTTTTCCGCCGTCTGAATCTCCAGAGCGAAGAGTCCGGTGTCCTGCCGCGAAAATGTCGTGCACGAGGCCGAGCTTCCCGAGCCCGAGAATAATCAGACCGTTGATGTCGATCTCGTACCAGGCGTGCGAGAGATAGGCGTCGCGCGGAAACCGGTGGTGGTTGTTGTGCAGGCCTTCACCGAAGGTGAGGATCGTGGTCACGAACTCGTTGGTGGTGCCGTCGTCCAGATCGAAGCGGCGATAGCCGTAGCGGCCGTCGCTGTGGCAGACCGAGTTGACCAGCGATGTCGCCATGGTCATGAGGTAGCTGCGGAACAGGCCGGAGAACAGGATGCAGCCGGTCATCGTGTGCACGCCGCCGAAGGCGTAGCCGATCGCCCCCGGAATGATCAGCGCCGAGAGCGCGTACCAGTACCAGCGCGTCCTGGTGAAGAACATGGCGATCGGATCGGCCAGGATATCCTTGGCGTAGTACCCGGCATCGGTGGTGGCCTGGTCCCACACCCAGCCGCCTTGCGCATGCATCATCCCCTTGGCGAAGGTGACATAGGGATTGCCGTCGCCGTCATAGTAAGGGCTGTGGACGTCGCCGGGCTTGTCGGAGTGAAGATGATGCCGGCGATGATTGCTCACCCACTTCAGGATCGAGCCCTGCACCGCCATCGTGGCGATGGCCGCGAATAACGTCCGCATCACCGGACCGCAGCGGAAGCTGCGGTGGACGAAGTAGCGATGCATGAAGCCGATCCCGACCGTGGACAGCGCGAACGTGCCGGCGAAGACTGAAATCTCCACCCATCCGATGCCCTGCCAGAAGGCCCAGACCAGCGCCGCGATCGAACCTCCGATCATGATGACGAACGAGATGTAGGAATCGCGAAACTTGGCGTCGACCACCGGGCCTTCGACAAGCACGCCCGCTGGCATTTTCCGGTCCGCGCTTTCCGCCGACACCACGCTTTCAATTACGGTCATTCCAGCCGATCCATTCACACAAAATTAACCCTGCTGCGGCGCACCGTACAACCTCGGGTTACTTCCATCAAGGATTCGAGCTGCCGTAGGAGACGGAGCCGACATCTGAAAAAACGCGATCAGAAGGAAAAGAAGCCGGATTTCAAGGCCTGGTGACAGCGTTAACCAGGTACACAGTCTTCGCAATGCACTCCCACGAGACCGATGCCTAGAAAAAGCAAGCGCCTCCTCCCTCGCCTTCGCAAGTTCCGGCGCGGCGCGCGGTGGGCACGAAAGACATTCGCGCGCGCACCGCGAGTGGTTCGGATCGCGGGCGGCGTGGCGATGCTGCTTGCGGTCGTCGTGCTGGTGAACATCGCCTATCAAACAATGCGCAAGCCGACCGAGCTATTCGTCCTTGTCGGCGATGCCCTCGACAAGGATCCATCAGAGACCTGGCGGCAATACGGGCCGCTGTTCCGCAAGCATTCCACCGCAACGATCACGCCCGAATTGCTGGCGGCGCTGGCGCAGGTCGAGAGTTCAGGCAATCCGCTTGTGCGCACCTACTGGCGCTGGCGATGGAGCCTCAATCCGCTCGCGATCTACCGGCCCGCCTCCAGCGCCGTCGGCCTTTTCCAGATGACCGATCCAGCTTACGCCGACGCCGCGCGGTTCTGTATCCGCGGCAACGCGGTCACGGAGACTGCTTGCGGGTTCACCAGCTTCTATGTCCGCGCGATCCCGAGCCACGCCATCGAGCTGGCATCGGTGTATCTGGATCGCAATGTCGCTGAAATTCTCGCCCGCGCGGGCGATGTGAAGGCGAGCACGCGCGAGAGGCAGGATCTGGCCGCCTTCATCCATCTCTGCGGCGCAGGTCCTGCCACGGCCTACGCGCGCCGCCACTTCCAGATGATCGCCGGCGAGCGCTGCGGCGATCACCTCGTCGCAAACTATGTCGCCAGGGTCAACGCGATGAAGCGGCAGTTTCTGCGGCTTGCGGCGGATGACGGCGGTTAGGAACGAGAACCAAGCTGGATCACCACATGCCCTGGATGTGATCGATAGTCACCACCAGTACGGCCACCGCCAGCCCTCATAGCGGACCCACGAGGACACCAAAGGCGGGCCGTAGGGGTCGACCCGGTCGTCTTCAGGGCGATAGCGATAGCGCGGAACGATATTGTAATCCCACGGCGTCGGCCTGAGCACGGGCGCCGTGACGATGAGCCTCTGCTGCGGTTCACGAACGATCTGGGCTTTCCGCGCCCGGGCTTCGGCACCTGATATCCCAAGGTTACACAGCACCAGGGCCATTCCGAGAGCACACGCGGCGGTCATTGTTTTCATACGACGGGCCTCCTAGCCAAAGAGTGCAAAAGGACGCAAAGCAACGCAAGCCCAATTTGATCCAGAATTGCTTGAATGACCGCTGATGGCTCCGGCGCCCTGTCGGAACGACGGGTTCGTGAAACGCGAAACCCATCTTGCAAGCCACAGGTTGATGCCGGCTTGCCGGCGACAACGAAGCGCGCAACTCAATCGACCGGTCCGGCGTCCCCGGGTTGCAGGCGGCAATTCAACACGCTAGACGTTTGGCCATTAAAGCAAGTCGATTCGGGACTCCGGGGGATATATGAACAAGCTGATGACGGCTTTCGTCGTGATGTTTTTGTCGCTGGGCATCTCTATGGCCAAGGCTGCCCCCCTTTACGAGTGTGGCGGCGACGCTGCCTGCCAAGCCAAGCGCGATCGTATGTCCCATGATACTTATGCGCGCAACATCAACCGGTGCCTGGCCGCAGCCGGCGCCACGATGGAGCAGTGGCGCGCCCATGCCGTGCCGCGCGCGCAGGCAGACAAGGTTCGCGCCTGCCTTCAGGCGCACGGCTGACTCGCCAATCGACCTCTGCATCGAAGCCGGCCATCACCCAGGCCCCGCTCTGGGAATGCGTGAATGTCTCGGGGTCTTCGTGACGCTACCACGCGCCATGATCGGACATGTCGCTCCTCCTTGAATCGCTCCCAGCGGCCCCTATTCCCGCGCGCGCCGCACCGCCTCCTCCAGCTTCATTCTCTGCTTGTCCCAGCGCGTCGCCTCCGCCTCGGCGCGTTGATCGAGCGCGGCGCGCTCGGCTTCGATCGCCTCCGTCCGCGCGTCGTGCTCCCGCCTCGCCTTGTCCAGCGCCGCCTGTGCGCTCGCGACCGCCTTGTCCCGGCGCGCGCGCTCCTTGGCGCGGGCGGCCGCTTCCTTCCGGCGCTCGGCTTCTCGCCGCCGCTCTTCCTTCTCGAACGCGGCGGCGGCCTCGCGCGCTTGTCGATCGTCGATCTCGCGGGATGGTTTCTTTGCAGCCTTGGCCGCAGGCTTTTTCGGCTTCGCTTTGGACTTGGCTTTGGACTTGGCTTTGGACTTGGCTTTGGACTTGGCTTTGGGTTTGGGCTTCGCCTCGTCGTCAATGAGATCGGTCGGCAGCTTGGCGTGCTCGGTGAACGGGCCGTCCGATCCGACCGGGCGCCTGAGCACGACACCGGGGCTTGCCATGGTCGCGGCGACGATGTCGGGGTCGTCGGTCTCCTTCGCGGCGCCCTGATGGAAGAGATTGGATTTGGCGCCCCAGGCGTCCAGTGCCGCCTTCATCGATGGCGCGGCGACCGCCTGGTCGTAGAAGCCGAGCGAGGTCTGGTAGGTCTTCAGTTTTCTTTTTGGTTTTGTTTTCAGGTCTTTTGGCATGTCGCCCCGTGCCTTGCGACGCATCAGCTTCAGCCGTCGCACCGGCGCCACGATGCCATACTGCCCCTGTTTTGCCCGACAAGTCAAATTCGATTCGGTATCGCCGAAGTCGATCCGGACGATGCGGAGCCCACCATCAACAATTTTTCGGATTTGCAAAACGTTGAAATCCCTACGGATTTCTACTGTGTATGGGGTTGTTTTCGACGTTTTTGTTGGACGGGTGCCAACTACGCCGCATCGACGTCCTCAGGCGCTGGCCCCGCAACGAGCCCGTCGAGCCCGACCATCAAGAGATCCGCGATATGCATCAGCTGATACAGCGGAATGTCCGCCTCGCCTTGCTCGGCCAGCGACACCAAACCGGGCGTGGCGCCGATCAGCTCGGCGAGCTGCGCTTCCGTGTAGCCGCGCCTCTCGCGCGCAGTTTTGACGCGCGCACCGATCCCGAGCCTGTGCCGGGACTGCTCGTCCGCGGTCATCATGACGGCCTGCTCGTCCGTGCTCGCATAGCCGTCGGCGAACGCGCTGCCGATCAATCTGCCTTTGCGCCAGGCGACCCGGCAGTCCTTGCGCAGGCCGCTGCTGAAGACCAGCGTGAATTGCTCCGCGACCCATAGCGAGGCGTTGAGGCCCAGGCGGGCGCCTGTACCGGAGACGTCGCGGATCGTGCAGGGCGCGCTGATGATCTTGCCGGTGCCGTTGTCGAATTCGACAATGCCGGTCCGCAACGTGTGATGTCTGATGGCGGCACGATGCTCGCTCATGACGGGCCGTTCCTCCTGGACGCTCCTCCCGCGGCGACATCGAACGGACGCCGCCGGTAAGCCCGGACCTCAATACCGCAGACTTTTTCCTGAACTCCTAAGTTTCCCCGGGTTCGACCGGGACTGGAAGCCATGGTAAAGGATTCGCTCCCAATCCATCTTTTCCGGCGGAAGGCGTGCGGCGCGCCCGTGACGGGCGACGAGGCGAACGATGACCGACACGATGAAATGCCCGACCTGCAATTCCGAGCACGCCTACCAGGATCGTGGTCTCTGGGTCTGCCCGGAATGCGGCCATGAATGGAGCGGCACGGCGGAAGCGGCCGCCGACGCCGCGCAGGATTCCGGCGTGCGGGATGCCAACGGCAATGTGCTCGCCGACGGCGACAGCGTCATCGTGATCAAGGACCTCAAGATCAAGGGCTCCTCCTCCGTCGTCAAAGGCGGCACCAAGGTCCGCAACATCCGCCTGCAGGAGGCCAGCGACGGCCACGACATCGCCTGCAAGATCGACGGCATCGGCGCGATGAATCTGAAATCGGAGTTCGTGAGGAAGGCGTAGCAAGGCGATGCGTTCGCCCCGAACTTCTCGGGCGGTCGGCGGTTCTCTGAAACCCGCGTTTCTGCGATCTATCGCTGCCGCTGCGCCAGATAAAAACCGCACAGCACCGTCACCAGGCCCGCGGCCTGCAACATCGTCGGCTGCTCGCCGAGCAGAAGCCAGCCGGTGAGCAGCGTCAGAGCCGGCACGCAGGCCGGGATCACGGCGGCGCGGGCGACGCCGAGGCGTTGGACCGAAACAGCGTAAAGATAGAGCGCGGCGGGGCCTGCAAGCACGCCCTGCGCCAGCGCCTGGATGGCGTTCTCGGTGACACCCATCGCTGCGACCCGGGCGAGCCCGCCGGTCATGAGGTAGATCGGCAAGAGCAGCAAGGACAGCACGTTGATGACGAGCGCGGCCGACACCGCGGAGACACGCCAGTGGCGCAGCAGCGCACCAAAACCCGCGAACATCAGTCCGGTCAGCACAAAGGTCAGATCACCCAGCACGCCGTCGGCGCCGATATGGCCGATCGATTCCGCGCCGATCACGCCGAGGCCGCCGACGATCACGAAGGCGCCGACAAGGCGCGATGCAGAGATATGTTCCTTCAGGAACAACGCCGCGAGCAGCAGGCCGCCGAGTGTCGCACAGGAGGGCTGGATCACGCTGCCATGGCCGAGCGGCACGAACAGAAAACCAGTGTAGGAGATCAGCGACATCACTGGGCCGCCGAGCACCATCAGCACAAGGCCCCTGCCCCAGCCGATGCCGCAGAGATCGCCGACGCCTGCGCGCATCACCAGCGGCAGAAACGCGATGCCCGACCAGACATAGCGATGCACCAGCAGATCGACCGGCGTAAAGCCGATCTTGAGACCATGCCGCGTGCCGGCAAAGCCAAGCGCCCAGAACAGCGCCGCGGCGAGGCCGCAGACGACGCCAAGCAGCGCCGGCGCCGCATCGTTTTTGTGAGTGAGAGCGTCAGCGCCGCTCGTCCGCTGATCCATGCGGCAAGCCTTAGGTCAGCGCGTGATGAGGCTCAACCCACGCGGTTGCAGGGCTGGCACGTCGCTTACGCGCTAGAAAAACCCCGGGCTGAGATCGAGCCCATATGTCAGGCTCAGAACGAACACGAACAGCGCGGCAGCTGCGAACAACGCGATATGCCTGAGGATAAACGCGCGCGGCGAGGCGCTTGCAATAACGGCTTTCTGTGCAACGGGCATGACGGCTCCATTATGAAAATGATTCTTGGCCGCTCAATAAGCGACGCCCGCATCAAGCGCCCCGATCTGCAAAGCAACTATTAAAGAGATCACACTCGCTTTGAACGGCCGTACACAACGGGCAGGTGACGGCGTTTTTTCTCGCCGCAACTTTCTCAATCCGCGCACCCGCCGCGCTAAAAAAAGACCGCGCTCCCGAAAGGGAACGCGGTCGACGCAGGCTCGCGTGGAGGCGAGCCTGCTTCAGGTCCGGGTGAATTCAGATCAGCGCGCGCTGCCCGTCGTGACGTCAGCGATCTTGACCTTGCGCGGCGTGAGCACGCGGGCCTGATGGACCGAAGCGACGGTGGTCGGCGCAGTTGCCTGCTGCTCGACATGCGCGGCACCGAGCACGCGCACCTGCATCGGGGAGACCGGGAAACCGTTGGCCTCATAGGTCGGCAGCTCGGCGGCGAAAGCCGCGGTGCTGCCCGCGATCGTCAGGATGGCGGCGGCGATCGACAGAGTTTTCTTGTTCATTGGTGATGCTCCTGATGGAATGTTCGGAGCACATCTAAGCGTATTTTGCTGCATTGCGACATGTGTTGTTGCATTGCAACAACGCGTCCGGTGCATGGCAATATGTTTAATGCGCGCAAGGCTTTGGCCGAATCATCGCCGGCCGCGACATGACACTTTTATGAGCATTGGTCAGCCGCCGAGCACATTGCCCCAGCCGTCGAAGACGTAGGCCTTCCAGGTCACGGTTCCGTCCCCGCCCGGACGGCTGGCGCGCCGGTAATCGTCGGCCTGCTCAGCGGTCCAGGTGATGATCGTATCGGAGAGCAGGTCATGCAGGATGGCGGGCTCGGCGGGGTCGAAGGCGTCCATGGGACGGAGCGAGGAATGCGTCATGAGCGCATAACGCGCTAGCCGGCCCAAGGTTGCTCCGAAGCGTCGGGCGCCGCACCACGCAGCTTATTTCAACGCCGTCGCCAGCGATTGCAGCTTTGCGACGAGGTTGGTGCCGAGCGCGTAGATGATCTCGATGATCGCGAGCGCGATGCCGGCTGCGATCAGGCCGTATTCGATCGCGGTGGCGCCGGATTCATCGGCGGCGAATTCGGCCCATTTGCATCTCAATTTCACACGCGTGTCCTTCCCAACTCTACCGGGAATCGCCGGCGCGGGAGACTTACACAACCACAATCCAAGATTGAGTAAACTCGACCGCCTCAAATTGACGACAATGAATGCTGCATTTGCAGGCCTTTTTGGCCGTGGCGCCCTTGGAACCGCAGCGGAACCCGCCGTTGCCGCTGCGCAACACCTGTCCGAAAAGCCCGCTTTCGCCGAATTGCGCCATTGCGCCGCCACACCGTCCTCCGAACAATTGACGCGCGGCCTGCCTTTTCGTGCAAGACTGCATGATCAAGAGTGTCGGCATCACGACTGTTCGGAGAAGACGAGGTTCAAACAGAACCGTTTGGAGGCAGGGATCATGGATGATCGGCGGTCTCTTCTGGTGGCGGTATCCTGCCCCTCGGCGGTTCTCGCCGGCTGGTTGGCGCTCTCTCTGTCCGCCTATGCCCCTGCCCTCATCGAGAACAGCGGCGCCAATGCTTCTGCCGTCTCGCGCGCGAAAGATCTCGGCCGGTTCGACCTCGCCGACATCCCGCACGCTGCGACCATCGAGGACGGCGTCGCCCTGACCGCCGATATCGCAGCCGCGGTCGCCGCGACTCCGAGCCTGGTAACCGCTGAAGCAGCAACGCCCGAAGCGCCTGCTCCCGCCATCAAGCTCGCCTCGGCCGACCCAGTGCTGATCTTGCCGACCGAGCCGCCACCCGCGCCGCAGATTTCGCCTGAACCGACGCCCGTCGTCAGCGGGGCACCGCCGGCGCAAGAGCCCGCGATAAAACTCGCATCCGCCGATCCCTCCGAGATCGTGACGACCGACGCGCTGTCGCCCGCGACGATCACGACCGGTCCGGCGCCGGCCGCGAGCAAGGCCTCGCCGGCCGCGGACACCGCCGCCGTGCTCGACGAATGCTTCGTCATGGAAGCCTGCATCGACCGCTATCTCTGGGTGCTCTACCAACGCACGCCCAAGGAAGATTCGATCAAGGTCGAGGATCGCCGCGCCGTCACCGTCAAGCGCAAGGGCAAGACGATCACAGTAATGCGTAGCTTCACGAAACTGGTCGACGAGGACTTTGGCTGGAAGGATCCGAAGGCGGCCGACCACGCCGGCATGTCGATGATGGACTACGTCATCGGCGGCATGGACAAGAGTTTTAAGCAAAAGCTGTTCCGGACGCTGCTCGCGGCTGAGGCCGCCGGCCTTTCGCCGGGCATCACCAGCGCGTTCCGCGACAACTATCGCCAGTCGATCGCGAGCGGCTTGAAGGCCGCCTCCGACCGCTCCTATCACGGCGGCAGCACGCGCGGCGGCTACGGCCACGGCATGGCGGCCGACATCGTCAGCACCAAGGGCGACAACCGCGCGCAGCGCTGGGTTTCGACCGAGGTGCTGTGGAAATGGGTCGACGCCAACGGCAAGGCGCTCGGCATCGGCCGGCCCTATCTCGGCCGCGATCCGCCGCATGTCGGCCCGGTCGATGGTCCGGAATACGTCTCGCGCCGGGGAACGTCGGACCGCAAGGAAGCCGCCAACGTCAAGACGAGGAAAGCGCGGGCTGTCGCCAGCGCAAAGCGGCCCAAGGCACAGGCGAAGTCGCAGGCGACGCGTGAGCAGAAGGTCCCGGCAAAGCCGCAGAAGTCGGCGCAATCGGCCGCGAAGCGCGCGACGTAAATCCGCTAAGGCTTACCGTCCCGGCGTCGGCAGTGGCACGAGCCGCATCTCGGCGGTGCCGGCTTCCTGCGTGCGCACCAGCACCGCAAAGATGGTCTCGACCGCGAGCCGCACCGCCGCCTCGGTTGCCCTGCCTCTGGCCAGATGCGCCGCGATCAGGCCGGTGAGGAGATCGCCCGTGCCATAGGGCCGGATCGGCAGGCGCGGTGTCGCCAAGCGCGACAACTGACCGTCGGCGCACAGAATCGTTTCCACCTGCCCTTCCGGCGTGTCGGTGAGCGTGCAGCCGGTGGCGACCACGTCGATGCGGCCGGTCCCGGCGAGCGTCGCGCAAGCCGCGCGCAGGCCCTGCGCATCCGCGATGGTGAGCCCGGAGAGAAGCTCGAGCTCGAACTGGTTCGGCGCGGTCAAATTCGCAGCCGGCAGCAGCCGGTGGCGGACCACGTCCAAAATGCCGTCGGCAACATAGACGCGGCCGTCATCGCCGATCACGGGATCGCAGAGATAGACGAGCTTTGAATTGCGGGTCAGCGCCCGCTCGACGAAATCGGCAATGACAGCGGCATTGCCGGGCGAGCCCAGATAGCCGGTGACGAGCACCGCGGCCTCGTCGACGAGATCGCGTTCCTCGAGGCCCTTCAGGAGATCTGCAACGAGCTCGGTCTCCAGCACCCGTCCGCGCAGGCTCGGATAACGCGGATGGTTCGATAGCAGCGTCGTCGGCACCGCCGCGACGTTCACCCCCTCCGCCTGCATGGCATAGGCGGCCGCGCTGTTGCCGACATGACCGTGGACCACCTGGCTTTGAATGGAGATGACGAGCATGGAGGAGGTCCGTAGGATCAAACTTTGGGTGTGGCAAGTGTAGCCCGCCGCGCCAGCCTCGTAAGCGCCGAACATGTCGGCCATGGCATCGGCATAGATCGCGATCTCCGCCTCGCTCCGCGCTTCTTCCGGCGCGGCTGAAGCGCCACCGTGCGACCGACGGCACGCCCGAACTCCACGTCGTCCGCCTCGCCGCCGACGGCGCCTGGCTGTCCTATGTTACGACGGGACAAACGCGCATGAGCGCCGACCTCCGCGCCGTCCACGCAGGGCTGCTCGCGCAGACCTATCGGCGCGCCTAGCCGAACCGGCCCACGCCTATTGGCTTTGCGACGGCTTGGAAGGACGCGGCGCGGATCGCTTTGCACCCGGTTTGGCCGCGGCTCGCGGCGGCGGCGTGTCGACCGATTCCAGATACGCCGCGAGCGCCTTGGCCGTGTCCGAACTGGTAGCGTAATGGTCCTTCAGGAACCAGGACAGCGTCAGGCTGAAGCGCCCCTTGGCAAGGCCGCGCGGGCTGCGATGGCAGGTCGTGCAACCATCGGCGAAGAGCTTTTGCGGCGACTTGCCGGCATCGAGATTTTGCGCGGCGGCAACTGTCGCCGTCAGGACGGCGGCGGCAAGAGCCATCACGGGCACGATCACGTTGCGCCCCGGTCGAAATAGCGGAATCAATATCGTCCCCTGGTGCGTTTTCGAGCGAAATGGATATACCGGTTCGCGCAAAGAAAACGCGTCAAAAGAAGAAGCAGCCCCGTGTTGCGGTCAGGCCGCCAATAGCTGATCGAATTCGGGCGGCGCGTAGGCCTTGCCGTCCTGGTCGGTGATGACAACCTTCCATCCCTCGCTCGCCCAAACCTTTGCCTTCGCCACGATGAGCAACCGGCTTTCGCGGGCATAACTGCACTTCTCGTTGTCGCGTTCTGCGATCATCTTATAGGCCAATGCGCATCCCCTAGCGTTGCCCTGCACCCGTTCTCCTCGTGGCAGCGGGCTTTGTCGGCAATTCGCCGGGAGCGTGGCAATTTGATGCCATCCACAGCAGCTTTGTGGCTTGGTTCCGGCCGAACGAGGGAGGTCGATCGTGCGCCATATCAGGAACACTATCTGCTTGCCGCGGGCTTGCTTGGAGCGGGCTTGCCCGGCGTGGCGCCGACAGCCGCGCAGACCTACGATCCGCGCCATTCCGTCTGCATCGAGATCTACACCATCGACGGCCGCAGCATCGATTGCAGTTTTGCGACGTCGCGCAGTGCGCCGCGACCGCTTCCGGGCAATCCGCCCAGTGCTACGCCAATCCTTATGCCGCGCAGAGCCGGCAGCTGAGCCCGGTTCCGTCGCCGCCGCGACGAATCCGATAGCATCAGGTCTGCGCTTCGATCAGTGGACGCGGATGATGTGGGGACGGCCGAGATCGATCAGCCCCTGTACCGCCGAAAGGCGGTCGTCGAGGGCTGCGATGGTGAGCAGCAGATTGTTTCGGCGTTCGTCGAGAAGGCCCATCTCGGCGCCGGATAGTTTGATGCTGGACCGCTCCTTGTGAATCCCGTCGAGGGATTGGCGCAGTCCGGCAATCAGTCCGGACAGCTGCTTGGCCTCCTTGGTCATCGACCGCTTCGCGACATTTTGGCGGCGCGTCTCCGCCTGGCTCTGTCTCATCGTTTATCCTCCCGTGCCCCGCTGCCCCGAGTGGAATGCTTACAGCTTTGGGTAGACATATTACGATCGATGAAATCTGCTCGCGAAGAACTTTCTTAAATTAGACGCGCCGGGAACCGGTTCGGACCGAGCAGAAAGCCCGGCGCGAGGGCCGGGCTTTCGTTGGGCTGATTTAATGCTTTTGGTGGCCGCCACCAGGACCGCCGGCCGGCGCACCGCCGCGCGGTGCGGCGTTCATGTGAGGAGCGCCGCCGCCGCCATGCGGCATCGCGGGCACAGCCGCGCGCGGCGCCGGCATTTGGGCATGAGCATTCATCGGCGAGCCGTGGCTGACGTTGGGCTGGGCAACATGCGGCATCGCACGGCGGCTTGCGGGCGCGGCTGATACACGCGGCGTCTCATGCGGGCGCGCCATCGGCTGCGCACGCACGGCCGCGCGGCTCGCAGCCTGCTCGTGCATGATGCGGGCCTGCGCATCGCGCGGATTGCGGCTCTGCAGATTGGTCCGCTCATGCGCGATGCGCTCGCTTCGTCCAGCACGGCTTCGGTCCGTCGTAACCGCAGTCTCGTGCCTGGCGATGGCGGCGTCGTGCCGTGAGGTCACGGCATCACGACCGGAGACCGCAGCCGCACCCCTAACATGCGCACCGTTGCGCCCGAGTGCGATCGCCGCATCGCGCGTTGCCGCGCGGCCGATGCGAGCCGCGCGCGGATCGATCGTCATCCGCGTCGCCACGCGCTGATGCGAGGTCCAGTAGCTATTCCAGTGGGCATGCCGCCGATACCAGGGCCGCCCTTGATAATAGCTCGACCAATACGAGGTCAGCACGAATGGGACAACGGGCACGTCGATCTCGTCGACATAGTCGGGGAGATAGACGTAGTGATTGCGGTAGAGATATTCGAGATATTGCGACGACACCCAGCCACGGTCATCCGAGAAGCTCACGTCGCACCAAGCGTTGCCGCGCAGGCAACCATGGATGTTGACGCGGGCGCCCTCCGGAATGCGATCGACCAGGGGAAAGCCCGAACCCGGCCCGGCGCGCAGGCCAGTCGAGACGGTGACCATGCCCGGTGCGGCCAGTGCGGCCGTCGGGGCGAGCAGCAATGCGGCTAACAACACACTTCGGAATCTCATGGCGTAGTCCTCCTCGTTCGAGTCGGAACGCGCAAGCAGAACGGGCGTTCCGCGTACGATGGTCTCATTCGTCGAAAGATCGAGACGAATACCGCGCGCGGTTCAATATTCATTCGCCGTTCATCGAGACACCGCGCAAGCGCCGTGGCGGCCCGTCAATTCACTTGCAGCATGAAGACGTCGAAGTACGCAGCAAGCGCCGCAAAATCCTCGAGCGGCAGCACGGTCGCGACGTATTGATCCGGCCGCACCACGACCATGCAGCCGGCCTTGCGATCGATGCCGCGCATGGTGAAAACGTCTTGACCATTCTTGAGATCCGGACAGAACATCTTCTCGTAGTCGATCAAGCTGTAGCGGCCTTTGCGCGGGAGCAGCAGTGCGGGCATCGCCTCGATGGCGAGCTCGCGATGATCCTGCTGGAACACCGCCCGCAGGTCCATCACGCTGTCGATGTCGGCGCCGACAGGCGTATGGCGCCTGACCGGTGACTCCCGCGCCTCGGAGAGGAAATTGCACAAGGCGCGAATGGCCGAGCCCTCGGCCGCCGGATCTTCCGCAGGCGAAAACGCGTAGATGCGGAAGCGGCCATCCGCCTGCGCAGCGTGACCGAGATGGACCGGCTTGGCGTCCGCAAGCCGGATCACCGGCGCGGAATGGAAGCGCGTGCCGATGACAAGGCCTTGCGCGAGATGCTGGTGGGATGTCGCTCCGGTCAGAACCGACGGCCGGTAATGCGTCGCGGTGCCCGCGGTGTAGCGGCCATGCTTCACAAAATAGGCCTGCGTCCTGGCGGCATCGGCGCCGCCGGTCCTGGCGGCGGACGCAAGAATGCCCGCCCATTCGCGGTCGAAATCGATCAGCTCTTTCGCAACCGCCTGGCGCTCGGCCGAATAGGAATGCAGCAGGCTTGGCGCAGACTGCTTCCGCAAAACGGCGGCGAGCTTCCAGCCGAGATTGAAGGCATCCTGCATCGAGACGTTCATGCCCTGCCCCGCTTTCGGGCTGTGGGTATGGCAGGCATCGCCGGCGATGAAGATCCGCGGCAGACGCGAGTTGATCTCGGCCTCCGGCACGTCGTCGAACTTGTCGGTCAGGCGCTGGCCGATCTCGTAGACCGACCACCACGCGATCTCCTTCACCTCGAGCGTATGCGGCTTCAATATCCGCTGCGCCTTGGCGATCACGTCCTCGGCAGTGATGTTGCGATTGGCGACGC
This sequence comes from Bradyrhizobium sp. 132, assembly GCF_023074185.1. GTDB lineage: Bacteria > Pseudomonadota > Alphaproteobacteria > Rhizobiales > Xanthobacteraceae > Bradyrhizobium. Next base: position 413,033 of record NZ_JADPKY010000094.1, on the reverse strand, counting down.
GCTCGCCGATGTCGAGCTTGGCGAGCTCGACATAGAGGCGGACCATGTAGCCGCCTTCGCGCGGGATGATCAGCAGGCTGCCGTCCTTCGACGACTGGATCAGGGCTTTGAAGCGGATGTCCGGAAAATCGGTCACCGCCAGCACGTCCATCACGCCCCAGGCATGATTGGCGGAATCGCCGTGCAGCTCGCGGCCGATCGATTTGCGCGCCGTGCTGCGCGCGCCGTCACAGCCGACGACGTAGCGCGCCTTGATCGTCTCGACCTTGCCCTCGTTCCCCGCATCGACCCGTTCGAGCCGCACGGTCACGGCATGGTCGGCGGGACCCGCGGCCGGATTGACCTCGAGATCGAGCAGGCGTCGGCTGTAATGCGGCTCGAGCTTGGCCGGCGCTTTGCGCATGACGTCAAGAAAGCCGTCATGGATCCGCGCCTGGTTGAGGATGACGTGCGGGAATTCCGACAGCCCGTCTTCGACGTCCTGCACCCGGCCGCTGCGGACGATGTTTTCCGGAATCCGTTCGTCCGGCTTCCAGAACGTCGTCTCGTTGACCCAGCAAGCTTCCTTCAGAACGCGCTCGCTGAAGCCGAAGGCGTGGAACATCTCCATGGTGCGGCAGGCGATGCCGTCGGCCTGCCCGACCAGCAGGCGCCCCGGCTTCTGCTCGACGATGCAGGTCTTGATGTCAGGGAATTGCGCAAGCTGGGCGGCGAGCGTCAGGCCCGCAGGGCCACAGCCGACGATGAGGACATCCACTTCGTCAGGCACGGCCCCCGCTGCGCAGGAAGCCTGAATGCGTTCTGCGGGATCGGCGATTTCAGGGTCGCCCGGTTGAAATCCATTGAGATGGAATTGCATGAGCACCTCTCCGCGAAACGTTCTGTTTGGATATTGCTCAGTATGCTGACTATCAGTATACCTGTCAACGACCCCAACCGTCCCTGCCCCAACGGAGAATCCGGTGAAAGACAACAGCGACATGCCCGGACATCTGGCGCGCCGGTTCCAGCAGATCGCGGTGGCGGTGTTTCTGGCCGAGGTCGGGGATGCCGGCTTCGACCTCACGCCAGTGCAATACGCAGCGCTCGCGACCATCAAGGCCAATCCGGGGCTCGACCAGGTAACGCTGGCAGGCCTGATCGCCTACGACCGCACCACCATCACCGGCGTAATCGACCGCCTCGTGCTGAAGGGGCTCGCGGAGCGCCGGGCCTCGAGCCGCGACCGCCGTGCCCGCGAGCTCGAGATCACCGACGAAGGCCGCCGCACCCTGCGCAAGATCACGCCGGCCGTCGAATCCGCGCAACGCATCATGCTGCGCGGGCTCAGCGCGAAGGAAGGTGAGGAGCTGATGCGGCTGTTGCACAAGGTCATCGCCGCCGGCAACGAGCTCAGCCGCGCCCCGTTGCGCGAGGTGCAGGCCTAGGCCTCGTATTTTTGCCCGTATTTGTCGCAGACCCGCGAAACCTGGAACTAACGTTCGGCTGCTACTGTCGGCACCGTTCTGCGCTTAAGGCGCGATTAACTTTGCCGTTCGGGAGTTTTGGATGCCCAGGTTCATCATTGTCGCGGCGGCCGTCGCGCTCTCGACCGCCCCTGCACTCGCAAACGGCCATGGCGGTGGTGACCCTGCCCCGCCGAAGGTCGAGGCTGCGGTCGCGCCAGCCAAAGTCGTCCTGACCAAAAAGGGTCCCAAGCTCGTCGATCTCAGGGGAATGACGCTCTATTATTACGAACGCGACACCACCGGGAAGACGTCGAACTGCAACAGCAAGTGCATCGAGAGCTGGATCCCGCTAGCCGCAACGGCCGACGCCAGGGCCGTTGGCGACTTCACCGTGATCAATCGCGACGACGGCAGCAAGATGTGGGCCTACCGCTATCGCCCGCTCTACACCTCGCCCGCCGACAAGGCGCCGGGCGATACCAACGGCAATGCCACGACACTGCAATGGCGCGTTGCCCAGCCCGCGGAGTAGGGCGACCTCACCCGCGCCAGCTGGGCCTCGCCTCGACTTGCGCGCTCTGTCCGGGCGGTAACACCACGACCGTTGAATTGAGCTTCACCCGGTCATAGAGATCGATCACGTCCTCGTTGCGCATCCGGATGCATCCGGACGAGATCGCCTGCCCGATATATTCCGGCTGGTTGGTGCCGTGGATGCGGTAGAGCGTGTCCTTGTTGCCGGAATAGAGATAGATGCCCCGTGCGCCCAGCGGATTGGCGGGACCGCCGGTGACGCGCGCTGGATAGGGTCCGAGCCGCGCCTGGATGTCCGCTGTCGGAACCCAGTCCGGCCATTCCGCCAACCGGCCGACCCGCGCCACGCCGGAGAACGCCATGGCTTCCTCGCCGACCGCGACGCCATAACGCATCGCCTTGCCGTCGGGCAGCACGAAATAGAGGTAGCGCGCATTGGTATCGACCAGGATCGTACCTGGCTGCTCCTTGCGTGGATAATCGACGATATGCCGGAGATATTGCTCGGGCACGTTCGCCTGCGCGTAAGGCGCATGCGCCAGCAACTGCCGGTCGCGCGGCGTCATGCTCGCATCCGTTGATGGCGAAAGTGTCGCCTGCATGCAACCGCCAAGCGGAAGCATGGCAACGACGAATAGAACGAATAAAGATTTTGGCACCGCTGGCCCCCGATAGCGATAGCAGCACCCCCAGCGGTACCAGATGCTGCCCAAATCGTGCTGAAAACAAGGCACTGCGGAACACGTGCGCGTGTTTGACCGAGCGGGTTCCATCACCACAAACGGTGGAAGAGCGTCGCACAGTCTCCATCCCCTCGCCTTGCTTTGGTCAAATCCGGCTGGACTCGTGCGCATCGTGCTTGGCTCGTCAGATTTGGATGGGCTCAACTCAACCGATCGGCTCGCGCCAATGCGGACGACGAAGGCATCAAAAGGAGCTGCGATGCTCGCGACGCTGAACTCTCGGCAAATCGTCGATGAGATCGTGAAGGATACAGTCACGAACAATGACCCGCACGACGCCGTGCAGATTTCGCCCGAGATGGTGCTGGCCTCTCGCGCCATCGGCGTTGCGCCCACATTCGCGCCTGAGATCACGACCCGTCCGGAGCCCAAAATAGATCCGGCGTTCACGCCAAAGTCCAAAGTTGGTCCGGAGCCGAGGTTCAGTCCTGTCGCGGAGCCGCAGGCGGCGGTGCCTTCGGTCGACACCGCCGTGCGCATCGCGGCCAGTGATGGTCGCGGCCGGCAGAAGCGATCCTCCGCCGGCAAATGGTTGCGCGGCGCCTTCGTCACGTTGCTGTTTGCGGGCGGCAGCGCGGCCGCCACTGTCGCCTGGGAGAATCATGGCGACACCGCAAGACAGTTGCTGGCCGAATGGACGCCGGCATTGGCGTCGCTGCTGCCTTCGACGTCGCAGACGGCACCGGTCGCCGCCGCGCAGGCCGCGCCACCTGCGGAGCAGGCCGCAACGGATCAAGCCGCAGCGGATCAAGCGACCGATCAATCCGTGGCGCCGCCTCCAACTCAGGTTGCAGCAGCCGTGCCCACGGCAACACAGTCCGATCCTGTACAATCGGTGCAATCGATGACGCGCGATCTCGCCGCGATGGCGCAGCAGATCGAGCAGCTCAAGGTCAACATCGCCGAGTTGAAGGCCGGACAGGAGCAGATGGCGCGCGAGATGGCGAAGCCGCCCGCGCCAAAGCCGGTGGCCGATGCAAGGCCGCCCGTCGATCCGCGCGCGCGCGTGTCCGCGCGGCCTCCGGCGCCGCCGGTTCGCAAGCCGAAGCCGGCCGTGTCGCAGACTTACATGCCAGCTTATTCGCCTGCGCCGCTCGCACCGCCGCCTTCGCAGGCGGCCGCGGTCCCACCGCCAGCTGCGCCCATAACGACGCAAGCCGTTGCCGACGACGATGGACCTGTCGTGCGTCCGCCAATGCCGCTGCGCTGAACGATCGTCACGCGACGATGCAGAGGGTTGCGACTAAGGACGCTGTCCGAGTCGATATGATGCGTTGAGTCCGGGCAACTACGGGAAGCGACGCTTCGCGCGTTTCGCATCAAGAGAAAAGGCCGTCGGGATCTATGCCGGCGGCCTTCTCTTGCGGCTGCCGGTTCCCGGAGCCCGGTTCTGCTGCAATTCCATGCCTCATGATCGCGCCGACATATTTAATAAAATCTTAACGCACTTGAATGTTGCACATCATTTCTGCGCCATAAGCACAGAGATTGCGCGCGCCGTTCATGCGATAAACATCGACTCAGTGGTACCATCGGTCACGTGTTGAAACGTCCACCCGAAGCTCAATTCGTCATACCGGGGAATTCGAATGCCTTACTATTCCTTCGATCTCGTGGTTGGTGAAGAGTTCAAGAACCAGGGCGGAATCATCCTCGAAGACATCGAGGGTGCTTCCGACCGCGCCGACCAACTGGCCACCGAACTTTCGCAGGTGAAGCCGGAGTTGCAACGCAAGGGTTGCGCTGTGCGCGTCACCGACCGCGATCACAACGAGGTCTACCGCACACCGCTCGATCCCGTGCCGGCCTGGCAACGCTAGCTCGCCGGCCGGCCTCGCGGCCGCGCGCTATCCCATTGCGGAGCGGCGCTCCAGCCGCTAGCCTTCCCAAAAATGCGGGGAGGTACCAAGGATGCGCACTGGTTTTCTGATGACGGCCCTGTTGCTGCTGGCGGCGCCGGCTCAAGCGGCCGACCATCCGCGTTCGACCTATGTGACGTTGGTCTTGCAGGCCTTCGCCGCCAAGGTCGAATGTCCGGGCACGGATGTCGTCTACCAGGATCTGGTGCAGAAGGCGGAGCAGATGCAGTTGCCCGACGGCACCACCGAGAAGGTGCGCAAGGCGATCGCCTGGATGCACACCGGTGGCAAGATGGGCGAGAAGCAGGACGACGATTTGATGGCCGAGGTCGCGGTGGCCACCCAGGCGACCGATCTCAACCAGCGCCGTCTTGGCATGCCCAGCTGGTGCGAAGCCCAAAAGACCAACCTCGCCGGCCTGATCCGCAGCAAGGGCGGCTAGCAAGGCGGTTTCTCACGGCGTTAAGCACGCGACGGCGAAGGCGCTGTCGCGGCTAATAATTGTCACAATTCTTGCCAGCATGCAGGATCCCTTCGACCTCGAACAGGAGACCCCTCATGCGGAACATGCATGTCGCTTTCGCCGGAGCGTTTGTCCTCGCTACGGTGCTCACTGCGCCGGTGCTGGCGAAGAACTCCGACGCCCAGAAGGGCGAGGACAAGTCCGCGTCCCCATCCTGCAGCGCCTATCAGCAGGCGCCAGACGGCTCATGGGAACCGCTGCCCTGCAAGGAGACAGGCGAGCGCAGCCAGCCGCAGACCCAGAATCGCACGCCGCAGGGCGCCGACCGCGGCGAGCGATGAGCGCGCGGGAGTGTCAGCTCTGGTGCGGACCGCGCATGATCTTCATCGCGTCGGCGATGTGACGCCACTCTTTGGCGTCATCGGCCTCGCCGCGGCCCTCGCAAGCCTGGGCCTGCTCGGCGGCCTTCGCAATCGCCGCGAAACCATGCTGTTCCAGCATCTGGCGCGCGACGGTATGGACCTGGACCTCGGTCATCATGGGCGCTCTCCCGTTTGACGAAACCGCGGTGCATCGCTCCTGCTGTTCCGCGGATGGTTGACAACGATTTCGCCGCAAGTCCCGTTCCGCCAGGTGCCGATCACATCGGCCGAACTAACACAAATGACAAAGGCGGCCCGCTATGCCCAGCGGACCGCCCTATCACCCACCCCAAACTTGACGGGCCTTCGGCCGCGTCCCTATGCGACCGCCACCCGCTTGCGCTCGAAGTCGTTGGGCACTTCGATATCGACCTCCAGGGTCGACACTTCGTCGCCGCGATCGAGCCGGACGATGACCTTGGTCGGATCCAGCGTGACGTGCCTGGAGACGACGGCGAGAATTTCCTCACGCAGCACACCGAGCAGATCGGGCTGGCCGCGCAGTCCGCGCTCATGGGCAAGCAGGATCTGCAGCCGTTCGCGAGCGACGGGTGCCGAAGCCTTTTTGCCGCGGAGAAGCCGAAGCAGACCCATGCTCATGCAGCCCTCCGTCGCAGCAGACGATCCATGAAGCCCTTGCGCTCGGTCGGCACCTGCATCGGCACGGTGTCGCCGCACAGTCGCCGCGCCGCGTCGATATAGGCCCGCGCGGGTGCGCCGTCCGCGTTCGACAACGTCACCGGTGTGCCAACGTTGGAGGCCTTCAACACGTCCTGGCTCTCGGGGATAATGCCGAGCAAGGGGGTCGCGAGGATTTCGAGGATGTCCTCGATGGTCAGCATCTCTCCGCGCGCGGCGCGCGAGGGATCGTAGCGCGTGATGAGGATGTGCTTCTCGACGCGCTCGCCCTTCTCGGCCCGTACCGTCTTGGAATCGAGCATACCGATGATGCGGTCGGAATCGCGCACCGATGAGACTTCGGGATTGGTGACGATCACGGCCTCATCGGCAAAGCGCATCGCCATCGAGGCGCCGCGCTCGATGCCGGCCGGGCTGTCGCAGATCACCCAGTCGAAGCGGCCGCGCAAATCGTCAATGACCTTGCCCACGCCCTCCTCCGTCAGCGCGTCCTTGTCGCGGGTTTGCGAGGCCGGCAGCAGCCAGAGGTTTTCGAGCCGCTTGTCCCGGATCAGCGCCTGCGGCAGCTTGGCCACGCCCTGCACCACGTTGATGAGGTCAAACACGACCCGGCGCTCGGCGCCCATCACAAGGTCGAGGTTGCGCAAGCCGACGTCGAAATCGACGACGACGACCTTGTCGCCGCGTTGCGCCAGCGCAGCCCCCAGCGCGGCGGTCGTCGTCGTCTTGCCGACGCCCCCCTTGCCTGATGTCACGACCAGTACTTTACTCATCTGAAATATCTCCTTTGCTGGTCAGTTCAGTGCCGTAATTCGCATGGTGTTGCCCTGCAGCCAGGCCTGGGCCGGCTTGCCGCGCAGGGCGGCGTCGATATCGTCGGCGGTCTGATAAAACCCATCGATTGCAAGCAGTTCGGCCTCGATCTTCTGGCAGTAGATGCGCGCGCTGGTGTGACCGTTCACGCCCGCCATGGCGCGGCCGCGCAGCGCGCCGTAGATATGGATGGAGCCGCCGGCGACGACTTCGGCGCCGGAGCCGACCGAACCCAAAATGGTAACGTCGCCTTCGGGGAAGATCACGGTCTGGCCGGAGCGCACCGGAGTTTCGAGCAGCAGCGAGGTCGGCTTGGTCTCGACCTTGGCCTCAGGCTTCTTGGGCGCGCTCGGCTCGACCACGCAGCTCCGCCCGCCCGACAGCAGCGGCGGCATCGTCGGCGTCAACCGCGCCTCCTCCACACCCTCGATGCCGAGCACGCGGATGTTGCGGTCCTGCAGGCTGGTGAGCAGATGGCCGATGCCGGATTGGCTGAGATCGACCGAGGACAGATCGATCACCACGGGCCTGCCGGCAAAAAAGCCCGGCGAGCGCGCGATGGTGGTGTCGATTTCCTGCAGCCAGTCCTGGATCGGAACCGTCGGCACGAACACGAAGGCCACATAGGAGCGCCCGCGCAGGCGTACCATTTGGCGTTGAGGTTTTACTGCAGCCTCCATATCGGCCGACTCGTTCCCAGTTATTGAATGGTTAACGATGCGGCCGATATGGTTAATGGCTGGTTAATTTCTCCGCGGGGTTACGTGGAGGCGGCCGGTAATCGCGCCTCGTGTCCCGGACGCGCTGCAACGCGCAAGCGTTGCTGCGCTGCGTCCAGGGCACGAGATCAGAATGCGGCGCACGCCGCCTTCGCAATGACGGGACGCCCCCCTACTTCTTCACCTTGCTCGCATCCATCTTGATGGCGGGATCCAGCATCTTGGTCGTGAACGCTGCAGTCACGTCGAACGGCTTCTCCATGCCGAGATAGGTTTGGACCAGCTCGTAGTCCTTCTTCATCCGCTCGCCGTCGATCCAGCCGAGCGACTTCGTCGTCGTGAATTCGTCCGTCATCAAGAACTTGATGCGCTCCCACTGGCGCTCCTGGTTCTCCTTGTCGAGACCAGAGACCTGCTCGAGCAGCGCCTTCAGGCAGGGTGCGGCGTCGGCGACGCAAGTCGCAAAGGCCTTTTGCGTGACGCGCACGAAATCCTCGACCAGCTTCGGGTTCTTCTGCAAATAGGCGCCGTTGACGATCAAGGAATTGCCGTACGGATTGAGCCCGATGTCCTTCCAGTTGACGTAGCCGAGATCGGGCCCGAACTCGATCACCTTCAAATCGTGCTCGTTGTAGAAGTCGCTGATGATATCGACGGTGTGGCTCTTGAGCGCCGCGATCTTCGCAGTCGGCCCGATATTGACGAAGCTGACGGAATCGGGTGCGAGCCCTGCGGCCTTCGCAAAGGCCGGCCACATCACCCGCGAAGCATCACCGGGTGGGTTACCGATCTTGTGGCCGGCAAAATCCTTCACCCCGTTCACGCCGTAGCTCTTCAGCCAATAGAAGGTCTGGCCGGTGTTGGCGTAGACGCTCATCACGGCAACGGTGTCGGCACCCTTGCTCTTGGCTACCAGCATGGTGGCAAGATCGGCGACGCCGAAGGGCGAGCCGCCGGAGCCGACCTTGGCGGCGGAGACGCCGGAGCCCTTGCCGACCTCGATGGTCAGGTCGATGCCCGCCTTCTCGTACCAGCCTTGCGCCTTGGCGTAATAATAGGGCGAGTGATCGGCGGTCGGCGTCCAGTTCAGGATCAGATTGACCGCCTCGCCCGCGGTCGCCGGCACGACCGGTGAACCGAGCATCAGGGCCAAAGCCAGGGCCGAGCCCGCCGCCTGCAAACGCTTCATCGCATCTCTCCTCGTTGCCCGCGACCCGGCTTGTCGCTCTCCCCCCGTGAGGATACCAATGCAACAAGGCCGCCCTCCACTTGTCAACTGTTTGGTTGGAAATGCCCGCAAAACGTTCAGGCGACACCGTGCCGCAGCGGCGCGACCCCGTCGCCACACGCAAGAAGCTGCTCACCGCGGCGCGCGAGGAGTTCGCCCGGCACGGCTTTGCCGGCGCCCGCGTCGACGAGATCGCCGAGCGCGCCGGCGTCAACAAGCAGCTCGTCTACCACTACTTCGGCGACAAGGATTCGCTCTATCTTGCTGTGCTCGAATGGGTTTACGCCGATATCCGCGAGCAGGAGCGCCAGCTCAATCTCGAGGGCTTGCCGCCGGAAAAGGCGATCCGCAAACTGATCGAGGCCTCGTTCGATTACCTCGCGGCAAACCCCGATTTCATCGTGCTTCTGAACGACGAGAACCGCGGCGGCGCCCGCCATGTCCGCGGCTCGACGCGGCTGGAGGCGATGCATTCGCCGCTGGTGAAGAGCGTGTCCCACATCCTTCACGAGGGCGTCCGCGCCGGAATGTTCCGCAAGGGGATCGACCCGATCCAGCTCTATATCTCCATTGCGGGCCTCGGCTATTTCTATCTCTCGAATACGCCGACGCTGTCGGCGATCTTCGGCAAGGACCTGTCGAGCCGGGCCGCGCGCCGCGCCCGCCGCCGGCACGTCGCCGATCTCGTGCTGCATTCGCTTCGGCCGTAATCAACCAACTGGTTGAAACTCTCCTCAAGGCCGGTTAGGCTTGCGACCAGCGGCAAGGCGGCCGCTGGCAACAGGGAGCAACCGGTGGCAGGAGACGGCGCCCGCAATACGCGCAGCTTTGCGATCGTCCTGATCGTGCATCTCGCCGTGCTCGTGCTCTGGCAGGTCATGGTGGATGCCTTCCACGTGCCGAAATTCATCCTGCCCTCACCGCTGGCGACAATCCAGACGCTTGGCACCGCTACCTACGCCTGGGGCGCCAATACGCTGGTGACGGCGATCGAGATCCTCGGCGGCTTTGCGCTCGGCGCATTCGTCGGCGTCGCGCTGGCCGTCATATTCAGCTGGGCGCCGCTGCTCAGCCTCGTGCTGCTGCCGCTGTTCGTGACGCTGAACATGATTCCGAAAGTGGCGCTCGGCCCGCTCCTCATCGTCTGGTTCTCCTACGGCATCGTGCCGAACATCTTGATCGCCTTCAGCATCTGCTTCTTTCCGATCCTGCTCACCACCGCGCGGGGCTTGCGCGAGGTCGAACCTGATCTGCTCGATCTCGTCAAATCGCTGCGCGGCTCGCGCTGGACGCTGTTCCGCAAGATCCAGCTGCCGGGATCGCTGCCCTACATATTCTCCGGCATGAAGGTCGGGGCCATCCTCGCGGTCGCCGGCGCCATCGTCGGCGAGTTCATCGCCTCCGAGCGCGGGCTCGGCTACCTCATGATCCAGGTGCAGTCGTCGCTCGACACGCCCGCGATGGTGATGGCCGTCGTGCTGCTGACGCTGCTCGGCGTCGCTCTCTATGGCTTGGTTCTCGTCCTCGAACGCATGTTCGTGGTCGGCGACGCAAGACAAACCTGAAAACACAAACCTGAAAACGGCAGACTTAAAGACCAAGGACCAGATCCATGCTCCTCACCCGCCAGAACCTGCCGAAGACCATCCCCGATATCGCCGCGCTCGACGATCTCCTGTGCCGCCCAACGCAGGCATTGATCGACGACCTCGCCAAGGTCAGGGGCGACATCATGATCCTCGGCGTGGCCGGCAAGATGGGACCGACCTTGGCGGGGCTCGCAAAAGCCGCGGTGCCCGATCGCCGTGTTATCGGCGTCGCCCGCTTCAGCGACGCAAGCGTCAAGGACTGGCTTCACGCGCGCGGCGTCGAGACGATCAATTGCGATTTGATGGACGAGACCGCAGTTCAGGCGCTGCCGAAGGCGCCCAACATCGTCTTCATGGCCGGCCGCAAATTCGGCGCGGAGGGTGATCTGTCGCTGACCTGGGCGATGAATGCGCACGTGCCCGCGCTGGTCGCCCAGGCCTTCCCGTCGTCGCGGATCGTGGCGTTCTCGACCGGCTGCATCTATCCGTTCGTTCCCGTGGACGGCAAAGGCGCGACCGAGGACATGCCACCGAACCCGCCCGGCGAATACGCCCAGTCCTGCGTCGGCCGCGAACGCATGTTCGAATATTTTTCGCGCAAATTCGGAACGCCCGGACGGCTGTTCCGCCTCAATTATGCGATCGACATGCGCTATGGCGTGCTGCACGACATCGCCGTGAAAGTGCTCACGGGCACGCCAATCGACGTCAGCATCAGTCATGTCAATTTCATCTGGCAGGGCGATGCCTCGTCGCAGGCGCTGCGTTGCCTCTCGCATTGCACGGCGCCGACCTCGCCGATCAATGTCAGCGGCCACGAGATTTTGGCGGTGCGCGATCTCGCGCAAAAATTCGGCGCAAGGTTCGGCCGTGCCCCGGTGCTGACAGGCAAGGAAGAGCCGACGGCGTGGCTGACCGACACGTCCAAGGCGGTCGAGCTGTTCGGCCTGCCCGTCGTCGACACCGAGCAGTTGATCACCTGGACGGCGGACTGGGTGTCCCGCGCCATGCCGAGCCTCGGCAAGCCCACCAAGTACGAGGTGCGCGATGGACGCTACTGACGGCCTGCCCGTCATCAAACTCGGCGTCAAAGACGCCGCTGCGGGCCTGCTCCTCTCGACGGAAGCACACTGGAACCAGACCGAGGAGGACTGGCGCATCTTCCTGCACGAAGGCATCGTATTCGGCATCCGCGACAGCGCGCGACTGGTCGCTACGGCGGCTTTACTCCCCTACCCCGGCAACAACGCCTGGATCAGTATGGTGCTGGTGTCGGCAACGCACCGCCGCCGTGGCCTCGCAACGCGTCTGGTCGATGCCTGCCTGGAGACGGCGTGCAAAAACGGCCTGACGAGCTGGCTCGATGCGACGCCCGACGGCGTCGCCGTCTATGGACCGCTCGGGTTCACGCCGACGCTGCAATTGCGCCGCCTGAAGCTGGTGAAATCAGGTCACGCGGCCGCGCAGGCACCTTCATCCGCGACGCTGGACGCGCTTCGTGCCCGGGACCTGCGGGCTACCGGTTTTGATCGCACCGCCCTGCTCTCTGCCTTTGCGCGGCGCCCCGGCTCACGTATCGTCTCTGCGAACGGCGCCATCGCGCTGGTTCGCGACGGACGCACCGCGCGCCATATCGGCCCCCTGTTTGCCGACGACCCTACAGCTGCGCTGACCCTGGTCGATGCGATCGCGCAATCGGAGAGCGGACCGCTGCTGCTCGACGCCGTCGCGGCGCAAGGCGAATTCCCTGAAGGATTGACCGCATCGGGCTGGACCATCGAGCGGCCGTTCCAGCGCATGCGGTTCGGCCCCGCCACTGCCGCGGGGGAAGACATGCCATTCGCCGTCGCCGGCCCTGAATTCGGATAGGACATCATGCACCACAGCCAGATCAACAGCGAAATCCGCAAGCTGATCGCCGACGGCACCGTGCTGCCGGCGCATCCGCTCGCGCTCACCGCCGAACGCCAGCTCGACCAAAAGCATCAGCGCGCGCTGACGCGCTATTACGTCGACGCCGGCTCCGGCGGCCTTGCGGTCGGCGTGCACACCACACAGTTCGCGATCCGCGATGTCGGCCTCTACCGCCCCGTGCTCGAGCTCGCTGCCGAGACTGCGGCGAACTGGACCAAACGTCCGCTGGCGATGGTCGCAGGCCTCGCCGGCCCGACCCGGCAGGCCGTCACAGAAGCCCGCACCGCGCGCGACATCGGCTATCACGCAGGGCTCCTCAGTCTCGCCGCGATGAAGAGCGCCTCCGAGGACGAGATCATCGCGCATTGCACGGCGGTCGCGGCCGAAATTCCGCTGGTGGGCTTCTATCTCCAGCCGGCGGTCGGCGGCGTAATCCTCTCAAGCCGGTTCTGGCAGCGCTTTGCCTCGATCGACAATGTCATCGCGATCAAGATCGCGCCGTTCAACCGCTATCGGACACTCGACGTGCTGCGCGGCGTCGCCGCGGCCGGCTCGCTCGACCGCGTCGCGATCTACACCGGCAATGACGATCACATCCTGCTCGATTTGATGCTGCCGTTCGACCTGCGCGACAACGGCGTCACCACGCGGACCTACTTCAAGGGCGGCCTGCTCGGCCATTGGTCGGTGTGGACGGCGACCGCGATCAAGCAATTCGAGCGCTGCAAGGCGGCACGGCACAAGGACAGCGTCCCGGCCGATTTGCTCGCGCTCGATGCCCGCGTCACCGATTGCAACAGCGCCTTCTTCGACGTCGCCAATAATTTTCACGGCTGCATCGCCGGCTGCCACGAGGTGCTGCGGCGACAGGGCCTGATGCAGGGCTTGTGGTGCCTCGATCCGAACGAGGGTCTCAGCCCCGGCCAGAAAGACGAGATCGATCGCGTGTACCGCGAGCACGCCGACCTCAGCGACGACGCGTTCGTGGGCGCCAACTTAGACAAATGGCTGGCATGACCGAAGAGCCCTTCATCAGCCTGCGCGGTGTCCGGAAGATTTACCGCAGCCGCGGCGCCGAATTCCTGGCGGTCTCCGACGTCACCATGGACGTGCAGGAAGGTGAGCTCGTCTCGCTGGTCGGCCCGTCCGGCTGCGGCAAGACCACGGTGATGAAGATTCTGGCCGGGCTACACGGCGCCGACGGCGGCACGGTAAAGATCGGCAATGCCAAAAGCCGGTTCGATCCGACCCGCGACGTCGGCATGGTGTTTCAGCAGGCACTGCTGCTGAAATGGCGGACGATCCTGGACAACGTGCTGCTGCCGGCGGAAATCGTGGGCCTGCCGATCAAGGCCGCGCGCGGGCGGGCGCGCGATCTGCTCAATCTGGTCGGGCTCGCGGGCTACGAGGAGAAATATCCGCGAGAGCTATCCGGCGGCATGCAGCAGCGCACCGCAATCGCGCGCGCCTTCATTCACGACCCAAAACTGATCCTGATGGACGAGCCGTTCGGCGCGCTGGACGCGTTGACGCGTGAGCAGATGAATCTGGAGATGCTGCGGATCTGGCGCGAGAGCGGCAAGACCATCGTCTTCGTCACGCACTCGATCCAGGAAGCGGTGTTCCTGTCCTCGCACTGCGCCGTGCTGACCGCTGGCCCGGCAAAGATGGCCGATTATTTCCCGATCGACCTGCCCTTCCCGCGCGACCTTCCGCTCAAGACGACCGACGCGTTCGGCGCCTATGCAAGGCGGGTCTATGAGAAGCTGGGCCTCGGCGCGGCGTGAGCACCGCGCCCCCTCCTGCGATCAGGTCTTGTTGCGCATCTTGCCGAGCAGATAATTGTCGTAATAGTTTTCCGCGATCTGCGTGTAGAACAGCAGCTCCTTCATATACGCGTCGTGGCTCTCCTTGGTGCGCTTGAACAGGTCGCTCTTGGCGGCGAGCTCGTTCAGATGCTCCTGGGTCGCGGTGTAGCAGGCCTCCATCACCGGCTGCGGAAACGCCTTCAGCTCCGCGCCATTGGCGATCAGCCGCTTCAGCGCCGCCGGATTCACGCTGTCGTATTTCTCGAGCATCCAGGCGCCCGCAGCTGACGCCGCCTGGTTGACGATCGCCTGATACTGCTTCGGCAGCGAAGCCCACTTCTCGTCGTTGACGATCATGTGCAGCATGGCGCCCCCTTCCCACCAGCCGGGGAAGTAGTAGTATTTCGCGACCTTCTGGAAACCGAGCTTTTCGTCGTCATAGGGACCGACGAATTCGACCGCGTCGATCGTGCCCTTCTCCAGCGCCGGATAGATGTCGCCGCCCGCGATCTGCTGCGGGACCACGCCGAGGCGCGCCAGCACATGACCGCCCATGCCGGCGATGCGGAATTTCAGACCCTTGAGATCGTCGACCGACTTGATCTCCTTGCGGAACCAGCCGCCCATCTGGGTGCCGGAATTGCCGCAGAGAATGGCGTGGGCCTTGAACGGCTTCAGCGCCTCGTTGGTGAGCTCGGCGCCGCCGCCGAACGCCCACCAGGATTCCTGGTGGCGATGGTTCATGCCGAACGGCGCGCCGGTCGCATAAGCCAGCGCCGGCTCCTTGCCGATGTAGAAATAGAGCGGGGTCTGTGCCATCTCCACGGACGCGACGCTGACGGCATCGAGCGCCTGGAGGCCGGGGACGAGTTCGCCGGCCGCAAAAGTCTGGATCTGGAATTTGTTGTCGGTGGCTTCGGCGACGTATTTCGCAAAGGTCTGCGCCGTGCCGTAGATGGTGTCGAGCGACTTCGGGAAGCTCGAGGTCAGGCGCCATTTGATCTCGGGCGCGCTTTGCGCAATTGCAGGTGCGGCAACCAGCGTCGTCGCACCGGCGACGGCGCCGCCCTTGAGGAATGTACGGCGTTTCATGATGGGTCTCTCCCTGAAGTATGTTTGAATGTACCGGCCTGGAGCAACGACCTTCGCGGGCCCTTGCCTGTTCCTATAGCGGAGTTCAAGTTGTGAGCGGTAGCCCGGATGGAGCGTAACGCAATCCAGGCTACGCAGTGTTGCTCTCAGAGCAGCTTCGCGCTCACGAACAGCGCGCGCACGGCGTTGGTCGCCTGCACTACGAGCATGGCGTTGTCGGCGGCGCCTTCGAGCGCCGCGACCGCGTCTTCATGCAGCGAGCGAAATTCCATCCACTCGACCGATTTGAAGTTGGTGAGGAATTGATAGGCCTGGCCGACGGTCGCAATCGCCAGCGTGTCGCCGTTCAGCTTGATCTTGAACGTCGTGCGCAGCGGGGTCTCGGAATTTTGGGGATCACTCATGGGCTGCTTCTGGACGATGACGGCTTAATGAAGGGAAAACGGCAGCCCCGCCGTTGCAGGCCAATCAGGAGTCGGTGCTCGCGCGCTGCGAGGCGGTCGCCGATCCGTTCAGGCGCGGCACCACGATCAGGCGGTTGAACTCGCCGTTGTCGTAGGCCTTCATGAATCGATCATAGTCCTTGATCGAAACGCAGCCGTTGGAGTCGCCCCGCGGCCCGAGCATGAAATTGTGGGTGAGAAGACCGACGCGGCCGAGCGCGCTGGTGCCCTCCGCGGGGGTCAAGCGCAGCGCGCGGACGCCGTGGAACAGCTTCTCGCGCGGCTTCAGGTCATAGGTCGCGGGCGGGGTCGCGCCGACCATGCGCTGGTCGACATGCTGAGGGTCGTCCATCAGCGCGCCCATGCCCGAATGCGCCTCCAGCGCGATGCCGCTCGGCAGGTAGAGCGCCTTGGCCGAGATGTCATAGACCGCGGTCCGCGAATCGTAGCCGAGGGCGGCGAGATCCGGCGCCTTGCCGAACAGGCCGCTGTCCGGCGTCAGCGAGGCCAGCTTGATCTTGTCGGTGAATTTTTCGAAGAAGTTGCGGTTGTCGATCCTGGGATTGGCATCCGCAAAGGCCTGACTGGAGGCGATCTGGGCGGAGAAGTCCGCCTGGGCCGGGCGCGAGCGCGGCATCGGGACGCCACCATCGGCCCGCTCCGAAGGCCTCGTCTCGTCGACCACGTGCCTGTCGTCATCGGTCAGGGTCGCGCGCCAATCGTCGCCCTGAAGTTTCTGGGCGAGCATCGCCTTTGCGTCGCGCAATTTGAGCTGGACCGCATTCAAGGCGGAGAGCTCCAGCGTCCGCAGGCCGAGTTCGCGGGCGGGCGGACTGCCAGATGTGGAAGCGAAACGATCATCGAACGAAGGGGCATTGGCCGGCGGCAGTGCGGCGGTGGCCAGCGAGGCCGAATCGCCGATATCCGCGACCCAGGCGGCAGCGCCCAGCGCCAGCGCGACGGCGGCCAAAGACAGCAGTATCGTCTCGGCTCGCCCAATACGGCGGCGCGACAATAGCCCCTCGGCTTGTGCGCGGTCGGAAACCATCAGATCCCCAAAATCGACCCCCGGGGGGACCCACCCCCACCCGGAGATTCTATACCAGCTACCACATTGGGAGCCAAAAGTTAGGCATAATCGCGGCCGCCAAGGCTCCCCCAGGGTATCCAATGACCGATCCTTTCGATCTAACGCGCTTCGTCCGGGCCCAGGACCCGGTTTTTCGCGACGTCCAGGAGGAGCTGACCCGGGGCCGAAAGCAGAGCCACTGGATATGGTTCGTCTTCCCGCAGGTCGCCGGCCTCGGCTTCAGCGCCATGTCGCAGCGCTACGCCATCGCCTCCCGCGCCGAGGCCAAGGCCTACCTCGCCCACCCCGTCCTCGGTCCGCGTCTGATCGAATGCACGAGGCTCGTGCTCGCCGTCGAGGGGCGGACCATCGACGCCATCTTCGGTGCGCCCGACGACGCCAAATTCCGCTCGTCGATGACGCTGTTCGGCGCGGTGTCCGACGAACCTGTTTTCGATCAGGCGCTCGCCCGTTATTTTTCGGGCGAGCGCGACGGCGCCACGCTGGAGATCCTCGCCGCCCTTGACCGAAAGGCCAGGTGACCGCGGCCACGAGCGTAAACCCGGGATTAACATCGCCTGCCTATTGTTCGTGCAAAATAATTCCCCCGCGCCAATTGCCGGACAGAATCATGAAAATCGGTACGCTCCTGACCACCGCCATCGTCTCGCTCTCGACCGTGGGCGGCGGCCTCGCCGTCTACGTCGCCGTGACGAAGTACCAGACAATCGAGCGGATCACCGAAGCCCAGGGCCGGCTCGCGATCGTCCGCGCCGTCAGCGACATCCCGCGCTATCTCAATCCCGAACGCGGCTTCTCCACCAACATCCTCTACGGTCCTGCCACGGTCGACCCGGCGCAACTCGCTGAGCAAGGCAAGCTGCGCAAGCAGACCGACGGCGCCCGCGACAGGATGAACGCGCTGCGCAAGGAGCTGCCCGGCCCGTTCGACGACGGCACCGCCCTCGGCGGCAATATCGACGGCATCAACGCGAAGTTCACCGCCCTGCGCGAGGCCATCGACAAGGCGATCGCCGGGCCGGCGGAGGCGCGCAAGGACGCCGCCAAGAAGATCGTCGCCGACAACGCCGTGCTCAACGGCAGCGTGACCGCACTGCTCAACGAGCAGGTGCGCCGCATGGCGATCCTCAATGGCGATGCCTACCGCCAGTCCAACAACGCCAACATCGCCATGACGCTGCGCGACATCGGCGGTCTCAATGCCAGCGTTCACAAGAACCTCGTCGGCGGCAAGAAGGTCGCCACCGATGCCGAGAAGGCCGACGTTGCCCGCATGCAGGGCCGCAGCGACCAGATCGTGATGTCGCTGATGGAATTGCGTGGCAATCCCGCGACCCCGGCCAATGTCGGCAGCGCGCTCGAAACCATGAATTCGCGCTACGTCGAGGAGTTCGGCCGCGAGCTCAAGCTCGTCAAGGACGGCGCCGTCAGCGGCAAATACGAGCACGACGTCGAGACCTATTACGCGGCGTCACAAAAGGGGCTCGGCTCGATCATCGGCGTTCGCGATGCCTTTTACGACAACGCGGAGCAGATCCTCACCGGTGCGTCTTCAGCCGCGCGCACCAGCTTCACGGTCGCTCTCATCGGCCTTCTCGCCGTGCTGATCGCCAGCGCCGGCCTTATCGTCATGGTCCGCCGCCGCGTCTGCGCCCCGATCGTCAACCTGACAACACGGATGTCGCGGCTTGCCGACGGCGATGTTGCGGAAGATATCCCCGGCGCGGAGCGCTCCGATGAAATCGGCGCGATGGCCGCCGCCGTTCAAGTGTTCAAGGACAACATGATCCGGGCCGACCGGCTCGCGGCGGAGAAGCAGACCGAGAACGACGGCAAGATGCGCCGCGCACAGGCGCTCGACGGGCTCACTCGTGCGTTCGAAACCAAGGTCACCGAGCTTGTCGGCGGCCTGTCCCGCGCTTCATCCACTATGGAGAGCACGGCGCAGTCGATGACCACGACGGCGGCCCAGACCAACAGCCAGGCCGCGGTCGTCGCCGCCGCCTCCGAGCAGACCTCGACCAACGTGCAGACCGTCGCCAGCGCCACCGAAGAGCTGACCTCCTCGATCGCGGAGATCGGCCGTCAAGTCGCACAAAGCACCGAGATCGCGGCCCGGGCCGTCGACAACGCCCGCCGCACCGGCGACACCGCGCGCTCGCTGGCCGAGGGCGCGCAGAAGATCGGCGACGTCGTCACGCTGATTCAGAGCATCGCCGAGCAGACCAATCTGCTGGCGCTGAACGCCACCATCGAGGCCGCACGCGCCGGCGACGCCGGCCGCGGCTTTGCGGTGGTTGCGTCCGAGGTGAAGTCGCTGGCGGGCCAGACCGCCAAGGCCACCACCGAAATCTCCGAGCAGATTTCGGCGATCCAGGCCGCGAGCGACGAGACCGTGGCGGCGATCCGCAACGTCGCCGACGTGATCGGCGAGATCGACCAGATCGGCACCGCGATTGCCGCCGCGATCGAGCAACAGGGCTCGGCGACCAAGGAGATTTCACGCAGCGTCCAGGAGGCCGCGCGCGGCACCCAGGAGGTCAACACCAACATATCAGGCGTGCAGCGCGCCGCCGACGACACCGGCACGGCCGCGAGGGAGGTGCTGGGCGCCGCCGAGCAGCTGTCGACGCAGTCACGCGATCTCGCCGGACAGTTCGACCGCTTCCTCGGCGAGGTCAGGGCCGCGTAAGGCCGTTCAATACGGCGGCGCCTTGCGCGCCCGCTGCGCCTTGGCGGCCTCGATCCACCATGCGAGATCGTCGGCGAAGCGCGGGAACGAGCGTTCCAGCGCCTTGCCGCCCTCGCCGATCGGTTCGCCCGCCTCCGACAGCGTCTGCGCGATCGGGCCGACGCCGATGGTGCTCGATACCACCACCATGCCCATCTCCGAGAGCGTGCCATGCCATGCGGTCGAGGCGCGCGCACCCGACAGCCGGCCGGCGGAATAGCTGACGATCGCGGCCGGACGCCAGAACCACTCTTCGAGGAAATGGTCTGTGAGGTTCTTCAACCCCGGCTGGATTCCCCAATTGTATTCGCCGGTAACGAAGACAAAACCGTCTGCGCCGCGGATCTCTCCGGCCAGCTTCTCCAGCGCCTCGGGTGCTGCGCCCTTGGGATATTCCTTGTACATGCGATCGAGCATCGGCAGGCCGATCGCCTTGGCGTCGATCAACACGACGTCGTCGCCGCGGCCGCGCAGGCGATCGATGACGAAATTCGCAAGGCGGATGCCCATGCGGTCGGAACGGTAGGAACCGTACAGGACGAGGATGCGATTACTCATGGCCGCAGTCTAGCACGAAGGCACAGCTCCAATCCATTTATCCCGCTATCGGCCTCGGCCGCGCTCCAGCGTTAGCGATGGCGTCTCGCCGAACTGATCGCGATAGCTTCTGGAGAAGTCGCTGAGATGCCAGAAGCCGAACGCCAGGGCCACGGCCTTGACGCTGTCGGCGCCAGCGAGCAGCCGCTGGCGCACCAGCCACAGCCGGCGCAGGCGCAAATAGCGATGCAGGCTCATGCCGCGATAACGGCGGACGACGTCGTGCATGGTGCGCACGGGCAGGTTAAGCTTGCGCGCGATCTCCTCGCTGTAGATCGGCTGCGAGAGGTCGTCGGACAGAAGCGCGCGAATGTTCCGAAAGATCTTGAAATTCCGCTCGTCGTTGGGACGCAGGGTCCATCGCGCGGGGACAACGCTGTCGAACGCGTCATCGACGGCTCCAAGCAGCGATTCCTTCATGGCTGCGCCCTTCAGCGGCACCTCCGCTGCACCGACGGGTTCCGACGCGGCAGCCAGCACCTCCCGAACTACGCTGCGCAGCCGGTTCAGGCCCGCGACGGGCGTTTCAAAAATCTTGAAGCTCGAGGCTGCGTGGGGCCAGCCGCGATCCATCACCCCCGGCCTGAACACCACCGAGGCAATTTGCCGCTGCACCTCCTCGATGGTGGTGTAAGCGGCGCCGCTGCTGCCGATGACGATAACCGGCCGGGCGCGCTGTGAGCCATTGAAGCGGATGGGCACGTTGAGGTCGTCCATCGTGAACCCGATCGCGGTGCAGTTCTCGACCAGCTGTGCGTCAACGATGCGGGGAAACGCGCGCGTCAAATTCACGTCGCAGCCGGGCAGCGACAGAATCGTCTGCTCGGCCGAAATCCTCCGTACGAAGGGCGTGAACTCGAAATTCAGGCCGCGTATGGCATTCCGAAATTCATCGACGTCGGAAAAACGAAATATCTTTGGCGCCAACCTGGGCGCGTCATCAACACTGTTCATGGCAATACGAAACGTCGCGTCGCAACAGACGCGCGCCCGGCGACGATGCCGGTTCGAGTTTCCCCCTTTCGGCGTCCCGTTGGACCGAAAGAATCATCTTAATCCGTCTCGATCAGTTGGCGAGGGTCCCGTTGAAAGGACAAGTCGCCGGATCAAGCCTCGCCGAATTTCGATATCGTTTCCGGCAGTATCGGCGGTGCACCAATACCCGGGCGCTCAAGGTCTAAATTTCAAATTAACGCCTGTGGGGCACAATGGAGGTCATTGGTTAGTCGAAGTTCATTTTGAATACAGGCCCCTGCCATGACGGCAAATTCGCCTGCTGATATTCTGGTTGAACTGGAAGATGCGGTCGCAACGTGTCCGCCGGACCGCTGCGCACGGATCCTTTCCGGTATTGTGCAGTTGCTCACTGGCAGCGGCGACCGATCTCAGGAATTGCTCTGCGGTGTGGTCGACAGCGTTCTGCTGCGTTTGACGGAACGGGTCGATGCCATTGCTCTGATTCAGCTCAGTGCCGCGCTTGCCGAACTCAAGGCGGCTCCGCCGGAGACGTTGCGGCGGCTCGCCTCGCACGCCGATGCGGACGTGGCGTGTCCCGTCCTGCTCAGATCTCAGGCACTCGCCGCAGCCGACCTCGTGGTGGTCGCAGCCTCCGGTGGCGAGCGGCATCTACGCGCGATCGCCGCCCGCAACGCGATCGAGCCGGCCGTGACCGAGGCGCTGATCAGGCGCGGCAGCTCGATCTGCCTTGCCCTGATCAAGAACCCGGGGGTCGAATTTTCCGACGCGGCTTATGACACGCTGGTCGCGAAGGCCGAGCAGGACGGCGAGATCATGAAGGCGCTGGCGCTGCGGCCCGGCACGCCCGAGCTGGTCGTGCGAAAGCTGCTCTCGGCCTCACCCGGCCCGACGAAGCCAGCCAAGCTCAATGCATCGGAAGTTTCGCCCGCGCAGGTTCCAGCACCGGCTCCGCTCAAGCCCGTCTGTCCGGCCGACTATGCGGGTGCACGGCCGGAGATCGTCGCCCTTAACCGCGTCGGCAAGCTCAACGATTCCACGGTGAACCGCTTCGCGATCCGCGGCGAGACCGCCAACCTGTTCACGGCGCTGTCGGTGCTGTCGGCGGCTCCGATCGAGATTGTCGAGCACGTCATGACCGATGACGACTGCGAGGGGCTGGTCATGGCCTGTCGGGCGTCACGGCTGAACTGGGCAACCACACTTGCGATCCTCACCAATCGCAGCGGCACACGGCTGTCCTTTGCCGAGCGCGAACGTGCGCAACACATGTTCGAGACACTTCTTCTGTCGACCAGCCAATGGACCGTGCGCTGGGGGGAAATCGCAGCAAGCGCCGGCACAAGCGATCGGGGAAATCGCGGCGCGAAAATGGGGATTAACCGATGAAGTTCGATGGTCGCAAGGCGCTTCGCGTGCGGATGGATCACAAGCAGGGCGTCAAGCTGATGGGCTCGGACGGCACCTGGCGACGCAGCTGCATCCTGCTCGACGTGTCTCAGAGCGGCGCGAAGATCGAGGTTGAAGGCACGCTCGACGTGCTCCAGGCCAAGGAGTTCTTCCTGCTGCTGTCCTCGACCGGTCTCGCCTTCCGGCGCTGCGAACTGGTGTGGATCGACGGCACCACGGCCGGCGTTCACTTCATCACCGCAGATAGCAAGAAGAAACCGGCAGCAGCCGCGCAGACTGCCGCTCAGAGGAAATAGGCCCAAGGATTCATCAGCCCCATCCAGTTCCAGCATAATTCAGGTCAACCGTGCAGAACGCGCGAACCATATCCCGCCCGGTCAAAAGCGACGGCGGCATCCGAGAGAAGGAAGCGGCACGCGCGTTCGTGCATGTGCTGGCTGATTCCTCCGACAAATTGTCGAGCGTCTGTTCGATTCTCGCGCAACAGTTTGCCGTCGCAGGCGAACGGCTCGACGCGGAAGCCAAGCTGTCCCAGGTGCCGTTCGCGATCGTCATCCGTGCGGAATTGCGTGACGTTCACACCGTTGCGGCCATCAAGAAACGAGCCGCAAAGCTCGCGAAGGCGACGAAGCGCATCTTCCTGGTCGAGCACTCCTCTCACATGAGTATCTCGCAGGCCTACGCGCTCGGGGCCACGCTCGTCCTTCCCGGGACGATCGACAAGATCAAGCTGCTGGCAGCGCTGGCTGATCCCGCCGAAGAGGCGTCTGCTTCCTCAGGTCACGCGCCGCAGCCGGACAATGCAGTCGAAACCGCGGCGACCGCCATCGCTTCGATGTTCACGGCCGTCACGCTCGGCGAGCCCCTTGACGTCGACGGCACGAAGGAAGCCGGCCGCCAGATCGCCGATCGCATCACCCAGCATGGCCTGTCCGAGTGGCTCACCACGGTGCGGCGCCACCACGAGGGAACCTACCAGCATTGCCTGCTCGTGACCGGCGTGGCGATCGACTTCGGGCTGAGTCTCGGCGTGGGCCGGGCCGATCTCGAGCGGCTGTATTCGGCCGCCATGTTCCACGATATCGGCAAGGCGCAGATCCCGCTCGCGATCCTGGACAAGCCCGGCCGCCTCGATGCGGACGAGCGCACCATGATCGAGACGCATCCGGCCGCGGGCTACGACTTCCTGAAGGATCACGAGAAAATATCTCCGGAGATCCTCGACGCCGTGCGCCACCATCACGAATTTCTCGACGGCAGCGGCTATCCGGATGCGCTCGGGGCCGAGAGCATCGGCGACGTCGTGCGGATTCTCACGATCTCGGACATCTTCGCGGCCCTGATCGAGTATCGGCATTACAAGCCGACACTGCCACGCGGCGAGGCCTATGACATTCTCTGCGGGATGAGCGGAAAGCTGGAGAAGGCACTGCTGACCGCGTTCAGGCAGGTCGCTCTCACGAGGTGAGCGCAGCAACCCGTCTCGACCCAAGTCTAGTGCGCAAGTCTAGTGCCCAAGTCTAGTGCGCGGCGCGATGTCTGGCGCGGCGCGGGATGGACCGGCAGGCCAGCCCTTCGGCCAGCAGCTTCATGTCCTCGTGCCGCCCGCTGCGGATCAGCCGGCCGAGTTCGTCGGGTGTGAAAGGAAGAGTTGGATCATCATCGATCGGGCGCCGCACCCGCGGGCCGAAGAACCGCCGAACCAGGCTAGCCAGCCGCCGCATGTCAATTCCCTCGCGCCAGCAACAAACCTCTCAGTCCGCATATTGTTCCTCCTGCATGATCGAGATTGCAAGAGGCCGCTTGGCTCTACGCCAAAAAAATCGTCGAGAGAATAATCTCCTCTGCGTGCACTACTCGACGTGCACTACTCGGCGAATCCGACATAGCGAACGAAATCGTCATTGCCCTCGCGGTCCGAGCGCACCCCGTTCGCGGCAAAGTTGTCGTCGGGATAGCCCATCGCGACGCAGGTCATGATCACCTCGTCCTCCGGAACGTTTGCGACCTCGCGCACGATGTCGGAGCGCATGATGCCCTGCCCGTTGATCACCGAACCGAGACCGCGGTCCCAGGCCGCGAGCACGATGCCGTAGCAGAGCGCGCCCAGATCGAAATGGCAGACTGCGCCGGGATCCAGCACGCGATCATACGTCAGCACCAGCGAGACCGGCGCGTCGAACTGGCGGAAGCCGCGCAGCACCCAGTCCTGCCGCATCGGCTTGTCGTCGCGCGCGATCCCCATCGCGCCGAACAATTGCTTGGCGATGTCGACCTGCCGTGTCCGGTGAACGCCCTGGTACTCGCCGTGGCTGACGATGTCGCGCTTGACCTTGGCGCCGCCGACCATTTCTTGCATGTTGCGCCGGCGCAGCTGTTCCAGCGGGCTGCCTGTGAGCACGTGGACATGCCAGGGCTGGGTGTTCATCGACGACGGCGCACGCTTGGCGCTGTCGATGATCGCCTCGATCATCGCGCGCGGCACCGGCTCGTTCCTGAAGCCACGCACGCTGCGGCGCGACTGGACCAGCGTTTCGAATTCCACCTCAAGACCTCCCTGCCCGTTCATCCCCTGGCATCGCAACATGCGAGCGGTTGCCGATGCGGCGCGCAATATCTATGCTAACCCGCAAGCAAGACCAAGAACCCTGTGAGGATCCCATGGCCGCACCGCTCGATCCCGTCATCGCCCAGATCATTCCGCTGCTGCCGATGCGCGATCACACGACGATGACGCCACAGAGCGCCCGCGATTCCTTGCGCGCACTGGCTGCCTCGCGCGCGGCCATAGCGCCGCCGCCGGTCGACATCGTCGCGGATATCAAGGTGAAAGGCGGCGCTGGCCCGCTCGATGCACGGGTCTACCGGGTCGGCACCAATCCCGCGCCGACCGTGGTGTTCTTCCATGGTGGCGGCTGGGTCGCGGGCGACCTCGAGACCCATGACCGGCAGGCGCGCAACCTTGCGATCGAGACCGGCGCCGTCGTTATCTCCGTCGACTACCGGCGGCCGCCGGAGACGCGCTTTCCCGGCGCCTTCGAGGACGCCTTCGCCGCGGTCAGCGACATGTTCAACCGCGTCGCGGAATTTGGCGGCGATGCAAAACGCCTCGGCGTTGCCGGCGACAGCGCCGGCGGCAATCTCGCCGCCACCACCGCGATCGCCTGCCGCGACGCCGGCATCAAGCTCGCCGCGCAACTCCTGGTCTATCCCGTGACCGACGTGGTTGGCAGCTATGCGGACCCGCGCGAGAACGCGCCCTTTCCCTCGCGCGCCGAGAATGCCGAAGGCTACTTCCTCTCGCGCGCCGTGATGGAGTGGTTTTGCGGCCACTATCTCGCCGATCCGGCTCACGCGACGGACTGGCGCGTTTCACCGCTACGCGCCACATCGCTCGCCGGCGTCGCGCCCGCGATCGTCACCACAGCCTGGTACGATCCCCTGCGCGACGAGGGCGCGGCCTATGCACGGGCGCTGGAGACGGCCGGTGTGCGGGTGAAGCATCATGAGGGCGCCGGCCTGATCCACGGCTATTTCGGCCTCGGCGACGCCTCCGAGGTGGCGCGCGCCGAAGCGCAGCGTGCACGCGCGGACTTCAAGGCGCTGCTCGCGCGGGGCGTATGAGACCGCTAGGCGCGCCGCGCCGGTTGCGCGTCGGTGCGCCCCCACGTTTCGTCCCAATCCTGCCCGGCGGCATCGACGACGCGGCCGTCGGATTCGAAGAACTTGTTCGGCACCTGGAAGATCGCCAGGATCAAGGCACCCTCCGGGCACCAGGCGGCATGCCGGCTGCCCGCCTCGCGCCAGATGAATTCGCCGGCCTTGCAGGCGATCCCCTTGGCCGGCCCCTCCTTGTCGACGAGAGCGCCCTCGATGACGTAACTCTGCTCGACGCCGACATGCTCGTGATCGGGCAGCACCGATCCCGGCGCAAAGCGCATCAGGGCGGTCATCAGACCGCGCGTCTTCTGCCATTCCATCTCTTGAGGCCGGACCAGATGCGAATGCTGATCAGCGGCGGCCTCCGGCACTTTCGGGATCACGGCGTCCATCACGATGCTCCTCCAGCTAAACTCGGCCGAAGCTAGCAGGGTTGCCCGGCCAGGTCAGCGCGCAGCGCAACACGCCGCAATCCTCCCCCGCGGGTGATCAAAATGGCGCCACAGGCGCCGATCCTGCTTGATTGCGCCACGATTCCCAGTTCCAATCCGCTCGCCATCTTTTGGTTTAGGGAGACAATCATGATGAAGCGGATTTTCCTGGCTGCGATCGTTGCCACCTTTGCAGTGGGTTCGGCTTTCGCGGACGACACCTGCGAGAGCAAGGCGGTCGGCAAGGACGGCAAGGCGCTCGCCGGTGCGGCGAAGACGTCGTTCATGAAGAAATGCAAGGCGGACGCCTGCGCGCCAAAGGCGGTCAGCGCCGACGGCAAGCCGCTCGCCGGCGCCGCCAAGAACAGCTTCATGAAGAAGTGCGAAGTCGGCGCGTAATCGCGCTGCGAATTTGCTGTTGCTTTAGCGCGCAATCGCCAAACGAACTGCGTCATGGCCGGGCTTGTCCCGGCCATTCGCGTGTGTGTTTCCGAATAACAGAGGCGAAGAACTTTTGCCGCCTCCCGCGCGCGCCGACCGCCCAAACCAAATCATCCGAAACCATCGCCACCCTAGACAGAAGGCCTGGGCTGACGGATCATGCAGTGCTGAGCGAAATGGGGCGCATCGACATGGCTTTCTAGAAAAGGGAGGTCGAGATGTGGCAACTTCGAGTGCGTGGTCAGATAATGGCGACAATGAGCTTTCTGTTCGCGCTGCTCATCAGTTTTGACGTCGCGAACGCAAGGGGCTCCGGTCTGCCCAACGTCATGGTTCTGGCAACCGGCGGCACGATCGCCGGCACGGGGGCGAGCAGCACCACCGTGGTCGGTTACACCGCAGCCACGGTGGGCATAGAGACCCTCCTGAACGCCGTCCCCGAACTGAAAACCGTGGCTAACGTCAAGGGCGAGCAGGTTTTCCAGATCGCCAGCGAGAACATGAACAATGACTACTGGCTGAAGCTTGCAAAGCGCGTCAACTCGCTCCTCGCGCAGGACGACGTCGATGGGATTGTGATCACGCACGGGACTGATACGATCGAGGAAACCAGCTATTTTTTGAACCTGGTTGTCAAGAGCAGGAAACCTGTCGTCATCGCGGGCGCGATGCGGCCATCGACAGCGATCAGCGCGGATGGGCCGATCAACCTCTTTAATGCGGTGATCCTCGCAGGCAGTGACGAGGCGGTCGGCAAGGGCATGCTCGTTGCTCTCAACGATCAGATCAACGCGGCGCGCGAGGTGACCAAGAGCAACACCTCGACGGCAGACACCTTCCGCACACCCGAACTCGGCTTTCTCGGCTACATGCAGGGCAACAAGCCGTACTTCTATCGTCAATCGACGCGCCGGCACACGGCGGACTCCGAATTTGACGTTTCTAACCTCGATGTCCTGCCGCAAGTCGACATTGTCTACGGCTACGCCAACATGAACCGGCTCGCGATCGACGCTTTTGTCGCTGCCGGGGCGAAGGGGATCGTGCATGCTGGCGTCGGTGATGGCAGCCTTGCCCGGCCCGCGGTCGAGCCAGCTCTCGATGACGCCCACAAGAAGGGGGTCGCGATCGTTCGCAGCAGCCGTGTCGGGAACGGCATCGTCGCGCGCAATGGGGAAGCCAAGGACGACGAACACGACTTCATCGTCTCGGATACGCTTAATCCTCAGAAGGCGCGTATTTTGCTGATGCTGGCGCTGACCAAGACGACCGACAGCAAGGAGATCCAGCGGATGTTCTACACTTATTAGATCATCCGCTGTCGCCCTACTCCCGCTTGAAGCGATAATCGAGCGCTCCACCGAGCGGCTTGATCAGCCCCACCGTCGGCGTCGGGAAATGCACCGGCAGGATCAGCGTGTCGGTATCGGCAACGGAGGCGAAAAACTTCCGCCGTGACACCGCTGATTGCCTGGCATCCCAATCCGGCTTCGCCGACCAGTCCGGCTCGCGGCACTGGATCTGGTGATGCATGAGATCGCCGGCGACCACCGCCCGCTGGCTTTTTGAGAAAATGTTCACGCAGCAATGACAGGGCGAATGCCCCGGCGTCGGCGTCAGCGTGACGGTGTCGTCTAACGCGTAATCATCATCGACCAATAGCGCCTGCCCGGCTTCGACGATCGGCAGGCAATTGTCGCGAAACACGGTGCCGGGCGGATTGCTGCCCTTGGCATTCTCCGCCTCCCATGCCGCATACTCACCCCTGTGGAAGACGTATTTCGCATTCGGAAACGTCGGCACCCAGCGCCCGTCGCGCAAGCTCGTATTCCAGCCGGTGTGGTCGATATGCAGATGCGTGCAGAAGACGTAGTCGATCTGCTCGAAGCCGATGCCAAGCGCGAACAATTCGTTGCGCCAGCGCTCCTTGCCCGGAAAATCGAACGGCGGCGGATGGCCCTTGTCCTCGCCGGTGCAGGTGTCGACCAGAATAGTGTAGCGTGGCGTCCGCACCACGAAGGTCTGATAGGTGATCACCATCATGCCGCGCGCGGCGTCGAACACCTCAGGCTCCATCGTCGGCAGATGGCGCTTGAACACGCCCTCGTCATAGGCCGGGAAAAAATCCTGCGGCCGCCGCCACGGCCCTTCCCGTTCGATCACCGCATCGATGGTGATGTCGCCGATCCGGAGTTGCTTCATGTTTGTTTCGCTCCCCTTTTTGGAAGGAGCGTAGCGGGCGGCAGCAACGGGTCAAGGCGCGTAGCGGAATGCTAGCTCCGCAGCCCCGGCGCTTCCTGCCCCGTGCGCGCGACGTATTCGGTGTAGCCGCCGCCAAACTGGTGGATGCCCTCCGGCGTCAGCTCCAGCACGCGGTTCGACAGAACGCTGAGAAAATGCCGGTCGTGCGAGACGAACAGCATGGTGCCCTCGAAATCCGACAGCGCCGTGATCAGCATTTCCTTGGTGGCGAGATCGAGATGGTTGGTCGGCTCGTCCAGCACCAGAAAATTCGGCGGATCGAACAGCATCTTGGCCATCACCAGGCGTGCCTTCTCGCCGCCTGACAGCACGCGGCAGCGCTTCTCCACGTCGTCGCCGGAGAAGCCGAAACAGCCGGCGAGCGCGCGCAATGATCCCTGCCCCGCGGTCGGAAACTGTTCTTCCAGCGACTGGAACACGGTGTGCTCGCCGTCGAGCAGGTCCATGGCGTGCTGGGCAAAATAGCCCATCTTGACGCTGCCGCCCACCGCCACGGTGCCCTTGTCGGGCTCGCTCGCGCCGGCGATCAACTTGAGCAGCGTCGACTTGCCGGCGCCGTTGATGCCCATCACGCACCAGCGCTCGCGGCGGCGGATCATGAAATCGAGGCCGTCATAGATGCGCTTGCTGCCATAGCCCTTGTAGACGTTCTTCAACGCCACGACGTCCTCGCCCGAGCGCGGCGCGGGCAGAAAATCGAACGCCACCGTCTGGCGGCGGCGCGGCGGCTCGACCCGCTCGATCTTGTCGAGCTTCTTCACCCGGCTCTGCACCTGAGCGGCATGAGACGCGCGCGCCTTGAAGCGCTCGATGAACTTGATCTCCTTGGCGAGCATCGCCTGCTGGCGCTCGAACTGCGCCTGCTGCTGCTTCTCGTTCAGCGCCCGCTGCTGCTCGTAGAACTCGTAATCGCCGGCATAGGTCGTCAGCGAGCCGCTATCGATCTCGACGACTTTCGAAATCACGCGGTTGATGAACTCGCGGTCGTGCGAGGTCATCAACAGCGTGCCTTCGTAATCGTGCAGGAATTTTTCCAGCCAGATCAGGCTTTCGAGATCGAGATGGTTGCTCGGCTCGTCGAGCAGCATGACATCGGGACGCATCAAGAGAATGCGGGCGAGCGCCACCCGCATCTTCCAGCCGCCGGAGAGCTTGCCGACGTCGCCGTCCATCATCTCCTGGCTGAAGCCGAGGCCTGACAGCGCCTCGCGCGCACGGCCGTCGAGCGCGTAGCCGTCGAGCTCCTCGAACGCGTGCTGCACCTCGCCGTAACGCGCGATGATCTCGTCCATCTGGTCGGCTTTGTCGGGATCGGCCATCGCCGTCTCGAGTTCGCGCAACTCGGCGGCCACCGCACTCACCGGTCCTGCCCCGTCCATGACCTCGGCCACGGCGCTGCGACCGGCCATCTCGCCGACGTCCTGGTTGAAATAGCCGATGGTGATGCCGCGATCGGTCGAGACCTGCCCCTCGTCGGGCAGTTCCTCGCCGGCGATCATCCGGAATAGCGTGGTCTTGCCGGCGCCGTTCGGGCCGACAAGGCCGATCTTCTCGCCCTTATTGAGGGCGGCAGAAGCTTCGATGAACAGGATCTGGTGGCCGGCTTGCTTGCTGACGTTGTCGAGGCGGATCATGGGGTCTTTTTGGGGGATTGTTGCGTTGCAGCGTCATAGGCCATGCCGGCCGCCAGGGGAAGCCCGGCCGGGCCCGGATTCCGCCTTCGCCGGCCCCCAAACTCGCGCAATTCGACAAAGAATCAGGGGTTGGGCTTAGGGCTTGTAGACCTCCACGGTCTGCATCATGCCCATCTCCTCATGGTTCATCATGTGGCAGTGGAGCATATAGACACCGGTGAAATCGATGAAGCGCGAGCGGAACACGACCTCGCCGCCCTTGCGCTCCACGATCACGGAATCCCGCCATTCCGGCACGGCCAGCGCCTTGCCGTTGACCGACACCACCTGGAACGGATTGGTATGGATGTGAAAGACGTGGTCGTCATGCTCATGCGTGTTGACGATGGTCCACTCCTCGACCGCGCCCAACTTGACCCGCTGATCGATGCGGCCGGGATCGAACTTCTTGCCGTCGACGAAGAACTCGAACTCCTGCCAATGGCCGGCCGCATCGGCCTCAGGCGCGGTTGCCGACAAAGTCACCTTGCGACGGTTGGTAATCTCGGAATCCTTGATGGTCGCGAGCGGCGCCGGCGGCAGGGCGCGCGGCAGCTTCATGTCCATCGGCGCGCCAGTCACGACGACCCGCGCCAGCGGCCCGACCGGCGAAGGATGCCCCTGGTCGTAGGGCGCGGCGTTGAAGGCGTAGGTGCCGGGGCCGCCTGCCTTCACCAGAATGTCCGCGCGCTGGCCGGGCGCGATCAGGACCTGCTTGAGCGACTGCATGGCGCCGAGCTGGATGCCGTCATAGGCGATCGCATGCAGATCGTGCTTTTCCAGGTCGAGCAGCATGTCGTCCTGATAGGCGGCGTTGAGGATGCGCCAGCGCTGCACTTCGCCCGGACGCATCTCGATCGCCGGCCGCCGTTGTCCGTTGATCGCCAGAAAGCGCGTCGCGGTCTCCGGAAACAGCGTCTCGAAATTTTCGACCATGCCCTTGGCGTCGTAGACCACCTGGGTCAGCACCAGCAGCCGCTCGCGCGCGGCCGTGATCTCCGGCACACCGGCGAAATCGCCCTCGATGACGACGGCGCCCACCATGCCGCTGGACATCTGGATATCGGCGCTGCCGTGGTGATGCGGGTGATACCAACAGGTGCCGCTGGTGTGGTCGGCGGGCAGCGAGATCTCGATGTTGTAGCTGTGACCCGGCGCCATCGAGCGCATGACATTGTCCGCAATCCCGCTCGGGCTCGCATGCGCGCCGTGGAAATGGAAATTGGTGTTGTTGAACTGGTGCGGATGGCTGATGTCCGCGGGCAACCCATCGCGGTTCGGCGGCAGGTCGTTGATCATCTTGATCCGCAGCGTCTCACCGGGCTTCATCCGCAAGGTCGGACCGGGACTGCCGCCTTCATAGGATCTGACATAGAGCTTGACGCCGCCGATCTGGCGATAGGCATAGCCGACGCGCAATGTGGTGCTGAGCACGCCATTGACGGATCTGCGCACCTCGGGCTCGACCAGCGGCTGGTCCATGGCGGGAGCCGGCGTTTCCGGCACCATGCCCATGGTCGGCGACATGTCTGCGGCGTGCGAGGCGCCCGCATGGTCGTGCATGGCATGCTGGGCATTCGCTGCCCCCGCGACCAGGGACAAGGCGCCTGCCTTGAGACCGTAATCGAGCAATTGGCGCCGCGAGAAGTTCGTCGTTTCCGCCCTGACGCGTGAGACGTCGTTCGAATCGTGCTGCATTTGCGCTTCGCCCCCGTTGCCAATCCGTCTTCAGTTTGATTCGATCCTAAAGCAAGCGCGAAACGACAATTCCATCCGGCAAGCATACCGCATTCACCGGTTGTAAACGCCCAGACCCTTTCTATCGTCGTATGACGAATCATGACGGATTCGAGCTAGCATTGACGCGTACTCTCCGGGCGTCGATGCCGCCAGCATCATGATATTCTCGAAACCTTGTACAAGGATCTGATCATGGGGCCTTCGCGACGCGAGTTCGTGAAGTGGTTATCGGCGGGAGGCATTTCGGTCAGCCTGTCGCATCTTGCCTCGGCGGCAGGAGCTCCCTTCGCAGCCCAGGAGACGCTGCCTGGACGCGGCAAGTTCAATCCCGCGACAACGGGCGCCGGCCGTGTCGACGGGGTCGCCAAGGTCACCGGCGCAAAGCTTTACGCCTCCGACTTCCGCGCCAATGATCTGCCGGGCTGGCCGCAGGCCACCTCGCACGCGATCCTGGTCCGCGCCAATGACGCCACGCATGTCTATACCGGCATGGACCTCGGCCGCCTCGGCGGCGCGCTCAAGCCGTCGGTGGTCGTGACGGCCGCCGATCTCGACCGGATCGGGACGCAGGTGCCGGAATTCTATGCGGGCGACCTGTTCTGTCCGATCGGCAAGACGCCGCTCTATCTCGGCCAGCCGGTCGCGCTTTTGATCTTCGAAAAGTTCGACGCCTTCGACCAGGCGCGTCTCGCGCTGCGCGACGGCACTTTCGTCCAATTCGGCGAGGAGACCGGGCCTGTCGTCGTCCCGGATTACGGGCCTTCCGCTTCACCCGCGTGGCAGGTCCCTCGCCTGACAAACCGGATGTCTATTCGCCGCTCCAGGCCGGCTGGGTCTCGCCGAAGAAAGTGCAGAGCGCGGCGCTGCCGGTGTGGTCACCGCTCGCCAATGAAATGCCGGCGGATTACGCCAAGGCGGCGAAATATGGCGAGCAGATCCGTGCCGAGCTTGCAGCGGATGACGCCTCCATGCTGGTGCTCGACCGCGAGTTCGAGACGCAATCGGTCGACCCGATGTTCCTCGAGCCCGAATGCGGGCTCGCCTGGTACAACGGCAAGGGCGGCAACCTCGAACTGCTGCTTGGCGTCCAGTCGCCCTACGAGGCGGCGGAGTCGATCGCGCATCTGTTGGGCAAGGCCCACGCGCCCTACAAGCCGGCGCACATCAACGCGCAGTTCGCCCATGTCGGCGGCGGTTTTGGTGGCCGCGATCACACACCTTTCATTCTCTATGTTGCGCTCGCGGCGGTCTGCTTTCCCGGCAAGCCGGTGCGGCTGGCGCATGACCGCTACCAGCAGTTTCAGGCCGGCATCAAGCGCCACGCGATCAAGATGCGCTCGCGCATCGGCATTGATCGCGCGACCGGCAAGATCAAGGCTTTTGCCGCCGACCACGTGCTCGACGGCGGCGGCCTCGCCCATTTCTCGGCCAGCGTCGCCGTCGTCGCGGCCACTGGCGCAATCGGCATCTACGACATTCCGAAGGTCGACGTCAGGACCGTCGCCGTGCACTCGCGCGGCGTGAGCGCGGGCTCGATGCGCGGCTACGGCATACTGCAAGCCATGACGGCGCTGGAGGTCCTGATCGACGAGGCGGCGTCCGAGCTCAAGCGCGATCCGATCGAATTCCGGCGGCGCAATGCGCTGCCCCAGAACGGCCGGACCATGACGGGCAATCCCTACATCGTCTCGGTTCGCACGCCCGAAATCCTCGACAAGCTCGAGAAGCACCCGATCTGGCAGCAGCGGGCACAGTTCAAACAGACATCGTCGGATCGGCTGGTCGGCACCGGCGTCGCCTGCGTGACGAAAGACTATGGCTCCGGCGCGGACGGCTCGCTCGGGCGCGTGGAGCTTGCCCCCGACGGCAGGATCGTCATCTATTGCGATCATGTCGAGATGGGCAACGGCATCGGGACGGCGCTGGCCAACCGGGTCGCCAGCCATCTCGGTGCCATCGCCGACGAGGTCTCGGTCGCCCGCGTCGACAGCTATGACGTGCTCGGGCTGGTCACATCAGGCGATCCCTCCACCATCGACCAGAAGACCCAGGATGCCGCGGAGAAAAATCCGCGCTGGGTGCCCGCGATCAGCTCGCCGACAAGCTCCTCGATCGGCGCGCATGTCGGCACGCATTCCGCCGCGGAAGCCGCCCGCGTCATCTTCCGCTTCGGCCTGTGGCCAGCGGCGCTTGAGCTGTGGCGCATCGCAAGGACTGATCCGCGCGGTCGCCAATGGGCCAGCGCAAGCTGGCAGAACGGGAAGCTCACGATGCCCGGCCTCGAACCGCTGGCCCTCCCTGCGCTCGCCGCAACTGCGCATGCGCGCGGCTTCGTCACCGGCGCAGTCGCCCACAGTTTTTCGCGCTGGGCGTGGTCGCGCGCACGCTTTCCGCTGTCCGGCGAGCAATACCGCGCCGACATCGACGCGCTCGCGATCCGCCGCGCCAATGGCAAGTTCGAGCGGATCAACCGCGGCAGCGTCAAGTTTCCGCCGACCGACAACAACCGGATCGGCACCGCCTACACCTCGATGTGCGGCACGGTCGTTCGCGTCGAGATCGAGCGCGCAACCGGCGCGCTTCGCATCGCCAAGGCTTATAGCGTGTTCGAATGCGGCACCGCGCTGGTGCCGGAAGTCGTGATGGGCCAGGCCCAGGGCGGTTTCGCCATGGGTGTCGGCTACGCGTTGCTCGAAACCCTGCCCCCGTTCGAGGGCGGTCCCGGCAACGGCGAATGGAATCTCGGGCGCTATCTGGTCGCACGCGGCTCCGACCTGCCGCTCCGGGATCTCGAGATCGAGATGCTGAAGCCGCAGACAGCAGACGAAGCACCGAAGGGCATGGCGGAGGTCGTGATGATCCCGATCGTGCCGGCGCTGATCAACGCCATCCACGACGCCACCGGCCACCGCTTCCGCGCGCTGCCGGTCACAGCAAACCTCTTGAAGGGAGTGCTCGCGTGACCACCCTCAGCCTCACCATCAACGGCCAGAAGCACGGCCCGATGGACGTCCGCGACGACCTCTCGATGAACGATTTTTTGCGCGAGATGCTCGGGATGACCGGGACAAAGTTCGGCTGCGGGGCCGCGCAGTGCCTGAGCTGCGCCATCATCGTCGACGCGCCCGACGGCACCAGCACCACCAGCCCGACCTGCGTCGCGCCCGCCGTGTCGTTTGACGGCAAATCGATCCGCACTGTCGAGGGCCACGCCCAAGGCGGCCAGCTCTCGGTGCTGCAACAGGCCTTCATCGATCATTTCGCTTTTCAATGCGGTTATTGCACCGCCGGCTTCCTCAATGAGGGCCAGGTCTTGCTGGAGCGCCTGTCGCGGACACCGGTCGCGCGCGAGGCGCTGGAGCAGACCATCGCAGACGCGCTCGACGGCCATCTCTGCCGCTGCACCGGCTACATCAAATATCACGCGGCGGTGCGCGACGTGATCCTGGCCGATTCGAGCCGCTACCTCATGGCCACCAAGTGACACGCGCCATGATCTCCGACGTGCGGTTCAAGCTGATTGCCATGGTCGCGGCACTCGCCGGCAGTCTCAGTGCGGGCTACGCCGCCTCGGAAAGCGCGGGCCATGCGCTGGCCGCGCCGGAAAGCTTCGCCGGCATCACTGAGACCGAGAAGCGATCGGCTGCGATCTTCACCGAGCTCGGCAAGGTGCTGACGCATCCGCGCTGCACCAATTGCCATCCGGCCGGTGACAGGCCGCACCAGGGCGACAATGCCCGCCTGCATCAGCCGCCGGTCACACGCGGCGCCGACGGCCATGGGCTCGACGCGATGCGCTGCAACACCTGCCATCAGAAGGCCAATTTCGAGCCCGGCCGCATGCCCGGCCATCCCGAATGGCATCTGGCACCGCGCGAGATGGCGTGGGAGGGCAAGACCATCGGCGAGATCTGCGAGCAGATCAGCGATCCCGCGCGCAATGGCGGGCGCAAGGTGGAAGACCTGATCGACCATATCGGCAAGGACACCCTCGTCGGCTGGGCCTGGAAGCCCGGCTTCGGCCGCTCGCCCGCGCCGGGCACGCAGGAGCAGGCCGGCGCGCTGGTGGAGGCCTGGGTGAAGACCGGAGCGGCGTGTCCCGCGCCGTGACGCGAAGACGAGCACTCATCAACTAAATGTCGGTTCCCGAGGGTAAAGCGGCCTACTTCGCAGCCTAAGGCCTAAAACTTGGATCAATATTGGTCGTCCCGTCTCGCGACTTATCGATCAATTGGGCAACTTGTTCTCGGCTCTCCAGCCGCAACTTCGTACCTGGGAAATCGTTGAACAGCTTAGAGTGACCAGCAAACGACGAAGGTGTCTGCCGAGTCCAGTAGGCCTCCGCCCACTTCATCAGTTCGGCGGCGTCATGATTTGTTGCTCCTCGCCGCAGACCGCGAGCCAGCAGACCGGCGCGGCAAAGGCTCCAGGGAAAACCTAGCCAAATGAGAGCGGTTGCTTTGGGAAGGGCGACTTCCGCAAGCCATCCGAATGCACCTTCGATGATCCAGCGCGGCTGACCTGAAATATCGAGAACCATCTTTCGCGCGACGGCTTCATTTCGCTTTGAGCCAAAGCCACCGTCTTGCCGGTGCAACAGATCAAGATCAATCGCGGGGATGTCGGCGAGAATCGCAACGGCTTCGGCCAACGTGCTTTTGCCTGAGCCGCTGTTTCCAACAATTACCGTACGTTCGATCAGAGGTTCAGGCATTCAATTTGCAGATGGTAGTCCTGCCTCATTGCCGGATAATATTTCGGTCGCTCATTATCGACATGACCTAGTGAAGCCGCAAGGGCGCGCGATGTCCGTTGCGGATCACAAGCGCCTCTGGGCTCCACGCGGCGCGACTTCGCCCGACTCCCCACTCCAGACCTGCCGCTGCACTGCGCCAACCGACGCGATGGGCCAATAGCAGAAGTGGTCACCGGGATGATTCCATTGAATCTTATCCTGCTCGCTGCAGCGGCGGTCGCTCCCACTTGTCTTCCACCGCTGCTTCTTTCGGCCAATAGAGGCGCATGATCATGGAGAACGGCCCCCTGGGGGCAGGCAGCCAGTTGGCTTCCTTTTCCTTACCCGGGGTTTCGTTCTGGATGATCAGCGTCAGCCCGCCGTCGGCATCGCGCTTGAGCTGCGGCAGCATCGGTGAATTGATCAGATAGCGGTCGATTGGGTTGGCCACCAGCAGACTCTGCGGCTCATCATACATGGTCAGCGACCAGAACGCATTGACCGGCGGCAACTGGCCCGGCGCAAAGCGCATGGTGTAACGGCTGGTGCCGTCCAGCTTCTGCTTCGTCGCATCCACGTAATAAGCGGGATACATCGCCTCCTGCTTCGAATTGCCGTAGATACCGAGCACGGCGGCACCCATCCGGTAGAGGTAGTTGTTCTTCAGATACTGCCGCGTGCCGAAGACGTCGCCGGAGGCCAGCTTTCTCTCTTCAAAATCTTTCTTCAGGCCGGCGAAGGCAATCCAGGCATCGGCCATCCCCTGCTCGATGGCCGTCTTCATCTCGGGCGAGAGCTTGCTCGCGTCGAAGGTCTTGCCCGCGCCGACGCCGATCCTGGCGAAGCGCGCCATCAGCGCTTTCTCGGATGGGGCCGTTGGGCAGACTTGCAGGACGAAGTTCAGGATGTTGAAGAACTGGAGTGAGGTCTTCTCCTCTCCAGGTGTCAGCGGTTTGATGAAATCAACGGCCGGGGCGGCGATGGGTGCAGGCTGGCCGAGAAACGCGGATAGCGGCTGTACCTTGTAGCCGGCCTGGACCTTCTTCACATTGTCGATGTCCTCAGGGTTGAAGAGCTGCGTGCGATAGGTGGGGATCGCCAATTCCGTCTCGCAACGAAACACTTTCTTGATGCCCTTCGGCGTTGCGCCTTTCCAGCCGGGCCCAGCGAGCAGGAA
Source organism: Bradyrhizobium sp. 132 (assembly GCF_023074185.1). Taxonomy (GTDB): domain Bacteria; phylum Pseudomonadota; class Alphaproteobacteria; order Rhizobiales; family Xanthobacteraceae; genus Bradyrhizobium. Next base: position 374,397 of record NZ_JADPKY010000094.1, on the reverse strand, counting down.
GCTGCCGCCTCCGTTGCCGGTCGCGCGTGTGCCGATGTAGTCGAAGTTGAAGGTGTAGTAATCGATCAGCTGGACGCTGAAATAGCGCTCCTTTTCGATCGCCGGCACCGTGAGCACGAGAGGTTCGGAGCGCAGGTCCGCGCCGATGAATGAGTAAGGCGTATCCGAGTTGGGTGTCTGAATCGCCTTGTCCGCGGGTGTAAAGACACGCGCGCTGTTCCATATCTGGTTAAAGGGCCCCTTGTATTCCGGGTTCGTCTTATCCATCCAATATGCATGCTGGATGCGATAATTGTCCACGATCGGGAAGCCGTAGATATAAGCCTCCTTCGCAATGGCGCGGGCTTCTGCCGGACTGATGCCGGCCTGGGCGCGGGCTGCCGAGGAATGGAGTGCAGGGAGGACAGCAATCCCGCCGACAAAGCCTCTGCGTGTGATGCTCTTCATGTCTAAACCTCTCCGCTTCGTTCGAGTCGAACTGCCATGTCAGGTACGAAACTATGAGACCTTCTTGATGTCGGGCGGTTGCCATGCGCCTGTACCCGGCGGCAGGATCGAGGGTGCTTCGGTCTTCGGCCAATAGAGCCGCATGACGAGGTAGATGTCCCCGTTCGGTGCAGGCAACCAATTGGATTCTTTGTCGGCGCCCGGTGATTTGTTCTGAATGTAGAGCGTCAACGAGCCGTCGGCGTTCATCTTCATGCCCGGCAGCATCGGCGAATTGATCAGGTAGCGGTTGATCGGGTTTTCGATCAGCAACTGCGTCTTGCCGTCGTACATGGTGACAGACCAAAAGGCGTCCACCGGCGGGAATTGTCCGGCAGGAAAAGTGAGGGTGTATTGGTGCTTCGAGCCGTCGAGGACCTCGCCATCAGCAAGCGTCTTCGTCATTGGATAAACGGCCTCGACCGCGTCGTTGCCATAGATGCCGCCCTTGGCTGCGGCAGCACGCTTCAGCCAATCGCCATTGTAGAACTGCCGGTCCCCGAATAATGATCCGATTTTCCATCCATTGACGTCTTTCTGTCCGCTGGCCAGATACTTTTCAACCTTCTCTTCGCCGTCTTTCATCCCCAGCCCGATTTCAAGCTTGTGCGTGATCGGAAGATTCTTGAATTCGAAGGTCTTGCCTGCACCGACGCCAATGCGCGCAAGCTTGGCCCGAATTTCCTTTTCCTCTGGTCCGGCTGGCGCGAACTGCAAGGCGAAGTCGAGATACTCGAAGAAGTTCTTCTTCACTAACTCCGCATTGGCCTTGGGAAAGTCGATCGCGGGCGCAGCGGGCGGTGCCGGCTGGTTGAGATAGGCCGACAAGGGTTGCGCCTTGTAGCCGGCCTGGACCTTCTCAACGTTCGGCATGTCTGCAGCATTGAAAAGTTGCGTGCGGTAGGCAACGGCCGAAAACTGCGTTGAGGACTGGAAGACCTTTTTGATGCCGGGCGGCGTGGCGCCCTGCCAATCGGGACCGACAACCATATAGTCACCGGCCTCGCTGCCGGTTGCGCGGCTACCGACATATCCGTAATTGAACGTATTGCCGTCGCACAGCATCACCGAATAATAGCGGCTCTTCTCGACAGCCGGCACTGAGAGAACGATCGGTTCGGCACGCAGATCGGTCCACAAGATCGAATATGGCGTGTCGCTATTGGGGGTTATGACGGCCGTGTCTTTGTAGGTGAAGACCCTCGCCTCGTTATTGATCTGATTGAACGGCGCCTTGAATTGTCCCGAATTCCTGTCCACCGCATACTCGTCCATCACCGCGTAGTTCATGACGATGGGCAGCCCGTAGATGAAACCTTCCTCGGCGATGGCCTTTGTCTCACGGATATCCGGCCATTGCGCCTGTGCAACTTTGGGCGACAATGCACATATCGATCCCAATAAAGCAGCGGCCAGCGCTCTCGCTCGAATAGTCATGTGAATCTCCCATACCGACACGCACGCAAAAATAGTGCAGCGATGATTATTCTCGGAATAGCTTTGGCGGTCTATGCGAAAACGGCAACTTGCCGCAAGGCATTGTGGTTGCTGGATTATACGTGAACTGAAAAGCACTTTCCCAATACTGCCCCGCAAATCCGTTCTGAAAAGGCCGCTTTGAGTCAATCGCGTCGGTTCGCCCCTGGGGCGATGACTTCCGGTCTGACTGGGCAAGCGGACAGGGTCAGATCGGACCGGCACGTCTCGAACGGGCCCACTTGCCGAGCTCGCCGTGAGTGGCACGTCAGGCCGCCGCTTTATCCTCGCAAGCGGACATCCCGGATCTTTGAGTACCGTCCTAGGCCCTTCTCATCAGCTTGAGCGAGGCCGCGAGGCGCAGGCTGCGCTTGCCGGCGAGCGCGATGCCTTCGAGCTCGCCGCTGTCCGCCGTGCAGGTCCCGGAGAAGCCGATCCCGACCTCGTAGCCGCCGAACACGGGGTTTTCGCCTTTCGCCGGCGTATGCTCCTGGTTGAGCATCTCGCCCTTCCAGCGGCCGTCCGCCGAGGAATAGGAGCCGAGATAGTAGAAGAACGCATCTCCGCCCAGGATGCGGCCGTCGATCAGCAGCATGACACCGGAGAGTCCGGCATCGACACCGTCGAGCGCGCGCAGGCCGATGCCGTAGAGCCCGTTGGCGATGCCACCCACTCCGATCGTGCCGCGTGGCGGCAGCGCTCCATCGTCGAGCCGCGTCAGATTGGCCCAGAAATGCCCCCCCGGCATGGTGTCCGCGCTGCCCGCTAGACGAATCTGGTCGCCGATTAATCGCCCGCGTGCGCCGATCGAGGCGACGTCCGCGCCCATCAGCGGCTTGTGGTGAGGATCGTCGTTATGCCGTTCGGTGATCACTTCGGCTACGATCTCGCCGTTGTCGCGCTCCTGATACGTTCCAAGGTGCGCGAACGCCGAATTGCCGCCCAGCATCTTGCCGTCATGCAAGCACATGATGCTGCGGCCGAACGCATCGTGGATGCCGTATTCAACCTTGTAAAGTCCGTCCAGCAACGCAATTGACCTGTAAAATAAAATGGAATAGCGGGCTAACTAGCACCGCCGCCCCACCAAGGCCATCCGGCTTTTCCGCGCAGGGCCATTCGCGGAGCCACGCTTGCCATGATGCCATCATGCCCCTGTTTTGCCCGACGGAGCAAGTTGCTTTCGCTAAATCCGCAATGAGCGATTTCACCCAAAAGGGTGATTTCAGCAGCCAAGTGATTTCAACGACTTGGCTACTGTGCATGGGGTTGTTTTTCGACTTTTTTGTTGCGGCCGGCGCTGGACGGCCCTCCTCATGCGTCAGTGACGCTTGAAATACTGCACATCGCGCTCGTGCTTTTCGGCCGCAGCTCTGCTTCTGAATGTGCCGAGGTTGCGGCGCTTGCCGGTCTTGGGATTCACCTTGCGTGAATAGAGGCGGTATTCGCCGGATGCCAGTTTGCGGATCATAGTTGCACTCCGTTCTGTCTCGCCATCAACAGTGTACGGACGAGCCAGGTTCCGTCACGCTTGCCTGCCAACGGCCGAAAGACCGCTTCCCTCCGGCGACGCTCAGAAGCACAGCGTGGTGACGAGCTTGCCCTGCTTGTCCTTGATCGCATAGGGACAGCGCAGCCGCTCTAGTGCCTGCTTGGCATCCTCGTCGCCGAGCGCTGCGGCGCGCTCGTAATAGGATTTCGCGGCGTCCTTGTCCTTTGGCCCGCCGCGGCCTTCCTGCGCGAAGGCGCCCATCCGCTCCAGCGCGCCGGGATGGTTTTGCGCCGCCGCTTTCTCGAACAGCGCGCGCGCCGCGGCGTCGTCCTTCGCACCGCCTGTGCCTTCGGAGAGCATCACACCGAGCTGGTACTGCGCCTCCGCATTGGTCTCGGCCGCCTTGCCGAGCAATGCGCGCGCCTGCGCGGGATCGGCCGGGGCGGCGCCGCCGGTACCGCCGAGCGCTGCGAGATTGCTGACGCCGCGGGGATTGCCGGCCTGCGCCGCCTTCTCGAACAATTTGCGCGCCTGCGCTTCATCCCTGGCGACGCCGGAGCCGGTGCCGTAGGCCACACCGAGTTCGACCATTGCCGCACTCGATCCCTTGTCGGCAGCCTTGCGCCAGGCAGCCATCGCTTCGGCCGTCTGCTGGTTGGCCGCATAGGCGCGGCCGAGCGCGAACATCGCGCGCCGCGCTGACGACGCGGCCTGCTTGCAGAATTTGATCGCGGTCGCGACGTCGGAAGCTGCAATCTCCGTCACGCCTCTCATATCGGTCGGCTTGTCGGGATCGCCGGGATCGGCGGCGACCCGGTCGCACAGGACGAGATCGGCCGATTGCGCATGCGCCGACAACGGCGCCGCAAGCGTGAGGAGGATGGCAACGAGGAAAGTCCGCATGGACACTACGCTGGGTCCCCGCCCCGGCAAATTCAAGGCTCGAGTCCCGATTGGCGCAGCACGGGGACGACCTCGGGCGATGCCAGGTAGCGCAGCAGCCGGTCCGCTGCGTCGGCTTGCTTCGCGCTGGCCATGCGGCCGGCGGAGAACACGGCCGGCGTTTGCAGGTCGTGCGGGATCGGGCCGATCACCTCGATGCCTTCGACCTGCTTCAGCTCGCTGATCTGCTGCACGGCGAGGTCTGCTTCGCCGCTCACGAGCCGCTCCGCGGTAAAGCCTTGCTCGACGATAGCAGCCTTGGCGCTGATCTCTGCCGCGATCCCCATCCGCACGATCAACTGCGCGAAATAAACCCCGCTCGCACCCAGCCGCGAATAGGCGACGGACCGCGCCGCGAGCAGCGTCTTGCGCAATGTGGCTTCGCTGGAGATGGTGGGATGCACTTGCCCTGCCCGCACCGCGATGCCGACGAAGGAGCGCGCCAGGTCGGCCGCGCTTTCGGCGACCACGCGGCCCTCGCCGATCATCTCGTCGAGCCCCTCACGGGTGAGGATCACGAGGTCGGCGGCCTCGCCGTCGCGCAGCCGCTTCAGCAAGGCCAGGGTCGGCGCGAAGTCGGCATCGATATGGATGCCTGTCGCGTCTTCGAAGGCGGAGGACAGGCTGCGCATCGCGCCCATCAGGCCGAGCGTCGAGAGCATGCGAATTTTTTCCATAAGCGATTCCTGTAGCGATCAGGCGCGGTGCATCAGCTTGAGGGCGGCGGTCAGGCGCAGGCTGCGCTTGCCGGCGAGCGCCGTCGCCTCCAGCACCGCCTGCTCAGCGTCATAGGTGCCGGAGAAGCCGATGCCGACCTCGTGGCCGCCGAAGATCGGATCGTCCTTGGCCGGCGTGTGCTCCTGATTGAGGATCTGGCCCTTCCAGCGCCCGTTGGCGGCGGTGTAGCTGCCGAGATAGTAGAACGAGGCATCGCCGCCGAGGATACGGCCCTTGTTGAGCAGCATCACGCCGGTGAGGCCGCCGTCGACGCCGTCGAGCAGGCGCAGATGCAAGGAGTAGAGCCCGTCGGCGATGCCGGCTTCGCCGACGCCGCCGGCGATCGGCACCTCGTCTTCGGTGATCGGCGTCATCAACGACTGGAAGGGCACGCCGGGCAGCTCTTTCAGCTCGCCCTTGAAACGATAGAGATCGCCGTCGGCCCAACCCTTGGCCAGCAAGGTCGCGTCGTCGGTCCCCGCCATGGCGCGGTAGCTCGGGTCGGGGTTGTGGCGAACGGTGCTGATCACGACCTCGACGCCGCCTTCGGTCTTGGCGTAGGTGCCGATATGGGCGAACGCCGAATTGCCGCCCAGCATCTTGCCGTTGCTGGCATGCATCACGCTTCGGCCGACCCCGTCGCCGAGTTGAAATCTCACCTTGTAGAAGCCTTCAAACACCAGCCGTCCCCGGCCCTGCGTGCATCCAGACGCACTCTATCCCGCTTTCGGCGGCGATGGACAAATTTCGCGCGATCGAGGTCCGAGGGGCCTCCGCAACGACTGTCATCAGGATGCAAAAATCCGCCGGAGTCTTTCGACTCCGGCGGATCAAAGTCCAACCCGGGCCAGTTCCCCAGCCCGGGCCGGGAGGATCTTAGGCCGCGGCCTTCTTGTCGACCGGCACGGACGCGATCGTCTTCAGAATCTGCGAAGCGATCTGGTATGGGTCGCCTTGCGAGTTCGGACGCCGGTCTTCCAGATAGCCCTTGTAGCCGTTGTTGGCGAAGGAGTGCGGAACGCGGATCGAGGCACCGCGATCGGCAATGCCGTAGCTGAACTTGTTCCACGGCGCGGTCTCGTGCTTGCCGGTCAGACGCTTGTCGTTGTCCGGGCCGTAGACGGCGATGTGGTCCATGATGTTCTTGTCGAAGGCCGCCATCAGCGCCTCGAAGTACTCCTTGCCGCCGACCGTACGCATATACTCGGTCGAGAAGTTGGCGTGCATGCCGGAGCCGTTCCAGTCGGTGTCGCCGAGCGGCTTGCAGTGGAATTCGATGTCGATGCCGTAGCTCTCGGTGAGACGCAGCAACAGGTAGCGAGCCATCCACATTTCGTCAGCGGCCTTCTTGGAGCCCTTGCCGAAGATCTGGAATTCCCACTGGCCCTTCGCAACTTCCGCGTTGATGCCTTCGTGATTGATGCCTGCCGCAAGGCAGAGGTTGAGATGCTCTTCGACGATCTTGCGCGCGACGTCGCCGACGTTCGCGTAGCCGACGCCGGTGTAGTACGGACCCTGCGGCGCGGGATAGCCCGAGGCCGGGAAGCCGAGCGGACGGCCGTCCTTGTAGAAGAAGTATTCCTGCTCGAAGCCAAACCAGGCGCCGGAATCGTCGAGAATGGTCGCGCGCTTGTTGGTGGAGTGCGGGGTCTTGCCATCGGGCATCATGACTTCGCACATCACGAGCGCGCCGTTCTCACGCGCGGCGTCGGGATACACGGCGACCGGCTTCAGCACGCAATCGGAGCTGTGGCCCTCGGCCTGCTGGGTGGAGGAGCCATCGAAGCCCCAGAGCGGAAGCTGCTCGAGCGTGGGGAACGACGAAAATTCCTTGATCTGAGTTTTGCCGCGCAAGTTCGGAGTCGGCGAATATCCGTCGAGCCAGATGTACTCGAGCTTGTACTTGGTCATTGAGCCTCTCTGTAGATGATGCGAAAGGTGGGGGCCGTAGGCCCCCGCACGATTGTTTACCCGGCCACCATCGGCCGACCCTTCACAAGCATTTAACGTGCCAAAAGGCCGCAGTGCGGGAGGTTTTCCACCGCTACCGGCCTGCCCTCGATCGAGGCAGATCGACCACCGCGGCGTGCGTCATAGCGGCGCACCTTTGCGTGAAGCTGCACCGCAAAAATCCCGCTGAAAACGCCTGATTCTGGAGCAGGCGAACGCGTGCCGGAGGTTGCCGATGAAACGCGCATCAGCGTCCAGCAATTTTCGCAAAAGCGCTGCCCCCGGCTAGCAACCTTTGGAATGGCCAACGCGTTGGTCACTGCCATGGTGCCTTGGGGGATGCAGAAGGCTTCTTGCCTACAAAATGGGCTGCAACTGATTTCCTTTTCAGCACTTTGCATTTCAGGATGCGCGGCCGATATGGGGAATCCAGTAACCACAATCGAACGAGTCGGGCGCACCATGGAGGCGATCGCCTGGGCCGGAGGAGAAATCGAAATGATGAACAATGGTCTGAGTCACGGATCTGCAACGATCTACCAATTCCCTGTCGGGGGCCGCGCGGCGCTCGCAGGACGCCGCTACGGTGAAACCGGCCTTGCCGATCACGTCTCTCTCCCCGTGAACGAGACGATCTGCAGCGGCAGCTGGTATCATCAGGACGCGATCGACGAAGCCAAGCCGAAATGGGATCGCTGATGCCTTTGGTCGGTTTGATATCGCCGCGCTCTCTTGGGCAACCGGCGGCAGTTTGAAAAAGGGTCGAAACAACGATGTTTCGGCCTTTTTGATTCCTGCGGGATTGCCGCCGTTCAGATCCCCGCACAAGCCGTGACCGGCCGCTTCAGATGCCTGACGGTGGTGCTCCCGGTCTTGCCGATCACAAGCGTGATCCCCACCCCCGAGTAGCGCGCGCCGGAAACCGTCAGCCGCTTGGCGAGCGTGACCGGCTCGCCGTCGATCTGGAGGAAGGCGCGCTTGTCCTCGTCATAAAACCCAACGATGAATTGCGTACCATCGGCGCAGCGATAGCTTCGGAACGTCTGCGCATCGGCCTGCCGTGCACCGATAATTCCGCCCGCCAGCATGGCGACCGCCAAAAGAATGGCCTTGTGCCGGCCCATGATCGCCCCCTGTAATAGATCTCAAGGACGCCCGTCGCGCGTCCATGGAACCATAACCCAAGCTGATCTCATGCAAGACTCCTCTTTACAAGACTCCTCTTTGCAAGTCGCCCCCGCTCGCCACCTCGCCCTGCAAGGCGCCAGCAATTTTCGCGACCTCGGCGGCTATCCGACCGCAGATGGCCGTACCACGCGCTGGCGGCACATCTTCCGTTCCAACCATCTCGGCCAGCTCACCGTCGCGGATATCGAGATCGTCCGTGCGCTCGGCGTGCGCAGCGCGTTCGACTTTCGCGGTGTCGAGGAGCGGACGGCGGGCGTCTGTGTGGTGAACGAGATCGCCGTGCATTCACTGCCGATCGAGCCGACGGTCGTGGCCGCATTGCGCGCCGAACTCGCCCGGGGCTCGCTGACCGCGCCGGTCGCGCTCGAACTCATGCGCGAATCCTATCGCAACTATGTCCGCCACAACACGGCCAGTTTCCGCACCCTGTTCGGTTATCTCCTGGAGGACCGCGCGCCGCTCGTCATTCACTGCACCGCCGGCAAGGATCGCACCGGCTTTGCCAGCGCGCTCATCCTGCATGCGCTCGGCGTCGCCGACGAGGTCATTGCAGAGGACTACCTGCTGACCAACCAGCACTACAAGCGCGATGCGACGGCCGCCACCGATCTGCCCGAGGACGTCCGCAATGCCATCGGTAACGTCGATGCCTCGTATCTTGCCGCGGCTTTCGAAGCCGTCGGCAAGGAATATGGCGATCTCGAAACCTACTTGCGCGACGGCCTCAAGCTCGGCACACCGGAGCGGACCGCGCTGAAGGCGCGTTATCTGCAATCGTAAGCGGCCGTAAATCTGAATTGGCCGTGCCGGGAGAACGACGATGCAAGGCAAGGTTCTGATCGTGACCGGAGCACTCGGCGCACTTGGAAAAGTCGTCGCCGAGGCCGCGCAGTCGCGCGGCGCGCGCGTCGCCGGCATCGACCATGCGCCATCGCAAATCTCCGCGACGCCTGAGCGCATCGAGATCGGCGGCGTCGATCTGTCCGACGCGGCGCAGGCGAAGACGGCGGTCGATGCGGCCGCGAAGCACTTCGGCAAGCTCGATGGGTTGATCAACATCGCCGGCGGATTCGCCTTCGAGACCATCGGCGACGGCGATATCAAGACATGGCAGCACATGCATGCGCTCAACGTGCTGACGGCGCTCAACGCCTCGCACGCGGCGCTGCGGCATCTGGCAGCCTCCAATGCCGGTCGCATCGTCAATGTCGGCGCCATGGGCGCGCTTCAGGCCGGCTCGGGCATGGGCCCCTATGCGGCGTCGAAAGCCGGCGTCCATCGCCTCACCGAGGCGCTTGCGAGCGAGTGGAAAGGCAAGGTCACGGTGAACGCAGTGCTCCCTTCGATCATCGATACCAAGGCCAACCGCGCCGACATGCCGAAAGCGGACTTCGCCAAATGGGTGACGCCCCAGGAGCTCGCGGAGGTCATCCTGTTCCTCGCCAGCGACGCCGCAAGCGGCGTTACCGGCGCGCTGATCCCGGTGGGCGGGCGGGTTTAGTCGCATACCGGCTTGATTGTCTCTGCCCCTGCTCCGATTCAATCGGGACCAGGAAAGCTCTACACTGCCCGCAACTGATTCTCCGATCGGACGTGCCGTGGAAACCACGCTCTATCTGCCTGTCAAACGCTTCCTCGAAGAGCTGGGCTTCACGGTCAAGGGCGAGATCGTCGGCTGCGATCTCGTGGGCCTCAGCGCCGGCGATCCGCCTGTCGTAGTGATCGGCGAGCTCAAGCTCGCCTTCAATCTCGAGCTGATTCTTCAGGCGGTCGACCGCGCACCCGCCGGCGACGAGGTCTGGATCGCCGCAAAGATGTCAGCGCGCGGCAAGGGACGCGAGACTGACGCGCGCTATCGCAATCTCTGCCGCCGTCTCGGCTTCGGTATGCTCGGAGTGACCGACCGCGGCCAGGTCGAGGTGCTGGTGAAGCCGCCGACGGCAGCTCCGCGCCGTGAGCCGAAGGTGCGTTCGCGCCTGGTCGCAGAGCATCAGCGCCGCCAGGGCGATCCTGTGCTGGGCGGCAGCACCCGCGCGCCGATCATGACGGCCTATCGGCAGCAGGCTCTCGCCTGCGCCTCGGAGCTTGCGGCCGGCCCGCGGCGCGTGGTCGAATTGCGCCAACGCTGTCCCGATGCCGGCAAGATCATGCTTAACAATGTGTATGGCTGGTTCGAACGCACGGAGCGGGGAATCTACGGGCTGACCGAGGCCGGACGCGCGGCGCTGAAGCGCTGGCCGCAACAGCGGGCTGAGGTTGTTGAGGGTGTCGCGTCACCGCCCTGACACCCAACCGGTGCATAGCTGAGCTGCCACATGAAATTCATATTGCAATGCAACATGGACGGCACTAGGTATCCCGGCATCGAAACGAGGCCGTTATGAACACAGACTGGAATACCAAATATGGCACGCGGCGCGTGCGCCACGATCCGCCGACCCTGGACGAGGCGATCTTCGCCGCCGTCGGCATCACTGACGATCAGGAGCAGCAGGCCGAGATCGCCGCAGCCCTGATGGGCATGCCGCTCGATGTCGTCCAGGCCGAGGTCAAGAAGCAGGTTCGCACCAACAGCCGCATCACCTCGACCCGCGTGATCGCCGGCGAACAGGGCGCGCAGCGCTCGGTGGTGGTCGAACGCCGCGTCGTGCGCCGCTTCGGCAACGACAAGCGCACCGGCACCTGAGCGCTCAGTTCTCTGTTTCCAATACGAAAGCGGACCAGTTTTGCCGGTCCGCTTTTTTGATTCCAGTCGGCTGTTTCAGGTCAGGCGGCGCGATTGCCATAGATGCTGGAGATGATCTTCCAGCAGGTCGAGTTGAAGCTGAGCAGAGCGCGGCCGGCCGTGAATGGCGAGGCCGCGAGATCGGCGAACTCGTCCTCAGGTGCCCTGGCGAGATCGATCGTCCCGGTCGATTCGCCATGACGGAATTGCAGATCCGCCCCGAACTTCCTGGCGAGCGCCCGCATCGCGTGATTCTCGGCGCCCGTGGTGATGCGCAGGCGCTTGTAGCCTTTCCAGCGCGCTTCCGCGATCAGGCGGCTGAACAGCACGGTGCCGACGTTCTGGCGCCGCGCTGAGGCCTCCACGCTGAAGGCGACCTCGGGCAGTGAATCGTCCTCAGGCGGATGCAGCTCGGCTGCACCGCGGACCACGCCGTCGACGATGTAGGCGACGATCACAGTGCCGTCCTCGGCACAGCGGCCGGCGTAACGCTCGATAAAACTGTCGTCGAGAAAACCGTTGAAACGGTCGTGCCGGCTTCCGGCATCGAGCCTCAGCAGGTGATCGCGCAAAAGCGGCAATTCTTCCTGTTGGCTCAAGGTCCGCACATAGCCCTGAACGGACTTCGTGCGGTTGGTTTCTTCAAGTGCGAAATCTGCTTCGAGTGACAAGTCTAAACTCCTCTTGGTGTCCCTCGAGGAGGCGTTCGAATCCCTAGACCTCCAATATTGTGCATCGCAACAAGCCTTTCAAGATGGGAACCTGCCCAAGTTTCGGGCATCGCAGACGACCAATTCGTTAACAAAATCAACCGCTGTATTCATACGAGGACCAGCTGGGTCTGGGTCACCACCGCGACCAGCTTGCCGTCCTCGGTCTCCAGCCGGGTGGTCCAGACCTGGGTCCGCCGGCCCCGATGGATCGGGGTAGCGGTTGCAACGACCGTGGTTCCCTCCTTGGCTCCGCCGATGAAATTGGTCTTGCTCTCGAGTGTGGTCGTGCCCTTGGCGTCCTCCGGCAGGTTGATCACGGTCGCCGCAGCGCCAACGGAATCGGCGAGCGCCATCACCGCGCCGCCGTGGATGGTGTGATGAAGCGTGCAGAGATCGGGCCTGACCATCATCCGCGCCACCACGCGATCTTTCCCGGCCTCGACGAACTCGACGCCCTTAAGCTCGGCGAACGGCATCTTCATTGCTTTAAGTTTCTCGAGCGGCGTCATCGGATCTCCTCCCAATTCATTGTTGAGTCAGCGTGAATTGCTTCGCGCGGCAAAGCAATGACGTCCGAGGTCATAGCCGCCGTGACATTGGACGGAGCGTTTGCGCGTATGGTGCCGCCATGCGCCACTTCACGGCAGACCCTTCTCAAGTCACCGCATTCACGACCTGATACTCCGGCCGCCGCCACACCTCGCCCGCGATCACCTCCTCGATGATCTCGGCTGCCTTCATGACCTCGGCCTCGCCGATATACAGCGGCGTGATGCCGAACCTCATGATGTCAGGCGCGCGGAAATCGCCGATGACGCCGCGGGCGATGAGGGCCTGCATCGCGGCATAGCCGCCCTCGAAGGCGAACGAGACTTGCGAGCCGCGGCGCTCATGGGCGCGCGGGGTAACGAGCGTCAGCTGCGGGCAGCGGCGCTCGACTTCGCTGATGAGGAGATCGCCGAGCGCCAGCGAGCGGGCCCGGACCTCCGCGATATCGACCCTGTCCCAGATATCGAGCGAGGCCTCCAGCGCCGCCATCGCCAGCACTGGAGGTGTCCCGATGCGCATGCGCTCGACGCCGCCCGCAGCCGCATAGGCCAATTCGAACGCGAACGGCTTTGCGTGGCCCATCCACCCCGACAGCGCGGCGCGCACGCTGTCGGCGTGGCGCGGCGCGACGTAGAGGAAGGCCGGCGCGCCGGGGCCGGCGTTGATGTATTTGTAGGTGCACCCGGCGGCGAAATCAGCGCCGGTGCCGGCAAGGTCAACCGGCAGTGCGCCGGCCGAATGCGCGAGGTCCCAGACCGTGACAATGCCGAGCGCATGCGCTCTTGCGGTCAGCTTCGAGATGTCGTGGCGTCGTCCGGTGCGGTAATCGACCTCGGTGATGTAGAGCACCGCGATCTCCTCCGACAACGAAGCCTCGATCTCCTCCGGCGCCACCAGGCGCAATTGATGGCCACGGCCGAGCGTCGCGATCAGGCCTTCGGCCATGTAGAGGTCGGTCGGGAAATTGCCGGCGTCTGACAGGACGACCTTGCGCGACGCGTTCATGTCGAGCGCGGCCGCGAGCGCTTGATAGACTTTCAGCGACAGAGTATCGCCCACCATCACTGAGCAGGCTTCCGCACCGATCAGTCGCGCGATGCGATCGCCGACATGGCGCGGCTGGGCATACCAGCCCGCACTGTTCCAGGCGCGGATCAGCTGGTCGCCCCACTCGGCGGTGATGATGCGGCTGACGCGCTCGGCAACGCCAAGCGGCAACGCGCCGAGCGAATTACCGTCGAGATAGATTACACCGTCAGGCATATGGAACAGCGCTTTGGTGTCGACGTAGACGCGAAGCTTGGTCATGAAAATCTCTACAGGATCGTGCGCACGCGCCAGAGTTCGGGGAACAGCTCCACTTCCAGCATGCGCTTGAGATAGCTGACGCCGCCGGTGCCGCCGGTGCCGCGCTTGAAGCCGATGACGCGCTCGACCGTCGTCACATGGTTGAAACGCCAGCGCCGGAAATAATCCTCGAAATCGACCAGCTTTTCGGCGACCTCGTAGAGCATCCAGTGCGTCTCCGGCGCCTCGTAGACGATACGCCAGGCCTGCAGAACGCCTTCATTGAAGCTATGGGTCTCTCGAACATCGCGCGCCAGCACGGCCGCGGGCATTTTGAGCCCGTTGCGGTCGGCGAGCCGCAGCACCTCGTCATAGAGGCTTGGCGTCGCCAGCTCGGCTTCGAGCAGCTGCGTGGTTTCCACATCGTGCGCGTGCGGCTTGAGCATGGCGTGGTTGCGGTTGCCGAGCAGGAATTCGATCAGCCGGTATTGCCGCGACTGGAAGCCTGAGGACTGGCCAAGCTGCGAGCGGAAGCGCGTGTACTCGCTGGGCGTCATGGTGCGCAGCACGTCCCAGGCATTGTTGAGCTGTTCAAAGATGCGCGACATCCGCGCCAGCATCTTCATCGCGGGGGCGACCTCGTCCTTTCCGATCGCGCGGCGTGCGGCGCTGAGCTCGTGGATAGCGAGCCGCATCCAGAGTTCGGTGGTCTGATGCTGGATGATGAACAGCATCTCGTCATGCGCTTCCGAGAGCGGATGCTGCGCGCCGAGAATGGCGTCCAGCGCCAGATAGTTGCCATAGGACATGCGCCGGGCGAAATCGGTCTCGGCGCCGTCGCTTGCGGGATCGTAGTCGCTGGACGTCATGACAAGCCCTTTCGATCGATCTTCCAGGCCTCGTCAGTCGAGGCCGATCAGGCGCGCGGTGATTGGCGATGACGGGTCCTTGAGGGCGTCGATCACGGTAAAATGGTTCAGCCCGGGATCGACAACGAGGCGCGTCGACACGTCGAATCCAGTCCAGACATTGGCCATCAGATCGGACTGGCGGATGAATTCGGGTCGCTCGTTGCCGCCGACCCAGACGGTCACGGGCGAATGCCCGCGCGGCAGATGCAGCGCCGCGCTTTCCAGCGTCGCCTCCTCCATCGTCATGCGCAGCGTTTCGTTCATCCTGGTCTTGAGCAGCGGACGCAGATCATGCAGCCCGCTGATCGAGAGCGTGCCGACGATGCGGTTGAAGACGGCGGGCTCGAGCCGGCTATCATCGCACAGCATGCGCGTGACGAGATGCCCGCCGGCGGAGTGGCCGGCGAGCCGGATCGGGCCTGCGACGAGCGAAGCCGCCTTGGAGATGGCGGCGGTGATCTCGGCGGTGATGTCTGAGATGCGCGCGGATGGCGCCAGCGTGTAGCTCGGCAATGCCACCGTCCAGCTGTGTTGACGCGCGCCTTCGGCGAGATCAGTCCATGTCGATTTGTCGAAGCGCATCCAGTAGCCGCCGTGGACGAACACGACGAGGCCCTTACTGTCGCCGTCGGGCAGGATCAGGTCGAGGCACTGGCGCTCAGCCGGGCCATAGGCGATGTCAGCGCGAAAACCTTTCAGACCGGCGCGGTAAGCCGCCGCCCGCTCCGTCCATTGCGCCGGCATCTTGTCCGAGCCCGGGATATGGGCTGAATTGGCGTAAGCATCATCCCAATCGCGCATCGCTGCTTCCTCGACGGACTCAGGCCTTGTGGACCTGACGCCAGTCTGCCACCGGCGCGGGCGGCATCCTAGTCTTTAGTTTAAGCTTAAAGGATTTGGGGCGCCGGTGGATTGGGCAGGCGAAGCTTTGTCTGGTTCGTTCCCCGGGCGCAGCGCAGCGCGAAGCGGTGCGCTGCTGAACCGGGGTCCAACGTGTGCGGTGACGTGGGTCCCGGCTCTGCGGCGCACAGCTTCGCGCTACGCCGCAGAGCCGGGACACGAGACCTACCCCTTCTCGACCCCGCACCAATCCGCGATGAACAGCGCCATCGCCTTGGTCGTCTTCCTTAGCGAGTCCAGATCGACGAATTCATTGAAGCCGTGCATCTCGCCGCCGCTCGCGCCGAAGCAGAGGCTTGGGATACCGTGATTGAGGCCATAGAAGCGGGTGTCGGTGAGCGCGGTGAAGACGAGGTCTTCGACCTCGCCGCCATAGACGCTGTTGAAGGCCTTGCCGAACGCCGCCTCGGGCGCGGCGGCGTCAGTCAGTTCATACCCCTCCGACAAGAAGCCCGACCATTCGATCTCCGGCGGATTGTTGGCGAGGAAGCGGTGGTTGCGCGCGGCAGCAGCAACGCAGGCCATGATCTCCTTCTGGTGATCGGCGATCGACCAGCCCGGCAACACTGCAATGCGGCAATCGACGTCGCACCAGGCCGGCACACTGGAAGCCCAGTCGCCGCCCTTGATGATGCCGGGGTTGAAGTTGATGGGATGGTTCAGCGTCTTGAAGTGCCGATCGGCTTTCGCACGCTCGTTCCACTCGACCTCGAGCTTTTGCAGCGACTGGATCAAATGATAGGCAGCCATGATTGCGTTCGCGCCGGAGCCGGCGAAGGCGACGTGGGTCGGATGGCCCTTCACGCGCAGACGAAACCAGATCACGCCGACCTGCGAGCGCACCATCTTGCCGCCGGTCGGCTCAGGGATGAAGCAGGCGTCCGCACGATAGCCGCGCTGAAGCGTCGAGAGCGCACCGACGCCGGTGCTCTCCTCCTCGATCACGGACTGGAAATGAATCCGCGCCGTCGGCTTGAGGCCCGCGGCCTTGATCGCATCGAGCGCTGACAGGGCTGCGATGGTGCCCGACTTCATGTCGCAGGCACCGCGGCCGAACATCTTGCCGTCCTTAATGACGGGCGAGAATGGCGGGGTGTCCCACAGTTCCAGCGGCCCCGCGGGCACGACGTCGCAGTGGCCCTGCAGGATCAGCGATTTGCCGCCATTCGTTTGCGGACGATAGGTCCCGACCACCGAGCGCGCCTTCGAGAAGTCATGCTCGATGGGCCCGAAGCCGCGCAAATCCTTGAGGTCGTCGACATTGATGTGCCAGTCGTCGACCTCGTAGCCGCGCTCGCGCAGAAGGTCGCCGATCATGTCCTGGCACGGTCCCTCCGCCCCGCGGGTCGAGGGGATCGCGACGAAATCGCTTGTGATCGCAAGCTGGGCTTCGAAGCCGGCGTCGACGGCGCCAAGAATCCTCTGCTGCGTTTCGGCATTCATCAGGCAACTCCAATTGGGCATTCAGATCATCGATGGAGCGCAAGCTAGCCGATTTCAGCCGTTCGGGTACTCTGCAAAATAGGCATCCCGCAATGCATCTTCGAGCAGCCGGCCCTCGGAATAGCCATTCAGTGTCGCCGGCCGGCTCACGCCGTCGAGCAGCCGCGGGCAAGGTTCCGGCGCGCCGAGCACGGTGCGCACCGGAATGCGTTCGGCATAGATCGGCAATTCGTAGTCCTCGTCATCGTCGGCGACACCCTTGGCACGGACTTTCGCGGAGGCTTCCTCGATCTCCATCGCGATGAAGGAGGTCGCCTTGATCTCCTGCGTATTGGTCGCCCGCAGGCTTGCGGTGCGATCCGGGAAGAAGCGGTCGACCATGGCGATCACCGCGCGCTCTTTCTCCTCTGGATCGGTGACGAGATAGGCGGTGCCGAACGCCATCACGGCGCGGTAGTCGGCCGAGTGATTGAACCCGCAGCGCGCCAGCACCAGGCTGTCGAGATGGGCGACCGTCAGGCACACGCGTTCGCCCTTGGTCTGGTTGCGCAGCATGCGGCTGGCGCTCGATCCGTGCCAGTACAGCTTGGTCCCTTCGCGCCAGAAGAAAGTGGGCGTGCAATAGGGTTGGCCGTTGATCGCGTAAGAGACGTGGCAGAGCATCGAAGAATCCAGGATGCGATGAACGGTATCGTGATCGTAGAAGCCGCGGTCGTGACGGCGCTTCACCTGGTTGCGCGCGGACGTCGGATAGGAATTTTGGCTCTCGGTCTGGCTCACGGCCGCTCCTGTCGGACTGGTACAATTCCCGAGCAGTTGTAGCCCTGGATTTGGTCTGCGATAGTGCCAATTCCATGCAAAAAATTCCGACCAATTCTGTCCCCTCGCCGGCCAAGGCCGAGCTGCCGCTCGACCTCACGGGCCCGCACATCACGGCCGCCGCCTCGTCGGCGCACCGGCTGTATCAGGCACTGTGCGAGATGATCGTCGACGGCCTGGTGAAACCCGGGGAGCCGCTGCCGCCGTCGCGCACGCTGGCCAAACAGACCGGCTTTCGGCGCAACGCCGTCGTCACCGCCTATGAGCGCCTGATCGCCGACGGCTTTGCCGACGCCGCCGTCGGCTCCGGCACGTTCGTCGCCGCGCGTATCCCCGCGCGCGCGGCCGAGCCGAAGCGGCCGAAGATCATCGTCGAAACGCCGGGGCAAGGCGCGTTTTCGCTCGGCTGCACCCATATCGACGCGCGAGCCGTGCAGCGTTTCCGCGCCTTCATCGGCCGGCGCATGCGCGCCTTCGGCGCGGAGCATCTGCATTATGGCGATCCTCGTGGAAGCCGCGAGCTGCGTGCCGCCATCGCCGATCATCTTTTGTCGGCGCGTGGCCTGCGCTGCGATCCCGATCAGATCATGCTGACGTCAGGCACGCTGCATGCGCTACGCATCGTGCTGAGCGCGATTCTGAAGCCGAACGACCAGGTTTGGTGCGAAGACCCCGGCTACCCGGCTGCGCGGAAAACTATCGCGCATTGCGGCTATCGCGCCGTGCCCGTTCCCGTCGACGCGTACGGCATGCGTGTCGCCAGGGGCCGCAATGCGGCGCGGTCCGCGCGCGCAGCCTATGTGACGCCGTCGCACCAGTTTCCGCTGGGCGTGCAGATGTCGATGCCGCGGCGGCTCGAGCTGCTGGACTGGGCGAAGCAGGCTGGCGCCTTCGTGCTGGAGGACGATTACGACAGTGAGTTCCGTTATGATGGCGCGCCGCTGATGTCGCTTGCAGGCATCGATCACCTCCAGCGCGTGATCTACATGGGCACGTTCGCCAAGACGCTGTTTCCGGGCCTGCGCATCGGCTATTGCGCCCTGCCCGAGCGCCTGATCGCGGACGTCACCGCCGCGCGGGCCGCGCTCGACCGGTTTCCCGGCACGCTGATGGAGGGCGCGGTGGCCGACATGCTCAACTCCGGCGCGTTTGCCGCGAACCTGAAGCGGGTGCGCAAGCTGTACCGCGAGGCGCGCGACGCGCTGGCCGAGACCCTGGAAGCCGCATCCGACGGCGTGCTGTCGGTGCCGGTCCCGTCACAGGGTCTGCATCTTGTCGCCCGGTTCGATCCCTCGGTGGACCTGCCCGTTGCGGCAGAAGCCAAGCAGGCCGCCGGCGCCGAAGGCTGGCTATTGGCCGACACCTATTCACGGGCACGTCCCCTGCCCGGTTTCGTGCTGGGATTTTCCGGCCACTCGGTTCCGAAGCTCGTGGCTTCCGCCGAGCGGCTCGCGCGGGAATCGCGCGCGGCCTTGCGTGCGAGGAGCAAGCCGGCCCGGCGGGCATGACGAACGTTCACTATGAGAATCGGCTGCCGCTCCCTACATTGCGGCATCGATGGGGACCTCACACCATGCTGCTGTGCCGTGCGACTGGACTCTCGCTCCTGATCTCCATCGCACTCGCCGCGACGGCGCACGCAGGCACGATCGGACGCGAGCAGGACATCGTCGATCTCAAGCTCGGCCAGCGCGTTCAGGTGGATGACGGAACCTGCCCCGCCGGACAGATCAAGGAAGTGCGCGGCGCCAAGATGACCGAGAAGGGCGTGGCGCGGACCAGCGTCTGCGTGCCGCGACACGGTCCAAGATCGAGGTGACGGCTACGATTTGGCCGGATCGAACATGCATTGCAGGGTCGGCTTGGCGATTTTGGTGAAGGTCGGCCCGATCTCGCCTTGCTTGGACGTCGGCACCCAATCGGTCTCGATCGTCGGCACGCCGGTCTCGCTGATGCCGCGCAGCAGCGCCTCGCGCAAATCCCGATCCTCGACGACCGCGGCGGCATGGTCGTGCAGGCAGCCGCAGACTTCCTCCGGATGTTCCCAGCGCCCGAGCATGCGCGGCGCACACTGACGCACGAATTCGGTGCGGGGATCCGGCAGCCTCGCGGGCGAACGCACCTGGGCCTGGGCGGCACTGATCATCAGAACAGATATGAACGCCGCAGCGCCGAAACGAACAAGCATGATGGCCTTTATCGGCTGTTTTTTTGTTGTTGGCGATCAGAAGCGCGCGGCGACCACGATCGGCTGCGGCGCAGTGGTCGTGATTGGCGAGCCGCTGTACCGGAAGGTGCCGACACCCGGGAGATTGCCGTCCGGCGAGCCTGCGAACGAGGAGCCGGCGAGCACGAAACCAAAAGCAAGGATGAGGCTGAGCGTGCGCATGGACTTGTCTCCGAATTCGGTGGCCGGCGGTGAACCGTCGTCGTTGTGAGGTGATAACCATGGGCGGTTTCGCGTGTGATGCGCCAAAGGCCGAAAATGGTTTCATCTCCGTGAGAATTGTTTCGTCCCGCTCGGGGCGACGACACATTCGACGGAAAATCTCAGTCTTTTCAAATGGGTCGTGCCGCTGCCCAATGTCGTTGGCAGGTTCCGTGCGAGCTCGGACGTGCGCCGGACGATAGGCGCCGTCATGGTCCCGCCTCACACGGTTCACATGCATTTTACGTTTTTCTGCTGAAGAGAAGCCGAACGAAGGCTGGGCCCTGTTGAACTGGGGGCGCTTCGGCTGCGACCCAAGCCATCGAAACCTGGACGTCCGGATCACTGGGCGCGCTCATTTGAGGAATGGCCATCATGATGGCGCAAGATCGCGCACGGCCGCGCGATGCGGACCTACGGACAGACCGCGGAGATCAACGACCCGTTCGCAGCGGCGCCGCCTCGTCGGGCGAAATGGTGCTGCAATCGAGCCGCGGCTTTGAGGCCGTGCCACAGATGTTCGTGCGGCTGACCGGCTCGCATCTTGCAAAGCCCCGCGCCTGCCGCGCAGGCATCACTGAGTGAACGCAAACGTCATTGAGTGAACGCAAGCGCGTCACTGAGTGAAGAATTCGCCGCACTTCTGGACGTTTGCGTCCGCAGGCCCCCATGGCATGATCGGTACGGTCGAGGTCGAGTTCTTCGGTGAACCCTCGATCAGCCTGTCCGAATAAACCATGTAGACCAGCACGTTGCGCTTGGCGTCACAGCCGCGAACGATCTGCATCTTCTTGAAGAACAGCGAGCGGCGCTGGCGGAACATGTCGTCGCCCTGCTCCATCTTGTTCTTGAACTTGATCGGGCCGACCTGACGGCAGGCGAGCGAGATGTCCGAAACCTCCTCGGCAAGGCCCAACCAGCCCTTGAAGCCGCCCTTCTCCGGTATCGTGAAATGACAGGCCACGCCCTCGACCTCAGGATCGTCCAACCCGTAGGTCGCGAGCTTGTCGTTCGGGCTCATCCATTTGAACACGGTCGATCGGCGGAAGATCAGATCGGGCTCGTCCGCGGCGGAGGCAGACGTTGCCGACCCGGTCAGCGCCAGGAAGAATAAAGCGAGGCCTTTCAAGCGGATGCCGGAAAGACCGGGGAAACGAGATGACATGAAGTTCTCCGGTAACAAGTCCCTGCAATGTAGGCATCTGGCGGCCGATCAGGAAGACGGCCCGCAATCCGACACGCCCGCCGTTTACCGCTCCGTGAGGCTTTCTTGCTACGGTTTGGACAAAAGTAGCTGATGGCAGAACTGCCGTGCTGGTGAACGCGTATCCCCTCTGAGAGACTAACATCTGATTTGGATTGTGGATTGGAAGATGAATAGCGTGAAAGGGTCCGGTTTTTCTGCCAAACCGACGCGGCTTTGGCAGGTCGCCATTTTGACGGCGGCGGGTGCGATCGGTACCGCAAGCCAGGCAGACGCAGCGTTTTATTACTGGACCGATTATTCCGACGGGTTCTACGGGCGCCAGGAGCGCCATTCCGAAGTCCCGCGCCAGAAGCCACAGAAGCGCGGCGCGGCCGGCAAGAAAGGCGTCGTTGCCGAGAAAGAAGCCGGCACGAAACCGCAAGGTCCTCTCGTCATCGTCGTCTCGATCGACCGGCAGAGAGTCACGGTCTACGACACCAACGGCGTGTTCGCGGAATCTCCGGTGTCGACGGGCATGAAGGGCCATTCGACGCCGATGGGTGTGTTCAGTGTCATCCAAAAGCACAAATTCCACCACTCCAACATCTATAGCGGCGCGCCGATGCCGTACATGCAGCGGGTCACGTGGTCCGGCATCGCCATGCATGCCGGCGTGCTGCCGGGCTATCCGGCCTCGCATGGCTGCATCCGCATGCCGATGGCGTTCGCGGTGAAGATGTGGAACTGGACCAGGATGGGCGCGCGCGTGATCGTTTCGCCCCGCCAGATATCGCCGCAGAACTTCTCACATCCGCTGCTCGCCTCCGTGCGCGTGCCGCCGCAACCCGCGGCCAGCCTGGAGCCGCAGACCAATGCCAGCGACAAGGCCGACAAGGACGCGGCCAATACCTGGGCCGCCGAAGCCAAGCCGGCTGAAACGAAGACCGCCAGCGCCGCCGGCGAGCTCGAGCTGCGCTCGTCGGTAGGCCACACCGTAATGTCGGACGTGACCACCGGCAATGCGCCGACCCGCGGCGAAGCCGCGGCATCGGCCCAGACCGAGCCGACGGCAAAGCCTGAGACCAAGACCGCTGAGGCATCTGACGCGGCCAAGCCACAGGAACCCGCGACCACCGAAGCGAAGCCTGTCGAAGCCGCGGAGGCGCTTAAAGAAACGACCAAAGAAACGACCAAGGCTTCGGCGGCTGCCGGAGACAAGATAGAGGCTGCCAAGTCTGACGCCGTAAAGTCTGACGCCGCAAAGTCTGACACCGCAAAGTCCGAGCCCGCGAAGACGTCCGATGCACCGGCCACCGCGCCGGCACAGGCCGCCATGCCCGACGTCAAGAAGGACGAAGCCCACGCCGCCGATCCGGCGCCGGCCGCAAAGCCGGAAGCGCCCAAGCGCGCCGGCCAGATCGCGGTCTTCATCAGCCGCAAGGATTCCAAGCTCTACGTGCGGCAGAACTTTGCGCCGCTATTCGAGGTGCCCGTCACGATCGCAGCGAGCGATCGGCCGCTCGGCACGCATGTCTTCACCGCCGAAGTCGACAAGGCCGATGCCAATGCGCTGCATTGGTCGGTGGTGTCCTTGCCGGTGTCCGTCCGCTCTGCCGCGCGCGAAGATGACGGCCGCGCGACACGCCGCCAGCGTGGTGCCGCCGTCATCCCCGTCGCCATCAAGCCGGTGGTGACACCGGACAGCCCGGCCGAGGCGCTCGACCGCGTCTCGATGCCTGCCGACACCATGGTCAAGATCAACGAGATGCTGACATCGGGCGGATCGATCATCATCTCCGACCAGGGCATCAACCAGGGCGAGACCGGCGAAGGCACCGACTTCATCGTGCGGCTCTACTGAGCAGTTCGCCCCGTCAGATAACGTGGTGTTGAGCAGGCTGATCGCCGCGGCGGAGTAAGGTGAGTCCCGGATCAGGTCGGGGGACGCCGCCATGCTGAACCGCAGGACCATGCTCGCCGCGCTTCTGATGACGGCCGCATCGGCAACGCGCGCGTTGGCCAACGGCGGCATGAGCCGTATACCGGC
The DNA here is from genome assembly GCF_023074185.1 of Bradyrhizobium sp. 132. Taxonomy (GTDB): domain Bacteria; phylum Pseudomonadota; class Alphaproteobacteria; order Rhizobiales; family Xanthobacteraceae; genus Bradyrhizobium. The sequence continues at coordinate 351,138 of NZ_JADPKY010000094.1, read as the reverse complement.
CTACGCCTTTTCCTTCCCTGCATTGTCAGGCGACGACATCCGCCTTGCGGCTTTCACCGGCAAGCCGCTGCTGGTGGTCAACACCGCCTCGCTCTGCGGTTACACGCCGCAATATGCCGGCCTGCAAGAAATCTGGAGCGAGTTTCGCGAACGCGGGCTCACCGTGATCGGCGTTCCCTCCAACGATTTTGGCGGACAGGAGCCCGGCGGCATCAGCGAGATCTCGGAGACCGCGCACCACCAATATGGCGTTACCTTCCCGATTGCGGCCAAGGCCGTCGTGGTCGGTGCGAAGGCGCATCCGTTCTACAAATGGGCGGCAGAGGCGCGGCCAAAGGAGGTCCCGAAATGGAACTTCCACAAATATCTGATCGGCCGTGACGGCTACATCGCCGACGTCTTTGCATCCACGGTCGAGCCGGCCGACACGCGGATCAAGACGGCAATCGCCAAGACGCTGGCCGACAGCTGACGGGCCGCAGCCCAATCCGGTTGGGCACAATTGTTGTGAGGCGCCAAACAGCCGTTGCAATGGCGAGGGCCCACCATCTAGGCTAGGATTGTTTGGGGCAGGATGGTTTTGCCGGAAGCGAAAAGCCACGGCAGAACAACGGGATCAATCTCGAGGACAACACCATGCGTGTGGCAGCAGGACTGATTTTGGCAAGCGCGATGTCAGTTGCGTTGACAGGCGCGGCATGGTCGCAGACCCCCGCGGCAAAACCTGCAGCCGCTACCCAGGCGGCACCCGCCGCTGTGCCCGCTCCAGCACCTGCTGCTCCCGCGGCTGCAGCCGCCGCACCGGCGCAACCGGCCTTCCCACCGCCGCCGAAGCAAGCGCCGCAGCCTGCCCGTGCCGCCTGCAACACGCCCGGCGCGCTCGGCGTCGCCCGCACCGTCGAGATCGACACCACGGGGGGCCCCGGCTTTGGCTTCGAGCATTTCAAGGAGCTCGACTTCCTGCGCGACAAGGAGGTGGTGCTGACCTTCGACGACGGTCCCTGGCCGAAGAACACACCCGCTGTGCTGAAGGCGCTCGCCGACGAATGCACCACCGGCATCTTCTTCTCGATCGGCAAGCACGCGACCTATGAGCCGGAGATCCTGAAGCAGGTCTACGCGGCCGGCCACACCGTGGGCACCCACACCTGGTCGCACGCCAACCTCAACAACAAGAAGCTCAGCGAGCAGCAGCGCAAGGAAGAGATCGAGAAGGGTCTTTCCGCGGTGAAATGGGCGCTCGGCGGCATCTCGCCCTCGCCGTTCTTCCGCTTCCCGGCGCTCCAGCACCCGCCGGAGATGGTCACCTATCTCGGCAACCGCAACGTCGCGATCTTCTCCTGCGACATCGACTCCTTCGACTTCAAGGCCTCGAAGCCCGAGAAGGTGATCGAGACCGTGATGAAGAAGCTCGACAGCAAGGGCAAGGGCATCATCTTGATGCACGACTTCCAGAAGCATACGGCGGAGGCCTTGCCCGAGTTGCTCAAGCGCCTGAAGGCGGGCGGCTACAAGGTGGTGGCGATGCGCGCCAAGTTCCCCGCTTCGTCGCTGCCCGAATACGATCAGGAGCTGCTCAAGGACGTCAAGCTGCCGACAGTCAGCACCCGGCCGGTCAACAGCGTCGTCACGACAGTTTCCGAATAGCCGGCAATTGTCTTTCCGCTTCGAAGGCTACGTCATCGTCTCCGCGGACGGCATGCTCGCCGATCCGGCGCACGTCATGCCAGACAGCCTGAAGTTCGAAGGCGACAAGCTGTTCTTCGAACAGGCGCTCGATCGCGCCGCGCTGGTCGTGCACGGCCGGCACTCCCACGAGCAGCAGCCGAATTCACCCAAGCGCAAGCGCCTGATCCTGACCCGCAAGATCAAGGCTCTGACCGTCGATCCCGAGATGCCGAACGCGACATTGTGGAATCCGGATCATGCGAGCTTCGAGGAGGCCTGCGCCTTCGCCGATGTCGCCTCCGGCACCATCGCGATCATCGGCGGCCCCGTCGTGTTCGACATGTTCATGGACCGCTACGACACGTTCTGGCTGTCGGAAGCCCCCCATCTGCGGCTGCCCGGCGGCGAAGGCTGTTTTGTGGATGTACCGGCGCGGACGCCGCACGAGGTGCTTGCGTCACACGGGATGAAGCCGGGCACGCCGTATCTGCTCGATGCGGCGCATGACGTAACCGTCACGCCGTGGCGTAGGACGTAGGTGGTTTAGCCTCACACGTCCCCGTAGGCCGCCTCGGCCGGACGCGTGGCGCGGCCGTAGCCCATGATCATGAACAGCGCGCCGATGATGGAGAGGTTCTTGAGCGCGTCAACCAGCATCTTGGCGTTCTCGGGCGCCGCCTGGTTCCAGAAGTCGTAGAACAGGAAGGTCGCGACCGCGACATAGATGATCATCAGCATCGCGAAGAAGCGCGCACCGAAATTCAGCGCGATCATCACCCCCCCGATGATCTCGAGCACGCCGACCGCGATCGCCAGCAGTTGCGGCGTGGACATGGCCGTCGCCGTCTCGATCTGCTTGGCGTAAGGCGCGATCATCTCGGGCACCACGACCTTGGCGGTGATGAAATCAACCGTCGCCTGCATGGCAAACAGTCTTGCCGCGCCCGTGTAGATGAACAGCACGGCGAACAGGATTCGCCCGAAAGTCACGAACGCTGGCATGATCGGCCTCTTGGCTCAGGCTTTCTGAAATCGCAACCTTGACGAAAGCACCGAGCGATTATGAAGAGTCATTCGCCGGTTTACAAACGGGGAAATCGCTAACTGCAAGTAATTCAAAAATAGCCCCGCGCACGAACTTCCCCTCATCCGGCGCTTCGCGCCACCTTCTCCCACAACAAGGGGAGAAGGGATTGCACCTCCGGCGGCGCTTCAGTTCGCCTCAGGTAAACAACGTCGGCTGCTGCCGGGCCGCGCGCTCCTGCGCTTCGACCACGGCCACCGCGGTCATGTTGAGGATGCCACGTGCCGTCACCGACGGGGTGAGGATGTGGGCCGGGCGCGCCGGGCCGATCAGGATCGGGCCGACGGGGAGCGCGTCCGCCAGCGACTTGATCATCTGATAGGCGACGTTGGCGGTGTCGAGGCTCGGCATCATCATAATGTTGGCCTCGCCCTCGAGCTTGGAGTGCGGCAGCACCATTTTTCGCGCCGCGGCCGAGAGGGCGGTGTCGCCCTGCATCTCGCCGTCGGCCTCGATCTCCGGATGCTTCTCCTTCAGGAGCTGGGTTGCCCGGCGCATCTTGCGCGAGGAGTCCGTGTCGTAGCTGCCGAAATCCGAATGCGACACAAAGGCGATCTTCGGCTTGATGTTGAAGCGCTGGACGTGAACCGCCGCGAGCGAAGCGATCTCGGCGAGCTCCTCGGCGCTCGGATTGGGCCGCACCTGGGTGTCGGCGATGAAGAAGGCGCCCTTGCTCGTGATCAGCAGCGCCAGCGCCGCATAGTCGCTGATCCCCGGGCAGAACCCGACGATCTCGCGGACATGGCGCAGATGGCTCATGTAGCGCCCCTCGACTCCGCAGAGCATGGCGTCGGCCTCTCCGCGCACCACCGCGAGCGCGGCGATGACGGTGTTGTTGGTGCGCACCACCGTGCGCGCCGCATCCGGCGTGACGCCGCAGCGGCCGGCGACCTCGACATAGGACTGCACGTAGGAGCGGTAGCGCGGATCGTCCTCGGGATTGATGAGGTCGAAGTCCTTGCCGGCCTTGATCGAGAGGCCGAAGCGCTTGATGCGCGCCTCGACCACCGACGGACGTCCGACCAGGATCGGCGTCGCCAGTTTCTCTTCCAGCACCACTTGCGTGGCGCGCAGCACGCGCTCGTCCTCGCCTTCGGCGTAGATCACGCGCACCGGCTGGGTCTTGGCCTTGGCGAACATCGGCTTCATGACGAGGCCGGAGCGGAAGGCGAAGCGCTCGAGCAGCGCGGTGTATTCGTCGAAATTCGTGATGGGCCGGGTCGCAACGCCCGATTCTATCGCCGCTTTCGCTACCGCCGGCGCAATGCGCAGGATCAATCGGGGATCAAACGGACTCGGGATCAGCGAGCCCGGTCCGAAACCCTGCGTTTCGCCGGTGTCAAAGCCTTGCGCGACCGCGTCGGACGGCGCCTCGCGCGCGAGCTGTGCGATGGCCTCCACGGCGGCGTGCTTCATCTCCTCGTTGATCGCGGTGGCGCCGACGTCGAGCGCGCCGCGGAAGATGAAGGGAAAGCACAGGACGTTGTTGACCTGGTTCGGATAGTCCGAGCGCCCGGTGCAGATCATGGCGTCAGGGCGGGCCTTGCGCGCCTCTTCCGGCATGATCTCCGGCGTCGGGTTCGCGAGCGCCATGATCAGGGGCTTGTCGCCCATCACCTTGGCCATCTCGGGCTTGAGCACGCCCGGTGCCGACAGGCCGATGAAGATGTCGGCGCCGCCGATCACGTCGGCCAGCGTGCGCTTGTCGGTCTTCTGCGCATAGACCGCCTTCCAGCGGTCCATCGTGGTGTTGCGGCCCTCGTGCACGAGGCCGTCGATGTCGCAGACCCAGATGTTCTTGCGCTGCGCGCCCATCGACACCAGCAGGTTCAGCGTCGCGATCGCTGCGGCCCCTGCCCCCGACGCCACAATCTTGACGTCGGACAGCTTCTTGCCGTTCAGCCTGAGACCATTGGTGATGGCGGCGGCAACGATGATCGCAGTGCCGTGCTGGTCGTCGTGGAAGACCGGGATCTTCATGCGCTCCTTGAGCTGCGCCTCGATCTCGAAGCACTCCGGTCCGCGGATGTCCTCGAGATTGATGCCGCCGAAGGTCGGCTCGAGCGCGGCCACGGTCTCGACCACGCGATCGATAGTGTCGGCGGCGATCTCGATGTCGAACACGTCGATGCCGGCGAATTTCTTGAACAGGACCGCCTTGCCTTCCATCACCGGCTTCGAGGCCAGCGGGCCGATATTGCCGAGACCAAGCACGGCGGTGCCGTTCGAGACCACGGCGACCAGATTGGAGCGGATCGTCAGCGTCGCCGCTTCCGCCGGGTTCTTGGCGATCTCCATGCAGGCGGCGGCGACGCCTGGAGAATAGGCAAGCGCGAGGTCGCGCTGGTTGGCGAGCGGCTTGCTCGCCTGGATCTCGAGCTTTCCGGGGCGCGGCAGACGGTGATAGGCCAGCGCCGCCTGGTGGAGATCATCGGAATAAGACGACATGCGGTGTCTCGCCTCGCGTTACCGGCCTCAAACTACGTTGTCCTGACCGGCCCGCCTTCGGGTGGTATTTCCGGGTCATGGAAACGGGATGAAGCACGGCGGGCGCCCCGGTGGCAACATCCGATTGCGGCCCCATCAACAGGGCGCGCGGTCAAATATCTAGATGATCGGCTCGATCCCGAGCAAGGTACATGCGGTCGCCAAGATGGTCATGCCCACCGATCCATCCGCCCCGAAGCAGATTACATTGATGCTCAGCGGGATCGACAAGCTCGCGATCGACCTCGATCTCGGCGCGGCGTGGACAGAACAGTCCAACAGCTTCGTTCTGACGCCCGCGACCCTCGACATCGGGATCGCAAAAGTGCAATTGCGTATCGCGCTCAGCAACGTACGACGCGAAGTGTTTTCGACCGATCCCGCCCAACTGATGGGTCAAGCGGCCCGGATTGAGGCTGTCGCGCTCGAGTTCTCAGTGCGCGACAATGGTTTCGTCGATTCCGCGGTGACGCAGAATGCACGGGGGCGAAATGTCAGCCGCGACGCCGCGCGCCAGACACTCGTCGACAGCGTCAAAGCCTACCGAGCAGATATCGCCCGCCAATCCGGAGGCAGGCACGGCAGTGGATGCGGTCGCAAGCTTCATCGAAACGCCGGGCCAGACGCTCGTCGTCAAAGTCACGCCGCGCGCGAAGGTGCCGCTGATGCAATTGATGCAGCTCTTCAATGCCGACCCGGAGGGCACGCTGGCGCAGTTCAATATCGAGGCGTCGACGGGGCTGTAGGGAAACGAGGCGCAGCTCTGTCGGCGTCATTGCGGAGACAGCCTCACTTCTGCGGCAGGCTCACCTTCACATGCAGATCGCGGAGCTGCTTGGTGCTGGCGTCCGACGGCGCGCCCATCAGCAAATCCATGGCCTGCTGGTTCATCGGGAACAGCGAGATCTCGCGCAGATTGTTGGTGCCGCACAAGAGCATCACGATGCGGTCAACGCCCGCGGCCATGCCGCCATGCGGCGGCGCGCCGTACTGGAAAGCGCGGTACATGCCGCCGAAGCGATCGACCACTTCCTGCTCGCCATAGCCGGCGATCTCGAACGCCTTCACCATGGCTTCCGGTACGTGGTTGCGGATGCCGCCCGAGGCAATCTCGTACCCGTTGCAGGTGATGTCGTACTGGAACGCCTTGATGGTCAGCGGATCCTGCGACTTCAACGTTTCCAAGCCGCCCTGCGGCATCGAGAACGGGTTGTGCGAGAAGTCGACCTTCTTGTCCTCCTCGTTGTACTCGTACATCGGGAAGTCGACGATCCAGGCCAGTTCGAACCGCTCCTTGTCGGTGAGGTTCAATTCCTCGCCGACCTTGTTGCGGGCCAACCCTGAAAACTTCCAGAACTTGTCGGGATCGCCGGCGACGAAGAAGGCGGCATCGCCCTCCTTGGTGCCGATCTGCGCGCGGATCGCAGCAGTGCGCTCGGGCCCGATGTTGTTCGCGAGCGGACCGGCACCCTCGCCGCCCTCGCGCCACATGATGTAGCCGAGGCCCGGCTGGCCTTCGCCCTGCGCCCATGAATTCATGCGGTCGCAGAAGGCACGGCTGCCGCCGCCCGGCGCGGGGATCGCCCAGACCTGGTTCTTGGGATCTTCGAGCATGCGCGCGAACACCTTGAAACCCGAGCCGCGAAAATGCTCGGAGACGTCCTGCATCTCGATGGGGTTGCGCAGGTCCGGCTTGTCGCTGCCGTACTTTCGCAGCGACTCGGCGAACGGAATCCGACGCCAGCCCTTGGTCACCGGCTTGCCCTTTGCGAACTCCTCGAACACGCCGGTGATGACAGGTTCCATCGCCGCGAAGACGTCTTCCTGCGTGACAAAGCTCATCTCGACGTCGAGCTGGTAGAACTCGCCGGGCAGACGGTCGGCACGCGGATCCTCGTCGCGGAAGCAGGGCGCGATCTGGAAGTAACGATCGAAGCCCGACATCATCAAGAGCTGCTTGTACTGCTGCGGCGCCTGCGGCAGCGCGTAGAATTTTCCCGGATGGATGCGCGAGGGCACCAGGAAGTCGCGCGCGCCTTCCGGCGAGGACGCGGTCAGGATCGGGGTGTTGAACTCGAAGAAGCCTTGCCCCTCCATGCGCCGGCGCATCGACTTGATGATCTCGACGCGCGTCATGATGTTCTGATGCAGCTTCTCGCGGCGCAAATCGAGGAAGCGGTACTTCAGGCGGATGTCTTCGGGATATTCCTGCTCGCCGAACACCGGCAGCGGCAGGTCGCCGGCCGGGCCCAGAACTTCGATCTCGCTGACATAGATCTCGATCTTGCCGGTCGGCAAATCGTCATTGTCGGTGCCTTCGGGGCGACGACGGGCCTTGCCGTCCATCCGCACCACGAATTCCGAGCGCAGCTTTTCAGCCTGCGAGAACGCCGGCGAGTCCGGATCGACCACGCATTGGGTCAGGCCGTAATGGTCGCGCAGGTCGATGAACAGCACGCCGCCATGGTCGCGAACGCGATGGACCCAGCCTGAAAGGCGGACCGTCTCGCCGATGTTGTTCTCGCGGAGCGCGCCGCATGTATGTGACCGGTAGCGATGCATGGTCGTCCCAAAATCAATGTCGGAGGATCGAATCGGACCGCCGAAAACGGCCGGTCCAAAGTTGCGGCAGGGTTTACCCGACGGGGCCCAAGGCGGCAACCAAGGGAACGCCCTGTTTTCGGCTGGAAGTGCCCATTTCTGGTCAATCTGGGCTCAAGCCTTTGCCATCAGGCGTTCCACGCCTATCTTGAGGCCATGACGGTTCATTTCCCCTTCCAGAACTCCTATTCGGCGCTGCCGGACAGCTTCTTCGCCCGGGTCGCACCGACGCCGGTGGCAGCGCCCCGGCTGATCAAGCTGAACCGGCCGCTGGCGCTCCAGCTCGGACTCGACCCTGATGTCTTGGAGACGCCGGAGGGCGCCGAGATCCTGGCCGGCAAGACGGTTCCCGCAGGCGCCGATCCCATCGCCATGGCCTATGCCGGCCACCAGTTCGGGCAATTCGTCCCACAGCTCGGCGACGGCCGGGCGGTCCTGCTCGGCGAGGTCATCGACAAAGACGGCATCCGCCGCGACATCCAGCTCAAGGGCTCGGGCCCCACCCCGTTTTCCCGCCGCGGCGATGGCCGCGCCGCGCTCGGGCCGGTGCTGCGCGAATACATTGTCAGCGAGGCGATGTTCGCGCTGGGCATTCCGACCACCCGCTCGCTCGCCGCCGTCGTCACCGGCGAGCACGTCATTCGCGAGACCGCGCTGCCCGGCGCGGTGCTGACCCGCGTGGCCTCGAGCCACATCCGCGTCGGCACCTTCCAGTTCTTTGCCGTCCGTCGCGACACCGACGCGATCCGAAGGCTCGCCGACCACGTCATCGCCAGGCACTATCCGGAGCTGCTTGGCGTCGATCGGCCCTACCACGCGCTGCTCGCCGGTGTCGTCGCGCGCCAGGCCGGCCTCGTCGCGCGCTGGCTGCTGGTCGGCTTCATCCACGGCGTGATGAACACCGACAACAGCTCCGTCTCCGGCGAGACCATCGATTACGGTCCGTGCGCCTTCATGGACGCCTATAATCCCGCGCAGGTGTTTTCCTCGATCGACGAGATGGGCCGCTATGCCTATGCCAACCAGCCGCGCATCGCGTTGTGGAATCTGACCCGACTGGCCGAATGCCTGTTGCCGCTGTTTGGTGAAGAGCAGGAAAAGGCGATCGAGCAGGCGCAGGAGATCCTTGGCGCATTTCCGGACACCTTCAGCAAAGCCTATCAGGCAGGCCTGCGCCGGAAGATCGGGCTATTCACCGAGCGCGACGGCGACGAGGCGCTGATCCAGGACCTGCTGGATGCGATGGCGAAGAACCAGGCTGATTTCACCCTCACCTTCCGCAAGCTGGGCGACGCCGCAGGCAGTCTCGTTGCGGATGAGGCGCGCGCGCAGTTCACGGACCCCACAGCCTTCGACGAGTGGGCCAGGCGCTGGCACGAGCGCACGGCTTTGGAGCCGCAGTCTGCAACCGAGCGGCAAGCCGCCATGCACGCCATCAACCCGATGTTCATTCCCCGCAACCACCGCGTCGAAGCCGTGATCCTGGCCGCGGTGAACAACGACGACTACGCGCCGTTCGAGGAATTGGTAAAGGTGCTGGCCAAGCCCTACGAGGACCAGCCCGAGTACGCGGCCTACGCCGATCCGCCGCTGCCGGACCAACGGGTGTTGCAGACGTTCTGCGGGACGTGAGGACGTTCAATTTGTAGGATTAGATTAGCCGAAGGCGTAACCTATGATGCGGGGCGTGTCCGGCCGTGGCTGTTTCCGCAAACAGACCGGCCTCCACGCGAGATCATGCCTTCAGGCAGGCTGAGGCTCGACGATCTCGAGGCGATCGCCGATGCCGCCGCGGTCGTGGCGTGATCGTGGGCCTCAAGTCCCGTTAACCCCGCGTCCACCATCCGGCCCGGCCCGCCGCCGGTAACCACGAGAATTAACAGACCCTCAATTCGCCCCGGACAAGTTTAGCAATGTTTCCGAGGGGTTTTGCCATGGATCTGTTGGTTTTCGAGTTCCTGGGACTGGCGCTGGTCGCCATGTGCGTGGTCGTGGTGGCACTGCCTTGCGCCCGAAAACCCTCGCGGCGGGTCCGCTACGAATAGGATTATCGTCGGAAAATGCGATTCCGGCCCAAATGCAAGGCTCGAATTCGCTTAGAGCCCCTTGACATCACAGCGCTTTCGGCAGAACGGCTGATGGACTTGTCATGGGCCGTTCATGGATTTGATTACCACCACCGCTGACCTTGCGGCTGCCTGCAGCCGGCTGGCCAAGCACCCCGTCATAACAGTCGATACCGAGTTCCTGCGCGAGACCACCTATTACCCGCTGCTGTGCGTGGTGCAGATGGCCAGCGCCGAGGAAGCGATCGTCATCGACACCCTGGCCGAGGGCATCGACCTCAAGCCGTTCTTCGAGCTGATGGCCAACGAGGGCGTGCTGAAGGTGTTCCACGCCGCCCGCCAGGACATCGAGATCATCTGGCACCAGGCCAACATCATTCCGCACCCGGTGTTCGACACCCAGGTCGCGGCCATGGTGCTCGGCTACGGCGACAGCATCGCCTATGACGCGCTGGTCGAGAAGGTCGCCGGCCACCGGCCCGACAAGACCCACCGCTTTACCGACTGGTCGCGCCGGCCGCTGACCAAGGAGCAGATGCATTACGCCGTGTCCGACGTCACGCATCTGCGTGACGTGTTCGCCGCGCTCGATGCCGATCTGAAGAAGCGCCGCCGCAGCGAGTGGGTCTCCATCGAGATGGAGGTCCTGACCTCGCCGAAGACCTACGACTTCCACCCCGAACGCGCCTGGGAACGGCTCAAGACGCGGGTGCGCAAGCCCAAGGACCTTGCGGTCCTGATGGAGGTCGCCGCCTGGCGCGAGCAGGAGGCGCAGAGCCGCGACGTGCCGCGCGGCCGCGTGCTGCGCGACGAGGCCGTCAGCGACATCGCGACCCACGCGCCGAACACGATCGAAAAGCTCGCAAACTTGCGCTCCGTGCCGAAGGGTTTCGAGAAATCAAAATGGGGCGCGGACATCGTCGCCGCGGTCGAGCGCGGGCTGGCGCGGGATCCCGCCACGCTGCCGAAGCTGGAGAAGCCGCGCAACAATAACAATGGCGCCGCGATCGTGGAGCTATTGAAGGTGCTGCTGCGGATGACCGCGGAGCGCCATGCGGTCGCCAGCAAGGTGATTGCGACCGTCGACGATCTCGAGGAGATCGCGGCCAGCGACGAGGCCGACGTGCCGGCGCTACGCGGCTGGCGCCGCGAACTGTTCGGCGAAGCCGCACTGAAACTGAAGCGCGGCGAGCTGGCGCTGGCGGTCGAGAAAGGCCGCGTGATCGGGGTTCAGCGGGCGGAATAGGCAAGTCGCTAACTGCCAACGCGAAAACAGTGTTGCACCGTCATCCTGAGGTGCGAGGCGCGCGGTGCGAAGCATCGCACGGGGAGCCTCGGAAGGATGCACGGCCCCGCTGCCGCAGTCGGGCCGTCGCCCTTCGAGGCTCGCCAAAGGGGCGAGCACCTCCAGCGACAACGGCTTCGCCGTTGCGCGGGGGTGACGGTGTCAGACCGAACGCCGTACGAAGCGAGAGCCTACGCCGGCGTCAGTTTCGCCACTTCCGGCTTCATGTCATCCAGCACGCCTGAGATCGCCGCGATCAGCTCGTCGATCTGGGCCTTGGTGACGATCAGCGGGGGGCAGATGGCGATGGCGTCCAGCATGTTACGCGAAATGACGCCGCGCTCCTGCAGCATGCGGCTGGCCATGCCGCCAACGGCGCCGGGCGTCGCCGCTGCGGTCTTGCGCCCCTTATCCAGTACCAATTCGATCGCAGCGATCATGCCGACGCCGCGAACCTCGCCGACCAGCGGATGGCTGGTGAGTTCGCGCAGCTTGGCTTGCATGTAGCCGCCGAGCTCGGCGGCATGTGCGACCAGGCCACGCTCCTCGATGATCTTCAAATTCTCCAGCGCAATCGCCGAGCCGACCGGATGACCGCCCGCGGTAAAGCCGTGGCCGAGCACGCCGATCTTGTTGCTCTCGTCCGCGATCGGCTCGAACATGCGCTCGTTCAGGAGGATTGCCGACAGCGGGAAATAGCTCGAGGTGATCTGCTTGGAGACCACGATCGCGTCAGGCTTGATGCCATAGGTCTCGCAGCCGAACATCTTGCCGGTGCGGCCAAAACCGCAGATCACCTCGTCGGCGACCAGCAGGATGTCGTATTTGTTCAAAACCTTCTGGATCTTGTCCCAATAGGTCGCCGGCGGCACGATGACGCCGCCCGCCCCCATCACCGGCTCGCCGAAGAAGGCCGCGATCGTGTCCGGGCCTTCCTTCTGGATCAGCGCATCGAGCTCCTCGGCCCGCCGTGTCGCGAAGGCTTCCTCGCTCTCGCCGGGCGCGCCGTCCTTGTAGAAATGCGGCGAGCCCGTGTGCAGGATGTTCGGCAGCGGCAGGTCGAATGAGCGGTGGTTGTTCGGCAGCCCGGTCAGGCTGGCGGACGCGATGGTGACGCCGTGATAGGCGCGCATCCGGCTTATCACCTTCTTGCGCTGTGGCTGGCCAAGCGCGTTGGAGCGGTAGGCGATCAGCTTCAGGACAGTGTCGTTCGCCTCCGAGCCGGAATTGGTGAAAAACACCTTGCTCATGGGCACCGGCGCGAGCGCCACCAGCTTCTCGGCGAGATCGATCGAGGGCCCGTGCGATTTGGCGGAGAACGTATGGTAGAACGGCAGCGCCAGCATCTGCTTGTGCGCGGCCTCGACCAGCCGCTTCTCGTTGAAGCCGAGCCCGACGCTCCACAGGCCTGCCATCGCCTCGAAATAGCGCTTGCCCGACGCGTCGAACACGTAAGGACCCTCGCCGCGTTCGATCACCAGGGGACCGGCCTGCTGATGGGCGCGCGCGTTGGTGTAGGAATGGAGCTGGTAGGCCACATCCCGGGCCTCTTGCGAATTGGGCAGCATGGACATTTGCGAGAATCCTTGAAAGCGTCACGTCGCCGGCGCGGCCAGCGTCATCACTCGATGATCCAGTCACTTGGCTATTGCGGCAACGCAAAACTTGCAACGCCAATTCGTCGGCGGCAAGCGCTCAGCAGCGTTGCACAAAGCCGCACATCGGGCAGCTGCACGGGGCAGCGCTCACGCCGCGCCGTCGTCATTCCCATCGCCATCGGCGGCAGTGGCTTCCCGCACTTCCACCAGCGCCATCGACAGCAGATATACCGTCGTGGACAGACCAAGACGGCGCGCCGCCTCGGCGGCATGCGACAGGTCGCTTGCCAGCTCCTTGAGCTGATCTCCCCGTGACAATGTCCCACTCCATCCGCCGATCGCGGCCGCCTACACCGCAACGGCGCCGCTGGCTCTGATCAGTTCGGCGCTGGACTGGATTGTAGCAAAATTCCCGATCACATTCACTACCGCATGCTTGTAGGCGGCGGCGTCGCCAGTTCCCGGCTGGCGGCAGGCCACCGCATCGGCGGCCACCTGGTAGCGATGGCTGCGGTGAAACCCGTCGACAGCGGTGGCCAGGATAGTTTCGTCTAGGGAAAAGCCTGCGAGCACGCAACGCACATTGCGGATATTGGACATGTAGTCCACGAACCGCGACGAACTGTAGGCCGACGGCAGCGGGTGCTCGAACGTCATTTCTCCCGGCCGCGGCTTCGCGTCCACGATCCAATCGGTCAGCCTGGATGCCGGATTGAACCAGGCTGCCTGAGCGATGCGCTTCAAATGCATCACCGGCCAGAGATTGCCGCGCCACAGCGTCAGCAGTTCCAGGCAGCGCGCCGTCGCAACCTCGCCGTCGAGGATGACGTGGCGACGTCCAGGGGTCAGATATTCGACCTGGAGATCCGCGCAGACCAGGATTGGCGGATCGTCGGTGATGGAAGCCAGCATGATCTTGCGCGCAGCTGCACTGGTTTCAACGGCCAGCGAGCGCGACGTCCCGCAGCGGCGACGTCACGGCTCGTCCGGCCGAGGCGTCGAGCACGCCCGGCCGGTCCCAATCGCCCTCGGGACGGATGATCACATAGGGATCGCTGTCCAGCGTAATCGCGTCCGGACCCGGTTCGATCTCCAGCAGCATCTCCGTGTAGGAGAAGTCGGAGAAGGTGACCTTGCGATTGTGGCCGAGCGGCTTGGCGCCGAAATGGGCCCAGAAATCGACCAGGCGGTCCTGCGCCTGGCCGTAGATCTTGCGAAAGCCCTTGCGCTTCACATAGTCGACGCTCGCCTGCACCAGTTTGAACGAGACGCGCGAGCGCCGATATTGATGCCGCACCGCAAGCCGTTCCACCTTGGCGAAATCGCCGAAGAACCGCACCCGCAGACAGCCGGCAGGCTCGTTGCCGACATGGCCGATGAAATGCGCGGCGACCATGTCGTTGCCGTCGAACTCCTCATCGAACGGGCAATCCTGCTCGGCGAGATAGACGGCTGAGCGGATCGAGGTGACCAGCATGAGATCGCTGAGATCGCGTGCGAGGCGAATGGTGATGGCGCGGGAGTCGGGCTTCGCGAGAGGAATCCTAGTACCGTGCATCTGCAAAACTCCTTGCTTGGATGACCGCGCCGGGCATGCGCATGGGTTGTCGATGCCAGGGGCGCTCGTAGCACCAGAGGTCGGGTTGGAAGCTCGGAACAGGCTCGAAGCCGGTCGCCTTCATGATGTCGCGTCCGGCCACGGTTGACGGCTGCGCATAGCAATCCGCGTTACGAAACCTTAGCTGTCTTAGATGAGCCGCGGCCTTGCCGAGACCGGCGACGCCGCGCCCTGTCGCCGCGATCGCCCAGATGTAGATGGCAGAAACGTCCTCCTTCGCAGAAGCGAGATGGCGCGTTTCCGGCGCGGTGAGACAGATCTCGTCGAGCAGCAGCGCATCGTGGCCGCGTTCGTTGAGAAACAGGAAGGCCATGCCGCCGACGAGGTTGCCCTTCCGGCTGAAAGTCAGGATGCTCTCGGGATCGAAGGTGAAGTATCTTGCAAGCTCAGCCGTCCCGATCCGAACGCCCGGCACCAGCCGGTGCGCCATCTGCGAAAGCGCGGCAATTTCGGAAAATTGGGCGCAACGGACGTCGACATCCGGACTGAGCGGCAGCGCGTCGAAATCATGCCTTGCGGCAAACGAGCCCCTTTCCATACCCATGTCACCCCTTTATCGTCCGCGGCTTTCGTGCCCCGCTATCGCGAAGAGCTTAGCGGCTGGGGATCAGGAGTATGCAGCAGTTATTGCACCGGGGTGCTGCTATGATGCAGCACCGTGAAGAAGCCCTGGATGCGTCCTGGGACGATTTGAAATTATTTTTAGCTTGCGCAAAATATAAAAGCTTCCGCAACGCCGCTGAGGAGCTCGGGCTCACCTCCACCACCCTGATGCGCAGGATCGACCGACTCGAAGAGAGCATCGACTGCAAGCTGTTCCTGCGCGACCAGAGCGGGCTCACGCTCAGCGACGAAGGCAGCGCCATGATCGCCGACGTGGCACTGATGGAGCGTCATGCTTTCAACGTCCTCCGGCGTGCCTCGCGATCGTCGAACGACATGTCAGGCACCGTGCGCGTCGCGGTGACGGAAGGCCCCGGCAATTTCTGGATCCTGCCGCGACTGATCGACTTCCAGAAGACCTATCGCAAGATCACCGTCGACCTGCGCTGCGCGATGGAGCAGGCCGACGTCGCGCGGCTCGAATCCGATATCGCGATCCAGCTCGAGCCGCCGACCAATCCGGATCTGATCGTCGCCAAGCTCGGCCGTCTGCACATCTATCCGTTCGTCTCCAAGGAGTACGAAAACCTCTACGGCGTCCCGGCGGGCCTGGCCGAGCTGAAGAACCACCGCATCATCAAGCAGAACGCGCCGCAGGTCGATGACGGCGCCTACGCCCGCGTGCTCGGACTGAAGTCGCTCGAGGGCATCGTCGGGATCAAGACCAACTCGTCGGTCGGCGTGCTCTATGCAGTGGAGCGCGGCGCCGGCATCGGGTTCCTGCCGACGGTCTCGATCGCGCTCGGCGCCCCGCTCGTTCCCGTCGATCTCGGCGTCAGCCACCACGCTGACCTCTGGCTCACTTACCACAAGGAGTTCCGCACCTCCGAGCGCCACAAGATCGTGGTCGACTGGCTGAAGAAAATCTTCGATCCCAAGATGCATCCCTGTTTCCGCGACGAGTTCATCCACCCGAACGCGCTGGTGCCGATGATGACGGCCGCGCGCGAGGGCTTTGGATTGACGGGATATATCGCGGCAACGCCGACCTGAAGCTTGGGCATGACCTTTTCAAACAACCGCTCCGCACTCTTCCGGATCGCTCTGGGCGGACACAGGCAGGCTTTGCCTCACCACCGATATTCGAAGCCGAGCGTGCCCTGGTGCGACGTCAGCTCGTTGCGGAACTTGCCGTCGTAATTGACGTAGAGCCGCGCAGTGTTGGTCAGGCTGAGCGAGGCCGAGGCGCCGGCATCCATGCCGTAGCGGCTCTCGCCGATGCCGGGCACGATAATGCTCTGGGTCCCGAGGCTCACCTGCACCGATCCCAGGTTCTGATAAAAATTGTCGACGAACTTGCCGTAGGCGGACAGGTCCAGGATCTTCTGGTCGAAGATGAAGTAGCGCCCGATCTCCGCCCCGATCATGACGCGCGCGCGTGAGAGCGCCGTCGAGCCGACATTGAGGGGATCGAGGCCGCCGGCCTCCTGGAACGCGGCGCTGGTGGCGCGGACATATTCCAGCGCCCCCTTGGGCACGATGCGCATCTGGTCCTGGGTCCAGTAGTAGCTGATCTCGGTCAGCGCGCCGTCGATTGCGGCGCGATAACCCGCGATCGCAAAGCCCAGGCCGGTATCCCGGCTGGAACGGACCTTCCCGAAACCGTGCACCACCGCGAAGGCCCAGGTCCATGGGCCCTTGTCGACGGAGCCGTTGAAGCCGAGCTGCGTCAGGTCCAGCGTCGCTGACTGAAGCGCAAGCGGCACGTCGACGTCGGTGTGGCTCTGGTCGACGGAGAAGCCGATATTGACACCCGGCGCGAGCCGCGCGCCAAAGCCTGCGACCCCGCCAACCGTCTTGCGCTTGTCGCCGACGAAATCGCCCTGCGCATCGGTCCGAACCGAGATGCCGTAGCCCTCGAACCAGGTGCGGTAGCGCGGATCCTCCGTGGCCGTCGACGCGCCGCCGCCGCCCGGATTGGTCCGAAATGCCCGGTTGACGCCGCCAGATGCCTGGTTGCCGAGCCGTTCCAGGAAATTCGAGCCGAGATCGAGCGCGCTGTTGCCGGCCGACTGGTCGTAATTGGTCGAGGTCGGCATCGGAACCGGTGACGGCAACGGCGTTGGGGTCGGCGTGGGCGTCGGACTTTGCGCGAAGCCGGGCGTCGCGGCCGATACCATCACGACGAATGTAAAGGCCATGGCGATCGCCGTCGCAATCCGGCGGACGCGGTCCAGCCCGATCGTCTGCCGTGTCCCGGAGAGCTGCGAGGTGCAGCACATGACGACCTTCCCGAAGCGAGTGGCGGCGCGCTGGAATGCAACACAAGCTGCGGCGCGTGCGGCGATTTGTTCCGAACTGTCACGGAGGGTCAACGGGTTGGCACGCTATGGCCGAGGCTATTGCCCGGGATTGTGGTTCCACGGCCACAGGTCGCAAATTGCAATCCTGTTCGCCCGGCCCTGGCTTGAAATTCGCGCACGGCTTGCTAACGCGCGATTTTCATGTTGCAATATCGGACACAATCGGAATTGGCGCTCGGCTGTGCGTTTCGCGACATTGAGATTCAAGACTCGAACAGACTTCCGGAAGCCCGTTTGTGGCGTGGCACGCGAAAAAAGCGGCCGCGTCTTTTTTGTATCTAGCGGAGGAGACTGAGGATGCCGCAAAAGGGCACCGTCAAATGGTTCAACCCGACCAAGGGCTATGGGTTCATCAAGCCGAACGGCAGCGACAAGGACGTGTTCGTCCATATCTCCGCCGTCGAGCGTGCGGGACTTTCCACCCTCAACGAAAACCAAGCGGTTGAATACGACCTCGTGGAGAACCGCGGCAAAGCATCCGCGGAGAACCTCAAGGTTTCCTGATTTCTCTCGATTTTGCGCGAGAGATCATGACGTTGCCCCCGGCTCCGCCGGGGGTTTTTATTTATGACGACGAAACGCGACAGCGCTTCAATTCGCCACCGGCGCAATCAAAAAATTCTCCGACGGCCCGCCGCCCGCCGTCTTGCAGACGTCGCCCTCGATCCGGATCTTGCCGGCCGCGAGCAGCCGCAGCGCCTCAGGATAGATGCGGTGCTCGATCTCGAGGATGCGCTCCGACAGCGTGGCTCCGGTATCGTGGTCGCTCACAGGCACCGCGCCCTGCATCACGATGGGGCCGGCGTCGGTCTCGGGGATCACGAAGTGCACCGTCGCACCAGACAGCTTGACGCCGGCGCGCAAGGCCTGGCCGTGCGGGTCGAGACCGGGGAAAGACGGCAGCAGCGAGGGATGGATGTTGAGCATCCGCCCGTACCAGGCCTTGGTGAATTCGGCCGTGAACAGGCGCATGAAGCCGCCGAGACAGATCAGCTCGATGCCGTGCTGATCGAGCGCTGCCTGCAGCACCGTCTCGAAGCCGGCGCGGTCCTTGCCGAACGGCTTGCTTTCGATCACCAGCGTCTTCACGCCGCGCGCTTTGGCCGTTTCCAGCCCCAGTGCATCGGCCTTGTTCGAGATGACCAGGGAAATCTCCGCCGGAAAATCCGGTGCGGCCGCGCCCTTGATCAGCGCGGCCATGTTGGAGCCGCGCCCCGATATCAGGATGGCGACGCGGCGCTTCATCACAGCGCCAGGTCGAGGTGGCCGTTATAGACGACGCGGTGCTCGCCTTCGGCCGGGATCACGGTGCCGAGCTGTGCCACGGTCTCACCGGCCTCAGCGAAGACCTGCATGACCTCGTTCACCTTGTCCGGCTCGACGATCGCGATCATGCCGATCCCGCAATTGAAGGTCCGCAGCATTTCGAGCTCGGCGATACCGGCCTGCGCGGCCAGCCATTTGAACACCGGCAGCACTGGCAGACGCGCCAGATCGATCCCGGCGCCGAGATGGTTCGGCAGCACGCGCGGAATGTTGTCGGTGAAGCCGCCGCCGGTGATATGGGCAAGCCCCTTCACCGCACCGGTCTCGCGGATCGCGCGGAGGCAGGATTTGACGTAGAGCCGCGTCGGCGTCAGCAATGCGCCGCCGAGCGTCATGACGGGCGAGAACGGCGCCTGCGCCTCGAAGCCGAGGCCGGATTGTTCCACGATCTTGCGCACCAGCGAGAAACCGTTGGAGTGCACGCCCGACGAGGCGAGCCCGATCACGGCATCGCCGGCGGCGATGTCCTTGCGCGGCAACAGCGTGCCACGCTCCGCGGCGCCGACGGCAAAGCCGCCGAGATCGTAATCGCCGTCCTTGTAGAGGCCGGGCATCTCGGCCGTCTCGCCGCCGATCAGGGCGCAGCCGGATTCGCGGCAGCCTTCGGCGACACCGGCGACGATCGAGGCGGTCGCCTCCGGATCGAGCTTGCCGCAGGCAAAATAATCCAGGAAGAACAGCGGCTCGGCGCCCTGCACCACAAGGTCGTTGACGCTCATGGCGACGAGGTCGATGCCAATCCCGCCATGCAGGCCGGTCTCGATCGCGATCTTGACCTTGGTGCCGACGCCGTCGGTCGCGGCCACCAGGATGGGGTCCTTGAAGCCGGCCGCCTTGAGGTCGAACAGGCCGCCGAATCCGCCGATTTCGGCGTCGGCGCCGGGCCGCGCGGTGGCGCGCACCATCGGCTTGATCAGGTCGACCAGGCGGTTGCCCGCGTCGATATCGACGCCTGAATCGGCGTAAGTGAGGCCGTTTTTGCGGTCGGTCATGCCCGATTTCCAGTGGGTTTGCGGCTGGTTACGTCGAATTCCGGGGACGCGCAATGGCTCGCATGGCGCGCCTTCGTATACTATGTAGAGATATCAACCGGTTCAGCCTCTAAGGGCCGGATTCGAGGTCAGACCGGGTGCCGGGAAGCGCTTTCGTGAGTATTCCGAATATCATTACCCTGGGCCGCATCATGCTGGTCCCGATCATCGTCTGGGCCATCGTGTCGAGCCAAATGGAGGTGGCGTTCGCCGTCTTCCTGATCGCGGGTATCAGCGACGCGGTCGACGGCTTCCTTGCCAAGCGCTTCAACATGACGAGCGAGCTCGGCGCCTTGCTCGACCCGCTCGCCGACAAGGCGCTGCTGGTCTCGATCTACATGGCCTTGGGCATCTGGGGCGCGATTCCGCGCTGGATCGTCATCCTGGTGGTCTCGCGCGACATCATGATCGTCGCCGCCGTGATCGTTTCGTGGCTGTTCGACCGCCCTGTCGAGATGAAGCCCTCGAGGGTATCCAAGCTCAACACCGTGGCCCAGGTGGCATTCGCGGCGCTGGTGCTGGCCGCCCTCGCCTTCGGCTTCAAAGCCGGTCCTTATGATATAATCCTGATGGGCCTCGTCACGGTCTTCACGCTCTCCTCGGTGTCGCTCTATCTTGTCGAGTGGCTGCGGCACATGAGTACGATCGAGGCCAAGTAGCACTTATCAACTAGCACTATCGAGGCCAATGAGTTGGGATGCGGCCCCGCAAAAGGCCAACTCCCGCTCGATTAGTCGCATCTCCTCAAACGAAGCCGGCACGCCGGCACGGAGCAAAGCAAGCGTGCCAGGCCGCGTTCATCCCCGACAATTGGCGTTTTCGCTTCCGCATGCGGAGAGCCTGAGCCGGGACAATTTCCTCGAAGGCCCCGCTAACGCCGCCGGTGTAGCCCTCATCGACGCCTGGCCGGAATGGCCGAACCGGATCATGTGGCTGGCCGGCCCGGAAGGGAGCGGCAAGAGCCATCTCGCCGCGATCTGGGCCGAAGCTTCGGGCGCCCGTTCGACCACCGCCAATGCGCTGACCGCCGAAGCCGTCCCGGGTGCGCTCGTCACCGGCGCGCTGGTGGTCGAGGATCCCAAGGCCAGGGAATTTGACGAGCGCGCCTTGTTCCATCTGATGAACCTGGCCCGCGAGGACGAGGCCTACGTCCTCTTCGCCGGGCGCCAGATGCCGGCATCGCTCGAGATCGAGCTGCCCGACCTGCGTTCGCGGCTGCGCGCCGTGCCTGTCATCGCGCTGCTGCCGCCTGACGATCAGCTCTTCCGCGGCCTGATCGTCAAGTTCTGCGCCGACCGCCAGCTCGCCGTGGACGAGAGCGTGGTCAGCTACCTCGCCACCCGCCTGGAGCGGTCCTCGGCCGCCGCCCGGCAGGCCGTGGAGCTGCTGGACAGCGAGGCCCTGCGCCTCGGCCGTCCCGTCACCCGGGCCCTGGCCGCCGAGCTCCTGCGGGATGTCTGACCAAGGCGGCTTGACGCGGCCCGGCAGCGGAACATCAATGTCATCGAAACGTCATCGCTCTAACACATGCTCCCGACGGTTTTGCGCATAAGTCGCAAATTTGGGCGAACTGGATGGATCGATTTCTGATGGACTCTGCGCAAGCTGTTGAAGTTAAAGAAAAAGCTCCGGAAGCAGAGGGCCATCCGGCGATCGCATCGAGCCCCGAGCGATTCATCAATCGCGAGCTCTCCTGGCTGCATTTCAACCGCCGCGTCCTGGAGGAATCGGTCAATGCCAGCCACCCCATGCTGGAGCGGGTGCGATTCCTGTCGATTTCAGCGAATAATCTCGACGAGTTCTTCATGGTCCGCGTCGCCGGCATCAAGGCCCAGGTGCGCGAGGGCATTGCCGAACGCAGCCCCGACGGCCTGACGCCGTCCGAGCAGCTCGCGCTTATCAACCGGACCGTCTCGCAACTGGCCTCCGACCAGCAGGCGATCTGGCGCGACCTGCGCGGCACGCTGGCCAACGAGGGCATCGTTCTGGTCGAGGGCAAGGAGGTCACCAAGGCGGAGCGAACCTGGGTCGAGGACTACTTCCTCAGCAACGTGTTTCCGCTGCTGACGCCGCTCGCGATCGACCCGGCCCACCCCTTCCCGTTCATTCCGAGCCTCGGCTTCACCATCGCGCTCCAGCTCACGCGCGCCGCCGACGGCAAGCAGATGAACGCGCTGATCCGCATGCCCGGCAAGATCGACCGCTTCATCCGCCTGCCGGTTGACGGCAAGGTCGTCCGGCTGATCTCGCTGGAGCAGGCCACCGCGCTGTTCATCAATCGCCTGTTCCCCGGCTACAATCTTCAAGGCCAGGGCGCTTTCCGCATCATCCGCGACTCCGAGCTCGAGATCGAGGAAGAGGCCGAGGATCTCGTCCGCCTGTTCGAGACCGCGCTGAAGCGCCGCCGCCGCGGGTCGGTGATCCGGCTCGAGATCGACGCCAAGATGCCGGAGCAACTGCGCAGCTTCGTGCAGCATGCGCTGTCGGCCGCCGACGACGAGGTGTTGCTGGTCGACGGCGTACTGGCCATGAACGAGCTCTCGCAGCTCACCCGCCTCGACCGGCCAGATCTCGAATTCACCCCTTACGTCCCGCGCCATCCCGAGCGCGTGCGCGAGCACGGCGGCGACATCTTCGCCGCGATCCGGCAGAAGGACCTCGTCGTCCATCACCCCTACGAATCCTTCGACGTGGTGGTGCAGTTTCTCCAGCAGGCGACGCGCGACCCCGACGTCGTCGCCATCAAGCAGACGCTCTATCGCACCTCCAGCAACTCGCCGATCGTGCGCGCGCTCGTGGAAGCCGCCGAAGCCGGCAAATCCGTCACCGCGCTGATCGAGCTGAAGGCGCGCTTCGACGAAGAGGCCAACATCCGCTGGGCGCGCGATCTCGAACGCGCCGGCGTCCAGGTCGTCTATGGCTTCCTCGAACTGAAGACGCACGCGAAGCTGTCGATGGTGGTGCGCCGCGAGGGCGGCAGCCTGACAACCTACGTCCACACCGGCACCGGCAATTACCACCCGGTGACCGCGCGCATCTACACCGACCTCTCCTACTTCACCTCGGAGCCGACCATCGGCCGCGACGCTGCGCGCGTGTTCAACTTCATCACCGGCTATGCGGCGCCGAGCGATCTGGAAAAGATGGCGGTGTCGCCGCTGACCTTGCGCAAACGCATCATCGAGCACATCCAGGGCGAGACCGCGCACACGCGGCACGGCCGGCCCGGTGCGGTCTGGATGAAGATGAACGCGCTGGTCGACCCCGACATCATCGACGCACTCTACGAGGCCTCACAGGCGGGCGTGCAGGTCGAGCTCGTGGTGCGCGGCATCTGTTGCCTGCGGCCCGGCATCCCCGGCCTGTCGGAGAACATCCGCGTCAAGTCGATCATCGGACGCTTCCTGGAACACGGCCGAATCTACTGCTTCGGCATGGGCCAGGGCCTGCCGAGCGCGAAAGCGGCTGTGTATATCTCCTCGGCCGACATGATGCCGCGCAACCTCGACCGCCGCGTCGAGGTGCTGTGTCCGCTGCAAAATCCCACGGTGCATCAGCAGGTTCTCGAACAGATCATGGTCGCGAATCTCAAGGACAACGAGCAGAGCTGGCAGTTGTTGCCGGACGGGTCCTCAACGCGTATGAAGACCGCGAAGGGCGAGGAGCCTTTCAACGCTCACAACTACTTCATGACAAATCCGAGTCTGTCTGGCCGTGGTAAGTCGCTCAAGGAATCCTCGCCGCGCCGCCTCACGCGCCGTAATGAACGTCATCAATCCTGATCCCGGATCTCTGACGTGAAGCGGCCGCGCAAGCGCGGCTCGAGCGTCGCGGTCATCGATATCGGCTCCAACTCGGTCCGCCTCGTCGTGTACGAGGGACTGGCGCGGAGCCTCATTCCGATCTTCAACGAGAAGACGCTGTGCGGCCTCGGGCGCGAGGTGCAGAGCACGGGCCTGCTCGCACCCGACGCCGTCGAAAAGGCGCTGACCTCGCTCAAGCGCTTCCGTGCGCTGTGCCGGGTGATGCAGGTCGGACGGGTGTTTGCGATTGCGACCGCCGCCTGCCGCGATGCCTCCAACGGCCCCGACTTCATCGCCAAAGCCGAGCGCATCTGCGCCGTGAAGATCGAGATCCTGTCGGGCCCGCGCGAGGCGCGGTTGTCGGCGCTGGGCGTGATCTCCGGCATCCATCACCCCGACGGCATCGTCGGCGATCTCGGCGGCGGTTCGCTCGAACTGATCGACGTGCGCAAGAACAGCGTGCGCAGCGGCGTGACGCTGCCGCTCGGCGGCCTCGCGCTGCAGGATCTCGCGCATAAATCTCTCAAACGCGCCGACCGCATCGTCCGCGAGGCGCTCGACGGGGTGCCGCAACTCAAGGCAGGTAGCGGCCGGAGCTTCTACGCGGTCGGCGGCACCTGGCGCGCGCTCGCGCGCATCCACATCATCCAGAGCGGCTATCCGCTCCAGGTGATGCACGGCTATTCGATTTCGGCTGCCGAGGCGCTCGACTTCTCGCGTCGTCTGCGTCGTCTTGCGGCTGTCGACATGCTCGCCGACATCGAGATCGTCGCGGATGCGCGTCGCCCTCTCCTGACCTATGCAGCGCTGGTGCTCGAGCACATCATCCGCGTGGCGAAGCCGAAGACGATCGTGTTCTCGACCTTCGGCGTGCGCGAGGGCCTGCTGCACGAGAAGCTGTCGGAAACCGAGCGCAACAAGGACGGGCTGATTTGCGCGGCGGAGGAGCTGAACCAGCTGCTGTCGCGTTCGGCGAAGCACGCCCGCGAGCTGATTGCCTGGACCGACCGCCTCGCACGCGTGGTGAAGCTGCACGAGACCGAGGAGGACCGCCGCCTGCGCCACGCCGCGTGCCTGCTGTCCGACATCGGCTGGCGCGTGCATCCCGATCATCGCGGCGAGCAGACGCTGAGCCTCGTCGTCAACGGCAATTTCGGCGCGATCACCCACACCGAACGCGCGTTCGTCGGCCTATCCGTGTTCTATCGCTACGCGGGCCTCAGTGAAGAGAACCAGCCGCCCGTCGCCATGCAGGAGCTGCTGACGCCGGCGCAGCTTGAACGCGCCCGCCTGCTGGGCGCGGCCTTCCGCGTCGCGCATCTGATCTCGGCGGCGCGTCCGGGCGTCTTGCCCGCGACGCATTTCCGCAGCGTGGGCCGCAAGCTGTTGCTGGTGTTCGAGCATCGCCTCGGGGATCTCGTCGCGGACCGCGTCGGCAGCCGCTTCCGTGCGCTCGCCCGGCTGATCAACCGCGCCGGCTCGATCGTCCGGCGCTAGAGAATTACTCAGCCGAAGCCTTTTACTCCGCCGAAGCCTTTTACTCAGCCGATGCCTTGGCTACTCCGCCGAAGCCTTGGCGTGGCGCTCGGAGGACTCCAGCGCGGTCGCGCTGAGGCTGCGTCGGCGCCAGATGGTGCCGACGACCAGCACAACGACGACGCCGAGGATCGCGCAAAAATATTCGCCGCCCCCGCCACCATGGGCGAACTGCGGCGGGATGCGCAACGCGCCGAGCAAGTTGTCCAGCGAGGCGCCGAACGGACCGTCGAACAGCGTGTGCAGCCGCGGCGCAATGGCGGGATCGGTGGCAATCACTTCGCCCGCGATCCAGCCGAGCAGCGCCGCGCCGGCCCACACCAAAACCGGCAGCTTTGTAAGCAGCGCCATGATCAGCGCCGCACCGGCGACGATCAGCGGCACGCTGATGGCAAGACCGAGCACCAGCAAGGGCACGCTGCCATTGGCGGCGGCGGCCACCGCAATGACGTTGTCCAGACTCATGACGATGTCGGCGACGACGACGATCTGCACGGCCTGCCACAGATGCGAGGCCGACTCGACGCCGTCCTCGTCCTCTTGTTCCGGCACCAGCAGTTTGGCTGCAATCACGATCAGCGCGAGACCGCCGACGAGCTTGAGGTACGGCAGCTCCATCAGGCTCGCGACGATGCCCGTGAAGATAATCCGCAGCAGCACCGCTGCGCCAGCACCGAAGATCATGCCCCAGAGCCGATGCCGCGGCTTGAGGCCGCGGCAGGCGAGCGCGATCACCAGCGCATTGTCGCCGGACAAAAGGATATTGATCCAGATGATCTTGCCGACCGCAACCCAGAAGGTCGGTTCGGCCATCTCGTTGCGAAACTGGGTGAAGAATGCCCCGATCGTAGCGGGATCGAAGATCTGCCAGAGCCAGTTCACACTACGTCCTTTCGCCGTGTCTCTTTAACTTATCGGCTGACGGATCA
This sequence comes from Bradyrhizobium sp. 132, assembly GCF_023074185.1. Classification (GTDB taxonomy): domain Bacteria; phylum Pseudomonadota; class Alphaproteobacteria; order Rhizobiales; family Xanthobacteraceae; genus Bradyrhizobium. The sequence continues at coordinate 325,140 of NZ_JADPKY010000094.1, read as the reverse complement.
GCCGACGATCTCGTTGCCCGAGAAGAACTGCGCGATCTCGATCGCGGCGGTCTCCGGCGCGTCCGAACCGTGCGCAGAGTTCTCGCCGATCGACTTTGCGTAGAGCTTGCGGATGGTGCCGTCGGCCGCCTTGGACGGATCGGTCGCACCCATCGCATCGCGGTACTTGGCGACGGCGCCCTCGCCTTCCAGCACTTGGACCACCACCGGGCCCGAGGTCATGAATTCCACGAGCTCACCGAAGAACGGCCGCGCCTTGTGGACCGCATAGAACGTCTCGGCCTGTTCCTTGGTCATGCGGATGCGCTTCTGCGCGACGATGCGCAGGCCCGCCTTCTCGATCACGGCGTTAACCGCACCGGTCAGGTTACGCGCGGTGGCGTCGGGCTTGATGATCGAGAAAGTGCGTTCGATGGCCATAATCTTGTCCTTGGGGAAGAATGCGGTGGTTCGGAGTTGCCGGGCTTATATCGGCGCCTTCGCCGGACGGCAAGCGACCGCCCGAATGTCTCACAGGCGCTTCGCCGCAGGAGCGAACGGCCGATTTCAGCATGGCTTACAACAATTTCACCCAGATGAACCCAATCTGAAGCCCCCGTCAGGATTCGGTTCAGCTTCGCCGGCGTAACGTCAGGTCTATCGAAACCGAAACCTGATGATCAGGCAGACCGTTTCGGCGGCCTTTCCATCGACGCGATAGCCCCGCGCCGGCAGTTTTGAGGAGATCACCATGTTGAGGAAACTTTCGCTTGCCGCTGTTGCCGCGGTCGCGCTGGGTGCCGCGCTGGCGCCGACCTCCGCGTCCGCTCACTGGCATGGCGGCGGCTGGGGCCACGGCGGCGGTGGTGGCTGGCATCACGGCTGGGGTGGACCGCGCTTCTATGCCGGCGGCCCCGTCTCCTACGGTTATGGCGGCGGCTGCTATGTGCGGCGGCTGGTCCCGACTCCCTGGGGCCCCCGCTGGCGCCTGACCAACCGCTGCTACTGAGCCCGACAGCACCTTCCCAAAAGGGTACCTAAGCCCCCAGGTACCTTTCAAGCGAAGCCCCGGCGTTCCCCTGCGCCGGGGCTTTGTATTCGGGTTGGGGTATCGCGCGCTCTCATACAATTTTTGCTAGAATGACGGGCAATCTCCGCGAGTGGCGAAACCATTTGGGGGCCAAGGACTTGATACCGTGTCGCTTCTTTGAAAACACGGAACCCTGCGATGTCCGGCCTTTCTGCCAATGACGGCGAACAAATCGATCGGCGCACCAGCCGCTCGATCTCCGATGCCGTGGGCGAACGGCTCCGGCAGAGCCTGCGCCCCGAAGCTAGGCTCCCGACGCACCTCGAGCAGCTCCTCAACGAGCTGAAGCAGCGCGAGCGCGATTCGCACTGACTTCAACCTCACGGAAAAACGGGTTGCGTTTGATCCCGGCTGCGGTGACAAGGCCGCATGCTTGCTATCACCGACCTCTCCATCCGCCTCGCCGGACGCCTTCTGATTGACCAGAGTTCCGTGCAGATCACGCCCGGATCCCGCGTCGGCATGGTCGGTCGCAACGGCACCGGCAAATCGACCCTGTTCAAGGTGATCCGCGGCGAGCTCGCGGCCGAGCACGGCACGGTCACATTGCCGCCCCGCTGGCGCGTCGGCAGCCTCGCGCAGGAAGCCCCGAACGGCCCCGAAAGCCTGATCTCCGTGGTGCTCAAGGCCGACCTCGAACGCGACGCTTTGCTTGCCGAGGCCGAGAGCGCGACCGATCCGCACCGGATCGCCGAGATCCAGACCCGGTTGGTCGACATCGACGCGCATTCCGCCCCGTCACGCGCGGCCGCGATCCTCTCCGGCCTGGGCTTCTCGGCCACCGACCAGCTCCGCCCCTGCGCCGAATTCTCCGGCGGCTGGCGCATGCGCGTTGCGCTCGCCGCAACGCTGTTCGCGGCTCCCGACCTGTTGCTGCTCGACGAGCCCACCAACTATCTCGACCTCGAAGGCACGCTGTGGCTGGAGGATCACCTCGCGCATTATCCGCGCACAGTGATCGTGATCAGCCATGACCGCGATCTCCTCGAAAGCTCGGTCGACCAGATCCTGCATCTGGAGCGCAGCAAGCTCACGCTTTACAAAGGCACCTACTCCTCCTTCGAGGAGCAGCGCGCCATGCGCGAGATGCTCGATGCCAAACAGGTCAAGCGCCAGGAAGCCGAACGCGCGCGCCTGCAAGCCTTCGTCGATCGCTTCAAGGCCAAGGCCTCGAAAGCCCGGCAGGCCCAATCACGCGTCAAAATGCTGGAGCGGCTGAAGCCGATCACGGCGCTGGTCACCCAGGATGTGCGCGAGATCAGCTTTCCGGCGCCCGAGAAAATCCTGTCGCCGCCGATCATCGCCGTCGACAACGCCGCGGTCGGCTACGATCCGGCAACGCCGGTGCTGGGCCGCGTCACCTTGCGGATCGACAATGACGACCGCATTGCGCTGCTCGGCTCCAACGGCAACGGCAAATCGACACTGGTCAAACTGCTCGCCGGCCGCCTCGCGCCATTCTCGGGCAAGGTGACGCGAGCGGACAAGCTATCGATCGCCTATTTCGCGCAGCACCAGCTCGACGAATTGAACGAGGACGGCTCCGCCTATGACCACGTCCGCAAGCTGATGGGCGGCGAAGCGCCCGAGGCCAAGGTGCGCGCCCGCGCCGGCGCGATCGGTTTTTCCGGCAAGGCGGCCGACACCAAGGTTGGAAAACTGTCGGGCGGCGAGAAGGCGCGGCTTCTGCTGGGACTCGCGACCTTCTTCGGCCCCAACATGATCATTCTGGATGAGCCGACCAACCATCTCGACATCGACAGCCGCGCCGCGCTCGCCGAAGCCATCAACGAATTCCCCGGCGCCGTCATCATGGTCTCGCACGATCGCTATCTGATCGAGGCCTGCGCCGACCGGCTCTGGATCGTCGCCGACCGCACCGTGACCAACTACGACGGCGACCTCGACGAATACCGCCGCCTGGTGCTGTCCGCGCGCAACGGCGAGCCCGCCCCGCGCGAGCGCAGCGCGGCAAGCGAGAAGCCGCAGCGTCCGAGGTCGGACAACCGCGGCCCGCTGAAGAAGCGCATCGCGGAAGCCGAGTCCGAGATCGCCCGCGTCAGCGAGATCATCACCAAGATCGACACGGCGCTCGCCCTCCCCGACATCTTCACCCGCGATCCCAAGCAGGCCGCGCAACTGTCAAAAGCACGCGCCAACGCCGCCGGCGCGCTGGCGCGCGCCGAGGAGCAGTGGCTGGAGGCGAGCACGCAGTTTGACGAGGCGGCGGGGTAACGTCTTCGCCTACCCGCGCTTGCAGGAAATGGCTCAGTCGGCAAACTGGCCGGTTGCCGTGATCATGGGCGCCCAGCGGTCGTCGGCAGCGGGGTCGGAACTACCGCTCCCGCATGATGTCGTGCCGGTAGCGCTGCAGCGGCGACAACAAATAGCTCAGGATGGTGCGCGAGCCGGTTCTGATCTCCACCGTCACCGCCATGCCCGGCGCCAGGCTGACGAGGCGGTCGTCCACCTGCATCTGCGTGCGATCCAGCGAGATGCGTGCGCTGTAGCTCAGCTCCTGCCCGTTGGGCTCACTGCTGTCGCGCGGCGTCCCGAACGCACGGTCGCTTCCGCGCTCCGGCGGACGGTCGTGAATGATGGCATCATGCGAGACGCTCAGCACCCGGCCTTCCAACAAGCCGTAGCGGGTGAAGTTGAAGGTGTCGATCTTGACGGCGGCGCCCTGCCCGGCCTCGACAAAGCCTATATCGCGGTTGGAGATCATCGCCTCGATCTCGAGCCGCGTATCTGATGGCACGATCACGAGCAGCGATTGCGCGGGCGTGACCACGCCGCCGACGGTGTGGATCGCAAGCTGCTGCACGACGCCGTCGACCGGCGACGTCAGTTGCTGAAGCCTCGTCCTCTGCTGCGCCTTGATCAGATCGCGCGCGACGCCGTTGGCTTTCTGCTCGCTCTTGGCGAGTTCGTCGGACAGGTTCTTCCTGTACTCGGCTACGGCCTGGTTACGGGTCTCCCGGATCGCGGCAACGGCGGACTCGGCCTCCTTCAAGCGGCTGCTTTGGACGCGAAGCTCCTCCTGCTGCTCGATCTGGAGCTGAAGGGTCTCGTAGTAGGTCAGCTTCGAGCCGATCTCCTTCTCCATCAGCGTCTTGCGGATCTCGACACGTTGCTGCGTGACCGGGAGCAGCGCGTCGAGCTTATGAATCGTGGCCGCGATCGTCTGATGCTCGGCGTCCTTCTGCGCCTCCTGGCGCGCAAGCGCCGCGAGCTTGGCCCTGTTCTCGCTGACCTGATTGGCGAGAATCTGCCGCTGCGTCGCGATCAGCATCGGATCGGCGTCCGCGGGCGGGGTCAGATCGGCAGAAGCCTCCTCGCCAGCTGTCAGCGCGGCACGAAGGCGCGCGATATTGAGCCGTTCAGCCATGAGATCGTCATGAAGACGATCGCGCTCCGCGGCGTTGACGGTCGGATCAAGCTCGATCAGCAAATCGCCTGATTTGACCGCCTGCCCATCCTGCACGTGGATGGCCCGTACCACGCCGGTCTCGAACGGTTGCACCACCTTGCTTCGCCCGCTCGAAACGACCTTCCCGGTTGCGGAAGCGACAATGTCGATCGTGCCCCATGCCGACCATGCGAGCGCCGCACAGACAAGCAGCATCAGGGCCATGACGATGGCGCGGCCGGTCGGCGACGGCGGTGTTTCGGTGATCTCCAGCGCCGCCGGCAGGAAAGCGATTTCCTCGGCGCGTTGCCCTTTCGCTTTCCGGAAAGGAACCACCGTCTGCTGCGGCCGCGCAGCCGGCACAGCCCTAGCCGACCTCATAGATCCCTCCCTGAAGACGATGCAGCGCCGCGTAGCGGCCGCCGGTCTTGATCAAGGCGTCATGCGTGCCGTCCTCGACCAGCCGGCCTCGCTCCAGCGTGAAGATGCGGTCGGCGCCGCGGACGGTGGACAGGCGGTGGGCGATGATCAGGACCGTGCGACCGCTGGCGATCTCCTTCATGTTGTCGTGGATGATCCGCTCGCTCTCATAGTCGAGCGCGCTGGTCGCCTCGTCGAAGATCAGGATACGCGGATCGGTCACCAGCGCGCGGGCGATCGCGATGCGCTGGCGCTGTCCGCCGGAGAGCGTCGAGCCGCGCTCGCCGACCACCGTGTCGTAGCCCTCAGGAAGCTCCAGAATGAAATCATGCGCGCCCGCAAGCTTTGCAGCGTCCATGATGCGCGCCATCGGCAGGGTCGGATCGGCCAGCGCGATATTGTCGCGCACCGAGCGGTTGAACAGCATGTTGTCCTGGAGCACCACGCCGATCTGCCGCCGCAGCCAGGCCGGGTCGGTCATCACCAGATCCATGCCGTCGATCAGCACGCGGCCGCCTTGCGGCACATAGAGCCGCTGCACCAGTTTTGCAAACGTGCTCTTGCCCGAGCCCGATGATCCCACGATGCCGACGGTTTGGCCTGCCGGAATATCGAACGAGACGTCATGCAGGATTTCCGGCCCGTCGAGCCTGTACCGAAAGCCCACGTGCTCGAACCTGATATTACCCCGGAGCGGCGGCAGCCCCGCGCGTGCCGCGGAGTGAGCCGGCTCCGCCGCGCTGTTGAGGATATCGCCGAGCCGCGCGATCGACAGCCGCGCCTGATGAAAATCCTGCCAGACCTGGGCCAGCCGCAGCACCGGGGCCGAAACTCTCCCTGCGAAAATGTTGAAGGCCACGAGCTCGCCGACCGTTAATGCGTCCCCGATCACGAGTCGCGCGCCGACATAGAGGATGGCGGCAGTGACGATTTTGCTGACGAATTGCACCAGCTGGCTCGCCGTGTTGCCGAGGCTGGTGACGCCAAAACTCGCGGAGACATAGCCGGCGAGCTGCTCTTCCCAGCGGCGCTGCATCTGCGGTTCGACCGCCATTGCCTTCAGCGTTTCGATGCCGCTGACGCTCTCGACCAGGAACGCCTGGTTCTCAGCGCCGCGGCGGAATTTCTCGTCCAGCCTGCGGCGGAACAGCGGCGTCGCCACCGCCGAAATCGCGATGTAAAACGGGAACGATGCCAGCACGATACAGCTCATCAACGGCGAATAGGCGAACATCACCGCCAGGAACACCGAGGTGAAGAACAGGTCGATGAGAAGCGTCAGCGAGGAGCTGGTGATGAAATTGCGGATGTTCTCGAGCTCGCGGACACGGGCCACGGAATCGCCGACGCGCCGGGCCTGAAACCAGGCCATCGGCAGCGCCAGCAGATGGTGGAACAGGCGCGCGCCGAGTTCGACGTCGATGCGGTTGGTCGTATGCGAGAACAGATAGTTGCGCAGGATTCCGAGCACGGTGTCGAACAGGGAGACGACCACGAGCCCAATGACGAGAACGTCGAGCGTGGACAGCGAGCGGTGAACCAGTACCTTGTCGATCACGACCTGGAAGAACAGCGGTGAGACCAATGCAAAGAGCTGGAGGAAGAACGAGGCAGCCACCACCTCGCAGAGCAGTCGCCGGTATTTGCCGATCGCGCCGATGAACCAGGTAACGTCGAAGTGGCGCCCGAGGTCGGATAGCCCGGCGCGCCGCGCCATCAGGATCAACCCGCCGTCCCAGTTCGCGCACAGCTCCTCGCGCTCCATCAATACAGGCCGCTGCACCCCCGGCGACTGCACCAGCACCTTGTCGGGGGAAGCTTTGGCGATGACCATGAAGCTGCCGTCACGCAGCATCGCAATCGCAGGCAGCGGGCTGTCCGGCAAACGGCTCCACTGCGTTCGATAGGTTCGTGCTTTCAGTCCGAGAGACCTGGCGCAGCGGACGATGTCCGCTGCGCCGAAGACTGCCGCTCCGGTCCGGTGCCTGAGCTGGTCGCGATCGGCCGCAACGCCCTTCAAATGCAGAAGCGTCAGCAGCGCGTCGAGCCCCGTATCGGCCACGCCAGCGTTCGTCGTCATGAGCGTTCTCCAGGCCGCAGCGGCTAACGTCAGGCGTGCTGCGGCGGAGCGAGCGTCTGGCTTTGGCCAGCGTGCGGATCGGGCAACGGCATCTCGCCGTGGCCGTCACCTGCCGGGACGAAGCTGGCCGCCATTGCCTGGTTGAGCAGCATCGTGGCCGCCATCGCCGCGCCGCCCTGAATGACGACGTTGTTTCCGCTGCCGCCATCGAGAACGTCGAAGCCCCCGCTACCGATCAGCACGTCGTCACCCGCGCCGCCCGTAAGGGTGTCGTTGCCGGGGCTGCCGATCAGGATGTCGTCGCCATTGCCGCCGTTGGCAACGAGCTGGATGCCGCCGTGCAAACCGGAGGCCGTGATGACGTCGTCCCCATCGAGGCCGTTGATGACGATCCTGTCGCCGGCGCCGGCATCGGTGATGTTGATGTCCTGGCCAAGCCCCGAGACCGTGATGATGCCGTCGTGCTCAGTCACCGTGATGACATCGTTGCCGCCGGTCGCGTTGATGGTCACCGTATCGGCAGCGCCGTCATTGGCGCCGAGGTCGAGATTGACCTCGCTCACGCCCGTCCCGGAGAGGTCATTGACGGTGATGTTGTCGGCACCGCCGAGGGCGTTGAAGTCGACATGTTCGACGCCGTTCAGGTCCATCGCGATGGCGGCAACGTCGCGCGTGAACAGCACCCGGCCGCCGTTGGCCGAGATGTTGATGTTCTCGTTGATGTTGGCACCGTTGAACGCCAGCGTGTCGGTGCCGTTGCCGCCTTCGACGGTGTCGCTGCCGTCGCCGGGATTCCAGACGAAGGTGTCGTCGCCCGCGCCAAGACTGGCCACGTCGTTGCCGCGTCCGCCATTGACGATATCATTGCCGGCGCTGCCGGTGATGGTGTCGTTGCCATCGCCGCCGTTGATGTTGAGGCTGAACAGCTGTCCCGCCTTGATCGCGGAGGCATTGATGACGTCGTTGCCGCCTCCGCCATTGACACTGAACACGTCACCGGAATCCGCGTGGGCGATCGTCACCTGCGCCGCGACGCCATTGACCACGATCGATCCGCCGCTGGTGGCAACCGTGATATGATCATCACCGGCGCTGCCGTTCACGGTCACGCGGTCGGCCGCACCGTCCCCGCTCTGGCTGCCGGGGCCAGCGCTGAGGTCGATGGCGACCTGCGCGATGCCGGTCCCGGTCAGGTCGTTGACGGTGATGTTGTCGGCGCCGCCGGCCGCCGCGATCTGCACGCGCTCGATGCCGTCGAGATCCATGACGATGGCGGCGACGTCGCGGGTGAGCAGTGCATGGCCGCCATTTGCCGAGATCGACATGTTCTCGGCGACATTCGAGCCGTTGAACACCAGCGTGTCCGTTCCCGCGTCACCGAAGACGGTGTCGCTGCCGTCGCCGGGGTCCCACGTGAAGATGTCGTCGCCTGCGCCGAGAAGAGCGACGTCGTTGCCGCGGCCGCCGGTGATCTTGTCGTTGCCATCGCCACCGATCAGGGTGTCGGCCCCCTGACTGCCGGTGATGGTGTCGTTGCCCGCGCCGCCGTCGATGGTCAGCCCGATCGCCGCGGCGAGCAGGGATGCATCAATGACATCGTTGCCGCCGAGCGCCTGGATCACCAGCCGGTCGTTGGCAGCCTCTGCATTTGCGATCGTCACGGCCTCCGGCATCCCCGTGACGGTTACCGTTGTGCCCGTGGCTGTGACTTCGATGTGCTGATTGCCGCCGGTGCCGCTGATGGTCACCGTATCAGCCGCACCGTCGCCTTGCGTCCCTCCGGGCGTGGCTCCGAGATCGACCACCACCTGCTTGACGCCGGTGCCGGTGAGATCGCCGACAAGGATGTTGTCAGCGCCGCCGCGCGCATCGAATTCGATCTGCTCGATGCTGTTGAGGTCCATCGTGATGTTGGCAACGTCGCGGGTGAAGCGCACCCGACCGCCATTGGCCGATATGTTGATGGTCTCGTTGATATTGGCACCGTTGAACAACAGCTTGTCGTTGCCCGATCCGCCCTCGACCGTGTCGCTGCCGTCGCCGGGATTCCAGATGAAGGTATCGTCGCCCGATCCAAGCTCGGCGACGTCGTTGCCGCGTCCGCCATTGACGATGTCGTCGCCGCTACCGCCGATCAGGAGATCGTTGCCGTCGCCGCCGGTAATCCTGTCGTTGCCGGCGCCGCCATCGAGCGTCAGCGAAATCAGGCTGCCGAGCCCGTTGCCCGCGGTGATGACATCGTCGCCGCCGCCGGCGTGCAGGACGAGATTCTCCGTCGTGCCGATGTCGAGCGAAAATGGCGCCGCGCCCGTCCCGTCGAACCGCACCCGCGTGCCGTTCGCCGTGATCGTGAACGTCTCGTCGCCGTTGCTTCCGTTGACCTTAGCCGTATCATTGCCCTCACCGCCCTCGAACAGGTTGGTGCCGCCACCGGGATTCCAGATCATGAGATCGTCGCCGGTCTCGCCAAACAACTGGTTGTCGCCGCTGCCGCCGTCCAGCGTGTCGTTACCCGCGCCGCCGAACAGCAGATCGTTGCCGCCGCCGCCGTTGATCACATCGTTGCCGGCCTGACCAAACAGAAGGTCGGCCCCCGAGCCGCCCGTGATCCTGTCATTGCCGTCACCGCCGAAAATGTGCACCGCGGGCATCGGGCCATGGCATTCGTTAACGGTGATCGTGTCGTCGCCGCCTTGACCGAAGATGTCGATCTCGCTGGTGTTGGCGACGGTGGGGGCGCCACCGATTGGTGTCACAGACCCGTTATTGATGAGAATGCGGCCTGCGTTATTGCGGCTGATCACGACGCCGTTATTGGCGCTATCGCCGAAAATGGTGAGTTGGCCCGTAACCGGGGAAAAAACAGAGGTAGTAGACATTCAAAATGATCCTTCGGTCGATCTAGCCCCACCCCTCCACGTAACAGCCGCGAACATGACATTCTTGAACCATTGCTTGAGACGCGCGTGATTATTCTGGAGATTTCGTCCAGATTTGCTTCGGGGCAGTTTTCGACAGCGGATGCGAAGGCTCTCTCATCACGAATGGCCTGATCACGGATCACGCGTAACGACCCCGTGATTTTCAAACGCGCGCGGAAGAACCGCGGCTCGAGACAAGCGCGCAGTTTGACCTGGGTGGATGTCGGTTGCGGCAACGGCGCGTTCACTGAGCTCCTTGTTGCGAAGTCCGCCCCTTCGTCCGTTTGCGCGATCGATCCGTCCGACGGACAGATTGCGACTGCACGCCGGAAATTATCAGCAAAGCAGGTCGAGTTTTCGATTGGCGATGCGATGGCACTTCCCTACGACGTCAACCGCTTCGACGTCGCGGTGATGGCGCTGGTGCTGTTCTTCGTCCCCGACGCGCACAAAGGTGCCTCGGAAATGGTCCGCGTCACCAAGCCCGGCGGCATGGTCGCATCCTACACCTGGGACATCTTGCGGAGTGGCTCGCCCACGCAGCCCTTATGGGAGGAGATGGACGCTCTCGGCAAACCTGCACAGCGCCCACCGAGTGCGGATGTATCGCGACACGAGGCACTGAAGGCGCTTTGGGCGAAGCTCGGCATCCGCGATGTCGAAACTCGCGAACTGGTCGTCGAGCGAACGTTTGCGAATTCGATGACTACTGGCTGTCGATGGTCGTCAGCAGCCCGGCCGGCGTATTGGGAAGGCTGTCGGAGACAGGGAGCGCGGAACTCAAACGCCGGCTACAGGCCAGATTGCCGGCGAGCGCGAACGGAGAGATCACCGTTCACGCCTCGGCCACCGCAATCAAGGGATGCAAAGCCGCTTGACGATGGGAACGAGCATGGGCGGCTGATCGCATCGACAGCCGCAACCAGCTTCAGGGCAGAAGGCCGACCCGTGTTACGCCGCCGATTTCTTCTTCGGCTTCGGCTTGGCACCCTTCGGCACAACCGGCGCCTCCGGCGTGCCCTCGATCGAGGACAGGCGGCCGGCCGTGAAGGTGTAGATGCCCGCGCGCGGACCGGTCGTCCACGTCACGACCGCGACGCGCCTGCCGGCGGCATCAGCGGAGAGGTTGACGTTCGAGGGCGCGCCGATGCCGCGCACCACGTCGCATTCGGTGTGGCCGAGCGCAACGGTGCCCCCCATGGGCGCCGGCGCCGTCGTGGACGCATTGGCATCAGCCGGCCCGGGCTGCGGCGCCATGCCGGCACAGCCTCCGTCTGCACTGACCAGATCCTCGGCCCCAACCGCCCTGTCGGGGGTCAGCGGCGGCGACTCAATCGAGATGTTCCGGATGAACATGCGGCTGGGCGTGTTGAACCACTGGGCGTCCCTGGAGAACACATCGGTCCCAGAGCAGCCCGCGACCAGCGGGGCTACGGCAGCCAACGCAACTATGAGCGAGCTGGGAAGCTTTTGATGTCGCACGATAAACTAAATTCCCCGTGTGAAGGATCGACCCTAAGCGTTTGTCCCAACATCACTTTGCGGCACGAAGGTGACCAAAGCCATCATCGTCCGAAAAGTGCAAATTATCATTAATTGCGCGCGACCGCTAATTCCGCTTCTGCCACCGGCCCCGTTCGTCGGCCTGCCAATAGGTGACATCAAATCCCCGCGCCTTGCAATCCGTCCAGGCGCTGCGGGCAAATGCAAGCGCGTCCGGATCGTCGCCGTTGAACAGCAGCACCATGCGCTCATAGCCCTGGGCGTCCTGCGGCAGCGCGGCGTTGTCGACGAGGAAGCGGACATTGGCGCCGTTCGGATTGTCCTCCTCGATCGCCAGCACGATCGGCTGATCGGCGGCGTCGCCCACCCGCCATGTCGCGTGCGGCAAGAAGGAGTCGTCGCGGTAGGTCCACAAGTGCGCGTCGAGCGCATCGGCGCGCTCCGGCGAATTCGACTGCACCACGACGCGCCAGCCGCGCTCGAGCGATTTCTCGAGAAGCGGTGGCAATACGTTCTCCACCGTCATGTTTTGCAGATGATAGAACAGCACTTCAGTCATCTTGGATCATTTGCGCTCGTAATGGTCGGCGACCAGACGGTCGAGCAGACGGACGCCATACCCGCTTCCCCAGCTCTGGTTGATGTCGGTCTTCGGCGCGCCCATGGCGGTGCCGGCGATGTCGAGATGCGCCCAGGGCGTGCCGTCGACAAAACGCTGGAGGAACTGCGCCGCGGTGATCGAGCCGCCGTGGCGGCCGCCGGTGTTCTTCATGTCGGCGAACTGGGAATCAATCAGCTTGTCGTATTCGGGGCCGAGCGGCAGGCGCCAGACCTTTTCGCCGCTCTCGATCCCGGCCGCCAGCAGCCGCTCGGCAAGCTCGTCATTGTTGGAGAACATGCCGGCATGGTCGGTGCCGAGCGCGACCACGATCGCACCGGTCAGCGTCGCCAGATCCACCATGAATTTCGGCTTGGTTTTCTTGGCGACGTACCAGAGCACATCGGCAAGCACTAGGCGGCCTTCCGCGTCGGTGTTGATGATCTCGATGGTCTGGCCCGACATCGAGGTGACGATGTCGCCCGGGCGCTGGGCGTTGCCGTCGGGCATGTTCTCGACGAGGCCGATGGCGCCGACGACGTTGACCTTGGCCTTGCGTGCCGCGAGCGCATGCATCAGGCCGACGACGCAGGCCGCGCCTCCCATGTCGCCCTTCATGTCCTCCATGCTGCCGGCCGGCTTGATCGAAATGCCGCCGGTGTCGAAGCAGACGCCCTTGCCGACGAAGGCAACCGGTGCCTCACCCTTCTTGCCGCCGTCCCAGCGCATGATCACGGTCCGGCTCGGCCGCGACGAGCCCTGACCGACGCCGAGCAGCGCGCCCATGCCGAGCTTGTCCATCGCCTTGACGTCGAGCACCTCGATCTTGACGTCGAGCTTGCGGAGCAAGCCCGCGCGGCGCGCGAACTCCTCAGGAAAAAGAACGTTCGGCGGCTCGTTGACAAGGTCGCGCGCAATGATCACGCCGTCCACGATCGCACCGGCCGATGCAAACGCCTTCTTCGCGGCGGCGGCATCGCCAACGGCAAGCGAGATGTCGGCGCTGGAGCCGTCCTCCTCGCCGTCCTTCTTCTTGGTCTTGTAGCGGTCGAACTTGTAGCTGCGCAGCCGCAGGCCCGAGGCGATCGCAACCGCCTGCTCGCTCGTCATGGCGCCATTGGGCAGTTCCGCCATGATGGTCATGGCCGCGGCTCCGGCGGGAAGCTTGCTCGCCGCCACGCCGCCGAATTTGAGGAAGTCGTTCGCCTTCAGGCCGGCCACCTTGCCGGCACCGATCACGATCAGCCGGGTGGCCCTCACCCCCTCCGGCGCCAGGATGTCCAGCGCGGCGCCGCTTTTGCCTTTGAAGGCGGCGGCGGAGGCGGCCCGCTTCACGAGTTCGATTGCCCCGCCGAGCGCCTTGACGGTCGCCGGGCCGAGCTTCAGACCGTCGTCGCAGAACACGACCATGATGTTACGGACGGCGGTAGACAACGGGACAATGCCGACCTTGATGGCATCGGACATAGGTAACTCCTCCAAAACATGGGGCTTTTTGCCGATCGGCGGTCCCGGCCACGGGCCGGAGCTGAACGGCGATTCACTGAGTCTGCCGTACTATGGGCTAGGGGCCCGGCAGATGCCAAGCACCCCCGTGGCCGCGAGGCCACAACGAGGGAAATGTTAACCATATGTTGAGGGTGCCACGGGGCGGCCATTTTGTTGACGGATCAAAGGGATGGTAGTGAGAGAGTAAGCTGCTGGAAGAGACGGTTGGCCGACCTTGGGGATCCCCTCGCGGGGATTGGTTGGACAGCCGAAATTACGGCCGACGTTGGGGACTTGGTGGGATTCGTGCGGTAGCGCATGGGGTCAATCGACAGGTATATCTTCCGCACGACGCTCGCGTCGTTTGCGCTGGTCTTGGTCAGCCTGACGGGCGTGATCTGGATTACGCAGGCGTTGCGCGGCATCGACCTGATGACGAGCCAGGGTCAGACCATCCTGACCTTCCTCGGCATCACCAGCCTCGTCGTGCCCGCGTTGGTCCTGATCATCTCGCCGATCGCGCTGATGATCGCGATCTCGCATACGCTGAACAAGCTCGCGACCGATTCCGAGATCATCGTGATGAATGCCGCCGGCTTCTCGCCGTTCCGGCTGTTCTATCCGTTCTTCTACGCCACCTGCGTGGTGGCGCTGCTGGTCGCCTTCATCGCGGCCTATCTCGCCCCCGACGGCATGCGGCGGATCAAGCAGTGGGACGCCGAGATCACTGCCGACGTGCTCACAAACATCCTCCAGCCCGGCCGCTTCGCCCAGCTCGACAAGAACCTGACGATCCGGATTCGCGAACGTCAGCCCGGCGGCATCCTCGCCGGCATCTTCATCGACGACCGCCGCGATCCGAACGAGCGCGTCTCGATCGTCGCCGAGCACGGCGAAGTCGTGAAGAACGACACCGGATCGTTCCTGGTGCTGGAGACCGGCAATCTCCAGCGCTTCGAGGCCGGCAAGCGCGATCCCGCGCTGGTGGCGTTCGGCCGCTACGGCTTCGACATGTCGAAGTTCTCGGGCCAGGGCCGCGACGTCGCCCTCGGCATCCGCGAGCGTTATCTCTGGGAGCTGCTCTCACCATCCGAAGACGACCCTGTCTACAAGCAGATTCCCGGCCAGTTCCGCTCGGCCTTGCATGACAGCCTGTTGGCGCCGATCTATCCGTTCGCCTTTGCCGTGCTGACCTTTGCGTTCCTGGGGGCGCCACGCACCACCCGCCAGAGCCGCAATTTCTCGATCGGCTCCTCGATCCTCGCCGTGTTCGGCCTGCGCATGGCCGGCTTCGCCTGCTCGGTGGTGGCCGTGAAATCGCCGGGCGCGGTGCTGGTCCAATATGCGATGGTCTTTGGTGCCATCGGCATCGGGCTGGCGATCATCATCGGCGGCCTCGTGGTCGAACCGCCGCCGCGCCTCATGGAGGCCATCAACAGGTCGAACGCGCGCATCGCGCGGCTGTTCGGACGGCCGGCTACCGCATGAGCATGCTCACCAACACACTCGGGCGCTATTTCGCCGGCCGTTTCGTGGTCGCAGCGCTCGGCGTGTTCGCCAGCATTTTCCTGCTGCTGGTGCTGGTCGACTACATCGAGATGGTGCGCAAGACCTCGGGCCTTGCATCCGCCTCCGCGGTCATGGTGGCCGAGACCTCGCTGTTCCGCGTGCCGCAGCTGTTGGAGAAGCTGACGCCGTTCTGCATGCTGATCGGCGCCATGACCTGCTATCTCGCCCTCTCCCGCCGGCTCGAGCTCGTGGTCGCGCGCGCCGCTGGCGTCTCCGCATGGCAATTCATCTCGCCGGCGCTCGGCAGTGCGCTGCTGATCGGAGTGATCGCCACCGTCGCCTACAATCCGATGTCGGCCAATCTGCGCGAACTCTCCAAGCGCATGGAAGCCGAGCTGTTCGGCTCTGCGCCCGGCGGCGGCATTCAGGACGCCTCCGGTTTCTGGCTCAATCAAGTCACCAATGACGGCCAGACCATCATCAACGCGGCGCGCAGCGAGCAGCAGGGCATCCGGCTCACGGGGCTCACGCTGTTCCGGTTCGACACGGAGCAGCACTTCAAGGAACGCGTCGAGGCGCGCGAGGCGACGCTCGAGTCCGGCCGTTGGCTGTTCAAGGGCGTCCGCCGCTTCTCGCTGGATTCGCCGCCGATCGACCAGGCCAGCCTGGAGATTCCGACGACGCTGACCGAGGCACAGGTCCGCAACAGTTTTTCCACACCCGAGACTGTGTCCTTTTGGCAACTACCGAGCTACATCCGCTCCTCCGAAAGCTCGGGCTTCGCGACAGCCGGATACCGACTCCAGTATCAGAAGCTTCTGGCGCAGCCGTTTTTGCTTGCAGCAATGGTGATGCTAGCGGCCTCCGTGTCGTTGCGCTTCTTCCGGATGGGCGGCGTACAGAAGATGGTTTTGAGTGGCGTGGGCGCAGGCTTTCTGCTCTACGTTTTGTCGAAAGTGACTGAAGATTTGAGCAAGGCTGAGTTGATGCATCCGATCGCTGCGGCGTGGTTGCCCGTGGTGGTGGGCGGCCTCACCGGCTTTTTGGCCTTGCTGTATCAGGAGGACGGATAGTGACGGCCGTCCACCAAGGACCCGTGTCTCGTTGGACGCGGCGCACATTGGTGCGCGCGAACGGGTTTGGCTTGTCCATTCGCAGGTTCCTGCTTGCTGTCGCCGCCGTGGCATCGCTCGGTGGCCTGATCGACGTTGCCGTCGTGGCGCCGGCCTCCGCCCAGGGCTTCACCTACAATCCGCTGCCGCCGCGTCCGAAGCCGCCGAAGGTCGCCAACGACAACCAGATGCTGGTTCAGGCGACCGAGGTCGACTACGACTACAACAATTCGCGCGTCTCCGCGGTCGGTAACGTCCAGCTGTTCTATAACGGCACCAGCGTCGAGGCGGACAAGGTCATCTACGACCAGAAGACCAAGCGGCTCCATGCCGAAGGCAACATCCGCATGACGGATGCCGACGGCAAGATCACCTATGCCGAGATCCTGGATCTCTCCGACGATTACCGTGACGGTTTCGTCGATTCGCTGCGCGTGGACACGGCCGACCAGACCCGCATGGCGGCGAGCCGCTCCGATCGCTCCAGCGGCAACTACACGGTGTTCGAGAACGGCGTCTACACCGCCTGCGCGCCGTGCAAGAACGATCCGAAGAAGCCGCCGCTGTGGCAGGTCAAGGGTGCGCGCATCATCCACGACCAGCAGGAGAAGATGCTGTATTTCGAGACGGCGCAGCTCGAATTCTTCGGCGTGCCGATCGCCTATATGCCCTATTTCTCGACGCCCGACCCGACCGTGAAGCGCAAGTCCGGCTTCCTGATGCCGGGCTTCACGTCGAACACGCCGTTCGGCTACGGCGTCGAGGTTCCGTTCTACTGGGCGATCGCGCCCGACATGGACGCGACCTTCAACCCGCGCATCACGTCCAAGCAGGGCGTGCTGTTCCAGGCCGAGTTCCGCCAGCGCCTGATGGACGGCGCCTATCAGATCCGCGTCTACGGCATCGACCAGCTCGATCCGAGCGCGCTCGCCGGCCAGCCCGGCGACAAGCAGTTCCGCGGCGCCGTCGACACCAAGGGTCAGTTCGCGCTGAACGACAAGTGGGTCTGGGGCTGGGACGGCGTCCTCATGTCCGACTATTACTTCTTCTCGGACTACCGGTTGTCGCAATATCGCGATCCGTTGGGCTCGTTCCTGTATCTGCCGACGGATGCGCTCTCGCAGCTTTATCTGACCGGTGTCGGCAATCGCAGCTTCTTCGACGCGCGCACGATGTACTGGCTGAGTTACTCGGGCAACCAGAGCCAGGTCCCGGTCGTCTACCCCGTGATCGATTACTCGAACGTGCTGAACTATCCGGTGTTCGGCGGCGAGTTCAGCTACAAGACCAATTTCGTGAACCTGTCGCGTGACACCGCGGTGTTCGATCCGATCACGACGCTCGCCAACACCAACAGCCTGTGCACGACGACGTCGGCCGATCCGCTCGCGCGCACGCCGTCGCAGTGCCTGCTACGCGGCTTCCCGGGCACCTACACCCGCCTGACGGCCGAAGCGCAGTGGCGCAAATCCTACACCGATCCGTTCGGTGAAATCTGGACTCCGTTCGCCATTCTCCGCGCCGATGCGATCAACTCCTCGGTCTCCAACCAGCCGGGCGTGTCGAACTATCTTCCCGTCGGCGACACTCAGGCATTCCGCCTGATGCCGACTGTCGGTCTCGAATACCGCTACCCCTTCATCAACATTCAGCCCTGGGGCTCGACCACCATCGAACCGATCGCGCAGGTCATCATCCGGCCGAACGAGACCTATGCCGGCAAGCTCCCCAACGAGGACGCCCAGAGCATGGTGTTCGACGCCTCGAACCTGTTCAGCGTCGACAAGTTTTCCGGCTATGACCGCGTCGAGGGCGGCGGCCGCGCCAATGTCGGCGTGCAGTCCACCACGCAGTTCGACAAGGGCGGCGCCGTCAAGGTGCTGTTCGGCCAGTCCTACCAGCTGTTCGGCATGAACTCCTTCGCGGTCCAGGACTCCATCAATACCGGCGTGGATTCCGGCCTGCAAAGGCCGCGCTCCGACTATGTGGCGAGCGCCGCCTACTCGCCCAACAGCACCTATACGTTCAGCGTCCGCTCCCGCATGGACGAGCAGACCTGGAACGTCCAGCGCTTCGAGGCGGAAGGCCGCGCCAACTTCAATCGCTGGTCGATCAGCATGCTGTACGGCAATTACGCGGCGCAGCCGGAACTCGGCTATCTGACCCGCCGCGAGGGCATCCTGACGTCGGGCTCGATCAAGGTCGCGGCCAATTGGGTGGTCACGGGCTCGGCGCGCTGGGACCTGGAGGCCAACAAGATCAACCAGTATGTGCTCGGTGCCGGCTATGTCGACGATTGTTTTGTGCTCGGCTTGAACTACGTAACTGCGTATAGCTATTCCGCGGGCTCGACGCCGCCCGTGCTGAACCACGCGATCATGTTCCAGATCGGCCTGCGCACGCTGGCGAATACATCGACGGCCAGCAGTTCCGGCGGCGGCCTCCAGTGAACGGTTTGAAGTGACGGCCGCGTGTTCCCGATCGCAGGATCACCGCGGCTGACATGCGAGCGACAAATATGACGATGCCATTGCCTGTCTTCCGCCTGCTCCTCGTTCTCGCCGCCCTGCTCCTGGCCGGCACGCCCTCGGGCGCGCAGAACATCGTCGTGATGGTCAACGGCGATCCGATCACCGACTTCGACATCGAGCAGCGCTCCAAGCTCGACCAGCTGACGACGCAGAAGATGCCGGCCCGTCAGGACGTCATCAACGAGCTGATCGACGACCGGGTGAAGCTGAAGGAAGGCAAGAAATACGGCGTCGACCCCGGCGTCTCCGACATCAACCAGTCCTACGAGGGCATGGCGCAGCGCATGCGCATCTCGCCGGACCAGCTCACCAAATCGCTCGAAATCAAGGGCGTCCGCCCCGAAACCCTGAAGACCCGCATGAAGGCCGAGATGGTCTGGACAAGCCTCGTGCGCGGCCGCTTCAAGGAGAAGCTGATGGTCGGCGAGAAGGACGTCGCGCAGGCCGTGCAGGCCCAGACCGGCGACAAGCTTCAGATCGAGGGCACCGAATACAAGATGCAGCCGATCGTGCTGATCGTGCCGCGCGGCTCGTCGCCGGCATTCCTGGAGACGCGGCACAAGGAAGCAGAGCAATATCGCTTGCGCGTCGGAAGCTGCGAAGAAGCCAATTCCTTGTTCCGTTCCACGCCGAACGCCACCATCCGCGACACCGTCACCAAGACCACGGCGGAACTGCCCGAGGCGCTACGCAAGGTGCTCGACGACACGCCGATCGGCCACCTGACCGCGCCCGAGGCGACCAAGGCGGGCATCGAGATGGTGGTGCTGTGCTCGCGCAAGCCGACCATGATCGACACGCCGAAGAAGCGCGAGGTCCGCGAGAAGATGTATCAGGAGAAGTACGAGAAGACCCAGAAGACCTATCTCGATGACCTCCGCAGGGCCGCAATGATCGAATATCGCAACCGCTGATGGCCAGGCAGCCAGCCAAGCCCCTCGCCCTGACGCTGGGAGAGCCTGCCGGCATCGGCCCCGACATCACCATCGCAGCCTGGCTCAAGCGCCGCGAACTGGACCTGCCCGCCTTCTACCTACTCGGCGACGAGGCGCTGATCGCCCGCCGCGCCAAGGCGCTCGGCGCCGACGTCAGGATCGCCTCGGTGAGCGCCAGCGGGGCCTTATCCGTCTTCGCCGAGGCCCTGCCCGTGGTTGCGACCGGCGAGCCCGCGAGCGCCGAGCCCGGCAAGCCCGACGCATCGAGCGCCCCGGCCGCGCTCGCCTCGATCCGCCAGGCGGTCACTGACGTCCGCGAGGGTCGCGCCGGCGCCGTCGTCACCAACCCGATCGCCAAGAGCGTGCTCTACCGCGCCGGATTCCGCCATCCCGGCCACACCGAATTCCTCGCCGAACTCGCCGCGGAAGACGGCCGCGTGCCGCAGCCGGTGATGATGCTGTGGTCGCCGCGGCTCGCCGTGGTGCCCGTGACCATCCACGTCTCCTTGCGCGATGCGCTGGCCCAGCTCACCAGCGAGCTGATCGTCTCGACCGTGCGCATCGTCGCAACCGAACTGAAATCCCGCTTCGGCATCTCGAATCCGCGCATCGCGATCTCCGGCCTCAATCCGCATGCGGGCGAGGACGGTTCGCTCGGCCACGAGGAGCAGACCGTGATCGCGCCGGCGCTCAAGGCGTTGCGCAGCGAGGGCATCGAGGCGAAGGGACCGCTTCCTGCCGACACCATGTTTCACGAAGCCGCGCGAAACAGCTATGACTGCGCCGTCTGCATGTACCACGACCAGGCGCTGATCCCGATCAAGACGGTGGCATTCGACGACGCGGTCAACGTCACGCTCGGCCTGCCCTTCATCCGCACCTCGCCCGACCACGGCACCGCCTTCGACATCGCCGGCACCGGCAAAGCCAATCCGGCAAGCCTGATCGCGGCGTTGAGGCTTGCGAGCCGGATGGCGGCTGCGAAAATCCGATGAGCGCGATCGACGACCTCCCGCCGCTTCGCGAGGTCATTCGCCAGCACGATCTGTCGGCACGCAAATCGCTCGGCCAGAATTTCCTCCTCGACCTCAATCTCACCGCGCGCATCGCCCGTGCGGCGGCTCCGCTCGAGGACTCCACCGTCGTCGAGATCGGTCCCGGCCCGGGCGGACTGACGCGCGCGCTGCTCGCGCTCGGCGCCAGACGCGTCATCGCCATCGAGCATGACGAGCGTGCTATTCCTGCCTTGCAGGATATTTCCGCGCGCTATCCCGGCCGTCTGGAGATCGTGCATGGCGACGCCACAACCTTCGACCCGCGCCCGCTGCTATCAGGCGAACGAGCAAAGATTATCGCCAACCTGCCCTACAACATCGCGACCCACCTTCTGATCGGCTGGCTCACCACCGAGCCCTGGCCGCCCTGGTACGACATGATGGTCTTGATGTTCCAGCGCGAGGTCGGCGAACGCATCGTGGCGCGCGAGGACGAGGAGGCCTTTGGCCGCCTTGGCGTGCTCGCCAACTGGCGCTGCGAGACCAAGATCCTGTTCGACATCGCGCCGACCGCCTTCGTGCCGCCGCCGAAGGTCACGTCTTCGGTCGTACGACTGACACCGCGCGAACAGCCTCTCGCCTGCGACCGCAAGCTGCTCGAACAGGTCGCGGCCGCCGCCTTCGGCCAGCGCCGCAAGATGCTGCGCCAGAGCCTGAAGTCGCTCGGCGCCGATCCCGCGCGGCTCGCCGCAGCGGCCGGCGTCGATGCGACGCGGCGCGCGGAGACCATTCCGATTTCCGGCTTTGTTGCCATGGCGCGTGAATTGGCGGATATACGAAACGAAAACTAAGACAGAAATTCCGGAGGAAGAAATATGGCGTTGATGCGTCGGCAGTCCCTGGTCAAGTTCGATGCGCCGCTGTGCGAGACCATCGTTGACACGCCAAAGCCGACAGGGCGCGAGGTGCTGGTGCGGATCGAGCGCTGCGGCCTCTGCCACTCCGATCTGCACATCCAGGACGGTTATGCCGATCTCGGCGGCGGCAAGAAGCTCGATACCACGCGCGGCATGACGCTGCCCTTCACGCTCGGCCACGAGATCGCCGGCGTGGTCGACGAAGTTGGTCCGGAGGTAGCGACCGGCCTCCTAGGTCAGAAGAAGGCGGTGTTTCCGTGGATCGGCTGCGGCCAGTGCCGCGACTGCGCCAATGGCGACGAGAACCTCTGCGCCAAACAGCGCTTTCTCGGCGTCTCCATCGACGGTGGCTTCGCCACCCACGTGCTGGTGCCCGACGCGAAATATCTGCTCGACTACGACCCCCTGCCCGTCAACCAGGCTGCGACCCTGATGTGCTCCGGCGTCACCGCCTACGGTGCGCTCAAGCGCCTGGTCGACCGTCCGCGCCAGCGCAACCTCCTGCTGATCGGCCTCGGCGGTGTCGGCATGATGGGCCTTTCCTTTGCGGAGGCCATGTTCAAGCAGCCGATCTCGGTCGCCGACCTCAGCAGCGCCGCGCGCGAGACCGCGCTGAAGAACGGCGCGGCGGTGGCTTACGATCCGGCCGAGCCCGACGTGGTCAAGCGCATCCTCAAGGAGACCGAGGGCGGCTTCGACGAGATCGTCGATTTCGCCGGCAACGAGAAGTCGATGGCCTTCGCGGTCGCCGTCGCGGCGCGCGGCGGCAAGATTGTAGTCTCCGGCCTTATGGGCGGCCAGTTCACGCTGCCGATGGTGCAGTGGGTCTACAAGCGCATGACCATCGAGGGCTTCATGGTCGGCACGCTCACCGAGGCCCAGGAGCTGATGGCGCTCGCCCGCGCCGGCAAGATCAAGCCGACGCCGATGCGCGAGGAGCCGATGGGCGACGTCCAGACATGGATCGACGAATTGCGCGCCGGCAAGGTCGTCGGCCGCATAGTGCTGAAGAATTAGCGACGCAAGGATCGAGCGGTCGTGGCGGCGGGATCGATCTCCCGCCGCCCGCTTCGATGATCGCGATTGACGCAAGGTGCGGTTCCGAATTGGGGAACCCACCGCCCGCGGATATGGTCCTCGCCAGCTCCTTCCTGGAATTCTCGCAAGACAATTCTCGCAAGACCATGCAGACCATTCGCCACCTCTCGCCGGCGAATCCGGCGCCACCGCGATCGAGTACGGCCTGATCGCCGCCGGCATCGCGCTCGCGATCATCGCCGTCGTCAACAACCTTGGCTCGACACTGAACAAGAAGTTCAGCGCGATCAGCACCTCGCTGAACTAGCGCGGACACCCGCGTTAGTTCGCGGCACCTCGCCTTGGGCGCGGAACGTCGGCGGCCGCCTTGCGTTGGCAGCGCATGTCCATTCGTTGCACCGTCGAAAGCGCATTCTTCATCGCCTGGAGCTTCCTGGAGCAGAGCGGAGAGCTCGGCCCTCCGGACGAGTCCGCGAACGTCCTTCTCGACGCCATCGAAGCCCAGCTCAGGACCGGCGAACGCCGGCAGTTGATGCTCGCCAACAAGGCGATCGATGCCTATCGCGCGCATGCAGCCAAAGTGCGGTCCGCGCACGACTGCGAAGCCCGCTTCGGGTGACGAACGTCGCCGCCGCACTCGGGACCGCCGGCTCCGCGGCGTACAGGTATAGGCCGGCGGTCCGTCGGGCGGAGCGCGCGGGGTGCGTCGCTCCCGCGACGAGGACGCTACGCCGATCCGCGTGCCTGCTGTGTGCACTCCTGCACAGAGTTCATGAAGTTGAATGCCTCCGGTTCGGCCGCGCCACGCGGCCCTACCGACTTCCGGATTCCGCAAGTGAGAGGCCAACTTTTCAACGCCCGAAAAACGCTTTGTGTGCACTTTGGAACCGTCGGCCTCGTTACGGAAACGTAGGGTTCTGGCTGGTGCCGATTCCCGGCCAGAGCAAGTCATGTGACCGGTTGGCCCCAGAACGATCTTCTCCAGCGGCTCAGTTATCCGGATTTCGAGCTGCTCGCGCCTCACCTCCAGCCGGTCGAACTCGAGGCAAGCCACATCCTGCATCACGCCGGCGACGAGATGACGGCGGTTCATTTTCCTTGCGGCTCCACTCTGGTGTCGTTCGCGGTGCCGGTCGAGGACGATCGCGAGGTCGAAAGCCTGCTGGTGGGGCACGAGGGCGCGGTGGGCATTGCCGCCGGCCGCAGCGCCTCGCTCGCCTATTCGCGCATCGTCGTGAAGCTGGGCGGCACCCTGATGCGGCTGCCGCTGCGCGGGCTCGAGCAGGCCCAGCAGAGGTCGGCCACGCTCCATCAGGTGTTCTCGCGCTATGCCGACTGCCAGTTCGCGCAGCTGCTCCAGACCGCGGCCTGCAACGCCGCCCATTCGATCGAGCAGCGTGCCGCCAAGTGGATCATCTCGGCGCAGGAGCACATCGGCGGCCCCGAGATCCCCCTCACCCACGAGCAGCTCGCCGGCATGCTCGGCGTGTCCCGCAGCTATGCCAGCCGCGTCATCCAGATGTTCAAGGCGAGGCGGATCCTCGCGACCCGCCGTGGCGCCATCCTGATCCTCGACGCGCCGGCGCTCGAAGCCAGAGCCTGCCGTTGCAACGATTGGGTGAAGAAGCATTTCGACGAAGTGCTGGGCGGGCGGCATCTGCCGACGGCTGACACTTTGCGGCCTCACGCTAACGGCGGCGACTGACGCTTGAGGTGCAGATAGATCGGACTGAAGTCTCCGAGCCGCTGCAATTCGCGCCATTTCAGGACGATCAGCTCGCTGTCGCGCAAGTCCACGGTCCCACTCCGCCTGAGGTCGGCGAGCGTCCGGTTCACCGTCGCGATCGCCATGCCCAGCGTCTCGCCGAGCTGCGCCAAGCTGATCGGCAGGCGGCAGCGATTCCCGCGGACGAGCTGCGCGGCGCGGGCGCGGTAGAACAGCTCGCAGAACAGGTGCGCCATGCGCGCCTGCATCGGCCGCGCACTGTTGTTGGTGATGGCCTCGCGAAATATCGAGGCATCGCGCAGCGTTTCGCGCCAGACCGCCAGAGCAAAGGTCGGCCGCCGCCGGAAGGCAGCGAACAATTGGCGATGCGGAATAAAGGCGATCGAGGCTGGCCCCAACGCACTCAAGCCGTGATCCATCTGGTCGATGAACAGACCCTGCGCATCGGGCAGGTCGCCGGCCAGATGGAACGCAAGATATTGCCGCCGCCCGCTGCCGAGCAGATGGTAGCGCGCGATCATGCCTGTGACGACCAGTGCCGAATGTTCGGGCTCATCGCCCTGACGGATGAAATCCTCGTTCGGCGCGACCTCGCGCAGCATGAAGGTGAGCGCGCGGATCTCGGCGATGTCCTCCAGCGCGAGCGCGGTGTGCTCGCACAGGTTCCGGATCAGCACGTCATATGCTTTTTCCATGCACAGGGTCCGCGAAAAAAAGGTGCCCACTGTATCAATTGATACATCTGGCAAGAATCTCGCGGACTAGAACTCGCATCGACGGGACTGGTTGCTAAGTGCGTCGGCAACGGTCTGGATCCTGACTCTCATCAATCCCGAATGCGGAATGGGCCGCCTCCTCTCATGAGTTACACGACCGTACTGGAGCGCATTTGCGGATTGCTCAGCTGGGGCCCAAGCAAAGCTTCGGGCAGGATCAGGGACATCTCGCGGGAGGCCGCGCACGAGGAGCCGAGCCGGCCGATGTCGGACTGGGAATTGGCCCGCGCCATCCGCGAGTTCCGTTCCGCGCCAGCATCGAAGGACGAATGACTGCACCCACGGCCAACACACGCCACGCCAAATTCATCCAGCGGCTCCAGGCGATCGCGGACCTCTCTGACGGCGATCTCGCGGCAGTGGGTCGCGCGTCTCGGCGGGCAGGCGGCGCTCTCAAGGGTGGCGCACCTGATCTGCGAACTGGCGACACGACTGGAGACGGTTGGGCTTGCGGCGGAAGGCTGCTTCCAGATACCGATGACGCAGCGGCACGTTGCCGATGCCAGCGGATTGTCGATCGTCCACGTCAATCGTACCATCCAGGAACTGAGACAGCGCCGATTGATTGCCTGGGAGGGAAGCGAGATCGAGCTGCTGCAACCCGACCAACTCCGCACGCTCGCGGATTTCACGCCGGATTATCTGGCCTGACCGAGGCGGGTGAATGCGCCGCCAGCTGGGGCGCCGCACGCGCTACCCGCTCCGTCGAATCTCCTCCCGCTCCTTCTCGACCCGCTCGGCGTCTTTGTCATCGACCTTCATCAGATCGGCGCGGCCGCTGGCCTTGAGCAGCTCGTCGAGCTTGGCGTGAGTCGCCTGGGTATCGCGGTGCTCGGTCCGCTGGATCACCAGCGTCATGCCCCATGTCGCCAGCGTCGCGAACGAGTGCCATTCAAGCCCGTTGCCCAGCGCGCCCAGGCGACGCGATGTGGCAGAAGCAGAAGAACAATCGGTCAATTTCGTCGATTGGGCGAGGCGTTTCGCTTACCTGCGAGCGGCTTCGCTACCTCTCGAGCGCACTCGACGAGCAGCCGCTGAGCAGGGTTTGGCGTTCTGCCATTAAGCGCAACGATCCCTACCGGCCACATCTGAATAGGCATTTCGACGGGTAAGACCTTCATCGACAGCCGCTTCGCGCTGAAGTGCAACATCGATGCCGGAAGGAAACTCAGGAATCGTTCCGACGAAAGCAACGCTGACTGCATAAGGATCGAATACACGGTTACGCTGGCACGTGGCACCTCCAGTCCGGAGGCGTGAAATGCGCGGGCAATCCAACCGCCCGGAAAACTTTCGCGCGGCGGCAGGCACCAACGCTCGTTGACCAGCTCGTCGAGGCGGATCTTGCGCCGCCGCACCCACGGACTGTGCAAGCCTGCAACAACGACACCGCTTTCGTGCAGCAGCACCTCAACATCGGTATCGGCAGCCGGCGTCGAGCTCGGCAGGCGCCCTATCATGAGGTCGATGTCGTGATTGCGCAGATGGCGATCCTGAAGCTCAGGCGGTTCGCCCTCGATGATGTGAAGCGCGAGCCTCGGGTATTGCCGGGACAGCCGGTCAATAATGGCGGGCAGTAATCCAGCCATGACGGGCTCGGTGCTGCCAATGCGCAATTCACCCATCGCGGGATCAGCGAGCGATTGCAGCTCGTCCACACCGCTCCGCAAATCGTTGCACAACGCAATGCTACGCTTGAGTAAGGCCTTGCCATAAAGCGTCGGCTCAACACCGAGCCGGCTGCGCTCTAGAAGAGGAAGGCCGATCGTTTGCTCCAGGCTCGCGATCATCTTGGATATGACAGGCTGTGAAATGGCAAGGTGCTCGGCCGCTTTCGCCATGCTCCCGTATTCCACGACGGCGATAAACACGTTCAGCTGCCGCAGCTTGATCCGATGGCTAATCTGGGATGCATTGAGCATGCGATCCTTTCTAAAATGGAATAGAAGTATCGGAAAATAGAACTTTTCATATATAGGTCTGCAGGACAAGCTCCAATCCGCGGTCACCTCCACCGCCAAGGTTTGGAGCAGCCATGTCGAACATTTATGTAGCCCGTCGCACCTTCTTGCTCGGCAGCCTCGCGGGATTGTTGCTGCCCGGGAAGGTCGTCGCGCAACCTTATCCGTCCAATCTCATACGGATTGTCGTTCCTACCGGTGCGGGCACACCGCCCGACATTATCAGCCGCATGGTCGCCGACGAGCTCGCGGCCAATGAAGGCTGGCGGCTTGTGGTGGAAGATCGCCCGGGTGGGTTGCAGACCATTGCCATGAACGACGTGAGCGGCCGTCCGGCGGACGGCTATGCACTGCTGACCATGAGCCTTCCGATGACAGTCACTCCGTCTCTGCTTCCGAAGGCGGATGTACGGCCGGATGTGGATTTCGATCCGGTGATCAAGATATCGAAATCCTACACTGTGCTCGTTACAACGCCTTCCTTGCCGGTCGGCTCGCTGTCCGATCTGGTGGCGCTGCTCAAGAGCAAGCCGGGGAAGCTCAATTTCTGTTCCGCCGGCTTCGGCACTCCGTCGCATCTCATCGGCGAAATGTTTGCATTGCAGGCGGGCGTGCACGCCACCCACGTGCCCTACCAGCAGTTCTCCCAAGCAATCACCGATCTGATGAGCGGCAACGTCCAATACATGTTTGTCACCACGCTTCCAGTTATTGACCTCATTGCGACCGGCAAGTTGCGAGCGCTTGCCGTCACAGCCCCCACCAGGATCGCTGCCCTGGGCAACGTTCCCACTGTGGTCGAGGCAGGCCTTCCCGATCTGGTGACAGCCGATTGGATCGGCTTTGCAGCCAAGCGTGGTACGGCTGCAGAAATAACGTCGCAGCTCAACAAGGCAATTAACAAGGTCCTTGTCGAACCGAAGATCCACGCCGCGCTCGACAAAATAGGAGCCGTAGCCGTGGGTGGCACCGCTGCAGAATTTGGTGAGGGAATCCGGACTGACATCGCCCACTGGGCGAAGGTCGTGAAGGATGCGGATATCAAGCTACCTTGATGAGCCAGACCACATCCAAAACCCAAACGAGTGGCCGCGATGCAGCAGCATTGGCGATCACGCCGCCGCAGATTGTCGGCCCGTTCTATCCGGTCTCGCAGTGCCCCGATCTGGCAACCGATCTGGCGCGTCCAAGCGGCAGCACCGCTGAGGCACTGGGCCAGCTCATCCATGTCAGCGGACGTGTGCTCACGCGTTGGGGGGCGCCGGTGCCGCATGTACGCATCGACATCTGGCAAGCCAACGCAGCGGGGAAATATCGTCATCCGAGTGACATCAACCCGGCGCCGCTCGATCCCAATTTCAAAGGCTTCGCGCGTCTCACAACGGATGCGGCCGGGCACTACAGCTTTCGTACGGTCAAACCGGGTCGCTATCCGACGGCAGAAGGCGACGTCAGGCCACCGCACATTCACCTCGCCGTCGAGGGGCGGTTCGATTGCCTGGTAACCCAGCTGTATTTCGCTGGCGAAGGAGAAAACGTGACCGACCGCTGGCTCAATGCGGCTCCGCATCCGGAAAGGTTGATCGTTACTCTGCAAGATTCGCCATCACGCCTTGAGAGGCATGCGTTGGTCGCGCATTTTGACATTGTTCTTGCCAGCGGATGACAAGCGGTTTCAGGTGGCTCCAAGCCCGATTTGGGTCATTCGCGACCGGGCTGACGCGTCGGGCAAAACACCCGGTCAAGCCCTCCGCGTAAAAAGATTTCACTTTTCCGAATTTCGGATTTGTGGCATACAGCACTGATCCTGGCCCTGCCAAAGGGGCGTTCGCGATCGTCACGACATGCGGGCCGGATGGCGGTGGACGCGGCAGCGTCGGCGCGGGCGGCGTGATGACAGGGCGGGCAACCGTGAGTCCTCACGCGACGCGGTACGACACGGCGCTGGAGAGCGGGCTGGTCGATTGTCAGGGGTGAGCACACGCAAGCCCTTGACGATCAGGCGGGACCGTCCGCGGACGGAGAAGTCGTGTGGTCCTGACGCCCGGGGTCTGTGCGTCAAGTCCAGCGGTGATGTCGCGGCCCGACCGGGCGTGCGCATCAGTCATCCGCAGGGCGACGGGGGCAATAGTGCATCGCTCCCCGGGGAGAGCACGAAGGACACCGTTAAAACCATCCGCGCAGGGAAGGCCGGGCGATCGGCCACCCATCGGTCCACCCCGTGTGCACTCTTGTCGCGCACGGACCAACGGGTGCCGCCGGCGCCCGGCCTTCCCTGCGCCCTTTGGCCTCCATTGGGCGATGAACAAAAGCAAGACTCGGGCAAAACCTGCCGCGGGAACGTGCAACCATGCTCCCTTCCCGGGCTCCCGCCCCCTCGGTGCCTGCAGCGGCTCTGGAACCGTCCGCCGCTCGGACGGCTGCGGCGGAACCGAGACCTTGAGCAAGCAGTCGCAGCGAAAAAGTGTGATTCCGCGGCGGAACGAATGCCGCGCAGGCCCGATTCAAGCCACATCCTCTCCGGATTCGCGGCTCATTGCCACCCAAGTCTTTGACGACAAAGGGAAGGTAACGAGTTGCGTCAGGCGTAATCGGGAGACCAGGATGGGCAACCGCACCGCAAAGTTCATATCCGCCCTCGCGGGCAGCATCATTGCCGGCGCGCCTCTGGCCGCCGTATCGCAGAATGCACCGACGGCACCGAGCACGGCAAATGCCGCGAGCGACTGCCTTGCCTCGCCAAAGGGCGCCGCGCCGCAGGGCCAGCATTGGCATTATCGCCGCGAGCGCGGGACCAAGCGGCAGTGCTGGTATCTGCGCGCCGAAGGCGGCAAGGCCACACAAACCGCACGGGTTGCGGCCGATACGCCGACAGCAGATTCAGCCGCGCCGCAGCAACACCCGGTGCAGGATGCGCGCGCCGAATATCTGACGCCGCAGAGCATTGCCGCGCCGAAGACGCCGGCGGCGCCGATGCAACAAGCTGCGAGCCCCTCCGCTGACACCAACGCGCAGCAGCCCGCCGTCGACGCGCGCTGGCCCGATGCCTCCGCGGCGTCCGTCACGCCCGCAGTGCAGCCATCGCCCGCCCCTGTCGCGGCTGCCGCGCAGCCGAGCGCGAAGCCGGCGAAATCCCCTGCTCCGATGGCTCTGGCTGCGGCCGACAGCTCCGCCGACAAGCCGACCGGCTCACTTCAGATGCTTCTGCTCGCGATCGGCGGCGCGCTGGCACTTGCCGGCATCCTCGCCAGCATCATCTATCGGTTCGCCGGCGGACGCGGACGCGTCCAGGCCGCCGACCATCGCCGCGTCAACTGGGACAATTTTGAGCCGCACGATCACGACGACGGCCGCGCGCCCTGGCTCAACGCAGCGCCGGCCGGCGCGCCGCGCGCGCAGCAGCCGCGCCCGGTCGATTTCGATGCCGTGCGTCCGCAGGCCGCGCCGCTCAAGACGGTACAGCTCGCCGCGATCGATCGCGAGATCGATGTGATCCACGCACGAGCACCGCAGGCCCGCGACGAGGCCGCAGCGTTCGACGACGCCGACATGTTCAACGGAGAATTCGAGATCGAGGCCGCAACGCCGCGGCTCGCGGCCAACGACGTCACTGACGAAGAGCCGGCCGTTCGCGATGATGGTGTGCAAATCGAGGACGCTGTCGACGTCGACGTGATCACGGCGATGCTGGAACGGCTGGCGCAGGAAGGGCCGCGGCTGAGGCAGCCAGCTATTTCTCGAGCTGATTACGTAGACCCCGCACGAAGCCTTCAAGTCCGACCTGGCGTTCGCGCTTAAGCTGCTCGGCGCGAAGGATCGAACGCACAGCCTCGAATGCGAGGCCAATGTTGTCGTTGACAACGATATAGTCGTAAGCGTCGAAGTGGCTCATTTCGTCGCCCGCTTTTTTCATGCGGCCGCGAATGACCTCATCTGAATCCTGCGCACGCGTATGCAGGCGCTGCTCAAGTGCAGCAACCGACGGCGGAAGGATAAAAACGCTAACGACATCCTTTCCTGAACGATCGCGGAGTTGCTGGGTCCCTTGCCAATCGATGTCAAACAACACATCGTTCCCAGACGCTAGCGCAGCATCGACCGGACCTCGCGGGGTGCCATAACGATTCCCGAAGACGTGAGCCGATTCCAGTAGCTCACCAGCCTGCACCATCGTTTCGAAGCGTTTTTGATCGACGAAGAAATAGTCCTTCCCATCGACCTCGCCCGGCCGCATCGGCCGTGTTGTTGCGGACACCGACATCTGGAGACCTGGAGTCTCCGCAATCAGCATGCGCGACAGCGTCGTCTTGCCCGCGCCCGACGGCGAGGACAGCACGAACATCAATCCACGCCGCTCGACACCGTCAGTTCCGTGACCGCCAATCGTCATCGATCACTCCAGATTCTGGACCTGCTCGCGGAACTGCTCGACCACGTTCTTCATGGCGAGCCCCGTATTGGTCAGTTCGATGTCGTTCGACTTCGAGCAGCAGGTGTTGACCTCGCGGTGAAACTCCTGCGCCAGGAAGTCGAGCTTGCGCCCCACCGGGCCGCCCTTGCCGATCAGCTCGCGCGCCTGCGCGATGTGCGAGGCGATGCGGTCGAGCTCCTCGCGGATGTCGGCCCTGGTCGCGATCAGGATCGCCTCCTGCATCAGGCGGTCGGAATCGAAACGGTCTGAAGTGTCGAGCAGCGTCGCGATCTGCTCGGCGAGCCTGGCCTTGATCGCCTCGGGCTTGCGGCCGGGCGCGGCCTCGGCTTTTTTCGCAAGCTGCTCGACCTCGTCCACCCGCTGGATCAGGATCTGCCCCAGCGAAGTCCCTTCGCGCTTGCGCATCCCGACAAGTTCGGCGAGCGCCTTGTCGAAGGCGTCGGCGGCCGCGGCGCGCGCGGCCTTGTCCTCCTCCTCGTCGCCCTCGGGCTCGGCGACCTCAATGACACCCTTGATGGACAAAAGCCCGTCGACGCTTGGTGCGACTGCATCGACCTTGCCGGCGATCACGGCGGCGGCCTTCAGGACGGCGTTCAGCACGTCGTCGTTGACGCGGACCGTGGTGGCGGCATTGGCGCGCTTGACGGTCAGATTGGCGTAGACGGTGCCGCGCGAGAGCAGCTCGGCGGCGCGTTTCTTGGCGTGGGCCTCCAGCTCGTCAAACCCCTGCGGCAGCCGCACGCGCAGGTCAAAGCCCTTGGCGTTGACCGACTTCAATTCCCATTCGAACGTATACGGCCCGCTCGCGCCGTGGCTTCGGGCAAAGCCGGTCATGGACGACAACGCCATCAGGTCAATTTCTCCAGAAGCACGGGATTCGCGGGGCCATCAAGCCACGCGAATCTTAAGACTATTTTGCAGGAAAGTGGAATGCGCAAAGTCCCGTGGGCAGGTCTGCGCGCAGGCCTAGCGCTGGACCACCGGGGGCGAGGGCTGCACCGCGCCTTGCCGGGCCGGCGCTGGACTGGCGGGACGAACCGCCGGCGGCTTTTTCTGCTGGTTGGGGCGCGCCGGCGTGGTCGCCGTCGGCGTATCGGCGGCGCCGGGCGCGGCGGCGGCCGGCGGCTGCGCGTCCTCGGCCGGCTCGACCGTGTCGTTCTGGATTTGCTTTTCCATCGCACGCAGCTTGGCGACGTTCTTCTGATGCGCGTCGTAAGTCTCGGTGAACGCATGGCCGCCGGTCCCGTCGGCGACGAAATAGAGGTCGCGGGTGCGGGCCGGGTTGGCGGCGGCCTCGAGCGAGGCCCGGCCGGGATTGGAGATCGGCCCCGGCGGCAGGCCCTCGATCACATAGGTGTTGTAGGGCGAGGGCTGCGTGATCTCGCTGCGCTTGATCGGACGGCCGAGCGTGCCCTTGCCGCCGACGAGGCCATAGATGATCGTGGGATCGGACTGCAGCTTGATCCGCTGCTTCAGGCGGTTGACGAACACCGCGGCGACGCGGCTGCGCTCGTCGGGCTTGCCGGTTTCCTTTTCGACGATCGAGGCCAGCGTCACCAGTTGCTCCGGACTCTTGACCGGAATGTCCTGATTGCGGCGCTCCCAGATCTCGGTCAGCACGCGCTTGTGCGCCTGCTGCATACGCTGGACCACCTGATCACGTGGCGTCCCGCGCGGGAATTTGTAGGTCTCGGGCAACAGCGTGCCTTCGCGCGGCAGCTCACGCACGCTGCCGGTGAAGATGTCGTTGTCGGACAGCCGCGCCACGATCTGCTCGGAGGTCAGGCCCTCCGGTACCGTCACGGCATGCTGCACCACCTTGCCTTCGACGATGGTGGCGACGACGTCGCGCAAGGATGCGTTTTTCTGGAACGAATACTCACCGGGCTTGAGATCCGAACTCGCCTTCAGCGCAGCGACACTGGCGATGAATACCCACGGATTGACGTCGGTCACGCCTTCCCGGTTCAACGTCTCGGCGATGTCGCGCTTGCCGGCGCGCTGCGGGATGTTGACGATCTTGTCGTCCTTCAGCGGTCCCGGCGCCTCGAGCACTTGCCGGCCGTAATAGTACACGCCGCCCGCACCGATCATCGCGATCAGCAGCAGGGTGATGATGGCGTTGCCGACGATCACGAAGGGATTGCGCGCGCGGTCCGATCGCTTCGGCGGCGGCGGGACCTGCTCGGGCTCGAGCGCTGCCCGCGGACTCCGGGGCGAAATGGGCGGCCTTTCACTCATCGAAGCAACCTGAATCCTGCCGGTTCAATTGCAGCCTGACAAACGCTTGTCCGGCCAAGTACACGCGCCCACTTGTATGACTATCGCCGAATACGGCAAATCGGTGGATTCGTCGAAAACACAAACTATTGGACCGGACGCCGGAAGATTACCGACGCGTTGGTACCGCCAAAACCGAAAGAATTCGACAACGCGACGTTGACCTCGCGCTTCTTCGACTTATGCGGCACGAGATCGATCGCAGTCTCGACCGACGGATTGTCCAGATTGATGGTCGGCGGCACGACATTATCGCGAATCGCGAGAATGGCGAAGATCGCCTCGATCGCGCCGGCTGCACCGAGGAGATGGCCGGTCGACGATTTGGTCGAGGACATCGCGACCTTGGAGGCGGCGTTGCCGAGCAGGCGCTCCACCGCACCGAGCTCGATCTCGTCGCCGAGCGGTGTCGAGGTGCCGTGCGCGTTGATGTAATCGAGATCGGACGCCGTGAGGCCGGCGCGCTTGAGCGCTGCCGCCATGCTGCGAAAGGCGCCATCGCCATCGGGCGACGGCGAGGTGATATGATAGGCGTCGCCGGAGAGACCGTAGCCGACCACCTCGGCATAGATCTTCGCGCCGCGGCGCCGGGCGTGCTCGAGCTCTTCCAGGACCAGGACGCCGGCGCCCTCGCCCATCACAAAGCCGTCGCGGTCCTTGTCATAGGGACGCGAGGCCTTCTCGGGTGTCTCGTTGAAGCCGGTGGAGAGCGCGCGCGCGGCGTTGAAGCCGGCAATGCCGATGCGGCCGATCGGCGATTCGGCACCGCCGGCGACCATGACGTCGGCATCGCCGAGCGCAATCAGGCGGGCGGCATCGCCGACCGCATGTGCACCGGTCGAGCAGGCCGTGACCACCGAGTGGTTCGGCCCCTTCAGCCCGTGCTTGATCGAGACATAGCCGGAGGCGAGATTGATCAGGCGGCCCGGAATGAAGAATGGCGACACCCGGCGCGGCCCGCGCTCATTCAGGAGGATCGCGGTGTCCGCGATGCCGTTGAGGCCGCCGATGCCGGAACCGATCATTGTGCCGGTCGCGCATTTGTCCTCTTCGGTCGCGGGATGCCAATTGGCATCGTCGAGCGCCTGGCCGGCCGCGGCCATGCCGAAGATGATGAAGTCGTCGACCTTGCGCTGGTCCTTCGGCTCCATCCAGATATCGGGATCGAAAGTGTCGTTCGTCCCGTCGCCGCGCACGACGGTGCAGGCGTATTTGGTCTGAAGATCGGAGACATCGAAGCTCTCGATCCTGCGTGCGCCGCTTTCGCCGTTGAGGATGCGCTTCCAGGTCGGCTCGACACCGCAGCCGAGTGGCGAAACCATGCCAAGACCCGTGACGACAACCCGCCTCATATCCGAAAACTCCGCATCGAAACATTCACGGCCAATAACAAGAAACCGGCTGACCGCTGTTGGGCGGCCCGTCCGGTTTCAATGTTTTCCCCGCGAAAATGAAGAGCCTTAGCTCTTCGCGTTCTTCTCGAGAAACTTCGTGGCGTCGCCGACGGTGAGAATCGTCTCCGCGGCGTCGTCCGGAATCTCGCAGCCGAATTCTTCTTCGAATGCCATCACCAGCTCGACGGTGTCCAGACTGTCGGCGCCGAGGTCGTCGATGAAGCTCGCAGCGTCGACAACCTTCTCGGGTTCAACACCAAGGTGTTCGACCACGATCTTCTTAACCCGCTCGCCAATCTCACTCATTGCATAACCTCGTGTTGTTCCCTGTAGACCCGACCCCCCGGGACGATACGAGCCGTCGTGGTCGTTGACTGCCTTCGCTTACAAACTTTGATTTGGCCCCATCCTAACCGATGCAGGCCCGGCGAATGACGGCCAAGGCTCCGCATCGCCAATATACAGGGTTTCAAAAACCTGCAATGGCGTTCTTTGCCCATCCGTTGAAGGTCCGGTTATCATACTTCAATTGCCTTGACTACAAGCCTCATTTCGCTCCGGAAACGGCCGTTTGCCGTATCCGGCGCCGCCTGAGGGGGGCGGAGCGGCATCAGGCGTCAGATCATGGCCATGCCGCCGTTGA
The DNA here is from genome assembly GCF_023074185.1 of Bradyrhizobium sp. 132. GTDB lineage: Bacteria > Pseudomonadota > Alphaproteobacteria > Rhizobiales > Xanthobacteraceae > Bradyrhizobium. The sequence continues at coordinate 289,403 of NZ_JADPKY010000094.1, read as the reverse complement.
CGTGGATGGTTTGGCCGGTCACGTAGGCCGCTTCGTTCGAACTCAGGTAGACGGCAGCCGCCGCGATGTCCTCTGGCGTCCCCAGGCGATTGGCCGGAACCTTGGTCAGAATCGTTTCGCGCTGCTTGTCGTTGAGCGCATCGGTCATCGGCGTCTTGATGAAGCCGGGCGCAATGCAGTTCGCAGTGACGCCGCGTTTGGCGTATTCGGCACCCAACGTCTTGATCATGCCGATCAGGCCCGCCTTCGACGCGGTATAATTGCCCTGCCCCGGATTGCCGGTGACGCCGACCACCGAGGTGATGGCGATGATGCGGCCGAAGCGCTTGCGCATCATCAATTTCGTGGCGGCGCGGGCAAGCCGGAAGGTCGAGGTCAAATTGATGTTGATGACCTCCTCCCAGTCCTCGTCACGGAGCTGCACGAAGAGATTGTCGCGGGTGATGCCGGCATTGGCGACGAGGATGTCGACCTGTCCCATTGCCGCTTCCGCCGCGGGCACCAGCGCCTCGACCTCGTCGGCCTTGGAGAGATTGCAGGGCAGCACATGGGTGCGCTCGCCGAGCTTGCCGGCAAGCTCATCCAGCGCTTCCTTGCGCGTCCCTGATATCGCGACGGTGGCGCCCTGCGCGTGCAGCGCCTGTGCGATCGCACCGCCGATGCCGCCGGTTGCGCCGGTGACGAGCGCCTTTTTGCCAGTCAGATCGAACATCGATAACTCCTCCAAAGCACGATCCGGAAAAGTGCGCAGCGGTTTTCCGAAAAGATCGAGCGTAAACTAAAGAACGCAAGCGCGACCAGGAATCATCGCGCTTCAGGCCTGCTTCGAAGCGGCCAATGCATCCCTGGCGGCAGCAATGTCGTTGGGCCCGCTGACCGCAACGCCGACCGCACCGTCAGCAATACGCTTGACGAGGCCGGTCAGCACCTTGCCGGCGCCGATCTCGAAGAAACAGTTGACGCCCTGCCCTGCCATATAGGCAACCGACTCGCGCCAGCGCACGGTGCCGGTGACCTGCTCGACAAGGCGGCGTCGGATCTCATCAGGGTCGGTAATCGCGCTCGCCAGCACGTTCGACACCAGCGCCGCCGCCGGCGCCTTGATCGTGACCGTGGCCAGCGCCGCCGCCATCGCCTCCGCAGCCGGCTGCATCAGCGTGCAATGGAACGGCGCCGACACTGGCAGCAACATCGCGCGCTTGGCGCCCTTGGTTTTGGCGATCTCGACGGCGCGATCGACCGCGGCCTTGTCGCCGGAGACGACCACTTGTCCGCCGCCATTGTCGTTCGCAGCCTGGCAGACCTGCCCCTGCGCCGCCTCCTTGGCGACCTCCAGGGCGGCCTCGTAGTCGAGGCCAAGCAGAGCGGCCATCGCGCCGGCGCCAACCGGCACGGCTTTTTGCATTGCGAGACCGCGGGTGCGAAGCAGCCGCGCGGTGTCGGAAATCGTCAGGCTGCCGGCCGCAGCGAGCGCTGAATATTCACCGAGGGAATGGCCGGCGACGAAGGCAGCATCCCGCCCCACGGAAAACCCGGCTTCGACCTCCAGCACGCGCAGAGTGGCGATGGACACAGCCATCAGGGCCGGCTGGGCGTTTTGGGTGAGCTGGAGGGTTTCGGCCGGACCATCCCAGATGATTGCCGTCAGCTTCTCTCCCAGCGCGGCATCGACCTCGTCGAACACGGCGCGTGCCACCGGAAAGGCGTCAGCCAGAGCCTTGCCCATACCGACCGCCTGGGAACCCTGCCCCGGAAATGTGAATGCTGCCGTCATCGGCGCTCCCCTGGATCGCTCGAGCAGTTGTCTTCGAGAACCGGCAGCCGACTACGTCCGGCCCGAGCCTTGGTTCCCGATCATGCCCCAAAGGGGGCCGTAGACACTGTCCGAGGCCGGAATGTCAAGCCAGGGGGAGCATCGGCCGGCATTCAACCGGAGATGCGGGTCCCTAGAATCCGCCGGCGGTCTGGTTGGCGTCGACCTCCGACCCCGCCTGCGCGCGGCGCGCGCTGTTCACCAGTTGACCCGGCCGGTCGTCGCGGTTCGGCTTCGCGGTCGCAAGCCGCAGTACCGCGGCGTAACTCGGTTGCACCTCCATGCGGCCCGCGTGCCGGCTTTCGCTCAGCAGGCGATGAACCTTCGGCAGATTGTAGCAGGGCACGTAGAACAAGAGATGATGTTCGAGATGATAGTTCACGTAGTACGGCGCGATGAACAGGCGCTCGAGAAAATTGGCGTAGGTGGTGCGGGTGTTGCGCAAGGGATCGCTGCTGTCAGGCACGACCGCGTGCTCGGCGATATTGCGGATGCGGGTGATGACCATCATCCAGCTTACGAGCGGCACCAGCCATAGCAGCGGATAGGCCCACCACACGCCGGCCACGGTGAGCGCTGCGAACATCGCGCCATTGACGAGGCATTGCGGGCCGAGCTTCTCCCAAAAATGCGCTGCGCGCTGCCGCAACGGCCAGTCCTTCGGCCCGAGCGCGTTGAGCAGTTGCGCCTTGCGCTGTTGGAAGCCGGTCTGTCCGGTGATGTCGCGAATGAACTTGCGGCGATAGCTCAGCTTCGTGATCGGAAACGGCGCCGACAGCACGAGGTCAGGATCATCCTCCTGCTGGGTACGCGCATGATGCTGAAGGTGATAGCGCCGGTAGCTACGCGTCTCTGCGAACAGAGGATAGGCGCAGAACCACTGGCTCAGGGTCAGATTGGCTTTCTCGTCGGCGGACAGGCAGCCATGTGCGCCGTCATGCATGAGGATCGCGAGCCCGAGTTGGCGCGAGCCGATGATGGCGACGGCGAAGATATAGGTGATCGGATTGGGCCACCACGCGACCAAGGCGATTGCGGCGATGATGAGCGCCCAGGCGTGCGCGATCAGCGCGACGCCTTTCCAGGTCACGCGCTGGCGCACGTCGGCGAGTTGATCGTCGGTCAGGAAATCGCGGGCACGCATGCGAAGCGCGGTCATGGCCTAACCCTCCTCATTCGAATTGCTTGATGCGTCCCGCTCGTCGACGAGACGAAGGCGCGCCGTGTCGCCCGTGGATTTCGCCTGCTCGCCGAGCACGCGCAGCATCTCGGCGCACAGAGCCTCGGGCGAACGGCCCATGGCGTAGCCTTCGAGAATGACGCCGATGGCGACGGCCCAGAATCGCCGCGAGCTTTCGTCGGGCGCGCGCAGGGAGCGCCAGCCGTGCCGCTCAACCTGGCTTGCATAGGCCCGCGCGCCTTCGCTGTGCAGGCGCTCGATGGTGCGCTCCACCAGCGGTGCGAGATCCTGGCGCCGCCGCGTCAGCGTCAGCGCCTCGGCGAAGAAGGCCACCGAATCGTTTGCCGTCACGGTCTCGGCCAGCGCATGGGTGTAGTCCCGTGCCGTGCGCGCCTGCAGCGCCGCCCGCTCGGTCGCCCGCGCCAGATACAGCAGCTCGCGGCAGGCGCATTCGACGAACAGCGCCTCTTTGGTGCGGAAATAGTAAGTGATCTGGCTCGGGAACGCGTTCGCGGCGGCTGCGATGTCGGTGATTGCCGTGCCCGATAGCCCCCGCTCCCGAAATAGCGGGCTCGCGGCATCCAGCAGCAGCGAGCGCATTCTGCGGCCGGCCGAGCGCGTAGCGCGGGCGGCGTGCTTGGGGTCGCCAGCCGCCTCAAACGGCTCCTGGGACAAGTTTTCTGCCATTGGGGTCCGCTCCGTTGATTTATTTGTATGACATACAAACAAATAAATCAAGCCGGCATGTTACTCTGCGGTGGGTCAGGCCGCCCGCATCGGGACCATCCGCGCCGAAAATGCCGCCCTCAACCTTGCCAAGTCAGCCAAAATCCGTATAAGGCGCGCATCCGCAGACCCCGGCCGGGAGCTGAACGGACGGTCTCAGCAAATCATTCGTGATCTTGGTGTGGCAGGGCCAGTCGGCCCGTCGTCCCGTGTTTCCGCCTTCTGAGCTTAATCCCAGAGTCCTTTCCGAAGGCCTCTTAAGGGCTTGACGCCGGGCGATGCGCCAACATGAGGAAAGGACTTCCATGGCTCTCTATGAGCATGTTTTTCTCGCGCGCCAAGACGCGAGCACGCAGCAGGTCGAAGAACTGACTGCGCAGATGACCGGCATTGTCGAGGGTCTCGGCGGCAAGGTTGTCAAGACCGAGAATTGGGGCGTGCGCTCCCTCACCTACCGCATGAACAAGAATCGCAAGGCGCACTTCGTGCTGCTCAACATCGACGCGCCGTCCGCGGCGATCGCCGAGATCGAGCGCCAGGAGCGCATCAGCGAAGACGTGATCCGCTATCTCAGCGTCCGCGTCGAGGAGCTCGAGGAAGGTCCGTCCGCGATGATGCGCAAGGCCGACCGTGACCGCGAGCGTGACGACCGTGGCGGCGGCTTCCGTGGCGATCGCGAAGGCGGTGGCTTCCGTGGCGACCGCGAGGGTGGTTTCCGTGGCGGCGATCGTGAAGGTGGCGGCTTCCGCGGTGACCGCGGTCCGCGCCGTCCGCGCGACGACGCTGAAACCACGACTACTGCCACCACCACCACCACCACGACGGATGGGGAGTAAGAACAATGGCTGAAGCTGGTGCACGCCGCCCGTTTTTCCGTCGTCGCAAGAGCTGCCCGTTCACGGGCGCGAATGCTCCGAAGATCGACTACAAGGACTCCAAGCTGCTGATGCGTTACGTCTCCGAGCGCGGCAAGATCGTGCCGAGCCGCATCACCGCGGTGTCCGCGAAGAAGCAGCGTGAGCTCGCCCGCGCCATCAAGCGCGCGCGGTTCCTGGGCCTGCTGCCCTACGTCATTCGCTAAGACGAATTCGGCCGGCGGTGACATCGCCGCCGGCCGTATTACCTAGTTTCTCATAAGGCTTCCGGGTCGTCCGGTCGCCGATGGTTGGGGCGAGATGCCTCTAACCGCTCGAAGGGAGCGGGACAGCTGATGATGGCCTTTGGACTGATAGCCCTGATCGCCGGCGCTGCGTCGGCCGTAATGTTCGCCTCGATCGTCTCGGGCGCGCTGATCTCGCTCGTCCTGTTCTATCTCGCACCGCTGCCGCTGATGGTCGCCTCGATCGGCTGGGGACCGCTTTGCGCGACCCTCGGCGGCATCGCCGCCGCGCTTGGTCTCGGCGCCCTGTTCGGCCTGCCCTACGGCATCGCCTTCGCCGTCACCGTCGCACTGCCGGCCTGGTGGCTCGGCCACCTTGTCCTGCTCAGCCGGCAGGGGGAACCCGTCGCCCCGGGAGCCGCCGCCGAGCCGTCGGCCGAACCTGCGCTCGAGTGGTATCCGGTCGGCCGCATCCTGCTATGGATCGCGGGCTTCGCCACGCTGACCACGATCGCCGCCCTGCTCACCCTCGGCACCGACGCCGAAACCATCATCGGCACGCTGCGTCGTGGCCTGATGCGCCTCCTCCGCGCCGCCGACCCGCAGACCTCCGGCGAGACCGACCAATTTGTCGACGCGCTGGTGCGGATCGCGCCGGCCGGCGCCACCATCGTCGCGATGATGACGCTGACCCTCAATCTCTGGCTCAGCACCAAGGTGACGGCGACGTCGGGCCGGCTGCGGCGCCCCTGGCCGGACCTGATGACGGCGGAGCTGCCGCCGATGACGCTCGTGGCGCTCTGCATCGCGCTTGCCTTCAGCTTCACCGGCGGACTGCTTGCGATCGTGGCGCAGATCGCCACGGCGGCGCTAATGATGGGATATGCGCTGACCGGCTTTGCGGTGCTGCATACGCTGACGCTGGCGCTGAAGAGCCGCACTTTCTGGCTCGGCTCGACCTACGCCGTCGTCGTCGTGTTCGGATGGCCCGTCATCGCGATGGTGATCCTCGGCCTTGCGGATGCCGTGTTCGGCCTCCGCGAACGCTTCCTGCGTACGCGCCAGCCACCGCCGCTGCCGGTCCCTTAAGTTCAAGTCCGAAAATCCAACCCACTCAACACTTCGAAGGAGAACGAATATGGAAGTCATTTTGCTGGAACGCGTCAACAAGCTCGGTCACATGGGCGAAGTCGTGAAGGTTCGCGACGGCTATGGCCGCAACTTCCTGCTCAAGCGCGGCAAGGCGCTGCGCGCCACTGCCGACAACCGCGCCAAGTACGACGGCATGAAGGCCGACCTCGAGGCTCGCAACCTTGAGTCCAAGGGCGAGGCGTCCAAGGTCGCCGAGAAGATCCAGGGCAAGAACATCATCGTGATCCGTCAGGCTTCGGAAGCCGGCCAACTGTTCGGCTCGGTCAACGTGCGCGACATCGTCGTGGCGTTCGAAGCCGACGGCGTTTCGCTGTCCCGCCCGCAGGTTCAGCTCGACGCGCCGATCAAGACCATCGGCAAGCACACCATCAAAGTTGCCGTCCACCCCGAGGTCGAGGTCGAGATCAGTGTCACTGTGGCGCGCAGCCAGGACGAGGCCGAGCGCATCAACCGCGGCGAAGACATCTCGACCCGCAACGAAGACCGGGATGCTGCCGCCGAAGCGATCGCCGCCGCCGGCGAGTTCTTCGATCCGGAAGCCCAGCAGGACGACGCCGAGCCGGCGCCGGCAGCGGAAGAGACCGAAAAGTAAGCCTCGCGTTCGCGCAGGCTTTCGAAGCCCGGCCGCCTCAGTCGGCCGGGCTTTTCGTTTTCGCGACGACGTCCTCGCTCAGCATCGCGATCGAGGCGAGCGCCGTTGCCGTATGCTTCTCGACGCCATTGCAAGCGATCAACGTATCGGTCTCGGCGCGCGGATCGGCGCGGTCGCGTCCCGACAGGAAGGCGCGGCAAAGAATCTGCGCCGGACCGATGAGCTGGCTGACGAACATCACCGGCGTCATCGGCAAAAGCTCTCCGCGCGTGACCAGCGGTGCGCGCCAGCACTCGATGCCTTCGGCAAGGCGCGCATTCTGCGCGCGCTGGGCGTCGCGAACGCTCCCGCCCCATTCGCTGCGCGAGATCTCCAAAAGATAGCGCGCCTCGCGGCGGCTGATGACGACCCAATCAAGATGCGCCCGGATCAGGCGATCGATCCCCTGCCTGGCGTCCGGCACAGGATCGAGCGCGGCCAGTATCGCGGCGTGATAGTACCCGAGCACATCGAGGAACAGTGCACCGGCCAGCTCCTTCTTCGAGCCGAAGACGTGGAAGAAGCTGCCATTGGCGGCGCGATGCGAGGACCGCGGATGCGTGCGGCCTTCGCAAGTCGATCGGAAAAAATGGGTCGCTTATCTCGAAATCGGTGGCGTTGGCGCACCGGACGATTCGGCTGGCGCCGCGGGTGGGGCGGCAGCGGTCGCGGGCGGCGCCGGCTCCTGCGACTTCGCTGGCAGTTCGGAGCTCGCGGCAGGCTTGGGAGCAGCCTCTTCCGCCGGCTTGGGCGCAGCTGGCTCGGCGGGCTTCGCAGCGGGTGTCACCTGCGGCACCGGATCGGGCTGCAGCGCCGGAGTATCGCTTCCGCGCGGCTCAACCTTGGCGCTCTCGGGCCTGGCCTCGGCGGGCTTCTCGGCCGGCTTGCTGCTTTCAGATTTGGACTCGCCGGAATCATCCTTCGCAGTCTCGGGCTTGGATTCGACCTTCGGCTCATTCTTCTTGTCGTCTGCCGCCGGCGACGCGGCGTCGACCTTCGGCGCTTCCTCGATCGCGGGCTTGCCGCGACGCTTACCTTTGCGCCCTTCGGGGGCGGCCTGGCCCTCGGGCTTCACGCCTTCCTTGGCGCCCTCCTCGGCCGGCCGCGCCGCGCGCTTCTGACGCGCGCCCTCGGCCGCGGGCGCGGCACCCTCGCCTTCCGGCCTGACGGACTCCTGCGAACGTTGGCGGCGGCCCCGATGTTCAGGGGGCTGCGCGGGATTGGTATTGGCTTCCTTGTCCTTGACGCCGTCCTTCTTGTCTTTGCCGTCCTTGGCCTGATAGCGGGTGTCGGTGGCGCCGTTGGAGACGAGGTAGGAAGCAAGCACGCCGGCCATGTCGGAGCTGGTCGTGTAATGCTGACGCAGGAAGCCCGGCAGCGAACCCGGCGCCACGGACTTCAACAGGCCGCGCGGGCTCTTGTGACATGCAGTGCAGGTCTGCGTGAACAGCTGGGATGGGGCCTTACCGGCCTCGAGGTTCGTCGCCTGCGCGAGAGCGGCATCGGTCGCGCCGAAGCCGATCAAAAGCAATACCGTCGCGAGGCTGAGCGCTCGGCTCGACATTCCCATCATCTCCATTGAATTCCGAGAGGTGCAGCCGGCATGGGGCGCGGCGGCGGGTCACCTTTTATCCGATTGAGCCGCGAATGGAAGCAGGCTCCACGCGCAAGAATGTGATTAAGCGCTTTTTGAATATCGGCCGTGAACACAGCGCAATAGCCGGGACGGGACACTTCCCCTAGATTTAGATGCAAACGCATAGGAACCGCTGCGGTGGCCGCGCGTAGGGTGAATGCCGGCTTAGTCGCATCTCTTCGGGTTCGCTCGAGAGGATGGGTATCGATGGACCGATTGTTGCGTCAATTCCTGTCTCAATTCATCCGCCGCGGGTCGATGACGGTGACCGCGGCAAAGGGTTCGAAGTTCACGGTCGGTGATGGCTCAGGCGAACCGGTTGCAGTCCGCTTCGTCACCGCGGACGCAGAGCGGAAGATCCTCGTCAATCCCGAGCTCGGGCTTGGCGAGGCCTATATGGACGGCGAGTTCGTCGTCGAGCACGGCACCATAGCTGATGCCCTCGCGATCCTGCTCGATCAACCCGACCTATTGCCGCACTGGGCAAAACCCTGGTGGCACCTTCGCTACCTGGCGCGGCACCTGAGGCAGTTCAATCCGCGCCCGCGCTCCCGCAGCAACGTCGCACACCACTACGATCTCGATGCGAGGCTCTATTCGCTCTTCCTCGACGCCGACAAGCAATATAGCTGCGCCTATTTCGAGACGCCGAAGACCACCCTCGACGATGCGCAGCTCGCCAAGAAACGACACATCGCCGCAAAGCTGCTCGTCAAGGGCGGCCAGCGCGTGCTCGACATCGGCTCGGGCTGGGGCGGACTTGGGCTCTATCTCGCCGGGATCGCAGGTGTTGACGTCACCGGCATAACGTTGTCGACCGAGCAGTTGCAGATTGCCAATGCGCGCGCAGCCGAAAAGGGTCTGACCGGATCGGCCAAATTCCTGCTTCAGGACTATCGCGACGTCGCCGGCCCGTTCGACCGCATCGTCTCAGTCGGCATGTTGGAGCATGTCGGCGCCCGCTTCTACGACACCTACTTCCGGCGCTGCGCCGAGCTGTTGGACAAAGACGGCGTCATGCTGCTGCACTCGATCGGCCGTTCGCAGGGCCCGGACTCCACCAATCCCTGGATCGCCAAATACATCTTTCCCGGCGGCTACATCCCCGCTCTCTCGGAGGTGCTGCCGGCGATCGAGCGGGCGGGCCTGCTGGTCTGCGACATCGAGATTCTGCGGCTGCATTACGCCGAAACCTTGAAAGCATGGCGCGAGCGCTTCATGGCGCGGCGCGAAGAAGCCGTACAGCTGTACGACGAGCGCTTCGCGCTAATGTGGGAATTTTATCTGGCGGCCAGCGAGATGACGTTCCGCAAGCAGGATATGATGAACTTCCAGATTCAACTCACCCGGCGTCAGGGCATAGTGCCGATGACACGCAACTACATCGCGCGTGAAGAAGCCCGGCTGCTGGCCGTCGAAGCCGGCGCCAAGCCGAGGCTGAAGATGGCTGGTGAATAAGTCCTAGTGGTGCAGGGTCGAAATCGGAGCGGACCGGAAAGAGGCAGTCAAGGCCAACTGTATCCGCAGTGCCTTCAGGATTTCGGGGGCGACCGGTTCCCGACGCACTTCAGACCGCTCAGCGTGCTCCATGGCCGCGATCAACCCCGACAGCCAGAGCCGGCTGCCTGCTTCGCTTCGCCAATTCCGGGGCTGCCGTCCTGGCCGCATCGCTTGCCTCGTTTCTGGTGGCGGATCGCGGGAGACAACCCCCCGCCCGCTCGCCTGTTCCGGCCATACCCCGAAAGAATCCGGGGAGATGTGATCTGCTTCACATAAGTCCCGCCGGCCCTGGCCTAGACCGTCGCCATGAGCAAAGAGACCCAAACCTCATTCGACGTGCAGGACGACCTCCGCACCGATTACGCCCTGATCGCTACCGGCGTCGGGGCGGCCCTGGTTGCACTGGTCTACCTCCTGCTGGTCTGAACCGAGCCGAAAGCTCCCAGCGTGCGTCATTCGCGCGCGTCTCGATAGGTCTGCCCGCCAACCCATTAGGTTCACCTCATCCGGAGTTTTCCGTGGCGCGGTCGCTTCCTGCGCCGCGACCTGGTTCAGCGAAAATCCGTCAAGCGCGGCGCGTGCTGCGGCGGCCAATCATCCACCATTTTAATGATCGGTTGATAGCGGCGAGCTTTTGCTTCCGCTTTGCGCTGAGGCGGCGCTTTATCCCGGCCCCGCATCCGCCCCAGAAAATTGCTATCGCTCGACCATGGCCCTGACTGATTCGAACGTTCTCAAACTCGCGCCGGACTCCGGAACTCCCGCCTATCGGAGCGCGCCGCATAATATCGAAGCGGAACAGAGCCTTCTGGGCGCGATCCTGGTCAACAACGACGCATTTTACCGCGTCTCTGACTTCCTGGAGCCGAAGCATTACTTCGAGCCGCTGCACCAGACCATCTTCGAGACCGCCTCGAGCCTGATCCGGATGGGCAAGATCGCGACGCCCGTCACGCTGAAGACCTTCCTGCCCGCCGACACCGATGTCGGCGGCATGACCATCGGGCAATATCTGGCGCGGCTCGCCGCCGAAGCGACCACCATCATCAATGCGCAGGATTATGGGCGCACCATCTACGACCTGGCATTGCGCCGCGATCTGATCGGGATCGGCGAGGACATGGTCAATGTCGCCTATGACGCCCCGGTCGACTTCGCGCCGCGCGCGCAGATCGAGGACGCCGAACGCCGCCTGTATGAACTCGCCGAGTCCGGCCGCTACGACGGCGGCTTCCAGAAATTCTCGCAGGCGCTAACGCTCGCGGTCGATCTCGCCGCGAAAGCGTTCCAGCGCGACGGAAAGCTGTCCGGCATCTCGACGGGCCTGCGCGACCTCGATACCAAGATGGGCGGCTTGCAGCACTCCGACCTCATCATCGTCGCCGGCCGCCCCGGCATGGGCAAGACGTCGCTTGCAACCAACATCGCCTATAACGTCGCCCGGGCCTATGTTCCAGAACTGCAGGCCGACGGCACCACGAAGGCCGCCCATGGCGGCGTCATCGGCTTCTTCTCCTGCGAAATGTCGGCCGACCAGCTCGCCACGCGTATCGTCGCCGAGCGCACCGGCATTCCCTCCTCCCACATCCGCCGCGGCGGCATCTCGGAAGCCGATTTCGAGAATATCCGCGAGGTTTCGATCGAGCTGCAATCGCTGCCCTTCTATGTCGACGAGACCGGCGGCCTCTCGATCTCGCAGCTGATGGCACGCGCCCGCCGGCTGAAACGGCAGAAGGGCCTCGACCTCATCGTCATCGACTACATCCAGCTCTTGTCAGGCTCGGGCAAGCGCAGCGAAAACCGCGTGCAGGAAATCACCGAGATCACGACAAGTCTGAAGGCCCTGGCCAAGGAACTGAGCGTGCCCGTGATCGCGCTCTCGCAGCTCTCGCGCCAGGTGGAGTCGCGCGAGGACAAGCGGCCGCAGCTCTCAGATCTGCGCGAATCCGGCTCGATCGAGCAGGACGCCGACGTCGTTCTGTTCGTCTACCGCGAGGAATATTACCTCGGAAACAAGGAGCCGCGCCCGGGCACACCCGAGCACGAAAAATGGCGCCTGGACATGGATCTTGCGCATGGCAAGGCCGAAGTCATCATCGGCAAGCAGCGCCACGGTCCGACCGGCACCGTCGATCTGGCCTTTGAAGCGTCGATCACACGATTTGGCGACCTTGCGCCGGACAGTCAGGTGCCGGACCGCGGTGGCGGCGACTACTAGGCTCCTCGTTCGGTTCCTTGTTGGTTCCTTGGGTTGAACCGCAGCGGTCTCTTGCGTAAAACGGCGTCATGACAATGGCGTCCGACCCGAAAATGATCCCGCAATCCGGCCTTCTCTCCGCGGAGGCCAATCAAACTGCCGCGCTCGCTGCCTTCGGCGGCGTGCTCACCGTCGACCTCGACGCCATCATCGCCAACTGGCGCAAGCTCGAGAAGACCGCGGTGCCGGCCGAATGCTCGGCGGTGATCAAGGCCGACGCCTATGGCTGCGGTGCCGAGCAGGTTGCGCGTGCCCTGAACAAGGCCGGTTGCAAGACGTTCTTCGTCGCCACCATCGAGGAAGCGCGCAAGGTGCGAGCAGCCGTGCCGGAGCCTACGATCTACGTGCTCGGTGGCTATTTCCAGAACACCGGCGAGCACTACGCCCAAATCAACTGCCGCCCCGTGATCGGCGATCTCAACGAGCTTGCCGAATGGGACGTGTTCTGCCGCCGAACCGGCTGGACCGGTGGCGCGGCTGTTCACATCGACACCGGCATGAACCGGCTTGGCCTAACGCTTGCGGAAGCGCACGCCATCATCCCGCGCATCAATGCCGGCGACCACGGCATCACGCTGGTGATGAGCCATCTGGTCTCGGCCGAGCAGCTCAACAACCAAGCGAACGCCAAGCAACTCGCGGCCTTCCGCGGCATCGCCAGCGAATTCTCCGGCGTGCCGGCCGCGCTCGCCAATTCCTCCGGCGTCTTCCTCGGCGCACCATTCCAGTTCGACATGGTGCGGCCGGGCGCCGCGCTCTACGGCGTCAACCCGACGCCGGAGGCCGACAATCCGATGCAGCCGGTGGTCGACCTCAAGGCCCGCATCGTGCAAATCCGCAGCGTCGAGCGCGGCGAAAGCGTCGGCTATGGCGGCACCTGGACCGCACGGCGGCCGACGAAACTGGCGATCATCGCGGTCGGTTATGCCGACGGCTATTTCCGCGCCGCAAGCTCCAATGACGGCACCCGCGGCGCCGAGGTCATCGTCGCCGGCAAGCGCTGCCCCGTCGCGGGCCGCGTCTCGATGGACCTGATCGCGATCGACATCACGGACTTGCCGCCGAACGCGGTGCGGCGCGGCCACATGGTGACACTGCTTGGCGAGGGCATCACCATCGACGAGCTCGCCCATCATTTCGGCACGATCGGCTATGAGGTGCTGACCAGCCTCGGCCACCGCTACGCGCGAATCTACAAGGGCGGCAATGTGGTGGAGCCGCTGGCAAAGCCCGCACCTGCGCAGGCGGCCGAGCAGCAGCCGTCCGCTCCGCCGTCGATCGAGCAGCCCGCGAACCCGCCGCCGCTGCCGGGCTGATCTGTCGGCCGCTTACTTCTTCTTCCTGCTGTCCAGCGCCGTCCTGCAGGTCGCGCTGAGCTGATCGCGCTTGCCGTTGAGGCAGGCGACGATGCCGCCGCCCGGTGCGAGGCCGGCGCAGAATTTATCGTAGTCCGCCTTGCACGCGCCGCGCGGATCGGAGGATTGTGCCGAAGCCGTTCCGGAGAATGCGACGAGCAATGCGATGGCGGCAAAGTTCAACTTGGACATTGTATCTCCGGTGTCGGAACGTAAGAAGCGGTCAGCTCTACATGAAGATTGCGACATTCAACATCAACAACATCAATCGCCGCCTGCCCAATCTGTTGGCATGGATGCGAACGGCGAAACCTGATGTCGTTGCGCTTCAAGAATTGAAGGCAAGTGATGGCGAATTTCCGGCGGCCGCCATCGAAAAGGCCGGTTACGGCGCAGTGTGGTGTGGACAGAAGACCTGGAACGGCGTCGCCATCCTGGCCCGCAATGCCGAGCCCATTCTCACCCGCGATCGCTTGCCGGGAAAGCCTGCCGATCTCGAAGCCCGCTACATCGAGGCCGCCGTAAGCGGTGTCATCGTCACCAGCATCTACCTGCCGAACGGCAATCCGCAGCCGGGACCGAAATTCGAGTACAAGCTCGACTGGTTCGCGCGGCTCAAGCGCCACGCCAAAACTTTCATCAAGCAGGACCTGCCCGTGGTGCTCGCCGGCGACTACAACGTCGCGCCGACGGAGATCGACATCTATCCGACGCGCTCGTGGGACAAGGATGCCTTGATCCAGCCGAAGAGCCGCGCGGCCTTCGGCTCGCTGGTGGCACAAGGCTGGTGCGACGCGATCCGTGAACTGCACCCGGAGAAGCGCATCTACACCTTCTGGGATTACAAGCGAAACCGCTGGTCGCGCGATGCGGGCCTGCGGCTCGATCATCTCCTGCTCAGCCCCGCCCTCGTCTCACGCCTGGCTAAAGCGGGCGTGGACAAGAAGGTTCGCGGCGAGGATGGCGCCAGCGATCACGCGCCGGCGTGGGTCGTGCTGAAATAAATGAACGAACTCGTAAGGCGGCAAAGCGAAGCGTGCCCACCACTCCCGCTTGCGTTGGTGAGGAATGGTGGACAGACCGTGCGGCAGATATGCCTGAGAGCGCATGCTCACCACAAATTCTTGCCGTCGATCATGTTCACCGGCACGGCCTCCAGGTCGAACTCGTCGAACAGACGCGCGTTGACGCCGACCTTGGGATTGTCGAAATCGGGCTTGCCGGTCGACCAGTCCGGCGACTCCGAATAGGTACCGCAGCCGCAGCTCGCGCAGAAATGATGTTTGACCGTGCGGCTGCCCCAGAGATAGGTCGCGACGTTCTCCGCCGGCGACAGCAGCCGAAACTGCGCCGGCGTATAATAGGCCCACAACGCGCCGCGCTTGGCACAGAGCGAACAGGTGCAGCGGGTCACGCTCGAGGGCGCCTCCGTCACCTCGAACACCGTCTCACCGCAATGACAGCTTGCCTCGATCGGCATGACCCGCTCTCCGTTTTGTCAGAAGGTGGTCATAGCCGGACCCTGCTGCCAACATGCTGTCAGCAGCGCGGCCCCGTCACGGAGCGTCGCTCGCGGACAACCGCTTGGCATTCGCGGCCACATGCTCGCGATAGCGCTGGACAATCACTGCCGGCGTCGCCCCGGCAAGCAGGCTAGCTGCCGTCTCGAAGGCAGCTGCGATCTTCTCGCTCACCATCAGCACGGCCTCCCGCCCGGCGGCCTCGTTGCCCTGGCTGAGTTTTTCGTAGCGCAAGCGCATCACATCACTCGCCTCGACCGCAAGCATCGCGCCCGCGTACCAGGGGAAACCGTCATCGGATCCGCTCAACACCGCATGGCGATCGAGCACGGAGAAGGAATGATGGTCGGGCATCGCGGACCTCAAATTCTCTAAGCGAACGCTCCGATCAATACGCTTCAAATTCTAAGGATCGGGCCGGCGAACGGCTCGGATTGGCGGTGCCTGCGACACCGGCGGTTAACCAAGGCGCTTGACGCACCATTCTGGTCATCCTACTGGTCTTACCAAGATCAGACCAAAAGAGACAGGGATGGAACTCAAGCGCGCGGCTGAAGGCGAAAAGGGCTTCGAGAAGGTGTTCGCCTTCTTGCGCGAACGGCTGCTTGCGGGCTCGCTCAAGCCCGGCGATCGCCTGATCTCCGAGCGTGAGCTCGCGAGCCTTCTCGGCGTCAGCCGGCCAATCGTGCGCGAGGCGCTGCGCGCCCTCACCGTGCTCGGCATCGTCGAGATCCGCGACCGCGTCGGCACCGTGGTGACGCGGCCGGACGTCTCCGTGCTGAACGACTTCTTCACCTTCGCGCTCGCCCAGCAAGCGGACATGCTCGACGACGTCATGCAGGCGCGCGTCGCGATCGAGTGCCAGGCGATCCGGCTTGCCTGCGAGCGCGCAAACATTGCCGATTACGAGCGGCTCCAGCGCGCACTTGCGAAAATCGAGGAAACGATCGACGAGGCGGATGGCGGCGGTAAAGCCGACTTCGATTTCCACCGCACGATCGTGATGGCTTCACGCTCGGAAACCCTGACCGTCCTCCATGGCTCGATGGCCGGCCTGTTGACGCATTCGCATCGCAGTCGCCGCGAGCTGGTGCAGGCCTTCCCGTCCATGAAGACCTATCTGATCGACGACCACCGCCGCATCTTTGAAGCTGTGATCGCGCGCGATCCGGAGCGCGCGGACGCAACGCTGCGCAAGCATTTTGCCATTGGAGACGAATTCCGCAGACGCGCCGTCGTCGGCGACTTGGACAAGACCAGCGCCTCGCGCTGACCGCAGACAGACGAAACAAGAAACGGACTGACAACATGGGACGGAACGACAAGGGCAGCGTCGGCTTCATCGGCATCGGCACGATGGGCCTGGAGATGGTGCGCAACCTCTTGAAGGCCGGGCACGCGGTGCGCGCCTTCGACCTCAATGAGGCTGCTGTCGCCGACATCGTCAAGGAAGGCGCGGTTCGCGCCAAAAGTCCGGCCGAGGCCGCGCAAGCCGCCGATGTCGTCATCACCATGCTGCCCGACACGCCCCATGTCGAGGCGACCATTTACGGCGAGCATGGGCTGTTGAAGTCGCCACCATCAGGCAAGCTCATCGTCGACATGAGCACGATCTCACCGGTCGCCGTCCGCCGCATCCATGCAGACCTGCAAAAGGCCGGCGTCAGCTTCATCGATGCGCCGGTCTCGGGCGGCCCGCTCGGCGCCAGGAACGCCGCGCTCTCGATCATGGCCGGCGGCGACGCCGAAGCATTTGCCAAAGCCGAGCCGTTCTTCCGCGCGATGGGCACGACCATCACGCATGTCGGGGCGGCCGGCGCCGGCCAGACCGTAAAACTCTGCAATCAGCTCATCTGCGGCATCAACATCCAGGCGATCTGCGAGGCGCTGGCGCTCGGTCGCGCTTCTGGCCTCGATCTCGATCTGCTGCGCCGCGTGCTGCTCGGTGGCTCCGCCGCATCCTGGATGCTCGACAAGCTCGGCCCCGCGATGATCGCGGGCGACGTCTCCGCCGGCTTTCGGATCGATCTGCAGCTCAAGGACCTCCGCCTGGTGCAAGAGCAGGCGCAGGCGCTGAGCGTGCCGCTGCCCGGCACCGCGCTCGTCACCAGCCAATATGTCGATGCGCGCGCCCACGGCGAAGGCAACAACGGCAACCAGGCGCTGTTCCGCGTCTACGACCGCATGACCAACCAGACCACCGGCTGACCCTGATACGATGAGCCTCCAACTCGACTTTCCCGCAGTGCTGGAGCGTTGGCCGAGTTTCCTTGCCGGCGCCGTCCTCACGCTGGAGCTGGCGGCCTTTTCGACGGTCTGCGGCGCCGTCCTTGGCACGCTCGCGGCGGTCGGGCGCGGCGCGCACAGTGCCCTGATCGCAGCCGCCTGCAAGATCTATGTCGAGGCCATCCGCAATACGCCGCTGCTGGTGCAGATCTTCCTGGTCTATTTCGGCCTCGCCAGCCTCGGGCTGAAATTCTCCGCCTTCACCGTGGCGGTGGCCGCGCTGACGATCAATGTCGGCGCCTACACCGCCGAGATCATGCGCGCCGGTTTCGAGGCGATCCCGCGCGGACAAATCGAGGCGGCCGAGGGGCTGGCGCTGTCGCGCCTCCAGATCTACTGGCATATCATCCTGCTGCCCGCGATCGAGAAGGTCTATCCGGCGCTGACCAGCCAGTTCGTGCTGTTGATGCTGGCCTCCTCGGTCTGCTCGCAGATCTCGGCGGAAGAACTCACCGCAGTCGCCAACTACATCCAGTCGGACACTTACCGCGCGTTCGAGACCTACATCATCGTCGCGGTCCTCTACATCATCCTGTCGCTGGTGATGCGCGCGGGCTTCTGGGGCCTCGGCCTCGTACTGTTTCCGCGCCGTCGCCGGCTCGGCACACCGTTGTGAGATGACCATGGGCGGACATCTCAACATCAACCATCTGATATTCCTCGGTCAGGGCGCGTTGTGGACCATTGGTCTATCGGTGATCGCGCTGATTGGCGGCGGCATCGTCGGCTTCGTGATCGCGCTGGCGCGAATCTCGCCGCTCAAATCGGTGCGGATCGCCAGTGCCGTTTATGTCCAGCTCATTCAGGGCACACCGCTGCTTGTCATCCTGTTCCTCGGCTATTTCGGCCTTGCCGCCATCGGCCTCCAGGTCTCGCCGCTCGCGGCCGCCGGCGCCTCGCTCACGCTCTATGTCGCCGCATATCTCGGCGAGATCTGGCGCGGCTGCATCCAGTCCGTGCCGAAGCCGCAATGGGAGGCCGCCGAGGGCCTCGCGCTGAGCCGCACCCAGCGCATGATGAAGGTGATCCTGCCGCAGGCGATCCGCATCGCCACGCCGCCCACCGTCGGCTTCATGGTGCAGATCGTCAAGAACACTTCGCTCGCCTCCGTCGTCGGATTCGTCGAGCTGATGCGCTCGGGCCAGATCGTCAACAACTCCCTGTTCGAGCCGTTTGCCATCTACGCCATCATTGCCGTCACCTACTTCGCCATGTGCTATCCCCTCTCCCTGTTCAGCCAGAGGCTGGAACGGCGGATGGGGCGTGGCAGGTCCAACCTCGCGCCAGCCTGACATGCAACAAAAACCCACCTCCTCCGAATCAATCGTGTCGCTTCGCGACGTGCAGAAGAGCTTTGGCCCGCTCCGGGTCCTCGATGGCGTCTCCTTTTCCGTCGAGCGCGGCGAGGTGCTGGCGCTGATTGGCCGTTCCGGCTCCGGCAAGAGCACGGCGCTTCGCTGCATCGACCGCTTCGAGAAGGTCGACGGCGGCGAGATCGTGGTGTGCGGTCACCGGGTCGACCGTCCGGACGTCGATCTGCGCGCGTTGCGTCAGGACGTCGGCATCGTCTTCCAGAGCTACAATCTGTTTCCCCATCTCACGATCGAGCAGAACATCACGCTCGCCCCTTGCGCCGTGAAGGGCCTTGCCACAGGCGAGGCCAAAGACCTGGCGCGAAAAGTGCTTGCGCAGGTCGGGCTCGAGGAGAAGCTGCACGCCTACCCCGAGCAGCTTTCGGGCGGCCAGCAGCAGCGCGCGGCGATCGCCCGCTCGCTCGCAATGCAGCCGAAAGTCATGCTGTTCGACGAAGTCACCTCCGCGCTCGATCCCGAGCTCACCGGCGAAGTGCTGAAGGTGATCGAACAGTTGGCGGCGGACGGCATGACCATGGTGATGGTCACCCACGAGATGGGTTTTGCCAAGGGCATCGCCGACCGGATCGTCTTCATGCATCGCGGCAAGGTTCATGAGACCGGACCCGCCTCGATCCTGACGTCGCCAACGACGCCGGAGCTGACGCAATTCGTCGGCACAGGAAACTTGAAATCGTAACAGGGAGAGGAGAACCAAGGATGACAAAGAGGACATTTCTGGGCGCAGCAGTTTCGGCGTGTTGTCTCATGTTGATCGCAGCCGGCCCGGCGTCGGCTGCCGATTTGCTCGACGAGATCATGCAGGCGAAGAAGATCCGCATCTCGACGGACGTCGCCATTCCGCCCTCGGGCATGATGGATGCCAGCATGAAGCCGACCGGCTCCGACGTCGAAGTGGCGCAGCTGCTTGCCAAGGACTGGGGATTCGAGCTCGAATTCATCCAGACCACCGGCGCAACGCGCATCCCCAACGTCCTGACCGGCAAGGCCGACATCATCATTTCGACGCTCTCGGTGACGCCCGAGCGCGCCAAGGTCATCGACTTCACCAAGCGCTACGCGACGCTGCAATCCGACGTCGGCTGCCTCAAGTCGCTCAACGTCAAGGACTGGCCCGACCTGAAGGACAAGACGATCGGCGTCTCGCGCGGCACCACGCAGGACACCACCTTGTCGAACATGAAGGACAAGGAACTGAAGATCGCCCGCTATGACGACGACGCCACGGAAGTGACGGCGGCGGTCTCCGGCCAGGTCGATTGCGTCGGCACCTCCGCGACGATCATCAACCAGATCGGGGTGAAGAATCCGGCCCGCATCTTCGAGTCCAAGATTCCACTTGCTACCTTCGACCTCGCTATTGGCTTGAAGAAGGGCGAGCAGCGCCTGATGGACAAGCTCAACGCGTGGATCACCGAGAACGTCAAGAACGGCAAGCTCAACGCGATCTACAAGAAATTCCATGGCGTCGATCTGCCGCCCGACATGCGTAGCTGAAACTACGGAAAATCGTGGCAGCCGCTTGCGGCTGTCACGATCCATGCAAAATCAAGAAGGACATCACATGCGTCTCGTCATCGGATCAGACCACGCCGGCTGGCCGCTCAAGCAGACCGTTATCGACCACATCCGCAGCCTCGGCCACGACGTTCTCGACGTCGGCTCCCATGACGACAAGCCGGTGGACTTTCCCGACATCGCGCGCGCAGTCGCCCAGAAGGTCACGTCGGGCGAAGCCACACGCGGCATCATGGTGTGCGGCACCGGCGTCGGTGCCTCGATCGCGGCCAACAAGATGAAGGGCATCCGCGCCGCGGTCTGCCACGACGTCCATTCCGCCCATCAGAGCGTCGAGCATGACGACGTCAATGTCATGTGCATCGGCGCGCAGATTGTCGGCGCCTGGCTCGCCGTGGATCTCGTCTCGTCGTACCTCTCCGCCGAATTCTCCACCGACGAGGATTTCCGCCGCCGCGTGGAAAAGCTGCGCGTCATGGACGAGCAAGGCTGACGGACGTCGCCGCCATGATCCTGATGTTCGGATCGCTCAATATCGATCTGGTCGCGGCGGTCCCGGTCATTCCCGGGCCGGGCCGAACGGTGCTCGCGCCGTCCTACCAGACGCATTTCGGCGGCAAGGGCGCCAATCAGGCCGTGGCCGCCGCGCGGATCGCAGGACCGGGACAGGTCCGGATGGCCGGCCGCATCGGACGGGACGGATTCGGCGATCGCGCGATCGAGAACCTCCGGGCAAACAATGTTGATGCCGATCTCGTCGTCAGATCGGATGAGCCGACCGGCTGCGCCTTCATCACGGTCGACCATGCCGGCGAGAATGCGATCACGGTGGCCAGCGGCGCCAACATGACCACGAGCGCCGGTGACCTCCCTGCGGGGCTATTCGGTCCCGACACGGTGCTGGTGCTCCAGATGGAGGTGCCCTTTGCGCAGGCGCTCGAGGCCGCACGCAGGACGAAAGCGGAATTCGGCACCGTCATTTGGAACCTGGCGCCAGTCCCGGAGCAGATGACGCGCGATATGGTTGCAGCGCTTCTCGCCGTGACCGACTATCTCCTCGTCAATGAGCACGAGGCGATGGACGCGGCCGCGGCCATAGGCTTCGCTCCATCCGATTACGAAGCGGCAGCCGCCGACCTCGCCAGGACCGGGGACCTCACCTGCATCGTCACCGCCGGTGCGCAAGGCGCGCTGGCCGTCACGGCCGATGACACCCGCCTGCGCGCCCCTGCCCCGCGCATCACGCCGGTGGACACGACCGGCGCCGGCGACACTTTTGTCGGCGCGTTCGCGGCCATGTTGAGCGAGAAGGCACCATTGCAAACTGCCCTCCAGGTCGGGTGCGACGCGGCAGCCCAAAAGTGCCTCACGCGCGGCGCGCAGGCCGGCATGCCGATGCGGGCCGCGATTCCCTCTCTCGCCTGACATCGTTCCGCGGCTACACTGCTCCGATTCCCGGAGCAGTTCCCTTGGCCTTCCTGTTCGTCCTCACCGTCGGCCTCATCGCAGGCACCATTTCCGGCATCGTCGGCACGGGGTCGTCGATCATGCTGATGCCGGTACTGGTCTATGCTTATGGGCCGAAGGAAGCGGTGCCGATCATGGCAGTCGCCGCGGTGATGGCGAATTTTTCGCGGATTTTGGCCTGGTGGCGCGATGTGGACTGGCGCGCCTGCGCGGCCTATTCGGTCACGGGCATTCCGGCCGCGGTGCTCGGCGCGCGGACGCTGCTGGCGCTGCCCCCGCACGCCGTCGATCTTGCCATAGGCCTCTTTCTGATCGCGATGGTGCCGGTGCGGCACTGGCTGGCGCGGCACGATCTCAAGGCCAATCTCTGGCATCTCGCCATCGGCGGGGCCCTCATCGGCTATCTCACCGGCATCGTCGTCTCCACCGGCCCGCTCAGCGTCCCGCTGTTTTTGTTCTACGGCTTGTCCAGGGGCGCCTTCCTTGCCACCGAGGCGGCTTCTTCGCTCGGCCTCTATTTCGCAAAGTCCGTGACCTTCGAACGTTTCGGCGCGCTCACCGGCGATGTGTTCGTCAAAGGCCTGGTGGCAGGATCTTCGTTGATGGCCGGCGCCTTCATCGCCAAGCGCTTCGTGCTGCATCTGAAGCCCGAAATGTTCCGCGTGGTGATGGACGCGATCATGATCGCGGCCGGCCTTTCCATGCTGTGGAATGCGGCGCAGCCGTAGCCGCGCTGCACACAGGCGGCAAATTCGGGCGCGATCGACGGGTTATCCTCGAGGACGCGGCTCTCTTGGGCCGGTTGTTCCTCGAGCCATAGCAACACGGCCGCGAGCGGCTGCGGCCGGTGATAGAGAAAGCCCTGCCCGAACGTCACGCCCATCTCGCGCATGGCCTTGGCCTGCTCGGCGCGCTCGATCGGCACGCGCCGCACCGATCAGGGCATTGGCCATCCGCGCGCCCACCGTCCGAAGATCCGTCGTGATGTCGCCGAGCCAGGTCTTGAGCTTTTGGCGCGGCGACACAGAGCTAACAAAGCGTGTATCAGGCGCGCTGAATTGCGATATTCGGGATTCGGCCGGTCTGCTCTCTCGACCCGTCATTCCGTGCTATCAGCAAGCCTGCAACCCTTGGACTCGCTGTCCCCATGGCCAAGAACACGCTTTCCTTCGTCTGTCAGAACTGCGGCGCGGCCTATAACCGCTGGCAGGGCAAGTGCGAGTCCTGCGGCGAGTGGAATACGCTCGCCGAGGAGGACGCGACCGGCAGCGTACCGGTGTCGATCCGCTCCAAGCGCAAGGGCCGGACGTTCGCGCTCGAAAGCCTGTCCGGAAAAACCCAGGATGCCCCGCGTCTGTCCTCAGGCATGACGGAGCTCGACCGCGTCACCGGCGGCGGTTTCGTCCGCGGCTCGGTGCTTCTGGTCGGCGGCGATCCCGGCATCGGCAAGTCGACGCTGCTGACACAAGCAACCAGCCTGATGGCACGCGCCGGGCATCGCATCGTCTACATCTCGGGCGAAGAGGCGGTCGCGCAGGTGCGGCTGCGCGCGGA
Source organism: Bradyrhizobium sp. 132 (assembly GCF_023074185.1). Lineage (GTDB taxonomy): Bacteria > Pseudomonadota > Alphaproteobacteria > Rhizobiales > Xanthobacteraceae > Bradyrhizobium. The sequence continues at coordinate 266,336 of NZ_JADPKY010000094.1, read as the reverse complement.
GCGGCTCGGGCTATCGGACGCGCCGGTGCAGCTCGCCGCCGAGACATCGGTCGAGGACATCGTCTCGACGCTGTCGGAAGGTGCGGTGCCGCGGCTCATCGTGATCGATTCGATCCAGACCATGTGGACCGACACGGTGGAATCCGCGCCCGGCACGGTCACCCAGGTGCGCGCCTCGGCGCAGGCGCTGATCCGGTTCGCCAAGAAGACCGGCGCGGCTATCATTCTGGTCGGCCATGTCACCAAGGATGGCCAGATTGCCGGCCCCCGCGTGGTCGAGCACATGGTCGATGCCGTGCTGTCGTTCGAGGGCGAAGGCTCGCAGCAATTCCGCATCCTGCGCGCCGTGAAGAACCGTTTCGGGCCGACCGACGAGATCGGCGTGTTCGAGATGACCGGGCTCGGCCTGCGCGAGGTCACCAACCCCTCGGAGCTGTTCCTGTCCGAGCGCGATCTCGGCACGCCGGGCACCGCAGTCTTCGCGGGCATCGAGGGCACCAGGCCCCTCCTGGTCGAATTGCAGGCGCTGGTGGCCCCGACCTCGCTCGGCACCCCGCGCCGGGCCGTGGTCGGCTGGGATCCGAGCCGGCTGTCGATGGTGCTGGCGGTGCTGGAGGCCCATTGCGGGGTCAAGCTGTCCGGCCACGATGTCTATCTGAACGTTGCGGGCGGGCTGCGCATCCACGAGCCGGCGGCCGATCTGGCCGCCGCGGCCGCGCTCGTGTCCTCTCTGGTTAATGCACAATTACCCACCGATGCGGTCTATTTCGGCGAGATTTCGCTGTCCGGCGTGGTCCGCCCGGTGGCGCAGACCCCGGTCCGGCTGAAGGAAGCGGCAAAACTCGGCTTTCAGCGCGCCGTGCTGCCCGAATCGGCCCGGGGCGAAGCCAGCGGCGATGCCGGACTATCGCTGAACGCGATCAACAGCCTGACGACATTGGTCGCCGAAATCGCCGCCCGCGGCTCCCGCCGGGGCGACTCGAGCGCGCCGGCAGAGAAAAATGCCACACCGGCAAGATTCCGCCGTGGAGAGGGTTAGGCGGAGGTGACGTTCCCCGTCCCCACCGCTATACAGCCGTCACAAAAGCAGCATGGGATTGCGTGGTTGCGGCCTTGCCGGAAACGTCGTCTGCCCCTCACTTAGGGCGGCGGCCAAACACCGATTCGCTGAGCACCTTTGAAGTACGAGCGGACCAGACCAGCCGATGCCAGTAACCATCCTCGACCTGATCCTGCTCGGTGTGATGCTGATCTCGGGCCTGCTCGCCATGGTTCGCGGTTTCATGCGCGAAATCCTGTCGATCGCGGCGTGGGGCACGGCGGCGATCGTCACCCTCTATTCATTCTCGAAGCTGCTGCCGACCGCCAAGACCTATTTCAACAACGATACCGTCGCGAGCGTGGTCGTGGTCGCCGGCGTGTTCGTTGGCACCCTGGTCGTGGTCTCCGTGATCACGGTCCGGATCTCCGACATGATCCTCGATTCGCGCATCGGCGCGCTGGACCGCACACTCGGCTTCCTGTTCGGGCTGGCTCGCGGGCTTTTGATCGTCGTGGTCGCCTTCCTGTTCTTCACCTGGCTGGTGCCGGACAAGCAGCGCCCGGACTGGGTCACGGGGGCCAAGTCCCGCGTTGTGCTCCAGGGAACCGGCGATTGGCTGATGGCCCTCTTGCCTGACGACCCCGAGAACACCATCTTGAAGAGATTCAAGAAAAACAAACCAGATGATGAGCAGACTGATTCCGAGCAGCAGCCTTCGGGCAATGGCGACGGATACAGCAAACCGGCTCGTGACGGCCTTAAAAAGCTGATCGAGAAACCCGCGGCGCGTTGATTAAGCCCTAAAGAGAGGCTCGGACGAGATGCGAAATCCTGACCAGGACGCCCTACTTGATCTCGGCCCGGCCGCGCTAGAGCTTCAGGACGATCTGGAAGGGGATACGCTGCGCGAGGAATGCGGCGTCTTCGGCATCTATGGCCACCCCGATGCCGCCGCCATCACGGCGCTCGGCCTCCATGCCCTTCAGCACCGCGGTCAGGAAGCCGCCGGCATCGTCTCCTATGACGGCAGCCGCTTTCATTCCGAACGCCGCCTCGGCCTCGTCGGCGACACTTTTTCCCGCCGCGAAGTGATCGACCGCCTGCCCGGCAACATGGCGGTCGGCCATGTCCGCTATTCCACCACCGGCGCGACCATCCTGCGCAACGTGCAGCCCCTGTTCGCCGAATTGAATGCCGGCGGCCTTGCGGTCGCCCACAACGGTAACCTCACCAACGGCCTGACACTGCGCCGCGAGCTGGTGAAGAGCGGCGCAATGATGCAGTCGACCACCGACACCGAAGTGATCCTGCATCTGGTCGCGCGCTCCAGGCGCAGCCGCTTCATCGAGCGCTATGTCGACGCGTTGCGCGAGATCGAGGGCGCCTATGCGCTGGTCTCGCTGACCAACAAGAAGCTGGTCGGCGCGCGCGATCCGCGCGGCATCCGTCCGCTGGTGCTCGGCGACCTCGACGGCTGCCCGATCCTGACCTCGGAGACCTGCGCACTCGACATCATCGGTGCGCGCTTCGTCCGCGACATCGAGCCCGGCGAGGTCATCGTGTTCGACGAGAACGGGAAGGACATTCACAAGCCGTTCCCGCCGATCGCGCCGCGTCCCTGCATCTTCGAATACATCTACTTCTCCCGTCCCGATTCCATCGTTCACGGCCGCTCGGTCTACGAGGTGCGCAAGGCCTTTGGCGCGCAGCTCGCGCGCGAGAGCCACGTCCCGGTCGACGTCGTCGTGCCGGTGCCGGATTCCGGCGTGCCCGCCGCGGTCGGCTACAGCCAGCATTCCGGCGTGCCGTTCGAGCTCGGAATCATCCGCAACCATTATGTCGGCCGCACCTTCATCCAGCCGACGCAGGCGATCCGCGAATCCGGCGTGCGCATGAAGCATTCGGCCAACCGCGCCGCGATCGAAGGCAAGCGCATCATCCTGATCGACGACTCGCTTGTGCGCGGCACCACCTCGAAGAAGATCGTGCGCATGATGCGCGACGCGGGCGCCAAGGAAGTGCATTTCCGCCTCGCCTCGCCGCCGATCCTCTATCCCGACTATTACGGCATTGACCTGCCGGACCGCGGCGGCCTGCTGGCCGCGACGCATTCGCTGGAGGAGATGCGCGAGATCATGGGCGCCGACTCGCTCGCCTTCCTGTCGATCGACGGCATGTACCGCGCGATGGGCGAGCCCGGCCGCGACCCCGCCAATCCAAAATTCTCGGATCACTGCTTCACCGGGGCGTATCCGACCCACCTCACCGACCAGACCCAGACCGAGCAGCAGCCGCGGCAATTGTCGCTGCTGGCGGAGGCGAGCTAGGCTCGTCGTCCTGGCGAAAGCCAGGACCCATTACCACAGGCCTCTCTGGTTCGAAGAAGGTGTGACAATCATCTTCCCTAGCCATAAACGTCACGGCGTATGGGTCCTGGCTTTCGTCAGGACGACGCTGGATAGAACCTTTCAATGACAAATCCCCTCGCCAACCGCATCGCTCTCGTCACCGGCGCCTCGCGCGGCATCGGCTTCGCCACGGCCAAGGCGCTCGCGAAGGCCGGCGCGCATATCGTGGCGGTCGCGCGCACGCAGGGCGGGTTGGAAGAGCTCGACGACGAGATCCGCCAGGACGGCGGCAGCGCAACGCTGGTGCCGCTCAACCTCACCGATTCCGACGGCATCGCGCGGCTCGGCGCCGGCCTGCACGAACGCTACGGCAAGCTCGACATCCTCGTCGGCAATGCCGGCGTGCTCGGCCCGTCCTCGCCGGTCGGTCATATCGAGCTGAAGGCTTTCAACGACGTGATGGCCGTCAACGTCTCCGCGAACTTCCAACTGATCCGCTGCATGGAGCCGCTGCTCAAGCAATCCGACGCCGGCCGCGCGGTGTTCATCACCTCGGGCGCGGCCAACAAGGCCACCGCCTATGTCAGCCCCTACGCCGCCTCCAAAGCCGCGCTGGAAACGCTGGCGCGCGCCTGGGCGCAGGAGACCGCAAATACGAAGCTGCGCATCAATTTGTTCAATCCCGGCCCGGTCCGCACCCGTATGCGCGCCACGCTAATGCCGGGCGAAGACCCGGCGACGCTGGAAACGTCCGAGCAGGTCGCCGAATTCATCGTGCCGATGTGCGCGCCGGACTGGACCGAGACCGGCAAGTTCTACGATTACAAGTCCCGCAGCCTGATGAGCTTCCGCTCGCCGGCCTGATTGACTTGACGGCCTCCCCGCGATTGACTGCCCGCACTCAAGCGGCAGCAAGCCGCAAGCCAATAAAGGGAGGTCGCCATGGCGCCACGGCATGATCGCGCAGGCGTTACGCGTGCGCTCGCAAATGTCTCTCACGCCTTTTCCATCCTGATCGCGACCGTCGCATTCGCGCTTCCGGGCGTTGCCACAGCAGGCGAGGTCCCGACCTTCGCAGTCGATTCCTCCTGGCCAAAGCCGCTGCCGAACAACTGGATCCTCGGCCAGGTCGGCGGCATCACCGTCGACTGGCAGGGTCACATCTGGGTCATCCATCGCCCGCGCTCACTCACCGATGACGAGAAAGGCGCGAGCCTCAACCCGCCGCGTTCCAAATGCTGCATTTCAGCACCGCCGGTGCTCGAATTCGACACCGACGGCAACCTGCTACGGTCATGGGGCGGTGCCGGTGAAGGCTATGAATGGGTCGGCCGCGAGCATGGCATCGAGGTCGACGAGCGCGGCTTCGTCTGGGTCGGCGGCAATGCCGACAATGACAACGCGATCCTGAAGTTCACGCTCGACGGCAAGTTCGTCGCCCAGATCGGCAAGATCGCGCCGAGCCTCGGCAGCAACGACACGACGCAGCTCGGCAAGCCCGCCGAGACCGCGATCGACAAGGCTACGAACGAAATCTACGTCGCCGACGGCTATGGCAACCGCCGCGTCATCGTGTTCGACGCAACCACCCTCGCCTACAAGCGGCACTGGGGCGCCTACGGCAACAAGCCCGATGACACCAAGCAGGCGGCGTATGATCCCAAGGCGCCAGTGTCGCAGCAATTCGGCAACCCCGTCCATTGCGTGAAGCTCGCCAATGACGGGCTCGTCTACGTCTGTGACCGCATCAACAACCGCATCCAGGTCTTCAAGAAGGACGGCAGCTTCGTGAAGGAGTTCTTCTTCGAGAAGAACACGCTCGGCAACGGCGCGGTGTGGGACATCGCGATCTGGCCCGATCCGAAGCAGACCTGGCTGCTCAGCGCCGACGGCGAAAACAACGAGATCAGGGTCATCAGGCGCGAGGACGGCAGCGTAGTCGGCAGCTTCGGGCACAACGGCCGCAATGCCGGGCAATTCCACTGGGTGCATGCCATGGCGATCGACGCCAAGGGTAACGTCTATACCGCCGAGGTCGACACCGGAAAGCGCATCCAGAAATTCAAGCTGACGTCGGACGCGCTGAAATAGCGTCTCGACGCATTTTGCCCAAAAGTTAACCGACGGATGACGCTACGACGCAGCGCCATCCGGCTTTAGGCGCATTGCCGCCGGCCGTGGGACACGGTAGAGCCATCAGCCGGAACAAGGCTCCCATTCAAGAGGGCTGTCCGCATGTTCGACAATGGAGGAAACCTTCTATGACGACGACGTTCGCGCGCCGCTCTGCGGCCCTTCTGGCCTGTGCCGCTTTCGGTTTTGCCACATCCGCCTTCGCCCAGGACAAGACCGCCAAGATCGGTGTCCTGACCGACATGTCGAGCCTTTACGCCGACATCAATGGCCCTGGTGCCGTGGTCGCGATTAAGATGGCGGTCGAGGATTCCGGCTTGCTCGCAAAGGGCTGGAAGATCGACGTGCTGAGCGGAGATCATCAGAATAAGCCCGATGTCGGCGTCAATCTTGCGCGGCAATGGATCGACACCGAAAAAGTGGATGTGATCTCGGACACTCCGAATTCTGGCGTGGCGTTGGCCGTCAGCAACCTCGTCAAAGAGAAGAATGCGATCCTGCTCAACTCAGGTGCGGCCAGCGCCGATCTGACCGGGAAGGCGTGCAACGCCAATACCATCTCCTACACTTACGATACGTACATGCTCGCCAACGGTACCGGCAAGGCGCTCACCAAGGCTGGCGGCGACAGCTGGTTCTTCTTGACCGCCGATTACGCCTTTGGTGCAGCACTGGAGCGTGACACAACGGCGGTAGTCACGGCAAACGGCGGCAAGGTGCTGGGGGGCGTCAAGCACCCGCTGAATACCTCCGACTTCTCCTCCTTCCTGCTGCAGGCGCAGAATTCGAAAGCGAAGATCATTGGACTCGCCAATGCTGGCGGCGACACCACCAACTCGATCAAACAGGCCTCCGAGTTCGGCATTGTCGAGGGCGGCCAGAAGCTTGCCGCGCTCTTGCTGTTCATCAACGACGTCCACTCGCTCGGCCTCAAGACCGCGCACGGGCTGACCTTCACCGAATCCTTCTACTGGGACCTCAACGAAGGCACGCGCGCCTTCGCGAAGCGCTTCCAGGACAAGGCGGCCAACAAGGCGAAGCCGTCGATGACGCAGGCCGGCAATTATGCGGCCGTGCTGCATTACCTGAAGGCGCTCGACGCGCTCGGAGGCAATCCGCATGACGGCGCCAAGGTCGTCGCCAAGATGAAGGAGCTGCCGACCGACGATCCGCTGTTCGGCAAGGGCCCGCTGCGCGAGGACGGACGCCGGATCATTCCCGCTTACCTGTTCGAGGTGAAGAAGCCGGAAGAATCGAAGGGACCGTGGGACTATTACAAGCTGATCGCGACCATCCCGGCGGAAGATGCGGCCAAGCCGCTCAAGGACAGCGAGTGCCCGCTGGTGAAGAAATAACCGCGTAGCGGTCACGCAAATTCTCAACGACGTCATGCCCGGGCAAAAGCGCGAAGCGCGTCTTCGCGCTGGATGTCCCGGGCATTCACGTATTGGCCCGGAAAAGCTGCCGTAGAGTGGGCAAAGCGAAGCGTGCCCGCCGTTTCTTTCGAGATCGAGGAAGGAGGGTGGGCACCGCGCAAGAGCGTCTTTGCCGACCCTACGAGACCGTCTTTGTGGCTCCCAGCGCCCGCACCGCGATCGCCACGCACACCACCATCAGCGCCGCCGCGAGCAGGAACGGCGCGCCGGGAAGCTGCCACGGCGCGCTGGCGCCGATGAAATATGAAAACGTCAGCGTAAACAGGAACGGGCCAACGAGCTGCGACACGCTTTGCACGCTCGCGGTCGCACCCTGCAACTGTCCCTGCTGATGGGGCGCGACCAGCCGCGTCATCAGCGACTGCATGGCGGCACCCGAGATTCCCCACAGCGACATCACGGGAATGCCGAGCCAGAACAGCGGCCCGGTCGGCGCCGCGCCGAAGATCACGAAGCCGACCGCGCCACAGCACAGGCCCATCAACAACGCGTTCCGCTCGCCGAGCACGCGCACGATTGGGCCGATCGCGAGCCCCTGCACCACCATGGCGCAGATGCCGACCATCGCCAGCGTCAGTCCCACGGTTTTCGAATCCCAGCCGTAGCGGTAGGTGGCATAGAGCACAAAGGTCGAGGGCAGCACGACATGCGCGACCTGCGCGATGAAGTTAACGACGGACAACGCAGCGAGCACCGCGTTGGAACGCAGCAGGCGCAGCGCGCCGACCGGATTGGCGCTCGTCCAGTGGAACGGCGAGCGCTTCTCCGGCGCCAGCGATTCCGGCAGCACGAACAGCCCATAGAGTGCATTGGCAAGGCTCAGGGCTGCCGAGGCCCAGAACGGCAGGCGCGGATCGATGTCGCCGAGCAGACCGCCCAGCGCCGGGCCCAGCACGAAACCGGCGCCGAAGGCAGCGCCAATCCTGCCGAAGACCGCCGCGCGCCGCTCCGGCGGCGTGATGTCGGCAATATAGGCAAAGGCGGTCGAGATACTGGCCGAGGTGATGCCGGAAATGACGCGACCGACGAACAGCCAGACCAGCGACGGCGCCAGCGCCATCAGCACATAGTCGGCCGCGAGCCCGAAATTCGACAGCAGCACCACCGGCCGCCGCCCGAAGCGATCCGACAGCGCGCCGAGCACCGGCGAGAACACGAACTGCATCAGCGCCCAGGCAGTGCCGAACAGGCCGAAGATGCGGGCCGCGTGCGCCGTGTCGTTGTCGACGAAGCTCTCGATCAGCTTTGGCAGGATCGGCATGATCACGCCGAGCGCGAGCATATCGAGCAGGATGGTGACGAAGATGAAGGCGACCGCACCGCGCCGGACCGGCGCAGCGCTCTGCGCCATCGCCTCGCCGGCATCGTTGCTCACGACGGCCGCTTGCGCTTGTGGGCGAAGGGATTGGCCTTTTCGCGCAAGGTGATGCGCACCGGCGTGCCCGGCAACTCGAAGGCCTCACGCATCGAATTGGTGAGGTAGCGCATATACGACTGAGGCACCGCGTCCGCGCGCGAGCAGAACAGCACGAAGCTCGGCGGGCGGGCCTTGGTCTGCGTGATGTAATTCAGCTTCAGCCTGCGGCCGGATACGGCGGGCGGCGGATTCGCCTGGACTGCCTCTTCGAACCAGCGGTTCAGCGATGATGTCGACACGCGTTTGTTCCAGAGCGCGTAGGCGTCCTGGATCGCTTGCATCAGGCGGTCAATGCCCTCGCCCATCAGACCGGAGACGGCGACGATCGGCACGCCCCTGACCTGCGGCAGCAAATGGTCGGCATCCCGGCGCAGGCCGGAGATCGCGCCGCCGCCCTTGCTCTCCATCAGGTCCCATTTGTTGACGGCGAGCACGACGGCGCGGCCCTCGCGCTCGATCAGGTCGGCGATGCGAAGATCCTGCTCCTCGAAGCGGTTCTGCGCATCCATCATCATCACGACGACTTCGGCAAAGCGCACCGCGCGCAGTGCGTCGGCGACCGAGAGCTTTTCGAGCTTCTCCTCGATGCGCGAGCGCCGGCGCAGACCCGCGGTGTCGAACACGCGAAAATCGCGGCCCTTCCAGTTGATCTCGACCGCGATGGAATCGCGCGTGGTGCCGGCCTCCGCGCTCGTCAGCAGGCGCTCCTCGCCGAGCAGATGATTGATCATCGTCGACTTGCCGGCGTTGGGCCGGCCGACGATGGCGACCCGGATCGGACGCGTGGCGGCCTCTTCCTCGGTCAGCGGCTCGTCGTCTTCGAGCTCATCGTCCTCCACCGGCTCCGGCATCAGCGGGCGCAGAGCGTCGTAGAGCTCACCCATGCCCTCGCCGTGCTCGGCCGAGACCTGGATCGGATCGCCGAGGCCGAGCGCGAAGGACTCCATCGCGCCGACGTCGCCATGCTTGCCCTCGCTCTTGTTGGCGACGAGCAGCACCGGCTTGTTGGCCTTGCGGGCGAAATCGGCGAAGGCGCGATCGTTGGGCGTGAGGCCGATACGGGCATCGATCACGAAGAACAGCGCGTCGGCCTGTGCGATCGCTGCCTCCGTCTGCTCCTGCATGCGCGCGGTCAGCGAGCCCTTGGCGCCCTCGTCGAGCCCTGCGGTATCGATGATGGTGAACTCGAGGTCGCCGAGCCTGGCCTCCCCCTCGCGGCGGTCGCGGGTGACGCCCGGCAGGTCATCGACGAGCGCGAGCTTCTGCCCGACCAGGCGGTTGAACAGCGTCGACTTGCCGACATTGGGTCGGCCGATAATGGCAATTGTATAGGACATCGGTCATTCGTGCGCTGCTGGAGCTGCGCCTGTCAATGAAATGAAACAATTAGCGCGAGAAGCTGCCGCTCGGCATCGGCGCCGGGAAGGCGCCCTGCGATTGCTGCTGGGTGGTCTGGGTCGGTTGCGCCTGCTGGACGGGTTGATCGGGCGGCGGCGCGGTGGTGCGCTTGCGCACGATCTTCTGCCTGGGCGGCGGAGTGGCCGCGGGCGCCGCCTCCGGCTGGGCCTCGCCATCGACTTCGCCGGCGGGCGCCTCAGCCGGCGCGACTGCTGCGGCGGCCGGCTGCCTGGTCTTTTTCGCCTTGGCTCCCTTCGCCGGCTTGGCCGGCTCGGGCTGAGGCTCCACAGGCAAGGCCGCAACGGCAGGCGCGTTCGGATCGGGCTGTTGCTGGGCGCCCTTGTACATGTCTTTCGGCACGCCCTGCTCAAGGCCCGGCACACCTTCCGGGAACACCGGCTTGCGGTCGCCCGGCAGCTTCTTCTTGGTATCGAGGAAGTCGAGCATGTCGCTCGGATCGAAGCTGGAGCAACCGCCCAGGACGCCCGTGAAGGCGATCAGGACGGCGGCTGCGATCAAGCGTGGCGTGCGGCGCATATCGGTATCTCGTGTCAGCTCTCGGGCCGTCAGCTTTTGGCGACGGGCGGCAGCAGGGCCTGGAGGGCCTCGGCGCGTGAGCGCAGGCCGGGCGGCGTTTCGCCGTCCTCGGCGATCGCATCGAGCCATTTGCGGGCCGCAGTCATGTCGTTGTTGCGCCAGGCCGACAGAGCCAGCATCTCGCGGGCACTGTGACGGAAGGTCGATTTGGGCGCGGCGGAGGCTTCCAGCCGCTGCTGCATGTCGGCATAGCCGGCGCTGTCGAGCAGGAGGCCGGCCGCGCGGAGCTTCGCCAGATCTTGCCACTCACCGCCCACGCTGCGGTCGGCGGCAATGTCGTCATACAGCTTGGCGGCCGCCTTGGGATCGCGGGCCGCCGTCTCGGCTGCCGCACGCAGCCGCGCCAATGTGCGATAGCCCGACGGAGCCTTGGCGGCGAGTTCGGTGAAGGCCGCTTCGGCCTCCGCGTGCTTGTCCTGCTCGGACAGCTCAGCGGCCTTCTCGAAAGCGGCACCGGCCTCGGCGGCCTTCTGGGCCTCCAGATATTGGTAACCGCGCCAGCCACCTACGGCGGCAACGATCAGCACCATCAGGGCGATGAAGAAGATCGAATACTTATCCCACAGCTTCTTGAGCTGTTCGCGACGTACTTCCTCGTCGACTTCGTCAAATAATTCAGACACTTATGATAATCCCATGCCCGTCCGGGTGCGCGCGCCAAAGCGTTCGCGTCAGGAATCCCGGTCCCCACGTGGCGGCGAGGTAGCCTAACGATATGGCGGTGGCAAGGCAAAGCGAGCCCGATCAAGGCGTTAATCACCCGGGACAACCCGAGAGAAGGTTCCCACGAGTTCCCGCAACTGCCGCTTCAGCACCTTGCCGTTGGCATTGCGCGGCAACGGCTCGGCGGTGATCACCATGGTTTCGGGGACCTTGTAGTCGGACAGCCGTTCCGCGCACCAGGCGCGCAAGGCCTCGCTGTCCACCAGCGCGCGCGTCACCACCACCGCGTGAACGCGTTCGCCCAGCACCGGGCATGTCTTGGCAACGATCGCGCTTTCGACCACGGCGGGATGGCTGGCCAGCACGGATTCGACCTCGGCCGAATAGATCTTGAGGCCGCCACGGTTGATCATGTCCTTCTGCCGGTCGAACACCCGGACAAATCCCTCATTGTCGACCGAGCCGAGATCGCCGGAATGCCAGAACCCGCTGGTAAAACTTTCGGCCGTGGCCTTCGGATTGTTCCAATAGCCCTTGATGACGGAGGCACTCTGGATCCAGAGCTCGCCGATTTCGCCATGCGGCAGCTCATGCCCGTCCGCCCCCATTGCCAGGATACGCGCACCCGGACACGGCAGACCGACGCTGTCGATATGGCTTGCCGTCAACTCGCCAGGCATGATCGTGGACGGCGATGTCGTCTCGGTCGCGCCGTAGCAGTTCGTCAGCTCGAGCCCGGGAATTATCGCCTTGAGCTTCTCGATGGTGGCAACCGGCATCGGTGCGCCGCCAAAACCACCGATGCGCCAGCTTGAGAGATCATAGCTGTCGAAATCGGGCTGGAGCAGGCAGAGATTGTACATCGCCGGCACCATCACCGTGTAGGTGACGCGCTCGCGCGCGGCGAGCTTGAGGTATTCGGCGGCTTTGAATTCCGGCATGATGATCAACGCGCCGCCGCAGCAGATCATCGTCGTGATGTTGGCGACGACGCCGGTGACGTGGCCGAGCGGCACCGCCGCGATTGAACGGTCCGCCTGCGTCAATTGCAGGCAGGACACAAAGATCATCGAGGAATGGACGACGTTGCAATGGGCCAGCATCGCGCCCTTCGGCTTGCCTGTCGTGCCCGAGGTGTAGAGGATCATCGCGGTGTCCTCCTCGCTGGTCTCGACCGGCGCCGGGGCCGGCGCGTTGTCGGCGAGCACCGCAAAATGCGACAGAGCCGGATCGTTGTCGACCGCGATGCGGTGGATCACATCAGGCACATCCCGCGCTTCCGGCAGCCGCTCCGCAAGTGCCGCCTCGTGGATCAGGATCTTGGCGCCGCAGTCGGCGAGCACATAGGCGATTTCCGGCTTCTGCTGCCGCGTGCCGAGCAGCACCGTGACCAGCCCCTCATGAGCGGCAGCGAACAGCAACAGCGGAAATTCGACGCGGTTGCCGAGCAGGATCGCGACACGATCGCCGCGCTGCAGTCCGAGCTTGCGAAAGCCGGCCGCGATCCGCGCGGCCTGCTCCGCGGCCTGTCCCCAGCTCAGCCGGACATTGCCTGAGATCAGCGCTTCACCGTCGGCATTGCGGGCGCAGGCGTCCGCAATCATCGCCCACAGGCTCGACGGCCGACCGCAAAATGCCGGCACTACCCGATCGCCGAAGCGCGCCTCGAACCGCATCGGCGGGATCTGAGATTGCGACCAGTCCATCGGAATGCCCTTGGCTTGTTGCTCTTGTTACCTTCCGCGCATGGGCATGCCGGTCCTGTCTTGTGCTGATCGGCTAGCTGCCGATCACGGGAACACCGATCACGACCGGATGGAACGCAAAAGCCAGCGCCAGATAAGCGACGATTCCGACCGCCACCGCGATCAGATCATTGGTGACGCCGCCCACTGGAATCGGCGGGCCGCCGCCATCGGTGCGACGCTTCATCGTAATGCGATCGTACACCGCCCAGCCCAGGAAGGAGCCGAACAGGATGATGGAGCCGAGATCGCCATTGGCCAACAGATGCGCCGCCGCCCACAGCTTGATGCCGGCCAGCATCGGATGCTTCAGCGTCGCATAGATGCGGCCGCGCAGATATGACGCAACCACCAGGATGACCGCGGGCAACATCAGCGCGAGCGTGATGTGCTTCAGTGCCTTCGGCGGATACCAGACGTCGATCCAGCCGGTCGCACGGTAGTGGGCGAAGCCCCAGATGATCAGCGCGAGCCCCGCGAGCGAGACAAGCGAGTAAAGGATCTTGTAGGTCCCCTCGCCCAGTCTCGCGATCGCCTGCGCGCGCGCCTCGCGTTTCGTCGTGAAAACATGGGCCGCGAAAAACAGCGCGAGCCCCAAGATCATGACCAGCAGACCCACGAGATTCTCCCCTCAACCAGTGCCCCAGCCCATGGCGTATCATCGATTGGCGGCGGGTCGCAACTGATGCGCTACTTGCCGATCTCGCGATTGTCGACATACCGGATCGCGATCGGCCGCCCGGCGAGGGCACCGCCAAGACCGCCCGTGAATTTCAGCGGCAGGCAGGCGTTCAACGATGATTTGATCGCATTGAGGTAGGTGGTTCTAGTCTCGGCGGGAACGCCCGAGGTCGCAAAGGTCAGGCGCGGCGGACCGATCAGGCCACCCGCCTTGTTGAAGCTGAAACGCACCGCCATCTGCATGTCCGCGCGCGCATTGTCCGATGGCGGCGACCAGCAGGTGCGCAGCTCGGCGAAGAGATCGCCGATCGTGTCGAGATCGTGATCGGGCTTTTGGTATTTGGCGCGATCGGCCTCCGCCGGTACGCTTTGGATCGTGAGTTGGAGGTTCTGTCCGTAGGGATAATCGATCTCGGGAATACAGGGACCAGGCTCGAGCGGGCTGCAATAGGACGGCGTGCAGGGCCTGCCGTCGAGCACGCTGCATGGCTCGTGCGAAAACGGTATGGGGTTGATCTGCCGGGGCCGCGCGTCCGCGGCGATCGTCGAGATCGCCGGCAGGAGGAAAACAAGGATGCCGCGCCACATCATGCGAGCTCGCAGTGCCACATGGAGAAAGGTGGCATCGTCAGTGCACGCGTCAAGTCCCCGCGCATTCACGTGCTCGCGCGCGACCCGTTTGCGCTCACCCTAGCCCTTCTTCTTGACGTCCTTGACGTTGGTGAACTCAATGCCTTCGGCCCGTTCCCGGGTGTAGCCGAGGTAGAACTCGTTCCTCGCCAGATACACGGGATCGCCATCGACATCGTCGGCGATGCTGGATGTGTTGGCGGCGATGAAGGTGTCGAGCTTCTTGCGGTCATCCGAAGAGACCCAGCGCGCAAGCTGGAACTCGCTCACCTCGAACTCGACCGGCAGCGAATATTCTGCATCCAGCCGCGCCTTCAGCACGTCGAGCTGGAGCGCACCGACGACGCCAACCAGCGCGGGTGCGCCGTCGCGCGGGCGGAACACCTGCACCACGCCCTCTTCCGACATCTGCTGAAGCGCTTCCTTCAGCTTCTTCGCCTTCATCGCATCCGTAAGACGCACGCGGCGGACGATTTCCGGCGCAAAGCTCGGCACGCCGACGAAGTTGAAATCTTCACCGTCGGTCAGCGTGTCGCCGATGCGCAGCGTGCCATGATTGGGAATGCCGACGACGTCGCCGGCATAAGCCTCGTCCGCAACCGAACGGTCCTGCGCGAAGAAGAATTGCGGGCTGGACAGCGGCATGCTCTTGCCGGTGCGCACGAGCTTCGCCTTCATGCCGCGGCTGAGCTTGCCGGAGCACAGACGCGCAAAGGCGATGCGGTCGCGGTGGTTCGGATCCATGTTGGCCTGGATCTTGAACACGAAGGCGCTCATGCGCGGATCGGTGGCTTCGACCCTGCGCTGGTCGCTCTCCTGCGCGCGCGGCTCGGGCGCGAACTTGCCGAGGCCTTGCAGCAGGTCGCCGACGCCGAAATTGCGCAGCGCACTGCCGAAATAGACCGGCGTCAGATGGCCCTCGCGAAACGCTTCGAGCTCGAACGGTTTTGACGCCGCGGTGACGAGATCGAGCTCGTCCTTGACCGCTGACACATCGAGATTGGCATTGAGCTTGGCGAGTTCGGCGATCTCGATCTGCTGCGCCGCACCGGTCTTGGCGCCGCCGCCTTCGAGCAGGCGCACGCCGCCATTGACGACGTCGTAGGTACCGAGGAACTCGCGGCCGCGGCCGACCGGCCAGGTCATCGGCGTGGTGTCGAGCGCCAGCGTCTTCTCGATCTCGTCGAGTAGCTCGAAGACATCGCGGCTCTCGCGGTCCATCTTGTTGATGAAGGTGATGATCGGGATGTCCCGAAGACGACACACCTCGAACAGCTTTCGGGTGCGCGCCTCGATGCCCTTGGCCGCGTCGATCACCATGACGGCGGAATCGACGGCCGTGAGCGTGCGATAGGTGTCTTCCGAAAAGTCCTCGTGGCCCGGGGTGTCCAGCAGATTGAACACGAGGCCCTCGAACTCGAAGGTCATGACCGAGGTCACGACCGAGATGCCGCGCTCGCGCTCGATCTTCATCCAGTCCGAACGCGTGTTGCGCCGCTCGCCCTTGGCCTTGACCTGACCGGCCAGATTGATGGCGCCGCCGAACAGCAGCAGCTTTTCGGTCAGCGTGGTCTTGCCGGCGTCCGGATGCGAAATGATCGCAAAGGTCCGCCGCCGCGACACTTCAGCGGCAAGCGGGGAACGGGCCGGCGATTCGGCTGTGGTGGCGATGTCGGACATTGCGGCAGCGTTTGGCAGGGAAAATGAGCCTTATCAAGCCTCATTTGGTGATTGCAGTGCCTTCCGGCCAGCCCCATATCGGGCTTGGATCAGTGCTTGGGAAGGACGGCCTTCCCGCCCATCAGCACGCCAGTCGCGGGGACGACCCTGCCTCGAAGGGAGGGTCGCCGTGGCCTGGAGCATCCTGTTCGTCGCCGGTCTCCTGGAGATCGCCTGGGCGATCGGCCTCAAATACACCGAGGGATTTACGAAGCTCGTCCCGTCTGTCCTCACGCTCGGGGCCATGGCCGGCAGCATCATCCTGCTCGGGCTTGCCCTCAAATCGCTGCCGATTGGAACCGCTTATGCAGTCTGGACCGGCATCGGCGCGGTCGGCACCGCAACGCTCGGCATCATCCTGTTCGGCGAGCCGGCCACCGCGTTCCGCCTCGCCAGCATCGGGCTGATCGTCGCCGGGATTGTCGGGCTGAAGCTCGTTACCTGATGAAGATCTGTACTGCCCACCAGGTCAGCGCGGCGACGATGGCCGAGGCCGGCATCGTGATGACCCAGGCATAGACGATCGAGCTGGCGACATTCCAGCGCACCGCCGAGAGGCGGCGGGCGGCGCCGACGCCGACGATCGCGCCGGTGATGGTGTGGGTGGTCGAGACGGGAACACCGAGGAAGGTCGCCATGAACAGGGTCGCGGCACCGCCGGTCTCGGCGCAAAAGCCCTGCATCGGGGTCAGTTTTGTAATCCGCAATCCCATCGTGCGGACAATGCGCCAACCACCCATCAGCGTGCCCATTGCCATGGCCGCCTGGCAGGAGAGCACCACCCAGAAGGGTACGAAGAATTCGCCGCCAAGTTGGCCCTGCGAATAGAGCAGCACGGCGATGATGCCCATGGTCTTCTGCGCGTCATTGCCACCATGGCCGAGCGAATAGAGCGAAGCAGAGGCGAACTGCAGGATGCGGAAGGCGCGATCGACGGCAAAGGGGGTGGAGCGCACCGAGGCCCAGGAGACGATCGCAACCAGTACCATCGCGAGCAGGAAGCCGACGAGCGGAGACAGCACGATCGCGATCACCGTCTTGGACAATCCGCTCCAGACCGCCGCCGAAAGGCCGGCTTTGGCCACGCCAGCACCAAATAGACCGCCGATCAATGCGTGGGACGAAGACGACGGGATGCCGAGCGCCCATGTCACGAGGTTCCAGACGATGGCGCCGACCAGCGCCGCGAAGATCACCTGGGCATCCACGATCGCGGGATCGATGATGCCGGTGCCGATGGTCTGGGCGACGTGCAGCCCGAACACCATGAAGGCGACGAAATTGAAGAACGCGGCCCAGAACACCGCGAATTGCGGCCGCAGCACGCGGGTCGAGACGATGGTCGCGATCGAATTGGCGGCGTCGTGCAGGCCGTTCAGGAAGTCGAACAGCAGCGCGACGGCGATCAGTCCGACCAGGACGGGAAGACCCAACGCAACATCCACGGCGCGGCCCCTGCCCTAAACTTGCTCGATGACGATGCTGTTGATCTCGTTCGCGACGTCGTCGAAGCGGTCGGCGACTTTCTCGAGATGGTCGTAGATCTCCGCGCCGACGATGAAATCCATCGCGTTGCCGTCGCGATGCTTGAGGAATAGTTCCTTCAGCCCGATATCCTGGAGGTCGTCGACGCGCCCCTCGAGCTTGGTCAATTCTTCCGTGATCGCAGTCAGCATGGCCACGTTCTGACCGATCGCCTGCATCAGCGGCAACGCGCGACCGACCAGATTGGCGCATTCCACCAAGAGCACGCCGATCTCGCGCATCGGCGGCTCGAAGATGCGAACCTCGAACAGCATCACGGCCTTGGCGGTCTGCTGCATCTGGTCGATGGCGTCGTCCATCGAGGTGATCAGGTTCTTGATGTCGCCGCGGTCGAACGGGGTGATGAAGGTGCGGCGCACCGCCGTCAGCACCTCGCGGGTGATGTTGTCGGCATCGTTCTCGAACTGGTTGACGCGCTGGCAATAGACCGGCGTCTCCTCGCCCCCGTTAAGCATGCCCTGGAGCGCGATCGAGCCCTGAATCACGGTCTGGGCGTGGCGGTCGAACAGGTCGAAGAACCGTTCTTCCTTGGGCAGGAAAGCGCGAAACAATCGCATCATGGGGGAGAGACTACCGGTTGGATTTGGATAATGGCCTAGCCCAAGCGGGCCGTCATGAAACTGTCATAGACCATTTTCGATCCACGCGCGTGCCACCTCACACCTGTGGAGTCGGATCATCCACCGCTTTCGCGCGCCACCGATTTTTCTGCTACATCAATGACTTACAGCGAACGCCGGAGGTAATGCGCGATTTCGCCGATGACGCCACGGCGGAAGGTGAGCACACAGATCACGAAGATCGAGCCCTGGATCACCGTCACCCACTGGCCGAAGCTCGCCAGATATTGCTGCATGGCGATGATCGCGAAGGCACCGACCACGGGCCCGAAGATGGTCCCGAGCCCGCCGACCAGCGTCATCAGCACCACCTCGCCGGACATCGACCAGTGCACGTCGGTGAGCGAAGCGTTCTGCGCCACGAACACCTTCAGCGATCCCGCAAAGCCGGCGAGCGTGCCCGACAGGACGAAAGCCAGGAACTTGTACTGATCGGTCCGGTAACCGAGCGAGATCGCGCGCGGCTCGTTCTCACGGATCGCCTTCAGGACTTCGCCGAACGGCGAATTGATGATGCGGTAGATCAGCAGGAAGCCGGCGAGGAAGCTGACCAGCACCACGTAGTAGAGCACGGTCGGCTTGGTCAAATCGAACACGCCGAACATGCGGCCCTGCGGGATGCCCTGGATGCCGTCCTCACCATGGGTGAACGGCGCCTGGAGGTAGATGAAGTACAGCAGCTGCGACAGCGCCAGCGTGATCATCGAGAAATAGATGCCCTGGCGGCGGATCGAGATGAAGCCGGTGATGAGCGAGAGCCCGAACGCCGCGGCAATGCCGACGAGGATGCCGAGTTCCGGCGGCAACGCCCACACTTTCAGCGCGTGCGCGCTGCAATAGCCGGCGGTGCCCATGAACATCGCGTGGCCGAACGAGAGCAAGCCGCCATAGCCGATCAGGAGATTGAATGCACAGGCCAGCAGCGCGAAGCACAGCGCCTGCATCACGAAGAACGGATAGATGCCGCTGAATGGCACCGCAGCCAGCAGCAGCGCCATCACCACGAACACGATCATCTCGTCGCGGATCGCGCGCGGGGGGGCCGGCAGTCTGTCGTCCGTCAAGGCTGTCATATCAGGCCGCCCTTCCCGTCAATCCCGTTGGCTTCACCAAGAGCACCAGCACCATCAGCACGAACACGACGGTGTTGGAGGCCTCGGGGTAGAAATACTTGGTCATGCCCTCGATCACACCGAGCGCGAAGCCGGTGATGATGGAGCCCATGATCGATCCCATGCCGCCGATCACGACCACCGCGAACACGACGATGATGAGGTCGGCTCCCATCAGCGGCCGCACCTGGTTGATCGGCGCCGACAGCACGCCGGCGAGCGCGGCAAGGCCGACACCGAGGCCGTAGGTCAGCGTGATCATGCGCGGCACGTTGACGCCGAAGGCGCGCACCAGCGTCGGGTTTTCGGTGGCTGCACGCAAATAAGCGCCGAGCCGTGTCTTCTCGATCAGGAACCAGGTCGCGATGCAGACCACCAGCGAGAAGATGACGACCCAGCCGCGATAGACGGGCAGGAACATGAATCCGAGATTCATGCCGCCCTTGAGCTGGTCCGGAATGGCGTAAGGCAGGCCGGAGGAGCCGAAGTAGTTCTGGAACACGCCCTGCACAATCAGCGCAATGCCGAAGGTCAGAAGCAGACCGTAGAGATGATCCAGCCCGGTCAGCCATTGCAGCATGGTCCGCTCCAGGATCATGCCGAAGATGCCGACGATGATCGGCGCAAGCAGCAACGCCCACCAGTAGTTGATGCCGCCGAGGTTCAGCAGGAAATAGGCAGCGAACGCGCCCATCATGTAGACCGCACCATGGGCGAAATTGATGATGTTGAGCATGCCGAAGATCACGGCAAGCCCGAGACTGAGCAGCGCGTAGAACGAGCCGTTGATCAGTCCCACCAGTAGCTGAGCGTAAAGAGCCTGCATCGATCCCGCACCCGGTCCCTTCGGCGTTCCCTGAAAGTCGCCCGCAGGCCTGATGGCCTGCGGGCGGTTATCTTACTTCTTCAAGAGCGCGCACTTGCTCTCGGACAGCGGCGTGAAGGCCTGGTCGCCCGGCACCGTGCCGACCAGCTTGTAGAAGTCCCACGGTCCCTTGGACTCGGAGGGCTTCTTCACCTCGAACAGATAGGCATTGTGGATGGTGCGGCCGTTGGGCTGGATCTCGCCCTTGCCGAACAGATCGTCTTCCGTCGGCATCGACTTCATCTTCTCGACGACCTTGGCGCCGTCATGCGGGTTGCCGCCGAGCGCTTCCAGTGCCTTGAAATAGTGACGCACGCCTGCATAGACGCCAGCCTGCACCATGGTGGGCGGCGCGTTGCTCTTCATCTTCTCGGCGAAGCGCTTGGAGAACGCCCGGGTCTTGTCGTTCATGTCCCAGTAGAAGGTCTCGGTGAAGTTGAGGCCCTGCGCGGTCTCGAGCCCGATCGCCTTGACGTCGGTGAGGAACAGCAACAGCGCCGCGAGCTTCTGGCCGCCCTTGACGATGCCGAACTCGGCCGCCTGCTTGATCGTGTTGGTGGTGTCGCCGCCGGCATTGGCAAGGCCGATGATCTTGGCCTTGGAGGCCTGCGCCTGGAGCAGGAAGGACGAGAAGTCCGGCGTGTTCAGCGGATGCTTGACGCTGCCGACCACCTTGCCGCCATTGGCGGCGATGACCGCAGTGGTGTCGCGCTCCAGCGCCGCGCCGAAGGCGTAGTCCGCGGTCAGGAAGAACCAGGTGTCGCCACCGGCCTTCACCAGCGCCTGGCCGGTGGTATGCGCCAGCATGTAAGTGTCGTAGGTCCAGTGCACGGTATTGGGCGAGCACTGCGCGTTGGTGAGGTCGGAGGTCGCCGCACCCGAGTTGATGTAGACGCCGTTCTTCTCCTTGACGACGTTGTTGACGGCCAGCGCCACGCCGGAATTCGGCACGTCGACGATGATGTCGACTTTGTCGACGTCGAACCATTGCCGCGCGATCGCGGTGCCGATGTCGGGCTTGTTCTGGTGATCGCCCGAGATGAGGTCGATCTTCCAGCCCTTCGCAGCCAGGCCGGAATCTTCAATGGCCATCTGCGCGGCGAGCGTCGAGCCCGGTCCGCCGAGGTCGGCGTAGAGTCCGGACTGATCGGACAGCGCGCCGATCTTGACGGTCTTGTCCTGCGCGGACGCGACGCCTGTTACGGCGAAGGTGAGCGCCGTGGTCAGCAGCAATGACGCAATCGACATGGTCTTCATGCAACTTTCCTTTTGAATTTTCTCGTTCGCAGTTCTTTTGTTGAGCATGATCTTTCGGAAAACCGCTACACACTTTTCCGGATCATGCTTTAAACGCCGAGATAGGTGTGGAGCTTGTCCATGTTGGCGGCAAGCTCCGCATTGGAAAATCCGTCAATGATCTTGCCGTGCTCGACCACGTAATAGCGGTCGGCGACGGTGGATGCGAAGCGGAAGTTCTGCTCGACCAGGAGGATCGTAAAACCCTCCTTCTTGAGCCGCGCAATGGTGTGGCCAATCTGCTGGATGATGACGGGCGCGAGACCCTCGGTCGGCTCGTCCAGCATCAGGAAGTTCGCGCCGGTGCGTAGGATGCGCGCGATCGCGAGCATCTGCTGCTCACCGCCGGAGAGTTTGGTTCCTTGGCTGTTGAGCCGTTCCTTCAGGTTCGGAAACAGATCGAAGATCTGCTCGAGCGGCAATCCCCCTGGGCGCACCACCGGCGGCAGCATCAGGTTCTCCCGCACGTCGAGGCTGGAGAATATCCCCCGCTCTTCCGGACAGAACGCGATGCCCATGCGCGCGATCTTGTCCGAGGTCGTGCGGATGATGTCCTGGTTGTTGAACTTCACCGAGCCGGTACGCTTGCCGATGATGCCCATGATCGACTTCAGCGTGGTGGTCTTGCCGGCGCCGTTACGCCCAAGCAGCGTGACGACCTCGCCCGCATTCACGTCAAAATTGATCCCGTGCAGGATGTGGGACTCGCCATACCAGGCTTCCAGGTTGCGGACCTGAAGGATGTTGCCGCCGCTTGCGGTCTTTGCGGGAGCTTGCGCGGTTGCAGTCTCAACCATGACCGGCTCCCAGATAGGCTTCCTTGACGCGTTCGTCCTTGGTGAGTTCGCTGTAATGGCCTTGCGCGAGCACCTGCCCGCGCGTCAGCACGGTAATGATGTCGGAGAGGTTGGCCACGACGCTCAGATTATGCTCGACCATCAGGATGGTATATTTCGCGGAGATGCGCTTGATCAGCGCGGCGATCTTGTCGATGTCCTCGTGGCCCATGCCGGCCATCGGCTCGTCCAGCAGCATCATCTCGGGGTCGAGTGCAAGCGTGGTTGCGATCTCCAGTGCGCGCTTGCGCCCGTAAGGCATCTCGACCGCGGGCGTATTGGCGAACTCGCTGAGGCCGACATCGTTCAACAATTCGCGCGCGCGATCGTTGAATTGGTTGAGCACGGACTTGGAGCGCCAGAAATCGAAGGAGCTGCCGTGCTGGCGCTGAAGCGCGACGCGGACATTTTCCAGCGCGGTGAGATGCGGAAATACCGCCGAGATCTGGAACGAACGAACCAGCCCCAGGCGAGCCACGTCGGCGGGCGCCATCGTGGTGATGTCCTGCCCCTTGTATAGGATTTTTCCGGCAGACGGCTTGAGGAACTTGGTCAAAAGATTGAAGCACGTCGTCTTGCCGGCGCCGTTGGGGCCGATCAACGCGTGAATGCTCCCACGGCGAACCTTGAGCGCAACGTCCCGGACGGCGAAGAAGCCCGCGAACTCCTTGGTCAAGCCTTCCGTTTCGAGAATGAACTCATCGGCCAAACAGTTTTCCCCCTGCCCGCGCAACACGCGTGGCTGTCCTTGTTGCTTCGGTTTCCGGAGGCCTTTTTCCGGAGGCCTTGGAGCCTCTCCGGAACGCCGCCTCCGGGCGCGGAATATGCCGGAGGTGACGGGGGTTAGGCAAGGCGGAAAGCTGAGCAGGTCAGGCCTCCGGCCGGGAGACTTATGCTCCCTTAGTCGGACGTGTTTTGATGTCGCCTGCCCAGCCTCCCGGTCGCAAGGCGCCGGTCATCAAGCCGTCGTTAACGGTCTTTCGGTCCATGCGCCAGCCTTCATAGAAAATTTTCCCGCAACCAGGATCATGCGCGGGTTTTATACGTCGGGAATATTATCGTGGATTTTGCAAGCGCCGCTCCTTCTGTGGTGAAGTCGATCAGGCAGCGTGATCTCCTGAACACGTGGCTGCGGCTTTATGCGCGCGAGCAGATGGCCCCGGCGATCTGGGAGTACCAGCCCGAGCGGCTCGAGGAAGAGCTCTCCGATCTCATCTATTATACGGTCGACATTTCGGCGCCGAAGCCGCGTCTGACCATCCAGAGCGAAGGTACGCGCATCTCGCGCGCCTATGGACACACGGGCAAAGGCGTTCTGCTCGACGACTATATCGGGCCGCGACTCGTGCCCTTTGTGATGCCGGTCTATTATGAATGCGTGGCGCGCGGCCTGCCCGTCTACAGCGTTGCCGACGTCGACGACATTTACGGGCGGATCGTCGCCTATGAGCGCTTGCTGCTGCCGTTCCAGGTCGACGGCAATATCTGTCACATCATCGCATCGCTCAAGACCTTCTGCGAGGATGGCGGCTTCGAGATCAAGAACCTGATGCGCGGAAATGACGCGCTGCCGCGCCCGAGATCGCGCGCGGTGATCGACCGCGACCTGTTCCATCGCGCTCCCGGCCGCATCGCGCCCGCCGAACTGGTCGAGTTCGCGGACCAGTCGGGCTCCGGTGTCACCACCGCGATCATCGAGCTGAACTAGCCGTCAGCGCGATTTGGCGCCGAAATCCTTGGCGTAGATCTCCGGCTTGAAGCCGACCAGCACCTTGCCGCCAATTTCCAGCACCGGCCGCTTGATCATCGATGGTTGCGCTAGCATCAACACCAGCGCCTTCTTCTCGCTCAAGCCTTCCTTGTCGGCATCGGGAAGCTTCCTGAAGGTCGTCCCGGCGCGATTGAGCAGCGTCTCCCAGCCGACCTTGTCGCTCCACTGCTTGAGCTTGTCCTTCTCCACCCCCTCCGTCTTGTAGTCGTGAAACGTGTAAGTCACGCCATGGGTGTCGAGCCAGGCGCGCGCCTTCTTCATGGTGTCGCAGTTCTTGATGCCGTAGATGATGTTGGGCAAGACGTTCCTCGCGCATGCGTCGTATCGTGATCCCCAAGCGTTGTACGCAACTCCGGTTCGCGCGACAATATTGCGAACGACGCCAACTCTCCGAACGGACACTCCATGCACGTCACCCACGATCCAGCCGCGACCGCGTCGCCGACCATCGACTTCAACAGCTTCCTCGCGGTCGATATTCGCGTCGGCACCATCGTCGATGCAAAACCGTTCCCGGAGGCGCGCAAGCCGGCCTGGCGTCTGTGGATCGACTTCGGTCCCGCGATTGGCGTGCGCAAGAGCTCGGCGCAGATCACCGAAAACCATCCGCTTGAGACGCTGGTCGGCCAACAGGTCGCGGCCGTCGTCAATTTCCCGCCGCGCCAGATCGGTCCGGTCGTCTCGGAGGTACTGACGCTCGGTTTCCCCGATGCCGAGGGCAAGGTCGTGCTGGTGCAGCCGAGCAAGCCCGTGCCGAACGGCGGACGGCTGTTCTAGCCCTAAGGCCGCTTCGGAATGTTCAGCCCGCTCTGGACGGAAGGACGCGCAAGGCCGCGTTCGAGCCAGGCGCCCACCGACTTGAATTGGCCGAATTCTACGAGATCGCCGGCGCCGTAGAACCCGACGAGGTTGCGCACCCAGCCGAGCATGGAAATGTCGGCGATGGTGTAGTCGTCATCCATGAACCATTGCCGGCCGGTAAGATGCGTCTCCATCACGCCGAGCAGGCGCTTGGCCTCGCCCGCGTAGCGCCCGAGCGGCCGCTTGTCCTCGAAATCCTTGCCGGCGAATTTGTGGAAAAAGCCGACCTGGCCGAACATCGGCCCGATGCCGCCCATCTGGAAATGCAGCCACGCGAGCGTCTGGTAACGGCGCGCCGCATCCTGCGGCAGCAGCTTGCCGGTCTTCTCCGCGAGGTACTGCAGGATCGCCCCGGACTCGAACAGCGGCAGCGGCCTGCCGCCGGGACCGTTCGGATCGAGGATCGCCGGGATCTTGCCATTCGGATTAAGCGAGAGGAATTCCGCCGTCTTCTGATCGTCTTTGCCGAAATCGACGAGGTGGACTTCGTAAGGAAGCCCGATCTCTTCCAGCATGATCGAGACCTTGACGCCGTTCGGCGTCGGCAGAGAATAAAGCTGAAGCAACTCCGGGTGCTTGGCTGGCCAGCGCTTGGTGATGGGAAAGGCGGACAGATCGAACATCGGGACCCCGGGCTTCGTTCATGAGACGCCGCCTAATCTGGGCGAGCGGACGAACGACGCAAGGTCGAGTGCTCAGATCGATTTCCCGCACCGGCATCAGGTCACAATGGCCGTAGCAAATGGCTGGTGGCGTAAGTCATATCGCGCTGTACGCGCTGCTCGATGAAGCGCTGCCCGGTAACGAGCAGCGCTCCGGTGAAAACAAGCGCTAGCATCGCGGTCGCGAACTGACTGGTATCATTCATCGCACGAGCTTCTCTCACACCGGTTCGCACAGGGAACGCGGGCCGACCATCGACAGTTCCTGCAGGCTTCAAATAAATTGCTGGTTTTTCCCGGTTCATGAGCCGGCTGCCCACCTCAATAATTGATCTCCATCCGCAGCCCGTGCGGGTCCTCCTCCCCGCCGACACGTTGCGTGCTGTCGCGTGCCGCGACGGTGCAAGCACAGGCGTCGATAAGATCGTCGCGGCCGATGCCGGTGCCGTGACGTTGGGTCAACCATTTCGGCAGGCGCGTGAAGCCGCGTTGCGCGAGGAGCGCGATGCGCTGCTCACGGCCTTCCGCGGATGTCTTCTTCGCAAGCCGGACGCACCCTGCGAGATTCCAGAAGATCAATTCCGGATGCGCTTCGCCGATCGTCGCCTGCCGCGCGGGCGTCATGATCTCGTCGACGTCCCTGATCTTGTCCCTGATATTCCAGAGCTGTGCCGATACGCCCCTGCCCTTGCCTTCGTGCTCCCAATAGTGGCGATTGGCCGCCGCCATGTCGGCGAATGTCCAGAGGTCTCGGCGCGCGCCGAGAAACACCGCGGGACCGACCAGCTCGCGTGCGCGCAAATCGCAGATGCGATAGCCGCTCGGCCTCAATCCGATCGGCATATCGATCATCGCACGCGCGTGCGGCATCGCGAGCAAGCGGGTCAGGCCGGGTGAATAATCGAAGCCATGATCGCCGCTCGCGTCGATCCAGGCAGCGACCCAGCCGAAGCGAAATCCGTCGAGGCCGAGATAGTTGTTCACGCCTACGATCCAGCCACCGATCCGCGCTCGTTCATCCCGTGCCCTCGCTCCGATGTCGCTCGAACAGGCGCTGCGCCAACAGTGCATGGCCGAGCGTGCCGCCGGCGCGAACAGCCGCCGCAATCAATGCGGTCTCCGCGACTTCCTCGCGCGTTGCACCGGCCTTCGCCGCCTGCGCCGTGTGCACGTCGAGGCAATAGGCGCATTGCGTGGTGAGTGCGACCGCGAGGGAGATCAGCTCGCGATATTTTGGCGGGATCAATCCGTCCTTGCGCTCGACCGCGTGGTTGAACGCAAGGAACGCGCTGGCCTCGACCGGCGCGAGCGCCACGAAGTCCGGGATCGATTTCAGATCGTCAGGGCTTTGATAACAGGTCATGGCTCACCTCGTCAGATATTCGCGCATCAGGGCGCGGGCGCGATGCAGGCGTGCCTTCACGGCTTGCCTTGTCGTATCGAGTGCGACGGCGATTTCGTCGATGGTCATTTCCTTGACGTCGCGCATCAGCGCGACATCGCGGTAGTGCGGCGGCAGCGCCTCGAAGGCTGCCGCGACGTCGAGCCGCAAATCGGCTTCTGGGCGCGACAGCAGCAGCGCCTCCGCCTCTCCGTCGTCAATCGCCGGCGCGAGCCCCGCCTTGCGGGCGAGCCGCAGGCATTCGCGGCGGACCACGCTGAACAGCCAGGCCGAAAACGCGAGCCACGAGCGGATCGTGCCGACATGGCGAAACAGGATCCACAGCGCCTCCTGCGTCGCATCCTCGGCATCCGCCGAGCTGCGGCAGGTGGCGCGGGCATAGCGACGGATGTTCGGCTGCGCCGTCTTGAGCAGAGACGCGATCGCCTGGGGATCGCCGAGGCGCGCGGCCTCGAACAGGTTTGGCGAGATCACGGCGGCTCTCACGACACCCCTCCCCTTCCGATGCCGGCCATCGCGCAGATCGGACAATAGCCGACCAGGCCGGTCAGCGCGAAGCCGGCGCCGCCGAGCGCAACCAGCCACGCCGCAGCGCCGCTGAAATACGCGAATGCGGCGACCGCCACCGCGACGCCTAAGGCAATCCGCACCGCCTGATGAAGGCCGCCGATGTTCTTCCTGTAAAATGCCATCACATCCTCCGAGATGAGCCGAAGCAAAATGCCCCGACCATCAAGAGAGGGCGCGACGACCCAAAAGGATTCGCGGCACCGTGCAATTTTTTTCGCGATCAGCGTCCGACGGCCTGATAGGCCAGACGCTTGAATTCGAAGAAGAATGGATTCCAGAAACCCATGTAGCGCTGCGTCATCAGCACGCCGGCGGTATTGGCCTGCGGGCAGATCCACCAATGGGTACCGGCAAGGCCGCCCCACTGGAATTCGCCGGTGGAATTCAGGGGATCGAACGGCATTGGCGCGAAGGTGACGGCGCCGCCGAGGCCAAAGCCTTTGCCGGGGATTGGGCCGAGATTGGCGAAGCGGATGGTCTGGCCTGCGGGCAACTGGTTCGTCATCATCTGCCGCAGCGTCTCCGGCTTCAGCAGCGCATCCGGGCCGGGTAGCAGCGCCCGTACCAAAGCGAGCATGTCGGGCAAGGTCGAGACCAGCCCGCCGCCGCCCGACAGCCGCGGGAACTGCCGTCGATAGGCCTGCGGATAAGGCAGATTGTCGGCCCGGGTGAGGCCGGGCTTCATCGGGTCCAGCACGTCGGCACCATTGTACAGCGCGACCAACCTGCCCTGCTGCGCGTCCGGCACGTGGAAGCCGGTGTCGGTCATGCCGAGCGGCTCGAAGATGCGCGCCTTGAAGACGGCGTCGAGCGGCTTGCCGGAGACGACCTCCACGACACGCCCGAGCACGTCGGTCGCAACCGAATATTCCCAGGACGAGCCGGGATGATAGGACAGCGGCAGATCGGCGAGCTGGTCGATCATGCCGGTCAGCGGCGTGAGCGGATTGAAGATGATCGCCTCGTTATAGCCTTTGAACAGCACCGAACCGGGATCGAAGATGCCGTAGCTGAGGCCGGCCGTATGGGTGAGAAGCTGGCGGACCGTGATCGGGCTCTTGGCTGGCTCGACGTCGGCAAGGCTCGAAGCGCCCGGCTTCAGCACCTTGCGATTGCCGAGTTGCGGCAAGAATTTCTCGACGACGTCATCGAGCCCGATGCGGCCTTCCTCGACCAGCAGCATGACCGCGCAGGTGACGAATATCTTGGTGTTGGAAAACGCCCGAAAAATGTGATCGGGCCGTAGCGCGGTACTCGCCTCGCGATCGGCGAAACCGACGCATTGCTGATCGACGACCTCGCGCCCGCGCAGCACCGCCCAGGATGCGCCAGGAATGATCTCCTGATCGACGTAACGCTGCATTGCCGTCCGTGTGGCGGAAAAATCAGGTGTTCTGGCGTCCATGTGCTTCCCCCAATGATGGTTGGGATCGATATAGCGTGAATTCGCCGGATATGAAGCCCGTCCGAACGGCGCAGCTCAGTCCTGCTTCATGAACGCAGTGACGTGCAGGCGGCGCCGAATCCGCATCCCTGCCGCTGGTACAGCGCGATGGCTGATGAGTTGCTCGAAAACACGTGCAGGAACGGAATTTCGCCGCGTGCCTCGATCTGGCGCGCGGCCGCCGCGAGCAGTGCCTGCGCGTAGCCTCGCCCCCGATGATCAGGGTGGACGCAGACGGCCGTCATCTCGACGAAATTGCCCGGCTTCATGCGCTCGCCGGCCATCGCGACCAATTCGCCGCCGGTGCGGATGCCGAGGAACGTGCCGAGCTCGTGCGTGCGTCGCGCGAAGGGACCGGGCTTGGTCAACTCGGTCAGCGCCATCATGGCGGGAACGTCGGCCGCACCCAACCTGACGATCTCGGCGTCGCGAAGCGGGCTGTCGGCGGGCGAGCCGATCATCTGCTCGCAGGGTCCGGCGAGCACGACCTTGAAGCCGGCGGGAACGTCGACCGTATCCGGCGTAAACAGCGCGGCGACCTGCGAGCCGGACAGAAGATCGCCGAGCGCGGCAAAGCTCGCCTCGGACATGTCGACCATGTCGGCAAACGGCGTCATGTTCACGGGGTAGCGCAGCGCGCGCGGGCCCCCTTCGGTCAGATGTTTGTGGCTGGTCGTGAGCGCGCTCCAGATCGGGCGATCCAGCAGCGTCACGTCACCGTCGGACACCGTCTCAATCCTTCTCGAAGCTGACGATGACGGCGGCATTGGCGATGAGGATGGGGTCGTTGCCCTGTTCCGGGGCCGAGGGAATCTCCAGCCCACCCTTGACCGCGTTGACGGTCACCGTGCCGTAAGGCAGCTCCTTGGCGACGGCTTCCTTGTCCACGCTTTCCGGATTAGGCACCGCGATCGTGACGTCGACGAACATGTCGTTCGCGGTCTTGTTGATCATCCGGAAGAAACCGAGGCTCGAATGCCTGATGGCATCAGACACCGCACGCTTCGCCGCCTTGGTGGCGTCCTTGCCGTGGACGTCCACGCCCATGCCCATCTCGGTGATACAGCGAACGCGAGTCATGCTCATTCCTGTCGGTGCTGGAATTCAGAGGGGCTGAGCTTCCGCGATCCGCGCCTCCGGCACAAGCGCCTTTTCGCGCAGGAAATATGCGTTGCGGTCCTCCTCCTGCGCATTCACGACCGCGCGAATTCGCAGCAGATCCTTGCGCGCCACCAGACCCACCACACGATGGTTGGCGCGGTCGACCACCGGCAAGCGGCCGATATCCGAGGCGACCATGAGATCGGCGACCCGCCCCAGCACGTCGTCGGGATGTGCCACCACGGCCGACGTATCCGATACCACGTCATCAAGCGTTGCCGCCTGGTGATCGCCCTCGGTACGCCAGCGCAGCACGTCGGCACGGGTGACCATGCCGGCGAGCCGCCCGTCGGCGGCGACCACCGGATAGGATTTGTGACGGCGCTGATCCGAAGTGAAGAAAGCGACCGCCGCGTCGACAGGCATGTCGACCGGCAGCGTGTCGACATTCGTCACCATGACATCGGCGGCACGCAGCAGCTCGAACGGATCAATCGCGTATTCGCGCGTGATGTGCTGACCGCGGCGCGCAATCTTCTCGGTCAGGATCGAGCGCTTCAGCAGTAGCACGGTGACGGCGTGCGCCGCGCCGGTTGCCGCCAGCAACGGCAGCAGCATGTCGATATTGCCGGTCAGCTCGATCGCGAACATCACGCCTGTCAGCGGTGAGCGCATCGTGCCGCCCATCATCGCGGCCATCCCGACCAGCGCCCAGAACGACGCTCCGCCGGGCAGCACCAGTCCCTCGATCCAGCCGGCCGTGCCGCCGAGGATGAGCAGCGGCGCCAGCACGCCGCCTGAAGTGCCCGAGCTCAGCGCGATCACCCAGATCGCGGACTTCACCAGCAGCAGCCGGATCGCCTCGTCGCGCGCCATGTGCCCCGACAACAAATCGGCGATCACGTCGTAACCGACGCCGAGCGCGCGCGGATCAATGAGCCCGCCGAGGCCAACGACGAGGCCGCCGAGCATCGGCCACCACATCCAGTGCACCGGCAGATGGTCGAACAGGTCTTCGATCGCGTAGAGCAGCCGCGTCATCAGGCCGGATTGCAGGCCGGCCACGATCCCGACGCCGACCGCAGCTGCCAGTCCCCACCAGGGCAGATCCGGCCGCTCCGCGAACGGAAACAATGGCCCTGTCCCGAACAGCAACGGACGCCACGCCGCCGAGATCACCGCCCCCGTCACGACAGGCAGGAAGCTGCGCGGCTTCCATTCGAACAGAAGGAGCTCGACTGCGAGCAGGACCGCCGCGATCGGCGTGCCGAAGATCGCCGTCATGCCGGCAGCGGCACCGGCGACCAGCAGCGTCTTGCGCTCGGCTGCGGTGAGATGGAAGCACTGCGCGAAGATCGAGCCGATCGCACCGCCGGTCATGATGATCGGCCCCTCGGCGCCGAACGGACCGCCGCTTCCTATCGACACCGCCGAGGACAGCGGTTTCAGGATCGCGACCTTCGGCTGCAGCCGGCTGCCGCCGATCAAAATCGCCTCGATCGCTTCGGGGATGCCGTGGCCGCGGATCTTCTCCGCGCCGAACCGCGCCATCAGCCCGATCACGAGGCCACCGAGCGCCGGCGCCAGCACCATCCAGATCCCCGGATGGGCGTTCGCGAGCGAGACATTCTCGGTGCTGATATGACCGAACCAGACCAGATTGGTCACCAGCGCAATCAGCTTCAGCAGCACCCACGCGGCTCCGGCGCCGAGGCTGCCGACCAGCACGGCCATGCCGATCAGAACCAGGACGCGGCGGTCGGCGGTGAAATCTCCGGGCTTGCCGCGAGGACGCGGGAGGCCGCCGGTAATGTCCAGGGTCTGGCGCATGAATTGCTCTTGAAGGATTTGATTTGGGAGGGATTCTTGTGCCGCCAATATATCGTAACACGATATATATCAAGGAATGGCTGCCATGATCCTCCGGGCCGTTCGACGGCTTGGCGTTACTTCTCCCGGGCCCGCAACTCGTCGACGAGCACCCGCACATTCTCCGAATAATCGATCGGGATCACGACCAGATGCACGCCGCCCTCCTTGAAGGCGGCATCCAGCGTCGGAGCAAAACTGTCGATGCTCTCGATCCGATGTCCCTTTGCCCCATAGGCCTGCGCGTACAGGACGAAATCGGGATTGCCAAAGGTCATGCCGAAATCGGCAAAATGGTCGACGGCTTGTTTCCAGCGGATCATGCCGTAGGCGTTGTCCTCGAGCACCAGCACGACCAGATTGAGCTTGAGCCGGACGGCGGTCTCCATCTCCTGACTGTTCATCATGAAGCCGCCGTCGCCGGCGACCGCGAGCACGCGGCGGTCGGGATAGAGCATCGCGGCCATCATCGCCGACGGCAGGCCGGCGCCCATCGTCGCCAACGCATTGTCGAGCAGCAGCGTGTTGGCGACGCGGGTGCGATAGTTGCGCGCGAACCAGATCTTGTACATGCCGTTGTCGAGCGCGACGATACCGTTCTCCGGAATGACCTGCCGGATGTCGTGCACTATGCGTTGCGGCGTCGGCGGCCAGCGCGCTTCAGTGGCGCGATCGGCGATCCGGCCGAGAATCGTTTCGCGCAGCGGCAGCAGCGCGGCGGCTTGCGGCAGCTTGCCTTCGAGCCGGTCGGCGAGCAGTTCCAGGCTCGGGCCGACGTCGCCGACGACTTCCGCATCCGGAAAATACACCTGCTCGACGCTGGCCGGCGTGTAGCTGACGTGAATCACCTTCGGGCCCGAGGGCCCCATGATGAAGGGCGGCTTCTCGATCGGGTCGTGGCCGATCGCGACGATCAGATCGGCGGCGTCGATCGCGTCATGAACGTAGTCGCGTTCGGACAGCGCGGCAGTGCCCATGTAGAGATTGGTACCGCCCGGCACCGTGCCCTTCCCCATTTGCGTGGTGAAGAACGGAATGCCGGTCCGCCGCACGAAGGTCGCGATGCCGTGGGTCGCGCGCGGCCGGCTGGTCGCAGCGCCCATCATCACCAGCGGGTGCTTCGCAGCCAAAATCATCTCGGCAGCGCGATCGAGCGCGGCGCGATGGGCGACCGGGATCTCGATCGGATGAACCGGGATCATCGGGACATCAGGCACTTCATCGCCCGCGATGTCCTCGGGCAATTCGAGGTGCACCGGCCCCGGCCGCTCCTCCATCGCCACGCGAAACGCATCGCGCACCACAGTCGGGATGCTGGAGGCGCTGATGATCTGCCGCGACAGCTTCGTCAACGGCTTCATGGAGGCAACCACGTCGACGATCTGGAAACGCGCCTGCCGGCTGCTCATGATCGGCTTCTGGCCTGTGATCAAAATCATCGGCATCGCACCAAGATGCGCATACGCCGCGCCCGTCGACAGATTGAGCGCGCCCGGACCGAGCGTCGAAAGACAAACACCGGGCTTGCCGGTCAGCCGCCCGTACGTCGCGGCCATGAAGGCCGCGGCCTGTTCATGGCGGGTCAGGATCAGCTCGATCCTGGAGGTACGGAGCGATTCGACCACATCGAGATTTTCTTCGCCGGGCACGCCGAAGATGCGGTCGACGCCTTCGTTCTCCAGCGCGGCGACAAACAGGTCCGATCCTTTTGCTTTACGCTCCTGCCCACTCATGTCGCCTCCCGGTCACAATGTCGGCTCCCGTGTTCCACGGCAGCGGAGGCATGGTAACGGTCCGCAGCGCAGGCACAACTCACAAAGAGGCGCGCAGCTGCATCATCCCTGTCATCGCGAGCACAGCGAAGCAATCCAGACTGTCGCCGCGGAGAGATCCTGGATGGCTTCGCTGCGCTCGCAATGACGGAGTGTGGCGACAACGCTCCTCCCTCTCGTGTCCCGGACGCGGTGCGGCACGCAGTGACGCTTCGCAGAGCCAAGGAAGCTACGCCCATCGCTGTTGCACAGGCCCCGCCTCCAGCGCACCGCGAAGAGGCGCTGCGCTGCGTCTGGGGCACGACCATCGTTGAAGGACTGGCATGGGCTCGCATCCTCGCGGCATGTTCGCCCGAGCTTTGCTTTGCTTCATCGCCTTGCCCTCTTATGAAAGAGGGCGCAGGGAAGACCGGGTGCCGGCTGGCACCCACGGTCCACTGTGCGAAAGTTGCGCTACGAAAAGCTGCACAGCGGCATACAGGTGAAGCCAAACAACCGGCCTTCCCTGCGCAGCGGTTTTACGGCTTATGCCGTGCTCTCCCCGGGGAGCGATGCACTATTGCCCCCGTCGCCTCACAGATGCGCGGACCCGGTCGGGCCGCCACATCACCGCAAGACTTGACGCACAGACCCCGGGCGTCAGGACGACACGGTTTTGCCGTACGCGAGAGCGCACCGGTCGTGTGCGCGACGCCTTCGCTCACGGTTGCCCGCCCTGCGAAGCCGTTCGCGCCGGTGTGCCCAGCGTCCGCCGCCGCCCGGCCCGCGTTCGTGACGATCGCGATACGCCCCTCTTCCTTGGGCCGGAGTGAGGCGACACATACGTCGTTTCCGAATTTCGGTAAAGTGGAATATTTTTGATGGCCGGCATCGACCAACGGATGGCGTGTTTTGCCGACGGGCAACACAAAGTCTTGTAGCCCGGCGCCCTCACCTCGCCATCAGGCTAATCTCCGTGACGAGGCGGCGTTGCAAGCCGCGTGCGCCGTGCTATCGCTTGGGCGATGACTCCCAAAACCTTCGAAACCCGCTGCCTGCACCTGCCCGCTGTCACCAAGGTGGTACAGTGGGAGGGCACCTCCGTGTTCAAGGTCGGCGGCAAGATGTTCGCACTCGGCGGCGGCTTTGCCGCGCGCTCCGGCGGCTACATGTTCAAGGTCTCGAACATGGCCTATGCCATGCTGATCGAGCACGGCCTCGCGCGGCCGGCGCCGTATCTGGCGCGCGCCAAATGGGTGCAGCTCGTCGGCAACAGCGCACTGTCAGACGCCGAGCTCACAACCTATCTGGCGCAGGCGCACACGCTGATCGTGGCGAAACTGACGCGGAAGTCCCGCAAGGCGCTGGGCCTGGACTGAAGCGCGGCCGCTGCTGAGGCTGCTGAAGCGAGGGCCTGCAGTGATTGACTTCGATAATATGCCTGACTAAAGTCAGACATCATGCTCGACCCTGTTTCCCGCGTCCGCCGCTTCAACCGTGCCGTCACGTCGGCTGTCGGCGCGCTCGATACGTCATTCCTGGGACGCGGGCGGCCACTGGGGGCGGCGCGCGTGCTCAACGCGATCGGGCACGGGCGGTCGGACGTGGCCGAGATTCGCGACTATCTCGGCCTCGATTCCGGCCTGATGAGCCGCCTGCTCCGCAGCCTCGAGGACGAAGGGCTGGTCGAGACCATTGCGCATGAAGATGATGCGCGCCGCCGCGTGGCAACGTTGACACGTGCGGGCCGGCGCGAGTTCGCGGCCTATGAGGCGCTGTCGAATACGCAGGCCGAGAGCTTCCTCGCCCAACACTCGCAACGCGAGGCGCTGCTGGCGGCGATGGATTTGATTGCCTCCGCATTGACGCGCGAGCGCGTCACGCTGGACGAGATGGATCCACGGAGCGAACAGGCCCGTTATTGCCTCGGCGAATATTATGGCGAGCTCGGCCGCCGCTTCAAGCAGGGCTTTGACGTCTCGCTGTCGCGCGATCCTGACGCCAAGGATATGCGCCGCCCGCGCGGCACGTTCATCGTCGCGATCTCGGACACGCTGCCGATCGGCTGCGTCGGGCTCAAGGGCACGGATCACGGCTATGCCGAGATCAAGCGGCTGTGGGTCGCACCGGCAGCGCGCGGATTGCGGCTCGGCCGGCGCCTCATGGAAATGACCGAGGATGCTGCGCGCGGGCTCGGCATCAAGCTGCTGCGGCTCGACACCAACAGCGCCCTGGCGGAGGCCGGCCAGCTCTACCGCCGAAGCGGCTGGAGCGAGATCCCGCGCTTCAATGACGACCCCTATCCGGACCTGTTCTTCGAAAAACGTCTGTGAGCGCCGGCGCCGATTCCCCTGTTGCCGCGTTATGGCCGGAGCCGCAGGAGCAACGCCATGACCAGGTCCGACCTCGCCGACATCTATCGCAGCTACATCGCCTGCCTGAATCGGCAGGATTGGCCCGCCCTCGGACAGTTCGTTCACGATGACGTCGCCCACAATGCGCGACCGTTCGGACTGTCCGGCTATCGTGCCATGCTGGAGCACGATTTTCGCGAGATTGCGGACCTGCATTTCGACATCGAGCTGCTGGTCTGCGATCCGCCCCAAATTGCCTCCCGGCTGAAGTTCGATTGCACGCCGGCTGGAAAGTTTCTGGGGCTGGACGTGAACGGCAGGCGCCTGTCCTTTTGCGAAAACGTGTTCTATCAATTTCGCGACGGAAAGATACGGCAAGTGTGGTCCATCATCGACAAGCGCGCGATCGAGGCGCAGCTCTAGCGCTGCGCCTCGATGAACCTGCTTACGCCGCCGCCGGCGCCACCTCCGCTTGAGGCTTCGCGAACGGCCTGAAATTCATCGCCATCAGGAAGGCGCCGAGGCCCATCGCCCAGGAGGCGATGTAGAGCCAGGCGTAGCTCGAGAACGCATCGTAGATCAGGCCGCCCGCGAGCGGGCCCGTGGCCATGCCGAGGCTGCCGGCCATCGCGGTGCCGCCGATCACCGTACCCATCATCTTGAGCGGAAAGTTCTCGCGGATCAGCACCGCGTAGAGCGGCATGGTGCCGGCATAGATGAAGCCGAAGACGGCCCCGACCGCGTAGAACGTCGCGAGCTGATGCGCGAAGACATAGGCGAGTGCGCCGAACGCCTGCAACAGCAGACCCGAGACCAGCACGCGCTTGGCACCGAAACGGTCGCCCATCAGGCCGAAGGCGATGCGCCCGCCCATGCCGGCAAAGCCCTCGACGCTGTAGATCGTCACCGCCGCAATCAGCGGAATGCCGCAGCTCACGGCATAGGAGACGGTGTGGATGATCGGGCCGGAATGCGTGGCGCAGCAGAAGAAGTTGGTCGCGAGCAGGATCAGGAATTGCGGCGAGCGCAGCGCCTCGGCCAGCGACATTTCCCCTTGCGCGGCGCCCTCGCCCGCAGGCGCGGCCACGGCGTGCGCGAGCGCCGGCGGGGGGCGCACCAGGAACGAGACCGGGATCATGATGGCGCCAACCACCAGCGCCACGATCTGCATCGAGGTGCGCCAGTCATGGCCGGAGACGAGCCAGGCCGCGAGCGGCGCCATCGTCATCGGCGCCATGCCCATGCCGGCCGACACCAGCGACACCGCGAGGCTGCGATGGGTGTCGAACCAGCCGGTCACGGTCGCCATCATCGGCGCGAAGATCGCTGCACAGGAGGCCCCGACCAGAAGGCCAAAGACGAACTGAAACGCCAGCAGCGAGGTCACGTGGCTCGCCGCGAACAGGCTGACGGACAGCACCGCCGAGCCCGTTAGCACCACCGGCCGCGGCCCGAACCTGTCGCTCAGCGTGCCCCAGGCCATGCTGGTACAGGCCATCGCCAGAAAGCCGATCGTCATCGCGCTGGAAATGCCGGTCACCGACCAGCCGGTGTCCTTTGCAATCGGCTGCAAAAACACCGGCAGCGAAAACATGCCGCCGATCGCGACGCAGCCGAGCAAGCCGCCCGCGGCGACGACCACCCAGCGATACGAGGAAGAGTTCATTTTGGTCTCCCGTCAGGTCTGACTGCCTGGAAGACGAATGGGAACTGCTCGCGCCGACAGCCGGCACCACGGCATCGGAGCAATTTTTTCGGGACCGGCCGCGCTCACGCTCCGCCTAGTTCGCCAGTCCCTGCTTCCCGATCCAATCGTTGATCAGCCTGGCGACGTCGTCCGAATTGCGGTCCATCATCATCATGTGGGTGTTGCCCTTGATCCCCATCTTGGGCAGCTCGAACGTATCGACCTTGCCGCCCGCCGCCGCGACCGCCTGGCCCCATTTGGTCGGATTGACCACGAGCTTGGACCAGACCGGGACCTTGTCGAGGAAATCACCCCATACGATCAGATGCGGCACGCCCTTGAGTTTCGCAGCATCGGCCTTGGCCGGATCGGGTGCCCCCGACGGCTCGACGGTGATCAGCGCCTTCACCTTGTCCGGCGCATTGAGGGCGGCGGTGAAGCCGAAATTGCCGCCTTGGCTGTGAACCAGGATGATGCACGGGCACACCTTCTGCACCAATGCATCGTAGGCTTTTTGCGTGGCGGCGTCATTGGTGGCCCAGCGCGGAATGCCCTGCTTGGCGAACTGGTCGAACGCCTCGATCGGGAATTGCTCGCCCTCGAATGCCTCGCGCTTGCCGCCGACCTCGTAGCTCGGCCCGATCCGGAACAACTCCCATGCTTCCTTCTTGGGCCGGAAGAACGGCTCGCTCTTGAAGATCTCCGGATAGCGCGCCCAGGAGGCGCGGCCGCGCTCCACCGCATCCGAGACGTAGACGTCGTAGCCCGCATTGAGGAAGAACTGCTGCCAGCCCGGCTTGCCGTCGGGCTTGGTCTCCCATGTCACACCCGAAAGGCCGCCGCCGTGCCAGAGCAGCAGCGGCAGTTTCGACTTCGGCGCTGCCTGCTTGACGAATTGAACGTACATCTGCTCGACCTCGAACTCGCCGTTCGGATCGACCTTGATCGGCGGAGCGCCTGGCGAGAACACAATCTCCTTGGAAGGAAGCCCGCTCAGCGTTTCGGTGTGGCCGCCGACGTGAAAGCTGCCGACTTCCTTGACCAGATAGTCGGCCGCGGCCGGGGTCGCGGCTGCGATGGTCGCCGCCAGCGCGATTGCGATTGTGCGCATGAAGCTCTCCTCCGACTCTTGTTGTTGGCGGCATTGTCCTCAACAAAAATGCGGAAAACAACCCCATGCACAGTAGACGGCCCCTGCGGGATCAATGGCTTACGATGCGAGCAACTTGCGATTCCAAGAACTTCCGATGCTAAGCCGCGAATTGACTCGTCGGGCAAAACATCAGCATGATGTCATCATCCCGCCATCGCATCATCGCTGCTGTGTCCTCTTGACGCTATGGCGCCATTCGCTGACGGTCAGCCATACCGCCGAGACCAGGAAGTAGAGCGCGCCGACAGCAGCATAGCCCGCGACATTCGCGATCGATGGAGACATCGGCGTCGTGGCCTGAAAGATGAAGAAGCCGCCTGCGAGCGCCGACTGGGCCCCGCTGAGCACCATGGCCCATTGCGCGCCAAAACTCCTCCAGCGGCGGATGGCCGTCCCGAGCTGGAGCAGTCCTGACAGGATCGCCCAGGCCCCGAACACTCCGAGCACCCGGTTCATGCTCATCTGCAAGGCAACAAGCATCGCGACAGTGGTCGCCAGGCTGACCACGACGTTCAGAGCCTGCGTGCGGTTTTGAGCGAGCCCGCCGCTGCGCAACGCGTCGACCAAGTTGGCCGCGGCGTCCCATGCCGGGTAGAGCACGAGCAAGGCTCCCGCGATCACCGGAGATGACGGCCCGACGGCAAACGAAGCTCCGACCCAGGCGACCGAGAACGCCGCCCGGATGAAGTAGTAGAACTTCAGCCATCGCTCGCGATCGGCACGAACGAGATCCAATTGATGATACGCCATTCCACCCTCCTTTACCTACTAGTTGGTAGTCTTCGCCGATAGCAAGGCGCCTCGCCCGGCTTGGCTACCGGGTGTCGTGGTCGTCTCGCCGATGTCTCTCAATGTCTGGTGGACAGCCGATCCAGCAGCGGGGTGGTGATCACACCGAACATTTTTGGATCGCCATAGGCGCGCGCCGACAGCATCGCGCCGTGAATGGTCGCCATGAAGCCTTCAGCCTCGACCTTGGCTGTGCCGGAGAGTTTGAACCGCCCCTTCCGCTTGCCGCGCTCCATCACCGATGTCAGCCACGAAGCCAGCGAACGGAAGTGCGCACGGACTTCGAGCGCGACTCCCTCCGGCAAGATCGGAAGCTCGCTGGCAAGCAGCGCGCACACGCAGAACGGCGCCGTCGCATCATTGATGCACGCTTCCCAATACGCGACATAGTTTTTGAGCTGATCGCGCGGATCAGGGACATTGCGCTCGAGCGCCGACAGTCCCGCCTCGGCTTCGGCGCGGTAGCGCGACACGAGGGTGCGGACCAGATCGACCTTGCTGGCGAAATGGTGGTGGATGCTCGGCTTGCGGATGCCGACAACATCGGCCACGTCGGCGTAGCTGAAGCCGTTATAGCCGCCCGCGATGATCAAGGTGCGCGCGCAGGCGAGGATGTCGTCGGCAGTCGAGGAAACATTGGTCATGGCCGATTAGCTACCTTCCAGTTGGTAGGGCGTCAAGAACGGGATGCTTCAACCATCCGTGAGTGGTAGGAGCCTGCATGACCATTCGCCCGATCGTCCGCTATCCCGACCGCCGCCTCGCGATGCCGGCTCGCCCCGTCACTGCATTCGACGCCGCCTTGCGCGAGCTTGCAGCGGATTTGCTTGAGACCATGCGCGCCGCGCCCGGCATCGGCATCACGGCGCCGCATATCGGCGTGCCCTTGCGCGTCGTCGTGCTCGAGCTCGACGCCAGGGAGGGCGCGCGCACCTACGTCAATCCGGAGATCGAATGGGCCTCACCCGAGATGATCCTGCATCGCGAAGGCAGCGTCTCGATGCCCGGGGTCAACGACGAGGTCCAGCGCCACGCCCGCGTGCGGATCAGCTATTGGGATCTCGACGGCAACATGCAGAGCGAGGAGTCGGAAGCCTTGCGCGCCGTCTGCCACCAGCACGAGATCGACCAGCTCGACGGGACGTTCTGGATTCAGCGGCTGTCGCGGCTGAAAAGGGAGCGGCTGGTGAAACGGTATGAGAAGATGTCGCGGGGCTGAAGGTGACTGTTCGCTCCTCTCGCCATTTTTGTTCGTAGTTTATCAAGCCCTCTTCCCGCTCCGTTTGGTCATGGGAGCGTTACGACGCTCGCGTTTGCCGCGCGCGATCTCGGTCGCCAGCGCGTCCAGCTTCGGCTCCCAAAAATTTCTGAATTGATCGATCCATGCATCCACCGCCCGCAGGCCCGCGACATCGACCGAATAGAGTCGTCTCTGCGCCTCCGCCCGAACCGTTGCAAAGCCGCTCTCGCGCAGCACCTTGAGGTGCTGCGACACAGCCGCCTGCGTGATCCCGAACTCGGCCCCGATCACTTCGACGACCTCGCCGGACGCCATTTCCCGAGGCGCGAGCAGCTCGAGGATGCGACGGCGCACGGGATCAGCGAGGACCTCGAAGATTTGCATCAGCTTCCTGTGCCCGGATGGGCGATGTCAGGCGGCATCTCACCGCGATAAAATGCGATGGTGCGGTCAGAGCGCTGCTTCGCCGAAGCCGCATCGACCCCGCTCGCGACGTGCGCCGCGCGCCAATACTCGCCGCTACTCGTCATGAATTCCTTGCCCGCGGGAGAGCCCATCCATGCCTCGGCCGTTTCGTGGTCGACCGATGCCCCGGTCGCAACATATCGCTCGAGTCCCGCAATGGCGAGATCCCAGCCGATCCCCACGGCCCCCGGACCGAACTGATTCCAATGATCCTCGATCATCGCAGTGTGCTCGAGCGTCAAGCGCGCCTGACTTCGTTCTGCTTTCAGTATGACATCGATCCAGCTCATGGCGCCGCCGAATTCCCACGTCGCAGCAAAATGGGTCGGCGGCGTGCATGCCGTGATGGTACCGCCTGCATTCCCCTTGAGCTGGTACTTTCCACCGAGCCGGAGGTCTCCCTCGACCGGCAAGAACCACCGCGGAATGCGCTGCTGGCTGGTCACTGCGTCCCAGAGATCGTCGACGCTCGTCTCGTAAAGCCGGGTCAATGTCACTGCACTGGCCGCTCTCCCGTCCTTCTCGAAATTCTTTACCGAACGCGTCACAAGCCCCAATACCCTGGCAACGTCGATTTCCATGGCGCTCCTCCTTGTCGTTTCATGCAAGAATGAATACCGGTCGAAGCTAATATAAGTCAATTCTTATATTCAGGAGAGATGCTGCTCAAATATTTCGCCGGCGGCTTCCCGAGCGCCTTCTTGAACATCGTGATGAAGGCCGCGACCGACTCGTAGCCGAGGTCGGCCGAAACCTGCTGCACGCTGGCGCCGGAGGTGAGTTCTCGCAAGGCGACGATCAGGTGCAGTTGCTGACGCCAGCGCCCGAAGCTCAATCCCGTCTCCCTGACGACGAGACGCGCGAGGCTGCTCTCGCTCAGCGCAACGCGATGGGCCCATTCGGCCAGGGTCCTGCGGTCGGAAGGGTCTTTTGCCAGCGCTGCAGCAATCTTCTTCAAGCGCGGCTCGGGCGAGAGCGGCAGATGGAGCTGCTGAACCGGCATGCGAGGGAGTTCGCGCAGAAGGACGCT
Organism: Bradyrhizobium sp. 132; assembly: GCF_023074185.1. Classification (GTDB taxonomy): domain Bacteria; phylum Pseudomonadota; class Alphaproteobacteria; order Rhizobiales; family Xanthobacteraceae; genus Bradyrhizobium. The sequence goes on along the minus strand of NZ_JADPKY010000094.1, from coordinate 224,104 downwards.
CGCCAGGAGGTCCACCCTCGCCTCGTCATCCGCAATCTGATCGGACAGCTCGACGATCAATTCACGCAGCAGCGGGGAGATCGAGAGCGTGCAGCACCGATCCGGCAAATCCACGACGTCGGGCTCGATATAGACGAAGAACAGCCGGGCATTTTCTGTCGCGAGGTTGCTGTGCTGCATGCCCCCGGGCACCCAAACTGCGCAATGCGGCGGCACCATCCACAGGCCATTGGGAACGCGGCAGGTGACGCCGCCTCCCAACGCAAAAACAAGTTGCCCTTTGCGGTGCCTGTGATCGGGCACCTCCGCCTTGGTCCCGATCACGTCAACGCGCACGGCGATGACAGGTGCGGAGCGATCGTCCACATCGAGATTCGTCCACGGAAAGCGAAGGGACTGCCGCATGCTTGCCTGTTTTTAGCAATTGATTGGCAGAATACCTAAATCGAGCAGACAAGAAAGTCGATAGGCTGTCGCCTGAACCTGCCTGGCTGCGGCCAGGTGCGCACACGCGAGCAAGAGATACGACCATGCATGCCTTCACGATCGAGACAGCCGCCGGGCTGGAACGTGTGGTTAGCACACAAGGCGGCTCCGTGCGTGGCGGCTCGCGCGATGCCAGCGGCGTGCTGGCGTTCAAAGGCATTCCCTACGCAGCACCGCCGGTCGGACCTTTGCGTTGGTGCGCACCGCAGCCGCCCTCACCATGGGACGGCGTGCGCGATGCGTTGGCGTTCGGCGCGGGGTGTCTATCGGCGCTCGAAAACGACCAGCGGCCGGGACCGCGCGACGAGGATTGCCTCTATCTCAATGTCTGGACCGCGGCGAAGCACGCGGACGAGAAGCGGCCCGTGATGGTGTGGATTCACGGCGGCGGCTTCAGTTCGGCTCCTCGGCCAATCCCGCGACCGACGGCGGCGCGTTGGCCGCCAAGGGTGTCGTCGTGGTCAGCTTCAATTATCGCCTCGGCATCTTCGGCTTCTACGCCCATCCCGATCTCGACACGGAGGCACCCTCAGGCAATTACGGCCTGCAGGACCAGTTGATGGCGCTGCGCTGGGTCAAGGCCAACATCGCCGGCTTTGGCGGTGACCCCGATAACGTCACCCTGTTCGGCGAATCCGCCGGCGCCATGGCCGTCGGCATTTTGATGGCCTCGCCGCTCGCGCATGGACTGTTTCACAAGGCTATTGGACAGAGCGGCGCGTTCTGGGATGGCAAGCACGGCCCACTCCAGGGCTTTGAAGAAGCTCGCGCGCGTGGCCTCGCTTTCGCCCGGCAACAGGGCAACGGGTCCATCGCGGCCTTGCGCAGCATGCCGGCCGACCGGTTGAATGCAGCCGCGCCGTGGAGTTTCAGGACCAGCCCCGTCGTGACCGCGTTCTCGCCGAGTATCGATCATCACGTCGTGCCTGATGTGCCCGCGCGGCGATTCCTGCGCGGCGAACAGATGCACATCCCCTTGCTGGCGGGCTGGAATGCCGCCGAGGAAGTCCCTTTCGCCCCGCAGTCCCTCCCCGATCAATCGGCGAAAGCCTTTGTCGCCGCGGCTGCGGAGATGTTCGGCAAGGAACGCATCGCCGATTTCCTGAAGGTCTATCCCGCCGCGACCGACGTGGAGGCCAAAGCGTCCGCGGCGGCGCTTAACGGCGACACTGTGGTCGGCGAGCAATGCTGGCAGTGGCTGCGGCTGCATCGGCGCGAGGGACGTGCGCCCGTTTACGGTTATCACTTCAGCTACACCTCGCGTTACACGCCGATCGCCTCGCATGTCACGGACATTCCGTTCGTGTTCGGCAGCCTGACGCCGCAACAGGTGATCGGCAGCACGACGCCACCGGCCGAAGAAGACCGCGCCCTGGCGCAGACGATGATGAGCTATTGGGTGAATTTCGCCGCACACGGAGATCCCAACGGATCCGGCCTGCCGCCCTGGCCCGCCTATGACGAGAACGATGTCGTGCAGATCCTGGGCACAAAGATCAAAGCCCACCGCAATCCGCAAGCCGCTCGCTTCCGCTTCCTCGACAGTTTCAGGCAGGACGGCATATTGCCGATGCGCTGGCGGGAGGTGCCGTAAGCGGCCTCACCCGCCCGCCATCAACTCTTTCGCCAGCGCCATGTAGGCCGGCAGCGTCACGGGATCGTTGGCGGCGTTGCCCGCGGCCGGATGCGAGGCGTAGCGCGCGATCACCATCTCGGCTTTGGGATCGACGTAGATGCCCTGGCCGTGAACGCCGCGCGCCATGTAGGCGCCGTGGGCGTTGTGCGTGACCCACCATTGATTGCGATAGGACGCACCGGGCAGCGTGGTGTAGCCGGCCGGCTTGAATTTTTCGGGATCGCCGCCGCGCGCGATGTCCTCGACGACAGATGATGGCACGATCTGGCGGCCGTTGAAGCGGCCGTGATTGCGGATGGTCTCGCCGAAGCGGGCGAGATCGCGCAAGCAGGTCGACAGGCCGCCGCCGCCGCTTTCGGTGCCGATACGATCGACGTGGTAATGCGCGTCCTCCTCCGCGCCCATCGGCGTCCATATCCGCTCGGAGAGAAGATCGGACAACGTCATGCCGCTGGCGCGCCTGATGATCCAGGCCAGCACGTCGGAATTGACGGTCTTGTAGGCAAAGGCCTTGCCGTGCTCGCCCTGCTTTTTCTGCGCGACGAGGAAATCGAAAATATTGGTCGCGCCGTCATAGCCCGGCGGAATCGGCGCCATGCCGTTCGCCCGCCGCAGCCCCCACACCGCGGAATTCCTGTCGGTGTAAACTTCGGTGTATGCGAGCCCCGTGGTCATATCCATGGCCTCCCGCACGCGCGCATCGCCGAATGCGCTGGCCCTCAGCTCCGGCACATACTCCGTAACAGGCGCCTGCGGATCGATTTTGCCCTCGGCGACCAGAATGCCGGCGAGCGTGCCGGTGAACGATTTCGTCACCGACATCGCGATATGCGGCTTGTGCGGCTTCAACGCGCCAAAGTAGCGCTCGTAGATCAGCTTGCCCCGATGCATCACGGCGATGCCGTCGGCATAGGTCTCCTCCAGCATTTTTGCGAAGGTCATGGGACGTCCATCCATCGTGATCGAGGCGACCGCACCGATGTCATGGTCTTCGCGCGGAAGCACCGACGCGGGCCCCGCCCCGCGCCAGACGTTCACGGTCGGCACCAGCTGGCGGATGTTGCTCCACGCCCAGCGCAGCTCGGGGAAGCTGCGGAACGAGCCGTTCTGGAAGCTGACGGTGCGGTCCGGTGCCGGCGGGAAGCCTTTCATCCAGCCGAGGGTTTCGGGGTCGGTTTCGGTGGCGGTTGCGGGTGCGGGTGACTGGCTGGGGTCGGCGGCGGTGGACATGAAGGCAGGCTCCAGAGGGGACGTCATGGTCGTAGCACGGGAGCGCGCAACAGAGACCCGGCGTTTGTGCACGGAGACCTGCACGATGAGGCGCAGCTATTTCAGCGGCAGAAAAAGCTCCGCGACCGTCTCATGCTCCGGCACCTCCGGGAAGAAGCTCAGCCGCTGGCAATAGATCGGGAAGTCGCGCGCTTCCTCGCCGCTGGCCGGGAGCCACTCGCGATAAAGAAAGAGCGCGGCCGGCTCCAGATTGTCGGTGTAGCCGACGACGCGCAGCACGGCGCAGCGTCCGCCGGGAATCTCGCCAGCTTTGACCTCTTCGCCGTTCGCTTCGATGGGCTGGCCGGTCCCGACACAAAGGTCCATGCGATATTCGGCGGGCGGCACAGGACGCCGCTCGGAATGCCAGACATTGAAGGTCGGACTTGTCCTGGGGTGAAGGCCGGCGGCCCTGCGCCACGCGATGAACCGCTGGATGGTGGCGGGAAGTGTTTCAGGGCTCCCCCGATGCTCCATGATCGCCACTGGTGTCGGGGACACATCGCGTATCGTTACGTCGTCAGTGGTAAAAATTGTCTGCATGAGCTTGCTCCTGGCGTTGTCGAGAGGCACGAAGGCCGCAAGCCACGGCTCCCAGTCGGGAGACTTCCGGAACGATGACGGCGATTGCCCGAACCGTTGCCGAAAGGCGCGGGCGAAGGCGTCGGGTGCATCGTAACCTGCATCCATCGCGATCTCAGTGACATCAAGGGCGTCCATGTAGGCCAGCTGATGCGAAGCGCGCTTCATACGGGCCAGATGGATATAGCGATGCACTGACAACCCGAAAGTCGCCGTGAACTGCCGGTGGAAATGAAATTTTGAGAAGGCCGCAACACCGCTCACCGTTTCCAGGTCCAGATCATCGTCGAGATGCCGGTCAATATGATCCAGCACCCGCCGCATCCGGGTCTGATAGTTTTGCAGCGCCGCCTTCATCGTCCCTCCTCCGTGGCGGCTCCATCTAATCGCCGACGGCCATGATCCGCTCGACCGATCTTGCGGTTTGGCATGGATTCCGTCAGGAGGGCGGCAACTCGACAATGTGATCGAGCACAGGCACGCCGAGCGGCCGGAAGTGCCTGACACGACCGCACCTATTGCTTGAAACAATGCTCGCGATGCCAATTAAGAAAATGGGGGTGAGGCCGATCGGATATCCGATGCGGCGCAAGGGCGCGACCGGTCTTGTTGATGATCGACCGCACTCCGTCGGGATCATTTGTTTGGCGCGAGATCAATATCTCCAAATCGTCTGCCAAACTGATCAGACCGCGATCGAACATCCAATGCGCGGTACCTGAAAGAGCGATGCCATTGCTGATGATGTCCGGACCGCTCGCCTCAACCGGTCGTATGTGAGCCGCGACGACTTCTGCGCGCCCCATCCCGTTGATGAGCTTTAGCCCAGTAATCGCGCAACGCTCATCATAGGCCCGCAACACGATCCGACGAAAAACTCGATCGCGTAAGACTCTCGACACTGTGAGGCTAACGCGGTCTCTCTGCTGGTCGAACTTAAACGGCGCCTGCCTCTCCTCAACCTGAAGCAGTCGAACGTCCTCATCCACCCGGGGCAACAAGGGCGCGCCCTCCGCCAAGCCGAGTTCGCATATTCTATTGAAATCGTCCGGAGAGATTGGGCGGACTGCCGACTGCGCACGTCCTGAAATTCGGCCCTGCTCGTTCAGGACGCCGCGCTCTACGGGACCAGTCGGCCCGTTGAAAGGGACTGGATTGGCAAAATCGAGATAACTTCCGGGCTCGATCAGAGCGAGATACATCCCCGAGGCACCAGGGTCGGGAATCACCTGCTGAACCCGAGCAATCGCAAAGTAGCCGCGCGTCTCCGAGACCTTGCTTGGTTCGTAATAGATGATCCAATCGCCGATGCAGGCTTCAACGCGGCGGAGATATTGACTGGGAAACTGATATTGTTCAGCCGGGCTGTCATCGTAGATCGAGTCCGATCGATGGATGAATACCCCAAATCCCATGATTTATGCGACGACGCCTCTCCAGGAAGTAACTGCCTAATCCAGTGATGCCGAACCTGGAGAGGAAACTCCCTACTCCCACTCGATTATTTGAGCGATCATAATGCTTTGATTTAACAGACAAAAGTCTTTCCCTGTACGACGAAGAACCGACTGCCCGATCCGTCAGAAATTTTGCACTCTTGAATTCAAAGGAGAATTTCGGCGATTTGGAATCTGCTCGGTTTCAGCGACTATCGCCGACGATCGGTCGATTTTTTTGAAAGCCCGACGAATGTAAGCAGAAACGCCTCGCTGAAAAAAGACCGTCACCGTCCATGCGACCGGGGATTTTTGGTCCAATCGCGCCGATATGGCGCGTCGGATCGGCGAGCGCCGTGAAGGGTCAGTCCAAACCCACATCCGTAGTGTTTCCCTTGCAGGAAACCCATATGGCGGCACTGGCGTTCACACAATGGCCGACCTGTGCAGCGCCTACGCGCGCCCATCGTGTGGGCCAGTCTCTGATGGAACCGTAAGTCCCGCTTCTGCAAGAGGAGCTCATATGCAAGAGTTCGAGCGTATCAAAGTCTTGTTCGTTGCCGGGTTTGGGCCAATCGTCCGCGACAGAGTCGCGGGCGGAAAACTATACGGCGAGACCCTCAATATCTCATTCAAGAAGGAGCAGGGTGGTTACCTGCATACTGAGGCTCTGAAAGGAGTTCGGACTTTCGCCTTGTGGCCGCTCGATCAGGCGGCACAGTCCTGCTTTGGCAAAGATTCCTGGCCAGACAATACACCTGTTCCCCAAGCATGGCTCGAATTTGATGTCGAAGACGTTGAACGCGCAACTGCGGAACTGGAATCGCGAGGCTATCGACTGCTCATCAAGAACAAGAAGGAGCCATGGGGTCAGACTGTCACACGGTTCCTTTCGCCGGAAGGAATTCTGGTTGGACTAACAATCACTCCATCGATGCGGGACTCATGAGTGCCTCGGTGAATGTTTGGTGTCCCGCTCATTTCGACATTATCGAAGACGATCTGTTAAACTGAATTCCTAATCCTATCCGCGACTATCCAAACGCCGCCTTTCTACGCCCCCTACTCCCACTCAATCGTCCCCGGCGGCTTGCTGGTCACATCATAAACCACCCGGTTCACGCCCTTCACCTCGTTGATGATGCGCGTGGCGGTCTCGCCGAGGAACTTCATGTCGAACTGGTAGAAGTCCGCGGTCATGCCGTCGGTTGAGGTGACGGCGCGCAGGCCCACGACGAAGTCGTAGGTACGGCCGTCGCCCATGACGCCTACCGTCTTCACGGGCAGCAGCACGGCGAAAGCCTGCCAGATGTCGTCGTAGAGGCCCGCTTTCCGGATCTGGTCGATGTAGACGGCGTCGGCCTGGCGCAGGATGTCGAGTTTTTCGCGCGTGATATCGCCGGGGCAGCGGATGGCGAGGCCGGGGCCCGGGAACGGATGGCGGCCGACGAAGATTTCGGGCAGGCCGAGCTCGCGCCCGAGCTTGCGCACCTCGTCCTTGAACAGCTCGCGCAAGGGCTCGACGAGCTTCATGTTCATGCGCGCAGGGAGACCGCCGACATTGTGGTGCGACTTGATCGTCACCGAGGGGCCGCCGGTGAAGGAGACGCTCTCGATCACGTCGGGATAGAGCGTGCCTTGCGCCAGGAAGTCGGCGCCGCCGACCTTCTTGGCCTCCTGCTCGAACACCTCGATGAAGAGGCGGCCGATGGTCTTGCGCTTGGTCTCGGGGTCGGTGACGCCTTCGAGCTCGCCCAAAAATTGCTTCGAGGCATCCACGTGCACGAGCGGGATGTTGTAATGGTGGCGGAACAGGTCAACCACCGTCTTGGCTTCGTCGAGGCGGAGCATGCCGTGATCGACGAACACACAGGTGAGCTGGTCGCCGATGGCTTCGTGGATCAGCACGGCGGCCACGGCGGAATCGACGCCGCCGGAGAGGCCGCAGATCACCTTGCCCTTGCCGACTTGGCTGCGGATCTTAGCGATCTCCTCCTCGCGGAAGGCGCGCATGGTCCAGTCGCCGGAGAGGCCCGCGATCTTGCGGACGAAATTGCGGATCAGTTTTGCGCCGTCGGGCGTGTGCACCACTTCCGGGTGGAACATCAGGCCGTAATATTTGCGCGTCTCGTCCTGGATGATCGCGAAGGGCGCGTTCGGCGAGGTGCCGGCGACGGAGAAGCCCGGCGGCATCTTCGTGATGCGGTCGCCATGGCTCATCCAGACCTGGTTCTTGCCGCCTGACGACCAGACGTCCTCGAACAGCTTGCTCGCGGCTTTCACCTCGACATCGGCGCGGCCGAATTCGCGGTGATGGCCGCCCTCGACGGTGCCGCCGAGCTGGGCCGCCATGGTCATCTGGCCGTAGCAGATGCCGAGCACGGGCACGCCGGAATCGAAGATTGCTTGGGGCGCGCGGGGCGAGCCGGCCTCATGCACCGACTCAGGCCCGCCGGAGAGAATCACCGCCTTCGGCTTCATCTCCTTGAAGGCTTGTTCGGCCTTGTTGAACGGGACGATCTCGCAATAGACGCCGTCCTCGCGCACGCGACGCGCAATCAGCTGCGTCACCTGGCTGCCGAAGTCGACGATGAGAATCTTGTCGTGCGCCGAGGCCACTGAGGGCGTCGACGCGGAGCGGTCGTTCTGTGCTGCTGTCATGGCAAGCAGATACGCGACGGAGGCTTTTCCCGCAACCGCGCGGGCCGCGCGCCCACATTCTTCTTTGGGCGTGGACAAATGGATATAGGTCAGTATTATTGACCTAATACGCCTCGTCAATCACCAGGGGCCGATCAGGGAGGACGCCATGCCACCGCATCATCAGCCGTCGAATCTCGCCGCGCTCGGCCACACCTGGGTCGAGGCCTGGAATACTGGCGATCTCGAACGCGTGCTCACCCTCTATGACGAGGACGCCGTGATGACCTCGGACCGCATCCCCGCGATGGGATTCGAGCCGGATGGCACCGTGCGCGGCAAGGACGCTTTGCGCGCCTATTGGGGAAAGGCGCTCGGGCTGTTGCCCAACCTGCATTTCTCGTTGATCGAATTGTTCGTCAGCCCTGACAGCGTGGTGGTGTTCTACGAGAACGAGCGGGGAAAGCGGATCTGCGAGTATTTGCGGGTGAACGCGGCGGGGCTGATCGTGCAGGGCTCGGCTAATCATTTGGCGCCCTAAGCCTATCCTCGTCATTGCAATGACGGAGACTGTGGCGAACGCATACGCTAACAACACCGCCGCCGGACCACGACCAGGACCCCCACCATGAAACTCCCGACGTCCCCCTTCACGGTCACCGACTGGAGCAAGGTCACCCCGACCATCCATCCCGGCGAGACCGGGCAGGCCCAGTGGCGCACGCTCAACATCGGCGATCTCCGGGTGCGGATGGTCGAGTATTCACCGGGTTATCTCGCCGACCATTGGTGCGATCGCGGCCACGTGCTCTACGTGCTGCAAGGCGAGCTCGACAGCGAGCTGCGCGACGGCCGCACGTTCAAGCTCACGGCGGGGATGAGCTACCAAGTCTCGGATTTCGGCGACGCCGCGCATCGGTCCTCCACAGCGACCGGGGCAACGCTTTTCATCGTCGATTGAGGCCTCCCGGGTGGTTAATTTGCACCGCAAAATAGCAAATTGGCGCGACATCCCGAACCACGGGTGGTGCCTTGAAGTGGCCCCAAAATCTCGCTATATTGTGATCATCGATATTTGGCCGAACGACTGGGCCGCTTCGCTTCGTTGCTGACGGGCGCGCACGCTTCAGATGAATTCTCCAACATCGACTGATGAGGACTATGGACGCAATGTCGCGTTCCGGTCTGCGTGTTAACTTCTCAAGCAAAGGAAATTCCCCATGGCTATGGGCACCGTGAAGTGGTTCAACAATCAAAAGGGTTTTGGTTTCATCCAGCCGGATGACGGCGACAAGGACGTGTTCGTGCACATCAGCGCCGTCGAGCGCGCCGGCCTCTCGACCCTCAACGAGGGCCAGAAGGTCTCGTTCGACATCGTCGCCGATCGTCGCAGCGGCAAGTCCTCCGCTGACAATCTCCGCGTCGGCTAATCGCCGGCGCAACAGCGCTCTGACCACGGACGTACCGGTTAGAGGCGTTGAGACAACAGACCCCGCGACCGGTAACGGTTCGCGGGGTTTTTGTTTTGAGTGGATCTAGCCAGACTTCTTCAGCACCGAAACGAAGAACCCGTCCGTGCCCGTCCGCCGCGGCGTCATCAGCCATCCCTCCGGCGATTGCAGCGCGGCCTGCGCAAACTCCTCCGACTTGTCCCAGAGCACACTCGCGGTCTGCTCGGGTGGCACCACCGCGAATTCGGGATGGCGGCCGGTGAACGCCCTCACCTGCTCGCTGTTCTCCTCGGGCAGCACCGAGCAGGTGATGTAGGCGATGCGGCCGCCGGCCTTGACCAGCGGAACCGCGCGATCGAGCACCGCGGTCTGGTCCCTCAGGCGAATCTCCAGTGCCCCCGGGCGCATGCGCCATTTGGCGTCGGGGTTGCGGCGCCAGGTTCCGGTTCCCGTGCACGGCGCGTCGATCACGACAAGGTCGGCGGTGGCGCTGATGTCGGCCAGCGGATCGGCCTCGCCCTTGGGCGTGCGCACATCGGCATTGTGGACGCCGGCGCGCGACAGGCGTTCGTGAATGGGTACGAGCTGCCGCTTGTCGCTGTCGGTTGCGATCAGCCGGCCCTTGCCCTGCATCATCGCGGCGAGCGCCAGCGTCTTGCCGCCGGCGCCGGCGCAGAGATCGATCACCTGCTCGCCGGGTTTTGCCGCGGTCAAAGCGGCCGCAAGCTGCGATCCCTCATCCTGCACTTCAATTGCGCCCTTGATGAAATCCTCTTCCGCCTGGACGCCGGGGTTGCGTGCATCGGCCGAAAGCGCGATGCGCAGGCCGGTTGCGGACCAATGCGTCGGTTTCGCATGAAGATGAGCAAGCGCCCCCAGCACCTTGTCGCGATTGGATTTTAGCGTGTTGACGCGCAAGTCGAGCGGCGCCCGGCTCGCCATCGCGGCGGCCTCCGCCACGCGGTCCTTGCCGAACGCTTTCGCAAAGTATGGATCCAGCCATTCCGGATAGTCGCCGGCGATCGCGGCCGGGGCGTCCTTCAGCGAGCGCACGGCGAGCGCGGCCTGCTCGGCGTCGGTCAGCGGCGCGGGGGCAAAGCGGCTACCGTCGAACAGCGCGGCCATGGTGGCCGCGTCCATGTTGCGCTCGAGGCGGAGCATCCCGATCAGCCGCGCCCGGGCGGTGTCGGCATCCATCAGGAACGCACTCGAGGCATAGCGGCGCAGCACGTCCCAGACGAGGCCGGCGATCGCGGCGCGGTCGCCGGAGCCGGCGAAGCGGTGCGCAGTGCCCCACTCCTTGAGTGCCTTGGCGGCAGGAACGCGGTCCTTCTCGATGGTGTCGATCAGTTGGATGGCTGCGGACAGCCGGGCAGCGGGAGTCATTTCAAATCTTTCAGTGAATCCTGCAGATCAGGATTGGCGATTAGCGCCTAGATCAGCAACAGCATTTTCAGCGCGAAGTAGATCCACATCGCCAGCAGCACGAGCACGCCGGCGAGCCAGATCGTGGAGCGCGGGCCGAGCTGGTTCGAGGAGACAAATACGCCGGCATGGACGAACCGCGTCGCCACGAACACCCAGGACATCAGCACGATGAAGAGATCGGCATGGCGCAAGGGAAGCGCCAGCGCGATCAGGACATAGAGCAGCACCGGCAGCTCGAACTGGTTGCGGTAGCAATTGGCGAATTGTGTGGCGCCCTGCGGCCAGTTGGGCTCGCCCAGGGCAATGTCGCGGCTCTTGGTCTCGCCGGAGACGAGCGCGCGCCGGCGCCCCAGCGCCATGGCGATCAGGAGCGCGAAGGTGAGACCGACCTGCACGAAGACCGGCAGCAAAACCATTTGAATGGACATCGGAATTTTCCCGGGATCTTCCCATCCGGCGGAAGGCACAGCTAGCGTCCATTAGCCGTCACCGCTGTTCCTGACAATCAACGAGTTGAACCGGCGTTCCCGATGAGGCGGCCAACTGTCGATAGTTAAAGCGATTTTGGCCCCTTTGGGCGCAAAGCCTGCACGCCGCCCTGCCCGTCGCCTGCCGTTACATCCCCGGCAATCACGACATCGGCGACAATCCGACCGTGATCGGCCCCTCGCCGAAGCCGCCGGTCACGTGCACCAGCGGCGCGACTTCACCTGGCGCCACACCCACCACGTCTGGGCGCCTCAGCCGGCTTCAGGGATCAACGACGCGCGCCAGGACCGGATCGCGATCAAGAAGGTCGGGCTCGTGGAGTACCGCTTCCAGCCCGACAGCTTTGAGGTCCGCCACGTCAGGGCGGCCGGCCAGGTCGATGTCGACATCGAGGAGCTGTTCGCGCAGATGGGCGGCGAGCACTAGCTCGCCGGCCGGTGTTCAAGCGACGCTTTTGAGATCCTGCTGGATCGCGGCAAGCAAGGATTGCAGCGCCTCGCTGTTCACCGGCTTGGCCCCGGTATTGGCAGACTGAACATTGGCAGGCCGCGCGGCTTTGACCGGACGCTTGGGGAATGGCGGCAAAGGCGTGGGCATCGCGGGTTGCGTGAACGCGCGCTCATCATCGCCGTGAACGAATTTGCCATGGATGACGTCGTCTCGACGGCCCATGACGAACATGGTCGCCCAATAGCCGGCGGCCAAAAGGACTACGCAGAAAACAACAATCTCTAACATCATCGCACCTGAAATATGCGCAATGATTCAATGCCTTCGCCGGCCCGTCAATGAACCGACGGTCACACTTGCGGCTTTTGCGGGCAGGTGTGGCCGATCGGTCACTTTTTATTAACCATCTCCGGCCCCCGAGGGGGCCGGAGCGGCGGATCAAGCCTTGTCCGGCCCGACCCGCACCAGCTGCTTGCCGAAATTGGCGCCCTTCAGGAGCCCCATGAAGGCTCCGGGCGCGCTTTCCAGGCCCTCGGTGACGAACTCCCTGTACTTGACCTTGCCGTCCCGGACCCAGCCGGACATATCGCGCAGGAAGTCACCATGGCGGGAGGCGAAGTCGGAGACGATGAAGCCGCGGAAGGTCAGCCGCTTGGTCAGGATCGCGCGCATCATGCTGGCCGCCCATTTCGGCGGCTTGGCCTCGGTGTCGTTGTAGTGCGCGATCAGGCCGCAGACCGGCACGCGCGCGAATGGGTTGAGCAGCGGGAACACCGCCTCGAACACGGCGCCGCCGACATTCTCGAAATAGACATCGATGCCCTTCGGACAGGCGTCTTTCAGCTTCGCCGCCAGATCAGGATCGCGGTGATCGAGGCAGGCATCGAAGCCGAGCTCCTTCACCACGTAGTCGCATTTGTCCTTGCCGCCGGCGATGCCGACTGCGCGTGCCCCCTTGACCTTCGCGATCTGGCCTACCGCCGAGCCGACGGCACCGGAGGCGCCGGCGACGACGACGGTCTCGCCTTCCTGCGGCTTGCCGATATCGAGCAGGCCCGTGTAGGCGGTCATGCCGGGCATGCCGAGCACGCCAATGGCCGTCGAGATTGGCGCGAGCTTCGGGTCGATCTTGTTCAGCCCCTTGCCGTCGGAGATCGCATGCGTCTGCCAGCCCGCGCGCGACAGCACGATGTCGCCCTTGGCGAAGTTCGGATTGTTGGACGTCGCGACCTCGCAAACCGTACCGGCTTCCATCACGCCGCCGACCGGCACCGGCGTCGCGTAAGACGGACCGTCGCTCATGCGCCCACGCATATAGGGATCGAGCGACAGCCAGATCGTGCGCAGCAGGACTTCGCCCGCGCCTGGCGTCGGGACTGCGAATTCCTCAAGGCGGAAATCGGATGACTTCGGCTCGCCCACGGGACGCGCGGCGAGAACGATGCGTTTTGCTTGGGTCATGATGGCTTCCTCCAGAGTGTTCTTCGTCGCGAGCGAAGCGGAGGGAGGCAAGCGCGTCAATACAAAAGCATTGGGGTAACCGGCGCTGATGCGAGCGCGCCTCTCGTGTCCCGGACGCGCTGCAGCGCCCTTGCGCTGCTGCGCAGAGCCGGGACCCAGAACGCCCCATGCGATCAGGTGGAAAGATGGGCCCCGGCTCTGCAGCGCACCGCTAAAGAAGCGCTGCGCTGCGTCCGGGGCACGACACCGACGCCTACTCCCGCCCGGATCGTTCGGCGCCTCCCGCGTAGGTCCCGCTTCGCCAACCGGACATGCGAATACGAAGCGCGCTCCTCGATCGTGCAATCGAGGAAGTTGTTATGCTTCCGGCGAATTTTAAGTGCCGGATTAAGGTCGCAATCAGCTATCCGCACTAGTCTAGGCTGTATCGAGGAGACAGCCTCGACACTGCCCGGCGTGCCGTCCTCACGAACACGATGAATAAGACCACAGCAAGCGGCTTCGAAACGGCAAGCAAAATGACAGTTGGACAGGGAATGGCGCTGTGGAGGCAGCAAGTCGGGCGAATGGGTCTCATAGCCCCAAAGAGCACGGCATGGAAAATAACGGCCGCCATCGCTGCCTTGCCGATCCTCATCTTTGTGATCGGCCCTACGCTCACAGCGTGGCTCGCAGACGCGTCCCCTGACTTTCGTGAATCGGCAGGTGCTCTTGCAGTTTTAGTGCTGATCCTCTTGCCAACATGGATCGCACTCTTTCTCAATCATCGCCATGCCCTGTTTATATTCTTGTCAAATCTCCTTTGTGTCTTGATCGCCGTCCTCTGCTGGGCCGGCATATCCGTTCTCAGTTGGGTCGGCCTCGGCGGCGAAGCGTGGTGGTCATTTCTGGGGTGGCAAGTCGCGCTCATCTGGTCGTTTATCAACAGCAAAAGACCGGACGCCCCGGAGTTAGGCGAGTCCGGTCCGTCGATCTCATCACTGAACGATCAACACGTGACCTTGCGTCAGGCGTAACTAACCGCCGCCCGGATAGTTCGGCGCTTCACGCGTGATGGTCACGTCGTGGACGTGGCTTTCGCGCAGGCCCGCACCGGTGATGCGGACGAAGTTCGCCTTCTCATGCAGCTCCTTCATGTCCTTTGCACCGACATAACCCATCGCGGCGCGCAAGCCCCCGGCGAGCTGGTGCATGACGTTGCCGACCGGGCCCTTGTAAGGCACCTGGCCCTCGATGCCCTCAGGCACGAGCTTCAGCGTGTCCTTGATGTCCTGCTGGAAGTAGCGGTCGGCCGAGCCGCGCGCCATCGCGCCGACCGAGCCCATGCCGCGATAGGCCTTGTAGGAGCGGCCCTGCCACAGGAACACCTCGCCGGGCGTCTCGTCGGTGCCGGCGAGCAGCGAGCCGACCATCGCGATGTCGGCGCCGGCGGCGAGCGCTTTAGCAAGATCGCCGGAGAACTTGATGCCGCCGTCGGCGATGACGGGAATGTCGGCCTTCTTGGCAGCTTCGACCGCATCCATGATCGCGGTGAGCTGCGGCACGCCGACGCCGGCGACGATGCGCGTGGTGCAGATCGAGCCCGGGCCGATGCCGACCTTGATGCAGTCCGCCCCCGCATCGATCAGCGCCTGTGCGCCCTCAGAGGTCGCGACGTTGCCGGCAACAACCTGCACTGAGTTGGACAGTCGCTTGATGCGGTTGACCGCATGGAGCACGTGACGGGAATGGCCGTGCGCGGTGTCGACCACGACGAGATCGACGCCGGCATCGATCAGCCGCTCGGTGCGCTCGAAGCCGCTATCACCGACCGTGGTGGCGGCGGCGACGCGCAGGCGCCCCTGCGCGTCCTTGCAGGCCAGCGGATGCGCGACCGCCTTCTCTATGTCCTTCACGGTGACCAGTCCGACGCAGCGATATTGATCGTCGACGACGAGCAGCTTCTCGATGCGGTGATGGTGCAGCAACCGCCGCGCCTCGTCCTGGCTGACATTCTCACGCACCGTGACGAGACCTTCATGCGTCATCAGCTCGGAGATTTTTTGCTGGCGGTCGGTGGCAAAGCGGACGTCGCGGTTGGTGAGGATGCCGACCAGCTTGCCCGGCGTGGACTTGCCCGCACCGGTGACGACGGGAATGCCCGAGATGCCGTGATCGCTCATCAGCTTGAGCGCGTCGTCCAGCGTGGCGTCGGGACTGATGGTGAGCGGATTCACCACCATGCCCGACTCGTAGCGCTTGACCTGCCGCACCTGGGCGGCCTGCCCTTCGGGATCGAAATTGCGGTGGATGACGCCCAGGCCGCCGGCTTGCGCCATGGCGATCGCCATGCGGGCTTCGGTGACCGTGTCCATGGCGGAGGCCATGATCGGGATGTTGAGCGGGATGGCGCGGGTGACGCGGGAGCGGATGTCGACCTCGCCCGGCATGACGTCCGACAGGCCCGGCTTCAACAGCACGTCGTCGAACGTAAAGGCTTCGCGAATGCCCTGAAGTTGCACCGTGGCCATTTGCCAACTCCTTCCTGCGGCCCTGCCGCAAATAGCTATGGATGAGCGCCGCCCTCGGCGTACCTTGCGGCATCGCCGGAGAATCGGAGCCCATCGGTGGGGTTGACGCGGGTCGATAGCACGGGAGGGTGACGAATCAAAGCAAATCGGACCGCCGGCCAGCCATGCACAGGCCTTTTTAGGCAAGTTCAGCGCGGATAGCTCCGCGGCCCGTGCCGCCAGATGGCGTCCACGACGGCCCCGTGCCGGTAAATCATCGCGATCTCCGGCGCAGGGGCGCGCCCATCTGGGTCACGCAGGATTTAGGTGCTATGCGTTGATCCGCAATGGTGGCGGGTCGGCGGCGATGATAAGCCGCAACTCCGCCCTTCCTTCCGATTTCCATTACCAATTCGTCATGGTCGACAAGCAACGCGTCATTCCACTGATCGTGGCCACTGCTCTCTTCATGGAGAACACTGGACTACGCTAGAAGGAGTTGAAAGCGCGGCGTTATTCTGCCTGCGCTTTCTAGTCCCCGGATTTTCCCCAAAACAATCAGAGCCGGGCGATAGTGTCGCCCAACTCTTCGACGTTCGTGTGAGCGTAGCGCATCACCATTTCCAGCGTCTTCCAGCCTCCGAGCTTCTGTAGTGCTCCAAGGTCACGGTTCTTCTGGTAGTGCCACGTTGCCCATGTGTGCCGCGTGTCGTGGATACGGAAGTTTGTGATGCCTGCTCGCTTGCAGGCACGCTTGAACACCGTTTTGATGCGATCACTCGCCTTAGCCTCGTGCTTGTACTCCAGCCCGTCCTCGCGTCTGAACACGTCACCGCCGTTATGACGATAGACAGCGAGGTACTTCCGCATCGCCTCAACGACACGCGTGTGAAGCGGCACGCCGCGAGACGTACCGTTCTTAGTGTCGATGAACTGCACATGCGCTCTGTCTAGATCGAGGTCTTGCATCTGCAAGTCCATCGCCTCCGAGATACGCGCACCGGTGTAGAACAGGAATGTCATCAGCGGCTTGATGTGCTTGCCTTCGTCTATCAGACTGTGCGCTTCCTCTTTGGTAAGCCAGCGCACAACACCTTCGCTAGGCGACGGCCACTCGAACTTGATCTCGTCGCACCAGCCCATCTTGTGAGCGTGGCTGAGTATCGCAGAGACCGGGATGTAGAAGTGAGTGCGGCGGGACGCTGGCTGCATTGTAGGAAACACAGCAACAGCGCCCGCATGAATTTCTGGTGCACCAATCTTAGCGAGCTTCGTTGTACCGAAATGCTTGATCACGTCGTCCAGCCTGTATGCTCCGCCCTGCTTGCCGCCACTCTCTCTGTAGCTGAGAGCGGCCTGCGAGAAGGTTACGGTTACGCGCTTACCGTATATGCTCTCTTCAAGCAGTTCGTTTTGGCGCTTAGTTTTAATCTCCTCTGCCGCCTTCCTGTTTCGGAAGTTGACACGCGTGCTCTCGTCAATACTGATGCCTCGTACAGTGCCCCGCATGTAAAAGAATGGTGATCCGTGACGTCGTACGAGTTTTAGCATCTTCCCGCCTTAGCGACTGTTGCCGAGGCTATAACTCGTATGAGATATACCAGTCAATAACTCATATGAGAAAATGAGTCAGATACGATGGCTGCTTTCGATGGGACGTAAGAAGCGATGGAGCGAAGACATGCAAGCTCGCTTCCCTGATGGGACGTTTGGCCGTATTACAGCCGTACTAGCGCCGGAGGAGGATCGCACCGACTTCGTGCGAGCGGCTGTGGAAAACGAGCTGAGACGGCGCGAGACGCCCCGGAAGAGTGCCAAAAAAACAGATGCAAAGACGCTTCGGACGAAAGCTTGAAAGACAAGCATCGAGCGAAACTCAGCCCGCGAGCTGTTGCAGGCTGGATTGAGCAGCATTGGTCCAAACGCATTGTCGGTCATGAACGGCAGGGCGTAACGCAACAAAAATACTTCGCCACAGGATATACTCTGATCCAAAGACGAGATGCGATTGAAAAGCTGCGCTTCGACTACCCGACGCCATCCCTTATAGAAACGGGCCTAGACGAAGCCAGGAAGGGCACTGAGCGAGTTGCTTAAACCGGCACGCTCTGAGTAGTTCGCAAACAGCGGCGACCTTGGCGCGCTCCTTACGACGTCACCGAGGCAGTTCTAGGGAAGCGGATATGGAACTAGTCGTGATCATCCTTCTGGCGGGCGTAGCTGGCTTCTTTTTTCTCAAACACGCCACCGAGCGAGGCAGGAATGCCGTACGCGCTTATCTCTATTTGATCGCCATTCGCGACAGGTGCTCGGTCGAGGAGGCGAACCAGATGGCTGGCGGACCTAGCTACAGTCCGTCGCCGGAAACTATTCGCGGTGCTAAGCTGTATGCACAGGCGTTATACGGCGGCAAACAACTGCCCATGATAGCGGACGCGAAGCGGCAAGGACTTGCACTGCGCTAAACTAATATGGGCAGAAAGGAAGCAGCGTGGCAAAATACGACCCTCTGCACGATCATCTCTGCAAGCAGACTTTACAGAAGTTCGTACTGAGTTTCAAAGAGATCGAAGATATAATCGGCGATCAATTGCCGCCTAGTGCGGACCGACCTCAATGGTGGGAGAACGTTACAGATCCAAATTCTTCTCACGTACAGTGCAAGGCATGGCGAGCCGCAGGCTACAATGCATTTCTAGTGAATGGATCAAACAGGGTCCGTTTGAAAAGTCGCGATAATCGTCTTTGTTCAGAAGTACGCGCGGCTCTACAGTATAGAACTGTGTGACGATACAAGCCTACGAACTGCATTGGAGCTGATGTTGACCATGAAGCGTCGTCAGACAACACATCCATGCTCGTTCGGCCGTGGACCATCATGTAAGTATGCAAGCTTGCTTCGCTCGACATTGCATTCTGATATCTAGTTGCGCTTGTAAGTATGATCGCTCGCTTCGCTCGACCGATCAATTGTATCTTAATATATTACCTAGTGATGCATGAGTTGTGCTGTATCCTTCCCCTCTTACTTCTTAGACAGATACGCCGAGCGGCGCATTTGATCATTGCAAGTAAGCGGAGCGATACAACACATTCGCCGATTAGCGTCATTACCTGAGCGCATACATTGAGCGTGCTTGTAGAGCCTTCCCCTATATTTCCTAATAGGGAGGCAGCCGACACAATGTTTGGAAGCGCGCTGATACTTCGCGAGCAAGCCGCGCCAAGCGTTCTCAGCGGATCAGGCAGCCTTGCTGATGCGTTTTGCCGGATGCGGCTCACCGTTCTCCACGAAATTGGAGATATCCTCAACGAGCTTCTCTGAGGCCCGCACGGTCCACCTCAGTCTATGAATCCGAGCTTGGCATCTCGCTCAATTTCCGCCGCGCTCCGCTTCGGCTTTTTAGCAACAGAACCTGTGATCTGCGTCGTTGCTGTTCGTGCATTCAGAACGCGATACACGGATGCACGCCCGATCTGTAGCTTCTCTGCAATCGCAGTCGGTCCAAGACCTGTTGCTTGCAACTCACGAACCATCGCAACGTCCACTGAAGGCTTTCGACCTTTGTACACACCTCGTGCCTTCGCCTGAGCAATACCCTCTAGTTGCCTTTCTCTGCGCAAGTTCGTCTCGAACTCAGCAAACACACCGAGCATGTCCAAGAACGCTTTCCCGGCTGCCGTGCTAGTATCAATAGGCTGTTCGGTAGCTCGCAGGGCAACACCCTTCTCCTTCAGGGATCGCACAATGTCCTGTAGGTCTCCTATTGAACGAGCCAGGCGATCAATCCGTGTAACGACTATTGTGTCACCCTTCCTCATGAAGTCTCGCAAGATCGCAAGCTCCGTTCGGCCCTTCGTACTTGTGCCGCTTACCTTCTCCGCACGTATGGTCTCGCATCCAGCCGCCTTTAGTGCGTCCTGCTGTACGGTCAGGTCTTGATCGGCGGTGCTTACGCGGGCGTATCCGTAGATCGTCATGCGAGAACGTCCCTGTCTCATTAAGGTCTAGACGCTACATCGCATGACGTCTCATAAATGTAAAGGCACCCATGTGAGACGCGGATTTCGTCTCGCTTCAATGTCTCGCTAGCGTATACCCAAATGGCCCGCAAGAGGGTACCTCCCAGTTAGACGGTGTTTTGCTGCGTGGACCACCGGGGGAATGGTGACCACGATCTTGTCTAATATACCCACGCGAAAAATTCGTCGTTCTCCCAAGCTTCACGAGCTTTGGTTGTGGATGCGCGATTTGAAACTGATCAATGCGCCTTTCGCATAGGTAGAGCGGGCGAGTGATCGGATATGCTGACGAAAGATTCGCGCAATAATTGTGCATGGCGCCGGAAGTCAGAACGAGGTTTAGGGGGATATATGGAGGGGTTCGATCTGGGGCGGCTTAACCCTGTCTCGTTTGAGCGGCTTGTACGGGCTCTCTGCTTCGCAAAGCTAGGACCGGCAGGTACCGTTTATTCTTCGGGCCCTGACGGTGGACGAGACTTCACGTATGAAGGTTCAATTGCTGGCTATGAAGGCAAGAAGTGGGATGGGTACCTCGTCATCCAAGCGAAGTTCAAAGACCCGATGTTGTCGCAAGCAGACGACATCAAATGGTTAGCAACACAGCTCGATGATGAGTTCAAAAAGTACACACGTCATGGCTCAGTGCTACGGAAGCCACAATTCTACATTCTCGTAACTAACGTTCGGCTGTCAGGCGCCGATGGCGCGGCCAAGAAAAAAACGGGGCGTCAGCGAAAAGGAGGCATGACCAAGGCCTTAGAGCTATTTGGCCCTTGGAAGCAAAAGTTGAAGCTGAAAGACGTCGACATTTGGTCCCACGACAAAATCGTTGATCTACTTGTCGGCCATCCCGATATTCGAGAAGCGTACGCACAGTGGGTTACTTCGGGCGACGTCCTCAGCAAGGCATTCCAGCAATTTCAATCAAAGCAACCAAATTTTGCTGAAGTAACTAATCGTTCGCTCAAAAACTCGCTGACCCGTGATCAGTTTGTCCGCTTGAAGGATGCTGGTAGCGTCGGCGATCTGCAGATACGCACCAGCCAAGTAATCGTCGACCTCCCGCTCGCTAACTATGAGATTGACGGTCGGTTCAGAACGATAGCCGAATTTGGCGATGAAGTCGTTTACGAAAGCATCGAGGACGATTCGGACATACCGCCTGACAATGCAATTGCGGAGCTGGTCGAGCGTGCCAGAGAAAAATTAGACCCAGAAACGCTGCTTGAAGACGGCGACGGACCTGATCGGCCCGACCGGCAACAATGCCGAAACAGGATCGTGCTGCTGGGAGGTCCGGGACAGGGCAAGTCAACCATTAGCCTCTTTCTTACCCAGCTATTTCGAGCCGCCATACTGAAGCGCCAGACAACGCTGCGGCGCGATCAGAGTGTCAATCGGCTTGTCTCGGAAATTCTAAAGCGAGCGGAGATCGAACTGATCTCCACGCACTTTCCCCCGCGTTTTCCGTGCCACGTTTCGCTTCCGAGGTTCGCCGACGTTGTCAGCGCCGCTCGTCAACAGAGCATCCGCCCTCCCTCGCTGCTAAGTCATATTGCAAGCGAGATCGGCTCGGCTGGAGACGATGACATTGATCGTTCCGACTTGCGGAAGTGGCTCCAAGACTACCCGTGGCTATTGGTACTTGATGGTTTGGATGAAGTCCCGCCGACCGGAGAGCGCCCCGCGGTCTTGGAAGCCATAAACTCATTTCTGATGGAAGTTAACGAGCTGAATGCTGACATCCTGATCCTAGTTACAACGCGGCCACAAGGCTACAATAAGGACTTAGATGAAAACGTCTGGGAACACTGGCGGCTAGCAGACTTGCGGCCGGAGCAGGCCCTTCGGTATGCAAAAGCCTTCGGAGAAGCTCGCTATCCAGACGATTCTTTGAGAAGAGCGGACGTTCATGCTTCGCTCGTTGTGGCAGCAGGCCAAGCAGCTACAGCACGACTTATGACGTCGCCGCTTCAAGTTACGATCTTGCATTTCATCGTTGACACTGGCGGTGGAGTTCCCACCGCACGTTGGACGCTATTCCACGAATACTTTGAAGTTTTGAAAAAACGAGAGAAAGCAAAAGGCGGAGAACTCCAAAAAATCCTTGAGCGACACTGGGGGCATTTGGGCCCAATACATCACCGGGCGGGGCTGGTGCTGCAAACTGACAGCGAGCACGGCGGTGGCGCGGGAAGCCGCTTTACGCATGAACGGCTTCGCCTCCTGATCCACAATTATCTCAGCTCCGAGGGTTTTGCAGGCGCTGAATTGTCACACCGAGTTGACGAACTAATGAAGCTGGCGATCGATCGCCTCGTTCTGTTGTCTCAACAGGTCGAGGGCACGGTCAGCTTTGACGTCAGGTCCCTTCAGGAGTTTATGGCTGCTGCGGCCATCACCTCAGGTGACCAAGCGGAAATGGATAAGCGCCTGTCACATATCGCAGGGCATTCACATTGGCGCCACGTCTTTCAAATTGCGGCGAGCCGCTGCTTCGCGGATGACGCACTCCACTACCGGCGCCCCGTCATTACCCAAATAGCGAGACAGATGGACACGACTGAACCTGATATGGTGTCCAGGAACGGAGCGCGCCTTGCTCTGGACTTGTTGGCTGACGGCGTTGCGCTAGACCACCCAAACTTCAGGCGCCCCTTACTTCAGCATGCGCTCGAACAACTCGATTTGGGTAAGGATACCTTAGATTATCGGCTGGCTACCGTCTGCGATGAAAGCATGGCCGAGCTTTTACGTGACGACCTCACTCGTCGAATAGTGGAGGGTAGCCGAGCGAGTGCACTGTCTACTTGGAAGCTGATTTTTCAAATCAGCCAATTGGGCAAGGCTTGGGCAGATGATCTCATAATTCAGCTTTGGCCCACCGACGGAACGATTGACATCGAAGCTTGGGAGGAGATTGCCTTTCCTCTTGGAAGTCAGCGCGTGATCGATCATTTGGCTCTCGCTCTCTCGAACGCCGGGCCAACTTTGGGATTGCTGATACACGGATTTGCAAACCGGCTGACACGACAAAAACGAGACGACCGTCTCGACTACACCCGTCTCCGCAAAATGAATTTTGCGGATCGCCTCGTTACAGGAGAGAAAGCCCCACCCTGGAGGAATGTGCGGCTGCTAGACTCCGAATTTCCAAAAGCGTGCAACTTGCGGTTCGTCCCAATTCACAGCCCAATTGGCACGCTTGAGGGCGACGATTTTTCAAAACCCGCATGGGAGGCAATGCGACTTGCTGCGCAGTTCGCGAGTTCACCATCAAAGAAGAACTTGGCTGCTTGCATAAGGGCTTTTGCTGACAGCAAAGTAGGATCGGTGCGCGCGCTGTCTCGGATTTTGCCATGGCCCATTTCGACCCTACTTAGGGAGGCTACCGGAGCGGCAGAGCACCTTAAGAGGCTTGCTTCTGAGATTGAGGCAGGATCTAGGGGCGACGTCGATCAATGGATCGCCGCGGAAAAGCGTTGGAAAACAGTCGGGCTCGTCGAGAATGACTTCTGCTGTGCAACAGAGGTAGGCTGGTTCGGTCCGGAGATTGCTGAACGAGGTGCACCTCTATGGCTGGACGGGGTCGATCGGCCTAGCGCGCCAATGGCTATGATTCAGCGGCTAATTGCTATCTCTAGGAAGGTAGAAAACCGCAGAATGGGCGCCGCACTCCGCGACGCAGCGGCCTCCTTAGTTTCATTTGGTCCTCGCCGAGATGTTTCGTCCGAAAGTGAGGCTGAACTTATTTTGGATGTTCTACTGAGTAGCAGATACCGGTTTTCCCATGGAGCAATCGAGTTTGCTTTGGGACTGGACCAACGGATGTGGAGCCCGCCCGCCATCGCAAACAAGCTGGGGAATCTGCTCTCGTTATCCGACGGCTATGAGGCAAACCATCCCGCAATTCGCGACATTGTTCTTAAAACCGTTGAGGAACACCCAGACTTCGAGGGATTGCTGTACCCGGCTGCACTCATCCTCTGCAACGACGATGCAAACGGAACCGCTAGACTATTGCAACTCTTCTCAAAGGTTGGTCCCTTGAGCGAAGACAGCAGTCTCAATGCTCGGCTCGCCACGGCTATTGTTAGGCTCGTGGATTGTCCCAATCTGGAAGAGTGTGTCGAGGATGTGTTGGGCATCTCTGACCACTCGGCGCTGATCAGCGCCTTTTTGTCCGGGGAGCTTCTTGAGATCGAACGCCGGTTGGATATTTTGACAATGGTAATAAAGAAACTGAGGCAGAGTAATTCGCCAAAGTGGAGGAACTATATTGGGCCCGCACGGAAGGCGCTTGATGCACGTAAGTCGGACCTAACCAACGCAAGCGTTTGGGAAGCTTTAGAGCTACCACAGGAGAGCTTTGAGGTGCTGTTACCCGTGGTCTCAGCACGTCATCAGCCGGCGCGACTTACCAATGGATGATGGCAGGGAACGGTATAGCCTCCTGGTCTTGAGTGCCGGATGCACAGCGCGCGTAGGACCTAACGTGCTATCAAGCGGCGTTTCCCGGCTACAGGCCAACCTACAGATATAACCAAGGCTCCCCGCGACACCGGGCACCAACAATGTGCGCTGAACTCCATTGATGTCTGCTCGTCCGCAGGCTTGCTGACTATGAAATTGCGCATGCATAGGCTATGGATGGATGTGGAGCATTTGGGTGGGACATTCTGTTCCACACTCTTCCAGTTGCCTCTGAGAGATCAAGGCTTTGCGAGAATGGTGGATGCTCCTGCCGGGCCCACCATCCGCGAAACATTGCGCGTTTCAGCCCTCGGATTTCGTGGTGTGCCTCGACCGCGCCTTTAGCTCGCTCTCCTTGGCATCGAGCCAGAGATCAAACAGACGGTATATCCGCGACTTTGCTGGCCAGTTAGACGGTGCCGTTCTTGTCAAATATATGCCGTTCACCACGCAGGCAGCGATGAAGAAGGCGATCGTCTCCGGGGCGTGCACCCGCTCGGTTAAGCAGATGTACGTCAGAAACGCCGCCGTCCCGAACGACGTAATAATCAAAAGATACCTTAGAGTGCGCATAGACCCACCGTACCACGAAGCGGCTCAAAAACTCGCGGTCGCCCTCATCCGGGGGAAGTCCGCAAGTGCTGAGTCCTATACTGGTGCCGCCGCCCACCAGTTCAACTTGAGCCGTCTTGCTAAGGCAAATGCGCTCCCCGGATATTCCCCGGAATTGGGTGCAAAAGCCTACCATTCCGTGCCATTTGTACATACCCAAAGGCCGCAGCGAACGGGCTAAGCTATTGAATAAACAGCGTGTAATACCTTTGATTGTCGCTACGGCGCTATTCATGGAGAACATGGATTCGACGGTCATCGCCACATCGCTGCCGGCGATCGCGGCCGACATCGGCACCAGCCCGTTGACGCTCAAGCTCGCGATCACCTCCTATCTGCTGTCGCTTGCGGTGTTCATCCCGGCGAGCGGCTGGACTGCCGACCGGTTCGGCGCGCGCATGGTGTTTGCGATCGCGGTCGGCGTGTTCATGGTCGGCTCGGTCGGCTGCGCGCTCTCGACATCCGTCAACGATTTCGTGTTCGCGCGCATCCTGCAAGGCATGGGCGGAGCGATGATGACCCCGGTCGGACGCCTCGTGCTGCTGCGCTCCGTCGACAAGAGCGCGCTGGTCAATGCAATGGCCTGGGTGACGGTCCCTGCCCTGATCGGCCCAGTGATCGGGCCGCCGCTCGGCGGCTTCATCACCACCTATGCGTCGTGGCACTGGATCTTCCTGATCAACATCCCGATCGGGCTGCTCGGCATTTTCATGGCCTTGCGCTTCATCGATCCCATCAAGAGCGAGGAACGCGAGCCGTTCGACCTCTACGGCATGGTGCTGGCGGGCCTCGGCCTCGCCGGCATCGCCTTCGGGCTGTCGGTTGCCGGTCTCAATCTGTTGCCGTGGAGCACGATTGCCGCCCTGGTCGTCGGCGGATCGATCTCGATGACGCTCTACGTCATTCACGCGCGGCGGACGGGATCGCCGGTGCTCGACTTCTCGCTGCTGAGGCTTCCGACGCTGCGCGCGGCCATTCTCGGCGGGTTCATATTCCGGCTCGGCATCGGCGCGCTGCCGTTCCTGTTGCCGCTGCTGATGCAGATCGGCTTCGGCCTGTCACCGTTCAAGTCCGGTCTCGTCACGTTTGGCTCTTCGCTCGGCGCCATGGGCATGAAGGCGCTGGCCGCACGCATCATCCGCACGTTCGGCTTCCGCAATCTGATGACGGTGAACGCACTCGTCAGCGCGGTTTTCCTCGCCGCCTGTGCGCTGTTCACTGTGACGACGCCACTGCTCATCATCATGATCATCCTGGTGATCGGCGGCTTCTTCCGCTCGCTGGAGTTCACCGCGATCAACACGGTGGCCTATGCCGACGTCGAGACTGCGCAGATGAGCCGCGCCACCACGCTCGTCAGCGTCAACCAGCAGCTCGCGGTCTCGGCCGGCGTCGCCGTGGGTGCCGCCTCGGTGGAGACCACGATGTGGCTCAGCCATGTCAGCGAGCTCAACGCCACCGTGTTTGCGCCGGCCTTCGTCGTGATCGCCCTGACCTCGGCTGCGTCGAGCTGGTTCTTCTGGCAGATGCCCGATGATGCCGGCCACGAAGTCTCCGGCCGCAAGGCGGTCGAGATCGCGAGCCGCAAGGGTGCGGGCAAGGGCGCGGCGAGTGCCGCCATCAAGGCAGCGACGGAGGATACCCAGGACGCGCGGGATCAGCGGCTGGGATAGTCTCTCTTCTCGCCATTGCGAGCAATGACGGAGTTTGTTGCTATTCCGTCGCCCCGCCCCGAAATCCCGTCGCGAGCACGTAGCGCTCCGAGGAATCCGCACGGCTTGCGGCAGGCTTGACGTGACGCACCGTCGCAAAATCGCGCTTGAGCTGGGCGAGCAGCTCGGCGTCGGCGCCGCTCTGGAACGCCTTTGCCAAAAAAGTTCCGCCGGGCTTCAGCACGTCGCAGGCAAAGGCGGCGGCGGTCTCGATCAGGCCGACGATGCGGAGCTGGTCGGTCTTGCGGTGGCCCGTGGTGTTGGCGGCCATGTCGGACATCACGACATCGGCGCCGCCGTCGAGCATGGCCTTGAGCTTGTCCGGCGCGTCATTGTCCATGAAATCGAGCTGAGCGAACTCGACGCCGGCAATCTCGGGGATGTCCAACAGGTCGATCGCGATCACCTTGCCCTTGCCGTCGACCGAGCCGACGCGCTTGGCGGCGATCTGGCTCCAGCCGCCCGGCGCAGCGCCGAGATCGACCACCGCCATGCCGTGCTTGAGCAGCCGATATTTGTCGTCGATCTCCAGCAGCTTGAACGCGGCGCGCGAGCGATAGCCCAGCGCCTTCGCCTTGATGACATAGGGGTCGTTGAGCTGCCGCTCCAGCCAGAGCTTCGACGACAATTTGCGCTTGCCATGGGTCTTGACCTGGACGTGCAAGCGGCCGGTGGTGTCCTTGGCCATCTCACCAGCTCCTGAGTGCGCCGTCTTCGCGCATCATCTCGACCAGCATGCCCTCGCGCAGGCCCCGGTCGGCGACGCGCAGGCGCGGCAGCGGAAAGGCGCGGCGGATCGCATCGAGGATGGCGCAGCCGGCCAGCACGAGATCGGCGCGCTCGACGCTGATGCAGCTGTTGCCGGCGCGTTCCTCGTAGCTCATGCCGAGCAGCATGTTGATGGTCGCGGTGACGTCGGTATCATTCATCCAGATGCTGTCGATCCGGCGCCGGTCGTAGCGCGCGAGCTTGAGATGGATGCCGGCAAGCGTCGTCACCGTGCCCGACGTGCCGAGCAGATGCATGTCGGCAAGATCGCCGCCATGCTGTTCGGCGAACGGCGTGATGTGACGGGCGACCTCGCGCTCCATCGCAGCGTAGATCTCCGGCGTCACGTCGCGCCCGCCGAATTGCTCGGCCAGTGTGACCACACCGAACGGAATCGACATCCAGGCTTTTATGCGCGGCTCTGGATTCTCCGAGTCGCGCTCGATCCGCACCAGCTCGGTCGAGCCGCCGCCGATGTCGAACAGGATCGCGCCCCGCCCCCTGGGATCGACCAGCGGCGAGCAGCCGAGCACGGCGAGCGCCGCCTCGGTCTCGCGGTCGATCACCTCGAGCTCGATGCCGGTCTCGGCCGCGACGCGGCTGCGAAAATCCTCCGCATTCGAAGCCGCACGGCAGGCCTCGGTGGCGATCAGCCGCAATCGCTTGGCTTTGCGCAGATTGATCTTGTCGCGGCAGATGCCGAGCGCCACGACGGCGCGCTCGATCGCGGCCTCGCTGATGCAGCCGGTTGCCGAGACACCCTCGCCGAGCCGGATGATGCGCGAGAACGAATCGACCACGCGAAAGCCGTCATGGGTGGGACAGGCGATCAGGAGCCTGCAATTGTTGGTGCCGAGGTCCAGCGCCGCATAGACGCCGGTTCCCGGCGCTTGCGCGCCGACGGCCGGTTCCGTGGCAAACGCCACCGCCGCCATCGACCCCAGCTCACCGTGCGGCGCAAGGCCGTCGCGGAGCCGCGTGTGGTCATTCATACAAATTGTCTTTCCGCGGCCGGGTGGGCCGAGCTGGAATTGCTTTTTCGCCTGAAACATTAGCAGTGCGTCAGTCCTGCGCAACAACGCATCACATGGGACCATGTCCATTCGTGCGTTGTCGTGAACGGGCCGGTGGGTTATCTCAACAGGATCCGGTCCCCCGCTGGCGCGAAAATGCGCAAATGCCGGCTTTTCAGGTCATTTCCATGCAAGAACACACGAAATCATCCACGCTCGAAAACGCTATTGCACTGCAAAAATACGGTGTCGGGCAGCCGGTCCGCCGCAAGGAGGACGACACGCTGGTGCGCGGCAAGGGCCGCTATACCGACGATTTCAACCTGCCCGGCCAGGCCCATGCCGTCGTCGTCCGCTCCGCCCATGCCCATGGTATCATCCGCGGCATCAACACCGACGCCGCCAAGGCACTGCCGGGCGTGCTGGGGGTCTGGACCGGCACGGACCTCGATGCGGCCGGCTATGGCCCCTTCACCTGCGGCCTGCCGCTGAAGAACCGCGACGGCTCCCCCCTGCGCCAGACCAACCGCCAGCCGCTGGCGACCGACAAGGTTCGCTTCGTCGGCGATCCCGTCGCCTTCGTGGTCGCGGAGACGCTGGCCCAGGCGCGCGACGCGGCCGAGGCGGTCGAGCTCGACATCGAGCCGCTGGCCGCGGTGACCGAGCCCGAGGACGCCGCAAAACCCGGCGCGCCGCAACTCTACGACCACATCCCGAACAATGTCGCGCTCGACTACCATTATGGCGACATCGAGAAGGTCAACGCCGCCTTCGCCGGCGCCGCTCACGTGACCAAGGTCGACATCGAGAACACCCGCGTCGCCGTGGTCTCGATGGAGCCCCGCGTTGGCCTTGCCTCCTACGACAAGAAGACCGAGCGCTACACCATCCAGATGCCGACGCAGGGCGTCGCCGGCAACCGCGCCAACCTCGCCAAGAACCTGAAAGTGCCGAACGAGAAGGTGCGCATCCTCACCGCCAATGTCGGCGGCTCCTTCGGCATGAAGAACGTCAACTACCCTGAATACATGTGCATCCTGTACGCGGCCAAGGAGCTCGGCCGCCCGGTGAAGTGGCTGGACGAACGCTCCACCAGCTTCTTGTCCGACAGCCACGGCCGCGCCCAGAAGATTCATGCCGAGCTGGCGCTTGACGCCGAGGGGCATTTCCTCGCGGCAAAGCTCGAAGGCTACGGCAATCTCGGTGCCTACATCACCGGCGTTGCGCCCAGTCCGCTCTCGCTCAACACCAGCAAGAACTTTTCCAGCGTCTATCGCACACCGCTGATGGCCGTCGACATCAAGACGGTGCTGACCAACACCACGCTGATGGGCGCCTATCGCGGCGCCGGCCGGCCCGAGGCCAACTACTACATGGAGCGGCTGATCGACCGCGCCGCCGGCGAGATGGGCATCAACCGGCTGACCTTGCGCAAGCGCAACTTCATCAAGCAGAACCAGATGCCGTTCGCCGCGTCCTCCGGCGTCACTTATGACAGCGGCGACTTCCAGGCTGTCTTCAACAAGGCGCTCGAAATCTCCGACCACGAGAATTTTGCCAAGCGCAAGAAGGAGAGCAAGAAGGCCGGCAAGCTGCGCGGTATCGCCGTCGGCTCCTATCTGGAGGTTACGGCACCTCCCGGCGTCGAGCTCGGCAAGATCGTGTTCGATCCCGACGGCTCCGTGCAGCTCATCACCGGCACGCTCGATTACGGCCAGGGCCACGCATCCGCATTCGCGCAGGTGCTGTGTGCGCAGCTTGGCGTGCCCTTCGACAGCGTCAATCTGGTGCAGGGCGACAGCGACATCGTCCACACCGGCAACGGCACCGGCGGTTCGCGCTCGATCACCGCGAGCGGCATGGCGATCGTAGGTGCCGCCAAGCTCGTGATCGAAAAGGGCAAGCGTGCCGCTGCGCACATGCTGGAAGCGTCCGAAGCCGACATCGAATTCGCCGACGGCAGTTTCACGATCGCCGGCACCGACCGCAGCATCGACATCATGGAGCTCGCCAAGCGCCTGCATGACGGCAAGACGCCGGAGGGCGTGCCCGACAGCCTCGACGTCGACCACACCAGCGAACCGGTGCCGTCGGCCTTCCCGAACGGCTGCCATGTCGCCGAGGTCGAGATCGACCCTGAAACCGGCGTCGTGCAGATCGTGCGCTACAGCGCCGTCAACGATTTCGGCACGGTGATCAACCCACTGCTGGTCGCGGGCCAGCTCCATGGCGGCGTCGTCCAGGGCATTGGGCAGGCGCTGATGGAGCACATCCGCTACGACGAGAGCGGCCAGCCGATCACGGGCTCGCTGATGGACTACGCCCTGCCGCGCGCCGAGGACGTTCCGTTCATGACGGTCGGCGACCACCCCGTGCCGGCGACGACCAATCCGCTCGGCAGCAAGGGCTGCGGCGAAGCCGGCTGCGCCGGCAGCCTGTCGACGGTGGTGAACGCGGTGATCGACGCCCTCTCCGACTACGGCATCAAGCACATCGACATGCCGCTGACCCCGGAGCGGGTGTGGCGCGCGATCCAGGATGCAAAGGCGGCGTAAGGGACGCAATTCAGTTTCCACGCTCTCGCTGTCATCGCCCGCGAAAGCGGGCGATCCAGTACTCCGAGCTCGTAGTGATCGACCGACAGGGCGCGGCGTATTGGATGCCCCGCCTGCGCGGGGCACGACACCGTTTGTGGAGTGACAGGCTTGCCCCTCCCGCGCTACGCCGCCGCCTGCTCGCGCGGCTGGTAGATCGCGGTGTGCTGGCAATGCGCCAGCGGCGTCGTGCCGTTGGCGAGCACCAGCGCGTCGAGCTCGACGAAGCGGTGGCCTTTCTTCTCGTAGTTCGCGGTGACTTTTGCCCGCGCGGTGATCTCGTCGCCGACGCGTGCGGCTGACAGCAGCTGCATGCGGCTGCCGACATGGATCCACGGGCCCAGAATGGTGTTGTCCACCAGCACGCGGTTCATGACGCGCTGGATCAGGCCGGGATGGCCGAGCCCCTCGCGCGCGAAGATCGGATCGGGCTCCCTGATGTCGGCGAGGTAGTCGGCTGCATCCTGCCCGGCCCAGCGCCGGGGCGTCGTGCCCAGCCAATTTCCGGTTTCGAAGGTCGCTGCGCTGACTGGCTTACGCTCGGCCACCATAGGCACCGCGATATATTCGCTCAACGACACCGCAGTCGCGGGGGCCGCCGGCAGCGTTGCCGTCCCGGTGGCGCAGAGTTCGTTGCGGCTGAACACCTCGATCGTGAGCAAGCCATTGTGCTCGGTCGCATCGACATCGGCGGTCTCGCCGTCATAGACCGGCTTGATGAAGCGAGCCTCGACCAGCCCGCGCGACAGGAAATCGCGGCCCCAGCGCGCCACCGGCACGTGCATCATGTAGGCGAAGACATCGACGCCCGGAACCAGCCCGCCGGAAAAGCCGAAGCGGCGCGCCACATTGTCGTCATGCATCTTGTTTTCGGATTGCTTTGCAGTGTTGTAGGCCACGACGCGATGGGTTTCGAGCCGGTTCGGCATGGGGTCACCTTCCCTCAATTCTTGCTCTGAATTCTTGTTGTTGCGGACCGATCGTAGGCCTTGAGGAACCGGGGTCAATCCCCTCGCCTTTGCGGCCGGGATGGGGTACCACGCGCGGGCTGCGGAACCGCTTCGCAAGCCCCATCTACGGATAATGACGAACCCTCAAAACACCACCCGCATCTACGTCGACGCCGACGCCTGCCCCGTCAAGGACGAAATCTATCGCGTCGCCGGCAGGCACGGCTTGCCCGTGAGCGTGGTCGCGGGCAATTTCATCCGCGTGCCGCAGGACCCGCTGATCGAGCGGGTGGCCGCGGGCGCCGGTATGGATGCCGCCGACGACTGGATCGCCGAGCGCGCGGGGCCCGGCGATATCGTTATTACCACGGATATTCCGCTCGCGAGCCGCTGCGTGAAGGCCGGCGCCGATGTGATTGCATCCAACGGCAAGCCATTCACGGAAGAATCGATCGGGATGACGCTCGCGGTCCGCAACCTGATGACGGATTTGCGCTCGGCGGGCGAAGTCACC
Source organism: Bradyrhizobium sp. 132 (assembly GCF_023074185.1). GTDB lineage: Bacteria > Pseudomonadota > Alphaproteobacteria > Rhizobiales > Xanthobacteraceae > Bradyrhizobium. The sequence goes on along the minus strand of NZ_JADPKY010000094.1, from coordinate 191,628 downwards.
GGCGGCCCGAAATCGTTTGCACCACGCGACCGCTCGACGTTTCTGTCGACGCTCGACCAGACCATCCGCCGCATTCAGCGCCGCCGCGCCGACCAGGCCGCAACAAGACAGGACTGAGACACCGCATGGCGCCACCGCTGATTCAACTGCGCGATATCAAGCTGACCTTTGGCGGCACGCCGCTCCTGGCGAACGTCGAACTGTCGGTTTCGACCGGTGAGCGCGTCTGCCTGATCGGCCGCAACGGTTCGGGCAAATCGACGCTGCTCAAGATCGCTGCCGGCCTGGTCGAACCGGATGGCGGCAGCCGTTTCGTGCAGCCCGGCGCCACCATCCGCTACCTGCCGCAGGAGCCGGATTTTGCCGGCTTCTCCACCACGCTGGCCTATGTCGAGGCCGGCCTCCATGCCGGCGACGATCACTATCAGGCGCGCTATCTGGTCGAACAGCTCGGCCTCAGCGGCGAAGAAGACCCGGCGCATGTGTCGGGCGGCGAAGCGCGCCGCGCCGCGCTGGCGCGCGTGCTGGCGCCCTCGCCCGATATCCTGCTGCTGGACGAGCCGACCAACCATCTGGATCTCACGACCATCGAATGGCTGGAGGGCGAACTGGAGAGCCGCCGCTGCGCGCTGGTGATCATCAGCCACGATCGGCGCTTCCTGAGCAATCTCTCGCGCAGCACCGCCTGGCTCGACCGCGGCCAGATCCGGCAGATCGACCGCGGCTTCAGCGCCTTTGAGGCCTGGCGCGACGAGGTGCTCGCGGAGGAAGAGCGCGACCAGCACAAGCTCGACCGCAAGATCGTCAACGAGGAGCACTGGTTGCGCTACGGCGTCTCGGGCCGCCGCAAGCGCAACGTCAAGCGGCTTGGAAACCTGCACGCGCTGCGTGACCAGCGCCGCACCCATCGCGGCGCGACGGGCAACGCCAACCTCGCGGCTGCCGAAGCCGACAAGTCCGGCAAGCTCGTCATCGAGGCTAAGAATATCAGCCGGTCCTATGGCGAGCGAAAGATCGTCGACGGCTTCTCGATCCGCGTCCAGCGCGGCGATCGCATCGGCATCGTCGGCCCGAACGGCGCCGGCAAGACGACGCTGATCGAGATGCTGACCGGCGGCAGCGCACCGGACAGCGGCAGCTTACGGCTCGGCGCCAACATCGAGATGGCGACGCTCGACCAGCACCGCGAAAGTCTCGATCCCAAATCGACGCTGGCCGAGGCGCTGACCGGCGGCCGCGGCGACCACGTCATGGTCGGCGGCAAGCCAAAGCATGTCGTCAGCTACATGAAGGACTTCCTGTTCGCCCAGGAACAGATGCGCACGCCGCTGGAGGTGCTGTCCGGCGGCGAGCGCGGCCGGCTGATGCTGGCACGCGCGCTGGCGAAGCCCTCCAATCTCCTGGTGCTGGACGAGCCGACCAACGACCTCGATCTCGAGACCCTCGACGTCCTCGAGGAAATGCTCGGCGACTACGAGGGCACCGTAATTCTGATCAGCCATGATCGCGATTTTCTCGACCGCGTGGTGACGTCCGTGATCGCGCCCGAGGGCGATGGGCGCTGGCTCGAATATGCCGGCGGTTACACCGACATGCTGGCCCAGCGCGGCGTCGACTTGAAGCGCGCGACGGCGAAAGCCGCCGAAGAGAAGAGAGAGACGCGGTCAGCAGCACCTTCCGGCGTCACGAAACGACGGTTGACGTTCAACGAGCAACACGCGCTGGAGACGCTGCCCAAGACCATCGCCAGACTGCAGGCCGAAATCGCCAAGCAGCAGCGGTTCCTTGACGACCCCGATCTGTTCCGCAAAGATCGCAAGCGCTTCGATCAGGCCTCCGACGCTCTGACGAAAGCGCAAGGGGAACTGGCCGAGGCCGAGGACAAATGGCTGGAGCTCGAAGTGCGGCGCGAAGAGATCGAGAAAGCTTGACCCATGACAACGACACTCGCTGCAAAAATTGCCCGCGAATACGGCACGCCCTGCGCCGTCATCGACATGGACAAGGTCGAACGCAACATCGCGCGCATCCAGAAGGCCTGCGATGACGCGGGTGTCGCCAACCGTCCCCACATCAAGACGCACAAGAATCCGACCATCGCGAAGATGCAGATCGCGGCCGGCGCGAAAGGCATCACCTGCCAGAAGCTCGGTGAAGCCGAGATCATGGCCAATGCCGGCATCGATAATATCCTGATCAGCTACAACCTGCTCGGCGACGAGAAGATGGCGCGGTTAGGGGCGTTGCAGGCCAAGGCCAACATGACGGCCGCCGCCGACAACTCGACCGTCGTCGCCGGTCTGCCCAAGGCCGCCGCTGCGTCGGGCCGACCGCTGTCGGTCGTGGTCGAATGCGATACTGGGCGCAAGCGCGCCGGTGTTGAAACGCCGGCCGAGGCGGTTGCGCTCGCGCGCGAGATCGCCGCGTCCAAGGGGCTCGAGTTCGCCGGCTTCATGCTGTATCCGACCGAGACCGGCTGGGCGGACGCGCAAAAGTTCTACGACGAGGCCCTGGCCGGCGTGCGCGCGCACGGGCTGGATGCAAAAATCGTCTCGACCGGTGGCACGCCAAACCTGAAGAATCTCGGCAAACTCAAGGGCGGCACCGAGCACCGCTTCGGCACCTACATCTACAACGACCGCATGCAGGTCGCCGCCGGCTCCGCCACCTGGGACGATTGCGCGCTGCACATCTATTCGACGGTGGTCAGCCGCGCCGCGCCCGAGCGCGGCATCCTCGATGCCGGCTCAAAGACGCTGACCACGGACACCGGCGGCCTCGACGGCCACGGCCTGATCCTGGAGCACCCCGAAGCCAAGATCGCGCGCTTCGCGGAAGAACACGGCTTCCTCGACCTCTCCCGCAGCAACACCAGGCCCAATGTCGGCGACATCGTGCGGATCGTGCCCAATCATGTCTGCGTCGTCGTCAACATGATGGACGAGGTGGTGATGGTGCGCGGCGAAGAAATCATCGGCACGCTTCCAGTCGCGGCACGGGGGAAGCTGCGGTAGGGGCTTCGACGATTCCACAGCCGTCATTGCGAGGAGCTCTTGCGACGAAGCAATCCAGACTACCTCCGTGGAGGATTCTGGATTGCTTCGCTACGCTCGCAATGACGGTGTTTAGCGGTCGAGCCACTTAAGCATACCCCGCCCCGCCGCAGCCCCCGTCGCGAACGAGGCCTGAAGCAAATAGCCACCCGTCGGCGCCTCCCAGTCCAGCATCTCACCGGCTGCGAACACGCCCGGCAGCTTGCGGATCATGAAGTCCGCGTCGAGCTCGTCGAACGAAATCCCGCCGGCGCTGGAGATCGCGCGCGCGATCGGCGCCACGCCTGCGAGCTTGATCGGCACGGCGTTAATCAGCTCCGCCAATCGTTCAGCCGACATTGCCGACAACGATTGACCCGCACCGATGGCCGCTTCCTGCAACAGCCCGACAGCGACCGGAGACAGCTGCGCAGCCTTGCGCAAGAAGTTGGAGAATGATTGCTTGCCGCGCGAGGCGGACAGACGCTTGACGAGTTCGCCATGATGCACGTCCGGCCGCAAAGCGACGTGCAGGACCGCTTCGCCGTTCGCCGCAATCGCCTCGCGCAGTTCGGCCGACAATCCATAGATCGTCCCGCCCTCGATCCCGCCGCTTGTGATGACGGCTTCGCCGCGCGCGCGGTGCGGGCCGAAGGACAGCACAGCACCCTTGAGCGGATGGCCTTCGAAGCGCGTGCGGAAGATTTCGGACCAGGCGACGATGAAGCCGGAGTTCGCAGGCCGCAGCGGCGAGATTGAAATGTCTTTGTCGGCCAGGATCGTAGTCCAGCCGCCATCGGAGCCCAGTCGCGGCCAGCTTGCGCCGCCGAGTGCCAGCACCGTGGCGTCTGCGGCGATGGCGGCGCCGCCGCCGGGTTTTTCAAGGACTAGCCGTCCCTCCCCGTCCCAGCCCATCCAGCGATGGCGAAAGGCAAAGCGCACGCCGGCGGCATCGAGCCGTCGCAGCCAGGCCCGCAGCAAGGGCGAGGCCTTGAACGCTTTCGGAAACACACGCCCGCTGGAGCCGACAAAAGTCGGCTCACCCAGCGCCTCGCTCCAGGCGCGCAAGGCGTCAGGTGGAAGCGTTTCGATCGCCGCGTTCAGTTTCGGCGCCGCCTCGCGGTAGCGCGCCATGAACTGCGGCAGCGGCTCGCTGTGGGTGAGATTGAGTCCGCCGCGGCCGGCCATCAACAATTTGCGGCCCGCCGACGGCATCGCGTCGTAGACGGTGACGCGAGCACCGCCTTGCGCCAGCACTTCGGCCGCCATCAGCCCGGCAGGGCCGGCGCCGATGACGGCGACGCCTGTCAGAGTTTTACCCCGGCGCGCGCCGCGGCCTGCGCCACGTATTTCTGCGTCTGCTCGAACGCGCCCTGCAGCGCCTTCGCCTTCGACATGTCGCTGATCTCGGCGAAATGCGCCGCGACCCCGTCCGGGGTCCACTCGGACTCCGGCAGGTTGACGCCTTCGCTCTCGACGATCTTGATCACCGCAAACGAACCGGCGCCGGCGCCCATGATGGTGCGGGTCGGCGCATCCTCACTGAGCATGTACTCGACCGCGGGCGTGATCGCGTTCGGCTTCATCAATTGCAGCGCCTGCGGCGGCAGCAGCTCTTCCGTCATGCGGGTTGCCGCCGTCGGCGAGATGATGTTGACGCGGATGTCTGACTTGCGGCCCTCTTCCGCCAGCACGTTCATCAGGCCGACCATGCCCGACTTGGCCGCACCGTAATTGGCCTGGCCGAAATTGCCGTAGAGGCCGGAGGACGACGTGGTCAGCACGATGCGGCCGTAGCTGCGGTCGCGCATGCCGGCCCAGGCTGCCTTGCAGCAATAGAAGGTGCCGACGAGGTGCACGTCGAGCACCTTCTGGAAATCGGCCGCTTCCATCTTGCCGAACGACTTGTCGCGCAAAATGCCGGCATTGGCGCACACGAGGTCCACGCTGCCCCACTCCTTGGTGGCACGCTCGACCATGGCGGTGACCTGCTCGAAATTCGAAACGTCGGCGCCGTCGGCCATCGCGGTGCCGCCGGCCTTGCGGATTTCCTCGACCACGGCTTCCGCGGGCGAGAGCGAACCGCCGCTGCCGTCGCGCGCGCCGCCGAAATCGTTGACTACGACTTTCGCACCGCGGCTCGCCAGCCCCAGCGCATGCGCCCGTCCGAGACCATTGCCCGCGCCGGTAACGATGGCGACGCGTCCGTCGAACCTGATTGCCATTGTGCAGTTCCTGCTTCTTCTTACTTCTCCCCTTGTGGGAGAAGGTGGCGCGAAGCGCCGGATGAGGGGTCTCTATCGACGGCGGAGCTCGCGGAGAGATACCCTCACCCGGCTTCGCGTTCCGCGAAGCCACCCTCTCCCACAGGGGAGAGGGTGAGAAAGCTCCGCGAGAGATTTGAACAGCTTTTGAGCAGCGATGGCTGGCCGGGTCAAGCCCGGCCATGCCGACCTACCCTAGGCGAAATAGACCAAGCCAAGCCACTCCGCGACCAGCGCGGGCTTGTCTTCGCCTTCGATCTCCACCGTGACGTTGGTGCGGGACTGCAGCTCGTTCGGCTTGCGCAGCTTGGCTTCCGCCAGCACGAAACGGCCCCGAACGCGCTTGCCCGAGCGCACCGGCGAGATAAAGCGCAGCTTGTCGAAACCGTAATTGACGCCCATCGTGGTGCCCGCGATGACGGGCATCACCTCGTAGGACATGATCGACAGCAGCGACATCGTGAGGAAGCCGTGCGCGATGGTGGTGCCGAACGCCGTCTCCTTCTTCGCACGCTCCGGATCGACATGGATGAACTGGTGATCCTCGATCACGTCGGCATAGGTGTCGATGCGGGGCTGGTCGACCAGGTGCCACGACGACACGCCGATCTCCTTGCCGACCATGGCCTGATAGGCGTCCAAGGAAATCGGCGGCTTCTTCCAGACCTCGTTCACTTAGGTCTCACTCCGTGTTTTCGGCAGCTCCGGAAAATCCTCTTCCCGGAATTCCCGGCCGCGCAGGGGATCGTTGCGGTCGTCGTCGCGCTCGAGACGTCGTAGCTGCACGCGGCGGATCTTGCCTGAGATCGTCTTCGGCAGCTCCGTGACGATTTCGAGGCGGCGGATGCGCTTGAACGGCGCAAGGCGCGTATGCAGATGTTGGAAGATGGAGAGCGCCGTCGCTGGCGATCGCTCCGCGCCCGCGGTCAGCAGCACGAAGGCCTTGGGAACCGCGAGCCGGATCGGATCCGGGCTCGGCACCACGGCGGCTTCCGCCACCAGCTCATGCTCGAGCAACACGCTCTCCAGCTCGAACGGGCTGATGCGATAATCGGAGGATTTGAACACGTCGTCGGAGCGGCCGACGAACGTGAGATAGCCATCCTCGTCTTCGAACACGACGTCGCCGCTGCGATAGAGTTCGCCTTCGGTGCCGGACAGCCCGCCGTCGTCGCCCTGATATCCCTGCATCAGGCCGGCGGGACGCTCACGGCCCAGCAGCAGCGCCACCTCGCCTTCCCTGGCAGGATAGCCGTCGGCGTCGCTGACCTGCACGCGGTAGCCCGGCAAGGGCCGGCCCATCGATCCGACCTTGATCTTTTGCCCCGGCGAGTTGCCGGCGAGCGCGGTCGTTTCAGTCTGGCCATAGCCGTCGCGGATGGTGAGGCCCCAGGCGGCCTGCACCTGGTCGATCACTTCAGGGTTGAGCGGCTCGCCCGCGCCGCAGACCTCGCGCAACGCCACCTTGAAAGCTGCGAGGTTCTCCTGGATGAACAGCCGCCACACCGTCGGCGGCGCGCACAGCGTGGTGACGCCGCAGCGGCCGATGGTGGCAAGCAATCCCTTCGCGTCGAAGCGCGGCTGGTTGACCACAAACACGGTCGCGCCCGCATTCCACGGCGCGAACAAACAGCTCCAGGCGTGCTTGGCCCAGCCGGGCGAGGAAATGTTGAGATGGACATCGCCAGGCTTCAACCCGATCCAGTACATGGTCGAGAGATGGCCGACGGGATAGCTGCGCTGGCTGTGCCGCACCAGTTTTGGCTTTGCCGTGGTGCCCGAGGTGAAATAGAGCAGCATCGCGTCATCGGCGTTGGTCGGGCCGTCAGGCGTGAATTGCTCCGAAGCTTTTGCCGCTCCGTCATAGGCAAGCCAGCCGTCGCAGGCCGCACCGACCACAATGCGGACGATGTTCTCCGCACCAAGGCTGGTGAATTTTGCGACCTGATCCTCGGCGGCGACCACCGCCTTCGCCTTGCCGCGATCGAGCCGGTCGCGGAGTTCGTCGGCCGTGAGCAGCGTGGTGGCGGGAATCACGACGACGCCGAGCTTCATCGCAGCCAGCATGGTCTCCCACAGCGGAACCACATTGCCGAGCAGCAGCAGGAGATGATCGCCGCGCTTCAGGCCCTGCGCGCGCAGGAAGTTCGCCACCTGGTTGGAGCGGCGCGAGAGTGCCGCGAAAGACAATTTGGTCTGCCGGTCCTGCGCGGCATCGACAATCCAGATCGCAGGACGATCCTTGCTGTCAATATTCGCCGCCAGCTCGGCGTCGAACCAGTCGAGCGCCCAGTTGAAAGGAACCGGATCGGGCCAGCGGAAGTCCTTGACCGCTGTCTCGTAGTCCGTGCGGTTGTGAAGCAGAAACGCGCGCGCTTCCTGAAATGTCGTCATCAAGCTTTCCCGGCCAGACTCCTAACGTGCTTGATAATTCCGGAAAAATCCACCCCGCCCTGGCCGGCTGCGTCGAAGGACTGATAGATCTCCTGCGCATGCTTGCCGAGCGGCGTCGCCGCACCCGCGGCCTTGGCGGCGTCCTGCGCCAGCGTCAGATCCTTTACCATCAGCGCCGAGGCAAAACCCGGCTTATAGTCGTTGTTGGCCGGTGAGGTCGGCACCGGTCCCGGCACCGGGCAATAGGTCGTGAGCGACCAGCACTGGCCCGACGAGGTCGAGGCGACGTCGAACAGCGCCTGATGCGAGAGGCCGAGCTTCTCAGCCAACGCAAAGGCTTCGCTCACCGCGATCATGGAAATGCCGAGGATCATGTTGTTGCAGATCTTTGCCGCCTGGCCAGCGCCGGCGCCGCCGCAATGGACGATCTTCTTGCCCATCTTCTCCAGCACCGGCTTGGCCGCCGCAAATGCGCGCTCCTCGCCGCCGCACATGAAAGTGAGCGTCGCACCCTTGGCGCCACCGGTGCCACCGGAGACCGGCGCATCGACCGCGAGCACGCCGCTCTTGGTGGCCAGCGCATGCGCCTGCCTTGCACTCTCGACGTCGATGGTGGAACTATCGATGATCAGCGCGCCCTTGGACATCGCAGGAACGACCTCGCCCCACACGCCGAGAACGTGCTTGCCGGCGGGCAGCATCGTGACGACCACATCAGCGCCCTTCACTGCGCCCGCCGCGCTGTCGGCTATGCCGGCGCCATCGGCCTTGGCCTGGTTGCGCGAGCCCTCGGCGAGATCGAAGGCCACCACCTTGTGGCCGGCTTTGACCAGATTGGCCGCCATCGGGCCGCCCATGTTGCCGAGACCGATGAATGCAATCGTGGCCATCTCGATGTCCTCCCGTGATGCGTTTCGTTGATTAGTTGAACTTCAATTCGTCGGCGCCAATCTCGGTGAGATACGGCGCAAGCAGGTCCGGCGTGACATCCTCGATGCGCGGCGGCGACCAGGTCGGATTGCGGTCCTTGTCGATTACGGCGGCGCGTACGCCCTCGCGAAAATCGTCGCTGCGGAAGACTTCCAGCGCGGCGCGATATTCGCGCGCCAAGCACTCCTCCAGGCTCGCCGCCGCGCGCGCGAGCCGCAAAAGCTTGAGCGTCACCACCATGCCGCGCGGTGACTTTTCATTGAGCGTCTTCAATGTCGCATGGGCGAACTCCGAGCCGTCGTGCTTGAGCGCAGCGACGATGTCCTCCATGCGGTCGAAGCCGAACAATGCGTCGATCGTCGCCTGCCTGGCTGCCACCGGCCCCGCGGCCTCGCCTGTGGCAAAACCGTTGATCAACTTGCTCACATCAGCCGCGGTCACGCCCTGGCGAACCTTGGTCAGTGCCTCGCGCAGCCCCGGCCATTTGGCAACCGGCACCACGGCATCGGCGAATTTCGCATGGATGGCGTCGGGGCCGTTCATGGTCTGGCCGGTGAGACCAAAATAGGTGCCGATCTCGCCCGGCGAGCGTGACAACAGATAGGTGCCGCCGACATCGGGGAAGAAACCGAGCCCGACCTCGGGCATCGCGAGCCTGGTGCGCTCGGTGACGATTCGATGGCTCGCATGGGCCGAGAGCCCGACGCCGCCGCCCATCACGATGCCGTCCATGAAAGCGACATAGGGTTTTGGGAATTTCTTGATCCGGGCGTTGAGGATGTACTCCTCCCGCCACAGAATCTTGCCGAGATCGCCGTCGACCTTCGAGCTCTCCCAGAGCGCGCGGATGTCGCCGCCGGCACACAGGCCGCGCTCGCCGGCACCTTCCAGCACGATCACGGCAACGGCAGGATCGGCCTCAAAACGGTCGAGCGCCTTGTCGATGCCGCGAAACATCTCCAGCGTCACGGCGTTGATCGCCTTCGGACGGTTGAGCCTGATAATGCCGGCCGAGCCTTCGACCCGTGCGACCAGATCGTGCTCTTCCACACCACTCATCGCCCGCCCTCGATCAGTTTGCGCGCGACGATGAGCCGCATGATTTCATTGGTGCCTTCGAGGATCTGGTGCACCCGCAAATCGCGCACGATCTTCTCGATCCCGTATTCGCTGAGGTAACCGTAGCCGCCATGGAGCTGGAGCGCCTGGTTGGCGACCTCGAAGCCGGCGTCGGTCCCAAAACGCTTGGCCATGGCACACAGCATGGTGGCGTCCGGGTCCTTGCGGTCCAGCGCCGCCGCTGCGCGCCACAAGAATGTGCGCGCGGCCTCGAGCTCGATTGCCATGTCGGCGAGGCGGAATTGCAGCGCCTGGAATTCGTCTAGGCGCTTGCCGAAGGCTTTGCGCTCTTTCATGTAGGAACGCGCCTTGTCGAACGCGGTCTGCGCACCACCGAGCGAGCATGCCGTGATGTTGAGACGTCCGCCGTCGAGACCGGCCATCGCAATCTTGAAGCCGACGCCCTCTTCGCTTAAGCGATCGGCGACCGGCACGCGGGCGTTCTCGAAAATCACGGCGCGGGTCGGCTGCGCGTTCCAGCCCATCTTGCGCTCGTTGGCGCCGAACGAGACGCCCGGCGTCTTGCCGTCGATGACTAGGGTCGAGATGCCGCCGGGACCATCGCCACCGGTGCGCACCATCGCGACCAGGAGATCAGTGCCGCCGGCGCCGGAGATGAACTGCTTCTGGCCGTTCAGCACATAATGATCGCCGTCACGCACGGCGCGGGTGCGCAGCGCTGCAGCGTCCGAGCCGGCGCCGGGCTCGGTCAGGCAGTAGCTCGCAATCAGCTCCATGGTGCAGAGCTTTGGCAACCATGTGTGGCGCTGGGTGTCGCTGCCGTAGGCATCGATCATCCAGGACGCCATGTTGTGGATGGAGATGAAAGCCGAGGTGGTCGGACAGCCCGTCGCCAGCGCCTCAAAAATCAGCGCCGCGTCGAACCGCGTCATGGCGGAGCCGCCGACATCCTCGCGGATGTAGATGCCGCCCATGCCGAGCGTGGCGGCCTCGCGCATGGTTTCGACGGGAAAATGTTTCTCCTCGTCCCAGCGTAGCGCGTGCGGCGCGATCCTCGAAGCCGCAAACGCCAACGCCATGTCGCGAACCGCGATCTGATCCTCGTTCAAAGCGAACTGCATGATGGGCTGCTCACTGTTCTCGTCATTGCGAGGAGCGAAGCGACGAAGCAATCCAGTGTGTCCGAGGAGAAAGTCTGGATTGCTTCGCTACGCTCGCATGACGGGCTGGGCTACAGCCTTACTTCATCAGCGGAATCGAGAACTCCGCGCCTTCCTTGACGCCGGACGGCCAGCGCGAGGTCACCGTCTTGGTCTTGGTGTAGAAGCGGACTGAATCCGGGCCGTGCTGGTTGAGATCGCCGAAGCCGGACTTCTTCCAGCCGCCGAAGGTGTAGTAGGCGATCGGCACAGGGATCGGCACGTTGATGCCGACCATGCCGACATTGACCTTGGCCGCGAAGTCGCGTGCGGCATCGCCGTCGCGGGTGAAGATCGCAACACCGTTGCCGTAGTCATGCTCGGACGGCAGCGCCAGCGCTTCCTTGTAGTCGTGCGCGCGCACGACCGAGAGCACGGGACCAAAGATCTCTTCCTTGTAGATCCGCATGTCCTTGGTGACGTTGTCGAACAGCGAACCGCCGAGATAGAAACCGTTCTCGTAGCCCTGCATCTTGAAGCCGCGGCCGTCGACGGCGAGCGTCGCGCCTTCCTTGATGCCGATATCGATATAGCCCTTGACCTTCTCGACCGCCTCGCGCGTCACCAGCGGACCGTAATCGGCCGACGGATCGATCGAGGTGCCGATCTTGAGCGACTCGACGCGCGGGATCAGCTTTTCCATCAGGCGGTCGGCGGCGGACTTGCCGACGGGCACGGCCACCGAGACGGCCATGCAGCGTTCGCCGGCCGAACCGTAGCCGGCGCCGATCAGTGCGTCGACGGCCTGATCCATGTCGGCATCGGGCATGATGATGGCGTGGTTCTTGGCGCCGCCAAAACACTGGCAGCGCTTGCCGGTCTGCGCGGCACGCTCGTAGATGTATTGCGCGATCGGCGTGGAGCCGACGAAGCCGACGGCCTTGATGTCGGGATCGTCGAGGATGGCGTCGACCGCTTCCTTGTCGCCGTTGACGACGTTGAGGATGCCAGCCGGCAGGCCCGCCTCGATCATCAGCGCGGCCAGCATCATCGGCACGCCGGGATCGCGCTCCGACGGCTTCAGGATGAAGGCGTTGCCACAGGCGATCGCGGGGGCGAACTTCCACATCGGGATCATCGCCGGGAAATTGAACGGCGTGATGCCGGCGACGACGCCGAGCGCCTGGCGCATGGAGTAGATGTCGATGCCGGGTCCGGCGCCTTCGGTGTATTCGCCCTTCATCAGATGCGGGATGCCGCAGGCGAATTCCGCGACTTCGAGGCCGCGCTGGATGTCGCCCTTGGCGTCGGGCACGGTCTTGCCGTGCTCACGCGCCAGCATCTCGGCAAGCTTGTCGTAGTCGCGCTGCACCAGCTCGACGAATTTCATCATCACGCGGGCACGGCGCTGCGGGTTGGTCGCGGCCCATTCCGGCTGCGCGGCGCGGGCGTTCTCGACGGCAGCGCGGACCTCGGCTTTGGACGCCAGCGCTACCTTGCCCTGGACGTCACCGGTCATCGGCTCGAAAACGTCGGCGGTGCGGCCCGATGTGCCCTTGACCTCCCTGCCGCCGATGAAATGTCCGATTGAACGCATGGAATGATCTCCCTGGAAGTCGAGCACGATCGCTTTGACAAATCCTATCAACCTGCATTTTATAGGATTCAAGTCTGAGATAATGCACCATAGATGTGCGAAAATGCTGGATCAAGGCGCTATCGACTGGGACGACTTCCGCTTTGTGCTGGCCATCGTGCGGGGCGGCTCGGTTTCGGCTGCGGCAAAACAGCTCGGCGTCGACCATGCCACCGTCATCCGCCGCGTCGACCGGCTGGAGAAGCACCTCTCGGCAAAGCTGTTTGACCGGCGCAAGACCGGCTACCTCCTGACGGAGGCCGGGCAGCGCGTCGCCGACAGCGCGGAGGCCATGGAATCGACCATCGTCGCCAACCAGGAGCAGGTTGGCGGCTCCGTGGCCCGGCTGACCGGCACGGTGCGGATCGGCGCGCCCGACGGTTTTGGGACTGCGTTCCTGGCGCCGCGGCTCGCGCCCTTCGCCGACCGCTATCCCGACCTCGATCTGCAACTGGTCGCGACCGCGCGGCTGTTCAGCCTCTCCAAGCGCGAGGCCGATATTGCCATCAGCCTGACCATGCCGAAGGAAGGCCGCATCGTCGGCCGCAAACTGCTCGACTACCGCCTCGGGCTCTATGCCGCGCCCGCCTATCTCGATCGTTTCCCGAAAATCACCTCGCGCGAGGTCCTGCCGCAACACCGCTTCGTCGGCTATATCGAGGAGCTGCTGTTCACGCCCGAGCTCGATTATCTGCCGCAGGTGTCGCCGAAGATCTCCGCACGCTTGCGCAGCGCCAATCTGATCGCGCAGCTCAATGCCACGCTCGCGGGCTTCGGTATCGCTGTCCTGCCGCACTTCATGGCGGCCGACTATCCGCAGCTGATTGCGGTACTGACGGAAGAGGTCTCGATCACCCGCACCTTCTGGATGCTGATGCACGCCGACAGCAAGGACCTCGCGCGGATCAGGGCTGTGGCGGATTACATCAGCGAGATCGTCGAGCGCGAGCGGGCGCTGTTCGCGGGGCGGTGAATTCGGGGGTGTTGAGAGCCCAACTGCCAGATCCTCATGGTGAGGAGGCGCGCAGCGCCGTCTCGAACCATAGAGGCCGGTATCTCACCCGCGACCATCCTTCGAGACGACCGCTTCGCGGTCTCCTCAGGATGAGGCCTGGAGCCTCTGGCTGTCGCTAATTCTGCTTCGCCTTCTTCGCCGCCGCAGTCTTCGGCTCACGGCGCGCGCCATCCAGCGCGCTCTCCCTGCCCGTCTTCAGCACCTCGTCCGACAGCTCGCTCGAGCCGGCGATGCGCGCCAGCAGCATGGTGCCGGCCATGGTGGTCAGCGTCGCGATTGCCTGCTTGCGCGCTGCCTTGCGCGGGAGGTTCGGGATGAAGTCGGTCATCATCTCGATCATCTCGTCGAGCTTGCCGGCAAAGGCCTTTCGCGTTTTCGGGCTCTCGCGGGCGATCTCGGCGCCGAGCGCGGGGATCGAGCAACCATGGCCGGGATTGTCGCGATGGAGCGCTGAGAGATAGGCTTCCGCGATCAGCGCCAGCCGCTTCTCCGGCGCGACCTCGTCGGTGATCTTGCGCCAATGGTCCATCCCGCGATCCATGGCGTAGCCAAACGCCTCGATCACCAGCGCCTCGCGAGAATCGAAATGCGCGTAGAAGCCGCCATGGGTCAGGCCCGCTTCCTTCATGAGGTCGGCGACGCCAATGCCGTGGGCGCCCTTTTCGCGCAGCCGCACGGAAGCCTTCTTCACGATACGGTCGTGTGTTTCCTGCTTGTGTTCCCGGGAATAGCGCATGCTGGTCTCATTGAATGTCGAAGATCATCTCATAACACAGAAATGGAGCAGGCGGCGCATTAATTCATGTTAAGATATTGCCGATCATCGAAAAGGTTGCAGTTGCATGGACCGCAAGCGCCCCCTTGCCGTCGCGCACAAAACCTTCGGCGTAGCTGCTCTGGCGTCCCAGCTTGATCACTTTGCCTTCGGCCGAGATCAGCCCGGAACGGACCGAGAGCGGACGCAGGAAGGTCATTTTCAGGTCGAGAGTGACCGAGCTCTGCCCGGCCTCCAACCGGGTCGAGATCGCACAGCCCATGGCAGTATCGATCAGCGCCGCGGCGGTCGCCCCGTGCAGCAGGCCGATGGTATTTTCGAGATCTTCGCGCGGCTCCAGTTCCATCACGATCCGGCCCGGTTCGACCACGGCCATGGTGAAGCCGATCAGTTTTGCAAAAGGTGGCGGCGGCAAGCGGCCGTCGCGGATGCCCATCATCGCATCCATGCCCGATAGCCCCATGGCCGCCTTTGCGACCGGCGCGGGCACTTGCCAGTCCACGACACGCTCGCGCCGTTGCGCGGGTGAAAACAGGTCGAGTTGATCGTTGTCGGACATGGACACTCCATTGCATGATGTGCATCATGCTATCTCGCGGACTTCGCGCTGGCAACTCCGCCCCCCCACCGCTTGACAACCAATGCGTTTCGGCTCGGAAGTGATCCCGAACGGCGTACCTTTGCGCAACGTCCACGAAATCAGAGATCCCATCATGGAAATGCTCAACCACCACTGCGGCGTGACGCGCGATGCGCGCGGCGTCGTTCATGTCGCGATCTGCAACGCCGGCTCGCTCAACATCCTCGGCTCCCCCGTGACCGACGCGGTCCGCGAAGGTTTGCAGAAGCTCGCGACTGATCGCAGCATCCGCGTCATGGTGCTGCGCGGCCAGAGCGAGAAAAGCATGATCGGCGGCGCCGACATCAAGGAGATGGTGAAGCTCGACCAGACATCGGCCGAAGCCTTCATCAGCCGCCTGCGCGATCTCTGCGAGGCCGTGCGCGCCTTCCCCGCCCCCGTGATCGCACGCATGCCGGGCTGGTGCCTCGGCGGCGGGCTCGAAGTGGCCGCGGCCTGCGACTTCCGCATTGCCGCGCATGATGCGCATTTCGGCATGCCGGAGGTGCGCGTCGGTATCCCCTCGGTGATCCATGCCGCGCTGCTGCCGCGCCTGATCGGCTGGGCCCGCGCGCGCTGGCTGGTGATGACCGCCGAAAACATCGACGCGCCGACGGCGCTGGCCTGGGGTCTGGTCGACAAGGTCGCGCCGGAGGGCGGACTCGACGCGGCCGTCGAGCACCTCGTGCAGGCGCTGCTCGAATGCGGCCCCGAGGCGCTGCGATCGCAGAAGGCACTGCTTCGGCAATGGGAGGAACTGCCGCTGACGGAGTCGGTGAATTTGAGCGTGAAAGTGTTCGGCCAATCGTTCCTGACCGACGAGCCGACGCGGCTGATGCAGGCGTTCGTCAACCGGAAGCGGTAGGCCTGCCCCACAGCCTCCTTCCTTCGAACGAGCAAATCTCATCCGAGCCACGACAATTTCTCATGCCGGATGCGGTTGCATTTTTTGCGCCGCATCATATGATGGTCATAATCTTACCCACCATCGCAGGGAGTCCCGCCATGGCCGAAACCGCTGATCCTGTCGTCATTGTCTCCGCCGTCCGTAGCCCGCTCGGCCGTTTCATGGGTGAGCTGTCGCCGCTGCCCGCACACAAGCTCGGCTCGCATGTGATCGCCGCGGCGTTGGAGCGTGCGAAGCTCGCGCCGGAAAAGGTCGACGAAGTCTTCATGGGCTGCGTGCTGCCGGCCGGCCAGGGCCAGGCCCCGGCGCGCCAGGCTGCGCGCGCAGCCGGCCTGCCCGACGCCACCGGCGCGACAACCGTCAACAAGGTCTGCGGCTCCGGCATGAAGGCGACCATGTTGGCGCACGACATCATTCGCGCCGGTTCGGCCGAGATCGTCGTCTCCGGCGGCATGGAGAGCATGAGCAACGCGCCGTATCTGCTGGCGAAGGCACGCGGCGGCTATCGCGCCGGCCATGACCGCATCATCGACCACATGATGATGGACGGCCTCGAAGACGCCTACGAGACCGGCCGCTCGATGGGCGATTTCGGCGAGGCGACTGCGGAAGCCTATCAGTTTACCCGCAAGGACCAGGACGCCTATGCGATGGAGACGCTGAGTCGCGCGCGCAAGGCGGTCGAGGGTGGCGCGTTCAAGGCCGAGATCGCGCCGATCACGCTGAGCGAGAAGGCAGGCCCCCGCATCGTCGCCAATGACGAGCATCCGCTGAAGGTCGATCCCGCAAAGATTCCCGGGCTGAAGCCGGCGTTCCGCGCCAACGGCACCATCACGCCGGCGGCCTCCTCCGCCAACGCCGACGGCGCCGCCGCGCTGGTGCTGACGACGCGGTCGCTCGCCGATCGCAACGGCCTGCCCGCATTGGCAGAGATCAAGGGCCACGCCACCCATAGCCAGGAGCCGCAATGGTTCACCACGGCGCCGATCCCGGCGATCCGCAAGCTCCTGGACAAGGTCGGCTGGAGTGCCGGCGATGTCGATCTGTTCGAGATCAACGAAGCCTTCGCCGTGGTGGCGATGGCGGCGCAGCGCGATCTCGGCATTCCCCGCGAGAAGCTCAACATCAACGGCGGCGCCTGCGCGCTCGGCCACCCCATCGGCGCCACCGGCGCACGGCTGATCGTGACGCTGCTGCATGCGCTTGAAGCAAAAAACCTCAAGCGCGGTGTGGCGGCGCTCTGCATCGGCGGCGGCGAAGCCACTGCGATCGCGGTGGAGCGCCTGACGCATTGACGCAAAAGTCCGGAAATGCGGGAACTCCGTCATTTCCGACAGACGCGTCCCGTGCCATTCTGCAAACTCGCGCAGGTGTTTCAAATCCTGCCCACCAAGATTGAGGCCCAATGATCTCGAACTGGCTCGCGGCAACACTGGGCCGCCGCAATATTCATTACGGCTGGGTGATGGTCGGCGTGACCTTCCTCACCGCGCTGATCAGCGCCGGCACGGTCGGTGCGCCCGGCGTGTTCATCATTCCGCTTCAGAAAGAGTTCGGCTGGAGCACGGCGGAGATCTCGTCCGCGCTGTCGATCCGCTTCATCCTGTTCGGGCTGATGGCGCCGTTCGCTGCCGCGCTCCTGAACCGCTACGGCCTGCGCAACGTCACGCTGCTGGCTCAGCTCATCGTCGTCTCCGGGCTGATCCTGTCGCTCGGCATGACAGAGGTCTGGCAGCTCGTCGTACTGTGGGGCGTCGTGATCGGCCTCGGCACCGGCATGACCGCGCTGGTGCTGGGCGCCACCATTGCGACCCGTTGGTTCGCGGCGCGGCGCGGCCTCGTCGTCGGCATTTTGACCGCGAGCGTCGCCACCGGCCAGCTCGTCTTCCTGCCGCTGCTTGCAAGCCTGACCGAACGATACGGCTGGCGGCTTGCACTCGGCTTTGTCTGCATCGCGCTCTGCGTTTCCGCTCTGGGAGTTCTCCTCGTGATGCGGGACCGCCCGAGCGACGTCGGCCTGCGCCCCTTCGGCGACGAAGGCACCGAGCCCCTGCCCGCCCCGCCGGTCAGCCACGGCTCGATCACGGCTGTGGCACTCGGCACGCTGCGCGACGCCTCGAAGTCGCGCGCATTCTGGGTCCTGTTTGCGACCTTCTTCGTCTGCGGCGCATCCACCAACGGCCTCGTGCAGGTGCACCTGATCCCGATGTGCCTCGATTTCGGCATTCCGCAGGTGCAGGCTGCCGGTCTGCTGGCTGCGATGGGCATCTTCGACTTCTTCGGCACCATCATGTCGGGCTGGCTGTCGGACCGCTACGACAACCGCTACCTCTTGTTCTGGTACTACGGCCTGCGCGGGCTCTCGCTGATCTTCCTCCCCTTCAGCGATTTCTCGTTCTATGGGCTCTCGATCTTCGCGATGTTCTACGGGCTCGACTGGATCGCAACCGTGCCGCCCACGGTGCGCCTCACCGCCCAGAAATTCGGACCCGAGCGCGCCAATCTGGTGTTCGGCTGGATCTTTGCCGGCCACCAGCTCGGCGCGGGCACCGCCGCCTTCGGCGCCGGATTTTCGCGGACGGTGTATCAGAGCTATCTTCCCGCCTTCTTCATCGCCGGCGCACTCTGCGTGTTCGCCTCCTTGATCGTGCTGACGCTCTCGCGACAACCGAAGCCAAAGCCGCAAGCCGCGATGGCCTAGTACCTGATCGTGGTGGTGACGCCGAAGACCGCAGCGTCGACGTCGAGATTGCGCGCGCCGTCGCAGTGATATGGGCCCCGGCTCTTCAGCGCACCGTCAAAGCGACGCTGCGCTGCGTCCGGGGCACGAGACTGCGCATAAATTCCTTCCATTCAGAACGCATGGCTTCTCAGAACGCATGGCTTCGCATTCTCGCGGCTCATTCGCCCGAGCTTTGCTCTCGTCTTCGCACCCTCTCGCAAGAAAGGGCACAGGGAAGGCCGGGCGCCGGCTGGCACCCGCAGTCCCGTGTGCGAACCAGACGCGCACGGGGTGGACCACAGGTGACGCCGAGCAACCGGCCTTCCCTGCGCGAATGGTATTACGGCTTATGACGCGCTCTCCCCGGGGAGCGATGCACTATTGCCCCCGTCGCCTCGCGGATGGCTGATGTGCTGGCCCGGTTGGGCAGCAGCATCACCACAAGACTTGACGCACAGACCCCGGGCGTCAGGACCACACGATTTTGCCGTCCGCGCACCTCCCCGCCCCTGTCCCCGATGCCTGGCGTGCGCTCGCCATCGAGACCGAACGGGGACGCTGTCAGCGCCGTGTCGTACCGCGTGTGCAGTTGCTCACGGGAAAACCCGCCCTGCAGCTTGCCCAGCGCGCCGACGCAGTCGCGGCCACCGCCTCCCGGCCCGCGTCTCGTGACGATCGCGAAACGCCCTTGTAGCGGGCCGGGATGAGCGCAAACTACGCCTTATCCGAACTTCTGTAAATACGAATATCATTCCAGCGCAGGCTTGACAGGGTGTTTTGCCCGACGGCTCCACGGCTCGTTACGTGCCCCCTGCCCTTGGCCGGCTGGTCTCTCAAGTGACCGAACCGCCGCGCGGGTTGACGATCGTATACCCACGCAATGAACGCGCATGCATTCGAGTCGCGTGTCCGCCCGAGTTGGCGTCGTAGGCCAACCAGGTGTCCCCTCCCAGGTGTTGTTCGAGGACGAACACATGTCCGCGTCGGGCTGCGACCATTCCCGGTGCGGGTGATGTCCGCGGAAAGCGCAGCCAGTTCGCCGCAAGATTCAACTCCGGCACGATACGGCCGAACACGCGCAGAGCCGCGCCGCAGCCGCAGAAGGAGGAAGGGCAACCTGCCGGACGACTGCCGACAATGCGAGCCCCAGCGATGCTCGCCGTCGCGGCGCCGCCTGCGTCGGTCACTGTCAGTTGCGTCGCGCGATAGGCTTGTAATGAGGACCTGGACGTTAGCGAGGACCTGGGAATCCGCTCACGGCGCGTTTGCGAATACGAAAGGTCGCAGGGCATCGTGACATTGCATTCGGGTGCTTGATGAATTCGATAGGGCCGTGCTTCGGAAGCGACTGAGCTAAAGGCAACAAATAGACACGCAGAAAGAACCGGCTTGAACATTGCAGGGCTCCAAATTGGAAGGACCCTGCCCCGACAACGAGAAACCAACAACAGTTTGGCTGAAATGGGCTCAAAGAGCGGCTGAAAGTGGCTGCCCTTGCAGGCCGCTCCCTGCAATCATCATAATCCACACGTAGCGACGGGCATGATTGGCTCGCAGAACGCGAATGCTTATCGTTGCAACTGAGACGCGGCTGCGTGTGCATTCGCTACTGACGCCGGACTGCAAGCCGATCATGAGGCCCAATCACGACGCCCCAGAGCGCTTGCTTTCCGCGTCAATTCGAAAGTCCGACTTGGCTGCGCCGAGCGCTGCGGCGAGTTCGTCGATGTGGTAGGGTTTCGGCAAAATCTGGACGCCGGCCGTTTCGGCGTCGCGAACCGCGGCTTCGGCGTATCCGCTCGTCAGCAGAACCGGGATGTCGCTTCGCCGTCTCTTGATCTCGCGCGCGAGTTCGACACCGTTCATGCCGCCCGGCATCATGATATCCGAAAACACCAGATCGACGGAGCGGCCGTCCGCCAGGGCACCGAGCGCCGCCGCAGCACTCGCCGCGCGCGTCACTTCGTAGCCGAGTTGCGCCAGCATCTCGCTCACCAGCGCGGCGACCTCGTCATCGTCTTCGACGAGGAGGATCCGGCCATGGTTGGCCTTCTTCGGCCGCGCCCTGTTCAGATCGATGAAATGGCGTTCACCAGAAGGGATGTTCCTGGATCGCGGCAGATAGAGCTCGATGCTGGTGCCCTCGCCGACCGTCGATTTGATTCGAACCGTCCCTCGTGACTGCGTCGCAAATCCGTGGACCTGGGCAAGCCCCAGGCCCGAGCCTTTCCCGACATCCTTGGTCGTGAAGAACGGCTCGAAGACCCGCGCCAGGATCTCCGGGCTCATTCCAACACCTCTATCGACCACGGACAGACGAACGTAATCGCCCGCGATCTCGTCCTCGGTCAGGCCGGCCAGGTTCTCGCCACGGACAACGATCGTGCCACCGCTCGGCATCGCATCGCGGGCGTTGACCGCCAGGTTGAGAATGACCAGTTCGAGCTCTCCCGGATCGACTTCCACCGGCCAAAGACCATCCGGAAAATCGAACTCGACGTGAACGTCGCCTCTCAGGCTCCGATCGAGCAATTCGCGCATGCCGCCGATCTGCGATGCGATGTCGACAGCCACGGGCCGGAGCTTCTGCCGCCGCGAAAAAGTCAGAAGCTGCCTGGTCAAGCCGGCACCGCGCTGCGCCGCCTGGACCATTCCTTCCATGAGACGACGCCGACGATCAGGATCTGTCTGCCGGTCGAGCAAATCGAGGCCGCCGGAGATCACCATTAGCAAATTGTTGAAGTCGTGAGCTACGCCGCCGGTCAATTGTCCGATGGCCTCGATCTTCTGGGCCTGACGAAGGGTCTCCTCGACGCGGGCGCGCTCTTCCATTTCGGCCCGCAGATGCTTGTTGGCCTCCTCGAGCGCACGGGTGCGCTCGACCACGAGCTTCTCGAGCTCCTGGGCCGTCCGCTCGCGCGCCTGCAGCAAGGTTCGAATTTCATATTGCCGCCGGCGGGCCCGCATTGCGGATTGAACCGCGCTCGTCAGCGTGATCGGCTGAACCGGGCGTTCAAGCAGCGAAACGTTGCGGAGTGTCTCGACGATACTGCGGCGCCAGGCAACCACCGCCGGCTGCTCCCGATGGCTGGTGAGAATGACAAAGGGCAGGTCAGACCAGGGCGGCTGCCTCTCGATCCAATGTGCCAGCGGCTGGGTATCCTTCCCGAACAACCCCTCCTCGGCCAGAAGGACCGCGCCCACGCCCGCCGACATCTCGCTGACCAGTTCAGGGAGACCTCGACAATTGATCGCTACGAGATTCGAATTACGTAAAAGCTCGACCGATGCCGGTCCATCGCGGCCGATCGGGGCAAACACGAGAACGCAATGATCGCGGGCAGCGCTCATTCCGCCGGTCCTTCTGGTATCTCCGTGCCCGTATAACGTGGATTTCCGGAGAAGATGCCGCTGAACTCGCTCAGCGGAGGACCCAGCGTGATGCCGGCACGGCCAAGGCGAAACTCGCGGATGGTATTTTCATGATTGCCGCTGCGTTTCTTCACGACCGAGAGGGCACGCCGCACCGTTCCGCCGACCTCGAAATAGCGCAGCATGAGCACGGCATCGCTCAAATAGCTGATATCGAGAGCCGTTTCCATCGGGCCGACCAGCCCATGTTGGGCGAGGATCAGGACGGTCAGCACGCCTTTTTGCGCGAGATAGCTCAGGAGCTCATGCATCTGGAGGATGAGAAATCGCTCATCCGGCATCGCGTTGAGGTAGCCGTTCAGACTGTCGATGACGACAATTCTGGCGTTATCCTTTTCGACGCTCTTGCGCACATTGGCGGCGAATTCCCCGGGGGACAGCTCGGCGGGATCGATCTGTTGAAATCGGATGAGTCCCGATTGCAGGTAGCTTTCGAGGGGCATCCCAAGCGTTCGAGCCCGGGCTTCCACGGTGCCCCGACCTTCATCGAAGGCAAAGAACACCGCATGCTCACCGCGTTCTGCCGACGCGATCGCATAGGTCAGCGCGAGAGACGACTTGCCGACACCGGCGGCGCCCAGAAGAAGCGCACTGGTGCCGCGCTCGAGCCCTCCTCCCAGAAGGAGATCGAGCTGCGCGTTGCCGCTGGGCGTGAACTCGCCGACAAACGAGGCGTGATGTTCCGCCGCCACCAGACGGGGGAATATCCGCACACCTCCCGCTTCGATCGTGAAATCGTGGAAGCCGCCGCGAAACCGAATGCCGCGCATCTTGATCACGCGAAGCCGCCGGCGCTCTGCTCCATAATCGATGGCGAGCTGTTCGAGCATGACGACGCCGTGCGCGATCGAATGGAGTTGCAAATCGTCCTGGGAGGACGAGAGGTCGTCGAGGAGAATGACCGTGCAATTGCGGTTGGTGAAAAAGTGCTTCAGGGCCAGAACCTGGCGCCGGTACCGCAGCGGGTTCTGCGCAAGGAGGCGCAGCTCGGACAGGCTGTCCAGCACCACGCGCGCGGGATTGATCCGTTCGACTGCCTTGAATATCAGGCCGGTCGTTTCGCTCAGCTCCATTTCGGCGGGATGGAAAACGGTGAGCTCCCGGTCCGGATCGAGCGTCGTCTCCGGCGGGACAAGTTCGAAGATGTCGACGCCTTGCAGCGACCAGCCGTGGCGCTGCGCAACCAGCGTCAGCTCACGCTTGGTTTCCGACAAGGAGATATAGAGCACGCGTTCACCGCAGCGGGCGCCCTCAAGGAGGAATTGAAGCGCCATGGTGGTCTTGCCCGAGCCGGGCCGACCCTCGTAGAGATACATGCGATTGGGATCGAGCCCGCCATAGAGGATGTCGTCGAGGCCCTGACTGCCGGTCGAGATCCTCGGCAAATCTTCGGACTCGCTGGTTTGGGCCCCGCTCGAAGAATCGGTCATAGAACCCCCTGAAGGTCTATCGCCAAAAAAGACGCGCCCTGGCCCGGTTCGGGGCCGCGCAGCCTAGCGCCCCGGTTCCAAGCCGAAAGGCGAGATTTGGCAAAGAACGCCCGAGGCCGGTTCCCGGTTCCGCATCAGGACGGATGCCCCAGACCGTCCCCTGCGGAACAGCTCCGGGTATTCTCCTGCATAATTTCAGCTTCTACCGCCTGATTCGCGGCGGACGGCGCAAAAAGCGAACCGGCTCACTGCATCATCGCAGCCGCGATCTTCTCCGCCGACATCAGAACCGGAAAGTTGGTGTTGGCGCAGGGCACCACCGGAAAGATCGAGGCGTCGACGACGCGCAGTCCCTGCACGCCCTTGACGCGGCCCTCTGGATCGACCACCGCCATCGGATCTTCCGCCCGGCCCATGCGGCACGAGCAGGAGGCGTGCCACACGCCGATGGTCGCCTTGCGCACGAAGGCTTCCAGCGCCTCGTCGTCGTTGATCACGTCGTCGAAGGTAAAACCCTCGACCACGAAATTGTCGATCATGTAGTGGCGCAGCGCCGCCGGCCCGTCCATCAGGGCCGCGGCGATTTTTGTCAGTATCCGGTTCCTGGTGTTGACCACGCCGATCTTGCGCACGCGGTCGGTATAGGAGGCCGGGAACGGCTTGTCCGTCACGGCCCTGACGACGTCGCTCATCTGCACGGCCGCCATCTTGCGGAAACCGCTCATCAGGCGATCGAGATCGCGGCGGTCGGATAGCAAGTTGAACTCGACGATCGGCTCGGCTGCCGGGTCGCGCGAGGCGAGCTTGACCTGTCCGGTCTCGGAATAGGTCTTGTTGACGAACGTCAGCAGCGATCCGATCTGCTCGCCGACCGCGTGCCAGGCCGATTTGCTGAGCAGGACGACGAACATGTCGCCTTTCGGCACGCCTTCGAGCCCGGATGAATAACGCAGGCCAAGCTGCATGTGGCGCCTGGTGTGCTCGTTCATGCGCGCGCCGCGGCGGACAAAGGACGACAGCGAGATCGAGGGATGATCCATCAGGCGCTGGCCGACACCTTGCAGCCCCATCAGGACTGGAATGCCCATATCCTTGAGGTGACCGACCGGGCCGATGCCGGCGCGCAACAGATGCGCCGGCGAATGGATGGCGCCGCTGGAGAGAACGATTTCACGGCCGCGGAATTCCTGCTCCCGTCCGTCGACAGTCGCCTTCACACCGACGCACCGCGTGCCTTCGAACAGCAGCTCTCTGACTTGCGTGTTGGTGGAGATCGTCAAGTTGGCGCGCTTGCGCGTAGCACGATCGAGATAGCCCATCGCGGCCGAGACGCGTTGCTCGGCCTGGTTGGAGTGCGTCACCGGGAAAAACCCGTCGACGAACTCGCCGTTCTGGTCGGCCAAGTATTGGTGGCCGGCCTGCTGGAAGGCGTCGGCGAACGCCTGCGAATGTCGCGTCCAGTGCTCCCGCGGGATCCGGCGAACCGGGATCCGACCGTCCTTGCCGTGGTACGGGCCGTCGAAATCGAGATCACGCTCGACCTTCTTGAAGAAGGGCAGCACGTCATTCCAGCTCCAACCCGCGGCGCCGCGCGCTTCCCATTCGTCGTAATCGGTCGGCGCGCCGCGGTTGGCCATCTGGCCGTTGATCGAGGAGCCGCCGCCGAGCACGCGCGCCTGCTCGTATTTGCGTAAGGGCGGACGTCCCTCGTTCGGATTGTTGTGGCTGACGATCTGGGTCGTGACCTTGAGCTCGGTCCAGTGGAAGCGCGGATCGAAATAGGCCGTGCCCGGATAGCTGTCCCTGATCTCGGCCGGCTCGTCGCCGGGCGGCGTGTCCTGTCCGGCTTCGCAGAGCAGTATCTTGTTGGCGCTCTTTGCGGAGAGCCGGTGGGCCAGCACGGACCCCGCCGAGCCGCCGCCCACGATAATGAAGTCGTACACGATTGGCGCTTCCTCTTGTTCTTGTCCGGGGAGCGTAGCGCGTTCTTGTTTTGAGGTCACGCCATCGCTGCCGCGGCAAAGCGCGAGCAGCCCTCGACGGCTCTGCTTACGGCCTGATCGTCATGCTCTCCGGCGGCCCGGGCTTTCGCAGCGGCTCCGCCAGTCGCGCGAACTCGCACAGCAGCGACCTCGTCTTCCGGGGATCGATGATCTCCTCGACCCAGAACTTTTCGGCGGAGCGGAACGGCGAGCGCAGCTTGTTGAGGCGCTCCTGGATCTCCTTAAGCTTCGCCGGGGAATCTTCGGCCGCGTCGATGTCGGCGCGGTAGGCGGCTTCGATGCCGCCTTCGAGCGGGAGCGAGCCCCAATAGGCCGAGGGCCAGGCGTAGCGGATCGAGAAGCGGTCGGCCGGCTGATGCACCACGCCGGCGACGCCGAAGGCGTTGCGCAGGATCACCGTGCACCAGGGCACCGTGGTCTGGTTGACCGCGGCCATGGCGCGGACGCCTTGACGGATCGTGCCGGCCTTCTCGGCATCGAGGCCAATCATGAAGCCGGGGCAGTCCATGAGATAGACGATCGGCAAATGGAAGGTCTCGGCGAAGTCGACCCAGCGCACCACCTTCTGGCAGGCATCCGCGGTCCAGGAGCCGCCGTAGTGAAAGCTGTCGCTGGCGAGCAGCATCACCGCCCTGCCCTCGAGCCGCGCGAGACCGACGATAACAGGCTTGCCGAAATTCCTGGCGACCTCGAAGAACGAGCCCTTGTCCACGACCGATTCGATGATCGGCCGCATCTTGTAGACCTGCTTGCGGTTACGCGGCACCGCGTTCATCAGCGCCTCATCGGTGCGCTCCGGATGGTCGGTGCAAGGCAAGGTCGGCGGCAGCTCGTAGACCGACGACGGCAGATAGGACAGGAACCGCCGCGCGCAGGCAAAGGCCTCCTCCTCGGTGTCGACGGCATGATCGACCGCGCCGGCGCGGGTCTGGATGTCGGCGCCGCCGAGTTCTTCCTTCGAGAGGTCCTGCCCCAACGCCTTCACCACCGGCGGGCCCGCGACGAACATCGCGGATTTTTTGGTCATGATTGAATAGTGGCTGGCGGCAAGACGCGCGGCACCGAGCCCCGCGACCGAGCCGAGGCCGAGCGCGACCACAGGCACGCGCGACAAATTCTCCGTCGTGAAGCGATACCAGCGTGTGCCGCCGATGCCGCCCGGCAGATTAGCTGCGCCCTTGGTCTCGATGGTCTTGACCGAGCCGCCGCCGCCGGAGCCTTCGATGATGCGCACGATGGGCAGACGGAAATCGTGCGCCATCTCCTCCGCCATCAACGGTTTTGCGGAGATGGACGCATCCGCCGAGCCGCCGCGCACGGTAAAGTCGTCGCCGACCACGACGACGGTGCGGCCATCGACGCGCGCGCGTCCAAACACGCAGTTCGCCGGCGTCAATTTCTGCAACTCGCCGCTGGAATCGTATTCGCCGATGCCGGAGACGGCACCGATCTCGTGAAAGCTGCCCTTGTCGGTCAGTCTGTCGATACGCTCCCGAACAGTCAGTCGGTCCTGGTCATGCTGACGCTTGACCTTGTCAACGCCGCCCATCTCCCGCGCGAAGGCTTCGCGCCGGGCGAGCTCGTCGAGTTCCGGCTTCCAGTTCATTCACGCCCTCCGAATTGATCGGCTTGTTATTGTTGTGCACGGCCATTGCGACCGGTTTGCGCGAGATGCGATTGTTGAAGACGTCGCCTTCCGCGCCGTCCATCAGGCTGCCGAGCGAGCGGCCGAGCGCGACCATCAACGGAGCGACCTCGGCATGCAGACGCTGCTCGTTATACATCGACGACAGAAGACCGATCGTGATCACCACAAAAGTCTGGTACTGCGGCGACCAGATCGGCACCGCGAGCCCGTTGATGTGCGGGCTCCACAGGCCGCAGGCCACGACATAGCCGTGATCGCGTAGCGACTGTCGATTGGCTTCGATGCGGGGCCGCAGGATTCTCGCAGCCTCGGGGGCTTCCCGTTCCATATCCGTGATGAAGGAATCGCCGACCTCCGGTGCCAGCGCCGCGGTGTAGGCTGCTCCCGCAGCGGTCGACGCCATCGAGATACGGCTGCCGGTGCCCTCGTGCAGGCCGAGCGCCGAAGCCGAGCGCGCGAACTGGAGATAGACCAGATGAAAGCGATCGGGCACGACGAAGCCGACAGTACCAGGCAGTTGCTCGGCGACTTCCTGGAGCCGCTGGCGGATCATGCTGCGCAGCTGCGCGCCCTTCATCATCGAGGCGCTCATCGCCACCGCGCTCGGCCCGATGCGATATTTTTGATCGCGTGGCAGATAGACCAGCTGTCCCATCCGCGTCAGCGTGTGCGTGAGCCGCGACACCGTCGAGCGCGGCAGGCCGCAGCGATTTGAAATCTCGAGATTGCCGAGCCTGATCTCGTGGCCCTCGAAGCATCGCAGCACGTCGAACGCGCGCGACACCACCTGGATGACATCACCCTCACCGGCATCGCCGGCGAACGCACCCTGTCTACTCAACCGCTCTGAACGTCGTCCCATGATCCCTACCGCTTGTTCCGCTCTGCGGAATTAAATTCCACTTGCGGATGACGCTACCTCAGGCATTTTGCGACGACAACAAAAAGGCGATGGCATGCCAAATATAAAAATCGTCACTGAGGTCGCGGGACGCATCTGCGCAATGCCCGTGCAAGTTGGAGGAACCGTTGCGGATGGCGACGAAATTGTGGTGATCGAAGCGATGAAGATGGAGATACCTGTGCCGTCGCCCGCGAGCGGCACGATCACATCGCTTCTGGTGAAGCTCAACGACGTCGTTGCCGAGGGACAGGCGATCGCGATCGTCGCGAACTGACCGCATTATCCGCAGTTTCCGCGACAATCTGTCAGCCTCATTGCTGCGCTCGCGGTACGGCGTTGCCATCGCTTCATCGCGATGACATGATCTGTTTCAAACAAACCCTGTTTCAAACAAAGAAAGAAAATCGTCGCGGCAAACGCGAGGATCATTGGAGGGAAACATGCTTCGTGGGCTGATCGTGCTCGCGCCTGCCTTGGTGGCGGGCATTTCTTTTGCGTCTACACGCTATGCAGCCGCCGAAGACATCAAGCTGCCGGCAACATTGACGTTCACGGCCTATGACACCGGCACCGCCGGCTTCAACATCGCGGTCGGCGTCGGCAAGATGATGAAGGACAAATACTCAACCGACGTGCGCGTGCTCCCCGCAGGCAACGACGTCGCGCGTCTCGCGCCGCTGCGCGCCAAGCGCGCGGTCTCGTCCGCGATGGGATCGGGCTCCTACTTCGCGCAGGAAGGCGTGTTCGAGTTTGGAACCAGGGAATGGGGCCCGCAGCCGCTTCAGATCATGCTCTCGTCGGTCGACTGCAACTGCGGTACGCTTGGCGTCGCTGCCGATGCCGGCGTGAAGGATCTGAAGGACCTCAAAGGCAAGCGCGTCGGCTTCGTCGTCGGCTCGCCGGCGCTGAACCAGAATTCGCTGGCGGTGCTCGCCTTCGCCGGATTGACTCAGAAGGACGTCAGGATCGTCGAGTTCGCAAGCTACGGCGCGATGTGGAAGGGCCTGATCAACAACGACACGGATGCGGCCTTCGGCACCACCATCACCGGCCCCGCCAAGGAAGCCGAGACCTCGCCGCGCGGCCTGATCTGGCCGCCGCTCCCCGCCAACGACAAGGAAGGTTGGGCGCGGATGCAGAAGGTCGGCTCGTTCTTCTTCCCGCAGACCGCGACCTGCGGCGCCGGCATCTCGCCGGACAAGCCGATCGAGCTCGGCAACTACCCCTACCCGATCTTCGTCGCTTACGCCTCGCAAGCCCCCGACCAGGTCTATGCGATGACGAAGGCGATGATCGTGAACTACGATTCCTACAAGGACTCCGCACCCGGCGCCGGCGGGCTCGCGGCCGATCGCCAGACCAAGAACTGGGTGGTGCCGGTACACCCCGGCGCGGTGAAGGCGCTGAAGGAAGCCGGGCAATGGAGTGACGCGCAGGACACGCACAACAACAGACTGATCAAGCGCCAGGAGGTGCTTGGCGCCGCGTGGGCCGACTACGGCAAATCCAACCCGCCTGCGGATGACAAGGCGTTCCTCGACGGCTGGATGAAGGCGCGCGCCGCTGCGCTCGCGAAAGCCGACATGCCGAACGGGTTCGACGAATAATCGTCAACGGTTAATTGCCCACGCGCGGGGTCGATCATGTCGTCTGCTTCAGTCTCCACCGCCCCGCAGGACGAGGCCAAGCGGGTCGTGTTCGACGATCCGCATGGCGCCGCCGGCAACATGCAGGAAGCGGAGGTCACGCGCGTTCGCAGCTTGCGCGGCGCCTGGCGCTGGACGCTGGTGGCCGCGACCGCCGCGACCATCCTGCTCTGCATCAACCAGCAATTCTCGCTGCGCTTCTTCGTCGGTTACACCCAGCTCAACACGGAGTACTTCTATCTCCTGATCGCGCTGATGCTGCCCTTCACGTTCCTGATCTTCCCGGGAACCACGCGCGCGCCGCTCGACCGCATTCCCTGGTATGACCTTCTCTGCTTCGTCGTGACCTTTGCCGCCGCACTGCTGCTGATGTCGAACGTGCGCAAGGCCGCGGAGGCCGGCTGGGAATTCGGCGGCGCGCCGAACAGCGTCATCGCCGCCGGCCTCGTGATGTGGGTGATGCTGATGGAGGCGCTGCGCCGTACCGGCGGCTGGAGCCTGCTCCTGAGCGTGCTCCCCTTCACGGTCTATCCGCTGTTCGCAGAGTCCGGCTGGCTCGGGCCGTTCCGCGGCACGCAATCGACGCTGGAGCAGGCGACCGCCTATCACGTGCTGTCGGGCGAGAGCCTGCTCGGCATTCCCATCCAGGCGTTTGCCGACACCGTGATCGGCTTCCTGGTGTTCGGCACCGCGCTGATGATGACCGGCGCCGGAAAGTTCTTCATCAACCTCGCCTTCGCGCTGTGCGGCACGTTCCGCGGCGGCGCGGCGAAAGTCTGCATCTTTGCCAGCGGCCTGCTCGGCATGATGTCGGGCTCGATCATCTCCAACGTGCTCACCGCCGGCACCATGACCATCCCGGTGATGAAGAAGAGTGGTTTTCGCGCCTCCTACGCCGGCGCGATCGAAGCCTGTGCCTCGACCGGCGCGGTGCTGGCGCCGCCGGTGATGGGCGCGACCGCCTTCGTAATCGCACAGTTCCTCAATGTTGGCTATGCCGACGTCGCGATCGCCGCGATCATCCCGGCCGTACTCTATTATGTCGGCCTGTTCATGCAGGTCGATTCCTATGCCGCACGACACGGGCTGAAAGGCATCCCGCGCGCAGAGCTGCCGCGGATCATGGATACGATCCGGGACGGCTGGTACTACGTCTTCGTGATCGCGCTCCTGATCGTGATGCTCTTGTACTTCAAGCGCGAAAGCCACGCGCCGTTCTACGCGACCGCGCTGCTGCTGGTCCTCAACCAGCTGTTCTCGAAGGACACACGTTGGACTGTCGCGACCATCGGCAAATTCCTCGAGGTCAACGGCCGCACCTTCGTCGAGCTCGTCGGCATCCTCGCCGGCTGCGGCCTGCTGATCGGCGCCTTCTCGATGACCGGCGTGGTGTCGAGCCTCGCCAACGACCTGCTGCGCATCGCCGGCGACAATCCGTTCTTGCTGCTCGGCATGTGCGCCCTCACCAGCCTGATCCTCGGCCTCGGCCTGACCACGACGGCTTGCTACATCTTCCTCGCCATCCTGGTCGCGCCCGCGCTGGAGAAGCTCGGGCTGAACAAGATGGCCGTGCACATGTTCATCTTCTACTGGGGCATGCTGTCGTCGATCACCCCGCCGGTCGCGATTGCTTCATTCGCAGCCGCAGGTATCGCCGGCTCGCCTGCGATGAAGACGGGCTGGGAATCGATGTGGGTCGGGAGCATCATCTATTTCATCCCGTTCTTCTTCGTGCTCAATCCGGCGCTGGTGCTGCAGGGGGAAAGCCCCTATCTGGCCGGCCTCGGCCTGATGGCGCTTGCGGCGTTCGGCACGCTGTTCATCTGCGGCGGCATCCAGGGCTACCAGCCCTTCGTCGGCGATCTCCGCGGCGCCGGTGCGCTGGAATGGCCGATCCGCGTGCTGCTGGTGATCGGCGGGTTCGTGGTGGCCACCCCCGGCGGCGGCATCATGCCGCTGTCGCAGATGCAGGTGACGCTGCTCGGCCTCGCCATCCTCGTGCCCACGGTTTTGCTCGCCCTTGTTCTGGTCCGGCGGCAGACCATGATGCCGGACGGGTTGCGCGTGCCCTGATTGCGTTGCACAAAGAGAGGCGATGAAACCGCTTTCGCCGCTCGCCACCGCCTGGACCCGCTCAAAGCCGCCTTTGCTGCGGTTTCTGGACAATTGCCTCAACGAATTCTCGGCGGAGACCTCGGGCGCGGTCGCCGACTACATTCCCGAGCTGAGCAAGGCCGATCCTGCCCATTTCGGCATCAGCCTCGCGACCCTGGACGGCCATGTCTACGAGGTCGGCGACTCCAGGGTTCCCTTCACTATCCAATCAATGTCAAAGCCGTTCGTGTTCGCGCTGGCGCTGGACCTGCTCGGAGCGACCAGGGTCGAGAGCGCGATTGGCGTTGAGCCCTCTGGCGATCCGTTCAACTCGATCCGGCTCAATTCCGAAAACCATCCGTTCAACCCGATGGTCAATGCCGGCGCGATCGCCTGCACCGGGCTGATCTACGACAGCAAGGGCGCAGACGCCTTCGAGCAGATTCGCCTCGCGCTTAGTCGTTTTGCCGGGCGCGACCTCGCCCTGGACGAGGCCGTCTACGCTTCCGAAAGCCAGACCGGCGACCGCAACCGCGCCATCGGCTATCTCCTCAAGACCAATGCGGTGATCTCGGACAATGTCGCTGCCGTGCTCGACGTCTACTTCCGGCAATGCGCGGTGCTGGTCACCGCGCGCGACATCGCGGTGATGGCGGCAACGCTCGCCAACCGCGGCGTCAATCCGGTCACGGGCGAGCAGGTGCTGACGCCTTACGCGATCTCGCGCACGCTGTCGGTGATGACGTCGTCGGGCATGTACGACTATGCCGGCGAATGGATCTACCGGATCGGCATCCCCGCCAAGAGCGGTGTCGGCGGCGGGATTCTGGCCGCCCTTCCCGCCCGCCTCGGGCTCGGCAGCTATTCGCCAAAGCTCGACAAGCACGGCAACAGCGTGCGCGGCATCAAGGTCTGCGAGGCGCTGTCCTCGCATTACGACCTTCACATGCTCAACCGCAGCGACGATGCGCGCAACGCGGTCATCGCCGACTACGACATCGGCAAGAGCCCGTCGCGGCGCGTGCGCCGTCCGCAGGAGCGCGATATTCTCGCGGTGCACGAGCAGGAGGTGCGGATCATCGAGCTGGTCGGCACGCTGTCGCTATCGGCGGTCGACTATGTCTCGCGCCGGCTTGCGGGCCGGCCGCGGCCGCAATTCGTGATCTTCGATCTGCACCGCGTCACCTCCACCACGCGCGCGGGTGCGCGGCTGGTCGCCGAAGCGTTCGAGGAGCTCGCGGCGCTGAATGTGACCGTCGTGCTGTCAGGCGTCAGGCGCGCCTCCAAGGAATGGGACAGCCTGCGGGAATGGACCGCCGAGCTGAAGAACGTCCGCGATTTCTACCTGCTCGACACCGCGATCGAATGGGCCGAAGACCAGATCGTCTATCGCCATGGCGGCTCGATCGATTTCCACGAGACCACCGAGCTTGCCGAGCAGCCGCTGCTAGCAGGCATGAGCGAGGAAGAGCTGACCGACCTCGCCTCGATTTGCACGATCCGGACCTATGCATCCGGCGCGAAGATCATCACGACAGGCGCTGCAGCTGATTCCCTGTTCTTCCTGCGCAGCGGCGCGGTGCATGTCACCCTGCCCGACGGCGTGCGGCTGGCAACGCTGACGGCCGGCATGGCGTTCGGTGAGATGGCGCTGATTGAGACCACCCGCTCCGCGGACGTGTTCGCGGACATGGCAGCGACGGCGCACGAGGTGCAGCTGAAGGACTTCGAGCGCTTCCGCAAGCAGCATCCTCACGCCAGCGAACGCATCATGCGCAATCTGGCGCAGCTTCTGGCCGAGCGTCTGATTGTCGCCAACGCCAAGGTGGATATCCTGACCTCGACCTGAGCGCGATGATTGCGGCTCAGCGGCTCGCCGCCTCGCTCAGCCGCCGATTGATCTTGGCCGCACTCGCCTTGAGCAATTCGGATGGCTTCTGGCCGGTCGCCGCACACAGGCAGGCCCAGTAATAGATGACGTCGCCGAGCTCATCGACGAGACCTGCCTGATCGAGCCAGTCGTCGCGCAGCAATTTCTTGATGTGCTCGGCGACCTCGCCGGATTCGCCGGCGAGGCCGAGACCGAGATAGGACAGCCGCTCGTTGGACGGATGCTCATCGACTTTCGCAATGCTCGCGGCCCAGGCCGTGTATTCATCGATCGTCATCGCCAGACCTCGCCGCGGTTTTTGGATCAGCCCACCACTTCCGTCACAGGCTGAAGATCGATCTCGAACGTCTCAAGGAATTTCGAGGTCATGATGTAGAAGCCGACCGAGAGCTGCAATTCAACCAGCGCGGCCGGCGTCAACTTCGATGAGATCGCCTTGAAGGTCGCCTCCGTCGGCTTGTTCAGCTTGACGATCTCGTCGGTGAAGGCGAGCGCGGCGCGCTGTGTCTCGTCGAAGCAGTTAGCTGACTGCCAGGTCTCGAGCGCCTGGTTCTGCTCGTCGGTGACGCCGACATTCTTGCCGATGCGCTTGTGCGCGACGATCTCATACGGCGCCTCGCACAGAATTCCAGTGCGGGTAATCGCGAGCTCGCGCACGATGGGGTCAAGTTCGCCCTTGTGGCGGATGGCGCCGCCCAGGCGGCAGTACTGCTCGAAATAGCTCGGCGAATGCGACATCATCCGGAAGATGTTGGCATTGCGGTTCTTGTCGAGGATTTCGCGGGTGCGGTCGGATGCCTTCGACGGGTCGCTATAGTTGATGCGGGCCATGATTTTCCTGATGTTTTTGTCGAAGGCTTTCTCGGAGCCTTTGATGCTCATTGTCGTTGCCGGCGAAAGTTCCCTGAAACTCTATTCGCGGAGAGACGCAGGAGCAACAACATCGAGTCAAAATGCCGCCGCATTGCTGATCGACGTTGGTACAGTCGATATTCGCTGCGTGGGGACTAGATCGCAGCGGATACTCGAAGTGGGGTGTTCCGAGTAAAATAATTGGCCGTCCTTGCGCTCGCCGCGCATCGATGAGTCACGCCCAAGTCTAGGGAGAAAAGACATGAAGGAAGCCACCAAGGGGGCGGCCTCGGAGGCGCTCGCGCATATGCTGGCCGTGATGGCTATGCTCGTCATCGCCAGCATCTTGTTCTACGGGCGTTAGGTAGAGTTTTTGCGTTTTCGTCATTCCGGGGTGGCTCTCGCACAGGCCAGGCCCAGAACTCCCGTTCCAGGCTCGGTCCCTTGGACCGCCCCCGAATGACGAATCCCACTATTTTCCCTTCGTGAAGAACGGCACCAGCTTGCCGGCAAACGGCTTAAAGCTCGCGACGACCTCATCGCCGATGGCGAGATCATTCTCACCATGCGCCATCATGCGAAACCCTTCGGCGCAATCGACCAGCAGAATATTGTAGGGCACGTGCGCGCGCGTCTCAGGCGTGGCGGCACGGCAGACCAGCGATGTCGCGTACACCCTGCCCTTGCCGCTGGCGCGCGCCTCGCGCGGATCGGACGTGCCGCAGGCCGCGCAGAAAGCGCGATGGAAATACTGCACATGGGTGCAGGAGGTGCAGGTCTGATAGGTGACCGCCTCTTCGCCCCTGGTCCAGTCCGCTAGACGCTCGCTCATCGCACCCGCTCCAAAAACATGCTGACGTGGGACGACAGTACGCCGCCGTCGCCATGGAGCAACGCGATCGAGGCGTCACGCACTTGGCGGGTAGCCGCCCGCCCCGTCATCTGCAGATGCGTTTCGACCAGATGCG
Organism: Bradyrhizobium sp. 132; assembly: GCF_023074185.1. Lineage (GTDB taxonomy): Bacteria > Pseudomonadota > Alphaproteobacteria > Rhizobiales > Xanthobacteraceae > Bradyrhizobium. Next base: position 156,247 of record NZ_JADPKY010000094.1, on the reverse strand, counting down.
CCATGGCGCCGCCAACGCCGCAATGGCCGTAGCTGAGCAAGCCGCCATGGGTGTTCAGCGGCATCGCGCCGTCGCGGCCGAAATGCCCTGATCGTACGCGGGCGGCTGCCTCGCCGCGCGCGGCAAGACCGAGGTCTTCCAGCAGCATCGCGAGCGTGATGGTAAAGCTGTCGTAGATGGCGGCGTAGCGCACGTCGGAGATCGCAAGGCCCGTGGCCTCCTTGACGCGGGCGACGGAGATCTCGGCGCCGAGCTCACTGAGGGCGGGCGCAGCGGTGACATGCTGATGGGTATGCGCCTGGGCACAGCCGCGAATGCGTACGCCAGCCTCTCCCGTCCGCTCGCGGCTGATGACGAAGGCGGCGCCGCCGTCGGAGACCGGGCAGCAGTCGAGCAATTTCAGCGGCATCGCCACGGGCTTCGAGGCCATGACGTCAGCGACCGTGATGGGATCGTGGAATTGCGCCCCGGGATGGGTGCAGGCGTGTGCGCGCATCAGCACCGCGAATTCGGCGAGGTCTTCTTCCGTCACGCCGTATTCGTGCATATAGCGGGTAGCGACGAGGCCGTAATAGGCGGGAATGGTCGGCCCCAGCGGCACCTCGTAGTCGGGATGGCCGACCTGCGCCAGCGCCTGGATCGAGGCATCGCGGCTCTGCCCGGTGAGGCGGTTCTCGCCGCCGACGACCAGCACATTGCGGGCGACGCCTGCTTCGACGAGATGATGGGCGAGCATGGTCATCGCGAGGCCGGTCGCGCCACCGACCTGGACGGCGTGGGCATAAGCCGGACGGATGCCAAAATGTTCGGCGAAGACGGTCGCCAGCATGATGTGCGGCGAGACGGTGGAGTAGCCGCAGAGGATGCCGTCGATCTCGGCGCGCTTGAGCTCCGCATCGTCGAGTGCGGCCTGCGCGGCTTTGCTCATCAGGTCGAGCGAGGATGAGCCTTCGTGCTTGCCGAAAGATGTGAGGCCGACGCCCGTGATGAAGCTCATGGCAGCACCTGTGCATCGTCATTCCGAGGCGGCGAACGGGTGACGCCGTCGCGGACCAGCGCGTCGATCTCGTCCGCGGAATAGCCGATCTCGCGCAAAATCTCGGCGCCGTGCTCGTTGAGCTGCGGCGCCAGCCGCACCGGCTCGGCCTCGGTCTCCGACCAATTGGCCGTCACCTTCATGCTGCGGATCGGCCCTTCGGTCGGATGGTTTACGACCGGGAAGAAGTTCGTGGCGTCCAGATGCTCATCGTGCAGCATCGACGCGAGGTCGTGCATCGGCATCACAGGCACGTCGGCCCTGGTGAGCAGGTCGATCCATTCCGCAGTGCTGCGCGTCTCGAAGATGCGCGCGAGCTCGGCATAGACGACGTCGATGTTGGTGGCACGGCCGGCAAAGCTCGCAAATTTCGGATCGGCGCGCAGATCGTCGCGGCCCGTCGCCTTGAAGAAGTTCTCCCACTGCTTGTCGTTGTAGACGATGACGCTGAGATAGCCGTCCGATGTCTTGTAGGGCCGGCGGTCGCGCGAGAGGTGGCGCGCGTAGCCGCCCTTGTCGAGCGGAGGCTCAAAGGTGAGGCCGCCCATGTGGTCGCCCATGACGAAGCCGGCCATGGTCTCGAACATCGGGATGTCGACGCGCTGGCCGCGTCCGGTGCGGTCGCGGTGCACGAGGCTGGCGCAGATCGCGCCGACGGCGGTGAGGCCGACAATGCGATCGACCAGCGCGTTCGGCACATAGCGCGGCACACCGTCACCGGTCTGCGCCATCAGCGCCGGCAGCGCGGTCGCGCCCTGGATCAGATCGTCATAGGCGGGTTTTGCAGCATACGGTCCGTCCTGGCCGAAGCCGAACACGCCGGCATAGACCAGGCGCGGATTGATTTTGGAGACGACGTCATAGCCGAGCTGGAGCCGTGCCATCGCCTGCGGACGGACGTTGTAGACGAGCACATCGGCGTCCTTCAGCAGCCGCAGCACGGCGTCGCGGCCGGCGGGCTTCTTCAAATCGAGACAGATCGAGCGCTTGCTGCGGTTGGTGTTAAGGAACACCGGGCCCATGCCGGCGTGACGCATCGGGCCGATCAGGCGGGTGACGTCGCCGTCGAGCGATTCCACCTTGATGATGTCAGCACCGTAGTCGCCGAGCATCTGGGTCGCATAGGGCCCCATCAGCACGGTTGTCATGTCGACGACCTTGATGCCCTTCAGCGGCCCCATTGGTTCGCTCCCGATTGCGCGGGCAGAAGCGGCCCCGCGATTTCGGTCCAGCTAAAGGCAGCAGCGCCGCGCGCGCAAGGGCGGCCGGCGTATGGCCGCATGCGCCGCGCGTCCGCTATTTCTTCTGGCGGGATTCACGGATCTTGATGAGACGGTCGAGTTCGTCGTTCTGCTGGTTGATGCGGTCGGCGATCCGCGACTCGTTCTGCTCGCCCGAGGCCGCCGCGGCCTGCTCGATGAGCTGCCTTATATTGTCCTCGAGGATCGCGATGCGGTCGTTCAGTGCGTTCATCGACAGCGAGTCTTCGTAGTCATTGCTCATGATGCATTTCCCGCGAATCAATCAGAGCCATACGGTGGGCAAAGCGAAGCGTGCCCACCATGATCTAGCGCAAACAAGTTGGCGGGCACGGCGCTTGCGCGCCTTTGCCCACCCTACAAGGCCGGAGCTTACTTCAACGGCTCCAGCACGGAGACGTAGTTGGCGACGGCCGCGCCGCCCATGTTGAAGATGCCGCCGAGTTTTGCGTTCTTGAGCTGCATGCCCTCGGGCGCCTGGCCGGCGAGCTGCATCGCGGTCATCACGTGCATGGAGACACCGGTGGCGCCGATTGGATGGCCCTTGGCCTTCAGCCCGCCGGACGGATTGACCGGCAGCTTGCCGTCCTTGAGCGTCCAGCCTTCCTTGATGGCGCGGGCGCCCTGCCCCCTCGGGGTCAGGCCCATCGCTTCGTACTCAATCAGCTCGGCGACGGTGAAGCAGTCATGGGTCTCGACGAAGGAGAGATCAGACAGCGTGATCCCGGCCTGCTCCAGCGCGCGCTGCCAGGCGACCGTGCAGCCTTCGAACTGGAGGATGTCGCGCTTGGACATCGGCAAGAAATCCTGGGCGTGCGCGGTGGCGCGGAAGCCGATCGACTTGCTCATGGTCTTGGCGGTCTCGGCGTCGGCCAGCACCAGTGCGGCTGCGCCGTCAGAGACGAGCGAGCAATCAGTGCGCTTCAAGGGGCCGGCGACGTAAGGGTTCTTCTCGCTCTCGGCGCGGCAGAAATCGAAGCCAAAATCCTTGCGCATCTGGGCGTAGGGATTGGCGACGCCGTTCTTGTGGTTCTTGGCCGCGATCAGCGCCAGCGCATCGGACTGGTCGCCGTATTTCTGGAAATAGGAGCTGGCGATCTTGCCGAACACGCCGGCGAAGCCGCCGACGGTGTCACCGTCCTCAGGCAGGTAGGATGCCTTCAACAGGTTCTTGCCGATCTCCGGCCCCGGCGTGCGCGTCATCTGCTCGACGCCGACGACCAGCACGATCTTGGCCGCACCCGCAGCAATCGCCCGCACGCCCTGATGCACGGCGGCGGAGCCGGTGGCGCAGGCGTTCTCGACGCGGGTGGTCGGCTTGAATCGCAGCTTCGGGTCGGCCTGGAGCACCAGCGAGGCGGTAAAATCCTGCGGCGAGAAGCCGGCGTTGAAATGGCCGAGCACGATCTCATCGACGTCGGACGCGGAGATACCGGCATCCGCCATCGCCTCATTGGCGACGCGCGTGACGAGGCTTTCGACGGTTTCGGTGTCGAACTTGCCGAACGGCGTATGCGCCCATCCAACGATGCTGGCGGTCATGGTCTTTTCTCCCTACGGTCTCTTACTGACCTAAGTCTTAGCCCAGCGATGGCAAGACTTCACGCGGCTTTCAGGGCCTTGATCGTGCGCTGGCAGATGGCAGTTATGCCGGCCCAGTTCCCGGCCTTGATCTCCGCCGCCGGGCACAGCCAGGAACCGCCGACCGCAACCACGTTGGGCTCGGCAAGCCAGGTCGTCGCATTCGCCTCGCCGACGCCGCCGGTGGGGCAGAACCGCACGTTCGGAAACGGACCACCGAGCGCGCGCAGGCCCTTGATGCCGCCGGCCTGCTCGGCCGGAAAGAATTTTGCAACGTCGAGGCCATGGGCCAGCGCCATCATCAGCTCGGACGCCGTGGCGATGCCCGGCGCGAACGGCAAGGAGCTGTCGGCGGCAACCTTAAGGAGATCCGGGGTCAGGCCCGGGCTGATGCCGAACGCGACGCCGAGCCTCTCGACACGGGCGAAGTCTGCCGGATTGAGAATCGTGCCGATGCCGACGATCGCCTCGGGTACTTCGGCCATCATCGCCCTCGCGGCCTCGATCGCAACAGGGGTGCGCATGGTCACCTCCAGCGTGCGGACGCCGCCGGCAACCAGCGCACGCGCCAGCGGCACCGCATCCTGGATCCGCTCGATGGTGAGGACGGGGATGACGGTCGCGGCCTTGAAGAGCGCGACGAGGTGGTTCTGTTGGGCAGTTGTGGTCATGGGTCTCGATCTTACTTGGTCGCTTGACGAGAGGTCGCCGGCCGGTGCCGCTTCTTCGGCGGCATGGCATAACCCGGAATGATGGCGCCGGAATAGCAGATCACGAGGCTGGCGAGGCGATGCCCGGCCTGGGCGGCCTCGACCGGGTCGGAACCGGCGAGCCGCGCCGCGATATAGGCCGCCGCAAAGCTGTCCCCGGCCGCCGTGGTGTCGACCACCGGCTTGGTCATGGGCTCGGCGCGGACCTCGTGGGTGGCTCCGGCAAAGCGCAGCAGGCTGACCGGCTCGGCGAGCCGGAACACCAGCTCGGGGCTCGGGATGCGCGCCATCAGCTGGTCCAGGCTCTCGCCGGGATAGAGGGCGAGCAGATCCTCGGTCGAGGTCAGCACGATGTCGGCGGCCGCGAAGGCCGCTGCAAACACCTCGCGCGCGACATCGCGGTCCGGCCACCCTCGCGCGCGAAAATTGGTGTCGAACACGAAGCGGGTGCCGAGCAGGCGCGCGCGCTTGATCGCCGCGAACAGGCGCTCGCGTCCGGCCGCATCGTAGATCGAGAGCGTGATCGCAGAGAGATAGATGATGTCGTAGCTCATCAGCGAGTTGAGCAGCTCGTTCGTCTCCGGCAAGTTCATCAGCTGGCGCGCCGCCGCACTGTCGCGCCAGTGGAAGAACTGGCGCTCGCCCTTCGCATCCAGCTGGATCATGTAGAGGCCGGGCAGCTTGCCCGCCAACCGCGCGACACGCCTTGTGCCGACGCCCTCCGAGGTCCAGGCCGCGATCATCTCATCGCTCAGGGCATCGTCGCCAAGCGCGGTGAGATAATCGACCTTGACCTCGAGCCGCGCCAGATACACGGCCGTATTGAGGGTGTCTCCGCCGAAGCCGCGCGAGTACAGGCCACCGCCCTGCCCGGCAGACTGTCCCGAAGACTGTCCGCCCTGGGCCTGCCGAAGCTCGACCATACATTCGCCGATGCAAGCAACGCTCGCCATCACTTTACCCGCTCAGTCAGAGATCAGGCGACGAAATTGCCGCCGAGCTCGTCTTCGATGTGAATGCGGATGATGTCGTCGAAGGTCTTTTCCTCGGTGGTGAAGCCGAGCTCGAGCGACCGCTTGGCATTGAAGTTGCGCGGCCAGCCGCCGACGATGCCGACGATGAAGGGATCGGGCTCCCGCTTGATGCGGGCGGCGACCTTGTCGCCCGCGACACGCTTCAGCGCAGCGATCTGCTCGCCGACCGTCGCCGACAGGCCCGGCATGGTCAAATTGCGGCGCGGACCGACGGTGGCGAGGTCCATGGTGCCGGCATGCAGCAGGAAGCCGACGGCGGAGCGCGGCGTGGCGTGCCAGTGACGGACGTCCTCGGAGACCGGCAGGATCACGTCCTTGCCGGCCAGCGGCTCGCGCAGGATGCTGGAGAAGAAGCCCGACGCCGCCTTGTTGGGCAGGCCGGGCCGGATGCAGATGGTCGGCAGGCGAATGCCGATGCCATCGAGGAAGCCGCGGCGCGAATAGTCGGCCAGCAGCAGTTCGCCGATCGCCTTCTGGGTGCCGTAGCTCAACAGCGGCGTGTGGAAAAACTCGTCGCCGATCGCCTCGGGGAACGGCGCGCCGAACACCGCGATCGAGGAGGTGAACACCACGCGCGGCTTGTAGCCGCCGCCAGCGAGCCTGACCGCGTCGAGCAGCATCCGCGTGCCGTCGAGATTGATGCGGTAGCCCTTGTCGAAATCGAGTTCGGCTTCGCCCGAGACGATCGCGGCGAGATGGAAGATCACGTCCGGGCGGCCGGCGATCAGCTTTTCGGCAGCGCCGGGGACGGCGAAGTCGCTCGATACCGTCTCGACGGCAAAACCGGCCTTTTCCGGCGTCTTCGGCTCGACCACGTCGTGCATGGTCAGCTTGGTGATGTCGCTCTTGCCGAGCCGGCCGTCGCGCAGCAGCCGTTCACACAATTTGCGGCCGACCATGCCGGCGGCGCCCAGAACCAGAATGTGCAAGAGCCTACTCCTTCTTATTGGCGCGCTGCCCTCAGCGCGCCCTCATTGCGGCCCCGCGATCATTCCTTCACGGCGCCGGTCATCGCCGACACATAATACTCCACGAAGAAGGAATAAAGGATAACCACGGGAACCGAGCCGGTCAGTGCCGCCGCCATCAGTGCGCCCCAATGGTAGACGTCGCCGTTGACGAGCTCGGTGATCGCGCCGACGGGGATCGTCTTGTTCTCGGACGAGGAGATGAAGGTCAGCGCGTAGATGAACTCGTTCCAGGACAACGTGAAGGCGAAGATGCCCGCCGAGATCACCCCCGGCAGCGACAGCGGCAGCGTGATCTTGGTCAGAATCTGGATCCGCGTCGCCCCGTCGATCAGCGCACACTCCTCCAGCTCATAGGGGATGGTGCGGAAATAGCCCATCAGGAGCCAGGTGCAGAACGGGATCAGGAAGGTCGGATAGGTCAGGATCAGCGCCAGATTGCCGTCGAACAGGCCGAGCTGAAACACGATCGCCGCCAGCGGAATGAACAGGATCGAGGGCGGCACGAGATAGCCGAGGAAGATCGCAAGCCCGATATAGCGCGAGCCCTTGTAGCGCAGACGTTCGATCGCATACGCGGCGCACACGCTGGCAAACAGCGAGATGAAGGTCGAGGACACCGAGACGATCACCGTGTTCCACATCCAGAGCGGATAGTCGGTGTCGAAGAACAGCTTCTTGATGTGCTCCAGCGTCGGATGCACGATCCAGAACGGATTGTACCTCTCGTAGTCGTACATCTCCGCGTCCGGCTTGAACGTCGCGATCGCCATCCAGTAGAACGGGAACAGCAGCAAGAAGATGATCAGACCGAGCGGAAGGTAGACGCGGAGAAATTTCCGCGGGAAGCTCTCGAGATAGTCCATTCCGACGCTTTGGTCGTCCGCTGTGCTCATGGTCAGTCCCTCCCGCCCTGCTGCCAGCGGGAACGCTGAAGCCCGAAAAAGCTGAGCAGGATCGCCGCGACCAGGAACGGAATCATCGCGTTCGAGATCGCCGCGCCCTCGCCGAGATTGCCGCCGGTGATGGCGCGCTGGAACGATAGCGTCGCCATCAGATGGGTGGCGTTGATCGGCCCGCCCCGCGTGATGGTGTAGATCAACTGGAAGTCGGTGAAGGTCATCAGCACCGAGAACGTCATCACCACCGCGATGATCGGCGACAGCATCGGCAGCGTGATGTGGCGGAAGCGCTGCAGATTGGTGGCGCCGTCGAGATTGGCGGCCTCGTAGAGCGAGGGCGAGATGGTTTGTAATCCCGCCAGCAGCGTGATCGCCACGAAGGGCACGCCGCGCCAGATGTTGGCGGCGACGACCGACCAGCGCGCATTCCAGGGATCGCCGAGAAAATCGATGTAGTGCGTGATCAGGCCGGCCTTGAGCAGCACCCAGGAAATGATCGAGAACTGGCTGTCATAGATCCACCAGAACGCGATCGCGGAGAGCACCGTCGGCACCACGAAGGGCAATAGCACGATGGCGCGGACGATCGACTTGAACGGCAGCCGCTCGTTGAGCAGCAGCGCCAGGTAAAGTCCGATCGCGAATTTCACGGCGCTGGCGGCGACCGTGTAGAAGATCGTGTTGAACACCGACAGCCAGAACACCGAGTCCTTGGAGAGCGAGACGAAGTTCTGGAACCCGATGTAGCGCCCGGCTCCGCCGATCTTGGCATCGGTCATGCCGAGCCAGAAGCCCAGCGCCAGCGGGTAAGCCAGAAACAGGATGAGAATCGCGATCGCCGGCACCATGAACATCGCGCCGAGGAAATTTCGGCTCTCGAATGCTCTGGTCCACAAGCTGCTGCGCTTGACATGCGCGGCAACGGGCTCGGCCATAACTGCCATGTCGGACTCCCCTCAACGAAAAGTCGCGGCGTCCGGCGAACCGGACGCCGCGTAGATTGGAACTGATCAGACCTGGTAGTAGCGCTTGGCGCGCTCGGCCGCGCGTGCGGCTGCCTGCTTCGGCGTCACGGAGCCCGACGCCGCCTCGGCGAACATGTCGACGACGACGAAGTCGCCCATCACGGCGGCGGAGGCATAGCCGAGATCGCCGGCATAGCCGTTGTCGCGGCAACGCTTCAGGCAGTCCCGATACGGCGTGATCTTGGGATCGGAGGTCCACACCGGGTTGTCGTTGTAGGCCGGAAGCGGCGGCGAGACGTAGCCGTTGGAGGAGACCTCCCAGGCGTCGTAGTTCGCCTTGTCCATCATGAATTTGATGTATTCCTTGACCGCCTTGGGATACTTCGAGTGCTTGTAACCGTAATAGACGAGCACGTTCTGCTGCTCGGTCGACACGCCGACCGGCCCGATCGGCATCGGCGCGTGGTTCATGTCCTTGGCGATCTCCTGCTGCTTCGGATCGGTCGAGTTCTTTCCGACGGTCCAGATCGAGATGCCGTTCAGCGTCAGGCTGAGTTCGCCGTTGAGGAACGCCTTGTTGTTGTTCGAGTCGTTCCACGACAGCACGCCGGGGATGAAGGTCTCGTAGAGCTGCTTGACGTATTCGAGCGCGGCGATCGTCTCCGGCGAGTCGATCACGACCTCGTTCTTGTCGTTGACGACCTTGCCGCCGAATGCCCACAGCGCCCACTGGCACCAGCCGTTGGCGTCGCCCGTGGCGTGGCCGAGCGCGAAGCCGGCCGGCGTATTGTTCTTCTTCAGGGCCTGGCACAGCTTGAGGAAGCCGGCGGTGTCCTTGGGAAATTCATCGAAGCCAGCCGCCTTCACGTGGCTGATGCGGTAGTTCAGGCAGCCGCCGGTCGCGCCCTGCGGAATGGCGATCCAGGTGTTGCCCTTCTTGCCGTAGCGTTCGGCAACCGGATACCAGCCGCCATACTGCGCGCCGAGATAGTCGGCGACATCGGTCACGTCGATCAGCTTTTCCGGGAACTTATGGGGATCATCGAGCGTGCCGATGATCAGGTCGGGACCGGCGCCGACATTGGCCGCGACCGCGGCCTTCGGCCTGATGTCCTCCCAGCTCTCGGCCTCGAGCTTGACCTTGACGCCGGTCTTCTCGGAGAACGCCTTGGTCTGCTCGGCGAACTTGTCGAACTCGGCCTGGATGAACTGCTTCCAGCGCAGCACGCGGATGGACGCGTTCGGCTCCGGCGTGTTGGTCCAGGTCGCCGCACGCACCGGGACGATGCCCGGGCCAGCCAGCAACGCCGCGCCACCGAGGCCGACTTTAAGCACACTTCGCCTGTCGAAATCGCTCATCGTTCTCTCCCTAAATTTTATATTTTGTATCGGGTGGTCTTGTGTTGGGTCTTTTGGGCAGTCGTTCGGCGTCGCTACACGCGTTTGCCCGTCGCCTCGTCGAACAGATGAACCACGGAAGGATCAGGCTTCAGCTTGACCTTGTCACCCGGATTGAATTGGTGACGTTCGCGGAAGACCGCGACGACCTGCTCACCACCGAGCTTCGCAAACACCTGCGTTTCGGAGCCGGTCGGCTCGACCACGACGATCTCGGCATCGGCGCCGTCGTCGGCGATGGTGAAATGCTCGGGCCGCACGCCGTAAACGACGGGACGGCCGTCGGACGCCGCCGGCGCGTTCTTGAGCGGCAGCTTGACGCCGTTCGGACCCTCGAAGGTCGCAACGCCGTTGACGCGCACATGACCCTTCAGGAAGTTCATGGAGGGCGAGCCGATGAAGCCGGCGACGAACTGGTTGTCGGGCTTGTCGTAGAGTTCGAGCGGCGTGCCCATCTGCTCGACGATGCCGTCATGCATGACGACGATCTTGTCGGCCATGGTCATGGCCTCGATCTGGTCGTGGGTGACGTAGACGGTCGTGGTCTTCAGCCGCTGGTGCAGCTCCTTGATCTCGGTGCGCATCGCGACGCGCAGCTTGGCGTCGAGGTTCGACAAAGGTTCATCGAACAGGAACACCTGCGGATCGCGCACGATGGCGCGGCCCATGGCGACGCGCTGGCGCTGGCCGCCGGAGAGCTGGCGCGGGTAACGCTCGAGCAGCGGCGACAGCGCGAGAATTTCGGCGGCGCGCTTGACGCGTTTGTTGATCTCGTCGGTGCTCTCGCCCCGCAGCTTCATCGAGAAGCCCATGTTCTCGCCGACCGTCATGTGCGGATAGAGCGCGTAGTTCTGGAACACCATCGCAATGTCCCGCTCCTTGGGCTGGACATTGTTGACGACGCGGTCGCCGATCGAGATCGTGCCGGAGGTGATGTTCTCGAGGCCCGCGAGCATGCGCAGAAGCGTCGACTTGCCGCAGCCAGAGGGACCAACCAGGACGACGAACTGGCCGTCCTCGATCGGAATCGAAACGCCGTGCAGGACTTCAAAATTGCCGAACGATTTCCGCACGTCGCGGATTTGCACAGACGACATCTAGCTCCCTCCTCGAAAGTCCACGACGCATCTTGCGCCGCGACCGTCTTGTTTTTTCAGACTTCACCGAACGAAGCCCAACCTTAGCGGGGACATTGTCGGCAGTTTGTGCGGTTTTGGCAATTTGTCTTTGGTTAGTCTGTGCTGGTAGCGCTGTCAACGTTCCTTTGTTTGCGACAGTGAGTGTGTTAAGAGCAGCAAATGGGTCGAAAACGCACCAAGTCAGGCAAAATCCGGCTGGCGGAAGTCGCCGAACTTGCCGGCGTCAGCCCGATCACAGCGTCCCGCTTCTTCCGCAATCCCGAGGCGCTGTCGGTCGCCAAGCGGACACGGGTCGAGAGCGCGGCCAAGGAGCTCGGCTATGTGCCCAACCTGGCGGCACGCGCGTTGGCCTCGCAGCGCACCGAAGTGATCGGCGTCTTGATTCCGTCCCTGACCAACAACGTGTTCTCCGACGTGCTGCGCGGCATCTATGACGCCTCCGAAAGCAGCCGTTACTCGATTCAGTTGTCCAATACACGCTACAGTATTCTCCAGGAGGAGAAGCTGCTGCGTCTGTTTCTCGCGCAGAAGCCGGCCGGACTGATCGTCACCGGCATCGACCAGACCGCGGAATCGCGCGCGATGCTCGATGCCGCCGACTGCCCGATTGTGCAGATCATGGAGATCGGACCCAATCCGGTCGACATGATGATCGGCTTTTCGCACTATGACGCAGCCCGCGCGGCGATCGCGCACCTGTTCGCGCAAGGTCACCGCAAGATCGGCTTCGTCGGCGCGCGGATGGATCCACGGGTGCAGCGGCGGCTCGACGGATACGTCTCGGCCATGAAGGACGCTGGACTGTTCGAGCAACGCCTCGTCGTCACGACGGCAACACCGACCTCGGTGACGCTCGGCGCCGCCCTTTTCACCGACCTCCTGGCGCAGGAGCCCGGCATGGACGCGGTGTTCTGCGCCAATGACGACCTCGCGCTCGGCGTGCTGTTCGAATGCAGGCGCCGGGAGATCGCAATACCCGAACAGATCGCGATCGTCGGCTTCAACGATCTCGAATTCATGGCGTCCACCGTGCCGACCCTCTCCAGCGTGCGCACCAACCGCTACGAGATGGGCAACACGGCCGCCGCCATGCTGATCGAGGCGATCGACGGGCGGCGCCCGCAGCATCCGGTGCTCGATCTCGGCTTCAAGGTGATAGAGCGGCAAAGCTCCTCGGCGCGGCGTTCGGACAACAGGCCGGCGGTTTCAGGCGCGGGCGCTGCGAACAAATTGGTAGCGTTACCAAGTGGCCATGACTAGTATCGGATTTGTGAGGAAACGACCCGCCAGCGGGCAGGCAAATCATCACTCGCGCCGTTGGGCATCGCACAAGCCGACACCATAAAACGGACGCCAGTGCGTTTGCATTGCAGGAGAAACCAATGACAAAAAAACCAACCAATGGGCATGCCCCCGCCGAGAACGGCGCTCGGCGCCACCTTCGCTCGCAGGAATGGTTCAACAATCCGCATAACCCGGGCATGACCGCGCTCTATCTGGAGCGCTATTTGAACTACGGTCTGACCCGCGCCGAGCTTCAGTCCGGCAAGCCGATCATCGGCATTGCACAAACCGGCAACGACCTCTCACCCTGCAACCGCCACCATATCGAGCTTGCTCATCGCGTCCGCGAAGGCATCCGCGAGGCCGGCGGCATTGCGATGGAATTCCCGACCCATCCGATCCAGGAGACCGGCAAGCGCCCGACCGCGGCGCTCGACCGCAACCTCGCTTATCTCGGCCTGGTCGAGATCCTCTACGGCTATCCGCTCGACGGCGTGGTGCTGACCACCGGCTGCGACAAGACCACGCCGGCCTGCATGATGGCGGCCGCGACCGTCAACCTGCCCGCGATCGTGCTGTCGGGCGGCCCGATGCTGAACGGCTGGCACAATGGCGAGCGCACCGGCTCCGGCACCATCGTCTGGAAATCGCGCGAGCGGCTCGCCGCAGGCGAGATCGACTATGAGGAATTCATGGAGATCGTGGCGTCATCGGCGCCCTCGGTCGGCCATTGCAACACCATGGGCACCGCCTCGACCATGAACGGGCTTGCGGAAGCGCTCGGCTTCTCGCTACCGGGCTGTGCGGCGATCCCCGCGCCTTATCGCGAGCGCGGCCAGATTGCCTATGAGACGGGCAAGCGCGCCGTCGAGATGGTCTGGGAGGACCTAAAGCCCTCGGACATCCTGACCCGCGAGGCGTTCGAGAACTGCATCGTGATCAACTCGGCAATCGGCGGCTCGACTAACGCGCCGATCCACATCAACGCGCTGGCGCGCCACATCGGCGTGGAGCTCTCGATCGACGACTGGCAGAAGGTCGGCCACGACGTGCCGCTGCTGGTCAACATGCAGCCGGCCGGCTTCTATCTCGGCGAGGAATTCCATCGCGCCGGCGGCATACCGGCGGTGGTGCGCGAATTGATGAAGCACAAGCGCATCCACGAGAACGCGGTCACCGTGAACGGCCGCGGCATCGGCGAGAACTGCGCCAATGCGGCAAAGCCCGACAACGACGTGATCTGGAATTACGACAAGCCGCTGGTCAAGGACGCCGGGTTCCTGGTGCTGCGCGGCAATCTGTTCGATTCAGCGATCATGAAGACCAGCGTGATCTCCAAGGAGTTTCGCGACCGCTATCTCAGCAACCCCAAGGACCTCAACGCCTTCGAGGGCCGCGCCATCGTGTTCGAGGGTCCCGAGGACTATCACGAGCGGATCGACGATGCCTCGCTCGACATTGATGAGCATTGCGTGCTGTTCGTCCGCGGCACCGGGCCGATCGGCTATCCCGGCGGCGCCGAGGTCGTGAACATGCAGCCGCCGGCGGCGTTGATCAAACGCGGCATCCTCGCCCTGCCCTGCATCGGTGACGGCCGCCAGTCCGGCACATCGGGCTCGCCCTCGATCCTCAACGCCTCGCCGGAAGCTGCCGCCAATGGCGGGCTGGCGATCCTCAGGAACGGCGACAAGGTGCGCATCGACCTCAACAAGGGCAGCGCCAACATTCTCATCTCCGACGACGAGGTGAAGAAGCGCCATGCCGAACTGGCGGCCAATGGCGGCTTCAAGCATCCGCCGAACCAGACGCCGTGGCAGGAGCTTTATCGCAACACCGTCGGCCAGCAGTCGACCGGCGCCTGCATGGAGTTGGCGACACGCTACCAGAACGTCGCCGGCACGTTTGGTGTCGCGCGGGATAATCACTAACCACTCGTCATTGCGAGGAGCGAAGCGACGAAGCAATCCAGACTGTCTCCACGGTGAGATTCTGGATTGCTTCGCTTCGCTCGCAATGACGGCATAGCAATCAAATTCACGGTGAGGAGAATTACAAATGGCAGACCGCCTCAAAGGAAAGCGTGCCGTCATCACGGCTGCAGCGGCAGGCATCGGACGCGCATGCGCCATCGCATTCGCACGTGAAGGCGCGACCGTGATCGCCACCGACATCAACGAGAGCGGCATCACGGGCCTGGCCAAGGAAGGCATTGCCGAGACGGCGAAGCTCGACGTTCGCAACACCGCCGACGTCAATGCCTTCGCCAAGCGCGTCGGCAAGGTCGACATCCTGCTGAATGCGGCGGGCTTCGTGCATCACGGCACCATCCTGGAGTGCTCGGAAGAGGACTTTGATTTCTCGTTCGACCTCAACGTCAAGTCGATGCACCGGACCATCAGGGCATTCCTGCCGGACATGCTCGCGGGCGGCGGTGGCAGCATCGTCAACATCTCCTCCTGCGCGGCGCTGCGGCCGCCGGCCAATCGCTCCTCGAAGGCCGCGGTGTCGCTGCTGACGCGCGCGGTCGCGCTCGACTTCATCACCAAGGGTATCCGCTGCAACAGCATCTGCCCCGGCACCGTCGAGACGCCCTCGATGCTCGACCGCGCTGCCGCGCAAGGCCCGCAGGGCAAGGAGATGTTCGTCTCCCGCCAGAAGATGGGCCGGCTCGGCACCGCCGACGAGATCGCGTCGATGGCGATCTATCTCGGCAGTGACGAGAGCGCCTTCACCACCGGCGTCGACCTCGTCGTCGACGGCGGCTACATGCTCTGATTAGTCCTCATCCCGAGGAGCCGCGACAGCGGCGTCTCGAGGGATGGACCACGGGCTCAATGGTTCGAGACGCGCGCCAAGTGCGCGCTCCTCACCATGGGGGATAGATGAAGGGATTTCGCGATGAACAAGATCGATCTCAACGGCCGCGTCGCCATCGTCACCGGCGGCGCGCAGGGCTTTGGCCGCGCCATCACCCAGCGTTTTGTCGATTCCGGCGCCGAGGTCGCGATCTGGGATTTTGACGCCGCGCTGGCCGAGAAGACGGCGAAGGAGATCGGCGACAGCGTCCGCATCTTCAAGGTCGACGTCACCGATACCGCAGCCGTCGAGCAGGCCCGCGATGCGACGCTTGCCGCCTTCGGCAAGATCGACATCCTCGTCAACAATGCGGGCATCGCCGGCGTCAACAAACCGGTCTGGGAAACCGATCTCGAGGAATGGCGCAAGGTGCTGCGCATCAACCTCGACGGTCCCTTTATCGTCTGCAAGGCGATCGTCCCCACGATGCTCAAGCAGAAATACGGGCGCATCGTCAACATCGCCTCGATCGCCGGCAAGGAAGGCAATCCGAACGCCTCGCACTATTCGGCCTCCAAGGCCGGCCTGATCGCGCTGACGAAGTCGCTCGGCAAGGAATTGGCGGCGCATGACATCCTCGTCAACGCGGTGACACCCGCGGCTGCGAAGACCGCGATCTTCGACCAGATGACGCAGCAGCATATCGACTTCATGCTGTCGAAAATCCCCAAAGCGCGCTTCGTGCTGGTGGAAGAGCTCGCCGCGATGGCGGCCTGGCTCGCGTCGGAGGACTGCGCGTTCTCGACCGGCGCCGTGTTCGACATCTCCGGCGGGCGGGCAACATACTGAGGGCATCATGATCAGAGAAGGCGGCTGCCTCTGCGGCGCGGTGCGGTTCAAGGCGGAAGGCGAGCCGCTCAACGTTCGCATCTGCCATTGCCGCATGTGCCAGAAGGCAATGGGCTCGCCCTACTTCGTTCGCGCGCAGTTCGACCAGCGCGCCCTGACCATCGAGGGTGACACCGCCCGCTACGCGTCGTCCGAGAACATCGATCGCGTGTTCTGCAAACGCTGCGGCACGCGCCTGTTCTCATGGCGGCGCAACGGCACCCTGGCGGGCGTCGCACTCACCACGTTCGATGATCGCAACGCCTTCGCGCCGACCGAGCACATCTGGGTCTCGGAGAAGCTCGCCTGGCTGAAGCTCGACGACGGGCTGACGCAGTATCCGGGCACGATCCCGGCGTGAATTTTGGCGGCAGCATAGCGGCTTCGGGCCACGCGGATCATTTGCAGCGTGGCATTTCGGAACCGGCCACCCTATGTTGAGGTGAAGCGTTGCGGCACCACCGGTTTGGCTGGGTCGGCTGCATGACCACAGGCAAACCGGGACGGACGAGCCGTGAACATTTCTTTCTATGACATATCGGTGTGGGTGCTGCCGCTGGTGCTCGCCATCACCTTCCACGAGGCCGCGCACGCCTTCGTTGCATACCGTCTCGGCGACACCACGGCCTGGCAGCTCGGCCGCGTCAGCTTCAACCCGCTCAAGCATATCGACCCATTCGGCACCGTAATCCTGCCGGCGATGCTGCTGTTTGCGCATTCGCCATTCCTGTTCGGCTATGCCAAGCCGGTACCGGTGAATTATCGCAACCTCAACCATCCCCGGCTCGACATGGTCTGGGTGGCGTTGGCCGGGCCCGTCACCAACATCCTGCTGGCGCTCGTCGCAGCTCTTGCCCTGCACGCCCTGCCCTGGGTGCCGGCCAGCTCGGCGCAGTGGATCTTCGACAACCTCAAGAATGCGCTGTTGATCAACGCGGTGCTGGCCGTGTTCAATATGATGCCGATTCCCCCGCTCGATGGCGGGCGCGTCGCGCTCGGGCTGTTGCCCCGGCCTCTCGCCCTGCCGCTGGCCCGGCTTGAGCCGTTCGGGATGCTGATCCTGATCGGTCTCTTGATCCTGCTGCCGCTGGCGGGCTCCCAGTTCGGTCTAAATCTTGATGTTATTTCAGCAATACTGCGAACGTTGACCGGTTATGTGATTCAGACTGTTCTCATTCTGACCGGCAATGCGTAGTTGAACAGCCACACACCCGAACACAAGCCGAAGGGCTCGAGGCCGACTTGGTCAAAGCTGCCGATATGCTGATCGCGCGACGCGCCGACACCCGCGCCCGCGCCGATTTTGCCACCTGGAAGATGATGGCCAAGCTCAACGGGTCGTCCGCGCTGCCTCCGGAAGCGCAGGAGTTCCTCGTCAGCTACAAGAACATGCTGGCGCAGATGAACGAGGGCCAGGCCACAGAGGCCACCATCGGCGTGATCTACAAGGCCTATTATTCCGAGATGGGCGGCGCAGGAACCCCGCCCGACGTCCATCCCCGGGCGCCTGAAACGGCGTCGGACAATGTTACCGCCTTCCGCCGCCCAGAACCGAAGCCGAAAAAGGTCAATTTCTTCGGGGCAGCGACCGCAGGCGCAACCCGGAAACGTCCGCTTCCGGTGGCGCTGATCTTCGCCTGCCTGGTCGTTGTCTATGTCGCGATCAGGCTCTACTGGCGCTGAGCCGCCTTCTTCTTTTTCTTGGCGTCCGGCGGCGTGAAGATGATGTCGACGGTGCGCTCGAACCGGTCTTCGGTCAGCCCGGCCGGCGGCTGCGGGACGGGATCGGACTTGCGGACGATCGAGATCGCGGCCGTATCGTAAGCTGCATCCCCGGACGACTCCACGACGTCGACCGAAAGCACGTTGCCCCGTCGGTTGATCGCGAAGGAAACCTTGACCTTCTGATTGTTGGGCTGCTTCCCCTCCGGATTGACCTTGTGGGCCGTGAGGTGCGCGCTGATCTTGCGATTCCAGTCGGCCGTGAGCTTCAGCATGTCCTTGCCGATGCCAAGCACAGGCGCCAGCGCCTTCTCGGCCTCGCGGGCGTCCTCATCGAGTGTCTGCCGCGCCGTCGCAACGGACTGCGGCGAGGCCTCCGCAGCGGGGGTTTCAACCGCCGCGATCTTCGGGTCCTCGTCCTGCGGCTTCTTCGAGATGTTTTCGGTGACGACCCGATCGGGATCGTCGACCTGTTGCGACTTATCCTTCGGAAGCTCGGTCTCCTTGGTCTCGGCTTTTTGCTCGGGAAGCGCCTGCTGCTCCTGCATCGCTTCACTGTCCGGTCCGGGCGGAAGATCGGTGTCAGGCGCCTTTGGCGAGGCCATCTCGACAGCGAACTCCGCGCCGGATGCGCCCAGGCCATCGTCGCCGTCATCGGTTTGCAAATGGGCCAGCGCGAGCGCGGCACCACCCAGATGCAGCGCGAGCGCTGCCACCGCTGCCAAAATCCAAAGCTTCCGGGGTGGTCTGGGTTCGTCCGACATAGCGGGCCTCTAAGGCTGAGCGGCGCCTGCCACAGGCGCCCCCGGAGCGCCTTCCAGCGCAACCAGTTTCACCCGCGAATAGCCGCCTGCGCGCAACAGCTCCATGACGCCCATCAACTCGCCATACGGCACCGAGCGATCGGCGCGCAGGAAGACATACTTGTCCTTGCTCATGTCCGACAGGCCGTCGAGGGTGCCGATCAACTCGGCGCGGTGGACCGGGTTCTCTCCGATCGCAAGCGTCAAATCGGGCTTGATGCTGAGATAGGTCGGCTTGTCCGGCTTCTTCTGCGGCGTCGCGCTCGACGTCGGCAAATCGATCGGCAGGTCGACCGTGGAGAGCGGCGCTGCGACCATGAAGATGATCAGCAGCACCAGGATGACGTCGATGAACGGCGTGACGTTGATCTCATGCGTCTCGCCGAAATCATCGTCGTCGTCATTGTCTGCGAGCGAAACGCCCATGGTTCACTCCGCCGCGCGCGAATGCACGCTGCCGTGGCTGCGGTCGAGATCGCGCGAGAGCAGCCGCCCCGCCGCGCCCGAGGCACGGCTGACGAGCTCGAGATAGCTCTTCGTCACGCGCGAGAAGTAGTTGTAGATGATGACGGCGGGAATGGCGGCGACAAGGCCGATCGCGGTCGCGAGCAGCGCCTCGGCGATGCCGGGCGCGACCACGGCGAGATTCGTGGTCTGCGACTTCGAGATGCCGATGAAGCTGTTCATGATGCCCCATACCGTGCCGAACAGGCCAACGAAGGGCGAGGTCGAGCCGATGGTCGCGAGCACGCCCATGCCGACGCGGATGCGCCGCGCCTCCGCGCGCACGATCTCGGAGAAGCTCGAAGCCGCCCGCTCCTTGATGCCGGTATCGCTGGAGAGGCCGGCCGACATCCGCGCCTCGCGTAGCGCCGACGCCAGGAACGACGGCAGGATGCCCTCCTTGGCGCCGAGCGCCATCTGCGCTTCCGCGAGCGAGCGCGCCTCCGCAATCTTCTTCAGGGCCGAACGAAGCTTGGTCGAGGCAACCGACAGCTCGATCGACTTGGCGATCAGCACCGTCCAGGTCATCAGCGATGCGAAGGCGAGCCCGATCATCACCGCCTTCACGATGATGTCCGCCGACTGGAACATCACCCAGGGCGACAGTTCCTTCATGGCCGGCGCGATGCCGACCGCCGCATCGGGCTTTGCCGCCGCCAGCGCGGCGGCTGAGGGAGCCGCGGCGGGCGCGGCCGGCTGAGCTGTCGATTGGACCGGCGTCGCCGGCGGGCTTTGTGTCTGGGCAGAAACAGGGGATGCGAGCCAGGCGGCCGCCAACATCAAGGCTGCGGCAACGCTTGCTTGGAAGGACATGATCTTCATACTTCGGCCCAGTAGCGAATGAGGTTGTGATAGATACCCGTCAATTTGACCGTTTCGGGATCGTCACGCCCGAGCCGTTCCACCAGCGCCTGAATCGCGGTGTCGAGGTCAAAGATCATGCCCCGGGCTTGATCGTCCCGTATCATGCTCTGAAGCCAGAAGAAAGACGCAACCCGCGTTCCCCTCGTCACCGGGGTGACGAGATGGAGGCTGGTCGAGGGATAGAGCACGCAGTCCCCGGCTTGCAACTTGACTTCGTGCGAACCATAGCTGTCCTCGATCACAAGTTCGCCACCGTCGTACTCCTCCGGCTCGGCCAGGAACAAGGTGACCGACAGGTCTGTACGGATGCGAAGGCCGGTCAGGCGGTCGCCGCGGACCGCATTGTCGACGTGCAGGCCGAAATGGTGGCCGCTGCTGGCCGCATAGCGGTTGAACAGCGGCGGGAAGATCTGGAGCGGAATTGCCGCCGCGATGAAGCGCGGGTTCGACGTCAGCGCCGAGATGATGCGGTTGCCGAGTTTTCGCGCGACCTCGCTGTCCGGCGGCAATTGCTCGTTGCGCTTGACCACCGCCGACTGCGAGCCGGCGGTGGAGCGCCCGTCTTCCCAGTCGCTGGCGTCCATGATGCGGCGGAAATCCGCCACATCATCCTTGCTCAAAACGCCTTCAATGCATGTCAGCATGGCACCTCGTCATGACTTCATCAGTAGCGCGCCGAGATCACCAGATAGGCGGCGCGTCCCGGTGCTTCCAGCACGAACGGTGCCGCGCTCTGGTACAGCGCGTCGTAGTAGCGCTTGTCGAAGATGTTGTTCACGAACAGCTTGACCTGCCAGTTCTTGTTGATCTTGGCCTCCGCGAACATGTCGAAGCGCCAGTAGCTTGGGATCGACGTGCCCTGGTTGGCCGCGAGTAAGGTGCCGCCGTAGATCTTCGAGCGGTAAACCGCCTGCCCGCCAAGCTCCCAGACATCGGTGAGCTGGTATTTCGAGAGCAGGCTGAACGACTCGTGCGCAACATTGGCGAGCGGACGGCCGACGTTGGTGGGATACAGGGTCTTGTTCGCGGACGGCGCCAGCGACTGCGTCACCTCCGACTGCATCAGTACGAGACCGCCGAATACGCTCCACTTGTCGGTGATCTTGCCACCGACACCGAGATCAATGCCGCGGATGCGGTAGGCTGCGCCGGCCGTGATACAGGACACCGAGCCGGTAGTCGCCGGTACAGTTACTGGATAGGGACAAGTCGCCGTTGCCGTTGCCGCGGTAATGTTCTGCGATTCGCGCGCGTTGTCCTTCGTGGTCTGAAACAGCGCCGCCGTCAGCAAAAGGTGACGGTCGAACAACTCCCATTTCGTGCCGAGCTCGATCGCCTTGTTCTTCTCCGGCCCGAAAATCTGGTTCGTACTGCCGTTGAGGACGGGTGTGAGACCACCATAAGCGGTGCTCGTCCCATCGAACTCGGCACCGACGGGATTCGCTGAGGTCGCATACGCCACGTAGACGCTGCCATTCGGAAGCGGCTTGAGCGTGAGACCGAGGTTGAAGTTCGGAATCAGGAACTCGGCAGACTGCTGGCCAAACTGGCTCACGCCACCGACCGTTCCGTATCCCGACGTGTTGATCTGGTAATTATCGTAGCGGAAACCGCCGTTGAGGATCAGGAGGTCGCGATAATTCGCGCTATCCATGACGTAGCCGCTGACGGTGTCGATGCCGATTTTGGTCGGCAGCCCTGCCAGCGCGAGCGCTTTACCGGGCAAAAACGTATCTTGGGGAAAGAAGACGCTGACGCCCGTCGGCGAACCGGATGGGCTTACGGGCACTCCGTTCCCCTCCGAGGTGAGCCCGAGATATTTGTCGATCGACGATCTCTCGCGATCGACTTCAATTCCCGCCAGCGCGCTATGCTTGAACCCGACCCCGTCCTGGAATTTGTAGGTCGCCTCCGTCTGGTTGGCGATCACGTCGGTGATCTGGAGACGGCTTTGCGGATTCATCGTGACCGTCGAAGCCGAGAGCGGGGTGCCGTTGATCGGGCTCTCCGGCAGCGTTCCGACGTAGTTCTGCGTCGAGCGCGACGCACGGAACCTGTTGCTGACCATCAGGTCCGGGGTGATCTGCACTTCAGCGTTGAGCGAACCGATGTCCTGGCCGGTCCGGTAGAAGTCGCGATTGATCTGGCCATACCAGTTGTTGCGGTTGGCGCCGAAGTCCGGGAACGGACCGCCGGCGGTGGTCGCGGTGCTCGGCCGATAATAGGGCACACCGAAGTCCGGAACTCCCGTCAATTCGGTATGAATGTAACCAGCCGTGACCTTGACAGCATCGACAGGCTTCCAGGTCGTCGCGACGAAAGCGCCATTGCGATTGTCTTTGACGAAATCGCGCCCGGCGACATCGGCATCCTGGAACAGACCGCCGGCACGAACGGCCAGTGTCGGGTTGATCACTTGGTTGACGTCGAGGGTGACACGCTTGGTCTGGTCGGTGCCAAACGTGGTGTCCATGTTGTAGAAGCTCTTCTCCGTCGTCGCCTGCTTGGTGACGATGTTGATCGCACCACCGGCGACACCGCGACCGGCAAAGGTCGAGCCGGGACCGCGCAGGATCTCAACCTGCTCGGTGAAGAAGTTCTCACGAACGCTCACGCCGGGATCGCGGACACCGTCGATGAAGATGTCGTTGCGGGCGTCGAAGCCGCGAATAAAGAAGCGGTCACCGAAGGCGTTGCCGCCCTCGCCTGTTCCAAGCGTCACGCCAGCCGTACTCAGGATCGCCCGTTTCAGCGACGTGGCGTTCATGTCCTCGAGCACATCCTTTGTAAGCACAGTGATCGATTTTGGCGTGTTGAGGATCGGCTCGGGGAATTTGCCTGACGCCTGCACCCGGGTCGCCATGTAAGGCGCGGCGGGATTTGCGTACGGATCACGGTCGGCCGCAAGACCGCCTGGATTGACGACTGGCGCCGTTGCTGCCTGCTGCCGCTGCGCAGCACGCCGAAGCGCATTGCGCGCGCGGACCTGGTCGGCCGCCGGTTTCGAAGCCACGGGGCGCGGACGCTGGACCGGCGCATCGACCGTCACCGGCGGCAGGTTCGACTGCTGCGCCTGAGCCCCGCTCGAAACTGACGCGACGGCGATCAGACTGGCCACTGCAGAAACGGTCTTGCCCGTCGCAGCGTCCAAATTGTTGCCGAATGATTTCCGAACAGCGACCGGACGCAACGATCGCGGTGTTTTCGTCATGCTCATCACACGCCCCGCAGTGTTTTTGCTTCCATTGGCCACGTTGCGACAACGCGACGCACCGGTGCTATCGGGCGTATTGATGGGGGTCAACGCGATCACGGCAACACAGCGGAGGAATCCGCCCATTTCAAAGCAATTCTAAACTTGCCTGCGCGCGTCACTTTGTAAGCGTTCTAATCTCGAGTTTGTAAGCGTTCTAAACTGATGCCGATTTTGTCCCTCGGACACCGGTGGCACGCACTCTCACCATCGGATGCGGAAGGTGGAGGGATGCCCGCCATGGCGGACATCCCAGCCTTGGATAGGCGAAATCAGAACTTCGCCGTCGTCACGAGATAGAATGCCCGGCCCGGCGCGACCGCCACGAACGGCACGGCGCTGCGGTAGAGCGTATCGTAGTAGAGCTTGTTGGTGAGATTCTGCGCGTAGAACTTCATGGTCCAGTTCTTGTCGATCTTTTTCTCGACGAACGCGTCGAAGCGCCAGTAGCTCGGGAGCTCGTTGCCGGTATTGGCCGCGAACGTGCCGCCATAGACTTTCGAGCGGTACACCGCCTGCCCGCCCAGCTCCCAGCCGCCATCGAACTTGTACTTGGTCAGCATGCTGAACGACTGGTGCGCGACGTTGGCGAGCTGCAGGCCGAGGTTGGAGGCGATGTTGCTCTGCGTGACCTTCGACTGCATCAGCACGATACCGCCGAAGATGCTCCAGCGATCGGTGATCTTGCCCTCGGCCTCGATGTCGATGCCCTGGATGCGGTAGGCAGCGTTCGACGTGAGCAGGCCCGCGGCGTTTGTCTCGCGCGCATTGTCCTTCGTGGTCTGGAACAGCGCAGCGCTGACCAGCAGGTGACGATCCGCCAGCTCCCATTTGGTGCCGAGTTCGGCCGCCTTGTTGCGCTCGGGCCCGAGCAGGATGGCCGTGTTGGCCGGAACGCCACCGTAGTCGGTGCCGGTCGCGTCAAGCTCCGAGCCGAACGGATTGGCCGAGGTCGCATAGGCCGCATAGACGCTGCCGATCGACGTCGGCTTGTAGACCAGGCCGACGTTGTAATTGACGAGGTCGGCGTTCATTTTCAGGTAATTCGGCGAGTTGGTCGACGAGCTCATGTTGTAGCCGTCGTAACGGATGCCGCCATTGACGATGATCGTGTCCTGCCAGTTGGTGGTATCCATGACGTACACGCTGCTGGTGTTGACACCATAGCGCGTCGGGTTTCCGGTCAACGACGGCGATCCGAACGGAATGTTGGTGTACTGGGGGGAATAGAGATTGACCCCTGTAACGGCGCCGGTGCTGGTGAAGGCGCTGCCGGCCAATTCCGACGCGAGGCCGGCGTAACGGTCGATCGAGATGTTCTCGTTCGCATATTCCACGCCGAATACCGCAGTGTGCTTCACCCCGCCGGTGTCGAGCTTGAACGTGGCCTCATTCTGGTTGGCCCACACGTCCACGTTCTGCAGCCGGCTCTGCGCGCTGGCCGTCGTGGTCCAGAGCAAGGGATTGGGGCTGGTCGTATTCGGGTTCTGCGGCAGCGTGCCGATGTAGTTCAGCAGCGAGTGCTCGCCGCGCACTTTGCTGCTCAGCGTGATGGCCTCGTTGACCTCGTACTCGATCGTGCCGGTGCCGAAATCCTGCCGCGCGGTCTGGAAGTCGCGGTTGAGGAAGCCGTACCAGTTTCCACGCGGAATGCCGGCGGACGTCACCGGCACGTTACCCTTCTTGTAATAAGGCACGCCGAAATCCGGCAGGCCGCTGAGATCGGTATGGACGTAGTTCGTGGTGATCTTGATGTCGCTGGTCGGGGTGTACTTGGTCGAGGTGAAACTGCCCCAGCGATTGTCGGTGACGTAGTCGCGGCCGGCGACGTTGGCATCCTGGAACATGCCGCCGGTGCGCACCGAGAAGGTCGGATCGATCACCTGGTTGACATCGATCGTGACGCGCTTGGTCCTGTCGGTGCCGAACTCGGTATCCATGCGCTTGAAGTTGGTGTCGCCGGCCTGCTTGGTGACGATGTTGATGGCGCCGCCGGCGGTGCCGCGGCCGGCATAGGACGAGGCTGGCCCGCGCAGAATCTCGATCTGCTCGGTGAAGAAGTTCTCGCGGATCGAGACCGCGGGATCGCGGATGCCGTCGATGAAGACGTCGTTTCGCGCGTCGAAGCCGCGGATGAAGAAGCGGTCGCCGAAGGCGTTGCCGCCCTCACCCGATCCCAGCGTCACGCCGGCGGTCGAACGGCCGATCTCCTTCAGCGTCGTGGCATTCTTGTCCTCGAGCACTTCCTTGCTGAGCACCGTGATGGTCTTCGGCGTGTTCAGCATCGGCTCGGGAAACTTGCCGGAGGCCTGGACGTGGTCGACCTTGTAGGGCGCCGCCGGATCGGAATAGGGATTGCGATCGACTTCGCCGGCCGGGACCGTGGGCGCGGTCTGCTGCGCCGCCTGCTGCCGCTGCGCGGCGCGCCGAAGCGCATTGCGCGCGCGGACCTGATCCGGCGTCGGCTTCGAAACCGCGGGACGCGGACGCGCGACGGGAGCGTCGACCGTCACCGGCGGCAGGTTCGACTGCTGCGCCTCTGCGCCGCTCGACACCGACGCCACCGCGATCAATCCGGCAACGGCAGAAACCGCCTTGCCAGAATGCCCATCGAACTTGTTCTCAACCGAATGCCCCCCTGCGATCGAACGCAACGATCGCGGCACAACTGCCAGCTCCATCCCAACGCACCCCATCTTGAATTCATCGATCCGCAACATGCGCGATGAACGATGGGCCGGTGCTATCGATCGAGAAAATGCGGGTCAATGCAGTGTGATCCGTTCGATCACTTGAAATGGTCCAGTTCAAATCGATTCTAAAATCGAGCTTTGTAATCGATCTAAATCCGCGCGACATAGTGATGCAGTTGATCTGCACGCATCTTGCTCCACACGGTCGCGTGTTGCAGCTCAATCGCTGCTCGGCGGCTTCATCAGCGAGAACAATTCGTCGATGGTCTTCTGCGCCACGGCGCGCACGCGATCACTATCGTCCATGCCGGCGATGTTGACGCCGTTGACGACGGCTTTGATCTCGTCGCGGAAGTCCGTGAGGAAGCGCAGGGGATCACGCTGCTCGTTGGCAACGCGTGCGATCAGTCCCGTGATCAGAATCTGACACGCGATCAGCTTGCCGTTCAGCTCGTCCATCCTGCGCTCCCTCTGGTGGCGGGGCCGATATGAACGATGCCGATTTTCCTGACAACCGAAACGGCCTCTGCACGGTTTAGAACCGTTCTTGTAAAGCGTCCGCGCCGGCGGCTCTGCGCGGCGCCATTCAGCGCGGCGCACACCGCTTTCGAGCATTGCACAAAGTTTGCACGCTGATCGTTCACGCCGGGAAAATGCAGTGCTGCACACCGTAGCGGCACGGAGCTGCCTAGACAGTGCAAAGCTTTCCAATTGTTTAGGATTCTCAACCGATAGTGCTGTTTACTCTGGAACTTGGCGTGTATTATACAGGCGCCTTGGAACCCAATGATTGCCCTCATAATTCGTAGCTTAGGGCACGAGAGCCGACACGAGACGATATGAAAAAGTCCCGGCCGATCCTCTGGATTCTGATCATCGCGGCCGTGGCCTCCGCGGGTTACTATGGTTGGCACAAATTCGGCTCGTCCGACGCCGCAAAAACCCAGACCGCACAGAAGGGTCCGCAGCGCCCGCCCGCCATCCTTGTGAGTGTTTCGCCGGTCCAGAAGGTCGACTTCCCGGTCTACCTGACCGGTCTGGGCACGGTTGCGGGCTTCAACACCGTACAAGTCCGGACGCGGGTGGATGGCCAGATCGACAAGATCGCCTTCACCGAAGGCCAGATCGTCAAGCAGGACGAGCTTCTCGTCTCGATCGATCCCCGTCCCTATCAAGCCACGCTCGATCAGGCCAAGGCCAAGAAGGCGCAGGACGAGGCGAATCTGGCCAACGCCAATCTCGAGCTCCAGCGCGCCATGAAGCTCGGCGAATTCGCCACCGCACAGCGGGTCGACACCCAGCGCTCAACGGTCGCCCAGCTCACTGCGCAGATCGCCGCCGACGATGCCGCAATCTCCAACGCCCAGACCCAGCTCGACTACACCCAGGTCAAGGCACCGATCACCGGCGTCGCGGGCCTGCGCCAGGTCGACGTGGGCAACATCGTCAACGCCTCGACGCAGACCGGCATCGTCACAATATCGCAGGTCGAGCCGATCTCGGTGATCTTCACGGCGCCGGAGGATCAGCTTCCCTATATCAGCGAGGGCCAGAAGGCCGGCGCGCTCAAGGTGATCGCTTTCACCACCGACGGCAAGAAGACGCTGGCCGAGGGCAAGCTCGCGGTCATCAACAACCAGGTCGACACGAGCAGCGGGACGATCCGGCTCAAGGCGGTGTTCGACAATAAGGACCACGCGCTGTGGCCCGGGCAGTCGGTGTCGACGCGCCTTCTGGTGCGCACCTTGAAAGATGCGACCGTCGTTCCCGATGACGCGGTCCAGCACTCCACCAACGGCCTCTATGCCTATACCGTCAATCAGGACAACAAGGCCGAGATGCACAAGATCAAGGTCAGCTACGGCATCGACGGGCGTTCGGTCATCGACGAAGGGCTGACGCCCGGGCAACAAGTGATTACCGGCGGCCAATTCAAGGTCCAGCCGGGAAGCCTCGTCTCCACGGCCGTGGCGAGTACGGATCCGGCCCAGAACAAGGTTCGACAGGAATGAACGCGGGAGGGATTTCGGCACCTTTCATCCGTTATCCCATCGGCACCTCGCTGCTGATGGCCGGCATTCTCTTCGTCGGTCTCGTCGCCTATCCCCTGCTGCCGGTCGCGCCACTGCCGCAGGTGGACTTCCCGACCATCCAGATCACCGCCAATCTGCCGGGCGGCAGCCCGGAGACCATGGCCTCGTCGGTGGCCCAGCCGCTCGAACGGCAATTCGCCCAGATCCCGGGCATCGCCCAGATGACCTCGACGAGCTATCTGGGCACCGCGTCGATCACGATCCAGTTCGACCTCAACCGCAGCATCGACGGCGCCGCCAATGACGTGCAGGGCGCCATCAATGCCGCGAGCGGCCAGCTGCCGAAGAATTTGCCCTCGCCGCCCACCTACCGCAAGGTCAACCCGGCCGACGCGCCGATCCTGCTGCTGTCGGCGACCTCCGAGACATTGCCGCTGACCAGCGTCAGCGATGCGGTCGATGCCCAGCTCGCCCAGCAGATCAGCCAGCTCTCGGGCGTCGCGCAGGTGTTCATCGGCGGCCAGCAGAAACCGTCCATCCGCATCCAGATCGATCCGGCGAAACTCGTCGCCAAGGGCCTGTCGATGGAGGACGTGCGCAGCCAGATCGCGATCACCACGGTCGACAGCCCGAAAGGCAATATCGACGGCCCGAAGCGCGCCTACACGATCTACGCCAACGACCAGCTGACCCAGGCCAAGGACTGGAACGACGTCATCATCGCCTATCGCAATGGCGGTCCCTTGCGAATCCGCGACATCGGCCAGGCGGTCAGCGGCGCTGAAGACGCCAAGCAGGCGGCCTGGGCCAATGGCAAGCGCGGCGTGTTCCTGGTGATATTCAAGCAGCCGGGTGCCAACGTCATCGAGACCGTCGACCGGATCAAGGCCACCCTGCCTCGCCTCGTGGCCGCGATACCGCCCGCGATCAAGATCGAGCTCATCAGCGACCGCACCACGACCATCCGCGCCGCCGTCGAGGACGTCCAGTTCACGCTGTTGCTGACCATTGCGCTGGTGGTCATGGTCATCTTCATTTTCCTGCGCAGTTTCTGGGCGACCGTCATTCCCACCATTACGGTTCCCTTGGCGCTGCTGGGCGCGTGCGCGTTGATGTGGGTGGTCGGCTATTCGCTCGACAATCTGTCGCTGATGGCGCTCACCATCGCGGTCGGCTTCGTCGTCGACGACGCCATCGTGATGCTCGAGAACATCACCCGCTACATCGAGGAAGGCGAATCGCCGATGGCGGCCGCCTTCAAGGGCTCCAAGGAAATCGGCTTCACCATCGTGTCGATCAGTATCTCGCTGGTCGCGGTGCTGATTCCGCTGCTGCTGATGGGCGGCATCATCGGGCGCCTGTTCCGCGAATTCGCCGTCGTGCTGGCGATGACGATCTTCGTCTCGATGTTCGTGTCGCTGACCCTGACGCCGATGATGGCCTCGCGCTTCCTGCGCGCCCAGGGCGAGGTGACCCACGGCAAGTTCTACCAGTGGAGCGAGCGCGGCTTCGATGCGATGCTGCGCGGCTACGAATGGGTGCTCGACCATGCACTGGCCTGGCGCCGCACGACGCTCGCGATCTTTTTCGCGACCCTTGCTTTGTCGGTCTACCTGTTCGTCCTGATCCCGAAAGGGTTCTTCCCGCAGCAGGACGTCGGCCTGATCACCGCGACCTCGGAAGCCTCCCAGGACATCTCGTTCGCGGAGATGCAGCGCCGCCAGGTCGAGCTCGGCAAGATCGTGATGGACGATCCCGACGTCGCAACCATCGCGATGAACATCGGCGGCAGCGGCCGCGCCGGCAACAACGGCAACATGTTCATCACGCTGAAGCCGCTCGGCGTCCGCACTACCTCGGCGCAGCAGATCATCGCGCGGCTGCGTCCCCAGCTCGAGAAGGTGTCGGGCGCCCGTCTCTACATGCAGGCGGCCCAGGACGTCCGGCTCGGCGGCCGGCCGACGCGCACGCAGTTCGAATTCACGTTGCAGGACGCCGATCTGGCCGAGCTCAACGACTGGGCGCCGAAGATCCTCGCCAAGATGCAGACGTTGCCGCAACTGCGCGACGTCGCGACCGACCAGCAGACCAAAGGCACCACGGTTCAGCTCAAGATCAACCGCGATACCGCAGCGCGCTACGGCATCCAGCCTCAGCTGATCGACGACACGCTGTACGACGCCTTCGGCCAGCGCCAGGTCACGCAGTATTTCACCCAGCTCAACACCTACAAGGTGATCCTGGAAATCCTCCCGGAGATGCAGGGCAGCCTCGAAAGCCTGAACAAACTCTATCTGAAATCGCCGCTGACCGGGGACCAGGTGCCGCTGTCGACGTTTGCGACCTGGAGCACCGATCCGGTCCGCCCGCTCTCGATCAGTCATCAGGGCCAGTTCCCGGCGATCACGATCAGCTTCAACCTCGCCCAAGGCGTCGCGCTCGGCCAGGCCACGGAGGCCGTGCAGAAGGCGATGGCCGATCTCGGTGCGCCGCCAACGCTCAATTCGAGCTTCCAAGGCACGGCACAGGCGTTCCAGCAGTCGCTGGGCACCGTGCCGCTCCTGATCCTCGCGGCGCTGGTCGTGGTCTATCTGATCCTCGGCATCCTCTACGAGAGCTACATCCATCCGATCACGATTCTCTCGACCCTGCCCTCGGCCGGCGTCGGCGCGCTCGCGATCCTGATGGCGGCCGGTTTCGAGTTCAGCCTCATTGCTTTGATCGGCATTATTCTGCTGATCGGCATCGTGAAGAAGAACGGCATCATGATGGTGGACTTCGCCATCGCCGCGGAGCGCGACGAGCACAAGACGCCGGCGGAATCGATCCGGCAGGCAGCGCTGTTGCGCTTCCGTCCGATCATGATGACGACGATGGCTGCCCTGCTCGGCGGCGTGCCGCTGATGCTCAGTCACGGCACCGGCGCCGAGATCCGCCAGCCGCTCGGCTACGCCATGGTCGGCGGCCTGATCGTCAGCCAGGCGCTGACGCTGTTCACCACCCCGGTCGTCTATCTCTATCTCGACGAGCTCAACAACTGGTTCTCGGGTTGGGGCCGTAAGGGTGACGGCGAAGGCGACGAGACGATCGCGCACGGCACCGTTAAGGAAGCTGCCGAGTAGCAGCTTGCACCGCGCGCCTGGCGACGCTACAGCGAGCGAGACCCCGGTTCACGCCAACGCGGTTTTGCCATGTCCATGCAATCCAGACTTGCCGCCCTTGCCGCCGCGCTCCTGTTGTCGACGGGTGCCGCGTATGCCCAGCAGGGCGCCAAGAAGAACGCAGCTCCCCCTGCCCCGGCGGCACAGCCCGCACCGGCTCCGACGCAACCGCAGGCTGAGGGCTCTCCGGCGCAGCAGGCCGGCTGGGTCGTGCGCTGTACCAGCGTCAGCCGCGATGCGCCGCTCGAATGCGCGATGGAGCAGAACGCGGTGCTGACCAAGACCGGCCAGACCATCGTCCTGATCAACATCCGCATTGCGCCCGACACCCGCACACCGGTGGCGCTGCTGCAATTGCCGCTCGGCCTCAACCTTCCCATCGGCGCCAAGCTCCAGGTCGACGAGGGCAAGACGGTCGATCTCCCCATCCAGACCTGCGAGAACCGCGGCTGCTACGCCTCGACCCCGATCGCGCCGGACCTGCTTGCGACCTTGCGGTCGGGCAAACAGCTCAAGGTCTCCTTCCAGAACATGGCGAAGGAAACGATTGCGATCCCGATGCCGCTCGGCGATTTCGCGGCCGCTTACGACAAGATCAAGTAGCGCGCTTCTTTTTCGCCGATTGCCGCAGGAGTTTTCCTTGCGGCCCATCCTTCGAGACGCCCGCTTCCGCGGGCTCCTCAGGATGAAGTTTCAGCGCGCGGCAAATCCCAAACCCTCATGGTGAGGAGCCCGCCAGGGCGGGCGTCTCGAACCATGATGACCGAGCGCTCTCGCAGCCCGCAAGCCTGCCGTTACTGCCGAGCCATCTGCGCGTTGCCGACGGCGTCGCCGTCGAGCTTCTGGTCGTTGTGCATGGTCACGCTGACGCGCGAGAGCCGTCCTTCGAATTCGAACGGCGCCTCGTAATGCGACACCGGGCTGCCGCGGTCGCGGCCGATGTCGAGGCCGGACCACGAAATCAGCGTGTGGAATCCGAGCTGGGTCTGCAGCGATCCCGCCTTCTCACCGTCGATCAGGAGCGTGTAGTCGGTGACGCCGGTACGCGAGCCCTTGGCCGGCGGCTCCTTGCGCACAAGACGCTCAACGTGAACGCCGAGCCGCCGCTCGCCTGACGGCACCTTGCGCTCCGAGCGGACGATCTGGTGACTGCCGCCGATGTTGAGGTCGTGCACGAGATGGCCGTCCTTGACGTAGAGGCTATAGCCGGACGTCGCATCACCATGCGAGATCAGCACGCCGTCGGCACCCGCCTCGTCGATCTCGACATGCGCCTCGATCGTGTAGCTGCGGCTGCGCACATCAGGCGCGACATCGGTCGGCACATGACCCATGCCGGCATGGAAGACGAAATGATGGCGCGCACCATGGAAGCGCGCGGCATTCTCCGCAAAGCGCGGCCCGAAGCGGTCGTCGAGCGGCAGCACCTTGTGCTTCTCGGCTTCCTCCCACCATGCCGCGATCATCGCTGCCAGGCGCTCCGGTTCTTTCGCCGCAAGATCATCGGTCTCGGAGAAATCTTCATCGAGATGGAACAGCTCCCATTTGTCGCTATCGAACGGCGTGCCCGATGGATGGAAGGCGACCGCCTTCCAGCCGCCCTGCCAAAGGCCGCGGTGGCCGAACATCTCGAAATATTGCGGCGAGCTCTTTGAAGGAGCGGACGGGTCCGCGATCGAACGCGCAAAGCTCTCGCCTTCCAGCGGCATCTGCCGGCAGCCCGCGATCTCGGCGGGCGCCTCGATGCCGATCAGCTCCAGCAGCGTCGGCGTGAGGTCGGTTGCGTGCACGAACTGGTGCCGCAGCTCTCCTTTGGCCGCGATCTGCTTCGGCCAGTTGATGACGAAGGGATCACGGATACCGCCGCCATGGGTGTTCTGCTTGTAGCGCCGCAGTGGCGTGTTGGACGCCATCGCCCAACCATGCGGAAAATTACTGTGGGTGTCGGGCCCGCCGATGTCATCGATACGGCTCAGCTTCTCCGCGATCGGCTCCGGCTTGAAGTTGAACGGACCCATCGCGTTGACGAAGCCGAGCGGTCCGCCCTCCTGGCTGGCGCCGTTGTCGGACATCACGATGATGACCGTGTTGTCGCGGATGTTGGCCGTCTCCAGGAATGAGACAAGGCGCGCAAGATGACGATCGGAATGATCGAGCATGCCGGCAAAAGCCGCCTGCAGGCGCGTGAAGACGCGACGCTCGACGGCCGAATGATCTTCCCAGGCTTTCACGCCGTCATTGCGCGCCGGCATCCGCGTTCCCTCCGGCACCAGCCCCATCGCCTTCTGACGCGACAGCCGCTGCTCGCGCTCGATGTCCCAGCCGTGTGAGAACGTCGCGTCGTAGCTCCTGATGATCTCGGCCGGGGCCTGGTGCGGCGCGTGGCAGGCCCCCAGCGCCACCCAGGTGAGCCACGGGATGTCGGGACGATCGGCGACGTGATCACCGATGAAGCGGATCGACTGGTCGATCAGGTCCTCGGTCAGATGATATCCATCGGCATACGTCCCCGGAGGATCGATATGCGTGTTGTCGGAGACGAGCTCCGGCGCGTACTGGTCGGTCTCGGCATCGAGGAAGCCGTAGAAGCGATCAAAACCGCGGCCGAGCGGCCAGCCGTCGAACGGGCCGGTGGCGCCGCTTTCGGTCAGCGGCGTCACGTGCCATTTGCCGACCATGTAGTTGCGATAGCCGTGGGTGCGCAGCATCTCGGCGAGCGTTCCCGCCTCGCGCGCGATCTTGCCGCGGTAGCCGGGATAGCCGGAATCGAAATTGGCAAGGCATCCGACGCCGACGGAGTGATGGTTGCGCCCGGTGAGCAGTGCCGCGCGCGTGGTCGAGCACATCGCGGTGGTGTGGAAGCCGGAGTAACGCAGCCCTTCGGCGGCGAGCCTGTCGATGGTCGGCGTCTTGATCGCGGAACCGTAGCAGCCGAAATCGGAGAAGCCGACGTCGTCGAACAGCACGACCAAAATGTTCGGCGCGCCCTCGGGCGGCCTCGGCGCCTCCGGCCACCAGGGTTTTGAGTCCGCAACCGTCTTGCCGACGGTGCCGCGGAACGGCGTGTTGCTGCCTGCGCTCATCTGATCCTCCCTGTCGGCTGGCCTGGATGGCCGCCGACGGCCACGGTTGACCTGCGGCTCGTCCTCGCCTAAACTATAATCCGAATTATGGTTATGATTCAACCCAGATGCAAGCGCGGAAGCAGCCAGGTTCGGAACAGTCCGAGTTTCGTGATTTCGACCTGCCCGGCGTCGTCCCGTCGCGCCAGAAGCGCAGCCGCGAGACGACGCTGGCGCTGCTGCGCGCCGGCGCGGAGATGCTGCGGAGGCGCAGCCTCGCCGAGCTTTCGATCGAAGCGCTCTGCACCGAAGTCGGTGCCACCGTCGGCGCCTTCTACAGCCGCTTCGAAAGCAAGGAAGCCTATTTCAACGCGCTGATGGCACTGGCCGCGCGCGACGGCGAGCAGCGGCTGGCCGAGATCAGGCGGCCGTCGCCCGATGCGGGCCTCGACAAGCTCTGCCAAATCATCGTCAGCGGCATCATTGTCTGGATGCGCAACCACGAGGGCGTGCTGCGCGCAGCGCTCCAGCATGACGACACCCGTCCGGACAAATGGACAGCATTCAAGGCTCTCGCGAAAGCGACCACCGAACGCGCCACCCCTCTCCTGCTGCCGGCGATGGGCAAGGGGCGTAAGGCCGCCAAGGTCCGCACCATTGCGTTCGGCTTCCAAATCGTGCTGGGCACGCTGGTGAATGCGATCCTCAATGATCCCGGGCCGCTGTCGCTCGGGACGCAGGAGATGGAGACGCGGCTCGCCGGCTGCCTGTTGCTGCTGCTTCAGGCGAAAATCAGTCAGTCCACCCCAAGATAAGCCTTCTGCACCTGCGGGTCCTGCGCGAGCGCTGCGGCCGTGCCTGACAGCACGCTTTTGCCGACCTGGAGCACGGTGGCGAAATCCGAGACTTCCAGCGCGAGCTCGATCGACTGCTCGGCGAGCAGGATGGTCAGACCCTCGCGATGCAGGCGGCCGAACGTCTCGTACATGGATTCAACGATCGCCGGCGCAAGACCGAGCGAGGGTTCATCCAGCATCAGCAGTTTCGGGTCGCTCATCAGCGCGCGGCCGACCGCCAGCATCTGCCGCTCGCCGCCGGACATCGTGCCGGCGCGCTGGTTGCGGCGCTCCTTCAATCGCGGAAAGAACTCGTAGACGCGCTCCAGCAGCGTGGCCCGGAGCGACTTGTCGTGCAGCGGCGTAGCGCCGAGCAGCAAATTGTTCTCCACGCTCTGCTGCACGAACAGCCGCCAGCCCTCCGGCGACAACGCCAGCCCCTTGCGCACGATCGCAAACGCCCTCTCGCCGGCGATGTCCTCGCCGCGAAAGTGGATCAATCCGGAATGCACGGGAATGAGGCCGGCGATGGCGTTCAACGTCGTGGTCTTGCCGCCGCCATTGGAGCCGAGCAGCGCGACGACGCTGCCTTCGGGAACCTCCAGCGAGACATCGGAGACACCGATGAGGTCGCCGTAGCGCACCTCCAGATGCTCGATCCTGAGCAATGCCCCGCTCATAGGTCCGGCCCGCCCATCAATTCGACCGGCGTGTGGCCGGCGGCCGCCTTGGCCGCGCGCTTGCCGAGATAGGCCTCGATCACCGCCGGGTTGGACGTGACTTCGCGGGGTGCCCCACGGGCGATCTCCTTGCCCTGGTGGAACACCATCACGCGGCTCGCGAGCGACATGATCACTTCCATGATGTGCTCGACGATCACAAGCGTAATGCCGGAACGGTGGATGTCGCGGACGAGGTCGATGGCGAGCCTCACTTCATGCGCGTTGAGACCGGCCATGGCTTCGTCGAGCAGCAGCACCTTTGGCTCGGTCGCGAGCGCGCGCGCGATCTCCAGCCGCTTGCGGCCGGGCGTGCCGAGCGAGCGCGCCGGTGCATCCGCAAGCCTGATCATGCCGACCCGCTCGAGCACGGCGCGCGCCTTGGTCTCGGCCTCCTTGCGATGCGCCGTGCGCAGGAAGGCGCCGATCATGACGTTCTCGAGCACCGTCATGCCTTCAAATGTCTGCGGCACCTGGAAGGTGCGGGCGAGCCCAAGCCCGGCGCGCAGCTCCGGCGTGAGGTCGGTGATGTCGCGGCCCTCGAACAGGACGCGGCCGGACGTGGTCTTGAGATCGCCGGTGAGGCAGTTGAAGAACGTGGACTTGCCCGCGCCGTTGGGGCCGATCAGGCCGAGGATGTCGCCCTGCTCCAGCGTGACGGAAGCATCGTCCACTGCCTTGAAGCTGCCGAACGCCTTGGTGATCCCGCACGCCTCAAGGAGCATGGCCTGCTCCCGTATCCTTGCTGGGCTTGCTGCGCCGCGTGAACAGGCTGAGCAGACCGCCCGGCTGGAAGCGCGCGATCACCACGATGATCGCGCCATAGAGCACGAAGGTGAGCCCGGCGCCCTTGCCGCCGAGCCAGCTGTTGGAGATCTCCTCCAGCGGCACCAGGATCGCGGCGCCCACCAGCGGTCCGAACAGCAGCCCTGCCCCGCCCAGCGCCGCCATGATCAGGATTTTCACCGAGATCAGGATGCCGAACCCGGACTCGGGATCGACGAAGCCGAACATCATGGCGTAGAGCGCGCCGGCGACGCTCGTCAGCGCCGCACTCAGCATGTAGGCATAGAGCTTGGTACGGCTCGCAGGTGCACCGAGCGAGCGCGCGGCCCGTTCGGAATCCTTGATGGCGCGCAGGTAAAACCCCATCCGGCTGTTGGTCATCCACCACGTGATCAGAAGCGTGATCGCGAGGATGAGCAGGAAGAGATAATAGTACGGCAGCGACGACAGGAACGAGAGATCGAAGATGTTGCGCGGGACAGTTGGACCAGAGAGCCCGACGGCCGCGCCTAACCAATCGGTGTTGGTGACGATCAGCCGCATCGTCTCGGCGACCGCGATCGTCGCCATGCTGAAATAATGGCCGGACAGGCGCAGCGTCGGCACACCGATGATCGCAGCCAACCCCACCGCCAGCACGATCCCGCCGGGAATGCCGAACAGGGGCGACAGGCCAAATTTTACATAGGACCCCATCGCGGCATAGGCGCCGCAGCCGAAGAACACGACGTGTCCGACCGAAACCTGGCCGGCATAGCCGCCGACGATGTTCCAGGCCGACGCCGCAATCGCATAGAGCAGCACCAGTGCGCCCAAGCGCTGCTGGAACGGCGAGGACAGCAGCAGCGGATAGGCGATCGCAATCGCTGCGACGACCGAGAGCCAGATCAAGCGCCGCATCACAGCTTTCTCATCACATCTTCCCCATTAGGCCCTGTGGCCGGAACCAGAGGAAGAGCAGGAACAGGACATAGACGACGATGTCCTTGTAGATCGCGCCGATCAGATAGCCGGATAGTGACTCGATCACCCCGATCAGGAGCCCTGCGACGAGCGCGCCGGGCACGCTCCCAAAACCGCCGAGCGACACCGTGACGAAGGCGACGATGCCGAG
Source organism: Bradyrhizobium sp. 132 (assembly GCF_023074185.1). Lineage (GTDB taxonomy): Bacteria > Pseudomonadota > Alphaproteobacteria > Rhizobiales > Xanthobacteraceae > Bradyrhizobium. The sequence goes on along the minus strand of NZ_JADPKY010000094.1, from coordinate 118,737 downwards.
CGTCTCGCCGACGGTCGGCACGATGTAGAAGAAGTTCGCAATCAGCGCTCCGGCAAGCCCGGTGGCGCCGGCCGCAATCGCCCAGGCGATCGCTTGCATGGTGTCGGGCCGGATGCCCATCAGCTGAGCCGCTGTTTGATCCTCCGCCACCGCCAGCATTTTCGAGCCGAGCGAGGTCCGCGTCAGCAGCAGATGTAGCCCGAGCGTCACGAGCAGCGCGACCACGCCAGCAAGCAGCCGCGAGGCCTCGATGCGCAAGCCGGCAAACGCATAAGTGCCGCCCACGATATTCGGGGGCATCGACAGGAAGTTGGCGCCGAACCACCAGAACACGGAATAGCGCAACAGCAGCGCCAGGCCGAAGGTGCCGAGGATCTGCGCCAGCATCGGCCCCTTCATGATGTCGCGGATCAGGGCGAAATAGACCACGACACCGACCGTCGCGAGCACCAGCGTCGCCAGCGGCGCGCCGAGGATCGGCCCTCCCCCCAACAGCGTGTAGACGACGTAGGCGACGTACATGCCGAGCATGACGAAATCGCCATGCGCGAAATTGACGATGTTCATCATGCCCCACACCAGCGTGAGGCCGGAAGAAAACAGGGCGTAGACGGCGCCAAGCAGAAGCCCGCCGACGATCACCTGTACGAGTACAAAGGACATGAGCCGCGTTGCTCTGATCAAATCATCATGGGAATGGCGGAGCGCGCAGCCCCGCCTTTAAATCTCACCAGCCCTTGTAAGGCAGCACAGGCGCCTTCTCGGCATTGGCCTTGGGCCACACCGCGGTGTAGTTCTCGCCGTCCTGGAGCTGGATGATGAGGCCGGAGGCGAGCACGTTCTGGCCCTTGTCGTCGAACTTCACGCCTTTGTAGCCCATCATCAATTGCTCGGGCTTCAGATCCGTCGCCTTCAGCGCGGCCTGGATCTTGGCCGGATCGGTCGAGCCGGCGCGGTCGATCGCGTCGGCCAGCACGAAGAAGCCCTGCATCTGGCGGCCGACCGTGTCGTCCATCTCCTCGCCGCTCTTCTTCTTGTACATGTCGGCGATGATGGCGGACGGTGAGCCGAACGGACCCACCGCCCAGGACGAGCGATTGAAGACGCCCTGCGAAATCTTGCCGACCGCCTTGATGAAGGACGGATCGGAATAGCCTGCGTCGTCGGCGAGCAGCACGGGCGGCTTGTAGTCGAGCGACTGCATGGTCTTGGCGAACAGGATCGCATCCGACGTGTAGCTGATCATGATGATGACGTCGGGCTTCTTCTCCTTGAGCTGGAGCACCTGACCCTGCAAATCGGTCGCGTTGACGGGATAGGCGACGTCAATTGCGATGGCCTGCCCCTTGTCCTTGAAGGCGGCGCTGATGGTGTTGGCGACAGAGGTGCCGTATTCGGTGTTGTCGTGAACCAGTGCGATTGCATCGGTCTTGGCACCCTGCGCCTTGATGTCGGCGAGGAAGTCGACATAGGCCTTGGCGAAGTCGGTGGCGATCGGCGTCGTGCGGAAGAACCATTTGAAACCGCGCTCGGTGAGATTGGCGGCGACCGACTCGGAGTTCAGAAAGGGAATGCCGTATTTCTCGGCGATCGCGCTCGAGGTCAGCGTGACGCCGGACTGATAGGAGCCGAACAAAGCGGCCGCCTTGTCCTCCGTGATCAGACGCAGTGCCTGGTTCTGGCCCGTCGCCGGGTTGCCCTGGTTGTCCGCGAACACGATCTCGATCTTGGCGCCGCCAAGGCCGGAAAGGCCTGCGTTCTTCGCCAGCGGCAGATTGCCGAGCTCGGGATGGGCGTTGTTGATGATGTCCATGGCGACCTCGAGCGCCGCCTTGGCATGCGCGCCGATCGAGGCGGTGCCGCCGGACATCGGCAGGATCGCGCCGATCTTGACGACCTTGTCCTGCGCTCGCGCGCCTGAAGCGAGCACAAGGGACATCGCGGCCGCGCAAAGCAGCCCGGTGACGTGCTTCAATCTCATGAAATCAGACCTCCCAAAGGGTTTCCCCAACCAGGTTTTTTTTGGAAAGCTCGGCTAAGCGCCCGCCCCCGTTTGATTATGCCTGGTGATGAGAGGATGGCATGCCGGCCCGATACCGGCAAGGTGAAACGAATTGCCACGATGCATAAGCAAGCACCGCTTATAGGGTGGGTTAGCGCCAGCGTACCCACCCTACGAGGCTGCGCAGCGCGCGCTCACCCGACCACGTCGCTCGCCCTCAGCAGCGTCGTGAAGCCGCCATAGATCATGCGCTTGCCGTCAAACGGCATGCCGTCCAGCTTCAGCCGGGGGTCCGCCATCACCTTCTTGTTGACGGCATCGCGAGTTTCCCGGTCGCGATAGACGATCCAGAAGAACACCACGATCTCGTCCTCCTTGGCCATCACCGCGCGTGGAAACGAAGTGAGCTCGCCATAGGGCACGTCGTCGCCGATGCATTCGACATAATCCAGCGCGCCGTGCTCCATCCAGATCGCGCAGGCCGTTTTCGCCAGCGCCTTGTAGGGCTCGATCTTGTCCTTCGGCACGGCCAGCACGAAACCATCGACATAGGGCATCACGGATCTCCTTGGGTTGCATGTCCAAGGACGATGCAGCGCGCGCCGATCCGACTAGGAAACGTGAATTTCGAATGAGGCAAACCGTCGCGCGCCGCTGCGGCGCGCCGCCGGAGCCTGAGATCCGGCCGCTCACGCCCCCGATTGGACCGCAAAACACACCTGCACCGCAGCGCTTGCCAGCCCACAGCCGAGCGGGTAGAAACCCTCCACGCCTGAGCCGTGATTTGCGCGATAAGCGCCGTCGGCCGCGGCCGGACAAGTCAACAAGTCATTGAATTTGTTCGGCTATTCCGTTGGGGAATGGTGTAACGGTAGCACAACAGACTCTGACTCTGTTTGTCTAGGTTCGAATCCTAGTTCCCCAGCCATCAGCTAAACTACTGAAAGTATTTGTTTTTTTGGCCTGAGATCGTTTCGATTTCGGAAGCTTTCGTGTTGCGCCTGTTGCACCAAAATCATGTGCAAATTCAAAGACTCAAGTGCACCCATGGCGGCTCGGCGCGACACAGGGCGCGACATGGCTGTGAATAGGTCGGATAGCTGTCAGGTGGAGCACTGCGTGCGACGCGCGCGTGCCACTATCGGCCGTTGATTCGCGCTGTACACACACTACGAGCATTTTCATGTCGCAAATTGAGCAGTCAGGGCAACGCTTCTCGCATGTCTACCTGCGCAGGGATGAGCTGTTACAGGACAGTCCCCGTGCACGACGCCGGTTGGCGGCTTGGATATCCGCAATCCCCAAAGATGCCGAAGATTTGGGTACGTTTTTGATTGCGGAGCTGGGCATCGATCTCGCCTTAAACTACGGAGTCGACTGGACCACAACGCTGGGTCGATTTGGTGCTGCAGATTTTTTGGACTCAATTACTTTGATGTACCGACACTTCACGCTGAAGCGTCAGAGCCCGGTCGGTATGCGGAATCCCCGCCTGAACGAGATGTTTCTACAAACGTCGCGCCGCATTTTTTACGAGGAACGACTCTCCTATCGCATTGATGATCGCGGCGGAGTGCATTTCAAAGTCGACGCGGAATTTTCCGCAAATACAAATTCTACGATCACCGCGATCGAATCCCCCCGTTACGCAAACGTGCGCGCCGAATTCGAAAAGGGCATGGCCGCTCTGTCGAACGCAGTTCCGGATGGGAAGGAGGCAATCCGCGGCGTGTTTGGCGCGGCTGAATGTCTTTACAGGCTTATTTTCGCGAGAGCGGCCAAACTTACGTCTGCCGATGCCACGAGGGCCTTAGGGGCTGCTGCACAATCGCTTTATGCATCCGACCCGGTCGCGCAAAGGACCGCCAGCAAAATGGTCAATGCATTCGCCGATTGGGTAGACGCCTGCCACAACTATCGCCATGAGCAAGGCACCGAGGATCCCTCGCAGCCGCCATTGGATCTCGCAATCGAGATGGTTAGCGCAGGAGCCGGATCAGTTCGGTGGCTCGTGAAGTTCGATAAACATCTGTCCGAAAATCAAACGAGCTGACGCTATGACCGCAAGTGATACAAACCAGAAACTCAATTTCGCGAAAACCGCTATTTGGATTGTCGGAAGCCTGAGCTTAGCCATCTTGGGTTCTGCTCTATGGGACTTCGCATTCAAACCATTAGTGCTGTGGATGGGCGAGCAAGTTGCATTCCTGACGAATTTAGGATCAACGGCCCTCAGCGACGCAATGTATCGCGAGATAGCCAGGGGAAATTACGAGCGAGTCAGCCTGATCCTTTTCCAAGGGATCGTCGGCGGGATCGTCGGGTTGTCTCTCGGTCTTATGACGAAGAAGCGCAGATCGGGCCATAGCATCGTGGCTCAGAAACGGCCTTCCAGGCCAGTAATCTATGCGATAATCATTACCGTGTTAGGCGTCCTTTTCTTGCAGTCGGTGCGGACATCCTACATCGTCCGGGCAGCCAACCATTTAGAGCAGTTGCAAACAATTATCGCTCCTTCTTTATCCGTAGAACAAAGAGTGGGCTTCCGATCAAGAATGGCACAGATACAGTCTAAGAGTGACTATGAACGCCTCGTAAGCGATTTAGCAGCAGCTGTTCGCGATCAGAGCGCCGTACTGCCCGCGTTTGATGCGTTCAAATGATTGTCTAAATCCGCAGCTCCCAATGACTCGTCGTGTGCTGCGGCCCGCTCAACTCCGTCAGCGCCCACACCAGCGCGTCAACACGATCCGGCGAATAGCCGACTTTGGCGCGATCGAAATCCGACGTGAATGCGCACATCTGATCTTCGAGCACTGCGAAACCGCCGACGTGATGCACCTTGCGCTGCTCGTAAAGTGCGGCGATCGGTTCGGCCCGCACCACCTTACCACGGCTTGCGTGCACGGCCTTGAAGCTCACGCGCGAGTCGAGCGCGCGAATCGTCGCCTCGACCATCGCGCCGCCGTTGTTCACTTCGGCTAGGATCCGATCGGCCTTATGGCGGCGGTAAGCGGCAATGGCGACTGCCGCCCATTCGTGCGGTGCATAACGGCCCGAGCAATCTTCTAAAACGTAGACCTGCCCGTCGCGAGCCACGCCGGCGACAATGATGCCAGTTTCGTCCGATCCTTCGTTGTTGGATACGGCCGGATCGATTGCCACGACGATTCGGCGCAGTTCGGGCGGCACCGCGACGCGATCGCGGTCGAGCCAATCCAATTGCCACAGGGCGCCGGGCATGTCGCTGAGCAGCTCGGCGTTTAGCTCCTGGCGACCGAGCCGCGTGCCTTCGTAACGCTGGCGCACGGCCGAAAGAAATGTTGCGGCTAGGTTCGCTTCGTTCTCGAAGGTCGAGCCACGCGTGACAACGACGTCTTTGCCCTCACGCGCCAGTAGTTCCTTCAACAGCTTGATCGGCCGCGGCGTGGTGGTCGCAAGCCAGCGCGGATGCTTGCCGAGTCGGAGCCCAAACATGAGCATGTCCCATGTTGCCTGCGCATCGTTCCACGCCGCCAACTCATCTGCCCAAGCGGCATCGTGCTCGGGACCGCGGAGGCGGTCGGCTTCCTCACTCGAAAAGGTGGTGGCAATGGCGCCGTTGGGCCAGGTCAGCCGGCGCTTGGATGGCTCGTACTGCGGCCGATTCCACGGCGGCGCCATGCGCAGCAGCCCGCTTTGCCCCTCGACCATCGTGTCGCGCGCGTCGGCGGCGGTCGGCGCTACAAGAGCGATGCGGCCGGCGAGTCCGGTCTCGACCAGATCATTCACCCAACCGGCACCTGTGAACGTCTTGCCCCAGCCGCGACCAGCCATGGCCAGCCAGCCATTCCAATCACCGGGCGGTGGCATTTGACTCGACCGGGCTTTGGCGCGCCATCCGCCGTCGGCCAGGGTGTCCGCAAGGGTCGCGGCGATACTAGACATGGGGGGCACTCGGTGCGGGCACGGGACAGGGCGGGACCAACGGCGGCGCATGTTCGATGACCAGGGGCGCCCTCTCCGTTCGTGCGACGCCGCCCGCCGTCTCCGCGTCTAGCTCGCGCAGGGCGGCCACCACAGCGGCCCGCGCTGCGCCATGCGGTGCCAAGGCTCGCAGGATGGCCGCCTGCACCTGTGCAAATTGCGGGCTGTTGACGATGGCCACGTTATTGGTGACGTTGATGGTGCCTTGGGCGATCGTCGCGATCTCGCCAGTCACCTTGCCGATTTTCTCGAGCACGCCGACCAGCTGCGCCGCCACGATCGCCGCTCCGCGTGCGTCCCCGGCCTCCGTGGTGGCGGCAAGCTGCGACATGAGCATGGTGCGCACCGCCCGGAAGTGGTCGAGCACTGACGCGCCTTCGTCGGCCGCCTTTGCCGCCAAGTCTGCAAGCTGCGCCGGTCCGACCAGATAGGACGCCTTCATTTCAGCACTGACGTGGTTGTGCCAGTGCCGGCCGATTGCGTCCTTGGACAATCCGAACTTCGTAGCCAGGCTGTCGAGACTCGCGCCGCCGGCTCGTAGCAGTTCAATTCGCCATCGCTCGTCATGAGCGCAGACGGTGCATTTGGGACCGGATTTCATCTGCGTTTTTCCATTGCGAATTGCGCCTTGCGCCTGCATCACTGACTAAGGGCGCAACATCGAAGCGACATGCTTAGAGGAAGCTATAGATTTCAGCAGGTTAACATGCGAGTAGAAGATTAAATATCCGTTAGTCGTCATTCTGCGAGGCGAAATCACCGCGAAAGCACAGGAAAATTGGCGCGGATTGAACGAAGGTCGCGCGATAGGGTGCGCGAATTTATGATCGTAAATGTCACAAGCCCGGTTCCTTCAAACCTTGAAGCGAGGCTGATCTCGCAAGGACTTGGCTGAACCGGCAGAATTGTGCTCGCGACTAAATATATAAACGTCGGTCTCGGCTGCAAAGGAACCCAACGTCTTTACCGGGAGCCAGGAAACATGACCATTCTTCTGGACAAAAACGTGATCACGAATATTGCGCGGGGAGACGTCGCCACTTCCCAAGCTCTGAAGCGAATTCTCGCGTCGGGAGAACAGGTTTACATAGCCCATGCCGCATACAACGAGCTGGTGCGGGATTCGCCGATCCAAATGCGCATGGGTTACGAAAAATTGCTCAAGGACCTGCACCTCACAACGTCCCCGGCGGGTGCCACTAGCGTCAAAGATCGGGGAGACTTCTACGCAGACAACATCACTCATGTGCCGGCGCCAGGAAAGCCAGGCCAAATAAAGGAATATGGGAGACGAGACAGCACAACTCCTGGCGACGCGTTCATCGCGGCGGAAGCGAAGGCCCTGAACGCACGCTTGTGGACCCTTGATGAACGTTTCGCCAAACGAGCCGAGAACCTCGGCGTCACCCCCCTTGCGGGAGTTTCCGGAATTAAGAGCCAGAGCGGTCCCGAAAGTATCGCGCAAGCCAGGAAGCTAATGGGATTGAAGCCGTTGAGCATGTTGCAGAGTGCCTCGGTCAAGCCAAACAAAGGCGGACCCTCCAGTCCTCCATCAGGCGGCACTACAACGTCCAGCAAAGGCGGCTCAGGAGCTTCTGGGGCGAAAACGAAAATAACTACTGCCGAGGTTGGGCCACCGATCGAGCCTGTGCAGGAACATGGCCCTAGTGCGAGCGGCGATGCCAAATTTCAGGCCGCCACCTTGGTGTTCGATGGCGTGAATTTTTTACTGCAAAAGATCAACGATCGGATTCAACGCCAGCGCTTTGAGGCCGAGTGGTCACGCTGGGCCCCCGAAGTAAAGAGGCGGCTCGACGCGGACCCTCAACTTGGCGCCATGGTGTTGATTTCCTATTGGAAGGGGCAGGGCGATGTTAATAGTGCTATCGATACGGTTGCGGTCTTTCAGAACATTCAAGTGGGCTATGGCCTAACTCCTGATGACGCCCGGCGCGACGCCTATTCGCAGAGCCGCTGGAGTGCCGGGTTCTCAAATGTTGGCGACCAGATCTGGCTTAAACCCAAGGCGCCGCCGGACATTAAAAGACTGAAGCTTCCTTTCGACTGCACCATCGCCGGACTGGCCACCTTCGTCCCCGGAAAAGAAAAGCTTGTGCGAGTCAAATTCAGCGGAAAGGCGGGCTTCGACGATAAAATGCAAAGCAGAGAAGTGTTGAGTGTTCCGGCGGGGATGACACCGCGGTTTTTCTACCTTTGGCCGCCGGACAAGGTCCGCTATTTTCAGGAAAGATGGGTAGCGCAGGAGGTGGATTGGGAGATGTCCAACGATGCTGACGTTCGCTACGGGGACGTTGACCCCTTTTCTAGCGGCGTACCGGTGATAAAACTCGACTCGTGGTACAATCCGGGCAATGCCACCGCCGCAATGGTTTGGCCTGCCGACAATAGCACCGCCAACCTGTTCCAGGCCGCCGCGAAGACTCAGGACAATTACGGTCTGCTCCGTGATCAGATGATAGGACCGTTGCGATGGGTCAGGCCAGAGTTCATCCGCATTCTGAAAGCCCCTTACGATTCCACTCCTTAAATCCGCTCGCGCCTTCCACCGCTGCCTTGTTGGGCACGCTGGGCGCAATGGGCGCGGTTTCTCTTGTGCTTATTTTTCTCTCTATCTTTCTGTCTACACGTTAGTGAACTCAGATTCTGACAACATGACAAACCGTGCCCACGGCGCCCAGCGAGCCCGGATCACGGTCTCAACCGAGCCAAAGGCGGTGCGTCCGCGGTCGCGCTGAGCAGCCGCGCCGCGGATAAGCGGGCATCTTCGCTCAATTCCTGCCGCGCATAGATCGTTGTCTTGCCGGCAGGCATCCGCCAACGGCCGCCGCTATCACGAGCATCAGGGTTGGTGACGGCGACGTAACCGCATTCGGCGAGCCGCTTCGGGATTGCTCGGCGAAGTTTGGCATCTTCGAACATCAACCGGAGTTGACTATCTGCCGGCGTCCGGGCCTTGACCATTTGGAGCGTCAACGCAGCCGGCTTGCCCATGCTTTCGATCACGTCCGAGAGATCGCTGCTCTCGGGCGCTACGCCGGCTGCGACCACCATGTGCCAGGCCGCGGTTTTCGGCGGGGGCGCCTTGGCGTTGAACGCGGTCAGGTCCAGATTGGCCAGGTAATGCGCGACCGCTTCGTTCCCGCCGTTCTCGAGCCAGGCGTTGATGTCATCCCAATAACCGGGCGTGAACTCCTCCTGCGCGCGAGTGGAGACGCAAACGAAGTGCCGGCGGTCGTCGGGGGCAAGGTAAAGCGCGTCGAAGTGGTTGCTGGTCATGATCACACCGCAGACGTTCACCGCTGCGTACTGCGGCACGTGCTTCGTGTTGATCCGGTGCGCCTCCGGCGGGTTGGTGATGACGTCCTTGGTGGCGTCATAGAAGCCATAACGGGACTCGCCGCCGAGGTCGTGGACTTCGTTGATTCTGAGGATGACCGACTGCAAATAGTCGTTCCATTCTGAATTGAAAAACGTCTTCGCGGTGATCTGCTTGAAGTTCTGCGAACCGATCGCAGTGATGGCAGGCTTTAGGATCGTGTCTTTGCCGATGCCCTGCGACCCGATGAAAACGAGCGCATGATTCACCTTGTCGCCGGGCCGCTGCACGCGGTGCGCTAGCCATTGGACGATGTGGTCGGCCTCGCCTGGATAGATCGCCTTGATATGGTTCAGCCACTTCGAAACGTTGCCCTCGATGCGGTCGATGTGCGGCGGAACGTAACGGTTGAACGTCCGGTCGCCGCGGCTGCGGATCCAGCCATCGATCGTCAAAACCCTGTCTTCGATGATTTTGGGCTCACCCGGCGCCCACCCCATCGATTTGACGAAGCGGTGTTGCGAAAGCCACGTGGTTGCCAGGGTGCCCGGCCCCTCGGTTTTCATTGCGTTCTTGACGCGGCCAATGTGCTTGTCGACGCTGCTTGCGCTGAATAGTTCGCCGGTTCGCTCGTAGATCATTTTGCCCGAGGGCAGATGCGCCCAATAGTCGTTCAGCGCGTTAGCCTGATCAATTGGCAACTCGGGATGGTCCGGCAGTGGCCCGAGCAGTGCAGCCTCGTATTGCTCCCGTTCCATTCGGTGCCGTTCCAGAATTTCGGCGGGGATGTCAAGCTGGACGGGACATGCCGGGGGCTGCGGACAGCCAAATGCACTTCCAAACATCCACGTTATGTCCTGCCTTAGCAGAGCCGGCAAGGTCGCCAGGTTCTCACCTTCGGTCTTGAAGTCGGCAGTATTCCACCAGCGACGGGTGACCCTGTCGTGCTGGTCTTCCCATGACATTGCCAGGAAGGCATTCAGGCCGTCTTCGCCCGGGAAGCTCAACTTGATCCGTTTGCCAATCGAAATCCATTCGTCGTTGCCGAGCGCCTCCGCGCCGCTCCTCCAGCGCTCGACTTTTTTGCCGATCCACCAAACCAGTTGATCATAACGAACGCCGTCATGGGAAACGCCCCCAACTGCGTCGCGCACTGGCCCGGTCACGCCGCCGTCGGACCGTTTCAGAAGCGCGAATAGGGGCGCTGTTTTCAAGCTGTACGGGATGGGCGGCTGCGCATCGGTGGCGAGCACATACGGGCGACCACCGAACGCGGAGCCGGGCGCAACATTGTAGGCGCGATTGCGGATCGAAATGCGCTCCCGGTCTTCCTCGCCGGGCGCCAACGGGTGGAAGTGAGAGACCTTGATGGACTCGTGTCCGCGGTGCTTTTGCGGATCGAAGTCGGCTGGGCAACGGAAAGCAAAATGCCACCCGCCGTTCGGCGAGTGACAGTAAGGCGCGGGAAGGTCTATGCCGATCTCAGTGCACCAAGCGGCGAAATGCGCCCACGCCTTGTCGCGATCGCCGTGGGCGTCGACATCGATTAGAACGACGCGTGAGAGACAAGCCGAAATCCCGAGCTGATGACCCTGCGCGCGCCAGGCGTGCCAGTCTGCGGCGTTCGTAGTCCCATCATAGAAACCGTTTTCGCAAGCAGGCGTCTTGGTGTCGGCCCGGAGTGGAAACAGCGCCAAGTCGTGTTGCTGCGCGTAGTCGAAAAACGTTGCCGAATTGGCATGATTGGTGTAAGAAAGCATCACTGCATCGCGCTCCTATCGCGGTGTGAAGGAATACAGAGCCCGGCGCGGTGGCACGCGTTGGGCTCTTTCGTTTTGTCAGCGCGCCACACGCGGCGGCGGGGGATACTTCGGCGGAGGCACCTTTGGCGCCCGCGGCAAGCGCTGCTCTCGGCAGAAAATCAACCAGTTCAGGTTCTCGGCGAGTTCTTTTGCCCGGCGATTCCAATCGCCCGGTTCGCACACGATCTGCTTGCGGTAGAGTTCGCAGTGGGCCTGCAGCAACTCGACTGCCTGCCCGATGGCAAGATCGATTTCGCTCATCGGCCGATCACTCGTACGGCGACAGCTTTCGCTTGGCGCTCGACTGGTTTGCGGTCGTCATGCAAGATCTCATAGTCGACGCGATTACCAACCTCGATTGAATCGAAGCCGGTGACAACGTTGCTTGCGTGAAAAAACAAATCGGCGTCGCGCTCGGATTCGGGGCGCAGAAATCCGAACCCTCGAATTTGATTTACGAATGTGATTTTTGCGGTGGGCAAGTCTAATTTCCCTCTGATGGTTGAGCGCGCGTTCACAGCAGTCGCGACCGGCGGAGCGTTGCGTTAGGCGGCAGTTTCGAACATTGAGAAGAAGATGCACGGCTTGAATGCCCATCGGCCGGCGACCTTTTGCGCGCCGACAAGTTGCCCTCGTTCGAGCATTGCGAACGTGGCCTTTTCGCCCTTGCCGATCACCTGGGCGATCGCGCGGGCACCCCAAACGACTTCTGGCTGATTGCTATGCATCTGCGAGACTCCGATTGAGTGCTCGCTTTGCTTGGATGCTTGGGCGAGCACAGATTTGTGCTGATCGCTCCCGCGCATCCCGCGCTTCGACTTTCACAGACCCGTTAAGGCGTCCCGCCTCCTATTGCCGTCCCGGCAACGGTCCCGTTATTCGTCTGGAAACGGCGGAATTCTACAACGCTCTAAGTAAAGGTCGACTTAACGGCGCGTACAGGCCGCGCTTACGACCAGAGCCGGCGAGTAATGTTGAAGAGCGCCGCAACCGGTACGCCGACTAAAATGCCGACGGTGCCGTATGCCACCATTAGCATTGTTGCTGACCAAGGTCCGGAACTTGTCGCGAACCCGTATGAAGCGCCCAGCGCGCCGAGCGTCCCTGCAATAACGATCATGTTGCGGTCGTTGCGCGCTTCGACGTTGTGAATCGGTTTTCGCTTTCGGCCAAGCGCCGGAGGTCCAAAGGGGTGCCGCGACCCGCAATTTGGGCATGCCGCAGCGTTCGTTGAGACAGAACGCCCACAGTCGTGGCAGTCGGTTGGTTTCTTGATCGGGACCATTGTGGACATCGTAAGAGTAGCGTCGTCGCCCGGCAAGGGACGCTCACTCCGCGCATATCGCCGGCAACGCTCGGCCGGGATAGCTCGCCAGGACGCGAATCTGATTCGCCGGAATACCAAGCCCAATCAGAGACGTCATCAATTGAACGCGGCTTCCGCCGTCCGCGAATTTATCGAGCGCGGCCTCATACTTGTCGAGGTCGCCGAGAGTGCGCAGCGCAATAAACGCGGGATAGTTAGAATGGATCGTGTCGAACATGGTGATGCAAGCCCCTATTTTCATTCCATGGAACCACATTGCAGGTCCCACGTCAGATTAATCTCGGATTTATGGAAATTGCCAGCATAAGAGCGGGCCTCAAGGAAGCAGCACTTTCCCACCCACGACGCGCAGTAGCTCGCGGGCGCTTGGACCTACTAGGAATCGATGTGCGAGGTATTTACGATGGCGCTTTGATGGCGGCATGCCTCGTTCTGTCCGACCCACCTACGACAAGCGGTAGCTCGAGCGCGTTCCGAGCTACTAGCAATCGATAGTTTGCGAGGTGCTTACGATGCCGCTTTGATGGCGGCATGCGCGCTCGTCGATACACGAAATGGTCCGGCCACTATCCTCCCCGCAGCCCTGCGGAATGGCTGGCCGACGGCCAGCGACCTGCAACATCCAATGCCTGAACGGCCGCTGTCATCGCAGGGCCGACGTGCGGCTCGATACATTCCCGCAGGATCAGCCGTGGTCGCGCGTCGGCTTGCGCCTGGTCTGCTCCGCATGCGGCGCCGCAGGATCTGTGCATATCGTCCCCAACTGGCATGACAGTCGGGGCAAGTCAGGCCAAGCATGGGGGTTGAGGTTTTGATTCCACAATGAAACTCGTGACAGAACGTCCCTTCGCTGATCCGGAAGTCGCCGCGCGTAAGTTGGTCGAACTTGCGGCTGCCATTCAGCCGGTACAGGACGGTCGCATCCACACTGAGAAGATCAACTATCCCTTCCTCTACACTCTCAAGGGAAGCGGCGCGGAGTTCGGCGCCGGCATCAGGTGCGCCATCGAGAAGGGCTGGCTCGAGCTCCACGAGAGCGGCACCTATGTGCGGCTGCTGGTGCGAGGCGCCAATTTTGTTGGCACTCCGTTAGGAACCGAGCCCTCATCATCCGGTTTGCTGTCTCGCTAGCTCGCCCAAGCTGGCGGAGCGGCCCCGGCGTCCCCCTGCATGAGCCGCCAAGCCGGGGCCGTCTCTCATCCGTCAGGTGACCGCTAGCAGTCCGTGGCGCCGGACCAATGACTCCCGCCTACGCTCGATTGCGAAAGCGCCGATACCTTTGGGGGGCAGATTCAACGTTCGACAAGTCGCCCTCACCGAGAATCGCAGGAACGAGTTCGTCGTTCACAACCTTCTCCATAAGAAATCGTGCAAGCTTGGAGCGAGAGATTCCGCGTTCCCTTGCTGCCTTTTCTAGATACTCATCTTCCAGAGGAATGACGATGTTCTTGATAGCCACAATGTGTCCCCGTGATGCTACTTGTCTCATATTTGCCCTCGTTTGCTGACCGGCAAAGTTGGTGAGAATTGGAAAGTACTGTGGCGATAAACCAACGTATACACGCCGAGTCCTGCAGATGTGCGTGCGTCCATCGAGGACGCTGCCCTTTAATATGAAAGGATAGGCCCGCCAGCGTGAACCGGCGGATGTTGTGGCAATCGAAAGCTATGAAACGCGTCCGGCTGCTACCTGCTGAGCACCGCCGGCACACTCGTTGATGATCGCAGGGGCCCTGCTGGTGGGTGCCGGCTCTATTGGGCTCCTCTTCAGCGGAAGGAAGGCGGACCGGGTTGATCGACCTCCAGACGAGCCGATCGATCTGCCGGCCTTGCCGCTCCTCAACTCCAGACCAAAGAACGACGCATAGTCACCCTACGACGCGCGGTAGCTTGAGCGCGTTCCGGCCGCTAGCCGATAATCTGACGCAGGTTTTGCCGAGTGGATTCCGGGAACGTTCGGTTAGTGCCGTCATTTGGAGAGCTATGACGAGCACGACCGTAGTTCTCATTCCCGGCATGCTGAAAACGCTTCGTCTGGTGCGCGTCTACGGCTTTATGGTCGAGCGCAAAGACGGCTTGTATTACCCCGGCAGCAACCAGCCGGCATGCTCGAAGGCTTTGGCAGAGAAGATGGTTGAAGGCGGCTGGCTGATGAAACACGGAGAGCGTTATCAGCCTACAGAGAAGGGTTGGCATGCAGGAGAAGCCGGTTCGGATGTCACGTAAGCCAAGTGAATCCCGGGGTCGACCGCTCAAGATCACCTTCGGCGAGATGCGCGAGATGGGCTTACGCCACGTCCTGATCTACTGCCATTGCGGTCATAACGTTGCTCTTAGCGCCGATCGCTGGCCCGACGATGTTCGCTTGTCTGATATCGAGCCGCATTTCGTCTGCGGCGGATGCGGCAACCGAGGGGCTGAGGTCAGGCCGGACTTCGAAAGCGGCAAGCCGCCGCAACTTGCGGCCTCGAAGGCCCGTTAGCCACGCCGCGGCGGCGCCCAAAAAGCCGGCCCCGCAGGAGGATGAATCCTTTGAGGCCGGAAGGTCTTCGCTACGCTGCTCCGAGACACAGCCCGGAGCTGGAAGGGAACGCCCTCGGATTGCCAGTTGTTCCCGAGTCGCAAAATACCGCTAAACGTCTATCTTTTTACCGATGCGTATGGCGTACGAACTCTGCTTGGCGACTGCTGGCAGCAAGGGCATGCCGCCGTATTGATTTCAGAGCACCCTTTCGTGGACTTCGTAGACGAAGGTTACTCGCTATTCAGCCTTGCCCAGGAACTTCCCTCGCGCATAGATTGCGCGAGGGAAGTTGGGGGATGAGGAATGGAATATCGCGTCGACAACCGTGTCGTTCTGAGCACCGACAGAGAGCACAAGAATCTCTATTCCTGGTCCATCAAGGAGTTCGACCCACGGGGAAAGCAGATCGGTGGCGATCATATCCCCTGGGCGTGGGGCTTGAGCTTCGAAGCGATCGAATTAATCCCGACCTGCAACCTCCGCATCAGCACTGAAAATGGAGAAGCGGAAACCAGCAAGGCTGAAATCTCAGAGTATATTTATGGCAAGCTACGGCCGTCGGTCGAGGCGAGGCAGTCTGGCTTCTACTCTATGTTCGGCACACAACGTGGAATACCGGAATTTGGATTGTTCGTTTACCAGGCGACCGACGGGCAGGATCGATGCCGGCTATGGGGCACTATCCGCTACGAATCTGAATGGGACTTCGAACGCCAAACGCAAGAAGATAGTGTCCAAATCTACGTGCATCTATCGGCTGAAAAATTTGATCACCTCATGGGCTTCGTAAAGTTTCCAAGACCGACTAGTGCAGAGCTTCGCCTGAAAGGCGTGTCGGGATTTTATTCGGAATGGTCGCCGTCGATACGAACCGACAACATCAAGATTTTGGCCAACGCTAAGGACCAAGGATTGGAAGACCCTCAAGGGCTATCATTTGATCCGCCGGTTTTAGGCCACGTGCAAGAATTCGACCTGCGGTTTGGGCAGCAGTATCCTCTCATTGTCAAGGAGAGAAGTTAGACTGGACGGAGATCCATCGCCTCTATCGCTGTAACGCGATCCCGCAGCGGACGTTCCGGCAGCACGCCATACCGGCTGATGAGCCATTCTACATTTTTGCACTCCGGCCGGATTTTTCGCACGTAACTCTGAGCCACAACGCTATAGGCGAACTTAGGACATCCTCGCTTTCGGTGGCGACGACCTTCGCGATCTGCCGCTGCACCTGCGAAAGTCCAGGCTTGAGCGGCTGCCAGCGCACCGCCCCGACGGGATCACCGTCGCCCCCTTTGAGCGTCGATCACTCAGCCGCGGACGCGAGCGAGCCGAGCACGTTCAGCGCCTCCGGCTCCTGGCGCCGGTACAGCTCGTCGAAATCTGCGCCGGATTCGGTCAGCAGTGGGTCGACCAACGGTTTCGCCCACACGCGGAAATCGGTCGGGTGTGCGACGTCGCCGGCCACCCTGATTTCCTTGTCGGCTTGCCGAATGAGTTCGTCGGCCATCTCCATGGCTGCGACATCGGCCGCAATCTTGGCCAGTTCGGTGCCGTGCGTTTGCCTGAGCATGTCGTTAACGAGTTCGTTGTGGACGCTCTCGGGAACGTTGCTCACGACGGCCGGCGCCCTGGCAACGGCGGCCGCAATGTCCGGATGCAGCCGCTGCGCGAGGTCGCGCTGCTCTTGCGGAAGCCCGCGGACATACGCACGATATTCCTGATCCTGCAGGAAGCCCGCCAAGTCGTCCTTTTCGCGCGCCGGCAGTTTCGGCAGGGACGATTTAATGTCGGCACGCAGTTTTCGCAGCGCTACCCGAGCTTGGGCGTTGCTGGCGACATAACTGCCGATCTCCTCGCGCTTCGCGGCCTTTCGTCCCATCTCGTTGAGGTGTTCCCATCGCGGGGACTTCTCGGCGCCGGCGGCCTTTTCCTTCGCGCTGTTCTTGATCCCAAGCTGGATCCGCATGATCTCGCCGATCTGCTTTTGCACAGGGCGGTTGACGTTGAGCTGGTTGATGAAGTCGGCGATAAACTTGGACACTTGAGATTTCCTCTTTGAAGCGGATCGGTGCCGGAATTACTTCCGCTCGTCGGGCGGCATGACGATAGTCACGCCGTTGACGGTGCTCGACATGGGAAAGGGCGGCGACGACTTCTGCTGGCCGAACGAGCCGTCTGACTCCATTCGGTGCTGACCGCGCGAGTCGACGTGGTGACCGAACGAGCCGTCCGACTCAACGAGCGGGGTAGCGGGAATGACGACCTTGGGCATTGTGTTGGTCCTTGAGCGTTGTGAGGGGTTGCCTTGGCTCGCGATTAGGCGGCGGCGCTTGCGCGCGGCGCGCTACTGGCTTGGAAGCTGGCGAGGAAGGTGGGAACATGCATGCCCCAACGGCCGGCGATCTTCTTTGCGCCAGGTACGCGGTCTTGCTCGAGCATGAACCAAGTCGCTTCTTTGGAGCGACCAAGGTATTTGCCGATATCAACGGCACCCCAAACGAACTCGTCGGGATTTGCGATGGGTTTTGAAGTTTGGACTTTCACAGCGAGACTCCGCAGAGGCTCGCGTGCGGGCACTAAGGCCGAAAGCGAGCCACGGTGTGGCTTCAAGCTCCCGGCAGCATCCCGCTGTCGTAAAGGACCTTCGGCATCCCGCCGCAGGCCCCGTAGAGAGTACGTGTATCCAGTATTGTGCGCTAAAGCTTAATCAAACGTTACCTAACCAAACTTGCCCTCCGCTGCAGCCAATTCAGCCGAATCGTCGACTCGCGGAAATAGGTGGCCGTACAGATCGGCGGTGATGGCAATGTTCGAGTGTCCAAGCCGCTCACTTACCACCTTAAGCGGAAGTTCTAAACCGCCGTCCACCTTGCGATTTATGCACCAGCTCGCGAAGAAATGGCGAAGGGCGTGCAGGCCGGTATACTTCGCAGTGAGCGTCGCTTTGCCGTCCTCGCCACGAACAGCCTTTCCTTCATTGTCCAAGGCTGGCGCGATCACACCCGCGGCGACCATAGTTGGTATTAGTCCGCGAGTGATGATGTTGGCGTGCGACTCGACCTTTCCAGTGCCGTTCGGAAACACGTAGTGCTGCGTTCCTTCCGCGCCTCGGGGACATTTCAATTTCCACTCTTTGAGCACCTTCAATGTGGTCGGAAGAATCGGCACGGTGCGCTCGCCGGCTTCCGATTTGGGTCGTCCGATCTCGTTGTAGGCGTCGGCGCGCTGATGCACGTGCAGTTCGCTCTTTTTCAAATCGACGTCTTGCCAGCGAAGGCCGCGCAGCTCGGAAGCACGCAGCCCGCACCGGATCGCCACGAGCAGGAATGGCCGCCACCGACCATCGGCCGCCCCTAGTAGGGCTTCGATTTCTGACGGGGTGGGAATGTGGACGCCGATTTTCAACTTACCCTTGGCCCGGCGTTCGGCTCTACGCTCCTTGCCGCGCTTCCGGCCCGCTTTGAGGCTGCGGACGACATTCTGGCCAACGTGGCCACGCTCTTGGGCGTCAGCGAGCAAGGAGCCGAGCGAGCCGGTTACCCGCTTGATCATGTCGGCCGACCTTGGCGACGCCTCGGATTGGCCAGGGGCGGTGACACCCTTCCGGAGCCGATCTTGCCAGTCCCGAACCACGCCGATGGTCAGCACGGACAGCTTCAGGCCGCCGAGGTAAGGGTTGATGTGGTCGCGTAGGTGCTGCTCGTACCCATCCCGGGTCGTGCGTTCCAGATCCGCACAAGCGTCAATCCAGTTACGGCCGGCCTCCGCCACCGTTCGGCTTTTTGACGCTGGAACGTGCGTGCCTTTCCCTAGATCGACTCGAACTTGGGCGTGGAACGCGTCGGCATCCTTCTTGCGATCGAACGTCTTGATGACCCGCTTACGCTTGCCGCGGACGTCCAGCTCGGGGATCGAATACTGCACCACATAGGCTTCGCGCGTTTCGCCGGATGTGGTTGTCCAAGTCCGCTTCCTGATCGACATTGGGCGCCATCCTTCACTCTGCTGCGCTTGAGTGTACACGAGGCGCAACAAAGGCGCAACACAGAGCCGATTTGTTCAATTGATTCAACGGGCGATTTAAGACTCTGACTCTGTTTGTCTAGGTTCGAATCCTAGTTCCCCAGCCACTCCAGGTAAGCCGCTCACAAACAGACCGTCAGAGGTGGCGCTCTTCCTCGAGCGCCTTCATCCTATGCTTCTCGACCGGATGCGACGAGCCAGCTTCGCGCATACACGAAGCTTTGGCGGGACCGGCGCGACAGGCGCCAAGCCGCGATCCGGCCCAAGCCACTTCGAACGTTGCCAGACGGTCGACCTGGCTCCTAATCCAGCTTGATGTTTGCGGCTTCGATCACCTTCTTCCAACGCGCGGTTTCGGCGGCGATGTAGGCCGCGAACGGTTCGGAATCCACCGCGACCGCGGCTGCGCCGAGCTCAGCCATCTTCTGCACTGTCTGCGGCTGCTGCATGAAGGCGCGGATCTCGGCGGAGAGCTTTTCGACGATCGGCTTCGGCGTCGCCGCGGGGACGAAGAAGCCGTGCCAGGCCACGGCCTCGAAGCCGGGCAGGAATTCGGCAACGGCGGGCATTTCCGGATCGAAGGCGGCGCGCTTGGGCGTTGCGGTCGCAAGCATCGCGAGTTGGCCGGTCTTCACCTGCGGCAGCAGCAGCGGCACGTTGTCGAAGGCGAGATCGATCTGGCCACTCAACAGATCCGTCAGCATCTGGCTCGAGCCCTTGTAGGGCACGTGCACCATCTTGGTGCCGGTCATCTGCTGAAACAGTTCGCCGGCGAGATGCTGCGAGGTGCCGACGCCGGCCGAGCCGAACGAGACCTTGTCCGGGTTCGCCTTCAGAAAGGCGATCAGCTCCGGCACGGTGCGCGCCTTGATCTTGTCGGGGTTGACGACGAGAACGTTGGGCACGACGCTGATCTGGGCGACCGGCGCCAGATCCTTGTCCGGTTGGTAGCTGAGCTTCGGCCCGTAGAGCGTGGGATTGATTGCGAGCGCGGACGTGCTGGCAAGCCCAAGCGTGATACCGTCAGACGCAGACTTCGCCAGCCGCGTCACGCCGAGGATCGAACCGGCGCCGCCGACATTCTCGACCACGAACGGCTTGCCGAACTTCATCTGAAGATGGTTGGACACCATGCGGGCAAAGATATCCGCGGTGCCGCCGGCAGCGAAGGGAACGATCACCGTCACCTGCTTGGACGGATAGCCGTCCTGGGACTTCGCCGGCGACGTCGCCAGCAGCACGGTTGAGGCAAGAACAAGCCACATCGATCTCATCGAAGTTTCCTCTGCATTTCCTATTGTTGATTGGCTGCCGCGCGCGTGCGCGGAGACGACTAGAACGCGACCTCGTAGATGCCCAGGATCGCATCCCGCCCGAGGTCGCGCGGATTGTTGTCGAGCAGGCGGCGAATGGCGTGCGCCTCGTCGGCCATCACGCCGAGATCGTCCCGGGGCACGCCGAGCGCAGACAACCGCATCTCGATGCCGAGATTCCTGCAGAACCCATAAGTCGCCTCGAAGGCAAGCTTCGCATCACTCTGCGCCGGCAGTCCGAGTGCCGCGAGCACCGCCGCCGTCTTCGCCTCGGCCGCCGGCATGTTGAACGCCAGCGTATGCGGGAAGATCACCGCGCAGGCGAGCCCGTGCGCCACATGATGGCGCGTCCCGAGCGGATAAGCCACCGCATGGCCGGCGGTCGTATTCACCGGCCCGAGGCAATAGCCGCCGTACAGCGAGGCCAGCGCCAGACCCGCGCGCGCCTCGCGATCGCCGCCGTCGGCAACCGCGCGCTTGAGATATTGGCCGACCAGCCGGGCGCCTTCGAGCGCGTAGAGATCGATCGCCGGATGCGCCTTGCGGCTGGTATAGGCCTCGACGCAATGCGCCAGCGCATCGACACCGGTGGCCGCAGTGATCTCCTCCGGCACGGTCATCGTCAGGTCTGGATCGACGATGGCGATATCGGCGAGCATAAAGCGACTCTGCACTGCCTGCTTGTTTCGGCTGACGGGATCGGTGACGAGTGCGCGGGTGCCGGCCTCGCTGCCGGTGCCCGACGTGGTCGGAATCTGCATCAGCGCCACGCTGCGGCCGGCCACCTTCTCGGGACCGACGATATCGGCAAAAGCCACCTCAGAGGTACAGAGCACAGCCACCAGCTTGGCGAGATCCATCGCACTGCCGCCGCCGAAGCCGATGACGAGATCGGGCTTGACCTCGCGCGCCATCGCCACGGCCTTGTCGAGATTGGGCAGGTCCGGCTCGGGCTTGACCTCGCCGAACACCTTCACTGCACCCGGCAGCGCCAGCGTGTCGACGCGGCGCGCGTTGAACGGATCGGAGATCACGAGCGGTCGTTTGGCGCCGATGCGCTCGGCGAAGCGCGCCGCTGCGGTGATTGTGCCGCAACCGAATTCGAGGACGGCGGGGCGAACAATTTCGATGGGTGTGAAGGCGTTGGTCATCGTGGGCTCGATCTCGTCACTTGGATGCGGAGGCGCCAGCGGCCAGCCGTTCGGCATAGTCGATGGCCTCGATCAAGCTGTGCTCGTTGGCGATGCCCTTGCCGGCGATGTCGAAGGCGGTGCCGTGATCGACTGAGGTACGGATGATCGGCAGGCCCAGCGTGATGTTGACGCCGGAGAGCTCCTGCCAGCGGCCAGTCGCGGGATCGATCTGGAAGCCGAGCAGTTTGACCGGGATATGCCCCTGGTCGTGATACATCGCCACCGCGGCATCGTACTGACCGGCGCGCAGCTTGACGAAGATGGTGTCGCCGGGCACGGGACCGACGACGTCGAGGCCGTCAGCGACCGCTTTCGCAATCGTCGGCGCGGACACGTCGATGTCCTGGCGGCCGAACAGGCCGCCCTCGCCGGCGTGCGGATTGAGCGCGGCGATGGCGATCTTCGGCTTGGCGATGCCGAGCCGCAGCAGCGCATCGTTGGTGAGGTCGATGACCATGCGCAGGCGCTCCGGCGTCAGACGCTTCGGCACGTCCTCCAGCGCCACATGGGTCGAGACATGGCTGACGCGCATGTTGCCGTGGGCGAGCAGCATCACCGAGCCGCGCACACCGGTGAGATGCGCCAGCATCTCGGTATGTCCAGGGAAATGATAGCCGGCCTTGTTGAGGGCTTCCTTGTTGAGCGGAGCCGTGACGATGGCCGCGGTCCGTCCCGCCTGCGTCAGGCGCACGCTTTGCTCGATCGCCTTGTAGGCGAAGCGTCCGCCGTCCGCGCTCAATACGCCGGGCTTGATCGGGTCGCCCTCGACGTCGGCCTGGAGGAAGCAGAGGTTCGGCCAGTCACGATCCTCAGCGCTCACTTCCGGGATCGCAATGCCGGCACTGAGCGTAGCTTTCGCGCCATCGAGCGCCGCGCCACTGCCGATGATCAACAGACGCAGATCGCCCGTCGCGATCCGGTCCTTCAGCCCGACGCAGGCCTTGACGATGATCTCCGGCCCGATCCCGGCCGGATCGCCCATGGTGATGGCAAGATGGCGAGAGGTCATGTCGGACTCTCCTTGTTGAGCAAATGATTGATGTGGAGCAGATCGCGCCAGAGCTCACTGGTGCCAAATGCGCCTGATTTCGAGATGACATCGACGCCGGCCCAGCGGCCGCCCTGCAAGATCGAGCGCGGCAATCCCGGCACGATACGTCCTGTCACCTGCAGCGCATGCGCGCCAAGGGCAACGCATGCGGCCTTCAAAGTCTCCCCGCCGGCAACGATCAGCGTGCCCGGCGGTTCAAGCGCTGCGATCAGCGCCGTCATCTCGCGAGCGATCCGCCGTGCCGCCTCGGCGCGGGTCAGACCGTGGGCGAGGGAGAACTTGACCAGCGCCACGCCGTCATCGGCCAGCTTGCGTTGGACGTGCGTCGTGCCCTCACCTTCCGCAAGCGCGACGGCGGCATCACCGCAGGCAGAAAGCTGGGAGGCGGTGGCAGCCTGATCGGAGCCGAACAGCCCCAGCACCGGCAGCTTCAACCGGCCCGGCGCATCGGCGCGATGGCTGCGGGCGAGCGCGCCGGCCAGCCCGCCGCTTCCGCACCAGAGCACGGGCCCGGGCATGCGCCGTCCCATTTCGACGACATGATCAAGCTCGATATCGCTCTCGGCATCAAAAACCTGAACGCCGCCTTGCGAGAGCGTATCGGCCCGGCCCTGCCGCGCTTCGATGCCCTCGAGTTGCAATTGGGTCAGGAGATTCTCTCCGACCCGATGCCAGCCGCCTTGCACCGTGCGCGCAAATTGCTGCCCACGCACGGTGCGGCGCCCCTGATAGTGGAAGGCAGGCGCGACCACGCACGACGCCCAATGGCCGCTACGCAGGCAGGCGCCGAGCTCGGCGGCCCATGCGCCGCGCAGCAGGCTATCCACCTTCTTGTAGGCGATGGTCGCCTCGCGGAGCAGCGGCGCCAGCCGTCCGACGATCTCGATGCTCTCGGCCTTCGACCGCTCGCGGCTGCCGCTGTCGATCGCGAGGCTTCCGGAATCCTGTGAAGCGGACGCTTCCGGCCAAGTGACGTTGAACGGTCTGCACAGGCCGACGAACTCCGCGGCGGTATCGAGCGCGCCGGTGAGATCGTCGGCAAGCAGGCGGACGCTTGTCATCGTCGCGTGCCTCCGACATTGAAGATCTTGCCGGGGTTCATCAGGCCCTTGGGATCGAGCAGTTGCTTGATGCCGCGCATCAACTCGATATCGAGGGGATCGGCGACGCGGGCAAGCCGGCCACGATTGGTGATCCCGATGCCGTGTTCGGCACTGATCGCCCCGCCCTGCACTGCGGTCTCGTCGTCGACGATCTCGTTGATCTCAGCCACCAGCGCGGCTGTTGCGTCCGGATCCTGGCAACGCGCGCGGTCGATCAGGGCGATCACGTGGATATTGCCGTCGCCGATATGGCCGTGCATCACGACGCGCGCATGCGGCACCGCGGCGTTGATCCGGGCCTCGACATTGGTGACGAAGGCAGCCTGACGCTCCAGCGGCACCACACTGTCGTGCGACACGACATAGCCGCTGCGCTTGTTGCCTTCGGAGACGCTGTGCCTGACCGCCCAGATCGCCTTCGCCTGCGCGAGGTTGGACGCCAGGATGACGTCTTCGGCGAGCCCTGCCTCCATCGCGGCTGCGAGCACCGTGGCGAGCGGCTCATCGAGATCGACGCCCGCGAGCGTGTCGGTCAGCTCGACGATCAGGTACCACGGCGTCGTCAGCTCGAACGGGATCGTGACATGCGGCACGGTCTCCGCGATCACCTCGATCTGCGAGCGCGACATGATCTCGAGGCTGCCGAGCCGGTCGCCGACCGCACCGCGCAAGCGTTGCATGATCTCAAGCGCCTGCTCGACGCCCTGCAATTTGAGCAGCGCCAGTGCCGAGCTGCGCGGCGGCGAAAACAGTTTCAGCACGGCTGCGGTGACGATGCCGAGCGTCCCCTCTGCGCCGATGAAGAGCTGTTTGAGCGCGTAACCGGTGTTGTCCTTGCGGAGCGCATGCAGGCCGTTGAAAATTCTCCCGTCGGGCAGCACGACCTCCAGCCCGAGCACGAGATCGCGCGTCGGCCCGTAGCGGAGCACAGCCGTGCCGCCGGCATTGGTCGAGATGTTGCCGCCGATCTGGCAGGAGCCTTCGGCACCGAGGCTCAAAGGGAAGTAGCGATCCACGGCACGGGCCGCATTCTGCACCTCGGCGAGGATGCAGCCGGCCTCCACGGTGATGGTGTTGGCGAGCGGACTGACGTCGCGGACGGCCCGCATGCGGTCGAGCCGGATCACGACGTTGGCCGTACGCTCGTCCGGCGTCGCGGCGCCGCACATGCCGGTGTTGCCGCCTTGCGGTACGATCGCGAGCTGCCTTGCCGCGCAGAACTTGACGACGGAGGCGACCTCTGCGGTCGAGCCGGGCTTCACGACGGCGGCGGCGCGACCGTGATAGCGTCCGCGCCAGTCCACCACATAGGGCTCCTGGTCGGGTCCGGACGCGATGACGTGCTTGTCGCCGACGATGGCGGCAAGCCCGGTCAACGCATCACGGTAAGAGTCGGACATCGGATCGCCTCGGAGCGTCGCGCTAGACGACGGCGACGAATGCCGCCGCATCCGCGAGCAGCTCTTTCACCTGCCCCGGCGGCAAGGATTCCAGCGGCGGCCGCAGGCGCTGCCATGCGGCATGGCCGGTGCGTTCGGCCGTCAGCGCCTTCAACGACGCCATCTGCGGAAAACGCGAGACCAGTTCGCGCGCCTTGACGATGCGTGCCTGCGCCGCCTTCAGCGCCGCGTCGTCGTCGCTGTCGCCAAAGTGCTTGTAGACATAGGCAAGGTCGCGCGCGATGAGATTGGAGGTCGCGGTGATGCAGCCCGCGCCACCCTTGCGCAGCAGCGGCAACAGCAACGGATCAGCTCCGACCAGGACCGAAAAGCCGGGGAAGCGTTCGACCATCGCGGTCATGTTGGCGAAGTCGCCGGAGGAATCCTTGATGCCGGTGAAGGTGGACGGATAAGCCGCGCGCAGCCGCTCGATCAAGGCATGCGAGATCGGCTGCGCCGACATTTGCGGGATATGATAGAGCACGATTTTGAGCCTGGCATCGCCGATGCGCTGCACGACTTCGCTGTAGGAGGCGAAGATGCCGTCATCGGTGACACCCTTGTAATAGAACGGCGGCAGCATCACCACGGTATCGACGCCGACCGAGAGCGCGTGGCGCGTCAGCGCGATGGTCTCGCTCAGCGCGGCAACACCGGTGCCGGGCAGAAGTCGCTGCGGCGCGATGCCGGCGGCGACTACCGCCTCCAGCAGTGCGATCCGCTCGGCAGCCGAGAAGGAGTTCGCCTCGCCTGTTGTGCCGAGCAACGCGATGCCGTCGCAGCCTTCGTCGAGCAGGTAGCGGCAATGCGCGACGAAACGCGCATGATCCGGGGCGAGCTCGGCGTCGAGCGGCGTCAGCGCGGCGGAGAACACGCCATGGGGGTGCAGTGATGATGTCGACAAACTTCCTCCGGGCGTCAAATCGCTGTTGTTCGGAATGCGAACTTTTGTTACTGGCTTGACCTGTCGTAAAATCAGCTTGCCGCCACGTCAAGGGCGACATGTCATGGCAAGGCATTAGAGCATGGCCAAGGTCGAAAAGAAGGCCGCAAAGCGCGCATCGCAAACTAGCGCAAAGAATCCAAAGAATCACGTCGCCTCCGTCGGCAAGGCCTTCGCGGTGCTCAAGAGCTTCACCAGCGAGGCCTTCGAGCTGACCCTGAGTGAGATTGCCGCACGCGCCGATCTCGATCGCGGAACGGCGTTCCGGCTGATCCAGACCCTGGTCGAGCTCGGCTATGTCCAGGTGGTTCCGCAAAGCCGCCGGTTCCGCCTCGGGGTTGCCTGCCTCGACCTTGGCTACACCGTGCTGTCGCACGGTTCGTTGCGGCCGATCGTCGAGCCGCTGCTGCGCGATCTCGTACCTGATGTCGGCGATGCAGCCTCGCTCGGGATCCTCGACGGCGGCGACGTGATCTATCTCGCGCGCATAGGCGCGGGCCTCGACCGGCACAAGATGGATCGCCGTCCGGGCACGCGCATTCCCGCCTACAGTGCCGCGCTCGGTCATGCGATGCTCGCGCATCTGGCACGAGACGAGCAGATCGCGCGACTGGAATTGCGGCCCCGCGTCAAGCTGTCGGAGCGCACGCTGACCGAT
The DNA here is from genome assembly GCF_023074185.1 of Bradyrhizobium sp. 132. GTDB lineage: Bacteria > Pseudomonadota > Alphaproteobacteria > Rhizobiales > Xanthobacteraceae > Bradyrhizobium. The sequence continues at coordinate 92,056 of NZ_JADPKY010000094.1, read as the reverse complement.
CTCGATGCCTTGCTCGCGCGGCTCGATCAGGTGAAGAAGAAAGGCCATGCCGTCTCCGACGGCGAGAATGCCTATGGCCTGCGCACGCTGGCAACGCCGATCTTCGACGCCCAGGGTCTTGTGATCGGGGGATTGAGCGTCACCGTCGATGCGATGCGCATGGACATGCCGACCTTCCGCGACCAGGCGCTGCCAAGACTGATACAGGCGACGAAAGAGGTGCAGGACCTCGCGATCAAGTCGGGATTGACGAGATGAGTGACGTCAAGCCGGTGAGATGACGATGTGGTCGAAGTCGGCGGCGATCCGCGTGTTCGGAAAGATCCTAGTCGCCTCGGCCAATAGCTCTTCGTCCCGATAGCGCCCCGACATGTGGTTCAGCACGAGTTGTCCGACGTTGTTCGCGGCCGCGAATGCTGCCGCCTCGCGCGCGGTGAGATGGCCATAGTCCCGCGCGGTCGATGCGTCGCGATCGAGGAACGTCGCTTCGATCACCAGCAGATCGGCGTCAGCGACATGTTTGGACAGCCCATCCGTGGTTTCGGTGTCGCCGATCACGACGAGTTTCTTGCCGCCGCTCGGCGGCCCCAGGACGTCTTCGGGATCGATGGTTCGGTCGGCGATCGCGACAGGCCGTCCTGCGGCCAACTCTCCGCGCAGCGGCCCATCCGGCACACCGAAAGCTGCGAGGCGATCGGGCTGAAGGTGGCGACGGGTGGGACTCTTGAAGGAGAAGCCAAAGCTGTCGGTGTCGCGGTGGCGGACCGGAAAGCAATCGACGGTGAAGTCGCCGGCATCGATGACCTGTCCTTCGGTCAGCGGTGCGAATTCCACCGGGATCGGCGCCCTGCCCGCGCCCCACAGGCCCGAGAGCATGCGGACGACGATGTCGAGCGTACCCTGCCCTGCATGGACGGTCATCACGTCGGAGTTCTGGCGTAACCCCAGCGTCGAGAACAGACCGGGGATGCCGAGCACGTGATCGAGATGGGCGTGCGTCAGCAGGATGCGGTCAAGCCGCCGAAAGCCGGCGCCGCTGCGCAGCAACTGGCGCTGCGTGCCCTCGCCGCAATCGACCAGAATACGCTTGCCCGCTGCCTCGACCAGGAGGGCCGGATGGTTGCGCTCCGCCGATGGAACGCTGGCCGAGGTCCCAAGGAATGTCAGGGCGAACATGCTCGTCAGTGTCCAGGCTTCACTGTCCCCAATGCCACGCGAGCAGCAGCGCGTACAGGCCCATCGATCCCACATGAAGCGCCGGTCCCGCAGGACGCTCGGTAAAAAAACGCGAAAACAACCCCATGCACAGTACAAATCAGCACAAATCATTGAAGAATTTCGCACCCCATTGCGCGACCCCCGCGAGCGAAGGCGGTTTGACTCGTCGGGCAAAACAGGCGCAGAATTGTACGATCCCGGATTGTGAATCCGCAAGTCGCGCCGCCGCCATTGCCGGTTCGAAAGGCACGTCCGACCGCGACCATGTCCCGCCGACGGGCGAGCAGATCTGGTTCCCGTTGCGCGGCCTCCTCATTCCATTCCCGAAATTGCATGTTCGATACCAGGATCGATTTGCAGCCGAACGACATCGACACGGCGATGCGAGACAATGGAGATCGTGATGCAACCGGGACTGGCCGCAGATGCCACTGACTGGGACTACGGTTCGATCAGCACACTGCTAAGCGCCCTGTACGCACGCAAGGTTTCTGCGTCGGAGTTGCTCGCGCACACGATCGCGCGCATCGAGGCAGTGGACGGGCGGATCAATGCCGTCATCGTTCGTGATTTCGATCGCGCAAGAGACGCTGCGCGTGCCGCCGATGCCAACGGAAGACGCCGTGCGTCGGCCATTGAACGATTGGCCGCATGGGGGCCGACGCCGGCAGCAGGCTGAGCGGCCCGCCGCCGGTGTCAGCGGACGAGTGGCGCGTGCTGAGGGGATCTCCAGGACGAGGAAGTGTAACCCGCATCTCGCCCCGCTGTAGGCGGGGCAAGATGGTTGCTCCCGGAGCAACTCGCTCAGATGAGGAAGTCGGTCGGGTGCAGGCTGGCGGCGTGAACACCGTCCAGCGTGATGGTGTCGCTCGCCGACAGATGAATCACGGCATCGCCGGCGGTATTATCGCTGATCAGGCTCGACAGCGCCGTCCAGTCCGCAAACCCATAATCACCCACATTGATCAGGTCGTGCTCGGTCGCGGTGCTGCCGACCGCCTTGTTGCCTTGATCGAAGTCAGTGATGAGGTCATTACCGGATCCGGTGTTGAAGACGAAGGTGTCGCTGTTTCCTCCGCCCGAAAGCTCGTCATTGCCGGTGCCGCCGTTGAGGATATCCCTGCCGCCGGTGATCGAGCCCGGCGTCGCGGGGTTATAGACCTTCGCATCGCCATACAGGAAATCGTTGGTCGCTCCGCCGGTGAGGATATCGTTGCCGCCATCAGCATTGCCGGACATGGTCGGAGCATCGCCGTAGAGCGCTGGGTTCGTAAGCTGGAGGGTGTCAGGGCCACCGGTCTTGAGGGTGAGAATGTCATCTCCCCCTTGGGTATTGTCGGTCAGTGAGGTCGCCGAATCTCCGTACGCAAATCCGCCGGTCCAGACAATGTTGGCGCCGAAGGTGAAGGTGATGTTGTCGTTACCGCCAATGGCATCGCCGCTGATGGAGCCGATAGCATCGCCGCTGGCTATCGCTGAGCCCTCCATGGTGTTCAGACTGATGTCGAGCGTGTCATTGCCGCCCTGCGCCGTGCCGCTCATGGAACCGCCGGCATCGCCGGCGTACACATTGTCGTAGTCTCGCCAACCCACCGCGCCGATGATGGTGTCACTGCCGCCGTGCGAACTGCCCGACATGTCGCCAGCAACATCGCCGAAAGCATGCACGTTGGTGTACATCGAGCCGTTCTCGACATCGATGGTGTCGTTGCCGCCCCTGGCGTCGTCGGTCATCGCCTGGGCGTCGCCGACCACGAGGGCGGCGTTCCAGCCATAGTTGAAATTGACCGTGAGCGTGTCGTTGCCGCCGTGGGACTGGCCATGTAGAGTCGTGTTGTCGTCGCCGAAGATCGTGACCTCTGCTTCGGGCTGGGTGATCGTTGCGGTCACGCTGTCGTTGCCGCCCCAGGTGTCCGTAGCGGTGGGAAAGTTGGGATCTCCGTTAACGGTCTCGATTTGACCAAACTGGTCGAGCAGGCGTCGATGGTGTCGTTCGGCAGATGTTGCATGGCGTAACTCCCAGTTCATTGTCGGAAGCGGGTTGACGCCGGCAAACTTCTTGCGCGACGCGCTGTGACCACGCTTCACCGTGACGAATCTACTTTCGGTAGACGGCGGAAATTTGCAGGAATCCGGGATAGAGTTTGATTGCGATGAAGATTGGTGGAACTCGCGGCGTGCCGTCGCAATCCCGATGTCGCCCGGCGCTTTGCGGAGCAACACCGCCGCTTTTGATTCAACTTCGTCAGATGATGAAGTCGGTCGGATGCAGGCTCGCGGCATGGACGCCGTCGAGCGTGACCGAATCGTTGGCGGAGAGATGGATCACGGCATCGCCGGCGGCGTTGTCGCGGATCAGGCTCGACAGTGCGGTCCAGTCTGCAAAGCCGTAGTTCTGTACGTCGATCAAGTCATGTTCCACCGCCGTGCTGCCGATGGCCTTGTTGCCCTGATCGAAGTCGACGATCGTGTCGTTGCCGGAGCCGGTGTTGAAGGTGAAGATGTCGCTGTTTCCGCCTCCCCACATCCGGTCGTCGCCGGCTCCGCCGTTCAGCGTATCGATGCCGCCGGTGATCGAGCCTGGTGTTGCCGGTTCATAGATTCGCGCGTCGCCATACATGAAATCGCGGCCCGCGCCGCCATTGAGGATGTCGTTGCCGCCATGGGAATTGCCCACCATGGTGGACGCATCGCCATACATCTGCGAAACGGCATTCGTGTACTGTCCGTCGAGCTTGGCGGTGAGCACATCGTCGCCGCCCTGGGCGAAATCCATCAGGGATTCCGCCGAATCCCCGAACAAGGTTCCGCCTGAGATGGCGCTGTCGCCGTTCAAGGTTATGGTCAAGTTGTCGTTGCCGCCATGCGCGAGACCCCTCAGGGAACCGATGGCGTCACCGCTTACAGTCGCCCCTCCGTCCATCGTGAGCAGGCTGACATCGAGTATGTCGTTGCCGCCGCGCGAGGTGTCTATCATGGAACCGCCGGTGTCGCCGGCAAACAGGTTGGCGCCGCCGCGCCACGCGACCGAGCCGGTAATGTCGTCATTGCCGCCTTGCGCGTTGCCCGACATGTCGCCAGCGGCATCGCCGAAGGCCGAGATCGTCGTATAGACGGTGCGGCCGGCATCCGCGACGATGGTGTCATTGCCGCCCTTGGTGTCGTCGATCATCGCCTGGGTATCTCCCACCACGAGGGCGGTATTCCAGCCGCCACCGATGTCCGCGATGAGCGTGTCGTTTCCGCCTTGCGAGTGACCAAGCAACATCGTGTGGTCATCGCCGAAGATCGTGAGTTTTGCATTGAGCGCGGCGACCGTCGCCGTCACGGTGTCGTTGCCGCCCCAGACGTCCTTGGCTGCGGGAAAGCCGGGGTCTCCGTACACGGTCTTGATTTGACCAAACTGGTCGAGCAGGACGTCGAAGGTATCGTTCGGCAGATGCTGCATGGCGTAACTCCCATTTCATTGTCGGAAGCGGGCCCTGACGCCTGCAGAACTTCTTGCAAGACGCGTTGTTGACCACGCTTCACCGGGAGCAATCTACCTTTGGTAGATGGCAGAGATTTGCAGGAATTCGGGAGAGAGTTTGATCGCATGCGTGGAACCGCGGCGGCAATCTCGTCGAATTGCTCGAACGCGAATTCTGCGGCTTCGTCCCGCCACCACCGCTGCCTGCTACGCAATCCGCGAGATGAGTGAGGCCGCGACGCGGGCAGACATCACTTTCCGTCGGCCGACTGCGCTTCGACCGCCTGCACGGCGACACTCGCTACCTGCTGCAACGCCTCGCGGTCGGAGCCCGAAGACGCCATCACGCCCATGCCGACGGACACCGCCGAGACATAGCGCGCGAGCGCGGCAGGATCTGAGGTCGGCTTGAGGTCGCCTTCGGCCTTGGCGCGAACAAAACGGTCGCGGAGCTGGTCCTCGTTCTGGGCGCGACGGGTGGCGAGCTCGAAGGGGACGCTTTCTGATCCAGTGCCGCAGGCGATGCCGCCTTGCACAAGCAGGCAGCCCGGCGGATTGGCGGGATCGGTCTGCCTGTCGGCGATGCCCGTCAGCATCCGCTCGGCGACCTCGCGGGCGGTCGGCGCTGCCACCACCTCGTCCATCCAGACGCCGCGCAGTTTGGTGTAGCGGTCGAGCGCGGCTTTCAGCAGGCCCTCTTTGTTGCCGAAACAAGCGTAAAGGCTCGGAGGATTGATGCCCATGGCCTCGGTGAGCTGGGCAATCGTGGCGCCCTCATAGCCATGGCGCCAAAACACTTCCATCGCCTGGTCCAACGCCGTCTCGGCGTCGAATTCGCGGGGGCGTCCCATGCCCATGTGCCTGTTCTCCTCGGAATTCGCCGTCTGCCGGAGACTAACGCCAAATCCTATCTAGTTGTTCTAGCTTTATTTTCCTGCCGTCTTCCAATTCTTGCGGTAGGCCGCTACAATTTTCTTAGTGAATGGTACATAAGTATCTTGCACTGCGGCATCCAGCTCCACATCTGTAGCGAACACTACATATCTGGAGCGCGCAAATGCATCCCTCCCAAAATTCTGCCCAAAATACCGTCCGCACCGGCCGTTTTCGCCGCCTCCTTGGCGGTGTCGCCATCGTGGGCACCCTCGCCGTGGCCGGATCGATCGCGACCGGCCACTACTTCCGTTCAGCCCAGGCGACGGCAACGGCCGCCGCGGCCGAGCAAGCCGTCTCCGTCACCGTCGCGATGATCGAGCCGCGGCAGACCGTGCTGTGGGACGACTTTTCCGGCCGTCTGGAGGCCATCAACCGCGTCGAGCTTCGCCCGCGCGTGGCAGGCGCGATCATGTCGACCAACTTCACCGAAGGCACGCTGGTGAAGGCCGGTGACATCCTGTTCAAGATCGACCCGGCGCCTTACGCGGCGGAGGTCGACAAGGCCAACGCGCAGCTCGAGGCGGCGAAAGCCCGCGTCGTGTTCACCCAGAGTGAGCTCGAGCGCGGCGCGCAGCTCGTCGGCAACGCCGTGGTCACGCGGCGCGACTACGACCAGCGTGAGAACGCCAACCGCGAAGCCATCGCCAATGTGAAGGCGGCCGAAGCAACGCTTCAGACCGCAAAGCTCAATCTCGACTACACCGAGGTGCGCGCCCCCGTGGACGGCCGCGTCGGCAAGATCGAGATCACCGTCGGCAATCTCGTCGCCGCCGGCACCGCCTCCCCGGTCCTGACCTCGCTGGTCTCGGTCAATCCGATCTACGCGTCGTTCGATGCGGATGAAGAGGTCGTGCTGCGTGCGCTGAACTCGATCGCGGATGCTTCCGGCCAGCGCGGCAAGCTCGACCAGATCCCGGTTGCGATGGCGACCTCGGGTGACTTGTCGGCGAAGGGCCACATCCAGCTCATCGACAACCAGGTCAACGGCCAGAGCGGCACCATCCGTGTCCGCGCGGTGTTCCAGAACGAGGACGGGCGTCTCATCCCCGGCCAGTTCGCCCGCGTGCGCATGGGCCAGCCGAAACAGCAGACGCTGGTGATGATCGACGAGCGCGCGATCGGCACCGACCAGGACAAGAAGTTCGTGATGGCGGTCGGCGACGACAGCCGTGCAGTCTACCGGCCGATCACGCTCGGCGGCTCCGTCGACGGCTTGCGTATCGTCACGGCGGGGCTGAAGACCGGCGACCGCATCATCGTCAACGGCCTGCAGCGCGTGCGGCCGGGTGCCCTGCTCAAGACGGAGATTGCGGCGATGGGTGCGCGCGGGCCGCAGCAGGCATCCAACCACAGCAACCAGGACGTCGTGCAGCGTTAGCGTTCTCCGTCATTCCGGAGCGCGCGGGCAGCGCGAACCGGAATGACGAAATCGTTGAACTACCAGGACATCACTTCTCAATTCCGGGTTCGCGGGCTTTGCCCGCGCCTAGGGATGACGGGACAGTCGTCTCTCGCGCAGGGGCAAGGCCATGAATCTCTCAAAGTTCTTCATCGATCGTCCGATTTTCGCCGGCGTGCTGTCGGTCCTGATCTTCCTCGCCGGCCTGATCTCGCTGTTCGCGATGCCGATCTCGGAATACCCCGACGTCGTGCCGCCCTCGGTGCTGGTGCGTGCGACCTATCCCGGCGCCAATCCGAAGGTGATCGCGGAGACGGTAGCGACGCCAATCGAGGAGCAGATCAACGGCGTCGAGAACATGCTCTACATGTCGAGCCAGGCGACCACCGACGGCGCGATGACGCTGACGGTGACGTTTCGGCTCGGCACCGATCCTGACAAGGCGACGCAGCTGGTGCAGAACCGCGTGCAGCAGGCCGAGCCGCGCCTGCCCGCCGTGGTGCGCCAGCTCGGCATCACCACCAAGAAGTCATCGCCCGACCTCACCATGGTCGTGCATCTGCTGTCTCCGAACAACCGCTACGACATGACGTATTTGCGCAACTACGCCGTGCTCAACGTCAAGGACCGGCTGGCGCGGATCGACGGCGTCGGCGACGTCCAGCTCTACGGCGCCGGCGATTATTCGATGCGGATCTGGGTCGATCCGCAGAAGGCCGCCGAGCACGGCCTGACCGCAAGCGATATCGTCAAGTCGATCCAGGCGCAGAACGTCGAGGCCGCCGCCGGCGTGGTCGGCTCTTCCCCCAACGTCAAGGGCATCGACCTGCAACTCTCCGTCAATGCCGAAGGGCGGCTTGCGAACGAGGAGCAGTTCGGCGACATCGTGGTCAAGACCGGCACCCATGGCGAGGTGGTGCGGCTGCGCGACGTGGCGCGCATCGAGCTCGGCGCCTCCCAATACGGCCTTCGTTCGCTGCTCGACAACAAGCAGGCGGTGGCGATCCCGATCTTCCAGGCGCCCGGCTCCAATGCGCTCGAGATTTCCGACCACGTTCGCGCCACCATGGCCGAGATCAAGAAGAACATGCCGGAAGGCGTGTCCTACCAGATCGTCTACGACCCCACCCAGTTCGTGCGCTCCTCGATCGAGGCTGTGATCCACACGCTGCTGGAGGCGATCGCGCTGGTGGTGCTGGTGGTGATCCTGTTCCTCCAGACCTGGCGCGCCTCGATCATTCCGCTGCTGGCGGTGCCCGTCTCGATCGTCGGCACCTTCGCCGTGATGCACGTGTTCGGATTCTCCATCAACGCGCTGAGCCTGTTCGGCCTGGTGCTCGCGATCGGCATCGTCGTTGACGACGCCATCGTCGTGGTCGAAAACGTCGAGCGCAACATCGAGGGTGGATTGTCGCCGCGCGATGCGACCTATCAGGCGATGCGCGAGGTGTCCGGCCCGATCATCGCGATCGCGATGGTGCTGATCGCCGTGTTCGTGCCGCTCGCCTTCATCTCCGGCCTCACCGGACAGTTCTACAAGCAGTTCGCGCTGACGATCGCGATCTCGACCGTGATCTCCGCGGTCAACTCGCTAACGCTGTCGCCGGCGCTGTCGGCCTTGCTGCTTAGGGGTCACAACGAGCCGAAGGACCGGCTGACGATCATCATGGAAAAGGGCCTCGGCTGGTTCTTCCGCGGCTTCAACAAAGCGTTCACACGCTCGTCGGAGAATTACAGCGGCACCGTCACCAAAGTGATCTCAGGCAAGGCCGCCGTGATGGGCCTCTATGTGGTCCTGGTCGGCGTGACTGCCTTGCTGTTCCAGCAGGTCCCGAGCGGCTTCGTGCCGGGTCAGGACAAGCAATATCTGGTCGGCTTCTCGCGTCTGCCTGATGGTGCAACGCTCGACCGCACCGAAGATGTGATCCGCAAGATGAGCGACATTGCGCTGACCCAGCCCGGCGTCGAGAGCTCGGTGGCATTCCCGGGCCTGTCGATCTCGGGCTTCACCAACTCCTCCAACGCCGGCATCGTGTTCTCGACGCTGAAGCCGTTCGAGGAGCGCAAAGGTGCATCGCTGAGCGGAAATGCAATCGCCGCCGACCTCAACAAGAAGTACGCCGGGATCCAGGAAGCCTTCATCGCCATGTTCCCGCCGCCGCCGGTCAACGGACTCGGCACCATTGGCGGCTTCAAGCTGCAGATCGAGGATCGCGCCGGTCTCGGCTACGAGGCTCTGAACGAGGCGACCAACGCGTTCGTAGCCGCGATGCAGAAGGCGCCGGAGATCGCCGGCGTGTTCTCGAGCTTCCAGGTCAACGTGCCCCAGCTCTTTGCCGACATCGACCGCACCAAGGCGCTCCAGCTCGGCGTTCCCGTGACGGAGGTGTTCAACACGCTCCAGATCTACCTCGGTTCCTACTACGTCAACGACTTCAACAAATTCGGCCGCACCTATTCGGTCTACGTCCAGGCCGATGCGCCTTTCCGCGCGCGGGCTGACGACATCAGGCAGTTGAAGGTGCGCTCGTCCTCCGGCGACATGGTGCCGCTGTCGGCGCTCATGACGATCCGCCAGAGCGCAGGCCCTGAACGCGCGATCCGCTACAACGGCTTCCTGTCCTCCGACATCAACGCGGCGGCTGCGCCCGGATTCTCTTCCGGCCAGGCGCAGGAAGTCGCGACGCGGATTGCGGCGGAGACATTGCCGCCCGGCTTTGCCTTCGAATGGACCGACCTGACCTATCAGGAGTTCATCGCCGGCAATTCCGGCCTCTGGGTGTTCCCGCTGGCGATCCTGCTGGTGTTCCTGGTGCTGGCCGCGCTCTATGAGAGCCTGACCTTGCCGCTCTCGATCATCATGATCGTGCCGATGGGCCTGCTGGCCGCGATGTTCGGCGTCTGGATCTCCAAGGGCGACAACAACGTCTTCACCCAGATCGGCTTGATCGTGCTGGTCGGACTCTCGGCCAAGAACGCGATCCTGATCGTCGAATTCGCGCGGGAGCTCGAATTCGCAGGCCGTACGCCGATCCGGGCTGCAATCGAGGCGAGTCGCTTACGACTGCGCCCGATCCTGATGACGTCGATGGCGTTCATCATGGGCGTCCTGCCGCTGGTGCTCTCGACCGGCGCGGGCTCGGAGATGCGGCGTGCCATGGGCGTCGCCGTGTTCTCCGGGATGATCGGCGTTACCGTGTTCGGCCTGTTCCTGACACCGGTGTTCTATGTGCTGCTGCGGACCGTTACCGGCATGAAGCCGCTGACGCATCACGGCAGCGACACCAGCGCGGCGCCGGTGCAAACCGTCGGGCACTAGACCAGGGAAATCCCCGAGAGCAACAACAGCACGAGCACGGTCTTGCGAAAGACCGTCTCGTTGACCCTGTGGAAGGCGATCACGCCGAGCGCGGAACCTGCGAACAGCGCCGGCAGGCTGACCGCGAGGTCGACGAAGACTTTTGACGAGAGGTCCTGGTGTCCGACCAGCAGGACGATCGCGAACAGCTGCATCACGGCGATGAACGGCTGCACCAGCCCGCGCTGCTCGCTCTTGGGCATGCCGCGCATGTCGCACCAGATCGTCGGGATCGCGCCGGGCATCGCGGTCAGCCCGCCGACCAGCCCTCCTCCAAACCCGATCAAAGCGACCCAATGCCGCCCGACCGCCGCGCCGGCCGTCACCAGCGTCGGCCGCAGCAGCATGTAAGCGGCATAGAGCGCGACGATGATGCCGAAGCCGCGCCGGAGGAGATGCGTGTCCGCGGACTGCAACAGCGAGACCGCGATGGGAACGCCGATCAATCCGCCGACGATCAGCATTAGACTGCCCTCCCAGCGGATGTTGCGCCGAAGTGCCCACAGATTGGTGGCCTGCACGCCGATGCTGCACGCCATCATCAGCGGCACGGCTTCGAGCGGCTGAAAAACCCTGAGCAGAATGGCACCCGCCACCGCCGAGAAAGCAAAACCCGAGAGCCCGGAGACGAAGGCACCGGCGAACACGGCAACGCTCAGCAGCATCAGAGTCGTGACATCAGGCACAATGCACCCTCCGGTCAGTCGTAGGGAATTTGCGAGACTGGGACATCGGCGCTCACGGTGCAAACGGCCGGCTCGAGTGGAATCGACGGATGCGCGTAAGCGCAAGATCGCTCCAGCACCGCGAGGCCGACCAGTTGGAGAGCGACGAGCGCCGCGGTCAGCGCGATCGCGACGACGCTGGCGTTACGCACGCTCGAATTCGGGGTGGCCGGTCTTGCGCTCGCGCGGATCAACTCCGTTGGCATTTTCAAAAGTATCCTCTTCACGGGAGACGGGAATAATTTCATTCAAACACGGCGCTTCGTGCCGCTGCTCCAGCAGGTGGCGATAGCGCCGCAACGCGCGCTGCGCGTCGATTTCGCGCTGCGCGCGGAATGCCTCGCCTATGCGGGCGACGATATCGCGGAACCTGCTTGTCAGAACCGGTGACGCCGTTCGCATGGCAATCTCCTCTCAACCTGCACGAGAGCTTGACGGGATTCACTTCCGCTAGCAGTGAGTTGCTTCACACAAATATCTGATACGTCGAACAACAGATCGTGTGACGTCTAGTAGAAGACAACGCGGAAAATCGCGTCATTCGATCGAACGACGCACGATAACTTTCTAATGATGCTTCTGATTGAACCTATTGCGAGCTGCGGCGACTCGCCTGCGCCTTGAGCGCGTCTCAGTGCACGAGCGGATTGGAGAATCCAGCTGCGAGCTTGACGAGATCGGCCTGACGGGAAACGCCGGTCTTGGCGAACACCCGATGCAGATGCGTCTTCACCGTCGTCTCCGCGATACCGAGCGCAACCGCCGTCTCCGGGACACCGCCGACATCGACGATCGACTGCAGGACCCTGAGTTCTGCAGGAGTAAGTTCGAAGGTGCGATCGATGAGGCCGGCACATGAGCGGCCGTCGAGTTCCGCTTTCCAGATGAACAAGGCGCCCACGGCGGAACTGCGCTCCGCCGAACCTTCGCGCAGCAGCGACGGCAGCGCGATGACTTGCGCGACATAGTAGGAACCGTCATGCGACATCAGCGGAATTTTCCGCCCCGAAGAGGCCGCCAACGCGACCTCGCCGGTGTCACGGAAGATATCGCGCAGAGCCGAATTTACAGCGGGGGATCTCGCCACCAGCCGGCCTGCGATAGACCGCAGGACATCATCGACACCAAGGATCGTCTCCGCGGCCGGATTGCTATGGACGATATGACACGCCGAATCGAGCAGGATCACGCCGGCATTCAACTGGTCCACGACGTCGGCGAGCGCGATCGCGCGCTGCTGCTTCCGCTCGATCGCCCGGTTGATGAGCAGCGCCCGGCTCGCATGCGGAACCAGGAACTGGATCCGCGCCCGCTGCTCGGCGTCGAGCATCTCCCTGCCCGGGATCACGGTCATCAGCATCGGACACGGCGACTTCGACTGCTCCAGCACGACGTTCGCGACATCGATGCAGCCTTGGGGGCGCAGCCATTCCTGATAGAAGCGGCCACGGCGGTATTCGTCGAAATCCACTAGATCGGGGATATTGCGCACCTCGCCATAGCGCGGAAGCCGCGCAAGCGGGTCGTACCGGGCGTAGGTCTCGGCATAGAGCCGAATGTAGTGCGGATCGACCCCGCAGTAATAATGCGTCGCGCCTGATTTGCTGACGGGGTCCTTTGAAATCAGACCGCAGGCCTGGCTGCCGATGAAGGCATTGAGCTTGACAACGACATCGCTCCACAACTTCGGGTTGAGTCCGGCGTCATAGATGGTCTCGATCAACTCGGACGGTTTTGGAGGTCGGGGCATCGGAACAGCCAATGGTGACACATGGAGATGGCGAAATGCTCTTCGTGCCCGCCGGCCATTGTGAGTCTATCACGGGAGCGAAAGGTTCAACCCTGAAGGCACAATTGGCAGTTTAGTTGACGAGCGGATTGGAGAACCCCGCCGCAAGCTTGACGAGACCGGCCTGACGCGAAACGCCCGTCTTGGCGAACACGCGATGCAGATGCGTCTTCGCCGTCGTTTCTGCGATGCCGAGCGCAACCGCCGTCTCCGGGATGCCACCGACCTCGACGATCGACAGGAACACGCGCAGCTCGGCCGGCGTGAGATCGAACGTCCGCGCGACCAGTTCGCCATAGGACTGTCCGCCAAACGACACCTTGCGCAGCAGCAGCGCGCCGACGGCGTCGACCACCCGCTCGCTGCTGTCCCGCAGCACGGACGACAGCGGCAGGATGTGCGCGACGTAGCGCTCGCCGCCAGGTGAAAGCAGCGGAAACGCATGGTCCGTTGCAGCCAGCAGCGCAATTTCATTGCGGGTCGCGAACGCTTCCCGCAGCGTCTGGTTGGCCTCCGCACTGCTGGTCACGAGTTGCCCGGCAACGGATCGAACCAGATCGTCGGCCGCGAGCAAGGCGCGCCCCGCGGAATTCGCGTGCACCACCCGGCAGAACGCATCGAGCAGAAAGATGCCGCAGGCAAGATTGTCCAGGATTTCCGCGAACGCGGTCGCCAGCGTCAGTTGCGAGGTCATGGCGCGGTTGATCAGCAACGCGCGGCTGGCGTGCGGCACGATCAGCGAGAGCCGCTGCTTCATCACCGGATCCACCATCCGGCGGCCCGACAGCACCGTCATCATCACCGGGCAACTCGCATTCGAATTCTCGAGCACGACGTTGGCCGCATCGCTGCAGCCCTGCGGCTTCATCCATTCCTGGTAAAAGCGCCCTCTCCGATATACGTCGAAATTGACGAGATCGGGAATGCTGGCGATCTGGCCGTGCGGAGGCAGGACCGTGAGCGGATCAAACTTCGAATGCGTCTCGGAATAGAGCTGGATGTAGTGCGGGTCCGCTCCGCAATAATAGTGCGTGACGCCGAACTTGCTGATCGAATCCTTGGAAAACAACCCGCAGGCCTGCCCGCCGACGAAGTCGCGGATGCCGGTGACGACGTTATTCCACAGCGAGGGATCGAGCCCGGCATCGTAGATGGCCTCGACCAGTTCGGCTAGTTTCCGCGGTCCATGCATGGCTATAAATGGCTTGAGCGATCAATATCACCAAGCGTACCACAGCCCAAACATGCGGCATCCTCCGATCGGAGGACGCGCCGGCCGGGCGGATGGAGCCCGGCCGACGGGCGTCGTGCTCAAGCCGCCGGGGCTAATGCCGGCTCAGAACGCGACGCGAACGCCACCTTTCGCGGTGCCGGTGCGGCTCTGGTCGGACATCATCATGCCCTCGACCGCGCCGGCTTCGGCCAGATGTATTGATGTTGATGGCTCCGTTGAAGTTGACGAAGGTCGGTAGCGCGACGGAGTTCAACGATGACACCTTCGTGTTCGGCGCGACGAGATTGACATTGATGGTCGCATTTGACTTGGACGGAGGCGACCGGACCCCGGCTCACAACGAACAGAATCCGTTTCGTCAGCCACTGCTGCACAGTTGCGACACTGCCGCCAAAGGCACTACGCCTGGTCCCAGCCGGCCCTCTCCGCATTCTCCGACCAGACCGCGGCGCGGTAGATCTCGCGCCCGCTATTGTCCCTGACGCAGATCCAGGCGTCGCGATCGCGCAGATCGTCGCGCCACACAAAGAGATGGCTTGCCATCTCGTTGGCCACCACGAATGTTGTTTCGGCGCATTCGAACACCATGCCGCTAGGGTCGATTTTCACGATATTGCCGACCAGAAGGTCGAAGAAAAAACGGCGCATTCAACACTCCGGCTGCCGACGCCGCGCGCAACGCTGCATCATGATCTACTCCGCGCGCCAGAACACGTAGTCCGCCGAATACGGCGCGCTGCGATAAGCCCCGGGCTGTTCGCAAGAACCGCGCACCATGCCGCCTTGTGTGGTGATGCGCTGAAATCAGTCGCGCGCGGTCACGGCATGTCGCCGCTCCTGACGTCGCTGGGCGTAGCGCCATAAGTTCGACGGAAGCAGCGGTTGAAATAAGAGAGATCCCCGAAGCCGACATCGTAGGCGATCGAGCTCACCGTCCGCTCGGCATATCCGGGTTCCCGCAGCATGCGATGGGCGCGCTTGACGCGCTGGTCGATCAGGAAGGAGGAGAACGTCTTGCCGTCGGCCTCGAAAAGGCGCTGGAGATAGCGCGGCGTCACGCCGAGCTCCTGTGCAACCGTGCCCACCGACAGGTCCTGCCGCCAGCAATTGTTGGAGATGGAGACCTTCGCCTTCTGGAGTCGAGCCCCCTTGACGCCGCGCCGTCCGGCCAGTTCACGCGTCTCATGGGGCGCACCGAGCACGAGCGCCAGAAGATCGTGCAGATGTCCGACCCCCAGCTGCCGCAGATTGGGCGTCGCGAAGACTTTCTCCCGCACCAGCGTCACCGCGTAGTCGACCAGCAATCGAAGCCCCGTCGAGCTCCCCGGCATGACACGCATCACGACATCATCGACGTCCACGATCATCGGCGCCAGCACACGTCTCGGCACACGCAGCGAGAAGCAGCTGCCCAGCGACACCCGCTCGAACGTCGTGACGTCCTCCGCGCTGGTCAGGACCGCCTCTCCTGGGTGAAGGCTCAAATCGTGTCCTCGCTCGGATATCCCAAGCACGCCGGATCGATTCACGATCAGGGCGAGGCTGTCGTCGCCATCGGCCACGAGCTGCTTGGTGCGGATGACTCGCGCTCCGCACAATCCTCCGATCAACAGCTGGGCTTCCGGCAAGACGTGAGACGTGAAGCTCGCCGCGGCCGGCTTTCCGTCCCTTGCCTCGACCTCCGCCTTCAACACCCCGCGGCAGTAAAAATCGCGAAGTAGCGGGATGCGCTCGTTTTCGGGAATATCGTTGGTTGAAACATCGAGAACGGAAAAATCAAATTGGCTCACTGCAATCCCTCCAACCGACGAGCAGGTCCGGCCACACGCTGTCGTTTCCTCACACGCGCGTTCGATGCCGTCGCGCGGCGCTTGCTGCTCGTCACTTTTCTGGAGCGCGATATACGAAAGTATCAGATGGCGCGCGTCCTGTATTCGGAGGACCCGCGAGCCTGACTCATCACAATGGATTGAGATCGCTGCGCGTAACAACGAAGCGTGTGAAATGGATCACACGGCGTCTTCACCGCCGTTCGTTCGCCGCGCGAACGGAACGGCAAAGCCGGCTGCGATCTTGACCAGATCAGCCTGCCTGCCTGCGCCTGTCTTTTCGAACAGGCGGCCGAGATGTGTCTTCACCGTCGTCTCGGCGATGCCGAGCTTTGCCGCAATGTCGGGAACTCCGCCAATCTCGACGATGGCCATCAGCACGCGCAGTTCGGACGGCGTCAGCCTGAAGGCCACTGCGATCGCATCGGCTGCGAGCCATGGCGTCGTCGAGGCCTTTTGAACGAAGAGCGCCGTGGCGGCAACATCTCGCGATAGACTGCGATCCCGCTTCAGGGGAAAAGCTTGGAGCAGATAGTGCTGTCCATCGACCGACGTCGCAAGCTCGATCTGTCGGCGAGCAGCGGAAAGAATTTCGCTGTCTGCATCGATTTCGCACAGGCTGCGGAATATTTTGTCGGCCTGGGTGTTGCGGGCCACGATCCGGTCGCCGACGAGTGCCAGCAGATTGGCATCGGCGAACAGCCGGCGGCATGCTGCGTTGGAATGCATGACCCGTCCGTCTGCGTCGAGCAGGCAAACCGCCGTGCTCAACCCGTCGAGGACATCGGCAAGGTCGTCTACGGTATGCGAGCGCGCCCTGATCTGCCGGCCCATGATTCTGGAACGCTGAAGGTGCGGGGCAAGCAGCCGCATGCGCTCCCGCATCGGCTCGTCGACCGTTCCGCGGGACCGGTGGCCCAACACCTGCAGGATCGTGGTGCGCGCGGCCGACTTCTCGAGCGCCACCGTTGCAAGGTCTATCGCTCCTTGCGGCTCCACCCACTCGCGATAGAAGCTCGTTGCCATAAAATCCGCATGCGGCATGACGTCGGTCACGCCGATCGTCTGCTCGGCCGCGAGCGTGAGATGACGATCAATCAGGGGGTCGAGCTCGACATATCGGTCGCGATAAAGCTGACGGAAGCGGGATTCGGTCCCAAAATGCTGATGAATCTCGATCGAGAGCCTGGCTGAATCCCTGGAGAGGATGGTCGCGGCACACCCGCCAACGTAACGGGAGACCTGTTCCAGCGCCCCGCTGCGCAGCGCGGGCTCGACTGCCGCGTCGTAGATCTCGCCGAGCAGAGACGAGAACCGATTTGCCTGGAGGATCGTCATCGGCCGGACGACGCAATCTGCGTGTTGCCTGCGCGCGCGCGAGAGAGCGAGAACCGGGAACTGACGGAGGAGACGGGCCGGTCAATCGCCGCCTTCGACGATGGGAAAACATTGCAACAAAATGCTGGAATATCGAACATCGTCCTTGCGTAACGTCAACCGCAGGATGCGGCTTGGACGTTTTCGCCAAAGACTAGGATAAATGCGAACAGCCGGCGGACTGTGTGCGATGAGTCACGCGCCGGCGCGCACCGCAAGATTTTGTCGCGGCCGATCGTGCCGGCTCCGGCAATTACTTCCGATTCTCCTCGCAGAATTTCAGCGCCGCCAGCGCTTCGCCGGCCCGCGGGATCTGCATCTCGATGCTGTCGTCGTCATCGTCCTCAAAATCGACCGAGAGGCGCTTCGCCTTCGAGAGCCGGTCCATCATCGACTGATCGTATTCGAAGATGCCGCGCACGGTGGTCTTGTCCATGACCTCCCACTTCGCCTTCTTCATGATATCGGCGTCATCGGTGCCGACGTCGGCACGGAGTATCTCGCCAACCTTGTCCCACTCCCAGCCGTCGTAGATCATCACCATCACGATGGCCTTCTCGGAATAGGTGATCACGATGACGTAATCGCGATTCTCGTCTTCCTTGTCCTTGTAGCCGCGGCTCGCATTGCAATGCGCGTCCTGCGTACGCTTTTCGATGTTCCAGTCGCCGACCTTGGATTGTTGCGCCTGCACCGGTCTTGCGGTCAAAGCGACCGCGCTCAAGGCGCCGGCCAGCACCCCGGCGGCGAGAAGGAATCGTTTCATGTCAGCCTCCAGCCTGTTCCCGGGCCAAGATGACCACCTCTGCCGACGGCTCGCAAGGGGTTCAGGCGCCTGTGTAGAGTGCGGCCCGTGCCCTACTCCCGACGCGGCACGATCGCGATCGGGGTAAAGGTGTAAACTTCCTCGCCGTTCTGGTTGAACATCGTCCATTTCACCAGCGCGATGCCCTGCGGCTTGGATTTCGACGGCGTCAGGCTCATGACCTCGCCGACCAGATGCAGGCGGTCATCGGGGCGCACCGGGATGGTCCAGCGCAGCCCGTCGACGCCCGCTCCGATCAGCGGATGCAGGCCGAAGGGGCGGGTCTGGATCGCGAGGTTCATGGCAATCGCGGCGGTGTGCCATCCCGAGGCGGCGAGGCCCTTGAACAGGGTCTCCTTGGCGGCCTCGTGGTCGAGGTGCATCGGCTGCGGATCGAACTCAGCCGCGAAACGCTTGATGTCGGCCTCGGTGACGTGAAATTCAGGGGATTTGAACTGCATTCCGATGGTGAGATCGTCGAACCACTCGACCCGCGCCATGATTTCGCCTCGCAATGTGATGCGCCGCTTCCGCGGCTAACAGGATTGAGGAAGAGCGGGATGTAGCGGCTCCGAAACGCACAAACCAGCCAAGGGGGGCCCACGAAACCCGTTTCCCGATACGACGAAACACGCCTGAAACAGATAGCCGGTTATTTAATGGTCAAAATCATACAGGGACGGCCGCCATGCAATTCTTACTCGACCTGATCTGGGATTATTCCTGCTGTCAGCACCTCGTCGCCCTGCCGCCGCAGGAGGACGAGCTATGATCGAGCTGATCTCGGCCCTGCTCGCCCTTTGCAGCGCCGGCGTTTTTGCCGCGCACGCGCTGGATGCCTATCGCACGACGCATTACTGAGCGGTTCGCCTTCCCGGCGCTAGAACGGCCGGCGGTAAAAGTGCTCCGAATGCGTTGCCGGCGGAAACCTGTTGGCGAGCGCCAATGCGCCCCTCTCGTCCGTCTCGAGCGCGATCTTCTGTGCGAGCATCACGTCCCCGGGGACGAGGAAGCCCGACGGGATGAAGCACCACCCCATCGTCGCAATTCCGGCCTCGTCGATCTCATGGACATTGGCGGCCGTGCCATAATGGATGCGATAGGTCTTACCGGTATCGCAGCCGACGACATCGAAATACCGGTATTGCTCGAACTGAGCGCGCTGCGCCGGTGACAGCCATTCGGCCATAAGCCGGCGGCCGCGGGCATCCGGCGTGTTCTCGCCGAAGAAACGCCGATAGAGTTCGCGTAGGGCATGCAGACGCGCACGCGCCGGCCCGCGGAGCCAGACTGCCGCGATCATGAGCAGCTCAAATCAACCGCCGACCAGGCGGGGATAGAACAGCGTCTCCTGCACGGCCGGGTCGAACGATCGGATCCGGGTGACTTCGCCGGGTCCGGTTCGCAGCGCGGCCGTGAAGCCTGCTCCGGTCAGCTCCCGAAAGCGCCGTTCGGCTCGCGCCAACGCTTCGGCATTGCCAGGATCAAACTCGTGGCGCGTGTCGCCAGTCTGGTCCATCACGATCTGGGTCGCCATGTTGAGTCTCCTCATGCCCAGCCCCGAACTGATCAAAGCAAACGTCGTGCTGTCGGTTCCTGATGGCAACAACTTTCTCGTGCTGGCGCATCACGGCTTGCTGAGCTGCTCAACGCGCGGCGGCTGCTCCTCCTCCCTCGTCGATCTGCCGTCCCATCAGGGCGATCGCCTTCTGATAGACGCCGGCAGCATTCCAGGCCTCGATGGCGCCGAAATTCGCCTCACCCGGCTGGTAACCGGCTCCTGCGCGCCAGCCGTGCGCCTTGAGAAAATTTGCCGTCGAGTTCAGCGCATTGGCGGCAACTTCGAGATTGCCGGTGCCATAGGCCAGGATATTCTTGGGCATGAACTGGGTCTGGCCGACTTCGCCGTGCATCGAGCCGCGGGTTGCCCCGGACAGCGTGCCGCGATCGATCAGCTTCAGCGCCGAATAGAGCTGGTCGGTGAAGAATTCGGGACGGCGGCAGTCATAGGCGAGCGTCGCGATCGAGGAGAGCATGTTCTGGTTGCCGCGCTGGCTGCCGAAGCCGGTCTCCATGCCCCAAATCGCGATCAGCGGGCCCGGCGGGACGCCATAGCGCTGCTGGATCGAGGCGAACAAGGCGGCTTGCGATTGCTTGAGCTGGCGCCCCTTGGCAACGATGGTGGTGGCGCCGCGCTTGGCGAGGAACTGGTCGAGCGTCAGCGAGAAACTGCGCTGGCCGCGGTCGGCCGCGATGGTGGCACTGGCGTAATTGGTCTGCATCAAGGCCGAGAGCGCGGTCTGGCCGACACCCTTGCCTTGCGCCTCCGCGCTGAACTCGCGCTTCCAGGCCTCAAAACCCGCCGACGAACTGCCGCATTGCGCGGCCTCGGCCACAGGCGCCAGCGAGAGAAGCAGCGCGGTAGCACCGATCACCGCCTTTGCAACGGTCCTGCCCTTGATCATTCCTCGTTCCTCTCACTTACGCTGCGCGACCCGGCTCGCGCGGACGCATGATCCTACGTCGGCCCTGATCGTCAAGCCCTAGAAGGGGCAACCGGTGCCGGCAAGGCCCTTTGACACCCGGGTGACCGCCTACCCCTGGCCGTTGTGACCGAGCAGGAAATCCACGATGATGCTCTGGTGCTGCTCGTACATGTCCGTGCCGGTTCCTGTCACGCCGCCAAGCTCTCGGGCCGCCGCGATGAAGGGCGAAACTTCCGGCTTGGTGATCACGCAGCCGCAATAGGCCGACGGCGCAAGCCGCGTGACATCGACCGGCAGCGGGTCGCCGTCCGTCATCCCGGCCGGTGTCGCATTGGCGATGAAGTCGAAGCCCGCGGGATCCGCGGTGCCGACCCGCACAGACGCCTTGCCGAGCCCGTTGAGCCGGCCGATCAACGCGTCGCGGCGCTCAGTTGCGCTGTCATGAATTGCGAGTTCGCTCACGCCGGACTCGACCAGCGCAAGTGCAATCGCCGACCCCGCGCCGCCGGCACCGACGAGAAGTGCCCGCATCCCCTTCGGATCGATCCCCTTCGCCCGCGCCGCTCCGACGAAGCCGAGACGTCCACCATGTCGCCGTGCCAAGAACCGTCGGCGCGCCGCCGCATCAGGTTTACGGTGTGCAGGAAATGTGCGCGCTCCGTCGCACTCGCGCAGGCCTGGTAGCAGGAAAATTTGTGCGGGATGGTCACGACGATGCCGTCGAGATTTTTCAGCCGCGTTGCCACGGAGAGGAAATCGGACAAATCCGCTGGTGCGACCTGAACCGGCACGAGAATGCCGTCGTGCTCCCCTGCGGCGAAGGCGGCGCTGACGCCTGCGGGCGAGCGCACCTGCGCAATGGGATCGCCGACAATGACATAGAGCCGCGTCGCGCCAGATGGTGCCGGGATCATGCCGTTCGAGCCGGAACCGTGGAGCGGTCCGCCTCTCCGGCAATTCCTTGGGTCAATTCCAACCCTGCCAAACTGCCCTCCTTGCGCCACTTGTCGAGTAGCCGCAAGAACGCCACCGGCCCGCGCCAATACTGGCTGTTTCTCGCGGCGATCGGATCGAACACGCCTTCATTGTTGTAATAACCGGGCGTGCACTCCGCGAGATAGGCCTGGCGGCCGAGCGCAGCTTTGACGACCTCGTCGACCCAGGCATTCTCGGCGTCCAGCGTCGGCTCCAGCGTCCGGGCTTTGCGCTTGCGCGCCTCGGCGATCACATAGGCGATGTGCTGCGACTGCTCGTCGATGATGTGCGGGAAGTTGGCGCTCTGGCCGGCCTGCACCGTGACGATCTGGAAGCAGTTCGGGAAGCCGCGGCTGTAGAAGCCGTGCAGCGTCTTGACGCCGTCGCGCCAGCGCGCGGACAGGCTCACACCGTCGCGTCCATACACTTCAAAGCCCATGCGGCGGGCGTAGTCGGTGCCGACCTCGAAGCCGCTGGCATAGACCAGGCAGTCGAGCTCATAGGCCTTGCCGTCGACCACGACGCCATTCTCGGTGATGCGCTCGACGCCCTGCCCCCTGGTGTCGACGAGATGCACGTTGGGATGATTGAAGGTGTCGAGATATTCGTCGTGGAAGCACGGCCGCTTGCAGAACGCCTTGTACCAGGGCTTTAACGCCGAAGCAGTCGCCTCGTCCTTGACGATCGCATCGACGCGTGCCCGGATCTCTTCCATCTTGCGATAGTCGGCCTGCTCGATGACCTTGAGCGCCTCCTCGATCGAGGTCACCGGCTGCTTCTGCCGGCGCGGCGCCAGCAATATCTCGCCGAGCAGGCCGGTCCAGCCGTCCTGCACCAGATCCTGTTCGAACGGCTCGCCGGAGATCACCGCGGTGAAATTGTCCATGCGCTCGCGCTGCCAGCCAGGCTTGAGCCCCTGCGCCCAGCTCTGCTCCGTCGGACGGTCGTCGCGCACCCCGATCGCAGACGGCGTACGCTGGAAGACGTAGAGCTCTTTGGCGGAGCGGCCGAGATGCGGCACGCATTGCACGGCGGTGGCGCCGGTGCCGATGATGCCGACGCGTCTGTCGCCAAGACCGGTCAGACCACCTTCGGCCGTGCCTCCGGTGTAGCCATAGTCCCAGCGGCTGGTGTGAAAGCTGTGTCCCCTGAAGCTTTCTATACCCGGAATGCCAGGCAGCTTCGGACGGCTCAGGGGGCCGCCGGCAAGGATGACGAAGCGCGCGCGGATGCGATCACCGCGATCGGTCTCGACCAGCCAGCGTCCCTCCTGCTCCTGCCATTCCATGCGCGCGATGACAGTCTGAAACAGCGCCCGCCCATAGAGACCGAAGTGACGGCCGATGCGGCGCGAATGTTCGTAGATCTCGGGAGCCCGCGCATGTTTGCGCACAGGCATGTAGCCGGTCTCTTCCAGCAGCGGCAGGTAGATGTAGCTCTCGGTATCGCAGGCCGCACCGGGGTAACGATTCCAGTACCAGGTGCCGCCGAAATCGGCGGCCTTTTCAACGATCCGGAAATCATCGATGCCGGCCGCGCGCAGTCGCGCACCGCAAAGCAGGCCGCCGAAGCCACCGCCGACGATGAGCACCTCGGTCTCTTCGCTGACAGCCTCGCGCGCAAATCCGGAATCGGCCCAGGGATCGTCGAGATAGCGCCCGAACTCGCGGGTCACCTCGACATATTGCGCCTTGCCCTCGGTGCGCAGGCGGCGATCGCGCTCGTCGCGATAGCGCGCACGGAGTGCGGCAATGTCGATTGTAGATTCGCCGGCTGCACCGGTCTTGTGTCTTTCCGCTGACATCCATGTCCTCCACGGCGAACGTTGCTTCGCCGGCAGCTCGCGTCAGTTAGCCCCGAAAAAGTGACGCATGCAATCATGTCCGTCGCTTTTTGCGTGAACGTCGCGTGGCGTTCCGCTAACCTCGAGCGCACATCACAAGCGTACGCCATGCAACGACATGGCGGTCCGGAGGAACGATGCAGGGATTGATGATGGACATGCCGCTTCTGATCAGCGGCCTGATCCAGTATGCCGCGGATTATCACGGCGAGGCCGAGGTCGTCGCGCGCGAGATCGAGGGCGACATCCATCGCTACACCTATGCGGACGCCCATCCGCGCATCAAGCGCATGGCGCTGGCCTTGAAGCGGCTCGGCATGAAGGCCGGCGACCGCGTCGGCACGCTGGCGTGGAATACGCACCGTCACTTCGAGATGTTCTACGCCGCGCCGGGCATGGGCTATGTGCTGCACACCGTCAACCCGCGGCTGTTTCCCGAACAGCTCGTCTACATCGTCAATCACGCCGAGGACCGGCTGCTGTTCATCGACCGCGCTACGCTGCCGATCGTGGAGGCGATCGCGCCGCAGCTCGACTCGATCGAAGCCTATGTCGTGATGTCCGCGCGCGAGCGAATGCCGGAAACCAAGCTTGCCAACGTCCATTGCTACGAGGAGCTTCTGGGACGAGAGAACGACGCCGGCTTCGCCTGGCCGGAGTTCGACGAAAAATCGGCATCCACGATCTGTTACACCTCGGGCACGACGGGCAATCCGAAGGGCGTGATCTATTCGCACCGCGCCGCGATCCTGCAGACCATGACCTGCTCCAGCTTCGACTTCCTGCCGGGCCATGTCGAAGGCGTGCGCGAGGTGATGATGCCGATGGCGCCGCTGTTCCACGGCAACGGCTGGAACATGCCGTTCACCGCGCCCTATACCGGATCGAAACTGGTGCTGCCTGGTCGCAATTACGAGCCGGACAAGCTCTACGAGCTGCTCGAAGGCGAGAAGGTGACGCTGTCGGCGGGCGTGCCGAGCTTCTGGCTGATCCTGCTCGACTGGCTCAGACGCACCGGCAACAGATTCTCGACATTGCGCGCAACGCTGTCGTCAGGCTCGGCGCCGCCGCGCGCCATGGTCGAGAAGCTCAAGCGCGACTACGACGTCGACTACATCCAGGCCTGGGGCATGACCGAGGCCCTGGGCTGCTCGATGCCGGGCCTGCGGCCGGGCTCCGAGCATCTCGGCGACAAGGAGAAATTTGACCGCCGCCAGGTGTCGGGTCGCGCCTGCTTCGGCACCGCGCTGCGCATCGTCGATGACGGCGGTGTCGAGTTGCCGCGCGACGGCAAGAGCGTCGGCCATCTGCGCGCGCGGGGGCCGTGGGTTGCCTCCGGCTACATGAAGCTCGACGAAGGCCTCGACCGCGACGGCTGGCTGATCACCGGCGACATGGCCGTGATCGACCCGCAAGGCCACGTCACGCTCACCGACCGCTCCAAGGACGTGATCAAGTCCGGCGGCGAGTGGATCTCCTCGATCCAGCTCGAGGACGTCGCCTTGTCTCACCCCGATGTGTTGCAAGCCGCCGTGGTCGCGATCAACCACCAGAAATGGCAGGAGCGGCCCCTGCTCCTCGTGGTCCGCAAGAAGGGCGCGAACGTTGACGGCAAGACTTTGCTCGATCACATGCGTCCGAAGATCGCGAGCTGGTGGATGCCTGACGCCGTCGAGTTCATGGACGAATTCCCGATGACCGGCACCGGCAAGGTACTCAAATCAGCGCTGCGCGAGAAATTCAGAGAGTACCGCGTCGCCTGAGCCGACCGCCCGATCGCGCAACCGGCTTGTCTATCGATCAAGGAGACGAAAGATGCTCTACCCGATGTCGCCCAAAGTCGGCGAGCTCAAGCGCAAGCTCGAAAATTTCATGGACCGGCACATCTATCCGAACGAGGAACGCTTCTATCGCGAGGCGGAAGAACTCGGGCCGTGGAAGGTCTATCCGGTTGTCGAGGAGCTGAAGCCGCTGGCGCGCGCCGAAGGTCTCTGGAACCTGTTCCTGCCTGAATCCAGTCACGGCGCGGGCCTGACCAATCTCGAATATGCCCCGCTCTGCGAGGTCATGGGCCGCTCGCATCTCGCGCCCGAAGTGTTCAACTGTTCGGCGCCCGACACCGGCACCATGGAGGTGCTGGAGCGCTACGGCACGGAGAAGGACAAGGAGCGCTGGCTGAAGCCGCTGCTCGCAGGCGAAATCCGCTCCTGCTTCGCCATGACCGAGCCTGCGGTCGCCTCATCCGATGCGACCAAC
This sequence comes from Bradyrhizobium sp. 132, assembly GCF_023074185.1. GTDB lineage: Bacteria > Pseudomonadota > Alphaproteobacteria > Rhizobiales > Xanthobacteraceae > Bradyrhizobium. The sequence continues at coordinate 66,357 of NZ_JADPKY010000094.1, read as the reverse complement.
ATCGAGAGTTCGATCGTCCGCGACGGCGACCATTACGTCATCAACGGCCGCAAATGGTACACGACCAACGCGACCGACCCGCGCTGCAAGATCTGCATCTTCATGGGCAAGACCGATCCTGACAATGCAGACCGCCACAAGCAGCAATCCATGATCCTGGTGCCGATGGAGACATCAGGCGTCGAGATCAAGCGTGCCCTGCCCGTGTTCGGCTTCTACGGCGTGCCCGACCGTGCCTCCGAGGTCGTCTTCACCAATGTGCGGGTCCCAAAGGAAAACATCCTGCTCGGCGAGGGCCGCGGTTTCGAGATCGCGCAGGGACGCCTCGGACCCGGCCGCATCCACCATTGCATGCGGCTGATCGGGCTCTCCGAACGCACGCTGGAAAAGATGTGCCGCCGGGTGCGCAGTCGCGTCGCCTTCGGCAAGCCGGTTTCCGAGCAGACAGTGACGCAGGAGCGCATCGCAGAAGCCCGCATCATGATCGAGCAGGCCCGGCTGCTAACGCTCAACGCCGCCTATGCGATGGACATCGTCGGCAACAAGGTGGCGAAAGCCGAGATCGCGATGATCAAGGTCGCCGTGCCGAACATGGCCTGCCAGATCATCGACTGGGCGATCCAGGCGCACGGCGGCGGCGGCACGTCGAACGATTTTGGATTGACGCAGGCCTATGCGACCGCGCGCTTGCTGCGCCTCGCCGACGGCCCCGACGAGGTCCATCGCAATCAGATCGCACGGTTCGAACTGAAGAAATATTCGAACGCTTGAATCGAGCGATGGCAATCGCGCCTAGTTCAGCACCTCCACCGTCGCCGAGCGTCCCGCGACCAGCGACATATTCTCAGGCACCGGATCCAGCGCGATGCGTACCGGCACGCGCTGGGCGAGGCGGACCCAGCTGAAGGTCGGGTTGACGTTCGCAAGCAGGCTTGCCCCCTCGGCGCGGTCGCGGTCCTCGATGCCGGCGGCGATGCTCTCGACACGGCCTGGCAGCATGATCTTCTCGCCCATCAGCCGGACCTGGACCTTGTCGCCGATACGAATGCGCGCAAGTTTTGTCTCCTCGAAGTAGCCTTCCACATGCAGCGTGTCGGTGTCGACGAGTGCCATCACGCCTTTCCCGGCCGTCACGTAAGCGCCGGGACGCAAATCCATGTTGGTGATCACGCCATTCACGGAGGCGTGGACTTCGCTGCGATCGAGGTTGAGCTGGGCGACCGCGCGGTCGGCGACGGCCGCATCGAACGCCGCCTTGGCCTGGAGCTGGGTGGCCAGCACCTGCTCCTGCTTCTGCTGCGACACGGCGTCGGTCGTCAGCGCGTTGTAGCGCTTCAGATCGGCATTGGCCTGGTCGAGCGTCGCCTGATGACCAGCCACCGACGCATCGGCTTGCCGCAACGCCAGCGCAAAACGTTCACGGTCGATCCGGAACAACACGTCGCCGCGATGAACCTTCTGGTTGTCCTTCACCAGCACTTCGGTCACGAAACCCGACACATCGGGCGCGACCTGCACCACATCAGCGCGCACGCGGCCGTCGCGGGTCCACGGCTGCTCCATATAATAGACCCAGAGCTCACGGCCGACAGCGAGCGCCGCGACGATGGCAAGCGCGGTGAGTGCAAGGCGACCGAGCCAGGCAAAATTCCCCTTCATGGCAAAAACTCCGAGAGATAGACGACGACGCCGAGAAGGCAGACGAAGATCGCGAAATCGAACAGCGCGCGGTGCCAGACCAGCCGATAAAGGTCGAAGCGCTGCATGAGCCGGCGAAGCACGGCGCTCAATGCATAGGCGACGATGATCCACAACAGCAGCGCCGGCACGAGCACGCCGTAAATGTCGATCTGATATCTCATGCCGCAACACTCTCGCCTGCGCGCGGCCGATAGGCCGGTGCGTCCGGAAACAGGCCGCGGCGGATGCCGACGAGGCCGATCAGGGCATCCTCGCGCGCTGTTTCGTTGGGATCCTTCAACGCCCGGGCCAGCGCCCGATCGACGCTGGTCAGGAGTTCGACCGGCATTCCATCGCCCGCATATTTGCGGCAGGCGATGGCGAGCTGGTCGAGCATGTCGTCGATGACGGAAATGGTCGATGCCGCGAGGCCATAGCGAGCGCGTCGCAGGTCGATGATGTTGATTCCGATGCGAAGCTGAACGAGGCTGTCGGTATCGCGGCGATCGCTCTCCGAGAGAAAAGCGATGCGTTGCACCAACAACCCGAGCCGGTGCAGCATGAGGCCGGCAAACTCCGCCCGGTCGCGCTTGCCGCGGCGCTCGGCAGCGACCGCAAGCGTCATCCAGTTCGACAGCACCAGGCGATTGGCGATCCACTCGGCGCCCACCCCACGTGCGATGCGCGTCACGAGTTCGGCGATGGCCACGCCGACGAAGAACGCGACCGCCGAATTGGCGTAAGACCCGAAATCCGCGCTGTAGGTCGATTGCAGCGCCAGCAGCGTCGACGTGTTGGCCGCGAGCGCCGTGCCGGTGCCGGCCGTCGCCGGCCGCGCAATCAGGAAGCCGTAGAGCAAGAAGGTCGGCGCGAGCGCGGCGACAAGCACCTCAATATGAGAAATCGCAGGCACCAGCGCGAACAAATAGACCGCGACGACCACAATGGCGACCAGCGACCACAGGCCGAAGCTACGGATGAAGCGTGCGGGCTCGTCCTGCGCGGCGAAGAAGGAACACGCGACCGCAGCCATCATCGGCGCCGACGCACCGTCGGGCCAGCCGGTCCCGATCCAGAACGCGCAGCAGATCAGGATGGCCGTGGCCGCACCGGCCGCCGACCACAAAGCAAGGCCGCGGTCGCGATGACGCACGGGCGCGGCGCCGGCCTCGGAATGAAAGGCCAAATCGAGGGTTGAAACATTGCTGCCTTCGGCAATCGCCTCGGTCAACGCACGGCAGTCGCGTGATAGGTCGACCAGGTCGCGCAGCCGCGACAGCAGGCTCGTGGTGATGATCCGCTCCCAGGACGCCTTGTCATCGAGCACCGCCTGCCGCTCCGCGATGACGGCGCGGATCCGCTCGGCCGGCTGCCGTGCGCTGAGGTCGCTCGTGATCCATTGCGCCAGATCCTGCAGCAGCCGCTTCAGCTCCGGCTGCCGGCGCAGTGCCTCCTCACCTAACGCGGCCAGCCGATCCTCGAGCGAGGCGATCACCGGCAACAGCATCAGCATGCGCAAGCGGATTTCACCGAGGCCACTCACCGCATTGCGATCGGTCAGCCGGTCATAGGCAAGGTGGGTGGAGAGCGTGTCGATCTCGACGATGTCGGTTGCGAGCTTGAGGCGCCTGGGGCGGCGGGATTCGCTGGTGCCCTCGCGCAACAGCACGGTCTGGCTGAGACGGCGCGCATCAGACAGCCAGAGATCGACACGGCTCGCAACCGCAGGTGCAACGCTGCGGGGGAAGATGATGGTGGAGACGAGGCTGGCGCAGATGATGCCGAGCGAAATCTCTTCGACCCGAGATACCGCCGTGTCAAAGATGGCGCCGGGCTCGGACACAGCGGGAAAGCCGATCAGCGCGACCGTGTAGCCGGCCAGCATGAAGACATAGCTGCGCGGCGTGCCGTCGAGCAGCGACAGATAAAGGCAGAGCCCGACCCAGAGCGCGATCGCAAGGCACAGAAGCTCGGGCGCATTGATCAGGTTCGGCACCAACGCCACCGTCATGATCGCGCCGACCAGCGTGCCCATCACCCGGAAGAATGCCTTCGAGCTGGTCGCACCCGCCAGCGGCTGCGAGGTGATGTAGACGGTGGCCATCGCCCAGTAGGGCCGCGGCAAGTCCATCGCCAGCGCGATGACGAGCGCCAGGATCGACGCGGCAAACGTCTTCAACGCGAAAATGAGGTCCGCGTGGCGGACCAGGAACGGCTCGTCTGCGCGCATGACTATTTCGCCTCTGGAAACGTCTTTGGAAGTGCCTTGGCTTCCTGCAGGCGACTGGCCCGCTGCTCGATGCGCTGAAGAGTCTCGAAGGTTATCGCAAGTTCCTCGGGCCCGACATCCCTGAGGAGGCTGGCTCGAACGCGCCGCAGAATGCGGTTGGTCTCCTCGACCTTGGCATCGCCGGCTTTGGTCAGATGTAGCGTTTTGGCACGGCGGTCGGTCGGGTCTTCTCGGCGTTCAACCAGACCCTCGGCCTGGAGCAGGTCGATCAGACGGACCAGCGATGGCCCCTCGATACCGAGCTCGTCGGCGAGCACACCCTGCCGGACGTTCGCGCCCTGGCGCGACAACACCAGCAGCGGGATAGCCGTCGCATAGGACAGGCCGTGATCGGACAACGCCTGATCCGACTCGCGCCGCCAGATCCGGCCAAGGCGCGTGACGAGCCGGCCGATTTCGGCGTGGATATGAGCCTGCGAAGGAGCCATGCAAATTAGATAGGACGCGAACTATTAGCCTGCAACTATATAGCCGCGCATATTGCAACAGATCACCCAAAAGCGAACGAGGACAACCCAGATGGGACCGGGTTCCGCGACGGACGGAACTGGCCGGCATTCGCTACGCCTGGCGCATGCTCGGCCTGCTCATCGTACGCTGACGGCGGAATTGTCGCGCAGCACGGCGATCAACCGTCAGGGCATGATCATGGGCCTCAATCAGTCGCTGATGTCAGGCGCCAATATCAGCGCCCCACTAATTAGCGGCGCGCTGATCGGCCATCGGCTCTTCGTCTCGTGGGCGTTGGCAATGGCTGCGATCGCGGCAATCGGCGTGGCGCTGGCCGGCCAACTCCTCGACACGCCGCGGACGCGCTAGCGCCCCTCGCCTCAGTTCACCGCATACACATCAGGATCAAAACTGGAGCTCGGCTTCTTGAAGGAGCTGCGCAGGGCCGGTGACATCGGGACGTTGTAGTTGAGGCCGCTCGGCGGCGTCGGCGATTGCAGCCACTTCTTGTAGAGGACCTCGATCTCCGGGCTCGCGTACAGCTCCGCAGTCGCGCGGTCGGCGAGCGCCTTGAACGGCGCGTCATCCCGCCGCAGCATGATCCCGTAAGGCTCCGGCTTCGAGAACGTCTCCTCGCTGATCATGAACAGCTGCGGCTCCTTCGAGCGCGCGATCGCGACTGCGAGCTGCACGTCGTCGAGCGCGTAGGCCTGCGCGCGGTCGGTTTCCAGCAACAGGAAGGCCTCGGCCTGGTCCTTGGCCGGCATCACATTGATGCCGAGATTGTGCTCGGTGTTGACCTTGGCGAGCTGCGTCAAATTGACCGAGCCGGCCACTGCCGTCACCGCCTTGCCCTTGAGATCGTCGATGGTGTTGATCTTCGCGGCTTTCTTGGCCGCAAATCGCGTCGCGCTGAGGAAGTGCGTATTGGTGAAGGCGACCTGCTTCTGGCGATCGGCGTTGTTGGTGGTCGCCGAGCAATGCAGATCGAGCGTGCCGTTGACCATCAGCGGAATCCGGTTCGACGACGTCACGGCGAGAGTGTCGACCGCGATATCGGGCATGCCGAGCTGCTTCTTCACGGCGTCGACGATCTTGAGGCAGATGTCCATGGCGAAGCCGACCGGCTTCTGGTTTCCGTCCAGATAGCTGAACGGGACCGAGGCCTCCTGATAACCCAACGTGATCTTCCTGGTCTCCTTGACCTTCTGGAGCGTGCCCGTGAGGTCTTCGGCTGAGGCGGCAGTCGCAAGGCATGTGAGGGCCAGGACAACGGTGGGTAAACGCATCGGGGGCTCCTAAAGAAACTTGCGCGTCCATGCCGGGCGCAGCAATCGCAAGGTTGATAGCGCAGGCACGCGCCAGCCGCCAGCGGCCGTTTGTCTCCGTCAATCGGGTCGGCTCGAGCGCCGGGACGGCTCTACGCGTCGATGCCGCGCTGGATCAGGATGCGCTCGGCGCTGTCGTTCCAGACGTCCATCTTGGTGATCTGGCCATTCCGCACCACGAAGCGGTCGACGTAGCGGTTGCCCTCGAACGGGGTCCCATCCTTCCATTCGCCGTAGAGCGTGCCGACGCTGTAGACCACGGTCTCGCCGTCGCCGGGGCAGACGTCGAACCGGTCCATCTTCTTCCTGACCCAGCGGTAACGCTTGGCGTTGAAGGAGGTCGGGCCGCGCGGATGATCGAACTCGCGCCCGCCGGTAAAGGTGATCACCGTGCCCGGCGCCATGTAGGCCGCCGCGGCATCCGGATCGGGGATCATGGATGCCGTGAGATAGGCTTCCACGATTGCCGCATCGGACAACGGACCGGCTTCAGCTCTTGCGGCAACGGACATCGCTCATTCTCCCGGGGTTGCGCAATACTAACCCCGCTCCCCGGGAACACCTGCATATATTTTGAACATTTCCCTCGCTACACTGCCGACAATCCGGAGCCGCCGATCCCGGCCGATTGCCCTAAATTCCTTCCGCAAGAAGCCATGACCACGCAATCAGCATTTGACCTGATTTTTCGCAACGCCGTGTTGCGCGGTGCTGCCAGCCCCGTGGACATCGGCGTCACGCGCGGCCGCATCACCGCCATCGAACCGACACTCGCCTGCGAGGCCGTCGAGGTCGATGTCGCCGGGCGCCTCGCCCTGCCGGGCTTCGTCGACAGCCACATCCATCTCGACAAGGCCTGCCTGCTCGGCCGCTGCGATCATAGTCACGGCAGCGTCTCGGAAGCGATCCGCGCCGTTGCCGGGATGAAGAAGGACTTCACGGTCGAGGACGTTTATGCACGCGGCGCCAGGGTGCTGGAACGCGCCATCGTGCACGGCACGACGCGCATGCGAACCCATGTCGAGATTGATCCGCGCATCGGCTTGCGCGGCTTCGAGGCGGTCAAGTCGCTCAAGCGCGACTATGCCTGGGCAATCGACCTGTCGCTCTGTGTGTTTCCGCAGGAAGGCCTCACCAACGATCCCGGCAGCGAAGGGCTGCTGATCCAGGCGCTCCGCGACGGCGGCGAGGTGATCGGTGGCTGCCCCTACACGGACACCGACCCGAACGCGCATCTCGCACGCATCTTCGATCTTGCCGAAGCGTTCGACGTCGACGTCGATCTCCATCTCGATTTCGATCTCGATCCCTCCTGGTGGCATCTCGACGAGGTCTGCCGGCAGACCGAGCGGCGCAACTACGGGGGACGCGTGGCGATCGGCCATGCGACGAAACTCTCCGCACTGCCACCGGAGCGGCTGAAGGCCGCCACAGCGCAACTGGCGCAAGCCGGCGTTGCCGTCACCGTGCTGCCGGCAACCGATCTCTATCTGATGGGGCGCGAAGCGACCCACAACGCGCCGCGCGGGCTGACACTCGCCCACAAGCTCGCCCGCGAAGGCGTGCTGTGCTCGATCGCGACCAACAACGTGCTCAATCCCTTCACGCCGTTCGGCGATGCCTCACTACTGCGAATGGCGAATTTCTACGCCAATGTCGCGCATGCCTCGGTCAACGACTTCGACGCCTGCCTCGATCTCGTGACCGAGCTGCCGGCGCGGCTGATGAACCTCGCGGATTACGGCATCAAGGTCGGAAACCCCGCCGATCTCGTCGTGCTCGACACGCAAGACAGCCGCTTCGCCATCGCGGAGTTGCCGGATATCGTGATGGGCTTCAAGGACGGCCGGCAAACGTTTGCGCGGCAGCGGCCCACTGTGTTCCGCCCCGGTTCCTGATCCGCTCTCAATGCATATCTGCATTGAAGCGCGGCTGATCGACCACAACTTCCGTTCGATGTTACCGCCGATCGTTCCAAAATTCCGAATCCGGTAGATTCCCGGATAGCAGATTCTTGCTGATTCCCGATAGCTGCCCGCATTGCAAATCCCGCGGCGCCGGTCATTGCAGGACCAGCACTGATGTCTGCATTCAACGGGGAAGCATCGACATGTTCAGCGCATTCAGCAGTATCGACACTCACACCATTCGAGCGAGAACGCCCAGCGAGGCTGCGGTGAAGCGGCTCGACGGCATCGGGCATGTCCTGTCGGACCTCGATCTGGCCGGCGTCCGGACCCAGGATGACCTGACGCGCACGCTCCTCACGCTCGATATCGCCGACAAGTGCATTCGGTCGATCCGCGCAGAATTCCGCACTGAAGTCGCGACCGATCGGCTGGCCCGCAAGGCCGAGAACCTGATGGCGCTGATCGAACGCGCCCGCGACGAGTTCACCGGCTGTCGCACGGCAAAATCCTGAGCAGCAACCGCTTTATTTCTCGCGATTGATCTTCGCCAGGATTTTGTCCGCTTCGCTGCGCCAGTCGGCGCTGCGGGCGAATTCCTTCGTTCCCTTAGGTCCGAACACCCCTTCGTCGGCGAGATCGGCGACCCAGCCCTGACGCTCGGCGGTGCCCTGCGCGGACCACGGCGTCAGCCCCGCCTCGCGCACGGTCTCTGCGACCTCGCGCACTTCCTCGGCGCGGCGGCGGCCATGCTCGATCACGCGCTGGAAGAAATAAGCGCCCTGCTTTTCCCAATTGATCGTGGGGAAGGTTTCCGCCAGTGAAGCCAGCACCGCATCCTCGACGCCATAGGCGCGTGCGGTGGTGAAGCTTTCGATCACCATGGCCTCAAGGCCCTTGATCATGATGCTGCGGCACATCTTGACCGCCGAGGAAACACCGAGCTTGTCGCTCGCAACCTTGGCCGCAAAACCGATCGCGTTCAAAAGCGGCTCCAGCTCCCTGGCGCCGGGACCGCCGAGCAGCAGCGGCACCTTGATGCGATATGGCGGCACCGAGGTCATCACGGCACCCTCGACATACCGCCCGTCCGCGCCGTCGATCAGCGCCGCGGCACGCTGCTTGGCGCCGGGAGACGCCGAATTGAAATCGAGAAACCAGGTGCCCTGATTGATCGCGGCGACGCAGGCTTGCGCCACGGGCACGGCCTGGCTCGCCGTGACGGCAGAGATGAGGAAATCGGATTTCGCGGTCAGCTCAGCGTGAGAAGCGGCCAGCCCGACACCGAATTTCGCCGCATGCGCTTTCAGGGTCGTGCCCTGCTCGTCCCCGAGCTTGATGTCATAGGCTGAGACCTTGATGTCCTGCTGGCGCAGATCCTCGGCCAGAATCCTGCCGACCTCGCCATAGCCGACCAGCCCGATCTGCCATCGTTTGGGATCACCCGCCATCAGTTCAGTCCTCGCGTCGTCTCGTCGAACAGATCCTCGACCGCATATCGGCGCGGGATCAGCGACTGCTGGAACGCGTAGTCGACGATCAGCTGCAGCGGCTTTCTGTTCGCCTCGAACCCGAATGGCACGAGATCAGGTGTTGCCGCCGCGCCGATCTGTTCCTTGTTCTGCTTGAGGAGATCATAGACGCCCGCGACCACATCAGGGTGCGATTTCGCGAGCTGCTCGGTCACGACCACGAGATGGTTGACTGGCACGACGCCGCGACGCGCGTACCATTTGGCGGCTTCCGCGGCCGGATCGGGGAACAGCGTCTTCAGCTTGGGATCATTCGAGGCCTCGCCGAGGACGGCGTCGAGCTCACCGTCGAGCAGCATCTGCAGGATCTTCTTGTCCTTCGGTGCGCGCTCGGTGGTGTCGACATATTCGGCGACGTGCGGATCCTCGAAGGTCACCCAGCGGATGTTGTCGAGATTGACGCCGCAATCGTTGGCGAGGATGCCCCTGATCCAGGCGCCGGTCGTGGTCGTGAACGAGCGGATGCCGACGCGCTTGCCTTCGAGATCGGACGGGCCGAGCGTTCCATGCGCAGGATTATAGAGCGCGTAGGAATGCTGGAAGCGACCGAGCATGGTGGCCGGCAGCAGCACCAGCGGCTTGCAATGCGCCTTCGCCATCAGATAGGTGACGATTGCCATCTCGCAGACGTCAAAAGCCTGCTCGCGCACCATCGGCTTGAATGCGGTGTTGGTCGGCGTGTAATCGAAGAAATCGAGATCGAAACGGTCGGAGCGGAGCTCGCCGCTCTTCACCGACCGGACATGGAGATGACTGCCCAGCACGGCCTTCAGCTTGAGACGATCCATCAGCGCACTCCGCTTCTCTTCGCTTTAGACGTCCTCGGGATTGTCGACATAGACGAGCCCCGCCTTCGCCAAGGCCTCGCGCATGCTGTACATATCGAGCCCGAGTTCGCCCGAGCCGAGCCGCGTGCGCTTGCCGCCCTCGTCCGCATTGCGCTTCTTCGCCTTCTCGGCGACCTCGGCCGCATAGCGCTTCGGCACCGCGACGACGCCGTCGTCATCGGCCACGATGATGTCGCCAGGATCGACGTTGACGCCGGCGCAGACTACGGGGACGTTGACCGAGCCGAGCGTCGCTTTCACCGTCCCCTTGGCCGAAACCGCGCGCGACCACACCGGAAAATTCATCTCGTGCAGCGCTTTGACGTCGCGGCAACCGGCATCGATGATCAGCCCCTGCACGCCGCGTGCCTGAAGCGACGTCGCGAGCAGCTCGCCGAACATGCCGTCGGTGTTGTCCGTGGTGCAGCCGACGACGAGGATGTCGCCCGTTTTGCACTGCTCGACCGCGACATGGATCATCCAATTGTCGCCGGGCTGCGCCAGCACGGTGACCGCGGGACCGGCAATCGAAGCGCCCGGCCACACCGGCCGCAGATAAGGCTTCATCAGCCCGACGCGGCCGTAAGCCTCGTGCACGGTCGAGACGCCATACTCCGCCATCCCTGCGGGATCGGCACGCTTGATGTTGCGAACGACGACCGGCTTCATGCCAGCACCTCCGCAACCGTCGGAAACAGGCGCTGATAGGCCTCGCCATAGGTCATCGGCACACCGGTGTTGCGGCTGCCCTGGATGCCGCGGTTAAGCGCGACGCGCTCGTAATAGCCCCAGAGATGTTTTTGCGCGGCGAGGATCTGGAATGCCTCGTACTTCTCCTTCCAGACCTCGTCGATCTTGAGGAGCAGGTCCGGTTTGTAATTGCACTGCTCCGGCTGGTGCGGCTCGAACAGGAACACCGGCGGCGCGGAGTATTGGTACTGCGCGCCGGGCTTGTGGCCCATGGCCTGCGCGACCACGCGGGTTTCCTGCGCAAAATGCGCCGCGTTCGGATGGTCGAAATTATAGGGGTCTTCCAACGCGTGCGTCAGCACGAAACTGGGATTGAGTTCGCGGTAGATGTCGACCATGCGGTCGAAATGCGCTTCGTTGAGCTTCAGCGGATAGTCGCCGCAATCGAAGAACTCGATCTCGGCGCCGAGCAGCTTTGCGGCCCGCTCCGCCTCATCCTTGCGGCCCGCCTTGACCGACTCCAGCGTCGCGCCTTTTTCCTTCCAGGCGAACTGGCTCTCACCGCGCTCGCCAAAGGACATGCAGACGATCTTCATGCGAAAGCCCTTCTTCGCATGCAGCGCGATGGCGCCACCGGCGCGCCAGACGAAATCGCCCGGATGGGCGGTGATCACGAGACCTGTTTTCATGGGACAAACTCCCCTCTTTTGTTCGTAAGCGTCATCAGTTCATCAAGCAGCGGCAGCGGGTTCCTCACCGTTGAGCACGCGCTTCAGGCGTTCGCCATCGAGCGCGCCTTCCCATTTGGCAATCGCGATGGTCGCGACTGCGTTCCCGATCAAATTGGTCGGCGTCAGCCCCTGCGACATCAGGCGATGGATGCCGAGCACCAGCGCGACGCTCGTCACGGGAATGCTGCCGGTAGCCGACAGGGTCGCCGCCAGCACGACAAAGGCGGCGCCCGCGATTCCCGCCGCGCCCTTGGAGGTCACGAGCAGGATCAAGAGCAGCTCGATCTGCTCGGCGAGCCCGAGCGGCGTGTTGGTCGCCTGCGCCAGGAACATCGAGGCGGCGGCGAGATAGAGGCAGGTGCCGTCGAGATTGAAGGAATAGCCGGTCGGGATCACGAGCCCGACCACGCTCTTCTCGCAGCCGGCCGTCTCAAGCTTGGTCAGCATCCGCGGCAGCACCGTCTCGGATGATGTCGTGGCGATGCAGATCAGCAACTCTTCCCAGATGTAGCGGATCAGCTTGAGGAGCGAGAAGCCGCAGAGACGCGCAACGGGGCCGAGCGCCACGATGATGAAGATCGCGCAGGTGAAATAAAAGCCGCCCAGCAGCTTGCCGAGGGATGCCAGCGAGCCGACGCCGAACTTGCCGACCGTAAAGGCAATGGCGCCGAACGCACCGATCGGGGCCGCCCACATTACGAAACCGACGACGGCGAACACCATCTTGGCAGCGATGTCGATCAGATTGACCAGCGGCGCGGCCCGCTCGCCGAGTTGCACCAGCGCAAAGCCTGATAGCACCGAGATGAACAGAACCTGGAGGATGTTGCCCTCGGCAAAGGCGCCGATGAAGGTCGCCGGCACGATGTTGATCAGGAACGGCACGAAGCCGATCACGGCGGTCTGCTTGACATAGGGCTCGATCGCGCTGGCATTGATGCTGGCGGGATCGATGTTCATGCCGACGCCGGGCTTGAGCAGGTTGACCGCCACGAGGCCGATGATCAGCGCGATCGTGGTCATGACCTCGAAATAGACGATCGCCTTGACGGCGACGCGCCCGACACGGGCCATGTCGGCCATATGCGCGACGCCATGGACGACGGTGCAGAAGATGATCGGCGCGATCAGCATGCGGATCGCCTTGATGAAGGCGTCCCCAAGCGGCTGCATCTTGGCGCCCGCCTCGGGATTGACGATCCCTAGCGCAATGCCGGCCGCCATGGCGATGAGCACCTGGATCCAGAGCTCCTTCCACCAGGCGCGGCCGCGCGGCTTGTCGATCGCTAGCGCCGTCATTGGTCGAACCCGAACAGGCGCGCCGGATTGTCGACGAGGATCTTCTGCTGATACTCCGGCTCCGGCGCGAACAGCGGGATCAAATCGACGAGATCCCCGTCATTCGGCATCGCCTTGACATTGGGATGCGGCCAATCGGTGCCCCAGATGACACGGTCGGGCGCGGTCTCGACGATCTTTCGCGCGAACGGCACGGCGTCGGTGAACGGCGGACCGCTGGAGGACACCCGCTCCGAGCCGCAGATCTTGACCCAGCACTTCTCGTCGCGCTGCATCAGCTCGATCAGGATCTTGAACGGCAGCTGATCGAGCCCTTCCGATGCCTTCACCCGTCCCATATGGTCGATGGTGTAGCTGAGCGGCAGCTTCGCCAGCATGTCGGCATATTCGGGCAGGTCGATCGCGTCGAAATGCAGGTCGATGTGCCAGCCGAGCGGCGTGACCATCGCGACCACCCGATTGAACACGCTTTTGTCGGGAACGCCGCCGAGATGGCGGACGAAATTGAAGCGGCAGCCGCGGAAGCCGCCCTCGTGCAGCACGTGAAGCCCGCGCTCGGTGATGGTGTCGTCGATATTGGCAACCGCGCGATAGGCGCCGTTACTCTGCGCGATGGCATCGAGCGCCACCGCGTTGTCGGTGCCGTGCACACTGGCATTGACGATGACGGCACGCTCAACGCCGAGCTTGGCATGCAGCGCGCGGAAATCCTCGAGCGGCGCATCCGGCGGCGTGTAGGAGCGGTCCGGCGCGTAAGGGTATTTCGCGCCGGGTCCGAAGATGTGGCAATGCGCGTCGCAGGACAGCTTCGGCAGCTTGAACTTCGGCGTGCGCGTGTTCGGGTCGGGCGGCGGAATGGTCGGCGTGTACATCATTGCCATCAGATAAACCGCCGAACGAGACCGCGTCTTCAAGTCTTGCTGCTGACGACCGGTCGTCGCCGTGCCGGCGCGGCCTGATCGAGCGCCGGCGCCTGGAACGCGGCCACCGTGGCCTGCACCAATTGCTCGATGGCGCTGGCGGCATCGTTGCCGTCGGCCTCGCCGCGCGACAGGCGCGAGACGCGATCCGGCGTCACCAGCGAGTAATAGAGCGCGCCGAGCAGGAAGTGGCTGCGCCAGACGATGTCGGTGCGCGGAAGGTGCGGCAGGCTGTCGTGGATCGCATCGATGAAGGCGTGGCTGGTGTCGTCGAAAGTCTGCGCGATGATTTTGCGCGTGACCTCGTTGCCCTCCGCAGACATCACCGCGCGAAGCCGCGTGAACCGCGCCCCGCCCCCGGCGAGATCGCTGCCCGAGGTGAAGGCCGGCGCGACATAGGCCCGCACCACCGCTTCCAGCCGATCCTGGAGATCGCGCACGCGCCTGGCGGCTGCGAGCAGCTCGGAACGACGCAAATTCATCGGCCCGCAATGGCGCCGGTAGATCTCCAGCAGCAGGCCGTCCTTGGTCTTGAAATGATAGGTGACGCTGCCGGGATTGGCGCCGGCGGCCTGTGCGATATCGCGCACCGATACGGCATTGAAGCCGTTGGTGGCGAACAGCTCCTCGGCCGCGGCGAGGATCGCCTCGCGCATGTTCGGCTTGCGGGCCGTTTCCTTGCTGGTGGGCTTGCGTACCATGTGATTTGTACTATCGTACAAAAGATCAGGTCTCGTCAACAAGAACCATGGGCAGCGTCCGGACGGCTCGAAAGAGCGACGGTCAGCGCGCGAAGGCCCGCAATGGAGTGCTGGAAAATGCTGGGTTTGAACAAGAAGATCGGCGGCTTGATGCTGGGTGCCGGTCTGCTGCTGGCGGGCGGCGCCGCGCAGGCGGCTGACAATTATCCGAGCAAGCCGGTTCACATCCTCGTCCCTTACGCGGCCGGCGGCGCGGTCGACGTGCTCGCGCGCACGCTGAGCCAGGCGCTGGCGAAGACCTGGGGCCAACAGCCTGTGGTCGACAATCGCCCCGGCGCCGGCGGCATCGTCGCCTCGCAGGCACTGACGCAGGCCGCGCCTGACGGCTACACGCTGATCCTGGTCGCGAGTGGCCATCCGCTCAACCAGTTCATCTATCCGAGCGTGCCTTACGACACGTTCAAGGACTTCACCGCGATCACCGAGGTCGCCTCCTCGCCGCTCGCGATCGTCGTCGCCAAGGACAGCCCCTACAAGACGCTCGGTGATCTCCTCGCTGCAGCGAAGAAGGAGCCGGACAAGCTCTCCTACGGCATGTCCGGCAACGGCACCTCGGCGCATCTCGCCGGTGAGCTGTTGAAACACATGTCCGGCACCAAGATCGTCGCGATCCCCTACAAGGGCGGCGCGCCCGCGCTGACCGCAGTGATCGCCGGCGACATCCCGCTCAGTATCAATCCGCTTGCGGAAGCCATCGCCCAGCTCGAAGGCGGCCCGGTGCGCGCGCTCGCGGTGACCTCGGCGGAACGCTCCAAGGCGCTCCCCAATGTTCCGACTGTCGCCGAGTCCGGCGTATCCGGTTACGATGTCTCGGTCTGGTGGGGCGTTCTTGGCCCGGCAAAAATGCCGCCGGAGATCGTGGCGAAGCTCGAGACCGATCTGAAGGCGGCGCTGCAGGATGCGAACGTGCTGTCGACGCTCGGCAAGATCGGCGCTGCCCCGGTCGGCTCCTCGTCCAAGGATTTCGACGCCTACATGCACGCCGAGGCAACCAAATGGGAGCCGGTGCTGAAGGCCGCCGACATTCGCGCGCAGTGAGGCGGGCTCATCACATGAGGACCTCGTCCGGACACCTTGCCCGCTCAGCCTTGCTCGCGGTTACTATCATCAGCCTGCTCGGCGCGCCTGCGCACGCCGACGGTGAAGCAAAACTACTGGCACCCACCGGAACGTTGCGCGTCGGCATCTATCCGGGCAGCCCGACCTCGATGGTAACAGACGCGGCCGGCACGTCGCACGGCCTCGCCTACGATCTCGGCGGCAAGCTGGCAAAACGGCTCGGCGTTCCCATCGACTATGTCAGGTTCCAGCGCGTTGCCGACATCGTCACCGCGATCCATGACGGCCAGGTCGACTTCACCGTGACCAATGCCACGCCGGCCCGCGCCAACGAGGTCAGCTTCAGCCAGCCCGTGCTGGCGATCGAACTCGGTTTCTTGGTGCCGGCGAACTCGCCGATCGGCAAGGTCGAGGATATCGACAAGCCAGGCGTGAAGATCGGCGTCACCAAAGGCTCGACCTCCGAGCGCACGCTGCCGGCGAAATTCAAGAACGCGACCATCGTTGCCGCTGAAAGCGTCAAGGTTGCCATCGCCATGTTCGGCCGCGGCGAGATCGATCTCTACGCCACCAACAAGCCCACGCTGTTCGAGTTCTCCGATCAGATGCCGGGCGCGAAAATCCTCGACGGCAATTGGGGCGCCGAGCATATGGCCATCGCGATCCCCAAAGGACGCGAGGAGGCGCTGCCTCTGCTCAACCGCTTCGTGACGGACGAGCAGTCGTCCGGCGCGCTCGACACGATTCAGCAGCAGGCAGGCTTGCGCGGCGCCACGAAGGCCACGCGCCAATAGCTCAATGCAATGCAGCATCCCTTAGCGCGGGTTCGCGCGCGAAGTCGGGTTAGGTGCAAGCGTCACCGAACTGGGCTATTTCTAGGCAATCATGACTCGACGTACCGGCAGCGCTGATCTTCCTCTTCACAACGGACGGGTTCCGCCGTGGCTTGCGAGCCGCATGGCCTCACTGGGCGCGATCGTGACTCAGGCGATCGTGCATCATTATGGCCGTGACGCATTCCTCCAACGGCTCTCGCATCCGTTCTGGTTCCAGTCGTTTGGTGCCGTGATGGGAATGGACTGGCACTCCTCGGGCATCACGACCTCGGTGATCGGCGCATTGAAGCGCGGACTCGGACCGCTTCAGGACGAACTCGGCATCTATGTCTGCGGCGGTCGCGGCCAGCATTCGCGCAAGACGCCGGACGAGCTGTTGCAGCTCGGCGACCGCGTCGGCTTCGACGGCGCGAAACTCACGCGTGCGAGTCGCCTCGTGGCGAAGGTTGACAGCGCCGCGGTCCAGGACGGATTCGACCTTTATCTGCACGGCTTCTTCGTCACCGCCGATGCCAAATGGACCGTGGTGCAGCAGGGCATGAACGGCGACACGCGGCAGGCCCGCCGCTATCACTGGCATTCCGAGGCGTTGAAGAGTTTTGTCGACACGCCGCACAGCGCGATCGACGGGCCGCTGCAAGGCGAAATCGTTAATCTCACCGACCATCGCGCCGATGTCTCGCGCACTGCGCAGCTCGAACTCCTGAGCGATCTCGGCCCGGATCGCATCGTCTGCGAATTCGAGCGACTCACCGGGACCGCGTCCGAGCCGGCGCAAGCCATGCTGCCGCACCTGATCATGCCAGCCCACCACGACGTGCGGCCGAAGGACGTGTTCGCGCGCCGCCTGCACGGCACACTCGCAGCCGCCGCCGAGCGCGGCCCGGTCGATTTTCCGGAGCTGCTGCTGACGCCCGGCGTCGGCGCACGTACCGTGCGCTCGCTAGCGATGGTGGCCGAGGTGGTGCACGGCGCGCCTTATCGCTTCAACGACCCTGCGCGCTTCTCGCTCGCCCATGGCGGCAAGGACCGGCATCCCTACCCTGTCCCGATCAAGATCTACGACGAGACCATTCGCGTGCTGAAAGGTGCGATCCAGAACGCAAAGCTCGGACGCGAGGAAGAGATGCAGGCGATCAACCGCCTCGACGACCAAGCGCGGCGGCTGGAGCGCACCGCAAGCGGGCCATCGGTCGAAGCCTATATCGCCGGAGAGCGTGCGGCCTCGCCCGATCTCGACGGCCGTTCCGTGTTCGGCTGGGAACGCGACCTGGCATCGACAAAAAAACGGACCGGTTGAAAAACCGGTCCGCAAGTTGCTCGGGAGGAATGTCTCGCTTAGGGCTCCTCGCCCTCTTTATCCTCATCCTCGCCCGCGAGCCGGTTGGCCGAGTGATCCTGATATTGTTCGGTCTGGATGGACTTACCGTCCATGCCGCGAATGTCCGAGTGCTGTGCCTTGTCGCGGTTGGATAGCACCACGTTGTCGCCGATCTTGTCCTTCGGAACTTCGGTCAAGGCACCCGTGCCGTCGCCCTTGCCATGCATGCCCGATCTGAAATGCGTCTTGCTGCCATGCCCACCTGGCATCGGTCTCTCCTCTTGCGTCTTGCGTTCAGTGCTTCTCTTGTGCCGGTGTCGGCTTCGGTGGCTTGTGGCCGCTCTGGCCGGCATCGTTGTGCTTGTTGTGGTCGCTCTCCTGGTTGAGACCACCCCGGCTCACCGGGAACTCGCTCTGTCGCGCTTGCCGATTGACGTGATGGACGGCGTTATTTTCGGGGTTCTGGCCGATCGCCTTGTCGAGCTCACGCTGATCTGGAACGTCCGGCTTCCGTTCGAGAATGCGCAGCTGCTGCTCATGCGTCTTGTTGCCTTGCATAGTACCTCCAGTCGTCAGCGACGAGGCCGATGGGAACCGCCGCGCGCGACGTTCTTGTCGATGCCGCCGACCGCGTTGACGTCATTTTCGAGATCACCCTGGATCGTGTTCTCGCCTATGATCTCCTCGAAATCCTCAGCCGACGCGCCAGCCATGGTCACACCCTTGGATGCGCCGATCAGGGGATTTTCGTGGATGTCTTTCTCGCTCGGGGTGTAGAGCTTGGGTTGCTTGTTGCTCATCGTCGGCTTCCTGCATTCGTGATGTCGTAACAACAGAGGCCGCCGCTAGCCGTTCCTGTCGAATGCATGACATCGCGTTACGATCCGGCAAGGAAATCCGGCAAGGGAACGCCAGATCCTTAACCGCCGCGCGCGACGACATGTCGAGCCGGTCGGACCTGCTCCGGGCGAGACTTAGTTAGAGCGGGAGTTGGCCGATCGACTGGAGATGCGGCAATCTGCGGCAACGAGCCTGCAAGATCGCACCGCCCGGACAGAGGGCGGAACCGAGACCAGCTTGTCCTTATAGATGGAACGGGGACGAAAAGCCTATCGTCGTTCCGGCGAGCGCGGCCCAGCCTTGCGCTGCCGCTGATTGGAGTAGGCGTCCCAATTGCTCCAGCTGCCGTTGCTGAGGCTTTGCAGATCGGTGGTGAGCGGACGGCGCGTGCGCTTGTCGTGATCGGCGACCGCGCGCTCGGATTGTGCGATCTTGCGCTTGAGTTCCCCAATCGCCTTCTGAGTCTGGCCGCTCCGCTTCGAGGCTGCGATCTCGCCCATCGTGAAGCGCGCGGTCTCGAGCGCCTTCAGCTCGGCGCGATTCTTCTTCAATTGAACCCGGTGCCAGGCAATGTTGCTGTCGCTGTCCGCAACCATGTGGGAACTCCGCTGATTCGTTCCCACAGTGTATCGCGTGCCGAATCGGCGCCGCAACGGGCTCCCGGCGGCGGAACTACGGTCTTATTGCGAGACAATCCCGGGCCTAGCGCTCGGCGAAGGCCTTTTCGACCACAAATTGGGCCGGCTCGCCGTGATTGCCTTCGACAAGGCCCCGCTCGCCAAGGAGCACGCGGGTATCCGCCACCAGCGCCGGGCTGCCGCAGATCATGACGCGGTCGTGGGCGGCTTCCAGTGCCGGCAGGCCAATATCGGCGAACAGCTTGCCTGACGTGATGAGGTCCGTGATGCGGCCGCGGTTGCGGAAGGGGTCGCGGGTCACGGTCGGATAGTAAATCAGCTGAGCGCGGATGTACTCGCCGATCAGATCGTCATTCGGCAGCGTCTTGGTGATCATCTCACCATAGGCGAGCTCCTTCACGTGCCTGCAGCCGTGCAGCAGCACGACTTTCTCGAACCGCTCATAGGTCTCGGGATCCTTGATCACGCTCAGGAACGGTGCGAGGCCCGTGCCGGTGCCGATCAAATAGAGGTTTCGTCCCTCCTCCAGATTGTCGATCACGAGCGTGCCGGTGGCCTTGCGGCTGACGATGATCTCGTCGCCTTCCTTCAGATGCTGAAGCCGCGAGGTGAGCGGGCCGTCCGCCACCTTGATCGAGAAGAACTCCAGCGTATCCTCGTAATTGGCGCTGGCGACGCTGTAGGCCCGCAGCAACGACTTCTCGCCGACCTTGAGCCCGATCATGGTGAACTCGCCGTTGCGGAAGCGGAAGGTCGGGCTGCGCGTGGTCTTGAAAGAGAACAGCGTGTCGGTCCAGTGGTGGACGCTCAAAACGCTTTCCTGATTGAAATTGCTCATCTCACCCTTCCGTGGCGCTTCCGTGCGGTTCCGAGGCGGTCAGCTATGCGTCGTTTGTACACGATCATTTGTACACTAATGAATAATCCGACTTGATCCCACGGTCAAGGCTGCCCAAGATCGAGAGCGTTGCAGTTAAGGATAAGGACCCATTCCATGGCGCATGACGCACCCCAGGCCACCGGACCCTCGAAGCTCGTGATCCGAAATATCGGCCTGATCCTGTCCGGCGCGCTGGAAAAGCCGATCCTGGACGGCGACACGATCGTCGCCGAGAACGGCAAGATCACCGCGATCGGCCGCTTCAAAGACCTCAACACCGAAGGCGCCACCACCATCGTCGAGGCCAACGGCACCACGGTGGCGCCGGGACTGATCGACAGCCATGTCCACCCGGTTGCAGGCGACTGGACGCCCCGCCAGAACCAGATCGGCTGGATCGACAGCAATTTGCATGGCGGCGTCACCACGATGATTTCCGCCGGCGAAGTGCATATGCCCGGCCGGCCGCGCGACGTCGTCGGCCTGAAGGCGATGGCAATCTTCGCCCAGCGCGCATTCTGGAATCTGCGGCCTGGCGGCGTGAAGGTTCATGCCGGCGCGCCCGTGATCGAATGCGAGATGGTCGAGGAGGATTTCAAGGAGCTGGCCGCAGCCGGCGTCAAGCTGCTCGGCGAAGTGGGCCTGGGCGGCGTCAAGGACGGCCCTACCGCGCGAAAAATGGTCGGCTGGGCCCGCAAATACGGCATCCAGAGCACGATCCACACCGGCGGCCCCTCGATCCCCGGCTCCGGCCTGATTGACAAGGACGTGGTGCTGGAGGCCGACACCGACGTGGTCGGCCATATCAATGGCGGTCACACAGCCCTTCCCGACGACCAGATCCGTTGCATCTGCGAGGGCTGCAAGCGCGGCCTCGAACTGGTGCACAACGGCAATGAGCGCTCGGCGCTGTTCACGCTGCGCATTGCGCGCGAGATGAACGATTTGCACCGCGTCATCCTCGGCACCGACGCGCCGGCCGGCTCCGGCGTGCAGCCGCTTGGCATTCTGCGCATGGTCTCGATGCTGTCCTCGCTCGGCGATTTGCCGGCCGAGCTCGCCTTTTGTCTCGCCACCGGCAACACCGCGCGTATGCGCGAGCTCGATTGCGGCCTCATCGAAGTGGGCCGTTCCGCCGACTTCGTGATCATGGACAAGGCGCAGCACTCGGCCGGCAAGAACATTCTGGACAGCATCCAGCTCGGCGACCTCCCCGGCATCGGCATGACCATCATCGACGGCATCGTGCGCACCCAGCGCAGCCGCAACACCCCGCCGGCGGGGAAAGTGCCGGAGGTGGTCGGGAAGTAATGTCGATCGACCTCGGGAAATTGCGTCAAAGCGTATCTGACGAAATCAACAATTACGTCTACCCCTACTCGGGCGTAGAGATCGGCAATCCAAAGAGCCCTGAGTGGATTGCCGACCAGCTTCGTCAGATCCGCATTGGTCAATCCCTATTGGACCACCGTCGGCAACGACCGCTGCGTCATCGTCGCCGACGACGGACGCAACCATTGCTTGGCGTACAGCTCCAAGCTCGACGAATACTTTCTCCTCCTACGCAAGAATGGTTCGCTGATCGACATCAATGTCTACGGCGATGCCGTTGGTTGCTTTATGGCGCGTTAGTGCCGTAGGTTGGCAACGCGGAGCGTACCCACCATTAAACGCTTGAAATCTGCAGACGTGGTGGGCACGGCGCAAGCGCGCCTTTGCCCACGAGACCGAATTCACCGCAGCCTGTTCAACAGCGACATCAGCATCTCGCGCTCCTTGGCGTCGAGCGGCGCCAGCGTCTCCCGCGTGATCGCGAGCGCGCTCGGCGCTACTTTCTCCGCAAGTTGCTGCCCGGCGCGCGTCAGGCTGACCAGCAGCCGCCGCCCGTCTTCAGGATCCTGGCTCGTCTCGGTCAATCCGCGCGCCGTCAAACGATCGATCACGCCCTTGATGGTCGCGACGTCCATGGCCGTCAGCCGTCCGAGCTGGTTCTGCGAACATGGTCCGGTCTCTACGAGCTTCGACAGCGCAGCCCATTGAGTCGGCGTGATATTGGTGCCGATCTCGCGAGAGAAGATCGCGCTGTGGCGCTGCCAGACCTGGCGCAGAATGAAGCCGACCTGCTCGTCGAGCACGTAAGAGGGCTTTGCCGGTTTGACGCCCTTCTTCACCGCGACACTTCTCGCCATCAGCTCCCCTTGCCCCTCACAACGACAAATGCGCGTCGCGGATGTCCGGACGCGCGTCGAGCTCGGCCATGGTGCCGCCGAAACAGATGCGGCCGCGCTCAATGATATAGGCGCGATCGGAGATCAACCGCGCGAAATGCAGATTCTGCTCGGAGACGACGATGCTGACGCCTTCCTTCTTCATGGTCAGGATGGCCTCGACCATCTGCTCCACGATCTTCGGCGACAGGCCTTCCGAGGGCTCGTCGAGCAGCACCAGCGACGGATTGCCCATCAGCGTGCGTGCAATGGTGAGCATCTGCTGCTCGCCGCCGCTCATGCGGCCGCCCGGGCGATTTTTCATCTCGCCCAGATTTGGGAACAAGGCGAACAACTTGTCGCGAGTCCAGTGCGGCGCGTTCGGACGCTTGGGCTGGCGGCCGACTTCGAGATTCTCTTCCACCGTCAAATCAGTGAAGATGCGCCGCTCTTCGGGAACGTAGCCAAGCCCATCCCGCACGATCTCATGTGTAGGACGTGCAGAGACATCTCTGCCTTCGAACATGATGCGTCCCGTTCGTTGCGCGACGAGGCCGACGATCGAGCGGAACGTCGTCGACTTGCCGGCCCCGTTGCGCCCGAGCAGCGCCACCACCTCGCCCTCGCCGACCTCGAAGCCGATGTCGAACAGGATATGGGCCGGGCCGTAATGACTGTTGAGGTCCTGCACCGTGAGCTTCATGCTGATGCTCCCTCGCGATGCCCGGCATCGTAAAGCAGACCCTCGCCGAGATAGACCGCCTGCACCTGCGGATTGCCGCGGACCTCGGCCGGTGAGCCTTCCGCGATCAGCGTGCCGCGATTGAGCACGATGATGCGGTCGGCGTGCTCGAACACCACGTCCATGTCGTGTTCGGTGAAGAGCACGCCGATTGCTTTCTCCCTCGCGATCTGCGCGGTCAGCCGCATCAGATCGACACGCTCGCGCGGCGCCATGCCGGCGGTCGGCTCGTCCATCAGCAGCAGCTTCGGCTGGTTGGCCAGGGCGACAGCCAGCTCGAGCCGCTTGAGATCGCCATAGGCCAGCTCGCCACAGGGACGATCCGCGTAACCGCCCATGCCGACCAGCTCGAGCAGGCGGCCGGCTTCGCCGCGATCGTAGCTCGGGGCCGATCCCCAGAGATTCAACAATTGTTTTCCGTGCGAGATCAGTGCGACCTGCACGTTCTCGCGCACCGTCATGGTCGCGAAGGTCGCGGTGATCTGGAAGGTCCGGCCGACGCCCATCCGCCAGATCTCGCGCGGCTTCCTGCCGGTGGTGTCCTCGCCAAGCAGGCGCACGTGACCAGTATCAGGCCTGTTCTGGCCGTTGAGCATGTCGAAGCAGGTGCTCTTGCCGGCGCCGTTCGGTCCGATCAGCGCCAAAATCTCGCCGGCGCGCAGCGAGAACGAGACGCCGCGCACGGCGTGGACGCCGCCATAGGATTTGGTGAGACCTTCGACCGCGAGAAGTGGGGGGGCGACACTCATTCGGCGGACTCGATCGGCTTGGCCAGCAAGGGTGATCCCGGTGGCGATGCCTTCCCGCGGCGCTGCGCCAGCATCTCCAGCATGCCGACGATGCCCTTGGGGAAGACGACGACGATCAGAACGATGAAGCCGCCGAGCACGAGTTTTGACAGGTCGGTCTGGCTGATCAGCCAGATGTTCAAAGCCTTGTAGACGATGGCGCCGATCACCCCCCCCGACACCGTCTCGACGCCGCCCAGCAGCACCATGACCAGCGCATCGACCGAGAGCGAGATGCCGAGATTGTCCGGGAAGACACTGCCCTTCAGGTAGGCGAACAACGCGCCGCCGATTCCGGCAGTTGTGCCCGCGATCACGAACGCCGTCCACTGCATCCGCTTGACGTTGATGCCGACGGCCTCGCTGCGCAGCGCCGAATCGCGTGTCCCCCTGAGGGCGTAGCCGAACGGCGAGAACACCATGGCCCGTAGCGCGATCGTCACGAGCGCCGCAACGCCGAGCGACAACCAATAGAAGTTCGATGGGCTGGCCGCCCATTTTTCCGGCCAGACGCCCAGAATGCCGTTGTCGCCGCCTGTTACGCTCACCCACTGGAATGCGATCGACCACACGATCTGTGCGAAGGCGAGCGTGAGCATCGCGAAATAGACGCCGGAGAGCTGCACCGCGAAGAAGCCGAACACGGCGGCGCCCATGCAGCCCAGCAGCGGCCCGAGCAACAAGCACACGATCATCGGCAACCCCGCCATCTTGGCGAGGAAGGCGACGCCGTAGGCTCCGAGGCCGAAATAGGCGGCGTGGCCAAAGGACGCGAGCCCGCCGACCGACATCAGGAAATGCAGGCTGACGGCGAAGATCACGAAGATCGCGATCTCGGAGCCGACGGTGAGCGCGTAGTTGCCGGCGAACAACGGCAGCGTTGCCGCCACGATGAGCGCTGCGAGCGCGGCCAGCCGCTCATTCGACGTCAGCGGCCGCCAGGGATTGACGGTGAGACCCGGCGTCTTGCGCGCGGGGGCCTCCGGTTTGCCGAACAGGCCCCAGGGCCGCACGATCAGCACCGCCGCCATCACCAGGAAGACCAGAATGATGGAGATTTTTGGAAAGATCAGGATGCCGAAGGCGTTGAGTTCCGACACCAGCACCGCCGCGACGAAGGCGCCGATGATGCTGCCGAGACCGCCGATCACGACCACGACGAAGACCTCGACGATGATGCGCAAATCCATCGCGTGATGCACGGCATCGCGCGGGATCTGGAGCGCACCACCCACCGCAGCGAGGAAAACGCCGACTGCAAACACGCTCGTGAACAGCCATTTCTGATTGACGCCGAGCGCTGCGACCATGTCGCGGTCCTGCGTCGCGGCGCGTACCAGCACGCCCCAGCGTGTGCGCTGGAACAAAAGCCAGAGAACGCCGAGCACCACCGGGCTGAGCGCGATCAGGAACAAATCATAGCTCGGGATGTGCTGGCCGAAGAAATCAATCGCCCCCCTGAAGCCGGGCGCGCGGCGGCCGACGAGATCATCGGGACCCCAGATCAGCACGACGAGGTCCTCGACCATCAAGGTCAGGCCGAAGGTCGCGAGCAGCTGAAACAGTTCGGGTGCGTGATAGATGCGCCGGAGCAGCACCATCTCGACAATGACACCGATCACTGCCACGGCAAGCGCCGCCATGACGATCCCGCCCCAGAAGCCGAACGTCCCCGACAGGCGCTCGGTGAGCGTGAATGCGATATAGGCGCCGATCATGTAGAAGGCGCCGTGCGCGAAATTCACGATCCGCGTCACGCCAAAGATGATCGACAGGCCCGACGCCACCAGGAACAGCGACGCTGCGCTGGCGAGACCGGTCAGAAACTGTACGACATAAAAGGCCATCGGCGGTCCGGGTTAAGCGTAAGTCGCGATATTGGGCTTCATCCTTCGAGACGGCGCTACGCGCCTCCTCAGGATGAGGTCCGGGACCCTCATGGTGAGGAGCGCGGCTGCGCCGCGCGTCTCGAACCACGAGGCTCGGTCTCTCTTTGCATCAATCCTTCGGACGCAGCTTCGCGACTTCGGCGTCGCTGGGCAGATAGTCCCCGCCCTTCTTGTAAACGGAGTCCACCATCACGCCCTTGCCATCCTTCAGCGCGGTCTTGCCGAGATAGGCACCGAGCGTCGACTGATGGTCGATCTTGCGGAAGGTGATCTCGCCGAACGGCGACGGCATCGACAGCCCTTCCGCGGCAGCGATCAGCTTCTCCGGATCGGTCGAGCCGGCCTTCGCCAGGATCGCCGCTGCCGACTTGATGGTCTGGTAACCGACGATCGAGCCGAGGCGCGGATAGTCGTTGTACTTGGCCTGATAGGCCTTCAGGAACGCGTCGTGCTCGGGCGTCTTGATCGAGTACCAGGGATAGCCCGTGACGATCCAGCCCTCGGGCGTCTCCTCCTTGAGAGGATCGAGATACTCGGGCTCGCCGGTGAGGAACGAGACGACCTCGCGTCCCTTGAACAGGCCGCGGGTGTTACCTTCGCGCACGAGCTTCACGAGATCGGCGCCGAAGGTAACGTTGAGAATCGCTTCCGGATTGGCCGCGGCAACCGCCTGCACCACCGGACCCGCGTCGATCTTGCCCTGCGGCGGCCACTGCTCGTCGACCCATTGAATGTCCGGCCGCTTCTCCGACATCAGCTTCTTGAACACCGCGACGGCGGACTGGCCGTATTCATAGTTTGGCGCGATCGTCGCCCAGCGCTTGGCCGGCAGCTTGCTGGCCGCTTCCACCAACATCGCCGCCTGCATGTAATTGGAGGGGCGCAATCGGAAAGTGTATTTGTTGCCCTTCGACCAGGTGACGGCGTCCGTCAGCGGCTCGGCCGCCAGGAAAAATACCTTCTTCTGGTTGGCGAAGTCGCTGACCGCGAGACCGATGTTCGACAGGAACGTACCTGTCAGCATCGCCACGCCCTCGCTCGACACCAACTCGTTGGCCGCGGTCTGCGCATCCGCCGGCTTGCCGCCGTCATCCTTGGAGATGACGACCAGCTTCTTGCCGTTGATACCGCCGGCCGCGTTGATCTCTTCGACCGCGAGCTGCCAACCCTTGCGATAAGGCTCGGTGAACGCCGGCAGCAACGAATAACTGTTGATCTCGCCGATCTTGATATCTTGCGCCAGGGCCGAATGAGCCATGCCGCCCGCCAGAAGCGCGAAGGCCGCGCCGACAAAAGTGTTTCCTGCTCGCATCCCAACCTCCAGTTTTGAACTCTCTACGTCGTCGGCATGATCTTGTCGGAGAACCTGTGCCCGCTTCTCCGGATCATGTTCTATTTCAAACCGTCTTCGCCCTTGATCTCCGCAACCGTCAGCCCGCCGACGCGCGGCAGCGGACGGCCGCTGTCGGTGACGGCGACCGCGACCATGATCTCGTTGGCGCGCGGCGCGTCGTTGATCTGAACTTCCATGCCGTCAAAATGACTGCGCACGAAGGCTGCATCCTTGTGGCCCAGCGGAATGTCCAGCGTCGTGCCGGGACCGCTGCGCTTCTTCGACGACGGGATCAGCGCAGCGCCCTTGCTCAGCACCTTGCGCACCGGCGCGCCCATCTTCGGGTGAAGGATCGCGGCTGCATGCTCCAGCTCGCCGTTCTCGCCGACGGCCGCGGCCTTGCCGTAGCTCTGCGCCTTGGAACCGTCGATGCCGAGCGCTGCCACCGCACGCTTCGACAGCAGTTCGCCAAGCTCCTCGCCGATCGCAATCAGCGGTGAAAGATCTTCGACGTACTTTCCGGCAAAGGGATTTTCGATCACGGCGATCGCCGCCGCACGCCGCGTCGGCGGCGAGACCTGGCGGCCCATCTCCATCTGCGTTTCTTCGACGACGGTGACGATCTTGCGGATGATCGCGCTCATGATTGTTTCCTCAGGTCGCTTCCCTGCTCAGGCATGAACCGCGTTCTCCAGCTCAAGCGGGCGCGATCGTTGCCGTTCAATATCTTTCGTTCCGATGACAAGCATATCACCACAGAGCTGCAATACGGCACCCTCGATCAGTCCACGATCGAACAATTTCCGTGCACATTCTGCGCCAAATTCGAGCGCCGTTGCGATTTCAGCCCGCGACAGTTCACCGACATCGCGGGTGACGAGACGCGCGCCGAGATCGCTATCGGGCTGAAGCTCGCTAGCAGGCTTTCGGATGATGGCGGGATGCCCCGGCAGGTCAACCGCGTTGGCGATGAACGTCGCCGCCGCATCGGCCTGCGACGCCGTTCCCGCCAACACAGTCACCGCATCGGCGATGCCGAGCGAAAAACTGCGACCGTGGCGACCGCTGGTGGCGATGCCGCGCACGAGGTCATTCGCCTCGACCCTCATGGCCCGCATCACGCCGTCGCGATCGGGGCGATCCATCAGGCCGACCGAGAAATGCTCGCCTTTGTCGAGATGGAGAGCAATATCGCCGCCATTATTGACGTAAGCTTGATCAAGCGACGCCGCGCCGAGCATCGCGCCGAGAACCTCCTCCGCCACGCTGCCGGCTACCGCCGCCATTGGCGTAATGAAGTCATCAACGGCATAAGGCGCGACCGCGGCGTGCATGCGGCGCGCCACAACGCCCTTCAGTGATGTCCGTTTCGGCTCAGCGGCCGCCCGCAGCTCAGGCAGTTCCGCGCAGAGCTCGTCGAGCAACCCGGTGAACCGGCGCGCCGCCGCCTCATAGGCTGCACGCACTTCGCTCGGCTCTCCCCTTGCCTCGACGATCAGATCAATCGGTCCATCCTGCAAATGCAGCCGCCGGCCATCAGACAGCAACGCGATTTGCGGGAGCCTTGTCATACGCGAGGCCCCGGAATCGGGTTCTGCCAGGGCAATTGGCGGACATCGTCGCCGCCCTGCACTTCGGAGAGCGGCTTGACATAATCCATGTGCCCGCCGAGCGCGGCATAATCGGACAGCTTCATCGTGAATTCGATCGGCGCGACCAGCGCGGGTGTGGGCACGTAGCCGAATGCCCCCGCCGGCATCTGCGCCACGTCGACCATGTAGGTGATGCCGCCTCCGGGCCAGACATAAACAGGCGCGCCGCCACTGGTGACGCGCGTCAGCGCGTCCTTCACCGAACGCGTCAGCCGCACCGGATTATCGGTGACGCCCGCCCGCAGCGAGCCGCCGGCGCCCGCCATAAACAGCACCGTGCATAACGCCGGCTCGCAATTCTCCTGGATGCGCTCGACCGAAAACTTGAGGTCATCAGGCATCTCGGTCTCGACCGGCTTCAGGGCCTCGTCGAGCACGTAATAAGACGAATGCTCGCCGGTCGTGGAGACCATCAGCATCGAGAGACCGGCCTTGGCTTCCTTGGCATCGAACGGCCCGAGGATCGCGAGCGGGTCGGAGATATTGGTGCCGCCCCAACCCGTGCCGGGATCGGCGACCTGGAAATAGCGGCCGGGCGTCGAGCGACGCCCCTTCATCTTGATGCCGGTGTCGGCGATATCGAGCAGCTTGCCGGCCTGGTGCTCGCTGAGCACGCCGGTGATGTGGTCATCGACCACGACGACCTCGTCGACCTTGCCGAACCACTGTTTTGCGAACATGCCGATCGTCGCCGAGCCGCAGCCGACGCGCATGCGCTCTTCTTTCATGCCGTTGACGATCGGCGGCTGGCCGGCCTGAACCACCACGCTCGCGCCGCCGTCGATGGTGAGCTCGACCGCCTTGCAATTGGCGAGGTCCATCAGCGTGTCGCAGGTGACGCGGCCTTCCTTTTTGGAGCCGCCGGTCAGGTGATGCACGCCGCCGAGCGACAGCATCTGCGAGCCGTATTCGCTGGTGGTGACATGGCCGACTGCCTCGCCTTGTGCACGGACGGTCGCGGTCTCCGGCCCGAGATAGCGGTCGGTGTCGATCTTCACTTTGATCCCGCAATAGGAGAAGATGCCCTCGGTGACCACGGTCACCATGTCGACGCCCTCGACTTCGGCGGAGACGATGAACGGCGCCGGCTTGTAGTCAGGATAGGTCGTGCCCGCGCCGATCGCGGTGACGAAGGTCGAGGGCTCGTGGACAATCCTGCCATCCCAGTCCTCGGTGCGGCTGAACGGGACGAGCTTGCCGCCATGTGAGACGGTGCGCTCCAGGATCACATGGGGATCGACGCGGACGAGCTTGCCGTCGTGATTGGCGTAGCGGTCGCAGGCGCCCGCCGCACCCGGCTTGATGTAGCACATCACCGGACAGGCATCGCAGCGGATCTTATCGATGGCAGCGCTCGTCGTTTCCATGTGCAAGCCAGCGGAGGTCGCGGTTATCATTTGTATACGAACGATGTTGCGCGCGCTCCGGAAGGCTGTCAAGCGGCGGTGCGGCGCAAAAGATGCGCATGCCGCATAAAACCTCATTTGCCTATCCGCACTGTCCACAAAGAAGGCATTCGCGCTGCACTGCGGCATGCGCGGCTTGCACGTTTGTGTACAAACGGTATCGTCGCAACGTAGATTTTTCGCGAAGCTTTGCTCGCAGGCTTGGGAACGAGGATGACGCAGATACCGATCCGCCTCACAGTGAACGGCCGGATCCACGAGATCACTGCGGCGCGCCAAACGCCGCTGCTCTATATGCTGCGCAACGATCTCGCGCTCAACGGTCCGAAATATGGATGCGGCCTCGGTGAATGCGGCACCTGCACTGTCCTGATCGACGGCGCCGCCGCGCGCTCCTGCGTTATTCCGATCAGTGGCTGCGCCGGCCGCGACATCGTGACGCTCGAAGGGCTCGGCAGCCGCGACAAGCCCGATGTCGTGCAGCAGGCCTTCATCGACGAACAGGCGGCGCAATGCGGCTACTGCCTCAACGGCATGATCATGACCACCAAGGCGCTGCTTGCGATCAACCCCCAGCCCACCGAGCAGGAGGCGCTGGCGGCGCTGCGCTACAATCTCTGCCGCTGCGGCACGCATATCGAAATCCTGCGCGCCGTGATGCGTGCGTCTGGCCAGCTCACCGAGGCCGGTGACTGATGGCGTCCCCTGCCTCGAACGGAGCAGATCGGCCATTGGGTTCGCTGGTCGTCGTCCGCACGGTGGACGAATGCACATCCGAGACCTTTCTCCGCATCACCGCGGACGGGTCGGTCACGGCCTACAACGGCCATGTCGATCTCGGCACCGGCATCCGCACCGCGCTCGGGCAAATCGTGGCTGAAGAGCTCGACGTCTCCTTTGCGCGCGTCGTCGTCGTGCTCGGCGATACCGCGATCGTGCCGAACCAGGGCCCGACGATCGCGAGCGAGACCATCCAGATCACCGCCGTTCCCCTCCGCAAGGCCGCGGCGCAAGCGCGACATTTCCTGATCGCACGTGCGGCCGAATGGCTGGAGCTGCCGGCTTCCGACCTCAAGATCGAAGACGGTCTCTTGCGCGGGCACAATCGCAGCGTCAGCTACGGCGAACTGATCGGCAGCGAGACGATCCGCCTCGAGCTTGCCGATGACGTCGCCGTGAAGCGTGTCGGCGATTACGCCATCGTCGGCCAGTCGATGCCGCGGGTCGACCTGCCGGCCAAGGCCACGGGCGAGCTGACCTTCGTGCATGACATCCGAGTATCAGGCATGCTGCACGGCCGCGTGGTGCGGCCGCCCTATGCCGGCGTCGACGCCGGCCCGTTCGTCGGCACTAGTCTGATTTTGGTCGATGAATCCTCGGTGCGCGACATTCCCGGTCTTGTTGCAGTCGTGCGCATCGGCGATTTCGTCGGCGTGGTCGCCGAGCGCGAGGAGAATGCGATCCGGGCGGCGGAGCAACTTGCGGTGAGCTGGAAGCCCACGCCTGATCTGACCGATCTCGCCGACATTGAGACGGCTCTGCGCGCCAACCCGTCGACGCCGCGCACGCTGATCGACAAGGGCGACGTCGATGCGGCGATATCAGATGCCGCCACGTCGATGCAGCGCACTTACGTCTGGCCTTATCAGATGCATGCCTCGATCGGCCCGTCCTGCGCGGTGGCGGATTTTCAAGACGGCAACATCCGGGTGTGGTCGGGCACGCAGAACCCGCACGTGCTGCGCGGCGACCTGGCGCTCTTGATCGAGCGGCCGGACAGCGAGATCGAGGTCATCAGGTTAGAGGCAGCCGGCTGCTACGGCCGTAACTGCGCCGACGATGTCACCGCGGACGCGCTGTTGCTCTCGCGCGCGGTCGGCCGGCCCGTGCGCGTGCAGCTCACGCGCGAGCAGGAACACGCCTGGGAGCCCAAGGGCACCGCGCAACTCATCGACGTCAATGGCGGATTGGACGCAGACGGCAACGTCGCTGCTTACGATCTCGCCACGCGTTATCCTTCGAATGCCGCACCGACGCTGGCGCTGTTGCTGACGGGGCGGATATCGCCGAAGCCGGACGTCCTC
Organism: Bradyrhizobium sp. 132; assembly: GCF_023074185.1. GTDB lineage: Bacteria > Pseudomonadota > Alphaproteobacteria > Rhizobiales > Xanthobacteraceae > Bradyrhizobium. The sequence goes on along the minus strand of NZ_JADPKY010000094.1, from coordinate 34,267 downwards.
CAGATGGGCGACCGCACCGCGATCCCGCCTTACGATTACGACCACATGCGCGTCGTCGCTCACGACATGGCGCCGATCGTGCGTGCGTCCTGGTTCCGCGGCGTCTCGGCGCTGCCGAACACCTTCGCGCATGAATCCTACATCGACGAGGCTGCGACGGAGGCCGGTGTCGATCCGATCGAATACCGCCTGCGCTATCTCAAAGACCGGCGCGCCGTCGATCTCGTCAATGCGGTCGCCGAGCGCGCGGGCTGGACGCCACGGCCGGTTCGCGAGGAGAAGAATGGCGACATCGTCCACGGGCGCGGCTTTGCCTATGCACTCTATGTCCACAGCAAATTTCCCGGCTATGGCGCGGCGTGGTCGGCCTGGGTCGCCGACGTTGCCGTGAACAAGACCACCGGCGACGTCAGCGTGACGCGCGTCGTCGCCGGGCAGGACTCCGGCCTGATGATCAACCCCGACGGCGTACGCCACCAGATCCACGGCAACGTCATCCAGTCCACCAGCCGCGCGCTGATGGAGCAGGTCTCGTTCGAGCGCGGCACGGTGGCAGCGCGCGAATGGGGCGCCTATCCGATCATCGCCTTCGCCGACATGCCGAAGATCGACGTATTGTTGCTGCCGCGGCCGGACCAGCCGCCGCTTGGCGTCGGCGAGTCCGCCTCGGTGCCGAGCGCCGCGGCGATCGCGAACGCGATCTTCGACGCAACGGGCGTGCGCTTTCGCGAGCCGCCCTTCACGCCCGAGCGCATCCTTAAGGGGCTGCACGGCGATGCATCGACGATGCCGCAGGCCCTGCCCGCGCCTGCTACACCGCAGCGGTCTCGCATCTGGCAAAATCCGTTCGCCAAACGCGCCGGCCTCTTCGCGGCGGTTGCGGCCGTCTGCACCGCGGCAATCGGCATCGGTGCCGCTCTTTTGCCTGGCCGCGCCATCGCGCCGATCGCTCGACCCGATGCATCTGTCTATTCCGCGGCGACCATCGCGCGCGGCCAGCGGCTTGCGGCGCTCGGCAATTGCGCGGAGTGCCACACCACGATCGGCGGCGCGCTCAACGCCGGCGGCCGTGCTCTCGATACGCCGTTCGGCACGATCTACGCGACCAACATCACGCCAGACGAGACCGGCATCGGCGCCTGGTCCTATCCTGCTTTCGAGCGCGCGATGCGCGACGGGCTGCATCGCGACGGCCGGCAGCTCTATCCCGCCTTCCCCTACACGCACTTTTCGAAGACCAGCGATTCCGACCTGCAGGCGCTCTACGCCTACTTGATGGCGCAGCCTGCGGTGCGCGCGACGCAGCGTGCGAATATGCTCGCTTTCCCGTTCAATCTCCGCCCCCTGCTTGCCGGATGGAATGCGCTGTTCCACCAGACGCGCGAGTTCAAGCCCGATCCGGCCAAGTCCGAGGTTTGGAATCGCGGCGCTTATCTCGTCGAGGGTCTCGGCCATTGCAGCGCCTGCCATTCGCCGCGCAACGCGCTCGGCGCCGAGCAGCGTGAGGCCTATCTCGCCGGCGGTTTTGCCGAGGGCTGGGAGGCGCCGCCGCTGACTTCGCTCTCGCACGCGCCAATCCCATGGAGCGAGGACGAGCTTTTCGCCTATCTTCGCACCGGCCACTCCCGCTATCACGGCGTCGCGGCCGGCCCGATGGCGCCGATCGTCAGGGATCTCGCAGTCCTGCCCGACCAGGACATCCGCGCCATGGCCGTCTATCTCAATTCGTTCAATGACACTGCGATCGAGGGGCAAACGCAGGACGCACTCGCCAGCAGGCTCGAAGCTTCGACGCGAGTCACGGTCGCTTCTTCCGCGGGCACCCGGCTCTATCAGGGCGCCTGCGCCGTCTGCCACGAGGTCGGCGGCCTGCCGCTGTTCGGCGCCCGCCCCTCGCTCGCGCTCAACAGCAATTTGCACAGCGAGACATCGGACAATCTCGTGCAAATCATCCTGCACGGCATCGCCGAGCCGGTGTCGAGCGATCTCGGCTACATGCCGGCATTCAAGAACAGCATGAGCGATGCGCAGGTCGAGGAACTCGTTACCTTCCTGCGCAAGCAGTTCGCACCGGACAGGCCGGCATGGAACGGCGTGCGCGAGACAGTCACGCGCCTCCGGACCTCAGCACATTAAGCGTGCTTCTTCACGTCCACCGGCGGCGTGCCGTGGGTGTGGAAGGACTCGATCGTCTTCAGGCCCCAGGCCTGCCCCTTCTTGCGCTCCTCTTCCGTCCACACGATTGGCTTCCAGTCGGGCGCGAGGATGAGGCGCGCGCCGGCATTGGCGACTTCGACACGGTTGCCGCCGGGCTCGTAGACATAGAGGAAGAAGGTCTGCTGGATCGCGTGCTTGTGCGGGCCGGTTTCGATGTGGATGCCATTCTCCAGGAAGATATCGGCGGCGCGCAGAATCTCTTCGCGGCTGTCGAGCGCGTAGGTGACGTGGTGGAAGCGGCCGGCGGTGCCGGAATGGTCGAGCGAATAGGCGAAATCGTAGCTCTTGTTCGACATCGTCAGCCACATCGCCGCTTCGCGGCCGTCGTTCAGCACGATCTGCTCGGTGAGGCGGCAGCCGAGATAATTCTCGAAGAATTCGCGGTTCGCCTTGATATCAGTGGCGAGGCAGTTGAGATGGTCGAGGCGGCGGACGTTGACGCCGCGCGCTGGAAAGCGCTGCGCCTGGTTCTTCAGTGCGGGCTTCAGCTCGGGCGGCGCCTGATACCATTCGGTCTCGTAATAGAGCTCGACGATGTGGCCGTCGGGATCGCGGCAGCGGAAGGTCGGCCCCTGCCCCATGTCGCCGTCGATCCAGCCGATATCGAAGCCGGAGCCTTTCAGCGCGGCGACGCGGCGCTCCAGCGCCTGCTGGCTGCGCGCACGCAGCGCCATGTGCTCCATGCCTGATGTGTTCGACGCCGTGAGCTTGAGCGAATAGCGCTCGTAATCGTCCCAGCCGCGTAAATAGACCGACTCGCCCTTTTGTCCGCTGACGGTCATGCCCATCACGTCGACGAAGAACTTCAGGCTTTCGTCCGGCTTGGGCGTCAGCAGCTCCATGTGGCCGAGATGAGCAAGATCGAAGATCGGTTCGGGCTGCATGGTTTCCTCCAAGGCGTGGCTTGCGATCCGCCGGACCGGATCCGGCGATCTGCGCAGGTGGCAATCCGCTCACGCGCCGGTGGGCAGCACTGAGGCCGCCGGTTCATTTGTACTAATGTACAAATTATTAGGTCCCGTCAACAAACTCGTCTTATCGAAACCTACCCCGATACTACTCGATCGGTCGCAGTCCCATCGCCGATTCTGCGCCAACCTCTACGGCCTAGTCGCGCAAGGTTTGGAGCATTCACGCGCGGCGATTTGCCGTCCGATCGCGGTTTATCTTGACGACGCACGCTATCCCAAGCTGTATGGTGGGGAACCCGAGCAGCAGCCAAGCGCTCGGTGCGCCGGGAGTCGGGGGAAGCTCGATGGCCAAGCAATCCGGGAGCACGGGTTCGGCCGGCAGTTCGACGCCGGGGGGATCGATCGCCACCATTCGCGCATTCGGCATCGAAGACACCGACATCAAAAATCCCGAACTCCTCCCGCGCCTCGCGCAGGAGTGGACCTATCTCCTGCGGGTTCGCTCGCGCTGGGCTTCCGATTCCGACTTGCGCAAATCCATCGGCAAACGTGCCGCCAAGGACCTCGCCCGCGTGGGGGTATCGTCCAAACGGTTGCAGGACCTGGCGCATGTAGACCGTATCGAGGTCGAACTATACGACTGGGATCGTCAAGATAAAGAGGCTTGCGCGATCCACGAAGCCGCCTGCGAAATTCCCTGGGAATACCTGCTCAGCGCCGGCACGCGCACAGAGGGCCGTTATCACGGCACCTTGATCTCGCGGCTCTTCAGCAGCGGTTTTGCGAAGGTCAAGCCTCACCCCCCGAACAGCGTCCTTTTCGTCGAGAGCGCGCCCGGACGCTTCGGTGACAAGTACGACTTCAAGGACGAGGAACAGCGTATCGATGCCGCGGTCGGTGCATCCAACAGACCGGACGACGACCCATACCGCATGATTCTGCGAACACCCCAGAAAACTGAACTCACCGAGAAAGTCCGCAGTGCGAACTGGGAAGCGATCCACGTCACCGGGGTCGATACTCACCATGCCGGGTGGATCATCGATGATTTCTATCCGAACATGAAGAAGAACAACGAGGCGCTCTTCAACACGATCATCGACAAGGCCGGACGGCTGCCTGATGGGATGATCCTTCGCCAGGCCCACGAAAGCGAGCTTCCCGTTCTGTACGAAGAGCTTGCCGAGACCCTTGTGAACCCAACCACCCCACCCCGGATCGTGACGCTCAATCTTTACTATTCCGGTGCGCGTATCGCGCGCGAGTTGGTCAGGAAGGGAGCCCATGTCGCCCTCGGTTTTCTCGACGAGATCGATGACGATGTCGCGGAGCTGTTCTTTCAAACATTCTATTGGAACTGGTGCCACGGAACGGATCAACTGATTCTGTCGATTCCGGATGCGTTCCTGATGTCGTGGAAGGCGATGCCGTTGGACGTGCATGGCACGTCGATCGTGATCTGGATGGGACGCAGTATTTTCGCGCCGGGCACCGAATCCATCCCGAAGCCGACATTGAAATCCAGTCCGGCTAAGAGATCTAGTCCGGCCAAGAAAAAGGCATCTTCCCGAAAGAAGAGGGCAGCCTCATGATTCCGATCAAGGTGGACCTGGGGGTCGCTCCGGAAATCAACTACTCCCTGCTGCACAACAACAGGACCTTGCTCGATAAGTTGACGCTGACCCGGCTTATTCAGCATCCTGTCGATGCGATCACGATTCAAGTCGAGCTCTGCGTCGGCGCCGAGAACTATCCTTACCGCCTTACGATCCCGGTCATGACAGAGTTGCAGCTGCCGCTGTCCTCCAAAGTGATCGTTCCCCTCACCGCCGGCCTGACGCGCTCGCTGCATGAGCGGGTGCAGTCGGCGGTGTACGTGAAAGTGACTTGCGCAGGAGAGACGGCGTTCGAGGAAACCAGACGTGTCACGCTGATCCCCGTTGACGAATGGATCGATGACACCAAGAACAACCCGTGGCTGCCCTCCTTCGTGCTGCCCAGAGATCCCGCAATTCTTGCGATCATCCGCGCCTCGCGACGCTACCTGATCGGCATTCTCGACGATCCCGGAGCCGGCTTCGACGGCTATCAGCAGGACGAGGATGGCGCCGTCGACCGCCAGGTTCAAGCCATCTGGACCGCGCTCGTGAACGAGTATCGCTTCCAATACATCAACCCTCCTCCTGCCTATTCCGAGCAGAGTCAGCGGCTGCGCACGCCGAGCGAGATCGTCGCGTCCAACACCGGCACCTGCATCGACCTCGCGCTGCTGCTCGCCTCGTGCCTCGAATATGTCGGCATCTTCCCAGTCGTAGTGCTGCTCAGCGGACATGCCTTCGTCGGCTATTGGCGATCGGAAGAGGCGCATGACGACTTCGTGGACGTGATCAAGATACCGGCAACGGTGCCGAGCGTCGGGGACGCGGCCACCAGGGACGCGGGACTGCCCTACGTCGATCCCTACGGCTGGAGGCTCACCAAGATGAGTTACGCCGAGATCATGGCCTATGTGACGTCGGGCGACCTCGTGATGCTGGAAGCCACCTACCTGACCGGGGCCTACAGCTTCAAGGACGCGCAAACCGAAGGACGGGCCAATCTGCGCAGCCAAAAGGAATTCGACAGCATGCTCGACATCCAGCACGCACGAAGCCTGAACGTCACCCCGCTTCCGATCATCGATGAATGACGGCATCGCACATGTCACAGTTTGTTGCGGAAGACCCCGGACGTTTCCTGTCGCAGATCAAGGCGGTCGCGGACAACGACGACCTGTTCGTGCCTCTCTATGTCGATCACGACGACAGGATGGACTCTGTCGCCGGCCTGCGCCGACGCAGACGGCGCGCGTCCAACACACCCGACGACAACATCCTTGCGGCTTCGCTGGTCGAGGAAAACGGTGTCCTGCGCTGGTATGACGGCGTTCCGGCACGCGCGGAAGCGCCACAGCGCCGTCGACGCGCACGGCGAGCCGGAGGGCCGCCGCCACTTCCCGATCAGACAGTGATCCTGACCAAGGAGTTTCCAAGGCTCCAGCCGAACAGGGCCGCCGCAGCCATCGGCGCTATCGACATGCGCCTCAACACCGCAATCGATGTTTCGCTGCGCTCACACATACGCCAGCTGCGGGGCGGCCCGTCCAACTTCGTCATCGACGCCGCCGATGCCCACGGCCCCTTCAAGGGGCGCACCTTGCTGCTGGTCCACGGCACCTTCTCGAGCGCCGTCAACATGATCGGCGAGTTCCAGGCCACTGCCGACGGCCAGGCGTTTCTTGGCGCCGCCCTGAACGGGCCGAACAAGTACGATCAGGTTCTCGTCTTCGAGCACGCGACCCTTGCCGTCAGCCCGGTTCTGAATGCGCTCGAGCTTGGACGCGCATTCGTCGATGCAATTGGACAAATCGACGTCATCGCCCATAGCCGCGGCGGCTTGATCGTGCGGTGGTGGCTGGAGGCGTTCGGCCGCTCGCTCGCCGCCACGACACGCGTCGTCTTTGCGGGCTCGCCGCTCCACGGCACCTCGCTTGCCGCGCCCGACAAGCTCCAGCATGCGCTGAGCCTGCTTTCCAATATCGGCACCTTCGCCGAGAAAACGTTACAGCTCGCCGGTGGGGCCAATCCGTTCCTGTGGGTTGCCGGCAAGCTGGTCGAGGTGGTGATGACCGTCACCGGCAGGCTTGCCCACACGCCGCTCCTTGACGGGCTGGTTGCGCTGGTTCCAGGGCTGTTCGGACAATCCATGATCGAAAACAATTACGAACTTAATCTGCTGCGGCTCGGTCCCTGCACGACTCAGCCCGCCTACTTCGTCGTGCAGTCGAATTTCGAGACGACGGATCCCGGCTGGCAGTTCTGGAAAAATTTCAGGGCACTGCGGATCGGCGACCTGGCCGCCGACGAAATCTTTCCCGACAAGAACGATCTCGTGGTCGATACGGTCTCGATGTCGGACCTGGGAGCGACGGGCTTCCCGCTCGCCATCCACGGCGTCGAGGATTTCGGCAACTCGCCCGACGTTTGGCACTGCAATTATTTTCGCCAGGCCAAAACCATCGGCTTCATCCGGCGCAGCTTGGCCTAATCCCCCGGAATCGACGGCTTTGTCGCATGCTCGCGGAACAGCGCGCGCAATTGCCGTCGCAGCGGCACCAGCGGCTTCGACGCGGCACCTGTACGCGCAGAAAGGTCGATGTCAGATCATATAGTAAATCATTCCTTAACCCACCCGCACCCCCAACCGGCCTGGAAAAGCGGCATTTCCCGGCCGTTTCCGCCCATAAGTATGCATTAGGAACAAACCTCACGGCCGAATTGTCGCGGATTTAAGGAAGCGCGCGCAGTTGCCGTTTAACCGTTTGTCCAGCGACGGCCGCGCATAGTCCGGGCAAAGCACTTGCTCTTGCCAGGTTCATTCATTGTGACATCCTTTGGACGCGTGATTTCGGTTCGCGGATCGCTCGCGCGGGTCGGGCTGCTGGCTGAAAGCCGGATGCCGGACTCGGAAGTTCGGGCCACCGTCGGCCGTTTCGTCAGCATCCGCTGCGCCAGCTCGGTCATCGTCGCGATGATCACCGAGGTGTCCTGCGAGAACCTCTCGAGCACCGACAATTTGATCGCAATCGCCTCGGTGGACCTGCTGGGCGAAATCCTCAATGCCGCCGGCAAGGCCAAATTCCAGCGCGGCGTCACCAACTATCCGACCATCGGCGATTCCGTCGACCTGATCACGAGCCAGGAGCTGCGCACGATCTACGCGCCGACCGGCTCCGACCAGATCAATGTCGGCTTCCTTCAGCAGGATAGCTCCGTCGTCGCCTATGTCGACATCGAGGAAATGCTCTCCAAGCACTTCGCGGTCCTGGGATCGACCGGCGTCGGCAAATCGACCGGCGTGTCGCTGCTGCTCAACGAGATCCTCAAGGCACGCCCGAACCTGCGTATCTTCCTGCTCGACGTGCACAACGAATATGGACGCTGCTTCGGCGACCGCGCGCTGGTGCTCAACCCGCGCAATCTGAAACTGCCGTTCTGGCTGTTCAATTTCGAGGAAATCGTCGATGTGCTGTTCGGTGGCCGCGCCGGCGTGCCCGAGGAGCTCGACGTCCTCGCCGAGGTCATTCCGCTCGCCAAGGGCGTCTACACCCAGTACCAGAACGCCGACCGCATCGGCCTGAAGCGCATCGATCCCAAGCAGATCGGCTACACCGTCGACACGCCGGTGCCCTATCGCCTGGTCGATCTGATGTCGCTGATCGACGAGCGGATGGGCAAGCTCGAAAACCGCTCCTCGCGTATCATCTATCACAAGCTGATCTCCCGCATCGAGGCGGTCCGCAACGACCCGCGCTACGCCTTCATGTTCGACAACGCCAATGTCGGCGGTGACACCATGGCCGAGGTGATCAGCCATCTGTTCCGCCTGCCGGCCAACGGCAAGCCGATGACGGTGATGCAGCTCGCCGGCTTTCCGGCCGAGGTCATCGACTCCGTCGTCTCGGTGCTGTGCCGGATGGCCTTCGACTTCGGCCTGTGGAGCGACGGCGTTTCGCCGATGCTGTTCGTCTGCGAAGAGGCCCACCGCTACGCCTCCGCCGATCGAAATGTCGGTTTCGGGCCGACCCGCAAGGCGGTGTCGCGCATCGCCAAGGAAGGCCGCAAATACGGCGTCTATCTCGGCCTCATCACCCAGCGTCCCGCCGAACTCGACGCCACCATCATCTCCCAGTGCAACACTCTGTTCACGATGCGTCTTGCCAACGAACGCGACCAGGCGCTGCTGCGCGCCGCGGTGTCGGATGCGGCCGCGAACCTGCTCTCGTTCGTGCCCTCGCTCGGCACCCGCGAAGTGCTGGCGTTCGGCGAAGGTGTCGCACTGCCGACACGGCTGCGCTTCAAGGAGGTGCCGCCGCACCAGTTGCCGCGCGGCGAAGCCACCATCAGCAGCGTGCCGTCCGTCACCTCCGGTCACGACATGCATTTCGTCGGCGCCGTGCTCGAGCGCTGGCGTGGCGCCACCTCGCAGCGCGACGTGCCGAATGACCCGGTGTTCTCGGCGCCGCCGGCCAAGACGCTCTCCAACGTCGAGGCGCCGATGCTGCAACCGTCGATGGGGCTGGACCCGGACCGCTTCTCGCTGCTGAAGAAGCCGCTGCGGTAAGGCAACGCTGGTCCCCAACCTCGCGAGGGCGATAGCCCTTGGCCAAGTTGAGCACGACGGCCGCATCGACTATGGTTGCCGGCCCCAAGCCGGAATCCATACCAATGACAAAGTCTGCCGCGCAACGCTTCCCCGCTCCCGCCCTCGACGCGCTCCCCGACGATATCCGCACGCGCCTCCTCGCCGTGCAGGAGAAGAGCGGCTTCGTGCCGAACGTGTTTTTGACGCTGGCCTACCGCCCGGACGAGTTCCGCGCCTTCTTCGCCTATCACGACGCGCTGATGGAGAAGGACGGCGGACTCACCAAGGCCGAGCGCGAGATGATCGTGGTCGCGACCTCGGCCGCCAATCAGTGTCAGTATTGTGTGATCGCGCATGGCGCGATCCTGCGCATCCGCGCCAAGAACCCGCTTATTGCCGACCAGATCGCTACGAACTACCGCAAGGCCGACATCACGCCGCGGCAGAAGGCGATGCTCGACTTCGCGATGAAGGTCTCGGCCGACGCGCAGCGTACCTCCGAGGAGGATTTCGCAGCACTTGCCCCGCATGGCTTCAGCGACGATGACATCTGGGACATCGCCGCGATCTCCGCTTTCTTCGCGCTGTCGAACCGGCTCGCCAATTTCACCGGCATGCGGCCGAATGAAGAGTTCTATCTGATGGGACGCTTACCGAAGAAATGACCGAGCTCGACTGGCCCGAAATCCTTGCCCGTCTCGGCGCCGCGACTGTCGCCACCGGAGCGATCGGGCTCGACCGCGATCTGCACGGCAAGCCGATCGGGCTGAAAACGCTCGGCATCGTCGGGCTCTCCACCGCGACCGTCGTGCTGCTGGCGGTGCAGTTCGCCGAGGCGGGCAAAATGACCGATGCCACGAGCCGGGTCATCCAGGGCATCCTCACCGGCATCGGCTTTCTCGGCGCCGGCGTCATCGTCCACGAGGGCCACCGCTTCCGCGTGCGCGGCCTGACCAGCGCCGCCTGCACCTTCCTCGCCGCCTGCATCGGCATCGCCTGCGGCGCGGGAGAATGGAAGATCGTCCTGGTGGCGCTGGCGCTCGCCTTCGTGCTGTTGACAGTCGGCCGCCGCATCGAGCGCCTTCTGCACCGGATGGTCGGCGGCAAGGACGAGGCGCACGAGACGGAAATGCCGGAACATTAGAGCGAGTTCGACACTGGCGGATCACCGGTTCGGTACCGGTGATACTGTGGCAACGCGCTGGGCGCTGCATTCGAATGAGCCAGGATCGGAAAAGCCATCCTGGCGGGAGTCCGCGAGAACGCAGCGCACGTGTGTGCGTTAGAACTGGGCTTGGCCTACAACGCCGGCGGGGCGACCGCTAACGATGATAATGCCGCGTTCGGCAAGTGACCCGCCGCGTCCGTCCGGCGCGGTTACCGTGATAAGGTGCCGTCCGTCTTGCAATTGCGCGACGAGTTCGTACCCAAGGCCTAGGTCGCCCTCCAGATCCGAATGCCACCGAATTTCATCGGACCGGACAACACCGAGCCCGCGGCAGTCGATCATCGCGCCCAACGGCACGGCGCCTGGCGCGATCGGACACTGGGGATCAGGCAGTCGCAAATAAAGCCGGCGACGGCTGCGCTGCAGCTCGAATTGAGAGCTGTCGGCGCTCGCGCTCCGAAATTCCGCGGTTGCAATGGCGCGGAAGAAACAGCGTTCGCCGCCAGGCAAGCGTTCGCTTTCCACCAGCACCTCGCCATCTGGAGGATCAAACGCGACCGGTTGCCATGTCTCGCGATCATCACCGCTGAACAGCACGACTATCGACGGCTGGGCCCGCGGATGACGCGCGTGCACGCGCAGCGCGAGGAATTGGTCCCGCCGCTCGGGGCCGCTCATATCAACCTGCGGCGGTTCGCCCACTTCGAAGGTCGCGAGCGGTTCGCGGCCATCATGCAACGAGATGGCAGCAACTTCCTCGCTCGGCCATTCGATCGCTTCATGCAGATCGTAGAACGGCTCGCGGTCGAGCGGAACGGCTACACCTCCTCCACAACAGCCGCAGGTCGCTTGCGCGCGTGTGTAGAGACAATGATGAGTCGCAATGATCCGGCGATGGGCATCGAGCAGATCAACCGAGAGCGGCGAAATGGCGCCATCGCTCGGCCGCGATACCATGCCGGCGGCTTCGATCCGGTAAGCCTTGCGAATCTCGATGCGGTTCTCGTCGCTGACGCGGCGATGCACCCGCACTGCCAGGATCAGGAGCGAACGAACGCGACGCGGATCGGCCGGTGCGGATTGGTGATTCTCGCGCGCATTAAGGATCTTCAGATAGGTGTACGGCGAGATCCACTGCTTCGACTTGTAGGACATGACGTCGGATGTGTCCGACGGGCCGAACAGCGTCGGCGGCGTCGTTCCTGGATCGATGCCGACTTCGCCGATGGAGGTCTTGCTTCCGCCATAGTTTGGATAGTTCGGGTCATCGCTGCTGTCGCCTGGCACCGCGACGTGGTTGCAGGTGAAGACGTGTCCCATCTCGTGGGCGAAAATGAAATCGTAGGCAAAACGTGTGTCGCTCCCCGCGAAGGCGGCGCCGACGCCTTCAGCGCGACCGCACCCAGTGTTGTAGGTGCCGGCAGCGGCGGGAACAGCTGCGCTCGGCACAAACGCGAAGACAATATCGCCGAGCTGGAACAGAGCGGTGAAGATGCGCGTGACAGCCAAGTCAGCGAGCAGGCCGGTCCACGCGGTGTTGCAACCTCCGCCCGTCGCGGCGGACGCAAATGCTGCCGAGCTGTTCGTCGATGTGCCAAGAATCGTCGTCTCAAAATAAGGGAACGGCAGCATCCGTTCGGCCGTGCGCATCGTGCTGAGCATAATCGCGTCGGCGGGGCTCGTAACGTTGCCGGAGCTGTCGGTCCAGTTGATCCTGGCGACGGCGACACGCGGCGGCCGCACATCCATAAAATCGATATAGCGCCCCGTCATGGCGCGGTCCTGCGGCGCGGATAAAGCGCCGTCGCTGCCAGCACGCCAGAGCCGGACGGAGAGATAAAAGTGGCCGGTCCGGCAATACCATGCTGGCACGAAAAAATTCAGCGACGAATTGACGTGCGCGAGGTGGAATGCAAGCGCGCCGAGTCCACCAACTGGGACCGTCAACTCGTTGTCCCACAGCTCGCGCGAGAGCTCGTTACGCGCACCGAGCCGGGCCCCGTCGGCGCGCGTAGGGCCGGTGCGGTAAACGATTCGATCGCCAACCGAAAGCACCAGCTCACCTGTAACGCGTGCGCCAGTGAGTGTGTCCGGCTCGGCAACGCCGGGCTGCACGTATGGATAGGCACGCACCACCAGCGGCTTGAGCGCAACGAGCGGGATCGAATTGTCGTCGCCGTAGCTGACGCCGACGGCGCCGTTGTACTGGATTGATTGGGTCAACTCGAGGCCGGCCAGCGCGAGGTGTCGCCTGGGCCAAAGTACGTCCGGAAGCTGATGCTGTGGATCCCAGGGGAGCGGTAGTTGCTCGATATCCGGCTGCACTGGCTTGCCGCGAAAAGGGCCAGCAAGCTGCCGAGCGACCGCCGCCACGAGGGCGTCGAGTTCAGGACGATCTTGGGCGTTCATCTGGCGCTCCATGAGTGTCGGGCGCAATTTTCAAAGCGTCGGCCGCAACGTTACCGGGATCATGGAAAACTCTGCCATCCGCAGCACGCGGCACCTTTCAGCCCCCGCGGGTGTGATGCAGAACCCGGCGTGGATAAGTCTGAATGGACTACGCAAAGGTTCATTGGTTGGGGACCTATGTGAGGTTCCCCAGGCCGCTTCATCCCTTGCGCTGAAGCGTTTTCGAACGAAGTGGGTACCGACGCCCGGCCCAGCTACCGCTGCGTTGCCTACGGGGTGCGACTATGCCGTTAGCGCTTCGCCATCAACTCGAGCGCCGGCCCAAAGCGCTCGGAAAATGTCAATGTCCTGGTGTGATGAACTGCGGCAAACGAGGCCGAGATCCCTGCTGAGGCGACCGCGAGCAAGGCAACGGCGAAAACCAGACGGCGCATTCCTGCCTCCTGTGTGAGCTCAATTGCCTCAAAGATGGACCGGCTCTGTTTCAGGACCGCTTCATGGGGCGCGGGAAATGATTTCGCTCAAGCGGCTGTGATGAGGTCCGTTTTGTGGTGCCGCACGCCGTGCTGAAGTGAGCGTCTCGCCCTAATCATCCTCCGCCGGTCCGCACCAGCCGGGCAGATAGATCGCATCCTTGCTCTTGGCTGAGGACATCGCCTTCTCGAGCGACTTGTCGAAGTCGGCATCCACCGCCTTGCGCGACAGTTTTCGGCGCAGATAGTCGGCCCACAGGAATTCGGAGAACGGCGTGGTGTCCTTGGCGAAGCCGCCCATGCGGCGAAGCTCACCGGCAAGGCTCCGGAACGGATCGTCCTTGAGATCGACGATCGATTTCGGCAAATCGCGGAACGGCCGCCGCTCGCCCTTGGCGTCGTAGGGATAGACCCAGCGCTTGTTGTCCATCACGCCCCAGAACGCCTCGCGCTCGACCATCCTGAGGTCGCCGACGATGGTGACCAGCACCTCCTTGACGCCCTCGTCATGCAGCGCGCGGCCGAGATGATGATGGTCGATCACGTAATAGCGCCCGTTGGGGCCGTGCACGACGGGGATCATGTGCCTGCCGAGCAGATAGGCTTGCTTCTTCTTGTCGTGCTCGCGCCAGCGCTTGCGCTTCTCCTTGACCTCGCGCATGCCGACCGTCATCTGCGTCGGCCGAAGCGACAGGATCGGCACCGGATGCACTCTCGGCTCGCGCGTGTTGGTGGTCATGGTCGAAGGGCCCTTCCATGGTTGCAACTGGGTGGTTCAGGTTCCCTGGACTATGCCACGGGCTTCGCGCCGGCAAAATTCATTCAGCTGGCCGCAAAGTTATTGCAACGCACCGCCTGCATGCCCGGACGTCGGTTCCGTGATCACCGCAGCCCAAGCAGGATAGTGCGAATGCGCAATGCACGTGCGCGTTGAGAAGATTTTCTGCAACGCGTTCACCACGTATGCTATCTAAAAATCGCTGCTTCGGAGTGATCCCTGCACCATGAAAACCCAGCGGCCCATAAGCTCGGATGACGAGCACCGGGTGCTCCAGTTCAGGCCGCGCACCTCGCCTTCCCCGACGGCCTCCCGGGGCAACGGTACCGTGCAGCAATTGCGCGTCGGGCCCGAGCCGCTCGACCTGTCGCGCTACGAGCAGGCCCGACCTGAACCGGACGATTTCCGCCATCGCATGCTCGCCAACATCGCAGCGCTGGCCTTCACCATCGCGCTGACCGCGATCGGGATCTGGCTTGCGGTGAGCATTGCCGATCTGCGCCGGACCCAGGATTGCGTGCTGATGGGCCGCCGCGACTGCCTCAAGATCACGACTCCGCACGCCTAGGCGAGATATCTGGCAGGGCCCGCGGCCGGTCCTCGACCGAACGGGTTCCCGCCGGCATCCCCAGCCCTGTCCCCACCCCATCCGGCTCCATTGAACTCAGGGCGGCGCTCCGATATACGGGCTTTCGACCCGGCCAGAGGAGGGTTGAGGGCGTCATCAGGGGCGCGATGCAGACCCACCGTTCCCCTCTGGAAAATCCGACAAATATCAGCAATATATCAAAGGCTTAGTGATGTCCTCCACATTCGATCAGGTCGCTACGATCATCGCTGAAACCTGCGACATCCCGCGCGACACGATCACGCCGGATAGCCATGCCATCGACGACCTCGGCATCGACAGCCTCGATTTCCTGGACATCGCGTTCGCGATCGACAAGCAGTTCGGTATCAAGCTGCCGCTGGAAAAGTGGACCCAGGAGGTCAACGACGGCAAGGCGACCACCGAGCAGTATTTCGTGCTAAAGAACCTGTGCGCCCGCATCGACGAACTGGTTGCGGCCAAGGGCGCGAGCGCGTAAGCGCGCGGTCATGCAACTCGAATATTTCCACATGATTGATCGCGTCGTCGACCTCAACATCGACGCGCAGACGATTGTCGTCGAGGCGCTGGTCCCGAAGGAGAGCACCATCTTCGAGGGGCACTTCCCGGGCTATCCCCTGATGCCCGGCGTGCTCCTGATCGAATCGATGGCGCAGGCCTCGGGCTGGCTTCAGCTCGGCGTGCTCAAGTTCGAGCGCATGCCGATCCTTGCCGCCGTCAAGGAAGCCAAGGTCCGCGGTTCGGTGTTCCCCGGCGATCTCATGAGCATCGAGGCGAGCCTTTCGCATCAAGGCTCGGGCTACGCGGTGACCGAGGCCAAGATCAAGGTCGGCGGCAAGCTGCGAGCGAATTCGACGTTAACGTTCACGCAGATTCCCTTTCCCAATGCGGATATGCGCTCCCACATGGACGCGGTCGCGAAACGCGTCGGCTTTCCGCAACAGGCCGTATCGCCATGACTGAGACTGCTTCGAAGCCCGGCCCGACGGAAGTCTGGATCACCGGCATTGGCCTTGCCACCTCGCTCGGCGAGGGCCTCGACGCCAACTGGGCCGCGCTTCAGGAGAAGCGCATCAATGTCGATGAGAAGGGCTTTGCGCCCTACATCGTGCATCCCCTGATGCCTGTTACCTACGACAGCCAGATACCCAAGAAGGGCGACCAGCGTCAGATGGAAGCCTGGCAGCGCATCGGTGTCTACGCCGCAGGCCTTGCGCTCGATTCCGCTGGCATCAAGGGCAACAAGGACATTCTGTCGAAGATCGACATGGTCGCCGCCGCCGGTGGCGGCGAGCGCGATCTCAACGTCGACACCGGCGTGCTCACGGCCGAGGCCAAGGGCGCCAACGCGCCCGGCTTCCTCAACGAACGCCTGATGAGCGATCTCAGGCCGACGCTGTTTTTGGCGCAGCTCTCCAACCTGCTCGCCGGCAACATCGCCATCGTCCACGGCATTGGCGGCACCTCGCGCACCTTCATGGGCGAAGAGGTGGCGGGCGCCGACGCCGCCCGCATCGCGCTTGCGCGCATCGCCTCGGGCGAGAGCGACATCGCGCTGATCGGCGGCTCGCATAATGGCGAGCGCAAGGACCTGATGGTCCTCTACGAATTCGGTGACTTCAATCTGAAGGACAAGTTCGCTCCGGTGTGGGCGCGCGAGGACCACGCCGGCTTCGCGCTCGGCTCGGCCGGCGCGTTTCTGGTGCTGGAATCGAAGGCGCATGCGGAAGCGCGTGGCGCAAAGCCGTTCGCAAAGCTGTCGAGCGTCGTCGCCGACCTCGCCCGCCGCAAGCAGCCCGGCGACATGGCCGCGACGCTGGAGAAGCTTTGGGCGAAGCTGCCGAAGCGCGACGGCAAGGGCGCGATCATATCCGGCGCGACCGGCGCGGAGCCCGCCACGAGCGAAGAGCGCGGCTTCCTGAAGAGCCACGCCGATTTCCCGGTGCGCTCGACCGGCACGATGTTCGGCCACACCATGGAGACGCAATTCCCGCTCGGCCTTGCGCTCGCGGCGCTGTCGATTTCGCGCGGCGCGCTGTTTCCGCCGAACGATTCGACCGGGACCGAGATTGAAATGCAGGGGGCGCCCACCCAGATTGTGGTCGTGGGGGCCGGACACTGGCGCGGCGAAGGCATGGCGCTGGTCGAGGCAGTTTAGTTAGCTCTATCGGGGGATCGACATGACTGCACCACGCGACAAACTCGGGCGTCCCGTCGTCGTCGTCACCGGCATGGGCATCATGACCTCGCTCGGTAACGGCAAAGGCGACAATTGGGCGAAGCTCGTCGCCGGTGAATCCGGAATTCGCACCATCACGCGCTTTCCGGTCGACGGCCTGAAAACCACGATGGCCGGCACCGTGGATTTCGTCAGCGTCGACCCGTTCTCCTCCACCGGTCTGTCCGAGCGAATGGCCGAACTGGTGACGGAGGAAGCGCTCGCGCAGGCCGGCATCGGCGCCAAGGCCGATTTCCCGGGTCCCCTCTTCCTGGCGGTTGCGCCGGTCGAGGTCGAATGGCCGCAGCGCCGTGAGCTCGGCCGCGCCGTCGGCGCGCTCGACTTCACCTATGACGATCTGCTGCGCATCTCCGGCGGCGGCAAATACAGCGCCTATCATCACCGCTTCATGTTCGGCTCGGTCGCGGCCCACCTCGCCGAGACCTTCGGCACCAAGGGCTCGCCGATCTCGCTGTCGACAGCCTGCGCTTCGGGCGCGACCTCGATCCAGCTCGGCGTCGAGGCGATCCGCCGCGGCGAGACCGACGCCGCGCTGTGCGTGGCGACCGACGGCACCGTGAATCCGGAGGCGCTGGTGCGCTTCTCGCTGCTCTCGGCGCTGTCGACCCAGAACGATCCGCCGCAGGCAGCCTCCCGCCCCTTCTCCAAGAACCGCGACGGCTTTGTCATGGCCGAAGGCGCCGGCGCCCTCGTGCTGGAGAGCTATGAAGCCGCCACCGCGCGCGGCGCAAAAATCCTCGGCGTGATCGCCGGCTGCGGCGAGCTCACCGATTCCTTCCATCGCACCCGCTCGTCGCCCGACGGCAAGCCGATCATCGGCTGCATGAACAAGACGCTGGCCGATGCCGGCATGACGCCGGACCAGATCGACCACATCAACGCGCACGGCACCGCGACGCCCGAGAACGACAAGATGGAGTACAATACGACATCGGCGGTGTTCGGCGAGCTCGTGCAAAAGATTCCAGTCACCTCCAACAAGTCGATGGTCGGCCACACCATCTCGGCCGCAGGCGCGGTCGAGGCGATCTTCTCGCTGCTGACGCTGGAGCATCAGCGCATCCCGCCGACGATCAACTACGACAATCCGGATCCCACGATCCTGTTCGACGTCGTCGGCAACAAGGCGCGCGACGCCCGCGTCACGGCGGTGATGTCGAACTCGTTCGGCTTCGGCGGCCAGAACGCATCGCTGATCCTGACCCGCGAACCGGCCTGACCGGACGCATGGCGCTGCTTCCTGCGAGGACGAAGGCCCGCGCGCGGGAGGTCGCCAAATCGATCGGTGGAGGCCTGATCGGCGCTGCCACCGTCGGCATGCTGCGCACCACGCGCTATTTCGATCCGGCCAAGACCTCAGACTTTTTCGCGCGCGTCACCAAGCTGATCGGGCCGCGCCTGCGCGAGCATCGGATCGGCCGCGCCAACCTCACAGCCGCCTTTCCGGAAAAGTCGCCCGAGGAGATCGAATCCATCTTGATGGGCGTCTGGGACAATCTCGGCCGCGTCGGCGCCGAATTCGCCCATATGGACCACGTCTGGGACTATGACCGCGATCATCTGGAAAACAGCCGGATCGAATTGCCCAAGCATAGCATCGAGCTGTTCGACCGCATCCGCGACGACGGCAAGCCGGCGCTGATCTTCGCAGCCCATCTGTCGAACTGGGAATTGCCTGCGCTCGCGGCGGTTGCGCATGGGCTCGACACGGCGATCCTCTACCGCCGGCCGAACATTGCTTCCGCCGACCGCATCATTCAGGAGATGCGCCAGGTCAACATGGGCACGCTGATCCCGGCGGGACGCGACGCGCCGCTACGGCTCGCGCAGGCGCTGAAGGACGGCAAGCACGTCGCCATGCTGATCGACCAGTATCTGACCGGCGGCGTCGAGGTTACCTTCTTCGGCCGCAAGACCCGCGCCAATCCGATGTTGGCGCGCCTCTTGCGCCAGGTCGATTGTCCCATCCATGGCGTCCGCATCATCCGCCTGCCCGGCAACCGTTTCCGCGCCGAACTGACGGAAGAGATCCCGCCGGTGCGCGACGCCGACGGCAAGATCGACATCCAGGGCACGACCCAGGCGATCACGAACGTCGTAGAAGGCTGGGTCCGCGAGCATCCCGAGCAGTGGCTATGGCTGCATCGGAGATGGCGGTAGCGGTCGCAACTTTTCCGTCCTGGCCGCGCTTGTCCCGGCCGTCCAGCATCGCCACGCGGCAGGAAAGACGTGGATGCCCGGACAAGCCCGGGCATGACGACTGAGCAGGATGCGCGTCCGTTCCTCCCAACCCTCACCGTCCCGTCTTCACCTTGGTCCAGAGGCGGTTGATCACGCGCTGTATCGCCGGCTCACGCGCCGTGATGACGAACAGTTTTGAAAGCGTCGCCTCGTCCGGATAGATGTTCTTGTCGTTCAAAATTTTCGAGTCGACCAGCTTCTGGCTGGCGAGGTTGCCGTTGGCGTAGGACAGGAAGTCCGTGTTTTTGGCGGCCACGTCCGGTCGGTAGAGATAGTTGATCAGCTCGTAGGCTTCCTTGACGTTCTTGGCATCCGCGGGAATCGACAGATTGTCGAAGAACATCTGCGCGCCCTCTTTGGGAATCGCGTAGCCGATCTCGATGCCGCCTTTGGCTTCGGCGGCGCGGGCGCGGGCCTGCATGATGTCGCCGGACCAGCCGACCACGAAGCAGATCTCGCCGGTCGCGAGCGCGCTGAGATATTCGGACGAATGAAACTTGCGCACGGAGGGCCGAACCTTGGCGACGACATCGGCCGCCTTCTCAAGGTCCGCCTGCCTGGTCGAGTTCGGATCGAGCCCGAGATAATTCAGCGCCGCCGGAAAAATGTCGTCGGCGGAGTCGAGCATGTGGACGCCGCAGTCTTTGAATTTTGCCAAATTCTCTGGCTTGAATACCATGTCCCAGCTGTCGATCTTCGCATCAGGCCCGAGGATCGCCTTCAACTTGGCGACGTTGTAGCCGATGCCCGTCGTGCCCCACATGTAGTTGGCGGCGTAGACATTGCCGGGATCGTAGATCGCGAGACGTTCGGTCACCACGGGCCAGGCATTGCCAAGGTTCGGCAGCTTCGACTTGTCGAGCTTCTGGAAGATGTTGGCCTTGATCTGGCGCTGGAGGAAATAAGCCGTCGGTACCACGACGTCATAGCCGGACTTACCGGCCATCAGGCGCGTCTCCAGCGTCTCGTTGGCATCAAACGTGTCGTAGACCACCTTGATGCCGGTCTCCTTGGTGAAGGCATCGAGGACGTCAGGCGCCACGTAGTTCGACCAGTTGTAGAAGTTGACGGCCCGCTCTTCGGCCCCGGCGGGACCCGGGAGCAACGCCAGCGCCGCGGCGAACGCGAGACCAAGGCGAGCCCCTGAGCGGCTGACGTTCGTCATCTCCCTACCTCTTGCGCCTGCGCACCGCGTCCGACAGCCGCTCCAGCGCTGTGTCGAGCGTCTCGTCCTTCTTGGCAAAGCAGAAGCGCACCACCGAGGTCACGGGGTCCTGCTCGTAGAAGGCCGAGACCGGGATGGCCGCGACCTTGTAGTCCTTCACGATCCGCCAGCAGAACTCAGTGTCGCTCTCGTTGAGCCCGAGCGGCGACAGGTCGACGGTGAGGAAGTAGGTGCCCTGCGACTTCAGCACGGGGAAGCCGAGGCTCTCCAGCCCCTTGGCGAGACGGTCCCTGCTCCGCGTCAGATCCTTGCGCATCGACAGGAAATACTCGTCCGGCTTGCCGAGGCCGTAGGCGACGGCGGCCTGGAGGTTCGGCGCAGTGGTGAAGGTCAGGAACTGGTGCACCTTGGCCGCGACGCGCAGCAGCGGCGGCGCGGCGCAGACGAAGCCGATCTTCCAGCCCGTCAGCGAGAAGATCTTCCCGGCCGAGCCGACCTTGATGGTGCGATCGCGCATGCCGGGGATCGTGATCAGCGGGATGTGCTTGTGCTCGTCGAAGGTGACGTGCTCCCAGACCTCGTCGCAGATCGCGATGACGTCGAACTCCTGGCAGTAGCGCGCAAGCAGCTCGAGGTCCTCGCGCGGAAACACCACCGCGGACGGATTCAGGGGATTGTTGAAGAGCACCGCTTTGGTCTTTGAAGTGAAGACGCTTTTCAGCATCTCCTCATTCAGCCGCCAATGCGGCGGCTCGAGCCGGACCAGGCGCGGAATGCCGCCGGCCTGGCGGATGATCGGCAGATAGGAATCGTACACCGGCTGGAAGCACACCACCTCGTCGCCGGGCTGGACCACCGCGACGATGGCCGAAGTCAGCGCCTCGGTGCCGCCGGAGGTCACCATCACCTCGCTCATCGGATCGAGCTTGAGGCAATGCCAATGGTCGTAATGCGTGGCGATCGCCTGGCGCAGCTCCGGCAGGCCCATCATCGACGGGTACTGGTTGTAGCCGTTCAGCGATGCATCGGCCGCGGCGCGGCGGATGTCCTCAGGACCGGGATCGTCGGGAAAGCCCTGCCCGAGATTGATGGCGGCATTGTCGCGCGCGGCCTGCGACATCGCCTCGAAGATGGTGACGGGAAGGTCGGCGAAAACGTTGTTCAGGGACGAGCTCTTGGTCATCGGCCGGTCAGCCACCGACCTTGCTGGGAAGACCCGCCGCCTTCCAGCCGAGCATGCCGCCGGCCAGATGCTTGTCATACGGCAGGCCTGCCGCCTGCGCCGCGAGCGAGGCCGTGACCGAGCGTTTGCCGGAGCGGCAGGCGAACACGACCTCCTTGCCGGCGGGATCGGGGATCGCCTTGGGATCGAAGGTCGAGAGCGGCACGACGACACCGTAGGGATAGGCCTCGGCTTCCACCTCGTTCGGCTCGCGAACGTCGACGAGGAGATAGCGGCCCTCCGCGACACCCTTGGAGACCTCGTCCGGGGTCAGATCCTGTACCTGGTTTGCCATATCATCCTCCAACGTCGCAGCCGCATCCGGGGTGATCCCGGCGGGCGGCAACCTCGCCTCTCGGTGAGCGAAAATCAAGCGCTACAAAGGCTTGGGCTCATCCGTGCAAGTTAAAGTTAAATCGCAGCCACTTGAAGTGCGACCCTCAAATGGAGAATCAGATCGTCGCTTTAGATCGTTACCTGGGTCCCGACCTCGACCACGCGACCGCTGGGGATCTGGAAATAGTTGGTGGCGTCGTTGGCGGAACGGCTGAGCGAGATGAACAGCCGGTCCTGCCAGCGCGGCATGCCGGAATGGGCGGCCGGCTTGAGCGCCCTCCGCGACAGGAAGAACGAGGTCGACATGATGTCGAACTGCCAGCCGAGCTTGCGGGCGATCGCCAGCGCCTTCGGCACGTTGGGCGATTCCATGAAGCCGAACTTCAGCGTCACTTTGGAGAAGGTCGGCGAGATCTGCTCCAGCCTCACCCGTTCGGCCGGATTGATGCGCGGGGTCTGCGCGGTCTCGATGGTGAGAATGACGTTCTTCTCATGCAGCACCTTGTAGTGCTTCAGACTATGCATCAGCGCGGTCGGGGCGCTGAGGGGATCGCTGGTCAGGAACACCGCGGTACCAGGTACGCGCTGCGGCGGCCGCTTCTCCAGCATCGCCACGAGGTCGGCGAGGGGGAATTCGAGCTTGCGCGACTTCTCGAACAACAGCCGGCTGCCGCGTCGCCACGTGTACATCAGGATGATCATGAGCGCGCCGAGCGCCAGCGGCACCCAGCCGCCCTCGAACACCTTGAGTAAATTGGCGGCCAGGAACGTGAGATCTAAGAACAGGAACGGCGCGATCAGGGCGGCAGCCGTGAACGGCGACCACTTCCAGACCTTCCAGATCACGACGAAACCCATCATCGCCGTGACGACCATGGTGCCCGTGACGGAGATGCCATAGGCCGAGGCCAGCGCGCTGGAGGAGCGGAACAAGAGCACCAGCAGCACCACCGCGAGCAGCAGGAGCTGGTTGATGCGCGGGATGAAGATCTGGCCCGAATGGGCTTCAGACGTATGGCGAATTTCAAAGCGCGGCAGCAGGCCGAGTTGGATCGCCTGGCGTGTCAGCGAATAGGCGCCGGTGATGACCGCCTGGCTCGCGATGACAGTTGCGGCGGTCGCCAGCACGACCATGCAGCCGCGCAAAAAGCCTTGCGGAAAGAGCTGGAAGAACGGGCTCACGATCGCACCGGGATCGCCGAGCACGAGGGCGCCCTGCCCCAGATAGTTCAGCGCCAGCGACGGCAACACGATGGACAGCCAGGCGATCTGGATCGGCCGCTTGCCGAAATGGCCGAGGTCGGCATAGAGCGCCTCGGCACCGGTGACCGCCAGGAACACCGCGCCCAGCGTCACGAAGCCGATGATGCCGTGGTGGAACATGAAGGACACGGCGTAGAGCGGGTTCAGCGCGTACAGCACCTGCGGCTGCTCGATGATCGGGTGGATCGCCGCTGCCGCGATGACCGCGAACCAGACGCACATAATCGGGCCGAAGAAGGCGGCGACGCGAGCTGTGCCGCGGGACTGCACGGCGAACAGTCCGACCAGGATGATGATGGTCAGCGGTACGATGTAGGGCTCGAAGCGCAGCGTGACGTCCTTCATGCCTTCGATCGCCGACAGCACCGAGAGCGCCGGCGTAATCACGGCGTCGCCGTAGAACAGGGCGCCGGAAATGATGCCGAGCAGGACGATGGTGGCTCCGCCGGTGCCGACCGCACGCTGGGCCAGCGCCATCAGCGCCAGCGTGCCGCCCTCGCCGTTGTTGTCGGCGCGGAGCAGGATCACGACGTATTTGAGCGTCACCACGACGATGAGCGCCCACAGGATCAGTGAGAGCACGCCGAGCACGGCCGCTTGCGTCGGCACGCCCTCCACGCCGGAAGCCGCCATCACCGCCTCGCGGAACGCGTAGAGCGGGCTGGTGCCGATATCGCCATAGACGACGCCGATGCTGCCGAGCGTCAGCGCACCGAAACGGGCGGTCGTGTGGGCATCGCCATGCCCATTGGCCGCCGCCGTTTCCGGGGCGGAAATCTCTAGGTCACTTGTCATGGGAGAGCCTGGTGGCCTCTAGAATGCTTCACTGCACAATGGCGGAGGGCCGCGCGGCTTATAGGCCTGCGCTATCGGCATAGCCTAGCCTGATTCTGGGCCTTAGCCATGCAATTCTGCATTGCTCAGCCGATCGCGTTCAAATAGTGACTTGGGTTCCGACTTCAACCACCCGCCCGGTGGGAATCTGGAAATAGTCGGTGGCGTCGTTGGCGGACCGGCTCAGCGCGATGAATAAATGGTCCTGCCAGAGCGGCATGCCGGACTGCGCCGACGCCTTCAGCGAGCGCCGCGACACGAAGAACGACGTCGACATGATGTCGAACTGCCAGCCCTGCTTGCGCGCGATCGCGAGCGCCTTGGGCACGTTCGGCTGCTCCATGTAACCGAAGCGCAGACGGACCTTGAAGAACTTGTCGCTGATCTTCTCCATCCGGAAACGCTCGGACAGATCGACTCGCGGCATATGCGCGGTCTCGATCGTCAGGATCACGTTGTGCTCGTGCAGCACCTTGTTGTGCTTGAGATTGTGCAGCAGCGCGGTCGGCACGAAAGAGGGATCACTGGTCAGGAACACGGCGGTGCCCTTGACGATATGCGGCGGCCGCTTCTCCAGGCTGCGGATCAGATCGTCCAGCGGCACCTCGATCCGGCGCGTCTTCTGGATCAGTATCCCCGACCCTCGCCGCCAGGTCCAGATTGTCCCCGCCATGGCCACGCCGAACAACAGCGGCACCCAGGCGCCTTCGAGCAGCTTCAGAAGATTCGCGCTGAAGAAGCTCAGGTCGACCACGACAAAGGGCAGGATCACCACTGCGGCCGTCGCGGCGCGCCAGTTCCACAATTTCCAGATCACGATAAAGCCCATGATGCCGTCGGCGACCATGGTGGTGGAGACCGCGATGCCGTAGGCCGAAGCCAGATTGCTGGGGGTGTGGAATAACAGCACCAGCAGCATCACACCGATCAGGAGCAGCCGGTTTACACGCGGCAGATAGATCTGGCCGGCGTGGGTTTCCGAGGTGAAGCGCACCTCGAAGCGCGGCAGGAGGCCGAGCTGCACAGCCTGATAGACCAGCGAATAGGCCCCCGTGATCACCGCCTGGCTCGCAATTACGGTCGCCGCGGTCGCAAGTCCGACCAGCGGCAGCACGAAATGCTCTGGCACCATACGGTAGAACGAGTGCTCGATCGCGCTGGGATCGGACAGCACCAGCGCGCCTTGCCCGAAATAGTTGATCAGGAGCGAGGGCAGCACGAAGAACATCCAGGCCGACTGGATCGGCTTGCGGCCGAAATGGCCGAGATCTGCATAGAGCGCCTCGCCGCCGGTCACAGCCAGGAACACGGCGCCCAGTGTCACCAGACCGATCGTGCCATGCGACAGCAGGAATTGCAGCGCGTAATAGGGATTGATGGCAGCAAGCACCGACGGGTCGTCGGCGATGTGAATGATGCCGAGCACGGCAAGAACGGTGAACCAGATCACCATCACGGGGCCAAAGGCCGAGGCCACCAGTGCCGTCCCCTTGCTCTGGACAGCGAACAGCAGCGCCAGGATGAAGACGGTGAGCGGCACGACGTAGTGTTCAAACGCAGGCGTTGCGAGCTTCAGGCCCTCGACCGCCGACAGCACCGAGATTGCCGGCGTGATCATGGAATCGCCGATGAACATGGAAGCGCCGACCACGCCGAGCGCCATCAGGAACCAGCTCCGCCGCCCGAGCGCGCGCTGGCCGAGCGCCATCAGCGAAAGCGTGCCGCCCTCCCCGTTGTTGTCAGCGCGCAGCAGCAGCAGCACGTATTTGGCGGTGACGACGATCAGCAGCGCCCAGAGGATCAGCGAGAGCACGCCGAGCACCATGACCCGCGAGACCGGCGCGCCATGGGCCGCGCCCCGTACCGCCTCGTGAAATGCATAAAGCGGCGAGGTACCGATATCGCCGAAGACGACGCCGATGCTCCCGAGCGTCAGGCCCCAGAATCCCGAGGTAACTGGCGCGTCCTGGGGTTCGGTCGATGTGATGCTCGCCGTCATGAGAGACTAGAAACGCTTCTTCCCGAGAAATGATCCGGCGCCTTTTGACGGTTCCGGCGCGCTTGTCAAACGACACGCCACCTTAGCAGGCGCGGAGCCGAATGCTGTGACGGCGCAGCAACGGTCGTCGACGCGCGACGACATGCCTCAGGTAAGATCGTAGCGCAAGGGCTTGGAGCCTTTCCGTTTCAATTGCACCGGAACCGGCTCCAAATTCTGATTTCGACGGGTTTTCTTCGCGCGACCGGCGTCCCTTCGCTTGAAAGCACCCTACGGCTTCAAATTCGGCGGCAGCGGCGGATCTTCGCGCATCAGGGTGATGGTCACCCGCCGGTTGGCCGCGAGCGAGGGATCGTCCGGAAACAGCGGTTGGGTGTCAGCCTTGCCGGCGACGGCGAAGACGTGCGCCGGCGGCAGGCCCTCGCGTTCGAGGATCTGACGCACGGCGTTGGCGCGATCGGCCGAAAGGTCGAAGGCGCCGTAGTCGCTGCGGGTCGGCACGAATCCGGCTGCGGTATGGCCGGCGATGGAGACGCGCAACGGCGTCGCCTTGAGCGGGACAGCGAGCTTCTCGATCAGCCGGCGGGTGCGGTCATAGGGCACCTTGGAGCCGTCGGCGAACATCGAGCGGCCGTCCTGGTCCACGATCTCGAGGTTGAGGCCCTGCTTGGTCTCTTCGAACATGATGTGCTTGGATATCTCGGTCAGTTCCGGCATGTCCTGCAAGGCCTGGCGCAGCGAAGCCGCCGCCAGCGCAAAATTGCGATCGACCTTGATCTTCGCTCCCGACGTGCGGTCATGATCCTCCTGGTCCGGCGTCGGCGTGTTGGAGGCGTCTTCAGGCTGAATGTGGTCGACGTTCTTCAGCCGCGCGCGGGTCGGCAGGCCGTCGGATTCGATGATGCCGGCGTAGCGCGCTTCGCTCTGGACGCCGAAGGCCTCGCGCATGGAGCCCGCGACGATCTTCAGCTTGTTGGAGTCCTGCGTGGAGAATGCGACCAGCATCACGAAAAACGCCAGCAGCAAGGCCATCAGATCGGCAAACGTCACGAACCAGCCATGGCCGCCATGTGCTTCTTCGCGTTTTTTCTTGGCCATGGGTCAGATCCCGACGTCCGGCGTTACGCCGGAACCGGCTCGCCTTCGGCGTGGCGGTGCTTCTCGGGAAGATAGGCCAGCAGCATTTCGCGCACCAAAGTCGGGCTCTTGGAGTCGCGGATCATCAGAATGCCGTCGATGATCAGCGTACGATTGGTTTCCTCGTCGATCAGCTTGCCATGCAGCTTGTCGGCGATCGGCAGGCAGAGCAGGTTCGCGACCAGCGCACCGTAGAGAGTTGCCAGCAGGGCGGTCGCCATGAACGGGCCGAGCTTCGAGGGATCTGACATGTTCGAAAACATTTGCACCATGCCGATCAGGGTTCCGATCATGCCGAACGCGGGCGCGCAGTCGCCGACGGCGCGGTAGATCTTGCTGCCTTCGTTCAGATGCATCAGGAAATTGTCGCGGTCGCGTTCCAAATTATCCCGAATGAAATCGAGGTCGTACCCGTCGGCGACGTAGCGAATGCCCTTGGCGAGGAAAGGCTCGTCGGTCTCGACCTTTTCCAACCCCACCGGGCCCTGCTTGCGGGCAATCTCGGCGATGCGGGCGAGCTCGTCGACCAGATCGTGCGCCGACAGCCGGCTCATCGTGAAGGCGAACTTCATGCCGAGCGGCAGGCCGTGCATCAGCACTGAGAGCGGAAAGCGGATCATGGTCGCTGCGGCCGATCCGCCGAAGATGATGATCATCGCATGCTCGCTGATGAACATGTGCAGATCGCCGCCCAGCAACACCATCGTCGCGACGACGATAATGCCCGCCACGAGGCCGGCGCCCGTCATGATATCCATGGAAGACTCCAACGCGCACACAACAACGGCCGTCCTGGCCGATGGCGCGGCCCAACCCCGAACCGCATCGGAAACCCTAGTGAGCTGCGATTAAAGACGCGTAAAGGTTAAGTTGAGCCGGCTCGCCTGGCGGGTGCAGCGCGCTGAAAGGCGCCGGCTTTGCCGACTGCCGACAGGACTTTCAACGTTTTGATAACCATAAGGGCTCTCGCGCCCCGTCACTCAAGGCTGTGGGTGCGCGAACCCTTCGGCTGCGGCCTTGCGCCACATCGGGGGTGACGGGTCAGTTGGTATTCTGGCGCGGGCCGGCACACGCATGGCGGAAGGCATCGTAATGGTGACGCTGTTCAGTCTTCTCACCGCGCTTCCCGCAGTGCTGGCGCTCCACATGCTCAAACCCGAGCTCGTCCTGCCGGTGTTCAGCGTGCTGCTCTTTATCGAGGCGGCCTTGGCCGTGATCGCAGCGCGCTTGATCCACATCTCGGACAATGCGGAAGATATTACTCTGTGGGATTTTGCCGGCGGCTTCACCTTGATTGGCTGCGCTGCCGCGGTGTTCGGCGAGCCGGATCAGGCCGCCCTGTTCTTGACGGAACAGGGCAGCCCGCGGGCGGCGCCGCAGCCGTAGATCGTTGCAGTCCCGCCGTTAGTGGATCTCAGCAGAGCGCTTCAGCGCGGCCTTGAGCTTCTCCAGCGAGAAGTCGGGGCTGCGGGCGATCTCGAGGATCGGCGTCTCGCGGCGGCCGCAGAGCTCGGCGGCGTCGGGCAGTTTTGCGGCGATGTCGCGCGGGATCACGATCGCGCCGTGCAGATCGGCGTGGATCAGATCGTCCGATTTCACGGTCATGCCGGCGACGCGCACCTCGCCGCCAAAGCTCTCCGCATGCACCCAGGCATGCGACGGCCCGATCGAGCCGGCCAGCGCCTGGAAGCCCGGGGCCCATTGCGGAATGTCGCGGATCGAGCCGTCGGTGATGACACCGAGGCAGCCGAGCGCCTTGTGCACGTTGCTCTGCACCTCGCCCCAGAACGCGCCGTAGCCGACGTCGGGACCGTCGATGTCCTGGATCACCGAGATACGCGGACCAAAGCCGGTGCCGACATATTCGTAATAGTCGATGCGGCGCTTCGACTGCTCTTCCGGCGGCAGCGAATTTTTCAGCACCGAGCGGATTGCAACCGTGCGAGCGTAGCCGACGATCGGCGGCAGATCGGGGAACGGGCAGACCAGTTGCTTGGTGGTGTAGCCGATCAGCCGGCGCTCGGGCGCCACGATCTCCATGGCATTGCAGATCGTCGGCGTGTCGTAGCGGCCCAGCGCTTCGAGGACGGAAGCGGGCAGCGGCCCGGTCGCGATATCAGTCACGGCGTTCTCTCCCAGATTGGCGGCCGCTGTTGGCGCGGTGCCGCCGACACTGGCGATATAGCCGAGATCCGGCCTCAACCCAACTCAGCGCGCCTCATGGCAGATATCCGAGTCTTGCTGCTCAGTGTCTTGCTGCTCAGTGTCTTGCCGTTCAGTGCAGGCTTCCTGGCCGGTCGTCGTCGTGCGGCGGCTCCGACAGGTTAGCCAGCGTCGGTGCCGACGGCGGCGACGAGACCTCGCCTCCCGACGGCGCGGTGGCTTCCAGCGCGCGCCGCTGGTCGCGATAGGATTTGTAGCCGAGCGGCAAAGCAAGGAGATACAACACCGTGCCCACCGAGAGTACGTGCCAGGGATAAGCGATCAGGATCGCGATGAAGACGACCACCGCGACGAAGGCCGGCAGCACCAGCTCGGGCGGCACGCGCATGCGCTTGGTCTTGCCGGAGAACACCGGCAGGCGCGACACCATCAGGAAGGCGATCAGCAGTGTATACGCAGCCGTCACCGCCGCAGGCAGCCGGCCGAGATCGAGGAACGCCACATAGATCGGCAGCAACACCGTGATCGCGCCGGCCGGCGCCGGCACGCCGGTGAAGAAATTGGCGGCGAACGCCGGCTTGTTGGGATCGTCCATGGTGGCGTTGAAGCGCGCCAGCCGGAGGCCGCCGGAAATCGCGAACACCATCGCCGCGATCCAGCCGGCATTACCGAGCTCGTGTAGCTGCCAGAAGTACAGCATCAGGCCGGGAGCGACGCCGAAATTGACGAAGTCGGCGAGGCTGTCGAGTTCGGCGCCGAATTTGGACTGGCCCTTGATGAGGCGCGCAACGCGGCCGTCGATGCCGTCGAGCAAGGCCGCGAACACGATGGCGTAGACTGCGAGTGACATCCGCCCCTCGATCGACAGGCGGATCGAGGTCAGGCCAGCGCAGATCGCCAGCAGCGTGATGACGTTGGGCACCAGCATCCGCACCGGGATCGGGCGGAACCGCCGGCGGCGCACGTCAGGATCCTTGAAATCATAGGGCGTCATTGGCTCGTCCTCACCTTGAGGCGAGATATAGCAAGCTGCGTTCCCCTCCGCCATTGCGGCGGAAAGCCCCTGGACCGCCTTATTGGTTAATTGGAGCGATAGGCGCGGCTTGGGTCGTCCCCGGTGAGATCGGCCAGAATCGTCTCACCGGCGATCGCCGTCTGCCCTTCCGAGACCAGCGCCTTGGTGCCCACCGGCAGGTAGACATCGAGCCGCGAGCCGAAGCGGATCAGGCCGAAGCGCTCACCGGCGCCGATCGCCTGCCCCTCTTTGACGAAGCAGACGATGCGCTTGGCGACAAGCCCTGCGATCTGGATCACGCCGATCCGCGCCGTCGGCGTCGTGATCACCAGCGAGTTGCGCTCATTGTCCTCGCTCGCCTTGTCCAGCTCGGCATTGATGAACAGGCCGGGCCGATAGGCGATACGGTCCACCCTGCCCGTGATCGGACTGCGGTTCACGTGGCAGTTGAACACGCTCATGAACACCGAGACGCGCGGCAGTGGCCGGTCGCCGAGCCCGAGCTCGGCCGGCGGCAGCGCCATGGTGATCATCGAGACGCGGCCGTCGGCCGGCGACACCACGAGCCCCTCGCGGACGGGGGTCACGCGCACGGGGTCGCGGAAGAACAGCGCGCACCACACGGTCAGGATAGTGCCGATCCACCCCAAAGGCGACCACAGCCAGAACAGGATGAGGCTTGCCAGTGCAAAGCCGCCGATGAAGGGATAGCCCTCCTTGTGGATCGGCGGGATCTGACGCTGGATCGAATCGAGAATGGACATCGCTATCTGCCGCTCAGGGTTGATGGCGCAGGTCGTCCCGCGCGGTGGTGTTGTTTAGGCCAGAGTAGGGACCGGAGACAAGGTCACTCCGCCGCCGCAGGCGTCGTCAGGACATCCTGGACCGACGGCGGCTCCCGGTTGGGCGCCTCGCCGGAGTCGGCCATCCGGGCCAGTTTCTCGCGCGCCGCCTCGGCCTCGCGCTGCCTGTTCCACATGCTGGCGTAAAGGCCCCCCTCCGCGAGCAGTTTTGCGTGGGTGCCGCGCTCGGCGATGCGGCCCTGGTCCAGCACAATGATCTCGTCGGCGCCGACGATGGTCGAGAGCCGATGGGCAATCACCAGCGATGTGCGGTTCTTCGCCACGCGCTCGAGCGCGCCCTGGATCTCGTGCTCGGTGTGGGTGTCCAGCGCCGAGGTGGCCTCGTCCAGCACCAGGATCGGCGGCGCCTTCAAGACAGTGCGCGCGATCGCGACACGCTGTTTTTCGCCCCCGGATAGTTTCAGGCCGCGTTCGCCGACCTGGGTCTCGTAGCCCATCGGCGACATCCGGATGAAATGATCGATCTGCGCCAGCCGCGCCGCTTCTTCCACCTCGGCATCGCTGGCGTCCCAGCGGCCGTAGCGAATGTTGTAGCGGATGGTGTCGTTGAACAGCACGGTGTCCTGCGGCACCATGCCGATGGAGGCGCGCAGCGAGGCCTGCGTGACCTCGCGGATGTCCTGGCCGTCGATCAGGATCTTTCCGCCGGAAATGTCGTAGAGGCGGAACAGAAGTCGCGACATGGTCGACTTGCCCGCGCCGGACGGGCCGACGATCGCGACCGTCTTGCCGGCCGGCACCTCGAAGCTGATGCCCTTGAGGATCGGCCGGGCCGGCTCATAGGAAAAGCGCACGTCCTCGAAGCGCACCGTGCCGGCCGAGACCACCAGCGGCTTCGCGTCGGGCGCGTCCTTGATCTCGGCCTCGCGTCCCAGCACGTTGAACATCTTCTCGATGTCGATGATCGCCTGCTTGATCTCGCGATAGACCATGCCCATGAAGTTCAGCGGCTGGTAAAGCTGGATCATCATGGCGTTGACCAGCACGAAATCGCCGACCGTATTGGTGCCGTTGCGCACGCCGATCGCGCACATCAACATGGTCGCGGTCAGCCCCAGCGTGAAGATCACGGCCTGGCCGGTGTTGAGCACCGCGAGCGAGGTATAGGCCTGAACGCTCGACTCCTCGTAGCGTGCGACCGACTTGTCATAGCGCTGCGCTTCGCGGGTCTCGGCGCTGAAATACTTCACGGTCTCGTAGTTGAGCAGCGAGTCGATCGCCTTGGTGTTAGCCTCGGTGTCGGAATCGTTCATCTTGCGGCGGATGCCGATCCGCCACTCGGTGGCGATGTAGGTGTAGTACATGTAGACGGTTACCGTGATCAG
This sequence comes from Bradyrhizobium sp. 132, assembly GCF_023074185.1. Lineage (GTDB taxonomy): Bacteria > Pseudomonadota > Alphaproteobacteria > Rhizobiales > Xanthobacteraceae > Bradyrhizobium. The sequence continues at coordinate 1,716 of NZ_JADPKY010000094.1, read as the reverse complement.
GGTTGCGACCACGTAGCGCCAGTCGAACTGCCAGAGCAGCACGGCCATCAGGAGCGAGACCTCGACGATGGTCGGGATCAGCTGCAGGATCACCATGCGCACGATGACCTCGATGCCCTCGCGGCCACGCTCGAGCACGCGCGTCAGACCGCCGGTCTTGCGCTCGAGATGAAAGCGCAGCGAGAGTTCGTGCATGTGAATGAAGGTGATGGTGGCGAGCTTACGCACCGCGTGCATGGCAACGCGCGCGAAAATGCCGTCGCGCCATTGCGTCAGCACCGCCATCACGATGCGCATCGCGCCGTAGCTGGCGGTCAGCAGCAATGGCGAGGCGATCACCCAGAGGTGCCAATTGTCCGCCTGCACCGGCGCGGTGTTGGCCCCTGTCAGCGCGTCGGTCGCCCATTTGAAGCTGAAAGGAACGGTCAGCGTGATCAGCTTGGCCGCGAGCAGCAGCACCATCGACCAGACCACGCGCATCTTCAGGTCGAAGCGGTCGCCGGGCCAGATATAGGGCCACAGATGCGCCAGCGTGCCCATCAGCGTGGCCCGCTCCAATGGTCCCACGGCGGGAGGATCAGGAACGTCGGCGCCGTCGAACGATTGAGCTTGGTCCATCAAAAAGCCTGAAAGGCCCGCCGGATGCGGGCACGGTACGATTTGCGATTTTCGTTCGTCATATAGAGCCTTCCCGATGCCAGCGCACCCCGCCAGATGGCGAATCTCCGATCGTTTTCCGCCATTTACCGGTAGATTTCCGGTGGCCCGAATCACCGATTGGGCTTGACGCCTCTTCGCTGCAATGCATCATGGCACCAATGAGCACGATCAAAACCGTCTGTGTCTATTGCGGCTCCGGCCCCGGAACCAATCCCCGTTTCACCGAAGGCGCCAAGGCGTTCGGCAAGTCCCTCGCCGAGAACAACATCCGCCTGGTCTATGGCGGCGGTTCGCTCGGCCTGATGGGCTCGGTCGCGACCTCCGTGCTCGATCACGGCGGCACCGTCACCGGCATCATCCCCGACTTCCTGCGGATGCGTGAGAACGCGCTGACGCGTGTGCAGGAGATGATCGTCACTCCCGACATGCACGAGCGCAAGCGGCTGATGTTCGAACGGTCCGACGCCTTCGTGGCGCTGCCGGGCGGCGTCGGCACGCTGGAGGAGCTGGTCGAGCAATTGACCTGGAAGCAGCTCGGCCGTCACGCCAAGCCGGTGCTGCTCGCCAACATCGACAATTTCTGGGAGCCGCTGTTCTCGCTGCTGTCGCACATGCGCCAGACCGAGTTCATCCGCGCCGGCCTTTCGGTCGATATCCTCAAGGCTGATCGGATCGAAGAGATTTTGCCGAAGCTGAAGGCGGCTGCGGCACAGATCGACGAAGCGGAAAAGAAGCTCGCTCCCGAAGTGGCGCGCAAGCTCTAGCAGTCTGCTGAAAAACCGCCTCGCCAGGGAGGGGACTTGATGATTCACTTTATCATCTCGAATCGGCGGAGACGATCATGCGCGGCAGGTTTACGGATCAGGGCGGCCTGTTTTCGTACATCGCGCCGGATAAGCGCGTGCCAGCGAACCATCCGCTGCGGAAGGTCCGGGAACTTGTCCGGGATGTTTTGAATGATTTGAACCGCAGCCTTGGAAAGCTATACGCCAGCGAGGGACGTCCTTCGATCCCTCCGGAGCAATTGCTGAGCGCCTTGCTGCTGCAGGTGTTCTA